>NZ_DIDX01000008.1:0-129755 GCF_002418355.1 Sphingobacterium sp. UBA5789 | reverse complement strand
CCGTTTGTCAAATAATAAAAAGAGGGTATCTAAAAAGTCAAGTCAAACCCTTTGAGAATTGCAGATCTGAAATGATACTGTACCTTTTGGACAGCCCATTTTTTGTTATCTGACCAATACCTGTAATCGCTCACTTACGCAGGTTGTTTCTTTATCTACCTTCTGCACAAATATGCGTAACGGTTTATGGGGCTGTTTAATGGTCAGTGTATTATTCTTTCCTGTAGGTCTCACAAATTCACCACCTAACTCATCAAATTCATATAAGGGTTTCCCATCTTCATAACTCCAGATATAGTTATATCGTTCATCCTCTTTTTCATCCACGAGGAGCAGCACTTTACCAGATCCCTTTATTTTCTTAATTTCCACTTTCTTTGGCGGATCTATTGCAGGTAATATATGTACAGTCACCGCAGTACGGGCAGATACCTGATCCTTCCAAACGCTCTCCACATAATACGTTTTACTTTCTTTTGAACGCGGAACAACAAAATTCGGAGTAGATCGTAAAATTTCACCACCGGATGGTAATTCATACCACTGATACGTAATTCCGGATTGAGGATTTTTGACAGCGATGGCCTGATAACCATTGAAGCAGGTTTCCAGGGTATCTCCCCAGGTTGACACAGGTTTTGTCAATGGGGTTTCCTTTTCGACATGTATATTCCACACAGCAGTATAAATATGTTTGGCATGTTCTTCTGACCGCACCAATTTCGTATTGTCATATACAATGGCTTTGAGTTCATTCATACCGGAATGAAGCATTCCCTTATTGATGTAGATTGCCTCTTTATCAACATCTATCTGCTCTCCGTTTAATATCCATTTTACGTCAAGTGTATTAGGAGAAGGCTTGATCAGATTGAGTGAAAATTTATTGACAGAATCTGCAGACAGGACCTGCGTAGATTTGGGAGAAGTATTTTTAATAGGATTAGTAAGTTTATGAATCGTTTCGACAAATGTCTCCTGGCAGACATTACAAAATGGTGCTACAAGGTATTGCATTTTACAAAATTCATGAGGTCTGAACCAGGTAGAAGGTGAAGCTTTAGAACCGTATGCATATACACCAATACCATTTGTACCTATCCAGTTTTTCCATCTTACTTTAGTAGGATCCGCTTCCTGAGAACGGTTTGGCCCTTCGATAGCATATTGATTTCCGGCCCAGTATTCATCTGCCAGCACGGCAAAAGAATGTCCTATCTCATGTACAGCAATATCATTACTGGCCGCATTGACTGTAGCTGTTGCATATTTCCCTCCGGAACCCCCATAGTAAGGTGAATTCACTAAAATCACAACCTGAGAGTAGTTTGGCATATGGTCTTTCAGTACTTTTTGAATAGCTTCCTCATGATGTGGTATGACCAAACGATGCAATCCCATATTATCAAAACTACTTCCAAAGATCGTTTTAGGATTGGTAGTCGGAACATTTGTATTTCGCGTATACAGATTGAAACGAGCGGGCATATTTCCATGTCCATGGTCATCTTTCGGACAGTCATTGCTCACGCCCTTGTGAATAGCGCCGGATTCTTCTGAAGGCGTACGGATTGCAAACACATTAAAGTAACTGCTATATTGACGAAAGGGTTCTGTGCTGAAAAAATAGCTGTTAAACCTCTTTGCATCCTCCACAAAAAAATCCAGTTCTGTTGCAGTATAACCATCTGCTAGTATAACCATATTCACAATATGCTTATCAGTCCCCTGATACTGTAGTGTATCAATCCGGTATTGCTGAGCAGAGGAGAAGTTAACAATTGACAAGATAGCCAATAATAAGAAAGCTCTTAATATATACATGTTACGTATTTGTTTATAATCCTTTGGCTTTATAAGTCGTCAGATAGTCACTTGGAGATAATTTAGTTACTTTCTTAAATACTCTGTTGAAATTCACAACATTGTTAAATCCGGTACGGAAAGCGATATCGGCCACATTCTCAGACAGTCCGTTGATCAGTAACTTACAGGCTTGCTCGACACGGATTTCATTTAGAAAAGTTACATAAGTCTTACGTGTATGCTTTTTGAAATACTTACAAAAAGCATGGGGTGTCATATGTGCAATAGACGAGATCTGTTCCAGTGAGATCTTCTCTGCAAAATGTTTAAAGGTATATTGGAAGATATCATTGATACGTATTCCTTCCGCATCAGAATATTTTTTCTGCGGAATTCCGGTATACAGTGAGGTCCACAGTTCTATTTTTTTACTCAGATAATCGACAAGATCCAGAAATTGCAGAAGCCTGGATGTGCCTTCTGCCGCATTGATATCCAGAAATCGGGATTTCAGATGGACAGCATAATCTGCAGTTAGTTTTTTACTCCCCTGTATATGTTCCAGAAATGACTTGACACTATCAAATTCGGAAAGATTCAGAAAGCTTGTGAAATTATGGTAATCAAAAAAGATATGAATCGCATGAATACCTTTCTCATTTGCCTGTTCTGAAACCATATCAGCTTTCTTGAACATATGCGGTTCATCTGCATCTACAATAAAGATTTCATCTTCCTGAAAATGATGGGAAAAATTCCCGATCAGGAAAGTGCCCTTCCCTTTCAGAATATAGGTCAGCTGGATTTCTTTGTGCCTGTGGTAGTTTCCATAAAATTCAGGCAGGATATCTTCCTGAACACAAACAGAACCCTGATCCGGAACCGGAACTGTAAACTGGACAATTCTCATTTTTCACCTGCAATAAAACCAATATTGTTCATTATGTCCAAATATAAGATTTTTTATAGCAAAAAATGTAAAGCTAAGATGTTTACATTTTTTGAAGTTCCTTTTTCAGTGTCGTCATAAAATCAGGGTTAGCCGGATCAGCTCCCTTTAAATTCACGACTTTCAAAGTCGCGGGATTCACCCATAGATATGCGGGAAATTGGGTTACATTATAATTATTGATAATAAAATCTTTATCCGTTACATTCAGCAGATAATTATTAAGTCCCATTCCCAGCGTCTTACTCCCCTTTTGCCATTCTTCAAATTGTTTTTCTACAGAAAGATAAATAACCGGTACACCAAGTGTTTTCAATTGAGCTTCTTTTCGCAATAATTCCGGAATATCCATTTTGGAAAACCGGTCTTTACTGGACCATAATGCGACAATCAGCATTTTATCTTTATTAAACCCGGATAGGTGTAAAGAATCACCTTGTACATTACGGGGTGTAATATTCGGAAACGCCGGCATATTTTCATAGAAATCTTTTACACGGTCTACTTTTTCCCGTGCCGCAAGCGTCAGAGGATGCTGCAGAATAACGGGTTCCAGGCTGTCCAGAACTGCGGCATATTTTGCATAATTATCCTCTCTGATTGTTATAAACCGAAAAAGATAAGGTGTCATTAAAGAAGCACGATGTCCCGGATTGACTACAAACGAAGCACTGGCTTCAATCTTAGGATCCAGCGCCGCTAATGCCCTGCTTTCGGCCTGCGTAGCATGCATACGATCTACAGCACGGCCATACGCCTCATCTTGTCCTGGTCCCAGCGTCAGCAACAATTCGTTTAGCTGTTTTTTTTCATTTGAAAGGCTGTTAATTTTCTGTTTCAATTCAGCCTGTTTAGCATCCACAGCCTTATTAAATGAAAAAAGATCATTTGACGCCTGGGAGTTTGTCTTTATGGTTGCTTCCTGAATGATATTTTTGTCCTTATAGCGGATCACTTCAAAATCATACGTGCAATCATTCTCTAAAAATACAGGCAAAACATATTTGAAGGGCTTGATTCCTTCTCCCTTATCTGCACGGACTATCAGCTCATAAATACCATCACTGGCCAATTCTCCCTCCAGCTCGAATATTCCGTTTTGAATGGTGGTCTTCTGAAATTGTTGCAACTGATTGTCATGATTCTGCAGATACACCTGCTGTCCGTCATTAAAATCAACCTTTCCTGTAATTTTATATTTGATAACACCACCCTTTTTAGGCGTATCTTTAGGATTGGAAGTACAGGATAACAATCCCGTTAAAAGAAGAATACAGAAAAGATATTTTTTCATATTTGGCTATAATTTATGCTATCTCAAATCCGCTGTAAAGCCGCTTGTGTAACAGACAAACAAATTGACAACTGAATATACAAAATTCGTATGAAGAATTCTGCCATCAGTCGTACCTTTCTGTTTCACAGAAAGCGGCACAGACAAAGCGGAAATGAGTCTTACTCGTCCTTATTAATCCAGTTTATGCTGCACCACCACATCATTGACCAATACAAGCGCATATCCTGTTCCTCCCGTGATTTTGTATTCCAACACCCGACCATCTTTCCAGATCATATCTATAGTATGTCCCCCTCTGGCTTTGAGTCCTTTCACCTGTCCGCTTTTCCATGCAGAAGGCAAAGCCGGTAATAAATGAATAAATCCGGAATGACTCTGGATCAGCATCTCTGCAATTCCTGCCGATCCTCCGAAATTACCATCGATCTGAAAAGGCGGATGTGCACAGAAAAGATTGGGATATGTACCACCACCGGCACGGTAATCAGTGTCATCACGATAAGCTGGTTTCAATAACTGTCTGAGAATCTCGAGAGAATGGTTTCCATCCTGCAATCTTGCCCAGAACAAAATCTTCCATGCTCTGGACCAACCTGTGCCCTCATCTCCTCTTACAGTAAGTGTCTTCTTAGCTGCATCTACATACTCAGGAGTGATCTGTGGTGATATAAAGTTGGCCGGATAAAGCCCATACAAATGAGAAACATGTCTATGTTGCGGCTCTACTTCTTCATAATCTTCCAGCCATTCCTGTACGCTGCCACTCTTACTAATCAATACAGGCGGTGCGAGTTGCTGGATCTGTGTCCGCAGCGTATCTGTAAAAGTATTATACTGCCCCAGAATACTATCTGCGTCTATCAGATTCCTGTATAATTCTCTGACGATCTGATTATCTATAGCCGGCCCCATTACCACTGCAGCAGTTTTCCCGTTTTTCAGCCGGAAAGCATTTTCAGGAGATACAGAAGGAGAAGTCACGAGCCATCCGGTCTTCGGATCTTTCACCATTGTATGAGCATAAAAACGGGCTGCTCCCTGCATAACGGGATATACTTCCTTGAGATATGCAGTATCTCTGGTAAACTGATAATGTTCCCACAGATGGTTGCACAACCAGCCGGAAGCTGTACTTGCGCCCCAGGAAGCCTGTTCTCCGGGAGCAGAATATCCCCATACATTTGTCATCATATACACCACCCAGCCCGGAGCATTATAATAAGCTTTAGCTGTTTTCTCTCCTGTTTTTGCAATTTTTTTGATCAGCTCTATAAAAGGAACATGATACTCTGAAAGATTATTGACTTCGACTCCCCAGTGATTCATCTGCGCATTAATATTGAGATGATAATCCCCATTCCAGGGCGTCTGAATCTGGTGTGCCCAGAGTCCCTGCAAATTAGGCGGTAGTGCTTCTTTTACTTCTGGAGCAGTACTTGAAATATTAAGATATCTTCCAAACTGGTAATACAGGGCTGCCAGTCCGTTATCCTGTGCAGGATTATCGTAAAAAGCCCGGAGACGTTTATCTGTTGTTATACCGGACTTATCAGTCTCATCTTCGAGTTGCAAATCTACCCGGTTAAAAACAGACTCATATAGGGAGAGATGCTGCTTGAATAGCTGCGGGTAAGGTGTATCATACGCCAGTTTCAACTGCTCATTTACGTATTGCTGAGGGTCAGCATGAAAATAACTCGTTGCTGCCGCAAAAAAGATCAATACTTCTGAGGCTTTAGAAACAGTCAGTGCTGTATCCGAAGCGGCCACTTTTCCTCCTCTGTGGAATATCCTGATTTTGGATGAAAAAGAAATTCCATCACCTCCCTTTCCATCAGGCAATACTCCTGACATGGAAAATTCATTACCTTTTGAAGTATATTGTGCCCGTTCCTCTCTGCTTAGCGATGCAGAAAAATTCAAGGCTCCTTTTTTACTTGACGTAAGCCGTACTACACCCACATTCTGATCATAAGATGTAAAATATTCACGGGTATATTTTACTCCGTTGATGGTAAAGTGAGTCCGCGCTACAGCATCTTTAAGGTCAAGGGATCTTTCATAGTCTGCAGGCTGGTTAACGCCCGTAAACTGCAGGTTTAAAAATCCAAGATTCTGATAGCATCCAAAAGGTACATTTGCACCATTTCCATGTCCGCTTCCTTTACCACTGGTTACAAAATTCTTATTAACAAGCTGTTCAGCTTCATCATTTTTACCCTCGAACAGCAACTTTTGAATTTCGCCCACACTTTTATACGCGGCGTAATTGTTGGGATCTTCTTCACTTCCGGACCACATGGATATCTCATTGAGTACGATCTTTTCCTTCTGAACTCCACCATCAGGCATCATACCAATCAATCCGTTTCCCAAAGGTAATGTCTCTTCCCATCTATTTGCAGGCTTATCATACCATAGTTTTAAGGAGTTTGATTGTGCAACAACAGTTGAAAGACCAGTTAAAAATGTACAGGCTAGAATAAGGATTTTTTTTCTCATGAGCATATAATAGTTATCAAATACCCTTGCAAACTGCTAAAGGAAAGCAATTGGCAAGGGTATCTTTTTTATAAGTGTACTAGTAGGTACAGCTTATGGGATATACAATTCAAAACCTGCTGCTGAAAATGTATTACCTAACGTTTCTTTAGGTATAAATTTAAGATATTTCGTGTTGACAGGTTTATCAAAAAAGATTTTTTGAAGAATCGGATTCGCTTTGATATTCGCAAACTCTCCGTTTTGGATCAGTTTCCAGTCTTTGTTATCGTCACTTGCATAAATCTCATATTTAGTCGGCAACCCTTCTGTACTGGCATCCTGTCTCGGAAGATACCCCAATCCGGATAAAGCAGCATTTACTTCAAATACAATCCCTTTGTCAGCATTCTTGGTTACGCCAAATGTGTGCGGATTACCATCAAAAGCTTTTTCCAGCCCTGCAATCGGGTGAACAGTATATTGCGTAGAGGAAAGAGTTTTGACAGCCGTTGCTGATAATGTAAACGGTTCATCAAATTCTTTGAACAGTCCAAAATCACTCAATGCCGGTGCAACAGGAGCATAAAGATGTAATCTGAGTTTACCCGCTTTCACCGGCTTGTCCAATTTGATTAAACGCGTCGAACCGATACTGGTTGCTCTGGCAAGCGGTGTCCATTTATTCTGCGCCCACACTTCGATAAATACGCTATCCAGTCGCTGTCCCAATTTAATATTTTCACGCAGACGAATCAGGTTAAACTCTTTTTCACCTTTCAATTCGATTTCCAGTGTAGGATTATGCACATTGTCTTCTGTTGCCCAATAAGAATAACGGTCATTGTCCAGTACATTCTCTGGATTAAATAACTTGGCATTTCCCCGCACGTTAGATGCCTTTAGTTTTGCTCCCTGAGTCAGATTATGACGAAACGTTTCTGTTATCTTTTTACCAAAAGCTGCCAGTGAACGTACATCATTTTCATGAAGTTGTCCGGACGGCATCGGAGCGAGACCCAAATTCATATTTGCGCCACGTCCTACACTTTTCAGATAAATCTCAAAAAGCTGATTAGGCGTCTTGACTTTATCATTCTGATCCGCATGATAAAACCATCCCGGTCTCTGAGGGACATCACATTCCGCCGGAATCCAGTATTTACCATTCCGATCTCCGGTAGGCAGATTGCTGTCATCTACGACTCCGGGTACAGGCTTTTTCCCATCCAGACTTTTAGGCGTGATAGTCGCCCAGCTAGTTTCTGCTGCAAATCCGTGTTCATTGCCGACCCATCTCATATCCGGACCTACATCACTAAATATCATTGCCATTGGCTGCAGTTTGCGTACAATAGGCCATGTTTTTTCTTCCCAGGCATAATAGGTAGTACGATCTACTACTCTTTTCTCATTCCTTCCACCATAGTAACCATCCCCGCCGTTGGCACCGTCATGCCAGGATGTAAACAGCTCACCATAGTTAGACATCAGCTCACGGAGTTGTTCCCGATAGGCATCAGCATAAGCCGGAGTACCATAGCGGGTATCATTACGATCCCAGGCAGACAGATACACGCCGAATTTCATTCCTGCACGATGTGTCGCAGTCATAAATTCTTTGACCATATCTCCTTTTCCATTCTTCCAGGGTGTAGACGCAATACTATATGTAGTCGTAGCAGTAGGCCACAGACAGAAGCCATCATGGTGTTTAGCCACGCTGATCAGCCCCTTAAATCCGGCACTAGATGCCGCCTGAGCAATCTGATCGGCATTGAAATCTGTGGGATTAAACAGAGAAGTCGGCGCATCTCCATATCCCCATTCCTTATTCTGGAAAGTAGTAGGAGTAAAATGTATCAAACTGTACATCTCCATTTCATGCCATTTCAATTGTCTCTCCGAAGGGACTGCGCCATATGGCTTTGGCTCTTGCTGTGCAATTAAACAAGCGGGCAACAACAATGCCCCTATTAGGTTGGTAAACTTCATCTGGTAGTAAGTAAAACAAAACCGTAAAATACAGTTTTTTTAGAGAAAAAATATATAAATATAACATATAGATTTCAATTAATTATATAGAATTTATTTATAACACATTATTTTTTAGAATGTGTTATATCTAATAGATGTCCCTACTTTTGAAGGGTAAACTAAAGAGAGAAATGTATAATAATAAAGGTTATGGAAGAAAATAAAAAGAAAATTACAACTGCATCCGGTGCCCCTGTAGTAAATTATGAAGACACAATGACAGCTGGCCCAAGAGGCCCTGTTTTATTGCAGGATTACTTTCTGCATGAGAAATTGGCGCATTTTAACAGAGAGCGCATACCGGAAAGAATTGTGCACGCCAAAGGTTCGGGTGCTTATGGCACATTTACCGTGACCAATGATATTACTCAATATACACGCGCAAAATTTTTGAATGAGATCGGTAAACAGACCAGATTGTTTATCCGCTTCTCTACAGTGGGAGGCGAAAAAGGATCTGCTGATTCTGAACGTGATCCGCGGGGATTTGCTGTTAAATTCTATACAGAAGACGGAAATTATGACTTAGTTGGTAACAACACTCCCGTATTCTTTGTAAAGGATGCAAAAAAATTCCCTGACTTTATCCACACACAAAAACGTGACCCGTATACCAACTGCAAATCACCGACAATGATGTGGGATTTCTGGTCCTTAAATCCGGAGTCCTTGCATCAGGTTACTATTTTGATGTCAGACAGAGGAACACCTTACGGATACCGTCATATGCACGGTTTTGGAAGCCACACTTTCTCGATGATCAATGCCAATAATGAGTTGGTTTATGTAAAATATCATTTCCGCACCGAGCAAGGCATTAAGAACCTGACCGATGCTGAGGCTGCTGACATGAAACGTGAAGATCCTGACTACGCACAGCGTGATCTTGTGGAAGCTATAGACAACGGTAATTTCCCGAAATGGAAATTATACATACAGGTCATGACTGTAGAGCAAACCAAAACATTCCGCTGGAATCCTTTTGACCTGACAAAAGTATGGTCACAGAAAGAATATCCACTTATAGAAGTCGGTGTAATGGAATTAAACGAAAATCCTAACAACTATTTTGCACATGTGGAACAAGCTGCTTTTGCACCGGCACATGTTGTCGATGGCATCAGCTTTTCGCCGGATAAAATGCTGCAGGGAAGAATCCTGTCATACCCGGATGCTCAACGCTATCGTCTGGGCGGAAATTATGAACAAATCCCGGTAAACAGATGTCCTTTTATGGTCACAAACTATCAAAGAGATGGCCTGATGACAGTCAATGGAAACAGCGGTTCCGATCCGAACTATTATCCGAATAGTTTTGATGGTCACTATGAAGATCAGAGCTACAAAGAGCCTGCAATACAGTTGGACAGCACTATAGGTGATTATTATGATCGTAATGCTCCCGGAGAAGACGATCATTACACGCAACCTGGAGATCTTTACAGACTATTAGATGCCGAGCAGAAACAGCATCTGATCAATAATATTGTTGGCGCAATGTCAGGTATTGACGGACCTAAAAAGATGGAAATCATCAACCGTCAATTGTGTCATTGGTTCAGAGCAGATATCAACCTGGGTATAGGAGTCGCACAAGGATTGGGCTTGGATATGGCCGAATTAAGTAAGCATATGCCACAAAAATAGCAGACATCAAATCTGCATTTAAGGCAATGGATAAGGCCCGGTTTCTTTGAAATCCGGGCCTTATCTTTAAATCAGATTTCCTGTTTTATATTAACTGGAAGGCTTTCCATAACTTTCTTCATGTCTGTCTGCAGCAGACCCGTCTTCTGTCTGTCCGGCTTTCCAATAGGAATACGCATACAGTTCATCTTTGGTCCATTCCAATTCTTTTCTGAAATAATTGCGCAACTCTTTTACAGTACGGTATTCCGTCGCAACATAAGCGAATTTGCGGACATGCTCCGGTATTTCAATATCCTTGGCAAAGGAAGCCAGCTCACTGCTATTTTCCGGATTTATATTGTGTAGCCAGTGGATATGATATGAAGCATTAGTTTCCGGTTCGATTTCATCTTCTTTGCCATGGACTTCCAGAAGTACTTCCGCATGTGCACTGGCTGGAAGGTCTTCCAGAATAGCAGATATAACCGGAATAGCTGTTGCGTCTCCGATCAGAAAATACCAGTCTGCCTCTGCATAAAGAACAGAGGGATCCATATGCATCATAATACCCAGCAAATCCCCTTCCTTAGCATGAATGGCCCATCTGGATGCAGGACCCGCCTCTCCGTGTGCTACAAAATCAATCATAAGTTGTTTCTTTTCCACATCAATTGCCCGGTGGGTATACGTCCGTACAACAGGGGCTACTTCAGGAGCAGGGTATAGCCACTTTCCAGCCTCAAAATCAAATGTCGGAAAATGGATTTCATCTACTCCGGCCGGAGGAATTAAGATCTTGTTATTAACGCCTATTGTCGCATCTGCATATAAAGGAACGTCTTCTGATGTCAAAATAATGCGGATCAGGTGTGGAGTCAAATAGATTTTTTCGACTACTCTGGCTTCAAACTGACCTGATCTACTTTTTGTCTTAGCTGCCATAAATGTATTGTTTTAATCAAAATTAACACATTATTTATAATTATTCTAAATAAGGTTATTTTTATTTTAGATCAGTTATTATCTTTTTACAAACGAGTATTATGCTAACCAATCTCCTCAGCATCAGGAGTAATGTCTTAGGATGCTAAAAAAATAATAAATCTACCATTCAAGTAGAATATAAAAAAAACAATTATGTACATTTGATCCATCATGAATAAAGATCAATCTAAAATCATACGCGAACAAGCCGACCGTTCAGCGCAACGTGAACATTCGGTTCCTTTATACTTAACCTCAAGTTTCATTTTTGATAGTGCAGAGCAGGGCAGGGCTATCTTTGCAGAAGAAGAACAAGGAATGGTGTATTCCAGATATGCTAACCCTAATACGACCGAACTGATCAATAAAGTGTGCATTATGGAGCAGGCTGAAGCAGGTCTGGCTTTTTCCTCCGGAATGGCTGCTGTTTTTGCTTCCTTTGCAGGCATTATAGAAAGCGGAGATCATATTGTTTCGTCCCGTGCGATATTCGGCTCTACACATCAATTGTTTACCCAGCTATTTCCAAAATGGGGAGTAACAACGACCTATGTCGATGCCGCTAATCCGGAAGAATGGGAAAAAGCAATACAACCTAATACAAAAATCATCTTTCTGGAATCTCCTTCTAATCCCGGACTGGAACTGGTCGATCTGGAATGGCTGGGTAAATTCAAAGAAAAATATCCGAATATCATCCTGTCTATTGATAACTGTTTTGCTACGCCTTATCTTCAAAAACCTATTTTATATGGTTTTGATCTGGTCATCCACTCTGCGACCAAATATATGGACGGCCAGGGTCGTGTCCTTGGAGGAATTGTGGTAGGAAAGCAGGAACTGATTGATAAACTGATGTTCTTTATCCGCCATACCGGTCCTGCACTATCTCCGTTTAATGCATGGGTCATTTCCAAAAGTCTCGATACCCTCGGATTGCGCATGGACAGACATAGCAGCAATGCGCTGGCATTGGCAGAAGCACTGGAGCATCATGCGGAAATAGAGGATGTGAAATACCCTTTTCTTCCTTCTCACCCACAATATGAACTGGCGAAGAAACAGATGAAAGCCGGGGGTGGTATTGTGACATTTGTCGTAAAAGGTGGTTTCGAAAGAGCAAAAGCTTTCGTAGATCAACTGGAAATGATTTTGTACACTTCCAATCTTGGAGATTCACGCTCTATAGCTACACATCCGGCATCAACAACGCATTCCAAACTAACGGAAGAAGAAAGACTGAATCTGGGAATCCGTCCGGGAAGCATACGCCTCTCAGTAGGTCTTGAAGATAAAGAGGACATCATCGGAGATATCCTGCAAGCATTGGATAAAACCAAATAATATTAAGAAAGGCCGCNNGCGGCCTTTCTTAATATTATTTGATCTGTTTATTTTAATGTTGCTAAAGCAGCATCATAATCAGGTTCATTTACAATTTCGGAAACCTGCTCTTCATAAACAACCTTTCCTTCTTCATCCAGTACAATGACCACACGACTCAATAATCCTGCTAAAGGTCCGTCTGTCAGTCTCAACTGGTAAGCATCAGAAAACGAAGAATCTTTGTATTCAGAAAGAGTCAGCACATTACTGATTCCTTCTGCAGCGCAGAAACGTCCCTGTGCAAAAGGTAAATCTTTGGAGATACACAGTACGGTCGTATTATCCAGATCCGCTGCCGCTTTATTAAAAGCACGGACTGAAGCAGCACAGGTACCGGTGTCAATACTTGGAAAGATATTTAACACGACTCTTTTTCCTTTAAAATCAGTAAGTGACTTATCAGAAAGATCTCCTGCAGTCAATTTAAAATCAGGAGCTTGCGAACCCACTTTCGGAAGTTCTCCTTGTGTATGCACATCACTTCCTTTGAATGTAATTGTAGCCATAAATTATTGTCTTAGTATATTATTTGATACGCTTTAGTTTAGATTACTAAAGATACGACCAATAAAAATATTACACAAGATTTATTATTTTTCGCCAAAAATTTATTATGTTAGCATTGTATTTTTACTATGCAAGGAAAAGTACTAACCAAATTATACAGGTATGAAGAAATTATTATTCGCTTTGCTCTGTGCTTCCCCTTCCTTACTATGGGCACAGGGATCTCAGGTAAACCTACAAAGTCCAAAATCTGTCGGTATGGGTGGAGCTGGTTCGGCTTATTTTATTGATGAAGCCTCCATCTTTTACAGTCCTGGAGCATTGGCTAAAATGGATCATAATGCAGTAATGGTGGCTGGAAATGCGGTCATGTATAAGTCTGCTTTCCGCGAGTCCGGGAGTTCGGTTGTCAATCACACCAAGTCTCAGATATCACCTCCTTTTTCGCTTTTTGCAGCATTCGGCCCTAAAAACTCATGGTGGAAAGCCGGTATCGGCGTTTATACGCCCTACGGAGGTGGAGTAGACTGGGGTACAGAGTGGGCAGGAAGATTCAGTCTGGTCAGCCTTTCGTTAAGAGCCATCTACATACAGCCTACTTTAAGTTTTAAACTGACAGATAACTTCAGTATTGGTGGTGGATTTGTATACAACATCGGAAGTGTGGATTTAGAAAACTCTGTTCCTGTATTTTTTCCAGACGGAAGAGCGGGGTTAGCCACACTGAAAGGAACAGGCTCGGGTACCGGATATAACGTGGGTGTGCATTACAATCTTGAAGATGATTTTGCGATCTCTCTGAGTTACCGTTCTAAAGTCGTTACCAAGTTAAAAGATGGAGATGCCCTGTTTGATGTACCTGAATCTGTAAGAAGCTCATTCCCTGAAGGCAATACTTTTACCTCTGAACTACCTCTTCCTTCTACTTTTGCACTGGGCATAGCGTTCCCGTTGTCTGAAAAAGTAAAAGTGGCTGTAGATGGTACCTTAATTGGTTATTCTATATACAAAGAGCTTAATTTCGATTATAAAGAGAATACTGCAGCTCTGCAGGACACCCGTTCAGCCAAAAATTATGTGAATGCTGGTTCTGTCAAAGCAGGACTGGAGTACCTGGCATCTGAAAAATTGCAGTTACGTGTAGGTGGTGGTTATATGGCAACCCCTGTACAGGCAAATTATGTATATCCGGAAACACCAGACAACACCCGTTACCTGATCTCAGGAGGATTCACATTTCACCCCTCCAAGAAATTTGATGTAACAGGTTCTTTTGCTTATCAACGGATTATGCCTAGAGAAGCAAATAATGTGGAGAGTCATTTATCCGGAACCTATAAAACCAACATTTTCGCTCCCGGAGTTTCCGTAAGCTATAAATGGTAATTTTTTCAAACGCTAAAAAGAATACGTCATGAAAAGAAATAAACTATATGTAGGGTTAGCATTATTGGTTCTGGGAGTAGCTTCCTGTAAACCGGAAATCAAAGACTTTACACCTGCCGCAGGCGGCACAGCAAACTTTAGTAAATATATTGCCGTTGGTAATTCACTGACATCTGGTTTTGCGGATGGCGGACTATACCGGGAAGGCCAGCAAGTGGCATTTACCAATCTGATGGCTCAACAATTTAAACAAGTTGGAGGAGGTGAATTTACCACACCATTATTCAGTGAAGCACAAGCCAACGGATCCGGATATATTCAATTAGAATCGCTTGTAAACGGTCAGCCTGTGATGAAACAGATCACAGAAAACCTGGCTTATCGTTCTGCAAGCCCCAAGTTGCTAACCAAGTATACAGATCCTATTCAGAATCTTGGTGTACCGGGCATGCGTCTGGATCTTGCTTTCGTGCCCCAATTCAGTTCGCTGAACATGTATTTCGAGCGCTTGTTACCAGATGATCAGGTTGGCAAAAAAACATACTTTACCTATGCGACAGAGCATGATCATACATTTTTCAGCTTCTGGTTGGGAAATAACGATGCGCTTGGATATGCAACAAACGGTGCAGTATATAATCCGCTTGACCCAACAACAAAACTGACAGATCTGGCGACGTTCACTGGTGCATACCAGAATTTTATAAATGGATTAACGGCTAAAAGCTCTCAGGGTGTCGTAGCTACTATCCCGGATGTAACAGCTGTACCTTTCTTTACAACAGTTACCAGAACGGCTCTTTTAGCGGCAGCGAATGCAGCAGCTAAAGCGGCAAATCCCAATGCACCTGAAATTAAGGATATCTATATCGCAACCAAAGCAACTCCGAGAGCAGCTACAGATAAGGATTACTTTGTTCTTCCATTCTCTTCTGCGGGATTACTAGGCAAGCCAAACGGTGCTAATATTCCGTATGGTCTGCATCCGGCAAATCCTGTAGCAGACAATTTTGTACTTGATGAAGCTGAAGCAGCTCAGGTGGTAACCCGTATCAATGAGTTTAATGCAGCTATCAAGTCTATCGCAACAGCAAAAGGTCTGGCTGTGGCAGATGTAAATGCCTTTTTAACTTCTGTAAAAAATGGCATCCGCATCAACGGACTGGCTGTAAGCAATAAGTTTATCACAGGAAATGCATTTTCACTGGATGGTATACACCTGACTCCTATCGGAAATGCAATCGTAGCCAATGTATTTATCGATGCTATCAACAGCAAATATGGATCATCTGTCTCAAAAGTAGATGTATCACAATACAGAGGAGTGAAACTTCCGGTACAATAGATCTTAAAACGAATCTTCACAAGGCCGTCCCGAAATTCGGGACGGCCTTTTTTTATATCCATAAAGTTTAGCTAAATTTGTGTCTAAGGAAAAGAAAGATGAAAGTATCATTAAATCGGGTAAATAAAGCTGTTCACTTTGAAGCAAACAGTGAACTCTCAGATGTAAAAGTTCACATTGACGGATCTAAAGAAATCGGTGGTGAAGGCAAGGGCGTAAGGCCAATGGAATTGGTATTAATGGCCTTAGGATCCTGCAGTGTGTTTGATCTGGTAAGCATTCTGAATAAACAACGTCAGGAAATCGAAGACATACATGTTGATGTGGAAGGAAAACGTCGTGAGCAGATCCCTAACATTTTTACAGATATTCATATCAGCTTTACGCTGAAAGGTAATATTGATGAAGTAAAAGCGCAAAAAGCAGCTGAACTGGCTGTCAAAAAATACTGTTCAGTACATGATATGCTGGCCGCCGGAGGTGTGAATATCACCTATAGTATTAAGATCAATTAAGGCCGATCTACAGTTTTCAAGAAAGCTATTGGGAGACAGTGAAGAAATGCTAGTTCTTTAACCTCTCTCCCGATACAATCGGGATCTCTCCTTAAAAAGGAGAGAAAATAGCCTTGCCAAATACCTCTCACAAAATCTGTTGGGGATTATGTTAATCAGGCATATTGATTAATTCTCTCAATACATCTTTTGTACTTTTTAAGGTTTTATCGGTTCCAAAATAAACATTATCAATTTTCCAGGAATCCTTCTTAATCAGTACGACTTCATCTTTCCAGCTTTCTTTATAGCCGGTATTCGCGAACTGTACTGCAACAAAAGCACTGTCTCCTTTGATCTTTATCGTATCAATCTGAAACGTGTCCTGTCCTTCATATAAACTTGTAAAAATATCCCCTTCTATCATCAATGGCTTATCACTGGGATGATCACTTTTGGCAACTTTCTCCGCATCTTCATCTTCTCGGGCTATTGCTTTGTCGATCAAAGAGGCCAGATCAGGACTAATCAACTGACGATCAACAGATCCGTAATGAACCTTGCTGCTAAAAAAATCCGTTATCGTTTTTCGGATTTCCGAATCGTCCTTTTTACTACAGCTTAATAAAAAGACAGCGAACAGACTTAGGATGAGTAAGAATCTCTTCATGATGTAACTATTATGCTAATACTATTTTCCATTCTCCCGCTTTTTCCAGATACGTTCGGCCCATCGACCAACAAACCAAAAGGAAACAGCCAGAATTAAAAAGAAAATAGTACGATTAATATTATCCCACAAATATTCCACAAACCGGGTATACAGATTGAGGATAAAGAATACAAAACCAATCTCTCGGGTCACATTATCTTTGGACTTCAGTCCGTAAACCACCAGACCCGCTGACACTAATGTAGATAATAGTCCCCAATAAAAAATATGAAACTGCCTCACACGTGTCCAGGCTTCAAAGTCACTGTAGTTTCCAAATATGGAGAGACACCACAGCGCAATCATGGTATAAAGAAGTCCGACTACATAGGAGGTCGATTGAAATTCGACCAGTGGCTTGAAACGAGGCTGAACAAAAATTGCAAATGCCGTTACCAGCACTCCAAAAATAGTGAAACGTAACGGATAATTCATCCCCCAGAACTTAAATCCCCAGTCGCTATGATAGGCTGTTTCTGTCGCAAACCATACACCCAGACTGATCAGTGTAAATGTCCAGATCAGTTTGGAATCCAGTTTTACAGCCAGAATACCATATATAGCTACCGATAATAAAAAAAGCAAAGAGAAATGCATTTCGTTTCTATCCAGTACCTGTCCCAGAAATCCTATACTGGTAGCCGTTGAAAAGGCTCCCGCCAGCATTAATGTCTCATTGGAAAATGTTTTTTCTGGAAACTTTTCCTTATTTCGGAATCCGAGAAAATAAAATAAGGCTGCAAGTGCGGCAAAGAATATAAAAAACACAATATTAGGCGCTTCGTAAAACCTTTTTACAAAATCAAGAAAGGTATCATCGACAAATAAAGAAAGGACTGAAAAAACCAAAGAAGCCAATGCGATCCAGAAAGCATATTTGGCCAGCATTCCCCACTCAAAATTCTTAACCTCCATTGAATTCCTAAGCTCTTCCGCTACCTGTTCATTCACGTATCCATGCTTCTGCCAATGGGTAATGGCAGAATCCAACGTCTCCTTTTCCTGCTTACTTACGTCAATTTTTTCCAATAGAGTAGTTTTTTAAAGAAACAAAATACAAAGATTAATCCAACTTATCAAAAGCATCATTTTAAAATCAAAATTCACGACTTCTTTACGATCAGGCCAATCATAATCTTTTAAAATTCTGTACCTTTGCACTTTGCTGTTTTCTGAACGGCTTAAAGCTAACTCTTGCAGGTTCATGACAAAAAAAACAACTCCGGATTTGGGCGAGCAACACGAAGTAGAGGTCTTTGGGGCACGTGTTCATAATCTTAAAAATATTGATGTTACATTTCCAAGAAATGAACTTGTTGTCATCACAGGTCTAAGTGGAAGCGGAAAATCTTCGCTTGCATTTGACACCATTTATGCAGAGGGACAACGCCGTTATATGGAAACATTCAGTGCATACAGCCGCCAGTTTCTCGGAGGTATGGAGCGTCCTGATGTAGATAAAATTTCTGGTTTAAGTCCCGTTATTTCCATTGAACAAAAGACGACCAGTAAAAATCCCCGCTCTACTGTAGGCACGATCACAGAAGTATACGATTTTTTGCGTCTTCTCTATGCCCGTGCAGGTGAAGCTTTCTCTTATGTGACCGGCAAACGTATGGAGCGTATGTCCGAAGATCAGATCGTAGACCGTATCCTGGAGGAGTTCAACGGAGAGGCGGTAAACATTCTCGCTCCGATTGTCAAAGGACGTAAAGGCCATTACCGTGAACTTTTTGAACAAATCCGCAAACAGGGATATACAAAAGTTCGTGTAGACGGAGAAATCACAGATCTGACGCCTAAAATGCAGGTGGATAGATATAAAATCCACGATATTGAGACTGTTATTGACAGGCTTACCGTAAAACCTGAAGACAGAAAAAGACTCTATACCTCTGTCATGCAGGCAATGAAAGCGGCAAAAGGAATTATCAAAATTACAAACAAAGAGAATAAGGAACAGTTTTTCAGCCGTTATCTGATGGATGCCGAATCGGGTATCTCTTATGATGAGCCACAACCGAATACATTTTCGTTCAACTCTCCTTATGGCGCTTGTCCAAAGTGTGATGGACTGGGATATATTTTCGAAATAGATAAACAGGCTGTTATTCCGGATCGTAAACTGAGTATTCAGAAAGGCGCTATTGTGCCGTTAGGCCCCGCCCGCGAATCCTGGAATTTTCAGGTATTGAAAGCTGTTGCGAAAAAACTTGAATTTTCGCTAACGACTCCTGTAGAAAAACTTACTGAAGAACAGATCGATACCCTGCTGTTTGGCGCAGAAGAACCTATTCCTATTACAGTAGAATATAGCAGTTACAGTGTACGTGAACACAAAGTCACCTTTCAGGGTATTTTTGCAATGCTGGAAGAACAGATGGGACGTCAGCAGGATGATATCACCTCACTGGAAGATTTCCGAACGAAAGTAACTTGCCCTGTATGTCACGGCTCCAGACTAAAAAAAGAGTCTCTACATTTCAAAATAGACAAAAAAAATATCAGTGAACTTGCGGCGATGGATATCACTTCACTTATGGAGTGGTTTACAGATCTGGAATCCAGACTGGATGAACGCCAACAGGTAATTGCAACGGAGATCCTCAAAGAGATACGTGCCAGACTTGGATTTTTGCTGGATGTAGGACTCACCTATCTTACATTGGACCGCACATCGAAAACACTATCCGGAGGAGAAGCACAGCGAATCAGACTGGCTACGCAGATCGGATCCCAATTGGTCAATGTCTTGTATATCCTGGATGAGCCCAGTATAGGACTACACCAGCGGGATAATGAAAGACTGATCAAATCTCTGAAAAATCTGCGGGATATCGGCAATTCAGTATTGGTGGTGGAGCACGATAAAGATATGATTCTAAATGCAGATCATGTCATTGATATGGGACCTGCAGCAGGTCTTCATGGCGGACAGGTGGTCGCTGAAGGTTCACCAAAAGAAATTCTGAAAGCAGATTCGCTCACTGCAGCTTATCTGAATGGCCGAAAAGAAGTGGCTATTCCTGAAACCCGCAGAGCAGGCAACGGTCAATCTCTAATCCTCAAAGGAGCAACAGGTAACAACCTGAAAAATGTAACGGCAGAGTTCCCGCTGGGAAAACTTATCCTCGTTACCGGTGTCTCAGGTTCGGGCAAGTCCAGTTTAATCACAGGAACATTATACCCTATACTCAATAAGCATTTCTTCAGAGCAAAGGCTGTACCTCTTCCGTATAAGAGTATCGAGGGGCTGGAACATATTGACAAAATCATCGAAATCGATCAAAGTCCGATTGGCCGGACTCCACGTTCCAACCCATCTACCTACACAGGAGTATTCTCGGATATCAGAACATTGTTTGTGCAACTTCCGGAAGCCAAAATACGCGGGTATAAGCCTGGCAGATTCTCCTTTAATGTGAAAGGCGGAAGATGTGAAACCTGTCAGGGTGCAGGTATGAAGATCATCGAAATGAACTTCCTGCCGGATGTGCAGGTTCCTTGTGAAACATGCCACGGAAAACGCTATAACAGAGAAACTTTGGAAGTACGATATCGCGGAAAATCTATATCTGACGTACTGGACATGAGTGTGGATGAAGGTGTTGCATTTTTTGAAAATATTCCCTCAATCTACAGAAAAATTAAAACGTTGCAGGATGTAGGGTTAGGCTATATTACTTTGGGACAATCTTCAACTACACTTTCGGGTGGTGAAGCTCAGCGTATCAAACTGGCTACTGAACTTTCTAAAAAAGATACCGGAAAAACATTTTACATCTTAGATGAACCGACAACAGGACTTCACTTTGAAGATGTGAATGTATTGTTAGGGGTGATCAACCGTTTGGTAGACCGTGGCAATTCTGTATTGATTATAGAACACAATCTGGATGTAGTAAAAACTGCTGACTGGGTGATCGATATGGGACCTGAAGGAGGACGCAGTGGCGGACAGCTTTTGTTTGCCGGAACACCGGAAGAACTGATTAAGAATAAGAAAAGCGAAACGGCACGATTCCTAAAACTGGAAATGAAATAAAAAACTTAAGGAGCAGTATTTTAGAGAAAATACTGCTCCTTATACCATCCATCAGCCTATCCATTTTCAAAAGCTAAATACCTAAATAACAAACATCTTGTAAAATATTTAACAAAGATGTATTGTCATTCTTTCTTCACTTTAATCTATACTAAAATTTCGGATCAATTTTTCGTAACTTCGCATAGATTATGTCAGATATTATTCAATTGTTGCCAGATGCTGTTGCGAATCAAATTGCGGCAGGAGAAGTCGTGCAACGACCTGCTTCTGCGGTAAAGGAATTGATTGAAAATGCGATTGATGCCGGAGCAGACAAAATAAAACTTATCGTAAAAGATGCTGGTAAATCAATGATACAGGTCATTGATAATGGATGTGGTATGAGTGTGACGGATGCCAGATTATGTTTTGAAAGGCATGCTACTTCTAAAATACGTAAAGCGGAGGATCTTTTCTCCATCCGCACCATGGGATTCCGTGGTGAAGCTATGGCTTCCATCGCAGCAATCGCACACATAGAATTAAAGACCAGACGAGTAGAAGATGAGCTCGGAACAGTTATCGAAATCGAAGGTTCCAAAATAACAGATCAACATCCTGAAGCGCTGTCTCCGGGAACAAGTATATCTGTAAAGAATCTTTTTTTCAACATTCCTGCAAGGCGGAATTTCCTGAAGAGTAACTCGGTAGAGATGCGTCATATTATTGATGAATTCCAGCGTGTGGCTTTAGCTCACCCTGAAATTTTCTTCAGCCTGCACAGTGACGGCAATGAGGTATACCATCTTCCCGCGGAAACATTGAAGCAACGTATTGTTCACTTACTGGGGAATAATTATAACCAGCGTCTTGTACCTGTAGAGGAAGAAACATCTATAATTACTATTAATGGTTTTATCGGTAAACCTGAGTTTGCCAAAAAGACGCGCGGAGAACAGTTCTTCTTTGTTAACAAAAGATTTATAAAGGATCCTTATCTCAATCATGCCGTTCTCAATGCATACGAAGAGATACTGACAGCAGATAGTTACCCGCTATATGTGCTTTTTATTGATATAGACCCGGCGAAGATTGATATCAATGTTCATCCTACGAAAACGGAAATCAAATATGAAGATGACAAAGCGATCTATGCCATTCTGAGATCTGCCGTAAAACGATCATTGGGACGTTATAACATTGCTCCTACGCTTGATTTTAACCAGGAGACAGGTTTTTCAAATATGATCAGCCAGAAACCTCTTGATGAAATTCAGGCACCTACGATTAATTTTAATCCGGACTTCAATCCTTTTGAACCGGGCTATAAGGAATCTGCTTCCAAATCGAGATCAGACAATTATACTTCCGGTTTTGAGAAAAAAGCAGGAATACCACAAAACTGGGATACTCTTTATCAGATCACAGAAAACGAGACCACCTCATCTGCTCAGCTTCCATTACTTCCTTCAGAAAAGGATGATGAGGAGATTGACATCAATATGCCGGAAGTCAGCGTACAGCAAAGCAAGCAATTCTTTCAGTTACACAACAGGTTTATCGTATCACAGATTCATTCTGGCTTTATGATAATCGATCAGCAGGCTGCACATGAACGTATATTATTCGAACAGTTCCTGGCTCACCTGGAACAGAATCAGGGAATAAGCCAACAGAGCCTATTTCCCCAAACAATAGATCTGAATAGTGCTGACCATGCATTAATGGAAGAAATATTACCGGAAATTCAAAGTCTGGGTTTTCAGTTACGTCCTTTTGGAAAAACAACGTATATTGTAGATGGAATTCCGGCCGATCTGGGGAGTAATGTCAACGAACTGGCTATTATCGAACGGCTTTTGGAAGACTTTAAACATAACAAATCCGAATTAAAACTAAACAAACGGGAAAATCTGGCCCGTAGTCTTGCTAAAAGTGCAGCGATAAAACCGGGAACTCTTCTGGATAATCAAGCCATGGCAGAACTGATTGACAGATTGTTTGCCTGTGAATCACCGAATATTTCACTGTACGGCAAACCGATAATTATTACATTTACATTGTCTGAACTTCTTGAAAAGTTTGGCAAAAATTAATTAGTAAACGAGAATACATATGTTTCCAAATTTATCACCGGTTGTAAAGAATCTACTGATCCTCAATATCATCTTTTTTATTGGATCAAGCCTGGTCTCACAATCTTATCAGTATTTAGCAGCTTTCTATCCGGACTCACCATATTTTAAAGTCTGGCAGATCATAACCTATATGTTTATGCATGGCGGATTTACACATATTTTCTTTAATATGTTTTCCTTGCTGATGTTTGGGCCGATGATCGAACAGGTATTGGGATCAAAACGTTTTCTTAATTTTTACCTTTTCACCGGTTTAGGAGCTTTGGTATTACAATACGGCATACAGGCGATTGAACTTTATCAGTTAGTCGGCACGAGTTTTCCGGTAAGACAAGGTATAGATATGAATGCATTGTCTTTCGAACAGATTGCCTTTATTAAAGAAATCAACTACACACCTTTAGTGGGGGCGTCCGGAGCTATATATGGTATTCTGCTTGCTTTTGCCTATTTATTTCCAAACATTCCGCTACAATTGATATTTATACCTATACCGATCAAAGCGAAGTACTTTATCGGCGGGTTGATCGTTATAGAAATTTACCTGAGTCTTTCCCGTCCGGGAGATTCTGTCGCACATTTGGCACACGTTGGAGGGGCACTGTTTGCATTGATACTGTTGAAAATGTGGGGTATTAGAAAAGGTATATATTAGTTAAATTTGTGAAAATGGCACAAAAAGAGTTTAAATCCTTCTGGAGAGAAACTTTTAAATCAGGATCTCCGGTTCCCATTGTTATTGTGGGACAAGTAGCTCTTTTTGTGATTATTCACCTTTTTGATCTGCTTGCAGAATTAAAAGTTATCCATTATCCTCTTTACGATAAGACACTTCAGAATCTTAGTCTGCCGGTTAGTTTTGACCATTTTCTGCAACAACCCTGGTCTATTTTTTCCTATTCACTGGTTTACACAGGTTTATTTCGTATTCTGTTTGATAGCTTGTGGCTATACTGGATGGGTAATCTGTTTCTGAATTTCCTTAATAGCAGGCAGCTTTGGTATATTTATCTGTCATCTTTGTTTTTAGGAGGGGCATTCTATTTAGCTTTGGGTCAGATTCCTTATCTGGCCAATAGCCCGCAGACATTACTCAATACAGCATCTCTTCCCATAGCAGGCGTCATTACAGCAACAGCATCTCTGGTGCCTTATACAGAAATGCGACTCTTATTTCTGGGGAACATCAAACTAAAAATTGTTGCTTATGTATACCTCGGACTGGAGGTTATATTTTATGCATTAATTAATAAAACTGCTGCTGCAGCGTATCTGTGCATTATACTTTGGAGCTTTATGTTTATCCGCTCACTACAGAACGGAAAGGACTGGAGTAAGGTATTCGCAGCAAAAAGGAAACGGATCAGCAGACTACAGGTTGTGCATCAGAAGGTAGAATACGCTAAATATTCTCATTCCACGATCAATGACCTCCCCAATCAGGAAGAAATTGATCAGATCTTAGATAAAATTTCTTTGTCTGGCTATGAAAGTTTAACTTCACGGGAAAAGGAAGTATTATTCAAAGCGAGTAAGCAAGATTAGAGGGAATGGCAAAAGTTCACTTGTTAAAAAAAAAGCTGGGTTTCTTGAGCAAGACTATTTTTATAGCCAATTTACTGGCTGTAGCAGCTTTGCTTTTGAGTTATTCCGCCTCCTTTATTAACCCCAAGACCTTTTGGCCACTTGCTTTTTTCGGATTGGGTTATCTTCCCATTCTACTGATCAACATCGGCTTTGTAGGTTACTGGCTTATGCGTAAACCTAAGCATGCACTGATCTCATTTATAACTATTGTAATCGGCTGGAATCTTTTGACCAAACACTGGAATTTTAGCGGAGACCATACACAGGAGATCACTGCCGCAGATAGTAGCATACGTGTACTAAGTTTCAATGTCCATCTCTTTAAAACAGCAAAAAAAGGAGAAGAAAAAGACTTTAAACGAGAGGTATTAGGTATTATCGACAGTATCAAACCGGATGTTATCTGCTTTCAGGAATACTACAGTAAGATAAAAGGTAAACATGTTTACGCTAAGGAACTCCGTGAAAATTTTGGTTATAAATACTGGTATTTCGAACCCGCATCTGTCAATGATTACGAAGCATACGGACAAGCTATTTTTTCCAAATACCCTGTGATCCATTCCGGCACTATTGTTAAGAATGAATACGGTATCAATCGTATTATATATGCAGATATAGAAAAGGGCAAAAAAAGTATGCGGATTTATAATGTTCATCTTCGCTCCTTTGCCTTGCAGAACGAAGACAAGGATTTTATTCAAAATCCATCCGGAGAAAGCAACAAAACTGCTACCCGCAGGGTAGGCCGTAAATTAAAGCAGGCTTTTGCTTCGCGTAGTGAACAGGCTGAAGCGTTGAAAGAACATATAGAGACTGCTAAAATTCCCTATATGGTAATGGGTGATTTTAACGATACACCGATGTCATACAGTGTCAACCTGATTGGCAAAGGCATGCAGAATGCTTTCCAGAAGAAAGGTTCAGGCTGGGGTGTTACCCACTATGAAATGCTTCCTATATTTCAGATTGATTATATCTTTACAAGCAATGATTTCAACATCCTGAATTATCAGATTGTCAAAAGAAAACTTTCGGATCACTATCCCATATGGGCCGATGTACAACTGAAGGATTAATTTAATACAGGAGCCAAGACATTGACTGCTCTTTCTACAAAAACATCGTGCCTGTTGCGCACTTTGAAATAAGCATCTCTTCCAAAATAAAAACGTCCCACCAGGGATTCAATATCAGTCTGTATCAGTTGATGCAGGTCATTTTCCTGCTTTTTGCTCAAGACAATTCCCTTATTTTTCAGAAAAGTCATAAAATCTGCGTATTCCTTATCCGGCAAGTGATAGCCCTGAATAAAGTTTTCAATAGAATACGCCGGCGATTTTTTGGTGAACCGCTCATACACAAACTGCTCTGTCAGACTGGAAGAGTTGATTTCCTGATATTTCAGACTCAGTGCATTTGAATCGATAGGTAAGACGACATCCGGATAGATCCCTCCGCCGTTATAAACCTGATTCCCACCCTTAGTGACAAAAGCCTGCTCATGCACATATGTGGTATCCATAAGCCATAAAGGTTCGTGGCTCGTCGGACTTACAAATGCATTAAGGGTATATTTTTTTTGGATATCTCTGCCCAAAGGAGTAAAGTAACGGGCTACACTCAGATTGATCGTAGATCCGTCCGGTAATTCAAACCGTTCCTGTACCAATCCCTTTCCATACGAACGTCTTCCGACGATGGTACCCCGGTCCAGATCTTGTATCGCTCCGGCAAAGATTTCGCTTGCGGAAGCTGAATTCTCATTGATCAGTACGGCAACCTTACCATCCGGAAATACGCCATCGGCAGAAGAGAAGTAATCTTTTCTAAGCTCATTATATCCTTTGGTATACACAATAAGCTTTTTATCTTTAAAAAACTCACTTGCCAGCTGTATAGCTGCATGCAGATACCCCCCACCATTTTCACGAAGGTCTACTATGATACTTCTGGCACCTCGTTTTTCCAGTTCTTTGAGAGCCTTTTTAAATTCCTCTGCAGTCTTCAGTCCGAATCTCCTGATCTTGACATAGGCAACTGTAGGCTGAATCAGATAAGCAGCATCCAGCGAACTTACATTAACCTGATCCCGGATCACTTTTATAGGCTTACCCAACATATATCCTTCCCGCTTTACCAGCACCTGAAGTGCACTTCCCCGTTTCCCGCGGATCATCTTATCTACCTCACTTAGCGGCATACTGACCCCGGCGATCGTCTTTGTATCAATCTGCAAGAGCTGATCCCCAACCCGGAAGCCTGCCTTGTCCGCAGGGCCATTCGGAATAATACTTACGACGAGAAGTGTATCATTCAAATTAAAATATTCAAGTCCTATTCCCTCAAATGTACCCTCCAGTGTTTCATTCAGATTCTGAGCTTCAGCAGCCTGCAGATACGCCGAATAAGGATCCAGACGTGACAAAATATGCGAAATAGCATCATCCTGTATAGCGTCCATATTGATGCTGTCTACATAGCTGCTCGATATCAGATCCATCATTCCCTGAATTTTGTACGAGTTGTCCACCCCCAGCGGATCCAATACTCCACCGGCAGCAGTTCGCTGTTCATTCGAATAATATTGACCTAAAATGAGACCCAGCATCAGCACACCACCATAAGTCGCCGCCACAAAAATATTCCGCCTTGTATTTTTTTGCATGTCTAGATTTTCCGACACAAAATTAACGAGTTTTTTAAACTTTTGAGTTAATATGTAAGAGATATTATAGTAACAAATCTATCTTTATTTAGTTTTTAATCAGGATTTTTTACCAATTTTGACACCAAAACGATAATCGAATTCAACAAACAGAATATCATGCACGAAATCGAGCCTTTTTATAATTGGAGAGACTATTATATTGCCTCGGAAGATGAACTGTCCCCTTTTTACGGAACGATCTATAATGAGTTTGAATACGACAAACAGATTTATAATTTTTTACTCCATCCTCAGTGGGATCACTTTGGCTCTTCGACCCTGTATTTAAAGGTTTTGTATGTAGATTACGACAAAGGCTATACTATTATTGAATTTATAGGAGAGTGGAATGATGCTATCTATAATGACATTATGCTGCTGAAAAGAGAATTGATAGATCTGATGATCGATGAAGGCATTACCAAATTCATTTTAATCGGCGAAAATGTCCTTAATTTCCACGCTTCAGATGATCTTTATTATGAAGAGTGGTTTCAAAATATTGAGGACGGATGGATAGCTGGCCTTAATTTCAGATCACACGTCATCGAGGAATTTAAATCTCATAACATAGACTATTACATCAATTTCGGAGGAATATTCGATCAGATGCCATGGCGTACCCTGAAACCAAAACAGTTGTTTCATCATGTGAATGAACAACTGACAAGAAGACTGGGCTATTGACAGTCTTGCCAGCAGGTATCGGATCATCGATAGGAAAAACAGTATACACAAAAATAATCTGTTTATTGATGAGCCAGCCTTACAATCTGACAGATATCATTTTCGGTTTAAGGTTTAGTTCATTAACTTTGTGAGATAACTATAAAATATAAATACTATGTCATTTAGAATCGAAAAAGATACTATGGGCGAAGTACAGGTCCCTGCAGATAAATACTGGGGGGCACAAACGGAGCGCTCACGCAATAATTTCAAAATCGGACCTTCTGCATCTATGCCTCATGAGATTGTAGCAGGCTTTGCTTATCTAAAAAAAGCTGCAGCTTATGCTAATCATGAATTAGGTGTATTACCTGTTGAAAAGCGTGATGCTATCGGTGCTGTATGTGATGAAATCCTTGCGGGTAAACTGGATGACCAGTTTCCGTTAGTAATCTGGCAAACGGGTTCAGGTACACAGTCTAATATGAATGTGAATGAAGTCGTAGCTAACCGTGCTCAGGTACTTGCCGGTTTTAAGATTGGCGAAGGCGAACCCGTCCTGAAAGCAAATGACGATGTCAACAAGTCTCAATCTTCTAATGACACCTTCCCTACCGGAATGCACATTGCAGCTTATAAAGCCGTAGCAGAAGTAACTATCCCCGGTGTGGAGAAACTTCGTGATACATTGGCGAAAAAAGCGGAAGCATTTAAGAATGTAGTAAAAATCGGCCGTACACACTTAATGGATGCTACTCCGTTGACATTAGGTCAGGAATTATCCGGATATGTAGCTCAGTTAAACCACGGTTTAAAAGCATTGAGAAACACATTATCTCATTTATCCGAATTAGCTTTAGGTGGTACTGCAGTAGGTACAGGATTAAATACTCCTGACGGATACGACGTAGTTGTCGCTAAATATATTGCCGAATTTACAGGTCTTCCATTTGTTACAGCAGAAAACAAATTTGAAGCTTTAGCCGCTCATGATGCCATCGTAGAAACTCACGGTGCACTAAAACAACTTGCTGTTTCCTTAAATAAAATTGCAAACGACATCCGTATGCTGGCCTCAGGTCCTCGCTCAGGAATCGGAGAAATCCTTATTCCGGAGAACGAACCAGGATCTTCTATCATGCCTGGAAAAGTAAATCCTACACAATGTGAGGCTTTGACTATGGTTGCAGCTCAGGTAATGGGTAATGACGTAGCTATCACTATCGGTGGTACACAAGGTCACTATGAGCTTAATGTATTCAAACCTCTGATGGCGGCGAACTTCCTTCAGTCGGCACGTTTACTGGGTGATGCCTGCGTATCCTTTGACGAACACTGTGCAAGCGGAATTGAGCCAAATTACAAACGTATTAAAGAACTGGTAGATAACTCATTGATGTTGGTAACAGCTTTAAACACTAAAATCGGGTATTACAAATCTGCAGAAATTGCACAGACAGCACATAAAAATGGTACTACTTTGAAAGAAGAAGCTGTTCGTTTGGGCTATGTCTCTGCTGAAGATTTTGATGCTTGGGTAAAACCTGAAGACATGGTGGGAAGCCTGAAATAATATGGTGAAGATTAAAAAATCCATTTTTTCACTTTTAAAAGCATACCTGCTGCCTTTAGCAGGTATGCTTTTGATTTTTGGAAGTTGCCAGCGACGCTCCGATATTCAGGGAAAAGGGGCGGAATATCTGCAAGGCGTCTGGGAACAGGATAGTATACCACATCAGGATCAGATGCTGTCCTATACTTTGCATTCCTTCAAAATCACCTGCGACTCCATTTATACGACCATGGATGTGCATTCAACGGTACAACGCATGTCAGATAGCTGCTATCAAAACGGAAACTGGAAAGAATATGCCAAAGCTGTATACGTTGTCAGAGGAGACAGTATGATCGTAGAAGGAGTTTATACGAAGGAGAACGGAAAACAGAAATTATCCGGCTGTTATAAACAGGGGCAGTACCTGCCGAGATTCAAAATTGCAAAATACAGCAAAGATTCTCTGATTCTGGAAAATCGTTTTGATCAGCGTCCAATAGTACTTCATAAAAAACAAGACATTACCTGTGTTCCTAAAAAACGCTGGGAATTGTAAATCATCCACAACTTTTTATCAGATGCCATGGCAACCCGCGCTATTTACATCAGCAATATCCGCATCCTGGCTACCATAGGTGTCATCCTTATCCATGCAACCACCGGATATTTACAGAGTGCAGCGGTGGGATCGTTCAATTGGGATTATGCAAACTGGATAAACGGGCTGACACGTTGTGCAGTCCCTCTGTTTGTGATGATCTCCGGAGCATTGCTTTTGCAGAAAGATGAAAGCACGACAGATTTTTACAAGAACAGGCTCTTAAAAATTATCCCGCCGTTTTTGTTCTGGACTATTGTTTACATTATCTATTATTTTTCCCGATACACTTCCTTTGATCAGTTGTCTTTTCAACAGATTGTTAGTATATCATGGCAAAAATTGAGAACAGGTGCAAATGCACATCTTTGGTATCTGTATATGATATTAGGGCTTTACCTTGCAGTTCCCTTTTTAAGAAGGATGATCAGATCAGCTTCTTTGCGGGAGATAGAAATTTTTCTTCTGATATGGTTTATCTCCTTATACGTTACAAATAAAAGATGGGAGGAGTATTTCCTGAAGATAGATCTTACATTCTTCTCCGGATATATTGGTTATTTTGTACTAGGCTATTATCTTTCGGTCAAAGACTTCAGCCGTCAAAAGATTCTTTCGCTGGTTATTTTTAATACAGCTTGTGCTTTTACGATTGGTATAACGCACCACCTTAGTATCGCACAACAAAAGTATGATCCCTCTTTCTACGGTTATGTCCTTCCTAACACCGCACTTGCTGCAGCAGGAATTTTCTCCTTTTTGAAAGCGGTTTCTTCTGCCCGGAATATCCCCGGATGGATGGATGCTATAGACAAATACAGTTTTGGTATTTACTTAGCTCACATTCTGATATTGAACTATGTACATCCCCGGTTACCGGATGAAATCTGGATCAAGGTTCCTCTGGCTACTATTGCTACCCTGTTGGGAAGTATGCTCTTGATTTATCTGATACGCAAAATACCTTACGGAAAGTATGTTGCCGGATAAAAAACAAGAAGGGCAACAATAATCATTGTTGCCCTTCCTATATATTTTAAATTGATCAGATTAGAAAGGCAAATCGTCATCATCTGAACCTGAAGAAGAAATATCAACCGGTGCAGGCATATCTGCATATCCAGGAGCCGGAGCCGCAGCTGAAGAACCTGCTAATTTTGTTACTCTCCATGCCACTAAAGAATTGAAGTATGTAGTGATACCTTCTTTATTTGTCCAGGGACGACCTCTCAGGTTAAATGAAATTTCAATTTCCTCACCGATTGTAAGGTTATCAAAAATGGACGTTCTATCTTGTGTAGCTTCAAAACGAATATATTCTACAAATTGCGGGTTTTCTGCATAAGCAACAATGATATCACGTTTTTTGAATGATTCTGTTACCTGCTGAGTTGCCCCAACTTCATGTACTTTTCCTCTAATTTCCATAATGTTAAATATTAAACCGTAAAAATAAGCAATTTTTGAGTACAAGATTAACTAACTTTGTCAAAATTACTATGGAAGTTTTCAACACCCCCAATAAAATCATTATAACTTGCAATAAGAGACTTTCTCCTTATCTGCAAGAAGAAGTCCAGGCCTTAGGTTTTGAGATCAAACGTACATTCAATACAGGAGTAGAGCTATACAACTCTGTAAACGAATCTATTAAACTAAACCTCAATCTGCGTACAGCCTCCCAGATCTTGTATTCTTTAAAGGAATTTAAAGCCTCGAATCCGGAAGAATTATACAACGAACTGGTCAAAATTGAATGGGAAAATCTAATCCCGTTTGACAGTTATTTTTCTGTAACATCCAATGTGAGTAACGAGACAATCACGACTCCACTTTTTGCGAATGTAAAAGTGAAAGATGCTATAGTAGACCGGATCAAAGAGAAAAAAGGCGTTCGTCCGAATACCGGCCCTGAGCTTAATAAGGCTGTCATTCATCTTTACTGGAAGGATGACCGTGCAGAAATCTTTCTGGATACCTCGGGAGAAACTCTTGCAAAACATGGTTATCGTAAGCATCCGGGTAAAGCTCCGATGTTGGAAGCACTGGCTGCAAGTACAATATTTGCGACGAAATGGGATGATAAATCGCCTTTTGTCAATCCGATGTGTGGATCGGGAACTTTAGCGATAGAGGCAGCACTTATAGCAACAAACCGCAGACCAGGATTATACCGCATGAATTACTCATTTATGCATTTTATCGGGTATAATGAAGAGGTCTTTTTTCAGGAAAGAAGAAACCTGAAAGAACAGGTTAACAAAAAAAATACACCTACTATAATTGCCTCTGACATTTCAGAAGAAGCTATTGAAATTGCGAAAATGAATGCACGCACTGCCGGTGTGGATCAGTTGATCCATTTTGAAGTATGTGATTTTGCAGAAACATCCGTCCCTGACGAAAAAGGAGTTGTTGTATTCAACCCGGAATATGGAGAGCGATTGGGTACGCATACCAAACTGGAAATTACCTACAAGCGTATAGGTGATTTTATGAAGCAGAACTGTAAAGGATACAAAGGCTATATTTTTACAGGGAATCCTGATCTGGCTAAAAAAATCGGGCTTAGGGCTTCCAGAAGAACAGAATTTTATAATGGTAAGCTAGACTGTAGGTTACTGGAATATGATCTGTATGAAGGTACACGCGATAAGACAAAAGTAATCTATGAATAATATCATTGAGAAAACGGTAGCATTTGTTAAAAAAAGTCTTGAGCAGGCCGAATCCGGCCATGACTGGTGGCATATACAGCGGGTATGGAATAATACCCGTATGATCCTCCAACATGAGGAGGCTGATGAGCTTATCTGTGAATTGACAGCACTTTTGCATGACATTGCAGACAGTAAATTTCATAATGGTGATGAAACGATAGGTCCGCGTGTAGCCGGAGAATTTCTAAGCAGCGAAGGTGTAGATCCTCAGGTCGTAGAACAGGTACAGGCTATTATCCTAAACATGTCATTCAAGGCGAGCCTCGGAGAGCGCAATTTTCATTCAAAAGAATTGGAAATAGTTCAGGATGCCGACCGGCTGGATGCAATAGGAGCAATAGGTATTGCAAGAGCCTTTACTTATGGTGGCTTTAAAAACAGAGAAATCTATAATCCGAATATTCCTGTTATGGAAAATATGGATAAAGAAGCGTATAAGAAAACCACTGCCCCTACCATCAATCATTTTTACGAAAAACTGTTGCTACTGAAGGATAAGATGAATACGCCTACTGCTAAAAAGATGGCAGAAGGAAGACATCAGTACATGGAGCAATATCTGGAACAATTTTATGCAGAATGGGAAGGAGTAAAATAACAGTTACTTAACTGTTATTTTATTCTAATTAGGTAGATTAGTAGTCACAAACTAATTTCCTATGGATCGTTTTGCTTATGCAATAGTTCTTTTATCCACATTTATATTTCAGTTTTCTTTTGCGCAGGAAAGCGATTCCTTACTTGTGTCCAACAAGCAATGGCAAGAAAAACAGCTGAAACCCGGTATCGTATGGAAACAGGGTCACTTTGACAATCTCTTCAAAGGTGAGCAGGAGATCAACTTTATTGAAATTGATCTTCAGAAAATAAAACAACCTATCCGGCTTGCGGGTCTGCATACCGGATTTAAAAATACAACTACATTCGCATCTGAAGTCAACGCAACCGCAGCCATCAACGGAGCTTTTTTCAACACGAAAACTGGCGGCGGAACCACACTTGTCAGAATCAACAAACAACTTATCAATGAAACCGTACTGAAAGAAGGCAAATCTGATAAAAGAAGTTTTCGAAGTAATGGAGCATTGGCATTTAACGCTAAAAAAATTGTTATTCTAAAAGGTGATGACTGTGACAGCACATGGGATAAAAAAATAAAAATGCCTAATGTCATGACCTGTGGTCCGCTGTTATTACATCAATCACACCGTGCAGACCTTGACAGTAACGCCTTTAACAATAATCGTCACCCACGCACGGCAATAGCATTGACAACAGACCGAAAACTGATTCTGATTACTGTTGATGGCCGCAATGCGAAAGCCTATGGGATGTCCCTTATTGAGCTTTCGGATGTACTGAAATGGCTAAAAGGAAAGGATGCGCTTAATCTGGATGGTGGCGGATCTACAACATTATACATAAAAGATGAAGGTAAAAATGGGATTGTCAATTATCCGACAGACAACAAACTCTTTGATCATGAAGGAGAAAGAGCTGTAGCAAATGCCATTTTAGTTTTATAAACGCTCAAACAACAAATTAAACATATATGAAAAACCTGGTTTTAAGTCTGCTCATTTTAGGAGCAAGTATTTCTGCTGTATCTGCCCAAAAGAATCCTATTATCGCCCATCGTGGTGCATGGAAGAACACAAACTTACCTCAGAATTCTCTCGCATCTCTTGATGCGGCAATTACAGAAGGTGTATTTGGTTCTGAGTTTGATGTCCACCTTACAAAGGACGATGTACTGGTCGTAAACCATGATAATGATTTTTATGGTTTGGATATTGCCACTTCTACCTACGATGAATTGTTAAAGAAGAAACATCCCAACGGAGAATCTATCCCTACGGCAGAAGAGTATCTGAAAGAAGGTTTGAAACAGAAAAAAACGAAATTGATCTATGAACTAAAAACAAATAAACTGGGTCTGGATCGTACCTTGTTAGCTGCTCAGAAATCTGTAGAACTTGTCAAAAAGCTAAAAGGAGAAAAGATGGTAGAATATATCGCTTTTGATTACAATGCCTGCAAAAAAATTGTAGAGCTCAATCCTAAAGCAAAAGTTCATTATCTGATGGGAGATAAAAGTCCGCAGGAATTAAAGAACGATAAAATGGCAGGTGCCGATTATCATTTCTCTGTGTATAAGAAAAATCCAACCTGGATAAAAGAATTGCAGGATCTGGGTCTTAAAGTAAATGCATGGACTGTAAATACAGAAGAAGAAATGCAGATTTTGCTGGATCAAAAGGTAGACTATCTGACTACGGATAATCCGGAATTGTTAGCTGAACTTCTAAAAAGTAAAAAATGAGAAAAACGATTATAACTACTGTTCTTGTTGCACTTATCAGTACGCTTACGTACGCACAGCAGTTTCGAATTGCGACTTACAACATCCGTCAAAAAAACACACATGATATAGGTAACATGTGGGATGAACGAAAAGAAGCATTAACCAATCTCATCAAATTTCATCAGTTTGAAATATTCGGGACACAGGAAGGATTTAATGATCAGCTGGCTGACATGGAGCGTTTATTACCAGGGTTTAAGTACATTGGTGTTGGACGAGATGATGGTGCTGAACAAGGGGAATATTCCGCAATTTTCTACGACACCAAGCGATTTGAAGTCTCCAAGAGTGGAACATTCTGGCTCTCAGCCACAGATATCAGCAAACCAAATAAAGGATGGGATGCTGCTTTGCCAAGGATCTGTACCTGGGGAATATTCAAGGATAAAAAAACCAAAAAACAATTTATCCTCATGAATACTCACTTTGATCATGTCGGTGTCACTGCCCGTAAAGAAAGTGCAAAACTGATGATGGCCAAAGCCAAAGAATTTGCAGGAAACTTACCGCTCATTATTACCGGTGATTTTAATGTTTCGGAAACAGATGAAGCATATTTCACATTAGCAAACAGTGGGGTTGTTGCCGACAGCTACACCAAAATTGATAATAGATATGCTCCAAACTCAACTTTCAATGGTTTTGGCAAGAGCATTAAACCGGCAGAACGCATAGACCATATATTTATCACCCCTCAGTTTTCTGTTAAAAAATATGGAATTCTGACGGATACTTATGTTGGAAAATACCCTTCAGATCACTTCCCTGTCATGGTAGATCTGATACAGAATTAAGGTCTATTCTCTTATACAGAACCAATATACGGATTACTGACTCCTGTTGCAGGAGTCAGTAATTTCTACTTCCTAAAAACAGGTTGTTTCTTCAACCTGATACCATTCTCTATTTTATTTTTCCTACTTTTTGAACGGTAGATTAAACGCTACACGATTTTCGCAATCATACTATTATCTTTGTAACAGATTTTTACGACATGAAAAAACACATTTACCTTACTCTCGCCATATCATTATTAGCCGGGTCACTGACACAAGAGGCTCATGCTCAGATTCTAAAAAAAGTAACAAAAAAAACAAATCAGCAACAACAAAAGGATACTTCTGCGAGCAAGACAACATTGAGCAGTACGGAAATGAATTCCGGCCTTAAGCAGGCGTTGAGCAATGGTCTGACATCCAGTATAAATTCACTGTCAGCAAAAGATGGTTTTCTCGGTGATGCAGCTGTGAAAATTTTAATGCCTCCTGAAGCACAGAAAATCGAAAAAACACTGCGAAGTGTAGGTATGGGGAAATTATGTGATCAATTTATTTCCAGTCTTAATGGTGCTGCCGAAACAGCAGTCAAAGAAGCTGCTCCGGTATTTGCCAATTCTTTATCCAAAATGACTATTACAGATGCTTACAATATTCTTCTGAGTGGAAAACAGGATGCGGCTACGACATTTTTCAAAACAACGACAACCCCGGAGTTAACCTCCAAATTCAGCCCTATAGTAGAAGGAGCATTAGGAAAAAACAATGTAAGTACTTACTGGACGCAATTAACCTCAGCCTATAACTCTCTTCCTTTATCTCTGTCAAAAGTGAATACAGATCTGAATGCTTATGTCACGCAGAAAGCTATTGATGGTCTTTTTATTAAAGTAGCAGATCAGGAATTAAAAATCAGAAATAATTTGGGTGGTACACGTACTACTCCCCTGCTGCAGAAGGTTTTCGGATGGGCTGATGACAAAAAATAAAAACACACAACACATACTGCTTTGTATAAAGTCAAAGCAGTATGTATTTATAATTTTATAGACTTGATACCCCTTCCCAGATAAGCTTCATACATCTCTGTCAGTTCCTGATATTTGAAGATGATTACCACACCTATTCCCATCAGCAAACCCTTTACAGTCAGGCTCAGCATAAAATAATCTGTGATCATAATATGAGTAGCCAACAGATAAGCGCCACTCATGATGAAAAATAATCCACAGATAATGATATACAGTTTAAAAAGAATCTGCATATTTTTCCGGCCTCTTTTGAGCAAAAGACTCCATATTGGAATCAGCAGATAACTCAGCAATATTCCTAAGCCTGTTCTAAAGCAAATATCATTATCACTAAAAATCAGGAAGGCCTGCACAAGTAATAATATAACAAATGTGGTCTTATAAAACGGAAGCGCTTTGTTTTTCAAAATTTAAGATTTTAATAAAAGTAACTTAAAATAAGGCAATTACCAAATATAAATAGGAATACCCTTTAAAATTCGTCAATACCTTTATAGTTTCGTAATTTTGTGCTTATCATTTTTTTAAGCGTAAATTTTCACCATGAGTACATTTGATATCAATAGCATAACAGATTTTTCGGTCTCCGAAAGATTTCAGCGCTATGTACAGATCGACACCCAATCAGACGCCGAATCACCGAGCTGCCCTTCCACTGAAAAACAAAAAAACCTTGGTAATCTCCTTGTAAATGAATTGCTGAGCCTTGGTATCACAGATGCGGCAATAGATGAAAATGGCTATGTATATGCTACAATTCCTTCAAACACAGATAAGGATGTTCCTAAGATCTGTTTTTGTTCACATATGGATACTTCTCCTGATTCATCTGGTAAAGATGTAAAGCCCTTGGTACACAGCAATTATCAGGGTCAGGATCTGGTATTACCGGATGATCCCAACATTGTTATCAAATTTGATCAGCATCCGGATCTTGCCAATCAAATCGGCAATGATGTGATTACAGCCAGCGGAACAACTTTATTGGGAGCAGACGATAAAGCAGGGATCGCCGAGATCATGGATGCTGCACGTCTCTTCATGAATCATCCTGAAATCAAACACGGAGATATCAAGATCTTATTTACACCGGACGAAGAGATTGGCCGTGGGGTAGATAAAGCAGATCTCAAAAGACTGGGAGCTGACTATGCCTATACTATGGATGGTGAGCGTGCCGGAACAATTGAAGATGAAACATTCTCTGCAGATGGTGCTACAATAACGATTCAGGGTGTATCCGTGCATCCGGGATTTGCCAAAGGTAAAATGCAGAATGCTGTCAAAATTGCCGGAGCAATTATCGATGCGCTTCCGAAGGACAGGCTTTCTCCTGAAAGCACCAATAAAAAAGAAGGTTTTATACATCCTGCAGGTGTATCCGGAACAGTAGAAAAAGCGGTTATTCATTTTATAGTTCGCGACCATATCACTTCCAACCTCAAAAAACACGAAGACGAACTGGAGGCAATTGCAGAATCTGTCATCGCCCGATATCCGGGTACTACTTTCACAATGGAAGTAAAAGAACAGTACCGTAATATGAAAGAGGTGCTCGACCAGTATCCGCAGATTATGGAAATCGGCATGGAGGCTATCAAACGAGGAGGCATGACACCTGAAAGAAGAAGTATCCGCGGTGGTACGGACGGGTCACGCCTATCGTTTATGGGACTTCCCTGCCCAAATGTATTTGCCGGAGGACATGCTTTTCATGGCAAACAGGAATGGGTATCTGTACAGGATATGCAGAAAGCGGTTATTACTATTCTGCATATTGCAGCACTGTGGGAAGAGAAGGCATAATTTCTAAAATATAATTTTTGACTATATACAATATGAGCAATAAGAACGAAGTAATCGAGGCAATACAAACACGCAGAGCAGTTTTTCAAGCCAATTTCACAGAGCAGGAAGTAAGCCGTGAAGATATTCTGACGATATTGGAAGCTGCGAACGCTGCACCTACACATAAAAGAACACAACCATGGCGTTTTGTGATCTTCCGCAAAGAAGGATTAAAACGTCTGGGTACAGAACTTTCCCGTATTTATAAAACGGTTACACCTGCAGAAAAATATCAGGAAAAAACAGAGATCACCATGGGCGAAAAAGCAACGACTTCCAATGTTGCTATAGCGCTTATTGTCAATTATACAGGCGAACTGCCTGAATGGGAAGAGTTGGCAGCAACATCATGTGCTATAGAAAATCTTTGGCTGGCGGCACATTCTCTTGGATTAGGCGGTTACTGGGCCAGCCCGGGATTAATCAATCACCTGGGAGGATTTTTAAATCTGGAAGAGAATCAGAAATGTATCGGTATCTTTTACCTGGGTCATCACCAGGCAGAAAGCAGAGAGCCGATCCGTACACCAATATCAGAAAAGATCCGTTGGGAAGAATAATAAACAAGAAAGGATGAATCTCAGATTCATCCTTTCTTGTTTTATCTTGAAGGGTATATTACTTTCCCATTTAAGGACCTTTTTCCAGTAATATCTTAGAACAGTTTGGTAGTGCGTGCGGGTGTCCTCACCGGCAACACAGAAGTAAGAACCTCTCCCTAACCCTCTCCTTAAATAAAACTGGTAATATTTATTATCTTGACGGGTACACTATCCGGAGTGTAGCAGATTTACCTTCCCATTTAGGACCATTTTCCAGTAATGCCTTTGAGCTGTTTGCGATCTGATCATTATCAGCCTTTTCTATTCGGATGTTAAATGGTTTGCCCTTTCCATCTATCTCAAAAGAAACAGTTACACTTCCACCCACTTCTAAATTGGGGTTATTTTTCTGTATATAATTATCCAGTTTTTTCCAGCCTCCTGCCGGTACAGCTTCTCCCCCACTCATGATAGGTTCGACTTCAATACTATATTCTCCTGCACTTAACTCTACATCTACTGTACGTGATTGCTTTTGAACCATATAATTCTTCATCCACAAGAAGACCAGTGATACCACGAACAATACAGCTGCCGCAGAAGCAATAGAAAGTCTCTGCCAACCGAAAAAACGAACTCCTTTTTCCTGATGTTGCTCCGCTACCCGCTTATTCAGTCGTTGTTGCAACAGACTCAGCTTTCCGATATCTACCTTATTTTGCATACGGTATCCATCGATCGCATCCTGTAGGAACGGATCTTCCAGCGCCTCACGTTCCAGTTGAAACATCTCATCCTTGCTCATCAAACCATTGATGTAGTTGTGAATACGTGATAGTTGATAATTATTTTCCATTTTACTTCTTCTCCATACATATTTTAAGGTTGCGCTTTCCGTTCTGAATATAGCTTTTCACCTTATTCATATCATACCCGGTTTCTTCTACGATATCCTTATAACACTTTTGTTCCAGATAAAATAACCGTACACAACGCTCCTGCTCCGGATTAAGGGTTAACATACAGCTTTCCAGTTTTTCGAAATGTGCTTCATCCCATAACTGGTCAGAACTGTTATCTAACAAATGCTCACTCTCTGCAAGATGATCCTCAATGTCCACCTGTTGCACACGTTTATCTTTACGAAGTTGCATCAGGCAATAGTTCCGTGAAAACGTGTATAACCAACTTTTGAAGTTATCCACCTGATGAATTCTCAATTTATCAATCAGCTCTTCAAATATTTGCATCACTGCATCCTGACTACGATCTGCATCATTCAGGTATTTAAAGCAAACACCATATAAAAGCGACATATAAGGAGCATATAACTTGCCCAATACATCCAGTTCACCGCTGGCACGATATTGTTGTAAAAGTTCCCTTTCTGTCATAAAAAAATTATTCCTTCACTGATATTGATGCTTTAAGTTACATTTTTCCATATAAAAAATGGAAAAATAACAGATTACTAATCCTGATTTACCGGAATAACACTAAAGCAATTAAGAGTGTAACTATAACATTGAAAGTCTGTGCAATCAGAAATGCGTAAAGTGGTTTTTTATTATCCTGTTTAAAAAGATCTTTAAAGTTGGTCTCTAAACCTATAGAGGTAAAAGCCAGAGCAAACCATAATCCCTGAAGACTTTTTAAACTTCCTTTTACAGTATCCACTTTTTCCGGTGAGATGACAAAAGAGAAAAGTAAGGATGCAAAAATAAAACCGATTACAAATTTGGGGAATCTCTCCCAAATAACTTTTAAAGTAGGCTTTTCCTGTTTTGTCTCTTCATTGACTGATTTGGAATAGCTCCAGTAAATACTGATTGCAAAAGCAGCAATCCCCAACAATACATTCTGTGAAAACTTAACGATGGTACTTATTTTCAAAGCTTCCTCTCCGACCAGTGATCCGGATGCAACCACAGCACCCGTCGTATCAATACTTCCACCAAGCCATGCTCCGGTTACTTCCTGTGAAAGTCCCATCCAGCTGGCCATATAAGGCATAAAAATCATCATCGGTATAGCCGTGATCAATACTAATGAGATGACATAAGATAGCTTCTTACTGTCTCCTTTAATCGCTCCGGATGTGGCAATCGCTGCTGAAACACCACAAATAGAAACGGCACTGGAGATCATCAGAGACATTTCATTATCTATTTTTAACTTTTTACACAACCAAAACGCAAAGTACCACACGGAAACAACAACAACAAGAGCCTGTATTAATCCCAAAGAGCCTGCTTTGAGGATATCACCAAAGATGACAGTAGTTCCCAGCAATACCAGGCCTATCTTCACATACAACTCTGTGCTTAATGCTTCTTTAAACCACTGCGGTAACTTAAAAAAATTACTGATGACCAGCCCTATCACTAAACTAAAGATGACGGCCTCCAGATTATAATCCTTGACAACAGCATTACCCGCAGCAATTAGTGCGAATACAGTCAACACAAATACAACGGGAAATACAGTTAACAGAGCTTTTAAAGGTTTAGACAGTAATACTGCTCCAACAATTGCAGTTCCGTAAACAGCGGCAAACTGAAATATTATGGCCATAATATTTTCAGAATTCAGGACATTATGCTGAAGGGACGGCAAGTCTGACCAGGAAAATTTCGGAGTTGGAATAATAATCCCTGATAATGCTAAAGCAATGATTCCCAGACCTAAAATGACCACTACCCAGTCTTCTGAAAATTGAAATTTTTGATTATCCATAATTTTGAGGTTGATTAATTTGTGACCGGCAGATTGATGAATAGATACTGCCTAATCTAAAAATAACGAATCACAAAAGTAATCTTTTTTACAGTAGACGCAAAGTTACCTGTATGCTCTTTCGCATTTATTAAAGTATGTAAACAGGAAGTTACAATACATTTAAACTTATGTTACCATTCCTTTGGAGGGATAATCAAATCAAAAACCAACAGCCTTTAACGAAGCAGGATAGTTCAGGTCAGTCATCTCACAATTAATGGTAAAATTTGTAAAAGAGTCTCCTTTCTACCGGGATACCTCTGAAAATTAACCAATTGTAAAACTCAAACATCTGATATGAAAAGAAAGTATGTTCTTTGCATGTTGTTCTGTCTGCTATTTTCGCTCGAAAACATACAGAACAGCTTAGCACAAACATTAGCATTTCCCGGAGCAGAAGGTTTCGGCCGATATGCTACCGGAGCACGGGGATACAGCTCCCGATCGGTATATTTTGTAACCAATCTTAATGACAGTGGTCCCGGATCCTTCAGAGATGCCGTAAGTCAACCAGGCAGATTTATCATCTTCAAAGTTAGCGGTATCATCACCCTCAGCAGCAAAATTCAGGTTGCAGCCAACACCACCATTGCAGGTCAGACCGCTCCCGGTGATGGAGTAGTATTGTACGGCCGTGGCGTTTCATTTAGCGGAGCATCCAATACGATTAGCCGTCATCTTCGTATACGATTAGGTGTGAACGGAGGAGCCGGAAAAAATGATGACGCCTCCGGTATTGCAAACGGAACGAATATCATACTTGATCATATGTCCTTTTCCTGGGGGCTGGATGAAGTGTTTTCGATCAACTGGGATAATAAAGGCAGTGAACCGGATAACATTACCATACAGAACTCTATTATCGGACAGGGATTGCACCGGCACAATCACTCTGCAGGCGGACTGATTCAGACAGGTGGAAAAATCAGTATTCTGAAATCGCTCTACATGAGTAACAAAACCAGAAATCCTAAAGTAAAAGGCATAAATGAGTTTGTCAATAATGTCGTTTATAATTTTGGCAATGCAAATACAACTTATGCCGATCACAGTATCTCGGCAGATGCTTATATCCTTGGAGGAGAATCTTCCGGAGAATCCAATGTAACCCTGTTAAACAATTACTTTATTGCCGGTCCGGCAACTCCACAATCTAAATCAACACCATTTTCCAGAGGAAACGGTAATTTTAACCTGTATCAGCGTGGCAACTACTATGACCGCAATTATGATGGTGTACTGAATGGTACGGAGATACAAGCCAACAGCACCTGGTATCCTGGAATTGAACCTGAAAATTTTAAAAATGCAGCGGATTATTCCAGCTACCCAACCATAGCACCCGGGATGTCTGCCTACGAAGCTTATCAATGGATCATCTCAAACGTGGGTGCCACCTTCCCCAATCGGGATCAGGTAGATGCAGGTATGATCGCAGATCTGATGAGTATCGGAAAATCAGGACAATACATGTACCGTGAAACAGATAATGGATTAAGCAACGGAGGTTTGGGAGACTTTTACCCTTCCCAGCTTTCTGCAGACTCGGATAATGATGGGATTCCGGACGAATGGGAAGAAAGGCTTGGTCTCAATAAGAATGATCCCTCAGATGCTTTAAAGGAAAGCAATGCTCATGCTCCCTATCTTAATATTGAGGTATATATCAATATGCTCACAGATGAGCAGCCCACTGATTTCGTAAAGCCTCCAAAAAACATAAAAGCAACAAGTCTCTCTTACGATGAAACACCCGCACGAAGTGTCCTTACTCTATCCTGGGAGAATAATTCGACTGACGTAAAAACCCGGATTGAAAGATCTGCTGATGCGACACAATGGACTCTGGTGACTACTACAGATATCAATAAAACAACTCTTACCGAGGATAACCTCAAGCCTAACACCCTTTATTACTATCGGTTAAAATCAATTCACGATCAGGAAGAATCAGTATTCAGCACGGCTTTATCTCACCGTACAACAGCCATACCTACTGCTCCTGTTCCTGCTGCGCAACCTTCTCCGGCTCATTTATATAACCATATTATTCTGAATGAAAGTGCTATAACTCTTTCCTGGGCAGGAAGTAGCAATACTAAAACTTACGCAGTGTATTTCGGAAAAGATGCCGGTAATCTTGTCTTAAAACAGGAAATAGCTTACAGCTCAACACCCGGTATTGTTATATCCGATTTGGAAAACAACACTTCCTATTACTGGCGGATAGATGCCATTAATGACAAAGGAATTACAACCGGCGAAGTCTGGACATTCAAGACGGAACAGCTCTTTCCAAAAATGCTTGTCGGACATTGGAATTTTGACGAGACAACAGAAGATCTGGAAACAACCTTACTTGATCAGTCATCATTTGCTAATCATGGTGAGCTGTCTCGCACTTCAGACTTAGGAATCTCACTACGTACAGAAGGCGTACACAATGGAGCCCTTGATCTGAAGAAAGCCGACCCCTCTACCTATTCTGCCAGTATACCTCACAAGGATCATTTATACCTTAATAACTCTTCCTTCACCATTACCTTCTGGATGAAAGCAGCTCAAGAGGATCGTCCGACTGGTACGAATAGCTCCTATATATTATGCAAAGGATCAATTACCAAAAATACGACTACTGGCGCTACCGGAAACCGTTTTAATATAGAAGTAAAAGAAGAAAATTTTCGGTTTGCGATTGATAATGACAACCTCGGAAAGGATGAAATCACTGCAAAAACTTCAGATTTCTACACCGGACAATGGACACATGTAACCGTAATCCGCGATACAGAAAACAAAAAAATCAAGCTGTTCCGCAACGGAAAACTGAGTGTGGAGGCCACGATCAGTAAAGCAACTAACGGTATAGGTGAATTATCAGATCTGATTATCGGAAATATAGGTGAACTGGAATTTTTAAAACAGAACAATCTCAATTCTGCACCTTATTTCGGCAAACTGGATGAGTTGAAAATCTACAATTATGCATTAGCAGACTCAGCGATTCAAAGGGACTATCTGGAGCATGTCGGACTGTTAGCTGCACATACTCCTTTTCCGGCAGATAAAGGTATTTCTTCAAGGGGAGATCAGACAGCTGTCAGTTGGTCAGGAGGGGAAAATACAACTTCTTTTGATATTTACTTTGGTACATCTGCAGATCAGCTTCATAAAGCTGCATCCTTACCAGCAACAGAAAAGCACTTTACCTTCAGATTACTTGATCCGGGCACGGTATATTACTGGAAAGTCATTGTTCAGAACAATGGAGTCAGCAAGGAAAGCCCTGTCTGGAGTTTTACAGCTAATCCGAATAAGCGTGAATTAGTAGGTTATTATTCTTTTGATGATCAACAGGCCGTCGGATACGATTACAGCAAATATGCTAATCACGGCACAGCACGATCCTTCAGTGCCTCTCCATTTCTGGCGGCGGGGAAAAGTAATGGTGCTGTTGAATTTAAAACAGCCAACGGGACAACTGCAACTAAAGCAATCGTCATACCAGCCAGAGAGCAAAACAAGTTTGACTACAACTCCTTCAGCATATCCCTTTGGATGAAAGGCAGCAGCAATACCTACACCACATCAGCAACCAATGCTTACCTGATACAAAAAGGTACATTTTCAGGAGTAGGAAGATGGTATGGTATTCAATTAAACAATAATGGCAATCTCGTTTTTGCCATTGATGACGATTCCAGTGTCAGCGGACGTGGTAAAAACGAAGTGACCACCGGAATAGCAGCCAACAATTTATTTAATAATCAATGGCATCATATTGTTGCTGTACGTGATGTGGAAAATGCTAAAATATCTCTTTACATTGACGGCAAATTTATCAAGACTGCTTCTGCGCTGGCACAAAATATAGGACAGGATAATGTAGACCTCCTTATCGGCAATTCTGCCGAAAATAAAATATACAGAGATCAACTAGACGAATTAAAACTCTACAACTATGCCTTGTCTGACGAAGATATTTCTCAGCTGTATGCGACCGGTATTCCTGTAGCTCCGCCCGTATTGGTTAGTCCTGCACAAGAAGCGACATCCCAGAATGCATTTAATCCTGTCTTTAAATGGTTAAGTGACGAAGAAACATACAGCGTTTTCCTTGGTAAATCAACGGATGAATGGATAAAAATTGCAGATCAAATCAGACCAGATACATTTGCACTTCCTGAAGAACTGGAATACATGCAGACTTATTACTGGAAGGTAGAAGCATTCCGGGATACAGAAAAAGCTTCCAGCACTATTGGTAATTTTACTACTGAAGAGTTACCTCTACCCGTTGTACAGGTCATTCCTGTAGCTGTAAATGAAGGAAGTCCCAAAGGGAAACTGCTTACCAGATTGCAGGCTACAAATCCGTTGAATGGCCCTTTAAGAAACTGGAAACTGCTTAAAACAGATGACCCCAATCAGAATGGTATTCCGGCTATAGAACTGGATGCAGGCTCAGGTGAAGTACGTATTCTGGATTCTGCAGATTTTAGCTACAACCTCACCCAGAGTATTAAATTTACCGCAACGGTAGACAATGATCGCAAGACCAGTAAAGAAACTGAATTTGCAATAGGTATCAATTTTGTCAATCAGGCTCCTACCTTTCAAAATATCGCTGACCTGACGTATTGCAACAGCGGACAAGAACACGAGGTACTGATTAACGGAATTTCTCCGGGAAAAGAAGCCAGTCAGCAGACAACACTATCCATTCAGGCAGATCAGGTAGATCTCTTTGATGAGTTGCAGATACTTCAAACGGCTTCTTCTACAGGAACTATCAGAATTATACTGAAAGAGACATATGCAGGTACAACCCGCATCAATGTCACCGTCAAAGATAACGGAGGAACAGACAATGGCGGCACAGACTCTTACACACAAAGTTTTAACATTACAGCTACTTCTCCTCCTGAGTTAGCAATTGTATACGATAATAACAGACCTCTGCTTGAGGATAAACCTGTAACGCTCCATGTAGTAAATCCATCTGCTGATTACAGTTATGAATGGTTTGCAAATGAGAGCTCTGTAGGTTCAGGAAACAGTATAACCATAAATGCCGGCAGAGGAGTCCGCTACAAAGTAACCGGTAAATCTTCGGGTGGTTGTATTTCCACAGCATCATTACAATTAGAACTGATCGAAGCGACCTATCAGCTGAAGATCAATAATATTATAACACCGAATAATGATGGGATCAATGATTACTGGCTGATCAAGAATATCGAAGCTGATCCTGAAAATGAAGTATATGTATATAATCAAAATGGAAGGTTAGTGTTTTCTGCCCGGGATTATAAAAATGACTGGTTAGGAATATCCAATTCGAGCACTCTTCCGAACGGTACCTACATGTATAAGGTCATTTTCAATAAAAAAGAATATACTGGCTATTTAGATATCGTAAACCCTCAATAACCTTTATTATGAACACATATCAAATCAACAGGCCTATCATTTCCTGTTATTTAACCTTCATCATACTCTTATCTTCATCTGTAGCATTTGCACAACAAGTACCTTTAGCTTCGGGATTTTTTACAGATAAATACCTGCAAAACTCAGCTAAGTATGGTATTTCTGCTGAAAACTCGTTGCTCTTGGGAATCCGCAATAATGTTGCAAACAACCATGCAAACCAAAATGAGCAATTAATAAATTTAAACCTGAACCGTAATACACATGGTTTTGGTGCAGGAATTCATAATATAAATTCCGGATCATTCAAACATACCAGTTTACAGGCTTCTTATGCTCATCATTTACTATTTGATAATCCGGGGCATAAGCTGAGTCTGGGGACTTCACTAAGTTATACAAATGAAAATATCGATCTCAAAAAGATTGAGGGGGAGACCAACGACCCCACACTATTGGATTTTAACAGAAGAACCAATAAACTGGATCTGGACCTCGGTGTTGCGTACAACGTTTCAGATTTTGATATACAGCTCTCTGTCAATAACATTCTGGCAAAGAAGACCACCTATTTTCTGGTTAATAAAAGCAGAATCTTTAGTAGTGTCAGCTACGCAATAGAAACAGCAAGTCATCTTCGGTTTTCTCCACAGGTATCTTACCGGAAATTATTAAATGATAATGATGTTCTGGATATGGGTGGAGCCGTTGCTTTCAATCCAAACTTTCAGCTGTTTGCACTTTACCACAGCAATCAAAATATAACAACAGGAATGAATCTGAATGTTAAGAGGTTTAAGTTTAATTTTGCTTATCTGAAAGGTACATCGGGAATTCAGAGAAATACCGCAGAATGTCTGGAATTTGCCTTAGGTTACCGATGGTAATGTCCGGTCTATACTGAATCATAAAAAAGCCAGCGTGTTTATACACGCTGGCTTAACAACCTAAAACAATAAAAGATTAAAAACAATATTTATTCTCCTCAATCAGCTTTTTGGCAATACGCTGACGAGCATCTTTAATATTAAATGGTTCTGCCTTTGTAAATCTGCGCAGACCTACCAGCATCATTTTTAATTCATCTCCTTCTCCAAATGAATAAAGTGCTTCTTTACCTGCAGCATTTATTTTATCAATCGCTGTATACAGATACACTTTAGCAATATCGGTAGCATAAGCTGCTGCATCTGCTCCCTGTGTATGGAAGATTTTCTCTGCACGTAACAGGACAGATTCGGATACATATACGTAACCGATTATATCTGCAATATTCATCAGGATTTCCTGTTCTTTAGATAGAGACATCATCAGTTTCTGAACAGCTGCACCTGCAATCAGCAATCCTGCTTTTTTGAGATTTGCCAATATTTTTTTCTCTGCTGCAAATGGTGTTTCATCTTCATCTCCGAAATCAGGAATAGACATCAGTTCACCTGCAACAGCTGTTGCCGGTCCCATCAGATCCAACTCTCCTTTCATCGCACGTTTCAATAACATATCCACCACCAAAAGACGGTTTACTTCATTTGTTCCTTCAAAAATACGGTTGATACGAGAGTCACGATAAGCTCTTTCCATAGGAGCATCTGCCGAGTAGCCCATACCTCCATATATCTGTACGCCTTCATCTACAACATAATCCAGCATCTCAGATCCCCAGACTTTGATAATAGCACATTCGATAGCAAACTGCTCTACAGATTTTAGTTTGGCTTTTGCCTCATCCATTCCTCCTGCAACCAAAGAATCATAGGCATCGTCAATATTTTGTCCGGCACGGTATGTAGCTGATTCTACTGCAAACAGACGAATAGCCGCTTCTGCAATTTTATAGCGGATAGCCCCAAACTTTGAAATAGGAAGGTTAAACTGAACGCGTTCATTTGCATACTTGATGGCTTGTGTCAATACACCTCTGGATGATCCAATAGTAGCTGCCCCCAGTTTGATACGTCCTATATTCAGAATATTAACTGCAATTTTGAATCCGTTTTCACGGTCTGAAAGCATATTTTCTACAGGAACAGCGCAGTCATTAAAAAAGATCTGACGCGTAGACGAACCTTTGATACCTAACTTATGCTCTTCAGGGTTCATCGTAATACCACCAAAATCTTTTTCCACAATAAATGCTGTCAGATTTTTATCATCATCAATCTTAGCAAAAACGATAAAGATATCTGCAAATCCCCCGTTGGTGATCCACATCTTCTGACCGTTGATAATATAATGAGTACCTTCTGCATTCAGTTTTGCTGATGTACGCCCTGAATTTGCATCCGATCCGGAGTTCGGCTCCGTCAGACAGTATGAAGCCTTCCATTCTCCGGAAGCCAGTTTAGGAATATATTTTGCTTTCTGCTCTGCATTTCCATAATAAAGAATCGGTAAAGTACCAATTCCGGTATGGGCTGATAAAGCCACTGCGAATGAATAACCTGAACCCACGGCATCTGCAACTAACATGGATGTATTAAAATTCTTACCGAAACCACCATATTCTTCAGGTATCGACACGCCCAACAAGCCAAGTTCGCCTGCCTTATCCATCAGACTTGGCATTAAGCCTTCTTCCTGTGCATCTATACGCTCCAGTTTATTGAGAACTTCAGTATCCAGAAAATCCAGACAAGTCTGACGAATCATTCTTGCTTCTTCATCGAATTCCTCCGGAATAAAAATATCTGTATACGGTGTTTCTCTAATCACAAATTCACCGCCTTTGATTGCTTTGCTCATAATATTCAGATTTTAGTAGTGTATATTGCGATCGTTTCCTCCGTCCGGACATACATCCTACAACTTTTATAATTCTTATTTTATACTATAATAACTCAAATATTCCTGCTGCTCCCTGTCCTGTACCCACACACATGGTGACCATACCATATTTTTTGTTACGACGCTTCAGTTCATTCAGTACCTGTACGGTTAGCTTAGCACCGGTACATCCCAACGGATGTCCTAATGCAATAGCTCCTCCATTTACATTTACTTTTTCTTCATCCAGCCCCAATTCACGTATAATCGCCAAAGATTGTGAAGCAAATGCTTCATTCAGCTCAATCAGATCAATATCCTGCAGATTTAATCCGGCCTGCTTCAACGCTTTTGGAATGGCATAAATCGGACCTATTCCCATAATACGGGGAGGCACTCCGGCGACAGCATAACTCACTAAACGTGCGATAGGTTGCAGGTTTAATTCCTTCATCTTTTGCTCCGAAACAACCAGTACGAAAGCTGCGCCGTCGGATGTCTGTGAAGAATTACCGGCAGTCACACAGCCGTCTGCGGCGAATACGGGTTTTAATTTGGATAAAACTTCCAGTGTCGAATCCGCACGAGGACCCTCATCTGTATCTACAATATATTCCCGTGTCGCTATTTTACCATCTTTCAAATAGTTCTCTTTGACAGTAATAGGAACGACGCCATCTTTCAGATGACCATTTTTGATCGCTTCGACAGCACGCTGATGCGATCGTAAAGAAAATTTATCCTGATCTTCACGGTTCACATTATATTCTTTAGCAACAGCTTCTGCTGTAAGCCCCATACCCCAATACCAGTCCGGGTTTTCTTTCGCAACTTCCGGATTGGGCACAATCTTCCAGCCTCCGAATGGCATACCGGACATCACTTCCACTCCTCCGGCAATAATACAATCTGCCATTCCGGATTTGATCTTTGCTACAGCTGTTGCAATCGTTTCCAATCCGGATGCACAGTAACGGTTGACGGTGACACCCGGAACTTTATCTGTCTGCAGGCCCATCAACGAGATTAGGCGAGCTACATTCAGGCCCTGTTCCGCTTCCGGCATTGCATTACCGACAATTACATCGTCTATTTCTTCTTTATTGAGATTGGGCACTGAGGCAACCAAATGCCTGATAACATCTGCCGCTAAATCATCCGCCCGTGTAAATCGAAATCCTCCTCTCGGAGCTTTCCCGACTGCGGTACGATATCCTGCTACAATGTAAGCTTCCATATTCTTATAGTAGTTAGTAATGAGTGATTCGCATCGCATGTTGCGAGACTTATCCTCACCAATCCTTTTATTTAGTTATTTTCTCTTTAGAAAAGCATCGAAGTTTAGCATACATTTGTATTTCTTCCATACGTTTTCCAGAATCCCGGTATTAATTTCTTAATGCCTTACCCTTAGTCAGCATAAACTGAATCCTTTCCAGTGTTTTACGTTCAGCACACAGCTCTAAAAATGCTTTTCTTTCCAGATCAAGCAGATATTGCTCTGAAACTTCAGTCGGCGCTGACAAATCTCCTCCACACATTACCCAGCCTAATTTTTCTGAAATTTTCTTGTCATGATCAGAGATATAATTACCGGCACGCATGGAGCTTGCACCAACATATACGATACCTAAGCCTTGTTTACCGAGAACTTTAATATCATTGCGGGGAGCAGGCTGTATATATCCGGCATCTGCCAGTTCTAATGCTTTGGCTTTTGCATCTGCCAGCAAACGTGCCCGGTTCATCGTAATGGCATATTTGCCTTCTTCCAGATACCCAAGTTCAAATGCTTCGACGGCAGAAGTAGAAACTTTTGCCTGACCCACTGTAAGGAAACGGTCTTTCAATGTATTCTGAACGATCTGATCATCTTTATATTCATCAGAAGCCCGCAATGCAAATTCTTTGGAACCTCCTCCTCCCGGAATCACACCGACACCAAATTCGACCAGTCCCATGTAAGTCTCCGCATGGAGCTGAACGAAATCCGCATGCATAGAAAATTCACATCCTCCACCGAGAGCAAGCTGAAACGGAGCCGCTACCACCGGAATTGAAGAATAACGGATACGCATAGAAGTATTCTGAAAAGCACGCACAGCCATATTCAGTTCATCATAATCCTGCTCCACAGCCATCATAAAGATCATCCCGATATTGGCACCTGCTGAAAAGTTCTTTCCGTCATTGGAGATTACTAATCCACGATACTCTTTTTCGGCCAGATCAATGGCTTTATTGAGTCCCTGAATAACATCTCCACCTATAGTATTCATCTTCGTATGGAATTCACAATTAATGATACCATCGCCAAGATCTATAATCGAGACTCCTGAATTTTTCCAGATTGTTTTTGTTTCGCGGATATGATCCAGTACAATCAGATCTTCGGCACCCGGTATTGCTTTATAAGACTTGGATGCAATATCATAATAATGCCTTACCCCATTCTCCACCTTATAAAAGGACTCGTGTCCGGCATTCAGCATATCATGTACCCAGGCTGCAACTTCACCGGTCTGTCCGGGAAGACGCTTGTCTTCTGCTTTGATTTTCTCAATGGTCTCTCTTACGCCTAATGCATCCCATACTTCAAAAGGACCTATTTCCCATCCAAAGCCTGCACGCATGGCGTCATCGATACGGAAAAAGTCATCTGTAATCTCAGGAACTCTGTTAGACACATATTCAAACAATGGATAGTGCATCGCTCTGAACAACTCCGCAGCTTTATCTTTACCCTGCTCATAGACTTTCATCCGTTTGCGGATATCTTCTACCTGCTTCGTCGCCTCCAGCGTCTGTGATTTCACTTTTTCCTGAGATCCGAATTCAAGTGTTTTCAGATTTAGAGAAAGTATTTCCGAATTGCCTTTTGCATCTTTTACTTTTTCATAAAAACCCTTTTTGGTTTTCTCTCCCAACCACTTGTTTTCAACCATTTTCGTGATGAAACCGGGTAATTGAAAGACTCCTTTTGCTTCATCTTCCGGTGCATTCTGCGCTAAGCCATTGGCAACATTTACCAATGTATCCAGTCCTACCACATCTGCTGTACGGAAAGTAGCTGATTTGGGGTGTCCCATTGCAGGACCTGTGTATTTATCAACTTCCTCAACAGTCAGCCCCAGAGGTTCGACCAGATGCGTCAGTGCCAACATGGAATATACGCCTATTCTATTTCCGATAAAGGCGGGTGTATCTTTACATAAAACCACAGTTTTACCTAAAAATTTATCACCATATTCCATCAGGAAGTTTACAACCTCTTTTTTGGTATGAGGTGTAGGAATAATTTCTAACAACTGCAGATAACGTGGCGGATTAAAAAAGTGTGTTCCGCAGAAATGATCCTTGAAATCCTCACTTCTTCCCTCTGTCATCAAATGAATAGGAATACCGGATGTATTGGAAGTGATTAACGTTCTTTTTTTACGGAATTGCTCTACTTTTTCAAATACGGATTTTTTGATATCCAGACGTTCAACAACAACTTCTATCACCCAATCAGCATGGGCGATATCTTTCATATCATCATCAAAATTTCCTGTTTTGATCCTTTTGACAAATGACTTACTGTAAATAGGTGACGGATTGGATTTAATTGCGGTGTCCAACGATAAGTTGACGATGCGGTTGCGTACCGGCTTGCTGTCCAGAGTAAGCCCTTTCGCCTCTTCTGCCGGCAGCAATTCCTTTGGCGCTATATCCAAAAGCAAAACTTCCAGTCCGATATTGGCAAAATGACAGGCAATTCTTGACCCCATCACTCCAGAACCTAAAACGGCTACTTTTTTAATACTTCTGTTATTCATCCTTTTATATTTTATGTTGCGGCAATATTATCCGCAGCGTTTGATTGTAGTTCTCCCTGATAATCCTTTGCCAGTTCATTTATTTTGATCAGCGTCTTAATCAGTTGAGCCCGTTCTCTGGCACTGATATTTGCTTCCAGATATTGATTAAAACTACGGACCACATCCTTAGCAATTTTTCGCTTCTCTTTACCCAGCTCTGTCAGATAAACCTTGACAGACCGCTTATCCACATCACTGGCTTCCCTGTAAATAAAACCTAAGGTCTCCAGATTATTTAACACTCTGGATAAGCTGGTTGTTTTGACACCTGTCAAATTTGCAATCTGCGAAACAGGAGTGCCTTCCTTATGTATATTGATCAAGATATACCCTGCAGCCTGCGTAAAACCGTATTGCGATGCGATCGTATTGTATTTATTGGCCACAGTCTGCCAACCGGTTTTCATGAAATAATCAATTGTATTATCCTGACTCATAATTTATTTTTAGCTATTTTGCTATGCAAGCATAACAAATTTAATTTATTTATTTGGACATTCCAAATCAGTTTTGTTAATTTTTCGATAAATCTTTGACTGATTTTAATACTTTAAAAATACAATAAAAGTGCTCAGAAAAGATTTTATGCATTTTTACTATTTAATTGTAATGTTTTTATCTTTTTCAAGACTAACAGATAAAGTAATTTAGAGAGAGGCATCCTACTACAATATGGACATCGAAAAAGAATTTATCGGATTAATAACCTCCAATCAGGCCATTATCCATCGCATATGCTGCATGTATGTGGACAACCGAACGGACAGAGAGGATCTGTTTCAGGAAATAGTCCTGCAAAGCTGGAAGTCTTTCAAAAGCTTCAGAGGCGACTCAAGGTTCCAGACCTGGCTATATCGCGTTGGGCTGAATACGGCAATCACGTACATAAAGCAGGATCGCAAACATATGCATGCGGAGCTGCAGTTTACACAGGAAAGCTATTGCGAAATCATCTATCAGGAGAATGAAGAGATTCTGGCTATGTATCGGGCGATTGGGCAGCTTTCAAAAATCGAGAAGGCACTAGTTGCTCTTTATCTGGAAGACTACAGTTATAAAGAAATCGGAGATACAATGGGTATGACAGCCAATCATGTGGCTGTTAAAATATCCCGGATCAAAGAAAAATTAAAGGAACTCAGTAAAAAACAACTATCATTATGAAATTAGAAGATCTTAAATATAACAACAGCAGACAGAATAGCCCAACAACTTCCTCTGCCCTACAGTTTCTTCCGGAGGAAGCAATTGAAAAATTAACAACACAAAAATCAACTAATCTGCTCGATACAATAGATGAAAATTTGAAGAAAAATATCAAATACCGGTCACTATTTATTCTCGTAGCTATCGGCATTCTGTTGTATAATTATGAAAACACGTTCTGGGGTTGGTATTTTATTCTGGGATCATTGGTAGAAGCCGGAATGACCTATATCGCCTATAAACTGCGTAAAAAAATTCATGAAAGCTTTGAAACCGACCTTCCGTTATCGGATCGGTTTATTCAAATACAGGAATTGATTCAAAAATACCTGAAATTCAACAAAATAGCACGAGGAAGTATTTTTGTAATATTAGTAGTAGCCGTATCCTTAAAAAACATACAGTCCTTCGATTTACCATCCCTGTTTTCAGGTGATGTAATTTTCAGATTCGTATTTCTAGGACTGATTTTCTATTTCATACATATTTATAGTTTTAAAAAATTCGCCAAACCGCATCAGGATATGCTGGTGGATCTGCACTATTACCTTACAGAATTAGAAGAACTACCTCAGGAAGACATTCAAACAAATACGCAGAATAATCCCGGACAATAAGCAGACATATTAAAATGTGGAAAACTTTTTCACTTTACAAATCAGACGGTTAATATCAAAACGCCTGCACTTATTCACACAGGCGTTAGAAAATTCAAAATTAATTCAATTACCTTTGTTTGTACAAAAACAGAAACAGTATGGCATTAGTTAACATACCCAGATTAGATTTACTGAATTACACTTCAGGTTCTAAGGAACAACGCGAACAATTTATTCAGGATATTGGTAAAGCTTTTAATGAAACCGGCTTTGTGACAATCGCCAATCATGGTCTTTCCAAAGAGTTGATTGATGAATTGTATCAGGTGGTTCCCGCATTTTTTGCTCTTCCTGATGACATCAAATATCAATATGAGTTTCCTGAATTGGCAGGACAACGTGGCTACACTACAAAAGGACGTGAAAAAGCTAAAGACTCCAAAACTCCGGATCTGAAAGAATTCTGGCAGCGCGGCCAAACGATTGTAGGGGAAGAATATTCAAAAACAGATTTCCCGGATAATCCTGAGGTCAACGAGTTACCTCGTTTCAATACGATTACTGCAGAAGTATATAAAAAACTGGAAGATACAGGCCGGGAGCTATTAAAAGCTATCGCAACTTATCTTGATCTGGAAGAAAATTATTTCGAGCAGTACGTTATCAATGGGAATTCCATTCTGAGAGCAATTCACTATTTCCCTATATTACATCCTGAAGAACTTGCACCCGATGCTGTACGTGCCGGAGCACATGAAGATATCAACCTTATCACACTTTTGATTGGGGCCAGCGCAGATGGTCTGGAAGTATTGACTAAAGACGGAGAATGGTACCCGATTAAAGCTAAAGGAGAAGATATTGTGATCAATGTCGGTGATATGTTGCAAAGATTGACAAATAACAAGCTAAAATCTACTACACACCGGGTTGTCAATCCTCCTGTGGAAAAAATGGGAACTTCAAGATTTTCAATTCCGTTTTTTTTACACCCTAAATCTTCCATGAGTCTGGCTTGTCTTTCGTCGTGTATTGATGAGAAACATCCTAAAGCATATCCGGATTATACTGCTGGTGAATATTTAGATGAACGATTGAGAGAAATTGGCTTAAAGATGTAAGCACAGCCAATAAAAATAACTTTTGAAGGAGGAAATGTAAGATTTTCTCCTTTTTTTTTTGTGTTTCAGCAATCAATCGATTGCACAACCTTCTCATAATCTTATTATTATACAGCAAAAGAAATAACTTTGATCCTGACATCATAACCAATCACTTAACATGATATTAAAATTTTTCAGAATCAGCCCGCTATTGCTGTTCATATTCCTCTGTCAGACATTAAATGCACAGGAAAAAACATTTACCATTCCCGCAAACAAAGCCTATGCGGTCCCCTACACTCCTGATGAAAAGGAAGTGGGGGTATCTATTCCGGTAGGCTATCCGGAGGACAAAGGCAGTGTTTCGAACTGGACTAACAAGAACCGCAGTGTTGTCTGGTATCTCTATCAGACTGCCGGAACTTACACGCTGGATTTCGACAATACCACTATAAAAGGCAAAAACCTGACTTTTAACCTGACAATGAACCCATGCTATGCTCCATTGCAAATCTCACCTTCGCAAACACAGATTGTCTTTAAAGGAGACGGTAAACAAAGCCTTACATCAGCCGGAACTATCCGGATAAATCAGACCGGCTATTATAAGTATGAGCTTTCTCCTCAATCCGAACCCTCCAATGCGATTGTGATTCATAATCTGATATTCAAAAGTAAAACGGACAATCCACACGTCAATCAAACCGATTATCAGTCTACACCTTCTGTTCACATCAACTTTAGCTCAACAGCAGCTACAACAAAATCATACAACTGGCTTTATGAAGAAATAAATGTACCACAGGGTGGAGATCCGCTGCATACTTTTTATATGGCTATCGGGTTCTACAGAGGCTATCTGGGTATACAGACAAATAGTAAAACGGAAAGAAGAGTTTTATTCTCGGTATGGGACAGCAAAGATGCGGAACATGACGCAAGTACGACCCAACATGATTATGTATCTCTGGTAGACCGGTCAGAAGCCACAACAGTCAATTCATTTGGCGGAGAAGGGACAGGAGGACAATCTTACGTCAAATCTGCAAACTGGAAAACAGGAGAAACGGTAGCTTTTTTAATGAACGTATTGCCTCAGGACAACAATTCTGTGATCCTATCCGCATGGTATAAGCTTGCTTCTCAACAGCAATGGAATTACATAGCTTCCTGGCGGGCTCCAAAAGAGAACAGATATTTCAATGGATTTCACTCCTTTTTAGAAAATTATGGCTATCCAAATGGTCAGCTTCGCCGTGAAGCAGATTACTTCAACGCATGGGGCAAGGAGAATGAATCAGGTAAATGGATCAATTTTAACAAAGTTCGTTTCAGTAATACGGACGGTAAAGAAGGGCAAAGAGTTGATTATGAACAGGGAGTTTCCCCGCGCAATCCAAAGTATTTCTATATGTCCAGCGGAGGATATACTCCTACAGTCAAAACAGCAAGTGAAATAACTCTGGCTACCCAACCTCCACTTACTGATCTTTCAACTTTTGAAAATCGAGTGAAAGAAGCATTAAACAATGAAGCACTGCATAAAAACAGCGTGAAGGGTAAAACTTTGAAAAAGAAATAATATAAACCCGACTCTCTTCAGATTTTAGTCTGAAGAGAGTCGGATTATTAGCTTTATGCCCCTTTATAGTTTAATTCCTACACCGGCATTCAGGAAAATATTATGCAGACCGAAACTTATACTCTCGAATCCTGTCTTCATAATATTGTTAAATCCGTAGTCAAACTGTGCCAGAGCAAAATAGCGTCTGGATATATTATAATGTGAGCCCAGACTCATTCCGACATCCAGTGTACGTACACTTTTATTAAAGTCATAATCTGCTTTTTCGATAATTATCTTCTCTCCTGTAGGATCATCCTTGCGCATATATCCGTTTGTAGCAGTACCTGTAAACTTTTTATTTACAGCAAATGCAAAATAAGGACCGGCCTGAAACTCCCATTTGCGTGACAATCTGAAAGTTGCCTGTATAGGTACGGAGAGATAAAGGTTTTGCACATCCGTGGCAATATCTCCTGTAAAATATCCTTTGATATTCTGAGTCTTATCTTCATTGGCATTGAATGAGGTTTTATATCCCTTTACAGTAGCCTCTGTATTCATACCCTTTCCTTCAAATGTTACCCCAAGACTTACCCCCCATTTATTATCTATGTTATATAATGCTTTTACTCCCACAAAAAAAGGATATGCAGGAGCATAGCTTCTGATCTTGCGTATCTCTGCCGGCAAGGATAAAGGCGCAGAACCGCCTATCTTCGTTCCGACAGCTGCCGTAAATCTAAACTGGTTTGATACACTATCCAAAGGGAGGTTTTCGCTGGCTTTTGTCACTATTGAAATAATAGTGAATAAAACGGTTAATATATAATATGGTTTCATTATTTTAAAATTATTTGTAAATCATCAACAACCAATGTACTTCCTATAGCTCCCTGAAAGTTATCTCCATCCTTACTCGCAGACATCACTATTGCAATCCCGTATTTGAGTTTGTTAACATCATCTATATTAACATCCTTTGTATACTTAAATGGAATACTAAACTTAGTAAACCCCTCACCTGCAGTAGCTTTACCACTTTCTAACTTTGCTGTTGCCACTCCACTTTTACTTGTCCAGACATTTTCTCCACTGAGATAACTTTTTTGAGTTTCTTTCATCAAATCATCTATATTGTAAAAGACTGCATATATAGCACACTCATCTTCACCTTCTACAGGTTCGGAGGCACTATTGATCAGCTGTTTGCCGGGGACATATCTGTAATAACCTTCGAATGTCTTTGGAACCTTATTATACGGCAAGCCGAAACGAGTAGCCTTTAACGGAGAAGCTAACGCCATTGTCACATCAAAGGCTCCTATGAAAAGATTTCCTGCAGCAATTGGCTTTCCGAACATTGCCCCGAAAGGTCCTGTAGACCTAGTTTCCAAAAGAGCCGCAGATTTTCCACTTCTGCTCTTGTCGGTAGCTCTTGTAGGATACATTTCCGGATTTTTATCTCCGAACAGAGAAATTGCAAAACCAGGATTGCCGGAGGACCAGTTATTAAACGGATTACCATTCACTACATCGAAGAATTCATGATACTTATTGGCTTCATCTGTTCTGAAGTTTTCGAAACCAAATTCTGACGGTACAAAGCCTTCTGCTACCTCAATAATGCTAACCATATATTTTTTCTGAAATTGCTTATTCTCAGAAGTTACTGTATAGGACAGCGAGTTAGCGGAATTTTGAGAGGGATCAACATTAGCTACTATTGTTGCTCCTGGCGTAAGATCAAACTTTAACTTATAATCGGGATCGCTTGCCCCTTTCGGTTTGACATAAATAGTTATTGTATTGTTTGTAACAAGCGGGTCAGTGATCAGATTCCCATTCTCCAAATATACCGCAGTTATATCCGCTTCCATATTTAATGGCTCATCTTTTATACAGCTGCTCAGCAGAAACATGACAAGAGCTATACTTACAATTAAAAATTTCTTAAACATTTTATTTTATTTTTTGATCAAACATATTACAAAATCTACAATACCAACAAGTTTCAATAAAATTATATAACAAATAATTATATTTATACAAAAAGAACAAATGAAACAGTCACAACTTCACCAAATAACCAAAACATTAATGTTAAAGAAATTTTAAGTTTTTAAACCAAATAGTTGATGATAAGAAGTAATCTTTTTGTAATACCTAACCGTTTGACATACTTTCTATTCTTACAAAGAGAGCGTCTCTCTGATCTTCAGAGGAAGTGCTTTTACAATGAGGTCATAGCTATGATCTATCAGGGCAAATAATTCGTTATCCGAAAGGGCTTGATTGGCATAAACCATATTCCAATGTTTTTTGTTCATGTGGTAGCCAGGTAAAACTGTAGATTCGTATTTTTCACGTAACTCTATAGCATATTCAGGATCACATTTGACATTAAACGACAATTGATCAATCTGATCCAGCCCAACCAGCAGAAAAACTTTACCTGCGACTTTGAAAACTAAGGTATCCGGACCAAAAGGCAGTTCTTCAGTAGTTCCTTTTTTACAAATACAATATTCCCGTAGTTGTTCGATATTCATTACCTGTATAAATTGAATGCTAAAATTAACTATTATATCTGAAATTTATAGCCTGAATATGATTATAGTCAGGAGACAAATCACATCAATAATTTCAAGCCTGATTTATTGAAGAACATTCTGGCACTGTCTTCATCTCTAAGGAATAAAATTCACAAGTTTATCTTCGCTTTTCACAAAAACGCTAGCGTGAGGAACGATAATTTTGTGTCACACTAATACTAATAATTATGAGACATTTAAAAAACTTAGGACTAATTGTGCTGACTCTTGTAAGCACGACTTTATTATTCAGCTGTAGTGATGATGACAAAGAAGTCACTCCTGCACTTACGCCAAGCGAAATTTTAGCCAGCACAGCCTGGGAAACAACAGGAGCAAAAAACAATAAAGGAGAAAATGTCGCACTGACAGATGCAAATGTTGCAGGGACAGTAGGCTTTGCCTATTATGACATTAAAGGCACTTTTATTATTTATGATCTGAAAGATGTATTTAGAATTCAGGGAGACTGGTCAGTCTCGGCAGATGGTAAAACCAGAAAACTGATTGCGAAAAATCCCGAAACCCAAGCGGTTCTGTTTGAAAGAATTGTCGATATTTTAGTATTGACACCGAAAGAATTCACTTACCGCCTATATCCAAACAGTACTGATCGTACGGTGTATTATGACATCATACACACACCGACAACTCACGCTAAGCCAAGTAAATAATAGCTCTCATAGAAATGGCCGGTATCCCTATTTTCCACCGGTCATTTTTTTACCAGATTTAACGGAATATTTTGTAATTTCCAGATATGGTAACAAAAGAAACCTTTGCAACACTAGAACTCAAAGAGTTTCAATTTGATCCCAGATCAGATTACAGTTTGCTGTATCATGGGTCACATGGCAGGAATAAAATTGAGAAAGCACACAAACACGATTTCTATCTCTTATTTTTAATCGAAAAAGGCAGCGGTATACACAGCATAGATTTTATAGATTATTCAGTCGCTGATTTTCAGATCCATATTTTATTTCCGGATCAGGTTCACAAATGGGATCTGGGAGAAGAAACTTCAGGATATCAATTGATGATCAGTAAGCGGGTATTTGAAACATTCTCGACTTCCATGCAGTTTTCTTTTTTGTTATATCAGGGGCACCCGGTCATTCCACTTTCACAGCCTCTTTTTCACGATCTATTATTTGAATTTGAAAATCTGAAGAGAGAGCTTGCCTTACATCCTGTTTACTGGGATATTGTGTATTCCAGAAGTAAACTGATTACTCAATTAGTGAACCGGGAAATTCAAAGTAAATTTGATGATATTACTGTATACCAGACAAACCCTACGCTGATGCGATACCACTCTTTGATTGATAATCATTACAAGCAAGAGAAAACAGTTGCATTCTATGCGAATCAATTAAACATATCGGCCAATTATCTTAACATTCTCTGTAAAAATAATCTTAAAGTAACGGCCCTGTATCTGATACAGACACGCACAACACTTGAAGCTAAAAGGTTACTTCACAGTTCACAGAAAACTATTAAGGAGATTACATTTGAACTGGGATTTAATGATATCCCTTACTTTTCCAATTTTTTCAAAGGGCAGACAGGTGTTTCTCCCCGTCAATTTCGGGAGCAGTTATAATTTTTACAAGTTCTGGAATAAATCCCGCATCAATTCGGCTTTAAAGGTTCTTATTTTTGTTAAAACATCTCAAGTCGTCCTATGCATTCCATATCAAGAAAAGATTTTATAAAGAGTTCGTCTCTGCTGCTGGCAGGCGGCAGCGTCTTAAAGGGAGAAACCTCCCCTGTGAAACAAGCTATCCAAATGGAACCAACCAACACATACAATAATTCAGCATTAGTCCTCAAAAATGTCCGATTGGAAACAGGTTTTGAATACGAAAATGAGGAAATCATTGGAACCAAAACAGACTTGTTTACGCTGGAATTCGAAAACGGAAAAATAAAGGCCATACTTCCTAACAAGCCTGATGCAGAAGCCGTGGATGCCAAAGGCTTCTTAATGCTTCCTGCAATGAAGGATATGCACATCCACCTGGACAAAACCTATTACGGTGGTCCCTGGAAAGCCCGGTCTAAGAAAAACAGATCAGTCAAAGATATGATAGTCTTTGAACAGAAATTAATGCCTCAACTCTTGCCGTCATCAACTTATCGTGCAGAAAAGCTGATCGAGCTCTTACAGTCTCATGGGGTTAATTTCGCGAGAAGTCATGTCAATATAGAGCCTGCCTCTAAACTTGATTCGTTAAAAAATCTACAGGTTGCCATTGAGAACAAAAAAGATTCGTTTGGTACAGAATTGGTGGCCTTCCCACAACATGGAATATTCTATTCTCACTCAGAACAACTAATGAAAGATGCCGCCACCATGGATATAGATTTTATTGGCGGACTAGATCCTTTCTCTATCGATGGAAGTATGGAGAAAAGTATTGACTTTATCGTCCAACTGGCTTTGGACAATAATAAAGGAATAGATATACATCTTCATGAAGGAGGGGAATCGGGACTCAAAACGGTAGAATACCTTATTCAAAAGGTAATGGAAAATCCCGCTTTGCAGCATAAAACATTCTTGAGTCATTGTTTTGTTCTGGCGAAACTAGAGAATCAGAAACTACAGGAGACAGCCGAAAGATTAGCAAATGCTCATGTAGGCATCATATCTACAGTTCCGTTTGGAGGAATTATCATGCCAATTCCTACCCTTTATAAATATGGAGTAGATGTACGTACAGGTAATGACAGTATCATCGATCATTGGAATACATTCGGATCCGGAAGCATTCTTCAGAAGTCCAACCTGATGGCTCAGTTATATGGATATTCAACAGAATTTGAGCTATCCAGATGTTTAAAGATTGCAACTCATAATATTCTTCCGCTCGATGACCAAGGCAACAGACAGTGGCCTCAGATCAACGATCAGGCAGATGTTATTCTGGTAGACGCAAGCTGCTCCGCAGAAGCTGTAGCACGGATATCACCTGTCAAATCATTAATTCATCAGGGTAACATTATTTATTAATCTTATTATGAATCAATTTTTCTTATTCTTTTCCATCATTTTTCTCAATGCCTGCGAGACAGATATGAAATCCGAAACATCGTCACAACTTCAGACTTCTATAGTAGAAGCTGTTAAATCAAATAAACTGGCAGAAGTAGAATCTCTTCTTAAAAACGGAGCCAATGTCAATTCAAAAGATAAAAATGCAAAATCATTGTTGTTAATTGCGACCCAGTCACGATACATCGAGATGGCGAAATTGCTGATCAACAACGGAGCCGATGTCAATCTGCAGGATGACATTTTCGACAGTCCCTTTCTGTATGCCGGAGCGGCAGGATATACGGAATTAGTACAGCTTTTTCTTGAACACGGAGCCCGCTTCGATATATATAACCGCTACCATGGCACCGCTTTGATACCCGCTTGCGAAAGAGGACATCTGGATGTTGTAAAATTACTGTCAGGAACTCCGAAATTTCCCATTAATCATATTAACAGACTTGGCTGGACAGCTTTAATGGAAGCCGTAGTCCTCGGAAATGGCAGTGAAGTTTATGTCGAAATCGTGAATACATTGATAAAAGGAGGTTGCGACATCAATATTCCGGACAAAGATAATGTAACTGCTCTGGAACATGCAAAAGCCAGAGGATATACCGCTATCGCTCAGGTTCTGGAGAATGCAGGCAAGCGATAAACTCAAAAAAACTCATCCCTACCTCATTGAAAAACATAAACGTCCGGCAAAATTGCCGGACGTTTATGTTTTTATAATAACTATCATTAAAGATATCAGCTTAACAAACTGATCAGTTCACGCTGAATTTCTTCACCTTTATCCTGATTATACCATTTTTGGATTTCTTCTTTTATTTCTTCAAACTCAGCTCCTTTTGCTTTCATCTCCACAAAAACAGCTGTACATCCATCTGGTCTTGGACCCCATACGGCCAGATCTTTCCCTTCTTCATCACGAATAATCAATTTAGGAATAGACTTTCCGCCGTTGGTCAGATATTGCTCAATTAAAAAAGGAGCTGTATCCCTCAACTGGATATCCAATTCAATATTCGGATTGTCTTTAACCATCTTATAAATCATTGGAACCGAATGTGCAGCATCTCCACACCAGGGTTCGGTAATCAGAATCCAATGTTGCTTTGTTGTAATAGCTGCGAAAAAAGCTTTTGTTTCTGCTGAAGGTTCAAACTTTTTTAACCAACGGCTCATTCTGCTCCAGTTCATTTTGGTATAGTGAAAATATTCTTCATCCAGATACGCCTGGTGTGCCGCAGGATTATTAAGAATATCTTCGAAATACCCTAAGTATGCTTCAAATTTCATGATCTGCCTTCTAATAATGTTTTTTGAGAGTGCAAATGTGACAAAATAAATATACCAAAGCAATAAAGACAGTGCATTAAAACAATGATATGACAGTTTGTCACTCAAAACATAGTTTAAAACCTTATTTGTACGATTTTGAGCTAAAGCTACCAATTGGCATAAGGGTTGATAATAGTATTGCGAAACATTAAAAATAAATAAAATACAAGATATGTCTAAAATTATAGGAATTGACTTAGGTACTACGAACTCATGCGTTGCTGTAATGGAAGGTAACGAGCCAGTAGTTATAGCCAACAACGAAGGTAAACGTACTACACCTTCTATCGTTGCATTTGTTGATGGAGGAGAGCGCAAGGTAGGTGATCCTGCAAAACGTCAAGCAATTACAAATCCCCACAAAACGGTTTATTCTATCAAACGTTTTATGGGTACATCTTACGATGAATCTGTTAAAGAAGCAGAACATGTACCATATAATGTTGTAAAAGGTGACAATAATACACCTCGTGTAGAAATCGACGACCGCAAGTATACTCCTCAGGAGATTTCAGCTATGATTCTTCAGAAAATGAAGAAAACTGCTGAAGATTTCTTAGGTCAGGAAGTTACAGAAGCCGTTATCACTGTACCTGCATACTTTAATGATGCACAGCGTCAGGCTACAAAAGAAGCAGGAGAGATTGCAGGTCTGACAGTAAAACGTATTATCAATGAACCTACTGCTGCTGCGTTGGCATATGGTCTGGATAAAGCGCATAAAGACATGAAAATCGTTGTCTTTGACTGTGGTGGTGGTACACATGACGTTTCAGTCCTGGAATTAGGTGATGGTGTATTTGAAGTAAAATCTACTGACGGTGATACACACTTAGGTGGTGACGACTTTGATAATGTAATCATCAACTGGTTGAACGATGAATTCAAAAATGAAAACGGTGGCTTTGATCTGAAAAAAGATCCTATGGCATTGCAACGTCTGAAAGAAGCTGCTGAAAAAGCAAAAATTGAATTGTCAAGCACAACTTCTACAGAAATCAATCTGCCATATATTACAGCTGATGCTACAGGTCCGAAACACCTGGTACGTACATTATCACGTGCTAAATTCGAATCTCTTGCTGCAGATCTAATCCAACGTACTATCAAACCTTGTGAATCTGCATTGAAAAATGCCGGATACAGCAAATCTGACATCGATGAAATTATCCTTGTAGGTGGTTCAACTCGTATCCCTGCAATCGTTGATGCTGTTAAAAACTTCTTTGGAAAAGAGCCTTCAAAAGGTGTTAACCCGGATGAAGTAGTAGCATTAGGTGCTGCAATTCAGGGTGGTGTATTGACAGGTGAAGTAAAAGATGTATTGTTATTAGATGTTACACCTCTTTCATTGGGTATCGAAACAATGGGTGGTGTAATGACCAAGTTGATCGAAGCGAATACAACTATTCCTACGAAAAAATCTGAAACATTCTCTACAGCATCTGACAACCAGCCTTCTGTAGAAATTCATATCCTTCAGGGTGAGCGCCCAATGGCAGCTCAAAACCGTACAATCGGTCGTTTCCACCTGAATGATATTCCTTCAGCTCCTCGTGGAGTGCCTCAGATCGAAGTAACATTTGATATTGATGCCAACGGTATCATCAAGGTTTCGGCAAAAGATAAAGCAACCGGAAAAGAGCAAAATATCCGTATTGAAGCATCTTCAGGTTTATCTGATGAAGAAATCCAAAAAATGAAACAAGAAGCTGAAGCAAATGCGGATGCAGATAAGAAAATCAAAGAAGAAGCAGATAAAATCAATGCTGCAGATGCTTTAGTATTTTCTACTGAAAAACAACTAAAAGAATACGGAGATAAGATCTCTGCAGACAAAAAAGCAACAATCGAAGCTGGTTTAGAGAAATTAAAAACTGCTTATGCTGCTAAAAACTTTGCAGATATCGATACTGCTTCAGCAGAATTACAAGCTGCATGGAATGCTGCTTCTGAAGAAATGTATGCAGCATCTAACAATGGTGCACAACCTCAGGGTGATGCCGGACAAGGCCAGCCAGGTGGAAATCAGGGCGGAGCAGATGATGTAACTGACGTAGATTACGAAGAGGTAAAATAACAACCTCCTTTTTACATAACAAAGCCCGAAGGTAATACCTTCGGGCTTTTGTTTTTAAGCTCTAATCTTCCTCTTCCAGCTCAAATAATTCTTCAACAGACTTTTCCAAAGCCTGCGATATTTTTAAAGAAAGTACGGTCGAAGGAACATACTTACCTGCTTCTAATGCATTAATGGTTTGCCTGCTCACATTTACCAAAATGGCTAATTGCTCCTGAGAATACCCCTTTATAACCCTGTTTATTTTAATATTATTCTTCACCTATACTCTTCTTATTTAATCTGAAAATACTAATATGAAAGATGATGATATAAAATAACAGCAGTTCCTGAGGAAATAAGGATATGATCCTCACGAACGTAGTACCATAAACAAAAACAGTAGCGATAAAACAGAAAATCAAGGCGTAAATAATAGCCCAGGACCACGAAAACAACCGGACTGAATTAATCATCTCATCCTCAACCTTATTCCTTGAAAATGCTATAGCAGCCAGACCAAAAAGAGTTAAACTAAGAAACAAAGTCAATGTAATTTCCACCTCCATAAACTTCAGAAATCCTTTTTCACTCATAAAAGTATCATTGATAAGAACAAAAGATTTAGTGTAGATGCCTTCTCCTCCTCTTTCTATGCTATCAATTACATAAAGAACAAGGGTCAGTGTAAATAAAACCACGCCTATCCAACGGAAATATCGGGGTAATAAAGGAATTTTTTTCATAATGATTCATAGGTTTACATTTGTTAATAAGACAAATGTAAAATAAACTTTACATTATGACAAATAAACTTTACTTTTTATAATGGCTTAATATTCCTTTATCAAGTGTTGCCCACATACCGGCAGGCATATTTGCTCTTTTCAATCCCTGATTGGTCCAGGTATTACAGGAATAAAACATACTGTAAGCCCCTTTAGCTTCATAGAAAGCGTCCGAATTTGTATACTGTGCGTTTGTCTGTATCACAATTGGATTTCCCTGACTATCATAATCCAATGCTTCCTTAACATGATCTATAAGCGCATGATATTGAGCTGTATCGATCATCCATTTATAACAGAGTTCATCTTCCACGATACGCTTATAATAAGTTACATGTAATGCTGTTTCTCCCAGACCTGTTGCTGCCACAAACGCTGTAGAAGCTTTAAGATCTTTCCATTCCGGTGTATTCAGATAAAATCCCTTATCTCCCCAGCCTATACTCACATAATTATAGACTGTATCTTTACTTATATTATTACTGTAAGGGAAGATAGTTGTCCAGTCCATGTTGCCCTGCTTTACAGGAAGTACAAGATCTGTATGTACGCCATTAGACATAATGTATACCGTGATGGTCTTTGGAGCGTCTGATGTGGTCACACGAGCGGGTATCCGGGATAGAATACGTTCTGCTAACCAGTAAACTAATACAATGGCGATGATAGAACCGAAAATTATCATCAGGATTTTAAACATTTTTCTGAGCACAGGCTTATCGTGTTAGAGATTGTTAACTTATTATCAAACATAAAAAAATCCCGTAACATATTGTTACGGGATTTCTATTAATCGTATCTATCGCTTAAAATAATTTTTCCGGATAAGCTCCGTCCGCTACAAGCTTGGAAATGCTCTCCTGAACGATCTCTTTATCTTCTTTATAAGTTACTCCAAACCATTTGGATGAAGTAGGGATTACCTTAAAGTCTGTCTGTCCTGTTTGAACCAGCGCATCTGCTACAGAAGGAATAAAGAATTCTGATTTAGGATCATCCGCATTTTCTTCCACAAATGTGTGGAACATTTTTTCTGCCTGTTCAAATACCAATGGTGTAAAACCCCAGAAGTTCATAGAAACACGGCTATTCGGATCCAGCTCAGTCTCTACTCCGTTTTCCTCAAAAACAATTTTCTTCTCCCCATAGATCTCTTTATAATAGATCTTTGTCCGTTCAGTTACACTTTTCATATGACCAGAGTCTGAGACTTCGCAAACACCTCTGGATACATATCCATGATCCGACAAGGTATTATCTACACGGAATCCCATGAGAGCCATTTGCTTATCTGTCACTTCTGTTGTCAGAAATTCTGCCATCTTCACAAAAGAATCCGTTCCGTAAAAATCATCTGCATTGATAACACAAAAGGGCTCATTGATCTGATTCTTCGCACTTAATACAGCGTGTGCTGTACCCCATGGTTTAGAACGTTCTATCTCTCTGTCTATTCCAAATTTTTTTAAATCGAAATCCTGAAAGGCATAATCAACTTCAATCTTACCGCTCAACTTAGCGTCAAAGACTTCTCTCATTTTATCGACAAATTCTTCTCTGATAATAAATACGACCTTTCCGAACCCGGCATTAATCGCATCATAAATAGAATAGTCAATAATAGTCTCGCCGTGAGGACCAAAACTATCAATTTGTTTTAAAGAACCATAGCGACTAGCCATTCCCGCAGCTAATATCAATAAAGTTGGTTTACCCATATTTTTTATTATAGTTTACAAGTTGAAAATAACAGTGTTACTGAAAGTTGCAAAGATACAATTTCTATTATTTTTTCTTTAGAAAAGCTGTTAAAAGTCCGTTAGCCAGCTTACTTAGTAACTTCACGCCTTCTCTGGCCAATGTAGTGGTGGCTGTTTTCTGTGCAGCCTCCATTGGTGTTTGTCTTCTAGAAGCGGGACGACCTGATGCTGACTGCGCTTTGGCAGCCTCCTGCTGAGCCTTAGCCCGTTGTGCTTCTTCCATTTTTTCTTCAATAATTTCTTCTGCACTACGGTTATTGACAGACTCTTTATATTTCTGCAGTAAAGGCGAATTATTGATAATGTCCGTGTACGTTTGCGGATCTACAGGCCCCATTACAGAGCGCGGCCCTATCATATGCGTAGCGACTACTTCGGTAGGAATACCTTTATCATTCAATACGGTGATCATGGCTTGCCCTGTACCTAAAGAAGTAAGAATCTTATCTATCTCATAAAATTCAGAATGCGGATATGTCTTTACAGTCTTCCTCAGTGCTTCGGCATCGTTGGGCGTAAATGCCCGCAGCGCATGCTGAACACGGTTCCCCAATTGGCCAAGAACTGTTTCGGGTACATCCGTTGCAGCCTGCGTACAAAAGAACACTCCAACTCCTTTTGACCGGATCAAGCGTATGATCTGCTCTACCTGAGAGAGAAATGCTTTCGAAGCACCGTTAAACAACAAATGAGCCTCGTCAAAGAAAAACACAAGTTTTGGTCTGTCCAGATCACCTACTTCCGGAAGATTTTTGAAAAGCTGTGCAAGCAGACTTAATAAAAATGTAGAAAACAATAAAGGCTGGTCCTGTACATCCGAAATATTTAAAAGGCTGATAACACCCTTACCGTCTATTTTCTGGAACAGATCCTGAATTTCAAATTCTTTCTCTCCGAAAATATGTGCCAGCCCCTGCTGTTCGATGGCTACTATTTTTCTCAGAATTGTCCCGGAGGTAGCTGAACTGATTCGGCCGTAATCATTACTGATTTCTGCCGCTCCTGGCCCATCTGAAAGATAGGAAAGCAGTTTCTTTAAATCAACAAGGTCTACTAACGGCATTTGCTTATCACCGGCATATTTGAATATCGCCGCTAATACACCTGACTGTGTTTCATTCAAATCCAGTATACGGGACAAAAGTACCGGCCCGAAGTCCTCTATAGTGATCCGCATCGGAATCCCCTTATTGCCACTCAGCGAATAGAGCTCTACAGGAAAATTCTGAGGTTGAAAAGGGTATGCAATAGCCTGCCCTCTTTCCTCCAGTGCCGGATTCGATTTTCCTTCCTGCGCAAAGCCGGATAAATCACCTTTCACATCCAACATAAATACTGGAACCTGCTCATTGGAAAGTTGTTCTGCAATAAGTTGCAAAGTCCTCGTCTTACCGGTACCAGTAGCACCGGCAATCAGACCATGTCTGTTCATCATCTTCAGTGCAAGGTTTACTTTTGCTTCTGCGACGATCTCTCCATTGAAAATTCCTGCACCCAGGAAAATAAAAGCACCCTTAGGTTGATAAGAGGCTGTAATCTTTTCAATAAATTGTTCCTTTGTTACCATAAAGTTCTATAATACTATCTCCGGATATAATGTGAAGATAAGATAGTTTACGGACTATATCAAAGATCGTGCAAAAAGCTTTGAATAGAATTTTGTATCTGAAAAGTCATCTTTTGCAAAATTTATGTTATAAAAAGTCATTTATTTAGTCTTTAATTTTGTTTTTTATTTTTTTCGCCTATTTTTGTGTTGTTAGTATAAAGTAACACGAACCAGAATGTTTAGCAGAAAGCACAGAAAAGTATCAGCATTAATTTGCTTTTTCATCTTCTTCACGAAGATGATGATTTCTGCTACACCTATCTTTTCTTCTTCTGTAGACAAGGATCACATCCTGCAAGTCGTACTACAGATTGAGATTGAGAATAACGCAAAAGCGCCATCTCAGGCTGAAGATCATCAGGATAGTGGTTCTAAATATTTCAGTGGAACTGCCGACATTACTACATTCTCCTGTCCGGAGACAGTCGTCAAGAATAATGAATTCCACTTGTGGGATGAAAAACACATCTGTGCCTTTCACCCGTCTGTACCCACCCCTCCGCCTAACTGTTAATCAACTATCGCATTAGTTGAGCTGAGCACCTGTATCCGGGTCTCAGACTATTATCATTAGATTTTTTAACAGTAAAACACCATTTTTATGTTTGGTACACGTATGTCTGCTTTTCTAAAACTATCGAAAAGAGACTTAAAATATGATTTCCCTTCAAGTATTGTCGTATTTTTAGTGGCTTTGCCATTATGTCTTGGTATTGCCATGGCATCGGGAGCACCTCTTTTTGCAGGCATCTTGACGGGAATAATCGGAGGTATTGTAGTAGCCTCTATCAGTAAATCACCTCTTAGTGTCAGTGGTCCGGCCGCAGGTCTGACGGTGATCGTACTTGGTGCGATCCAGCAACTGGGCGCTTATGAGACATTTTTATTAGCGGTAGTAATTGCCGGAATTATACAATTGATTCTCGGTATCGTGAAGGCAGGTATGATCGGAAATTATTTCCCTTCCTCTGTCATCATCGGTATGCTTGCTGCAATTGGTATCACTATTATCCTCAAGCAAATTCCATTAGCGATGGGACTAACGGAAAAACATGCTTTTGAAATGGATAACGGTGGAGGTGTTGCTGCTTTTGCAGATACATTACTGGATTCAATTAGTTATGGTGCATTGATCATCTGTTTGCTTTCATTAGCGATTCTGATCTACTGGCCTAAACTTCCGAAGGTAAACAAAATTCCGGCACCTCTATTAGTTGTAGCAGTGGGACTTGGTTTAGCGATGGCATTTCAGGGTACTTCCTTTCAGTTAAGTCAGGCACAACTTGTGACTGTACCTGTGGTAGGATCGTTTTCAGAATTTACTGGCCTATTTACGCTGCCGGATTTCTCTCAGATCTTAAATAAAGAGGTATGGATAGTAGCTTTTACAATTGCTATCATTGCCAGTCTGGAGACACTTCTTAGCATAGAGGCTGTAGATAAGATAGATCCGTTCAAACGCAACACACCAACTAACAGAGAGCTGATTGCACAAGGTGTGGGTAATATGGCCAGTGGTATGCTGGGTGGTCTTCCTATGACTTCGGTAATCGTACGTTCTTCTGCCAATGTAAATGCAGGTGGACGCACACGTCAGTCTGCGATGTTACACGGTTTATGGTTATTTATAGCCTTATTAGCTATACCTACTGTATTAAACATGATTCCACTATCTTGTCTTGCCGCTATTCTATTGCATACCGGTTATAAGTTAGCAAAGCCTGCTCTCTTCAAAGAGATGTATGTTAAGGGTTGGGATCAGTTTATTCCTTTCTTCATGACAATCGCTGTAGTAGTATTTACAGATTTGTTGACAGGAGTTGGTGTAGGTATAGTAGTTGCAACGTTCTATATCCTGAAAGCAAATATGAAAAATGCATTCAAATTTGATATTATCAAACAGGATGATAATGAGAAGGCTGTAATTACACTTGCCGAAGAAGTTACTTTTCTGAATAAAGTGCCGATTCAGCAAAAATTATACAGCTTACCCAAGAACATTGATAAAATCGAAATTAATGGGTCACAAAGTAAATTCATTGATAAAGACGTCATTGAGGTCATTAAAGACTTCCAGCAAAATGCGATTAGTAAAGGGCGGGATATTCAATTAACAGATATAGTTTATAAAAAATAAAACATTTAATTACCGAGATTTGTATATATCAAAGCGGTAAATTTTCACGAAGTAATTTCAAATATTAACAATGGAAAATAAAGATTTAAAGTTAGGATTCGACAAAATTTTAGATGGCAACAAGGAATGGATGGACTTTGTTAAAAATGACACCTCCGGCCGTTTTCAACAACTTGCAAAAGGACAAAATCCGGAAATTTTATGGATAGGCTGTGCAGACAGCCGTGTTCCGGCAAATGAACTTACCGGCACAAAGCCTGGTGAGGTATTCGTACACCGTAACATTGCCAATGTATGTGTACACTCTGACATGAATATGCTGAGCGTATTAGACTATGCGGTCAATGTTCTTAAAGTAAAACATGTAATCGTTGCAGGTCACTATGGATGTGGTGGTGTTGCAGCATCTTTAAGCCGTAAACAATTTGGTGTAATAGATAACTGGTTATGTCATATCAAGGATGTATATCGTTTACATGCTGCTGAAATTGATGCAATCGAAGATCCTGAACAAAAAACAAATCGTCTGGTTGAACTAAATGTTGTAGAACAGGTATTCAATCTTTGTACCACATCTATTGTACAGAATGCATGGAAAGAACGTGATGACTTAGCCGTACACGGTATGGTAATCAATATTGGATCCGGAGAGCTGATCGATCTTGACACCACATTCACAAATAATGAATCTTTAGGAAAAGTGTTTGCCTACTCTTAACTAAATCAAAGGAGATCCGAATCGGATCTCCTTTTTTACTACCTGATTATTTTACCGGACTGGTCTGTCCGTACAACAAAAGGTTTACAGTATTTATCGACAATAACAGCAAACTGATATTTGCTTACCGTTTTAGTACTATCATATTCCCCTTCAAATTTTAATTTTTTATGCCAGTCCTGCATGATCTGTTTATCCAGCTCATCTCCCCGCTGACTAACATATTTAATCAGACTCAACAGGTCTTTCCACTTTATAATATCTCCTCCATTATCTAAAAACCAGATCTGACTTCGGGAATACAACTGATTAAACACGGGTTTGATTTCATCAAACCGTACACTATCCTCCCCGTTGAACAGATATCTTCCTTCTCTGAATTCACCTTTCAACACTCCGGCAAGACCGAATTTTTGTAAACCTGTGGCATGCACATCGTCTACCGGAATATCCTCATAAGGGATAATCTTTGCATCATACTGTAGTAATTCATCCTGCAACTTACGGATATCAATCTGGTCAGCATCTGTTTTGAAAAATGCACAATATGCTGCCATGGCGCCCAACGTCTGTCCGACAGCACTTCTGAACGGGATATCATCTGCAGATGCGGACTTAAGTTTGTTGCCTAACGGATTTTGGAAGTAATTATCCTTCTGGCTTTGCAAAAATACGTTTAAAGGAATAGACAATGTCTTTTCAGCCAGACGTCCGCTAGCCAGAATCGTCCGTTGATCCTGAAGAGTATATGCATCCGGCTCCTGCAATTCTATCGTATTCATGAGAGATAACCCGGCCAATGCGACCAGCTCATTTCCTGCAGAAAGATCTATAACAGACAACACTTCATATTTAGCTTTATCAGCTAATACAATATCCCACCGTTTACCCGTTCGTTTTAAGGAGGTAATTTTTTGATTTTTAATCATCCGGAGATTAGGTTCGCCGCTAACCATTCGTTCAATGCCATTCTTAAAAAGCTGAGGATTCGTATCGATTCTTAATAACCGGACTGATGAATCATTTTTCGGAAGAGCTGGATTTGCAGCAAACAGCAGCGATCTCCATAATCCGGCATCCAGATTGTGCTGACCAGACAATGTAATACTTTTTTCTGTGAGAGAAGGAACTAACGTCTGCTGATCGACGATCCACAAAGTAGCCACTCCTGACTTTGCACTTTGCAAGGCTGCAGAAAAAGCTTCAATGTCATTCCCATAAACTAATAATGCTGGTTTTTTGTTTTTTTGAGCAAATGATAAAAAGGGAAGAAACAATGCGAGCAAAATGCCTGTAAATCTGATCATAATGAATACTTGTCAATTAAGGAATTAAAGATAGGAAAACCTTTGAAATACGCGTCTTATGTACGGTGATTAGCATATAAAAATATCATGCTTAATAGCTAACTTTGTAACATGGAAAATGAAGTAAAATCATTAAATTTTATTGAAGAGATCGTTGAGGAGGATCTTCGGACAGGCAAGCACGATGGTCGTGTGTTGACCCGATTCCCTCCTGAGCCGAATGGTTACCTTCATATCGGACATGCTAAATCCATCTGTCTGAATTTCGGATTAGCAAAGAAGTATAATGGAAAAACAAACCTTCGCTTTGACGATACGAACCCTGTGACTGAGGACACAGAGTATGTAGAAAGCATTAAGAAAGACATTCAATGGCTTGGTTTTCAATGGAACCAGGAATTATATACATCCGATTACTTCCAGCAACTTTATGATTTCGCACTCGAACTCATCAGAAAAGGATTAGCTTACGTAGATGACAGCACTGCTGAAGAAATAGCTGCAGCAAAAGGCACACCTACTGAGCCAGGAATACCTACACCTTACCGGGATCGTACAGTAGAGGAAAACATCACACTTTTTGAAGAGATGAGAGCCGGAAAATATAAAGAAGGTGAAAAAGTTTTACGTGCAAAGATTGATCTTGCTAATCCGAATATGCATCTGCGTGATCCGCTTTTGTATCGGATCAAATTTGCAGACCATCACCGTACAGGCAATACATGGCCTATCTATCCGATGTATGACTTTGCACATGGACAAAGTGATGCGATTGAAAAGATCACTCACTCCTTGTGTACACTGGAGTTTATTCCTCACCGCCCGCTGTATGACTGGTGCATAGATAAATTGGAGATTTACCCTTCAAAACAGTATGAATTTGCGCGACTGAACCTGAATTATACGGTTATGAGTAAGCGTAAATTGCTGCAACTGGTAAATGAAAAACATGTTGAAGGGTGGGACGATCCGCGTATGCCTACGATCAGCGGTTTACGTCGTCGCGGCTACACACCTGCCAGTATCGTAGACTTCTGTGAGCGTATTGGTATTGCTAAACGCGAAAATATTATCGATGTAAGTCTGCTGGAATTCTGTATCCGTGAAGATCTGAATAAGACAGCATGGCGCAGAATGGCAGTGTTAGATCCTGTCAAAATGATCATTACCAACTATCCGGATGGACAGGTAGAAGAACTGGAAGGAGAAAATAATCCGGAAGTAGAAGGCGGGGAAGGCTCACGTAAAATTCCGTTCAGCAAGGAAGTATGGATAGAACGTGAAGACTTTATGGAGAATGCTCCAAAGAAATTCTTCCGTTTAGGGCCTGGTTTATCTGTACGTCTTAAACATGCTTATATCGTAGAATGCCATGATTTTGTGAAGGATGAAAATGGTAATATCACAGAAATTCACTGTAACTATATTCCAAATTCAAAATCCGGAGAAGATACAAGTGGCCTTAAAGTAAAAGGAACGATTCATTGGGTATCTGTGCCACATGCACAAGAAGCTGAGGTAAGACTCTATGACCGTCTGTTTAACGTAGAAAATCCTGCTGCAGAAGAAGACTTCAAATCTACCATCAATGCAGACAGTCTTAAAATTATTCCTAAAGCTTATTTAGAGCCTGATATGGCCAATGCGGAATTAGGCAGAGGCTATCAGTTTATCCGACTGGGATATTATACATTAGATACCCGTTCCGCTAAGGATCATCTGGTATTTAACCGTACTGTCACCCTTAAAGACTCCTGGGCAAAAGAAGTCAAAAAAGGATAAGCATATCTCCACAATTAAAAAAAAGTCCTGTTCTGCGAAAGAAGAACAGGACTTTTTTATGTTGCCTGTCTGCATTATTTTCTTCCATTTTCTGAAATATAAAATTGTCTCTGCACTTATTTTAATTCCTGATTCCGATCATATTTTTAAGCTCCTATGCTACTTAGATTTGAAGTAGTTAAACAAATATTATATGCTATGAAAAAGTTATTATTCTCAATTATTGCAATGTTACTTATCGGTACAGCAGCTGTTCAGGCTCAGGGATTCAAAGGAAAATGGTTTATCATGGGCGAGGCAGGTTATTCCACTCAATCGGACGGAAATATTCAGCATTACAGTGTCCTTCCTGTTGTGGGTACATTCGTTGCCCCAACGACCGCAGTTGGTATTGGCGTAGGATATTTAGGTCAGAAAGATAAAACGGTTCCTGATGTTATCGGCAAAGAAGAAGCATTTATCGTACAGCCATTGGCCCGGAAATATTGGAGCATCACGGACAACTTTTTGATTTTTGGTCAGGCAGCAGTTCCTTTGACTTTTGGCAAAAATACCATTGATGCAAATGGGGTAAAAGCTGACAGCAAATTCACCGGATATGGTGTACAGCTATCTCCGGGAATAGATTATTTCCTGAGCAGTCATTTTTCAATAGAAGCATCTTTCGGACTGGTTGGCTGGTCTGCAGTGAAACCTAAGGATGGAGAAACAGCAAATGATTTTAATATTGGTGTGAATTCCGGATTTCAAAACGGAGTCAAATTCGGACTCAAATATATCTTTTAACCCCCAGCATCCTATTTAACAAGCAAGGCCTGTATATGTAATATGCAGGTCTTGTGATTTGTTGATTTAAAACGAATTTAGAACAACTGTTCCACAATTTTTTTGGTGGGTCCCGGATTACTCATGGTATAGAAGTGAAGCACCGGAGCGCCAAATTCTATCAGTTCCTTACACTGCTGTACCAGCCATTCATGTCCTACCTGTTTTACATCGGCATTAGTATGACAATCAGCAATGGCGTCACTAAGCTCTTCCGGAATATCCAGGTGAAAGACACGAGGCAATGTCACCAATTGTTTTTTGGAAGTAATTGGCTTCAATCCCGGAATAATAGGTACATTAATATCATGCTCCCGGCATTTGATTACAAAGTCTTTATATTTCTGAACATTAAAAAACATCTGAGTTACAATAAACTCTGCTCCCATTTCTATCTTCTTCTTTAGAAATTTGAAATCCGTATTAAAGTTAGGGCTTTCAAAGTGCTTCTCCGGATATCCGGCAACACCTATACAGAAGTTGGTTTTTTCTGAAGTTTCGACATCCTCATGCAGATATCTGCCTTGATTCATATTTGACACCTGTTGCAGCAGATCTGTCGCGAAAGAATGTCCTCCTTCTGTCGGGATAAAGTTTGCATCTCCTCTGCGTGCATCTCCTCTTAGCAACAGCACATTATCAATGCCCAGGAAGTTGAGATCAATCAATGCATTTTCAGTTTCCTCTTTCGTAAATCCACCACAAATAAGATGAGGAACAGCATCTACCTTATATTTGTTCATTATTGCAGCGCAGATTGCTACTGTTCCCGGACGTTTACGATAGGATACTCTTTCCAAAAGTCCGTTTTCATGTTCTTTATACAGGTAATCTTCGCGATGGTAGGTAACATCTATAAACGGAGGTTTGAATTCCATCATTTCGTCCATGGTTTCATATATACTCTGTATGCTCTGTCCTTTCGCAGGAGGCAATAACTCAAAGGAAAACAAGGTTTTACCTTTGGCATTTTGAATATGGTCAATAATTTTCATTTAGCCGGCCAAACTTCAACATGTTCATTCATGTTGACACTTTTTAATTTCAATAATAAAATAATGTATGAAGGCTCGTAGAGAAAGACACCAGGTATTCGGTGTTTCCGCTTATCTTTCCCTTCTTTAGTTGGGGTAGAATGTAGCACCTTGTCTCCAAGACAGGTTGCCAAGGCTTCATTGGGTCTAGTCCCTCTGCCTTTCACTATAAGCGTAACTAATATCGATATTCAAAGTGAAAAGTCAAAATTAAAAAAGTAAAACCTGTCACTTATCTCTATTTATTGTTTGTCACTGAGGGCATTCCGGAGATCTTTGAGGTAATAGAAAACAACCAGAAGACCCGATCTTTTATATCGGTTGGCATCTGTATTCTTAAATGTTTCGTACAACATCTCATACGCTCGGTATGCGTCGGTCTCATCATAAAAGATATCTTTCCAGCTCTGCGGTACATCATCCCATTCCCGGAGTACGATACCATTTTCAAGATATCGCAGCGGAGTAGGAATTCCGTCCATTTTGTATCCGTGATAGACCCCTGAATGGAGTACATGCTGAACATATGCACAGACGTAATCCAGATTATTCAATAATCTTGTCTTGATTTCGGCATCCGATTCGCTGTCCAGCGGAGCAATTCTCCATGTATTGACTTCGTATGTAAATTTACTATCCGTCTCAACAGATTGGGTACTATCTAACGTAAAATTAAAATACAGACGCTCATTTGCTGATATTGCACGGCTGCTGACCTCATCAAAAACACCCACAAGCTGAATACAATCCGGTCGCTGTTCCTTGATCTCCAAAATTAATTCAGAACCGTCCTTGTCCTTCAGCTTAACTTCATTCTTTACCAATTCATAATCCCCGTGCATTAGGACATCCTCGATGGCCAGTACGAAAGTATTATCCTTATTCAATACGAGAAAAGAGCGGTGATAAATCTCATGTTCACAGGTAACGTTACACCCTACACTTCCCCTGTCGGTCTTTTTCATAGCCTTATAAACAGACTCTTTATATCCGCATGTCATTTGATAATTCCCCGGTTGAAGCTGGATTGTTTCGGTACACGATCCGATGAAGAAAGGCAAGAGGAATAAAAGAATATATTTCATAATACAGGATTGCAGCAATTCAGTTTTGGTTCCCGAATATAAATAGAAAAAGCTACTCAGAAAAGAGCAGCTTTTTGTTATTCGCTATATAGTTCTACCAAACCTTCCGGCAGGTCTACTTCAATAATCTCTTCTTCAGGATCAATACCCAGTATCAGATCATCATTCAACGGAAACATCAGCTCCTTTCCCTTAAAATCAACCCTTGCTATAAATTGCTGAGGCAATTCCTGAACTTCTATGATTTCCCCCAATTCACCATGTACCTCATCAATAACCAGAAAGCCTTTGAGATCAGTCAGTCTGAAATCATCAGGATCACGCTCTGGCATCTTATCATTAGGAAGATACATTTTCTTGTGTACCAATGGCTGTGCTTTATCAATATGATCTACATCTTCGAGATTGAGGTAGGCCGTACTATTGGATTGTAACTTGATATTTTCTACAAAGTAAGGGACAAGCTTCTTATTGATCTCCACAAAAAGTACATCAATATCCAGATCCTGATAATCTTCAAATTCAAAAAACAGCTGCAGTTCTCCCTTCAGTCCTCTTGTCTTGCTGATGTATCCAATATAAAAACTCTGATCTATGGTCATGATGTAACGTAAAATATAAAAATAAAGATTCAGACGGACTATCAGATTCCATCTTTTACAAAAAAGCCGTCCCGGTTTGCGGGGCGGCTTAATTTTTTACTTCGTGATATGTGATTATCCTTCAGTTTCTTCAGTGTTTTCAGCGCCTTCAGTAGCTTCTGGTGCTTCTACTTCTTCAGCAGATTCTTCTACTGCAGGAGTGTTTTTTGCAGCGATAGCAGCTGCTTTGTCAGCTTTTTTCTTAGCTTCAGCAGCTAATGCAGCTTTCTTAGCTTCTTCTTTAGAAGAAGTCAGACTATCTTTTTTACCATCGATTTTAGCAGTTTTTTCTTTAGACCATTCTGCGAATAGTTCTTCAGCTTTTGCTGCATCGAAAGCACCTTTTTTCACACCACCTTCTAAGTGTTTTTTGTATAATACACCTTTGTAAGAAAGGATAGCGCGAGCAGTATCAGTAGGCTGAGCACCTTTGTTCATCCAATCTAACGCTTTTTCGAAATCCAAAACGATAGTTGCAGGATTTGTGTTAGGGTTGTAAGAACCAAGACGTTCGATAAATTTACCATCACGTGGTGCACGTGAATCTGCTACTACTACGTGGTAAAAAGGTTTTCCTTTTTTACCATGTCTTTGCAATCTGATTTTAGTTGCCATGTTTTAATTTTGTTTTATGTATTCAACATATCCCCCGTACTGTATGTAAGAGGGGACGCAAAGATAAAAAGATTATTCCGGATTGTCAACTCTTATCTAATCAAGGGATTAAATTCATCTGTCTTCAGCCTATAGAATCTTCATAAACGAATTGCGGGCTGACTTTTTGATTAGGAGAAGAGCTCTTGCCAAATAATATGTAACTTCATCCTTTGTAAAACATATGTATTCATTTATGTCAGGGATCTTACCTCTAAAAATACTTAAAGCTTCAGCAGGATCAGGTAAAACATTTAGCCTTGCAGTGCACTATCTGACGCTGTTATTTCATCACGAATATAAATATCGGGAAATATTAGCTGTAACTTTTACAAATAAAGCCACGGAGGAGATGAAAACCAGGATTCTGGATGTATTAAAAGGACTGGCAAACAATGATCCATCTCCAGGAACAGACAACTACAGACAACTGCTTTTAAAAGCCTATCCGCAGTATTCCCATATCGAATTACAGGAACGGGCACAGAAAATATACCGTCGTATCCTGCATGACTACAGCCATTTTTCCGTCAGCACTATTGATGGTTTCGTACAAAAGGTAATTCGGGGATTTGCCTTTGAACTAGGACTTGATGCCGCATATAGCCTTGAAATGAATCTCGACAAAGTGCAGGATCAGTTGGTCGACAGACTGGATCTGGAATTAGATGATAAACCGGAGCTGGTAGAATGGATTGTCGATCTCGCAAAAGAACGTATCGATAATGATAAAAGCTGGAATTATAAAGGAGAACTCCTGAGCCTTACCCGCGAAATATTTAAAGAACGTTTTACTGATTTTGAGACGGGACTTAATGAAATTGGTTATTCGAATATAGAAAAGGAATTTTCGAAATATGTACAATTGACCAAACAGCACATCAGGTATGTAGAAGAATCTTTGGTATCAAAAGCGCAGTCGGTATTACAAGCATTCCGGGACAGCAATCTCTCAACAGACGATCTCAAGGGTAAATCCCGCAATCCTCTGTTGAAACTGACCAAGATCACAGAGAAAGACTTTGGCCAGATTTCCTCCCTGCACAAACTGATTGACACACCGGAAGAGTGGTTTCAGAAGAATACAGATACCAGTCCTTTCTATTCCATCAATCCGTTATTAAAAGACCTGTGTACCTATTTTCAGAATGAAGAAGCATCGTATATCCTGGCCACTCAATTCCAGAACAATGTGTATTACCTTCGTCTTATGCAGGAACTTGCTCTCTTACTGCGGGCATACCGTGAGGAGAGTGGAAATCTGTTAATCAGCGATGCACAGCATTTATTAACCGGAATCACTGAAGATGCGGGAGATAATCCTTCTTTTATATGGGAAAAAATAGGCAACCGGTATCGAAATTTTCTGTTTGATGAGTTTCAGGACACTTCCGTTTCCCAATGGAAAAGCTTCAGATCCTTAGTGCAGAATGCAATCTCTGCACCCAGCGAAGAATTTATTGACCACCTTATCGTTGGCGATACAAAACAGTCTATATATCGTTGGCGTAATGGCGACTGGAGCATACTTGAAAGCGGAGCCAAAGCAGATTTGGGTAGCCATCATATTGTGGATGACAATCTGGAAGATAACCACAGAAGCAGTTCGGCTATTATTGAATTTAATAACTTTTTATACGCTTCCTTTCCCCGTCTACTGCAGGATAAACTCAATTTATTAGTAGCAGAAACCGAAAAGACAGAACTCCTGGACTGGTGGGTTGCCAAAGGCTATCACGATATTATCAATTCTATTTTTGAAAATGTCCGGCAGAATACAACTCCAAGAACCCCGGAGGGGGGAATTATCAAGATCAGCAAATTCAGTAAACAGGAAGAAGAGGAGCGAATATTCAGCGATTCCGTATTTAGAGAATACGCACTGCAGGATACCATTGAAGAAATCCGGCGTATACAGCAGGATTTCCATTATATCTACAGTGAGATGTGTGTACTGGTGAGGACCAATGGAGAGGCAGAGTCCGTTGTAAACGAACTGATGGCTGCAGGTATTCCTGTTGTGTCCGGAGATGCGCTGATGATTACAAACAGCACAGCTATAAAGCTGATCATCAACACTCTGTATATTCTGGTAGGATATGATGAAAATACATCTTTGTATAAGGCTAATTGTATTTCGCTTTATCATAAAATCCGGGACATTGCCATTGACCCTGATATATTCCTGACGATCAAAGGAAAGAGCTTATCACAGCTTTCAGGAATACTCCCTCCTGCCTTATGCGAAGAAGCCAATAACTGGATGCAACTGCCTCTACCGGAACTGGTGGAACGTATCATCCATGCATATGGTCTGGACCAGAAACAGGAATATCTGGCTTACCTCCTTTCATTCCGGGATATTACCGCAAATGCAACAAAACAAGGAGAAAAAGGGATATTAAGTTTTCTGAACTGGTGGGAAGAAGACGGCGTACGAAAAACACTGCCTTCTCCTGATGCTGCTAATGCAGTACAGGTCATGACCATTCATAAATCCAAAGGTCTGGCTTTCCGCGCTGTATTTATTCCATTCTGTAACCTGGATCTGGGCGGAAAGACAAATGGAATATTCTGGGTCCCCGCAGTTAATACGCCCTATGAGGCCCTGAAAAGTATACCTTTGAAATACAAGGATGAATTAGCAAAGTCCAGTGTGGCAAACTATTACTTTGAAGAGAACTTGTACAGCCACATCGATGCCCTTAACATGATCTATGTGGCAACCACACGGGCAAAAGATTATCTGTATATAGGGATCAAGGAAAAGAAAGATTTGAAAAAGATAAGCAATACAGGCGATCTTTTCCAACTTGTTTTAGCAGAACATTTTGAATCTGAAGACGTGTATAATATTGAAAAACCGGTTCGGACAGATCGAAAACAAGATGCTCCTCAAACGATAGGCATGCATACCTACCCTACTTCCGACAGATTATCTGATATATATATTCCCCGGGAGGAAAAAAATGCGGCTCACGTTCTTCATATTGGACAGGCAGGAAGGCAGGGAAGTATACTTCATACCATACTTGCCGATATAAAATCTTTAGCCGAGCTCCCATCCTATCTGGATAGTCTCCTGTTAGAAGGAACAATTATGGAAGAGGAAAAGCTCCTGTTTCTGCAGGAAGCAACACGAGTATTACAACACGAACAGTTAAATGAGTTATTGACTAAAGCAGAGCAGCATTTTTCGGAAAGATCTATTGTCAGTGCGGACGGACATGTCTATCGTCCGGACAAAATACTGATTCAGGACAATTTTGTAGCCGTCATCGATTATAAATTTACATTTCAGGAGCATTCGGAACATTTGGATCAGGTTCGTATCTATATGGATCTTTTAAGTCAGATGGGCTATAAAGATGTGGAAGGATATTTATTCTATGCTACCACTAATACACTTAAACCTGTTATTTAATTGCGCAGTATGAAACCATTTTTAAAAGAAGTTGCAGAAGATTTAGTAGCCAAATTTGGAGATCGCCTTCAGGACTGTGCTATTATTTTTAATAACAAAAGACCTGTGACCTATCTCAATCAATATTTATCAGAAATATACCAAAGGCCTTTCTGGAGTCCTTCCGTATTCACTATACAGGAATTCTTTGCACAATCTACCCATCTGAACGTTGCCGATTTCTACACCCAATTCTTTACTCTTTTCAATCTGTATAATGAATTGTTATTAAAAGAATCCGGGAAACAGATCGAGATGGACAAGTTCTTTCCCGTTGCCAAAACAATTCTTAGTGATTTTGGACAGATCGACATGGATAATGTAGAGGCTGACCGTTTGTTTAAGGAGCTGGAGGATATTGCGGTTATTAATCAACAATTTGACTTCCTGACCGAAGAGCAGCATCAGTTTCTTTCCAGATTCTGGACTTCTTATACAGAAGGCAAACACAAAAGACAGCAAGAGAATTTCATTCGCATGTGGCGCAGAATGCCTCTTTTATATCGCTTATTTCATGATGCACTTAAAGCGAAAGGTCTGACCACTATGGGGCAGATCTACAGACAGCTGGCTCATCAAACCTGCTCTAACTCTCAGTTTGTCAACAATTTTGACCAGGGCAAAGTCATTTTAGTCGGGTTCAATGCCCTAAGCCAGACGGAAGCTATTGTTTTCAAAAGATGGCAGGATCAGGGAAAAACACTCTTCTATTTTGATACCGACAGCTACTATCTAAATGATCCGCTCCATGAAGCTGGTTTATTTTTGAGGAAGAATATCGATCTGTACGGCTTAAAAAATGAGCTGAACAATCAACGGAGTTTGATCACTGAGCTGGCTACACCGACAACTGTATATAAAGTACAGGGACAGACGACACAGGCTAAAATTCTCAACCAGGTTCTAGCTGAAGATTATAAGCAATTAAAACAAGATCCTTCTTATGGCCAGACGGTGATTGTACTGGCTGATGAAAGCTTATTACTACCGACACTGCAGACTATCCCTTCTGATGAACAAAGCATACAGGTTAATCTGAATGTAACTATGGGACTGGGGTATACCTCTTCCCCCTTATTCGGACTGGCAGATTTGTGGTTATCTCATCAGGTTGATATGATGAACACCCGCTCTGCTGAAGAACTGAACGTTCCATACAGAACTGTAGAGAAGTTTTTGACACATCCGCTTATTGCTGTCGATGAGAAAAAACGCACCCAGGTACTGGCTGCCTTTGTAAAAGAGCAATTGGTGGTCATTCCGCTAGAACGGTTAGTTCAGCAAAAAGGCATATTCCAATTCTTTTTCCAAAAAGTCCCGGATGCATTAAGTCTGACCAGGGAGTTAAAATCTCTGCTGGAATATCTTGCCAAACGTCATTTGGAACAGCAAAATTTACGACAGCTGGATGCAGAGTTGTTTGTCAAAACGATTCAGGAGTTAAACAGAATGCACGACACGCTGGCGCAGCACATACAAACCTCCGGAAACAAATTTGCTCCTAAATTTGCCGCAGCATTGATCCGGAAAGCATTGGAAGCTATATCTGTTCCACTAAGTGGCGACCCCCTGAGCGGCCTGCAGGTAATGGGACTTCTGGAAACACGTAATCTTAATTTTGATCATGTGGTAATCTTAGGTCTTAATGATGGTATAATCCCGCAAAACAGTGTCGGAAACAGTTTTATACCCGATAGCTTAAGGCGTGCCTACGGCTTGCCGGTACTCGAAAATCAGGATGCGATATCGGCCTATATCTTTTACAGACTGGTGCAACGTGCGAAAAAACTAAGTTTTGTATACAACAGCCTGACAGACGAAAGTAACACGGGAGAGCCCAGCAGGTTTTTGAAACAGTTAGAGTTTGAAAGCAATTTTGAATTCCGTTATCAGGATCAACATTTGCAAATCAAAGTAGAAGATCAGCAGGAATTGGTGATTCCCAAGACAGCAGCAATAATGGATAAATTAGGGTTATACTTATCCGGTAAACGAACATTATCTGCATCTGCACTTACTACATATATTGCTAATCCTATTGACTTCTTTTACAAGTATGTTGCAGAAATCAGTGAACCTGAAGAGGTCAATGAAGTCGTAGAAGCTAATAATCTCGGAACCATATTACATGGAACAATGGAAGATTTTTATAATCAGCTGAAGGCCGAGAGTAATTTTATCAGTCCTGAACGTATAGCGCAAAAGCGAAAAGAACTCACTAAACTGATTGAGCTAAATTTTATTAAAGAATTCTATCCCGAACACAACAAAAAGGTAAACTTTACAGGTATACAAAGGGTCATCATGGCCATTGTAAAAGAGTATATTCATATTATCCTGGATCATGATGAGCGTTCTGCACCTTTTACTATTCTTCAGATGGAAGAGGAGATGATTGTTCCTTTTGAATTTAACGATATCAATGGCCGGCAACAGGTCATTCATATGAAAGGAATTATCGACCGTGTGGATATCGGACAGGACGGAGTAACCCGTATAGTAGATTATAAAACCGGAAGTGACGAACTGGATTATAAAAGCCTGGAAGAGGCATTCAATACAGATGGCAAAAAGTTGAATAAGGCTCTGGTACAGACATTATTCTACACGTATGTATTTGAAAAAGCGAAAAACATTCGAAATGTAGAACCGAATCTCTATGTAGTAAGGAAAATGAAGAATGGAGGAACGCTATTTCAGACGAAAGTAGAATTTACAGATGATAAAAATAAGATAAAAAAGGCAGATCAGGATCTCTCCGGAGCTTTTCTGGCGGAAGAAAAAGAACGTTTCGCTAATTTGCTGGCTAATAAACTTCAGGAATTGTTTGATCCGCAGGTGTCATTCAGAGTAAGTCAGCACAGCGAAAATTACATATTCTCCCCATACAAGTCGTTAATGACGACATAAAGTGGGTATAAAGTGAAAAGGCTTGATCATATACAGAACATGATCAAGCCTTTTACTATAAGAAGCATGCAAATGCTCCTTACTTATATTTTTTCATTGCGCGGTTTGCCCGGACTTTAGCTGTCTGGATTTTGTAATCAAACCACTTGTCTTTAAATATTTTACGCATTGTATCATCAAAATAACGCGTAATAAACAGATTTCGGGCACCCTTAAGCTTCTCACTAAATGAAGAAGGCAATGCTCTTACTGAGATAGAATAACCTTCCGTAGCATACTGAATATAATGCCACCAACCTGCCGGCATATATAGTGTATCTCCGGGATGGATTTCGGCTTCATAACCGTTTAATAACCTAAGCGCCGGATACTCTTCCAGACTGCTGAACTTCGGATTAGCAATACTATGAAAATTGTAAGGCAACTTATACATCAGATCGGACTGGCTATTCGGAAACAACCATATTTTCTTCACACCCTGAAACTGGGATATAAAGACATGCGACATATCTATATCAAAGTGATTACGTGTAGATGATCCCTCTCCTCCGAAGAACATATACGGCAGCCACTGTAATACTTTGCCTCCGGTTACGTCATTATAGATGACATCTTTTTTCAGTTCCGGTCTGAGTTTTAACAAATCAAACAGAAATAAACGTAATTCTGTAGGCTCTTTTGTAATCAGGTTTAAATAATCACCAAAGGTCATTTTACCTACCGGTGCGCTCGCCGCACGATCCCTGGACTCTTCTTCCTTTCCATATACAGAAATCATTTCGTCTCCGGCTATTTCCTTGAAATAGTCATAGCTCCATTTCTTCCAACATGTACTTTCAGGACTTATGAAGTCCTTTATAATGACAGGTTGACCCTTTTTCAAGTAATCTCTGATAAAATCACTTGGAGCTATTCCTGAGATACTATTGACTGGTTTTAATTTCACAAGATTGACTGTATAATTTATCTTCTAAATACAAACTTAAAAAAAAATATTCCTATTAAGTGCTCTGAGTAGTGATATAATATTTCCTTTTATTAAGACCACTAACTGAGGAGACAAGTTAATAAGAATATTTCTAAATAAGGGTGACAGAGGTCACATTTTTATCTTAATATGACCACAAATCCTGCTCATAGTCCATTAATGTTTTCTTAATTCGCTCAGACTCATATAGTCTGTCTACACCGTCCGCCATATAATCTTTTATCCTCAGATCTTCCGGATTAGACTGCTTTACAATATAGCTGGAGAACATTCTCTTGATAAATACATCATCATAACTAAGCCCTGTAGCATCATTATGTCTGTTTACCACTTCTTTGTTTACAAATACATGTCTTGCTTCCGGGAAATAGATCCAAAAAGCAGGAGTAGCATCTACCTGAGGGGTGAACGTATTCTCCTGAGCTGGCAAAGCTGCTGTTGCAGGTGTCTCTGCTGCAGGTGTTTCCGGTTGTACTGCAAACGGATCAAAAGGATTTCCTCCTGTTGCTGCAGTTGAGTTACCGGGAAGAACTGGTGTAGTTGCCAGACCCTCTATGTTTGGAGTGATCAATGGAGCAATACCCACAATACGTGGCTCAAATACAGAACGTTGCTTATCAAATATCCAGTCTTCTTTTATTCTGAATTTGACAACATTCTCGCCACTGAATTTTCTTGCTTCATAATGTGATTTGACGACCTCATTATTCTCATTGTACTCTTCTACCAAAGTACTGTCTCCCCCAAAGCGGGACATTACCTGATCCACAGGAAGTACATTTTTGAAGCTGTCACCGTTTGGATCATTTTCTGTAGGAGTAGGATCATATGCTGTTAATTCACCTTTCATGACAGCATCTACGATAATATCGATCAATCTGGACTTAGGAGATGCAAATGCCTTATTCATCTTCTCACGCAGATCGATTTCTCTCCATACCCGTTTGCTATAAGCAATATCAGTCTGTCTGACATTCGCATAGGGGATTACTTTTCTTTCTGCGATATCGGATTTCACGGCATATCCATCAACAGGAGGCTCTTCTACCTGAATAGGTTTTGTACTATTCGAGAGGTTCTCCTGTTGTGCAAACACAAATGGTGTGTAAGCAGAAGCCAACAGCAATAAAACACCTAACTTTTTCATCCGTATATTTTTTATTTTTAAACGGCTAAAACACTATCAGATTTTAGATTCCTTGTGGATTTAAAAAAATCTTAATAGTGTCCTATCCCTGTATTTAATTTGTAACCTGGAATGAAATAGGATCCAGATTTTGTGCTACTCCGTCAGGACCAACACCCACAATATTGTAAATCGCAACTAACGTACCAGGAGTAATTGCTCCTAATCCTGTTTTCATCTGTGCCGAGAAGCTCGAACCAGAAGATTGGTAAGGACCAATAGGATCAACTCTTGGTTTCAGGATATACATATTAAATTTAGTAATGCTGAATTTAGCATCAAACTCAAAATTATCTAATGCTGCTGAAACTACATTCTGACCTCTAAGTTGTGCTGCCGAAATAGCGCCACCTGTTTTTCCTGCAACTCTTGCCGCTGGTTTAGGTATACGTTTTACACGAAACTCTGTTGTTCCCAGCTGCTGTACTTTACCGTCAATCTTAGCAGAAACACTTACTGTTGCCTTTCCAGGAGTAGTCACTTTAGCAGCATATTTACCACCTGATCCGGAGATTGTCACTCCGTTTCCTGCCACCTGAATACTACTCATCGGAATACCGGGAGCAGATACTGAAATTGGATTTGAAACTCCAATATACAATACGTTCATAGCGTCCGGAGATACTACTGCAGATGGTTTTGCTACCTGATAAGTCATAGGCTCAGTCAGATACTCTTTCATTGTTCCGTCTGTCTGTTTTACAAGAATTTTACCTTGCCATTTAAACTCTCCTACGGAAGAGGTGTTGACCGAATAAAGTCCCTGACCATCCTTCACATTCAGCGCACCACCGTTTACTGAAATACTAGGATTGGATTTCGAATCATAAGCAGTCAGAAATACTTTAGCAGTATAAGGCTGTCCCTGGATCAAATATGACGTGGGAGCCACTGCTACAGCAGAGAATCTATCCAGATTCACAACAGCCTGATCCATTTTACCGAAAATATGTTTTACAACGGCTGATTCTGTATTCTTAGCATCTGCTTTGATTTTTTCTAATGCGGTGATCGCTGCAGTCAATGGAATACCATCACCGAAGTTAGAATCTTCCCAACTCTTTTTAATACCCGCACGTGGTGCCGGATCCTGAGCAAACAAACTGAAACTGACTTCTTTATTGGTCAATTTTTCTAATTCATCTTTTGTGGAATTAATCATATCCCGCAATTGCTTTCCACGTTTTTCAGTTATCATCAGGCGGTAAGCGATATCTGTATTGTTTCTTTTGATCAGATCTCCTGTTTCACTATCTTCTCCGCCACCTTCCTGTGCCAAAAGTGTTTTCAGTTCATCAACATAAGCTGTCAATTTTGCTGTCAACTGCTGTGCCTTCTCTGCCTTTTCTAGAATAGGTTTGGCACGCTCCGGGTTTTCTTTCATTTTTGTCTCCCGAAAAGACAAAAACATATTATCAATCCCAGCTTGCGTATTCTGGGTTGATGTACTTAAGCTGTTTGCTAAGTTTTTGAATGCATCTAAAATGGAATCACTAACATTCAGGGCTACTAATCCTAGTAGAACCAAATATAGGATCCCAATCATCTTCTGTCTGGGTGTTTCTCTACGACCTGCCATAATGTAATTTTTTAATTAATAAACTTCGATTATTAAAAGATTACTTATGATTTGTTTGGATTCATAGCAGAAAGCATATTTCCATAGATCGCATTTAGAGAAGCTAAGTTTTTATTGAACGTACTTACCTGCTCTTTAAATTGTTGCATATCAGTAGAGGATTCATTAAATGTTTTCAAATCCGCAGCTGCACGGTCAAATGCAGAACTCAGGTTTGCTGCACCTGCTGATGCCGCATTTAATTTATCTGCAAACAGATTTGTTGCAGTAGCGGTATCTGCGACTTTAGAGATAGAAGCGACTTTGTCACTGAATGTACGTAGTCCGTCTCCTAAATTACCAATGAGGTTTTCATCTATTTTAGCATCCTGCAATAATTTGTCTAATGCTGCTGTATTACCTGTTGCTGCAGGAACTGCTGCAACTGCAGGGCGTGCACCAGCTTTTGGCAACTCACCGTTATAATCTTCGTCCAACTCAGGATATACCCTTGTCCAGTCTACTTCTGATTCGCTCGCTAAAAAACCCATTATGAAGAACAAAAGAGCTTCAACAGCCAATCCAATACCTATCATCCACTCACCACCTTTAAAGTGGAGAATTTTAAACATCAATCCAATGATTACGACAGTAGCACCCCAGTTGATCAAGGTGTTGATACCAAATTTAAACTTACGTTTTGTTGCCATTTTCTTAAAAATAATTTATGTCTTTCTTAAAATTAGTAGTTCGCTGTTATTTGGTCACGCCTGTATATCGTGTTACAGATCTGAATCCGATATATGATTTTGCAGTGTCCTGATATTCATACTGACGTGTAGAGTTTTGCAGGAAATAACCAATATCTTTCCATGATCCTCCACGTACAACTTTACGTTTCATAGCATTTTGATCGCTCGCCTTAGCGCTGTGAGCGTAAGTGGGATTCATATCATGAACGAAAGAATAGGCCGATTCGTCATAGCTCGATTGTGTCCATTCTGCAACATTTCCGGCCATATTATATAAGCCGAAATCATTTGGCCAGTAGGAATATACCGGAGCAGTATACGCTGCGCCATCATCGATATAATTACCTCTTCCTGGTTTGAAATTCGCCATCAGACAACCTCTTGCATTTCTGGCTGAAGGTCCTCCCCATGGGTATTGCATACCGTTCTTTCCGGCTCTTGCAGCATATTCCCATTCCGCTTCGGAAGGAAGCTGATAAGGCATGCGTTCTACTTCTCTGTTTTTAGCTGCTGCATTATTAAACAGACGGGTTCTCCAGGTATTAAAGGCCTGCGCCTGTTTCCATGTAACACCAACGACAGGATATTCATCAAATGAAGGATGGGAAAAATATCCTTCTACCATAGGCTCATTCTGTGCATAGCTAAAATCACTTACCCAAACCGTTGTATCCGGATATACCAGGATTGTATCTCGCATTATAAATTCTGATCTGCTGCGGGAAGGATCATTTTTCGCTGCAATTGCTCTGCGGAGATCGTACCACTCGTAATGGTATTTAAGCAATCTTACGTCGATTTCATTTTTCCCGAAGATACGATCCTCTCCCTGATAGTACATGCTGTTGACACGTTCACGTTGGGTCTGATCTTTTGTTTTCCACGGAGATTTGCTCTGTACTTTATTCCAGTCAATATGGCGTTCTCCGGAAGTAGGAGCTGTTCCTTGATTCTGAATAAAATAAGAATCATCACCTAGAAAATTGGTGATGAGGATAGAGTCACGTACCCAGTTCACAAATTGACGGTACTCACTGTTAGAGATCTCTGTATCATCCATATAGAAAGGCGCAATAGTCACCTGTCTGTTTTGAGATACTTGTGAAAAGGTAATATCTTCATCGGACTGTCCCATAATAAAAGTACCTCCGGGAATAAGAACCATTCCATAAGGTGTTTTATTGGCTTTCAGTTTATCTAATCTCACCCCAAGTAACTCTCCGTTATTACCCGGGCCTTTGCAGCTACTGATAAGCAGCGAGCCCATAACAGCAAGAGTAAGAACTTTAAATAAATTATAATTCATTGTTAATTATGCAATTGAACAAATAAGCAGATCAAAATTCAGGACCCTCTTTAACAACATTTTATCGACGGTCAATGTGTAAAAATACAACGTTTAATCAATATTCAGCGTTTTCCTCTTTAATTTTTTTTTTATTGTCAGTATACCCCTACATAATTAACATAGAATTTGACTTTCTGTTCTTCTCAGAAAACAAAAAAGGCGTCATTATAGACGCCCTTTCCTATTAAGATTTTTTTTATTCTATTTATTTACCAACTTTATGTATTGTTCTACAGCCATTGTCATACTCGGAGCTGCAGGAGTAGGTGCCGGAATATCCAGAATCAATCCGTGATCCAATAACGCTTGTTGTGTCGTTGCTCCGAAAGCAGCAATGCGTGTGTTGTTTTGCTTGAAATCAGGGAAGTTTTCATAAAGTGACTGTACACTGGAAGGGCTAAAGAAAACAATGATATCGTAAAATACATCTTTCAGATCCGAAAGATCACTGATGACAGTACGGAACAAAACTGCCGGCGTAAAATTGTATCCATTAACCTGCAGCCAGTTTTGTGTCTCTTCATTCGCCACATCCGAACATGGGAACAGGAATTTCTCTTTGCTGTGCTTCTTCAAAACATCTTCCAGATCTTTTGCGGTCTGTTTTCCGAAGAAAATCTTACGCTTGCGATATTGAATGTATTTTTGAAGGTAAAGTGCAATTGCTTCTGTAATACAGAAATACTTCATTTCTGCCGAAACCTCAAATCTCATCTCTTCGCAAACACGGAAAAAATGATCGACAGCGTTTTTACTGGTAAAGATTACTGCAGTATGCTCTGAAAGGTTGACTTTATCCTTTCTTACATCTTTTGCAGGCACTCCCTCCACATGAATAAAGCCTCTGAAGTCTAACTTTAAGTTATATTTTTCAGCTAAATTAAAATAAGGAGACTTATCATTATCTGGTTTTGGAATAGTAACTAGAATACTCTTTACTTTCTTGGCTCTTTCTACATCAGAAGTTTGCATATTGTTCATTTATTTGCTCAACGTTCTCACTAATATCAATATCGGTGCGATTTCTAGGCAGCAAAGGTACAAAATTAAATAAAAAAGAGAGAACCTAAGATTACCAAACAAATGAAAAGCAGTACGTAAATACCTGTAAATAAACAAAATAAAAACTAAAATTATTGAGAATGATATTACGAATGTAAAATAAGCAGACGGCAATAAACTCAAAACCAAGACTGTTGGCATCAGAATTAACATACTGTTAAAATAAACTAAATATAGAACCGCAATGTATTCCCTTACCAATTTATCCAATTCGAATACAAAAGAAATAAATCTTATAAACAGAATTTTGAGAATAAACAGGACTCCAACGATCAGCGAAATTTTGAGAAAATTATTTAATGTCAACGAATAGCCGTTACCTGACATATAGGCATCGTACATCAATAAAAACAAGCCTAACGTGAAACTGAAGATAATATACAGAAAGATGTAAGACCAGGAGGTTGCCATGTTATCTTCTTTACTGACCTGTTGTAACAGCCGGTCCTTAAAATACGCTTCAATAATAACATTGAAATCCAATGGGAAAAACATGCGCACCAACGCTACTGCAAATACGAGTATCATAATAATGCTTACAATCCATACCGGACGATTTTCCCTAGCATCCCCTGACCTGAATGCATCCGGCTGATCTTTCTTTAATGTATCCGCGAACTTCATCCATTTAATAAAATCTCCGTTTGTAACAATTACCTTATCCTTTATTTCCTGTGGAATGCTAATTCCACGATCAGGATCCGGCATAATAAGCGGGTACATCTTTTGAAGAGAAGAGGCACTATCTACGTACAAGGAGTCAGTTTGTATACTTATATTTGCTACCGAACGATACGGCAACAAAAAACCCATTCCGACTATCAAAAATAAAATAACGAATTGCTTCGCAGATATAGACATAGCTCTTTTTTTGAAGATGTAAAGTTAAAATAAAAAATCAGAAGACCACTTAAACATAATCAATATGCCAAAATCAGTTATAAGGTGTTCCTGGTGTGGAACAGACGAACTATACAGTCAATACCATGACAAGGAATGGGGTAAACAGGTAAAGGATGAAAAGACACTATTTGAGTTTTTGGTGCTTGAATCTGCACAGGCGGGTTTGAGCTGGATTACCATCCTGAGAAAAAGAGAGAATTATCGCCGTCTCTTTGCCAACTTTGAATATAAGAAAGTGGCTGAGTTTACAGAAAAGGATGTGGAGGAATTAATGCAGGATGCGGGTATTATCCGTAACCGATTGAAAATAAAGAGTACGATCGAGAATGCGAAGATCTTTATGAAGGTACAGCAGGAATTTGGCAGTTTTTACAATTACCTGTATTCCTTCCTGCCGGATAATTCCCCGATCATCAATGAAGTAAAATCCATGAGCGATGTACCCGTCAGCACACCGGAGTCAGATGCGATTGCAAAAGATTTAAAGAAAAGAGGGGTGAAATTCTTTGGGACAACGATCTGCTATGCTTACATGCAGGCGGTAGGTATGGTGAATGATCACATTGTTACATGTTCCTTCAGAGATCGTTAAGATCTCGAAGGAATGTGTTGATAGATATCCGGAAGATTACGGCATTGTCCGTTATAATCGAGCCCGTATCCGATAACGAACTCTTTCTCTATTTCAAAACCTATATACATGATGTTATCAAACTGCACCTGAAGATTGGCCGGTTTCATTAACAATGCACAAACTGAAATACTGGCTACTCCTAATTTTTCCAAAGCATCCATTGTATATTTCAATGAGTGGCCCGAGTCAATAATATCTTCGACAATAATGACATCCCTGCCCGTGAGATCCATCCCTACGCCTATCAGTTCTGCAATATCTTCTTTCTCCACTCCCTTGTATGAGGCTAGTTTAACAAAGGAAAGTTCTGAGGGAATAACAACCTGTTTCATCAGATCTGACATAAACATAAAACAGCCGTTTAACACACCGATAAATACAGGGTGCTTATTTTCAAAACGCATATTCAGATCAATCCCTATCAAACGTATACGTTTTTGTATCTGATCATGATCAATCATAATCTCAAATTCCAGATTATCTACTGTAAGGTATTTCATATTATTTATTCTCCTCTTCGTCTGTTTTCTTTCTTCCTAATATTTTATCAAAGAGGCTTCTTTTTTCCTTTTCTTCATTTTCCAGTTCCTTGATCATTTCTTCCTGTTCATCATCCATATTCTGCAAGGAATCTACAACCAGTCCGGCAGGTCTTGACGGTCTGAGATGCGGTTGAAGAACAACGGTATAGAATCCGTAATTAGCCACAGTGGTATCTCTGGCCAGTTGACCGGTCTTGACCATGATATTTCCATAGGTATTAAAATACCTCGACATCTGTGGTTTCAGATGTCCTGTATAATCAAAGGCGTACAGTCCTTTTTTGGGACGGGGAACAATGCTTGACAAAAATAAGCTTTCCCCCAGCGTGATTTCAGAAGGCTTTTTACCAAAATAATAATTTGCAGCCTCTGTAATACCGTACACATTATTTCCCCATTCGATTACATTCAGATAGACCTCGTACAATCGTTCTTTGCTCACCTGATGAGAAGATTCCATCAGCCAGACGAGTACAATCTCTTCCAGCTTACGAACCAGTGTCTTATTTCTGTTCAGAAAAACATTTTTCACTAACTGCATGGAGATGGTACTTGCTCCACGTTTAAATTTTCTTTCTTTTATGTTGGTAACAATAGAAAGCTTGAAAGCCTCTTCCTGAAATCCGTTATGTTTAAAAAAGAAAGGATCTTCTGTATTCAGTAATGTGGTACGCATATACCTGGAAATACTTTCATACGGAGCAAATTTGGGGTTTTGAGGACCAACCAGAATTTCGCGCATAACTTTTTCATCTTCATACGCCGTATATACAAACGGAGAATTGAGTTTACTGATATCCGCTTTTCCCCACTTAACAATCTTGAGGTCCTTATCATCCATACGGGAAGAAAAGTTAAGCTGATCCGGTTTTTTGAGATTGACCTCAAAGTCCAGATCATACTGAATCTGTCCCGAAACCTGTATGCCCTCTACAGATTCAAAAAGTCCGTTTGGAATAGCATCAAAGAATTTCTGTGCTTCAAATTTACCGGTATGAACAGCTAACGCAACGATCTGCTGGGGTTTATGAATATACTTTGCCTTCGGACTGAATTCGAAATCCCTGACCCTGACTTTGCTCCCCTCTTGAAGCTCTATAGATTGCGCACCAATATTTACTCCTCCCTCTAAAGTGGCTTCCGGCAGATTAATATCATGATCAGACAATCTCCAATGATGCAACTTCAGGTTTTTAAAATGCCAGTCCCCGCCAAGGGTTAACATCTCTTTCCCTTTTCGGTCTACTTTATTTAAATCAAATTCGATTTCATCAAAGCTTAGTCGCACTCCGAATTTACTCTTCAGAAAAGGAAACTCCGTATCTTTCTGTTCAGAAGACAGTTTGAGATTCAGTTCCTGCCGGTCAGGATTTACATATCCTGCCACATTCCATTGTGCATCATTATCATTCAGAAACAAGGCAGCATCTATATCACCTCCGCTAATCTCGGCACGGGGTATCCGTAAGCGCTGATAAGTACTGTCATCTCTGAAAGACACTTCAAAATCCTGAACATCCATATTTCTGGGAATTTTGAAGAAAACCTGTTTCAGAATTCCATCTGCTAAAGCTGCCAGATTTTTTTCGGCTTTGGGCGTATCAACAGAATCCTTATTTTTCTTTCTAAACAGGAAATCATAATTGCTTATGCTATCCTTTTTGATCAGTGTAAAATTGGCCTTATTCATTTCAATCTGTCCGATTTTTACATCTCCGAACAACAAAGGCCATATACGCACCGACACGGCGAAATCATCTATATGTGCAAGCTGATCTTTTCCTTTAGGCGTAACATATACGTTTTTGAAAATAACTGTTGCTAATCCCTTAAATCCGTAATATTGAATTTTCAGATCAACCCCATATTTTTTATCCATTTTCTCTTTGGCAGAAGCTATTGCTCTTTGCAAAATGGCATCCCGCTTACTCAACCCATAGGAAACGCCGACAATCATCAACAATATAATGCCGGACAGTATCCCGATGATCCACCGCTTCTGTGTAGGAGTAATTTTATTAAAAAACTTTTTGAGCATAATAAATGAACGAAAAAAAGCCTGTTTTCTTATCTGTTATACAATACAAGTATAGGCAAATTACATCATTCTTGGAGCAGGAAAATAAACTAGTTTCTTTGATTTGGAATGTATTTCAGAGCTCAGGAATATTGTTCCGTTCGACCTTTATCTATATTATCACAGCTCAAAAGAATGAGGTAAGATCAAAATTGCACTTTAAAAACATCCAAATGACAGGATTATGTTTTGCAATAGTTAGTTTTGTAGTTTGATACCATAGATATGATCACAAAAGAACAGATATTAAATGCCCTGAGTCATGTAGAAGAACCGGATCTAAAAAAGGATCTCGTAACACTTAATATGATTCAGCATATCGAAATATTTCCGGATAAGATAAAATTTGATGTTGTATTAACTACGCCGGCCTGCCCGCTTAAAGGGCATATCGAGCATGCCTGCCGAAATGCGATAGCCTTGTTTATAGACAAAAATCTAACTGTAGATATCAATATGACCTCCAATGTGACGAGCCGGGAGGGTAATCAGCTTTCGGGTATCAAAAATATTATTCTCGTTGCATCCGGAAAAGGTGGAGTGGGTAAATCTACGGTCGCTGCAAATCTCGCCATTGCACTTGCTGAAAAAGGTGCAAAAACGGGGCTTTTGGATGCAGACATCTATGGTCCTTCAGTTCCGATTATGTTTGGACTGGAAGGAGCCAAACCTCAATCTGTCCAAACGGCGGATGGTAAAACAAAAATTTTACCGATTGAGAAATTTGATCTTAAGTTATTATCCATCGGTTTTTTCACAGATCCAAATCAACCTATTCCCTGGAGAGGTCCTATGGCCACATCAGCGATCAAACAATTATTCAATGACGCAGACTGGGGAGAACTGGATTACCTCGTGGTAGATATGCCTCCCGGAACAGGCGATATTCATATTACTGTTGCTCAGACTTATCCTATATCTGGAGCTGTCATCGTAACGACTCCTCAGCAGGTAGCCTTAGCTGATACCATAAAAGGGATAGGGATGTTTATGATGGAAGGGATTAATATTCCTATACTGGGAATAGTAGAAAACATGGCTTACTTTACGCCTGCTGAATTACCGAATAATAAATACTATATCTTCGGAAAAGATGGAGGGAAGAGATTAGCGCAGGAAAATAAAGTTCCTTTTCTTGGAGAAATTCCTTTGGTAAAGGGAATTTCGGATGCCGGGGATAATGGATTTCCTATATTACTGGATAAAGATGACCCAGTAAGTACGGCCTTCCTGGATATTGCAGGACGTACTGCACAGCAGTTATCGATTGAACTGGCCAGACATTAAGTTCGCTTAATGCGTAACGATATTCACCTATCTTAATTATCACCAGACACATGTGCTTTTATTAGTATGGATGGTTTGGTGATAATAAAATATTTTGTTAACTTTAGTATACATCCGACTCTCCTGTTTTAGTTGCTGAAAATTCTATGGAAAGAATCAATATCATATATGATGTATATCAAAGAGCTATTGGCAAGTATACCGTCTCTATCAGGTCATTCTATTCTGCGGAAACGAAGTTAGGAATTGGCTTATTTGTAAATGAGGTAGACACGCCTCTTTTCTACTATAAAACAGACAAAAGCAACAGCATTCCTTATCTGGGCTTCAATCACAGCCAGATAAAGGTATTTATGGATTCCGATAATTATGAGAATAAAAATGTGGAATCCCGTTTTATTAATTTCACCTCTCTGATCAAAATGTTTGAATTCTATGCATACGCACACTTTGACGCCAAGCCTCAGGAATTTATTACTGAAAATCAGGTCTACATAGCTTACATTACCGCTTTCGAAAAGAAAATGAGTCTATTAAAATAGATCCCTGATTCTATCTTAAGAATATTATTCAAATGAGGATGTCACAGCCGGAGTAGCAGACTGCTTCTCGTTTGATGCAGTCCCACCCAGAACAGACTGATTTTGTCCACTCTTATCTCCACTGGTTGCAACATCATTTCGCTGGCTGAATATTTCAGGAATATTCAACTGACTTACGCCCTTGATTGTCATTAACCGGGAAACATAGAATTTTTGAGTTGTAGTTTTTGTTTCTACCTTATTATTTACCTTATCAACTACCGCAAATGTGAGGTAACTCTCCATATTCATTGGTGTAGCATCTACTGAGAAGGAATCAAAACGCGCTGGCATCAGATTGCCGTCTATAGTTGTAATATTCACTTTTTGAGACAAGGGTTTTTGATAGAGCGATCCAAACTGACGCTTTAAAGACAGGAAGTTATTTTCAATATAGGAATGGGGAGGAACAAACAGCATACTTTTAGGTAATGTTGCACTTCCATTTACATTTCCGCTTAATGAAGAATAACCGACGCTGTTGCCATTACCAAGATCATAGCCGCTTGTCCAGGAACCAGCGTTAACACGTGCATTGAGTTTAACTTCATTTCCTGAATAGCTAATCGCCTGACCGTTTACCACTAAGGCAGAACTGCCAAGGTCTACAGCGATAGGTACACCCAATTTATTAGTAATACGGGTGTGTACACTTGTATTACTGCCATTAAATCCATATTCTATTTTAATAGTGTCATTCTCAAACACAAATTTTCCTGATTTCGCATCTTTAGAAAGAGATTGACTGTCAATGGTTGTTAAATAGGTAGTAGAACAACTGTTTAATATAAACAAAGTGCACAGTGCAACTAAAAAATACTTTAATGCCTTCATATCCAAACTTTACTTAATTTCAAAGTAAGTTAAACAAAAAATATAATACTTATTACAGGACGACTCATATTTTCATGTTAAGCTTTTGTAAACTATTTTTCAGTTAACATTGGGTAATAATAAGACGTATGATGGCTTCAAAAAGAAGGCCTTCCGGAGTTTTCCGGAAGGCCTTAAGATTAACTATATCGGTCAATAGATTACTCTAAAGCACCGTTATAATCTGACTCACGAAGAGGGATTCTCCATGTCCATTTATTATTTTTTTCCGGTGTAATGACTTTTGCCAGGTCGGTTATAAAGTTTCCTCCGTTTGCGTATATTTTGCGGTCAATAGAATCGCCCCATCTCTTCATATCAAACCAGTCAAAACCTTCTCCCCATAATTCGATTGCTCTATACTTTTTGATTTCTGCCAGCAGATCTTCTCCTGTAGCAGTTGCATTGTACTGCGCATCTCTTCCCGACTTAGCAGTCAGGTTATTCAACACGGTCTGTACTTCTGAAGCGGATTTATTCTGGAAGTATTTAGCTTCTGCTTCTATCAGGTACATCTCAGATGAACGGAAATGATTCAAATTACCTACACCAGGCATATCTGTAGCCTTAAGTTTAAACTGCATATAAGCATATGTTGTAGCATTTGACTGCAAGGCCGGGAACAGTTGAAAAGCTCTTGCTTTCAAAGCCGTTCCTGCAACACCTGTACTTGTTGTATAAGCATCTGTTTTAGGATCTAAAAACAAACCTTTTCTGATATCCGTAGCAGGGATTTTATTGAACAACTCTCTACTGATACATTTTGGTGTATTCCTTACTGCACCTGCACTTGAATTATATCCTATATATGAGAAAAAAGAATAAAAATGTAAATTCTCATCCAACGCTCCATAACTGCTCCAGATCCATTCAGCATTCGGTGTGCTGAATCCCGCTTTGTAATCATTTACAGACATTAACGGATAATCCTGAACAGCTAATTTTGCATATTTTTCAGCGTTAATATAATCCTGTTTATTTAAAGCCGCACGTGCATAGATAGCATACGCAACATCCTTGTTGACTTCAAAGTTTTTAGCTCTCTTCAATCCGGATTGTTCATATAATGCTAATGCTGTGTTCAGATCATCATATATTTGCGCATAAGATTCTCCCAAAGTAGATAATGCCTTATCTCCTGTTGACATATCTGTACGTAAGATCAATCCTGAAGTACTTCCGTTATTAGAATCACTCCATCTGTATCCGTAGATCTGCGCAAGCATCATAAAGCTGTAGGCTCTGTATGTCAGTGCTTGTGCTTTAAGAAATTGTTTCTCACTTTCCGGACCCGTAGCAGCGTCCACAGAGTGAATAATGATGTTAGCATTACCGATTATTTTGTAGTAGTAATACCATGGATAATACAAATAAATGCTTGTTACGTTCTCATTATATCCGGCATTGATAATATTGGCCCAACCACCTAAGTTGACAAAGAAATTGTTTCCCGGGTAATTTCCATAATACATCTTTATGGTTCCTTCACCATTAAAACCTTGCGATTCCAGATATTGTGAAGTCATCATTTTTGCCAGACCGTTTACGGCAAGCTTTACATTGGCCGTTGTCTCAAATACGGTAGGTGTACCAATTTTTTCTGTTGGTACGGTATCTAAATAATCCTTATTACAAGAAGCCAGGAACAAAGCTCCTAAAGCTAATATTTTTATAAAACCTGTGTTTTTCATGTTCGTTTATATTATAATCCTACTTTCACCCCTACTGATACTGTTCTTGGAGTCACCCAGGCATTGGTACTGACTCCGTTCCACTGTTGTTGCGGATTCATTCCTTTTAACTTTGTAAAAGTTGCCAGATTCTCGATCCCCGCATTTACAGAAACAGAAGATAAATCAAATCTGTTCACAAGAGTTTTTGGAAGGGAGTAGCTAATTGCTATATTTTTGATAACCAGATAAGAAGCATCTTTCAGGAATCGTGTAGATGTGAAATTGTTAAAATTACTTTGAGAGAAGTTAATTCCCGGAGTTCCGTTAGGATCAATTCTGTTTTCAGATGTTAAAGTCATTCCTTCCGGAGTACCATTCCAGGAATTTAACAGATCAGCATGCAGCGAGCTTGGTGTACCTGACATGCTCATCAATGTTCTGTATGACTCATCAAAAGTTTTACCACCGATAGCGTATGTAAATATTCCGGACAGACTGAAACTTTTGTAGGTAAACAACGTATTAAAACTACCGTTCATTTTAGGGATAACACTTCCTGACCAGTCTCTCTTACCATAAGAAGATGGGTTTGTAACATAGTACTTGCCATTGATCTCAACCAAATCAGCAGCAGGAATAGGGTCTTTTCCAGGGGCAGATCCATTGACATTGAAACGCTCGGTATCTGCAAGATACAGGGACTGACCAGTCATTTGATCAACACCGGCAAATTGCCATAACCAATAATCGTATCGGCCATGTCCTTCCATCCACTTGAAGTATCCGTTTACAATACCATTCTTTCTGTTTTCCTCAGGTAAGGACAACACTTTATTTTTCAACCAGGTCGCATTCGCTCCGATATTCCATCTGAAATCCTGATTTTTGATAACATCCACATCGAAGGTCACTTCAATTCCACGATTAGACATCGAACCAATATTCTTGGTAATAGTAGATACAGCATTTGTATTAGATGTCGCTCCTGCAGAAAGTGGAAGATTAAGATCAAAAATCAAATTCTGTGATTGTTTATCAAAATATTCGACCATGAAGTTCACTCTATTGAACAGTCTTCCTTCTAAAGCTGCTGAAAATGAACTTGAGGTTTCCCAGATCAGGTCTTTAGCTGCATTTTGAGAAAGATATAAAGCAGCTACATTTGCATTTTGTGCAATGTTATACAATGCAAGGTGTGCGTAATAATCAGCACTTTCATCATTGCCAACTTCACCATAAGAAGCTCTTAATTTCAAATTGTTTACCGTATTAAGCGCGTCTTTAAAGAAGTCTTCCTTAGAGATAGACCAGCTACCGCCTAATGACCAGAAGCTACCCCAACGGTTTTCAGGAGAAAAGCGGGAAGATCCGTCTCTTCTGAATGATGCTTCCGCAAAGTATTTATTAGCGTAATTATAACGTGCTCTTGAAAGGAAACTCTCCGTTCTGTACTCTTGCTGATAATCGTATAAGCTGGTAATATTTGTGAAATTATTAAGATCTGGCTTACCTGCAAATGTTTCTGTGGTTTTAAATCCATACAGATAAGTACGGTTGTACCAGTAATTTTCATGACCAGCCAACACATCTATATGATGCTTTCCGTAATCCTTATCCCAGGATAATAATTGTTGAGTAGTATAATTTTTATAACGATAGATTCTTCTTACTCCTCTACCTTTATTCCCCATACCATCACCAATAATAGCATTATAATAATTCCGGTCTTCGGAGTTTCTTAAATTTAAGTCCCCGTTTACGGAGAATTTAAAATCTTTTAGAAAATAAAAGTCTAAGTAGACACGACCATTCAGGGTGCTGCGTATAGTATTATAGCTATTCAGTTCATTCTCCCAAATATTATGACGGCCCATATATTGCATACGTGTATCTGAACCTTCATCATATTGTTTGTTACCGGCAGCATCCAGAGCATAGGAACCATCGGCTTTATGCAGATGAATAGGATAAATCGGAGCTATACTTCTGGCATAATTAAATGGATTTGAATAAGAACTTTCATCATCATTAGTCGCAGGAATCATATTTGAGTTTTGATGAGAACCGGATAGGTTCATTCCATATTTAAACCATTCCTTTGCTTTCAAATCTGCATTTACCCTTCCTGTAAAACGGGAGAAATCTGACCCTTTTATATAGCCCTTCTCTTTCAGATATCCGGTAGAAAAATAAATATTGCTTTTTTCTGTGGCATTACTTCCGTCAATGTTGTAATTCTGACGGTGGCCTAAACGATCTACAGCACCCATCCAATCTAAATCTTCCTGATAACCTGGCAATATCTGTGCGTCGCTTACCATTTTACCATTACTGTCAAATAACTGATCACTCGGCTTATTGTAAATATTTAATTTTAAATAATCGCTGACCAGAGCTTTAGTAGCCTGTGCACCAGCTAATTCCTTTGTCGGATAATCTTTTGGATTACTAGTCAACAGGTTATTTCTGAAACCCTTCCACATGGCTTCCATAAACTGATTTGGATTCAATCTGTCATACTCTGCTATACCTCTGGAATAAAATCCCTGATCTGTACCTACATTTATTTGGGAGCGTCCAAGTTTTCCTTTCTTGGTAGTGATAATAATCACCCCATTTGAGGCACGGCTTCCATACAAAGCAGATGAAGAAGCATCCTTCAGGACAGATACACTTTCGATATCATTTGGGTTAATATCGGATACATTTCCACCAAAAGGCACACCATCTACAACATATAGAGGGTCATTTGATCCGTTCAGAGATGAAAATCCACGGATTCTTATGGTTGGTTCGGCACCAGGCTGACCTGAGGTATTATTGATCTGTATACCTGCCGCAGACCCTTCCAAAGCACCCAAAGCATTTGTAATAGGTCTTTTTTCAAGATCTTTAGAAGTAATTGAAGAAATAGAACCAGTCAAAGACTCCTTCTTCGCGGAACCGTATGCTACCACGACAACTTCTTCAAGCGCATGCTCATCGCTGTTCAATACAACATTTAGTTGTGTCTGACGCGTCAATTTAATTGTCTGACTTGCAAATCCGACGAACCTGAAGACCAGAGATGAATTGGCAGTTGCAGAAATACTGTAGTTACCATCAGTATCTGTTTGGGTAGCCTTACTAGTCCCTTGTACTATTACGGATACTCCGCTAATAGCTGACCCATCAGAGGAAGATGTGACCTTGCCTTTTACTGTAAAATCCTGTGCGTATGAAACTCCTATAAAAAGAGCGAACACAAGAATAAAACTGAGTAATTTTTGTTTCATATGTATATAATTTGTTTTTCAATTGTCATCTGCCCGTTGGCGGATCCAAACATATTCATCAGTACTTCCGCAGATTGCGCTACATGGATAATTATATGTCCTTTATAAAAATGTCCAAAACAGGACGGTAGTTAAGCAACGAAAGTTGGCTCCTTTTAAGAATTTGTGTTCAAAAAATGTCGAAAAAGAGTAGATAATGAGGTCGTCGTCAGCAACTGTTAAAAAATGTTAAGCGCAAAAATATAGTTAAAATCGAGAAAAACAAATAATTGCATAAAAAACTATTATTAGTTATAAATCATCTATTTATAACCTATTAATTATAAATAAATAGTAGAAAAACCATTTAGCAAAATTTGTAAAAATTAATTGTCTATATTACTACAGTTGTGACATGTAAGTATGAAAACTGTTTATATACCCTTAACATTATGTAAATCAGCACCCTATTTTCATCATAGTATTATCTCTGCCATCCTCCTTCATTTATAGGTATCCCTCTGTTATCATATATCTTCTTACAGATCGATCATAAGCATGCATAAACAGACATGATGCTTTTGTAATACATTTAAACCCAACCTTATAAATATAACCCCAGGTTGTGGTTTGTATCGCATATATTAAATAAATTTAATTCGATATATGGACGAACTATATAAGCTAATCAATAACAAAAACCAACAATATGAAAAAATTAAAAATCCTAAAGGTATTACTATTACTAGTGACGATAACTACAGCCTTCAACTCCTGTAGAAGAGATATTGAAACTGCTCCGGACAATCAAATGCAAGGAGATACGACTTCTTTTCAAAAGCTCTTGATTAATGGTAATGAAGTACTTATTAAACAGGAAAATGGAAAATACTATATCTCTGATGATGAGGTTCTAAGTGAGAGACAATTGAATATACTTAAAGATCTTTCACGCAGGAATACAGGCACAGCCAAAAGAAGCGCTGCCATCAGTGATGTAGTAAAAAAATGGCCAAATGGTGTCTGGTATTACAAAATTGCATCTTCCAGGGGAACAGAAATTTTGCAGGCAATGTCCTGGATATCCGCTAATTCAAATATCACATTTGTGGAAAGAACAAACCAAGCTAATTATGTAACCATTTATGATATCAATACAGGAACATCGGGATCGAATCATGTTGGTATGGAAAGCGGAACAAAAGAAATACACTTAGCGGTATCCCAAGGAGTCGGAACAATAGCACATGAAATATTACATTCGTTAGGTTTTTTTCACGAACAAAGCAGGCCTGACAGGGATCAGTATATCAATGTTTATTTAGATAGAATTTCCGACAACGATACAAGACGACAGTATCAGATAAATCCGTTGGCAACAGGTATCGGAAATTTTGACTTTAATTCGATTATGATATATTCATCAAATGGAATTATGGAAAAGAAAAACGTACAAGGTTGGAACGGATGGATCGCCCAACGGAATTTCTTATCCTCAGGCGATATAGAAGGACTGGCGTACCTCTATGGTCCAAAGATTACGAATGGTCCATCATTTATTTGTAATGAAGGAACATATACTGTAAATGCGGGAACAGTAACTCTTGAAAATGCCACCAATATAGCAACACTGAGTTCATTAGGAAATAACCAATATAAAGTTACCAGAATTGCTAATTCTGCAGGATCTGTTACGTTAAAAGCGGTTTTTCAAGGAAAAACTTATACTAAAGATATTTTAATTGGAATTCCATCTTCTTTAAATATTTTATCTAATGCAGGAGGTAATATGCAGGGAGGTGCAATATATGGCTTTCATCTAGAAGAAAACTATCCATTAACATCTATTAATTGGAATATAACCGGAGGAACTATTCTTTCCGGACAAGGTACCAGTAATATTTCCGTAAAGGTGGATCCAAATCCATTTCAAACATATAATAATTTAGGTATAAGCCTGCAGTATACAAGCGATTGTGGAAATGGTTCAGGAAACAAAACTTTTTATATTGCACCTTCCGGAGGAACAAGTCCTATTGATCCAGGAGAGCCTTTGTAAATAGAATTTGAATAACATAAAATGGCTTTAAACATTAAAATTGCATTTATTGGTGCGAGCATATGCTTGCACCATAAAAATCGTTTATAACAACTAAATAAAAGCTTAGAATTTCTTGCTAAAACAGGAATCTTATCTTCTAAAAATTCTGGCTAAAACATATTAACTTTATTCCATCCTTGAAAGATTCTTCGATATGTAAACGTGAAAAAAATCATTACACCATTATGCATACTGGACTTAAGCAACAAATCAAATCCTATATACCGATATACTCTTCCAATTTTAAATATAATAAAAAATGCCTCCAAAAGTCTTGGAGGCATTTCTATTGAAATTCAGATTACTTACTAGTAATCCTGATTTTGAACTAAATTTGGATTTTGCTGAGTTTCTGCAAAAGGGAATGGGAAAACTACACGAGCTGATCCCCAAGCCTGCAAAGGAATTGTTCCGTGAGCAGGAATATCTCTTCCTGTGCGTAAGAACTCAAAAATCCCGTGACCTTCAAATGCCAGCTCAATTCTTCTTTCCGTCAATATAGCACTGATTAATGCCGCCTTGTTAGCAGCTGCAATTGTTGTTGTAGGGTCTGAACGATGTCTGATTTCATTTACCAAAGCAAGAGCATCAGCATCTACAGTTGTTCCTGTCGCAATATTTGCTAAAGCCTCAGCTTTTGTCAACAGAATTTCACTGTAACGAAAAATTGGTGCCCAATCTCCAATATTGGTATACTTGGCATTCCAAAATGAACTCTGAGCAACAGTAATCAGATCTTTTCTTCTCAAATCCTCTGGCTTCATCAAATTCACCAACTCAGAAGAAGCTTGAATGTCTGCTCTCAAATTAGGGGCATAGTGCTGTGCCAAAGCATTATTTGTATTTGGATTGTCACTACCATTATGTGCTACAGAAAAGATACTCTCCTTAGTCGTAAATTCTGTAAATGTTGTTTTAGGAGAAGCATTTAAAGCATAGCTGTTTGTTGTAATTACTTTATTTGCGAATTCTAAAGCTTTTGGATAATCTTGCTGATACAGATAAATTCTAGAAAGCAAAGCATTAACAGCATTTTTATTTGCACGAGCAACGCTACTAAAGTCTCTGGTAGTTGGATTTACATCCGGAAGACCAGGTAAAGCCTCAGTTAAATCAAGTATAATTTGATCATATACCTGTTTTACTGTACTTCTAGCTACTCTATTCGCTGGATCAAATGGAAGATCACTTGCAGTAAGAACCAAAGGAACTCCCAAATGAGATGCATCAGCCGTAAATTTATAAGGCTGTGCCCATAGATTCACCACATAAAAATACGTTAATGCACGAATAAATTTAGCTTCTGCTTTATATTTAGCTTCGTTCTGAGGTGTAGCAACACCTGCGTACTTTTCTATATTCTTTAGAAAAAGGTTTGCTTCATAAATAGTTCTATATGCCCCAACAAAAGCCCTCTCTACAGTCAAGTCATTGGAATTAAGGTTTCCAAAATTTGGAACATTTGTAAAGAAGGTAGGAACTCCTCCATCAATACCTCTAATATCAGCATAAATTAAAACACGTCCTCCCAGAAACTCTCTGTTTTGTAGCGCATCATACATCCCAGTAGCTGTTTTCTCAATTCTTTCCGGAGTCGAAAAAGCACTTTCTGGAGGTAAGTATGCATACGGATCTTCAAAAACCTGCTTTTCACACGATGAGAACAAAGATCCTAAGATCAATGCACCGAATAGTATATAATTAACTTTTTTCATTTCTATCAAAATATTTTATAGTGAAACATTCAATCCAAATGTATAAGTTCTAGGCTGAGGCACTGCTCTGTTGTCCACCCCTATAGCAATATTTGAATTATTTCTATTTGTATTAACCTCCGGATCCTGACCAGAATAACCTGTAATTATGAAAGGATTATAGACTTGAGCAAATACCCGTAAGTTATTTATTCCGATTCTTGAAAGTGTTTCACCACCAAAGTTATATCCTAAACTAATTGTTCTAAATCTTAAGAAATCACCTTTTTCCAAGAATCTGGTTGATGCTTGATTTGCAGCAGGGTCACTTAAGAATACTCTAGGTACATCAGTTTGTTGACCTACTGTAGTCCAACGATCCAAGATCTCCGTACTGTTGTTAAGGAATGAGTTCGTTAATAACCCTGATCTTGTTGTGTTATAGATATAGAAACCACCCGTGTATACAATTGATATACCCAAATCAAACTTCTTATATGTAAAGTTATTATCTAAACCACCGTAGTATTTTGGTAAACCACTCTTATCTGTATAAACCGCATCATTTCCTGAAATTGCAGATGTAGCAGTTCCATCTTCCAGTCTCCATGTTCTTGTTTCAGGAACATAAATTTTCTTTGTTCCATCAGCACTTAAGAACATTGGGTTACCAGTATTAGGATCTACACCAGCCCAACGAGTCAATTTGTATGTTCCTAATGAACGGCCAACACTTGCTACTGAGTTTCCTTCAATAATATCAACATTTCCTGTAACTAACTCTTTAACTTCGTTTTTGATTGTTGTAAAATTCAAAGAAGTATTCCAGGTGAAATCTCCTCTTTTCATTGTCTCTACATTTACGGTAAATTCTAATCCTTTATTGGACATTGAACCAATGTTTGTAAAGATAGCACCAGCTTCACTTGGAGTAGCAGAAGGAACCCCTACTGTATAAAGTGGTTTCGCTTGCAATACTAACCCAGAGATATTATTATAGAAGTAATCGATAACAAAGTTGAATCTATTATTCAAAATATTGAAATCTACTCCAACGTTATATTTGTTTGAAGTTTCCCATTGCAAATCAGGATTACCTAACTGATATGCAGAAAAACCATTCTGAGTTGCGTAAGAACCTCCTGTATAAAGAGTTCTGGAAGCATAAGAAGCTATACCTCTTGAGTTTCCTACTTTACCATAACTCATACGCAATTTCAGATATGAAAGCCAATCTGTATCTTTCAGGAATTCCTCTTCAGATGCCACCCATCCCAAAGAAGCCGATGGGAAATATCCCCATTTTGAATTCACTCCAAATGCGGAGAACGCATCTGCTCTAAAAGCAAGATCTACTAAATATTTATTGTCATATACATACCCTAATCTTGAGAAGTAAGACTGAAGGCCATTTGAAAAAACTGTACCGCCAGTTAAGCCCAATACATCTTCTGATCCAGGAGCAGTACTTGTAAACGTACCATCAATAATGTCAGTAAAAAATGGATCACTTATGTTACTAGCTCCTGCATAAACTTGCTTTTCTTTTGTATACTGATATTCTGTACCAACTGTAGCTGAGAACCGGTGAACACCAGCAAAAGTCTTATCATAGTTTATATAGTTCTGCCATACCCATTGATTTCTGTTTCTGAAGTTATCTTGAATAAGACCTCCATAAGCAGTTCCTAATCCACCAATTTTTGGGTGACTATATTGATGTTCATAATTGTTTAAATAATCGATTCCAAACTTACTCGTTGCTCTTAAACCTGGTAATGGCTGAATTTCAATATATCCATTAGCCAATAATTGTTCAGGAGTATTTTGATTTTTTTGAAGATTAAGAGTTGCAAGTGGATTGGCAATATTTCCGGAAAGATTGGTAGACTGCAAGCTGGTTATATTATTTCCAGCTCCAAGATATCCATTGCTACCTAAGTTATAACCGTCAATCTGATTCTTATTATAGACAGCTACAGTTGGAAATGCATTTAAAGCAGCAACAGTTGCACCTGCAATATATCTATCTGTTAAAATTCCATCATTTGCAGTTTTAGAATATGAAACTGAGATACCTGTTTTCATCCATTTCGTAGGATTTATATCTCCGTTCATACGTACTTGACCCATCTTCAACTGATTCTGCAAGATAATTCCTTTTTGATCCAAATATCGTGCTGAAGCAAAGAAATTTCCTTTTTCGCTCCCTGAAGAGATAGACAATGAATTATCATAACCATAGCCTGTCCTGTAAACTTCATCTAACCAATTAGTTCTATCATTTACACCGTCTCCATCGATATCACTTTCTTTTGCAATCTCAGTCACTACACCTCCAAAGCGAGGGGCAGCATTTCTAGCCTTTTCGTTACTGATCTCAATAAACTGATCACCATTTAATAGCTCGACCAGTTTAGACGCTTTACTTGAAGTGAATTTTGATTCGAAACTAACATTCGAGACACCTTTTTTACCTCTCTTGGTTGTAATGATTATTACACCATTAGCAGCACGAGATCCATATAATACTGCAGCACCAGCATCTTTCAATACTTCAATGGATTCGATGTCGTTACTATTTATCATAGCTAACGGGTTAAAACGAGTTCCGTCACCACTATTAAATGTATTCACATTTTCAACAGTATTCATCGGAACTCCATCAATCACATAAAGAGGTAAAGAACTAGCTGATATAGAGTTTACACCACGAATACGTACAGAAACCCCATCTCCAAGTGTACCACCTGTAGAACCGATCTGTACACCCGCCAATTTCCCAGACATAGCCTGTTCAAAACTCAATATTGGTTCTGCCGCAAGTTTTTCACCTTTAACACTTCCCTGAGATCCCGTTAAATCCTTAATCTGTCTTACACCATAACCAGTCACAACAACTTCTTCCAGAGAAGTTTCATCACTTGTTAATTGTACATTGATAGTGGAGCGGTTGCCTACTGCAACTGTTTGACGTTGGTATCCAACATAGGTGAATACTAATGTAGCATTTCCGGCTACATTAATGGAATAATTTCCTGATCCATCTGTCTGGGTCGCAGTTGAGGTTCCTTGCGCTGCAACAGACACACCTTGTACAGGAGAGCCGTCTAAAGCAGAAGTAACTTTACCACTCACCTGACGATTCTGTGCATAAACAACTCCTACCAGAAGTGTACACACAAGAAAAACTTTGAGTAATTTTTGTTTCATATGTTTGTGTTTATTAATAAATATCTCCGAAGAGATGTTAGTTAAGCAGAAAATATTTGTCTTCTAGGATATAGACACATCATAGCTAGAAAACGGGTTAGTAACGTACTTTAAAAACACTTTGTTAAAAAATGTTAAAACAAAAATAATTTTTAAAATCATAAAAACAAACGATTGCATAAAAAACTAATTTAGAACAATACCTAAAAAGAGCATAACTAATTGATTATAAGTTATTAAAAATACAATGCAGACATAATAATTTATTAATAAACATGTCGAACTAACGATAATTATGTAACAAAAAAAGCGGCCGTAAAATTTACGGCCGCTTTGCTTGCGTTTTTATTATAGGTATCCTGAGATCTTATTATTTAACGTCCCACCACACCGGATTGGAAACGCTGATTGTACCCGGATATTTGGCATTGGTAGTTGCCTCACTATTCGGATACACCATTCTTACCGGAAACAAACCAGCTCCGATAATAGATTCTTTTGACACGGTGAAGAAGGTTGGGTATCCTGTTCTTCTCCATTCATTCCAGGCTTCAAATCCCTGAAAGCCACACATGGCATAATATTTCTGTGTAATAATAGCTTTCAATTGCGCTTCTTCTCCTGTTCCAAGCTCTGCATCAGGAGCTGAAGTGAGGTATGCGTTAGCTTCAGCAGAAAGTCCTACTGCTTCAAAAGCAGCACGTACACCAGATTCGTACAGTGACTGTACAGAACCTGATCCCCAACCCTTCAGAGCAGCCTCTGCCTGCAGAAAGTAACTCTCGGCCTTAGAAATAAGTTTAACAGGAGCTAAAGCAGAATTTGGAATGTTGGCATTCGCCCCCACTATTGCTGAAGGTGGCGAAACCAGTTTTCTATTCATCCCTCTGTATCCTCCCTGAGCGATCCACGCAATTGTATCCTGACCAGAAATCTTTTCAAACAATACGAACTGTCTTGGATCATTATTTGCTTTGAAAGCATTGATCACTGTACCGCTGGCAACAACATTCTGCACACGTCCTAAAGCAACCATTTCGTTGTACATAGGATTTTCATTACCTCCTGTAGTAGTATATGCAATGGATACATCTTTAGAAATAAAGGAAGGATTAGCAGCATACAATGCTTTGATACCCGCTTCTGCTTTCGCAGGATTGACATTGGAGATTCTCAGATATGCCCGAAGTTTCAATGTATTTGCAAAAGTAATCCATTCATTTGCATCTCCTTTGAACAGCATATCCTGATCACCCGGATTATTCGCGATCGATGTATTCAAAGACTTTAATTCACTTATCCCTTTATCGATATAAGTAAAGATACTATCATATACCACCTCTTGCTTTTCATAAGCAGGATTCAGATTATCTCCAGCTTTTAACGCTTCGGATAAAGGTACATCACCGAATGCATCCGTCGCCAGCTGAAAAGCATATGCTTTCAGAATGTAGGCCGTTGCCCTGTATTGTGCATGTGTAGGTCCTTGTGTATTAATAATAATCTCTGCATTATTTAATGCCCCACGATACAGATTAAGCCAGGCACGATCTGAATTCGTACCTCTCATATTGTATTGATCTATGGTCTGATATTGAGAAGATGACGGGTTTTGAGTCCAGTACTGTGCCCACATGTTTCCATAGGTCTGAAATTGATTTCCGACAACCTGACTTATTGCAGCTTCTACAGAAGGCAATAAAAGGCTAGGGTCAGATTTTTCCGGATTATTTGGATTATCATTAATATCCAGATATTTATTACAGCTTACTAATGCTGCAGATCCCATTACTGCAGCAAAAAGCAGTGATTTAATATTTTTTCTCATTGTTTTCTTTTTACTAGAATGAAACCTTAACATTTATTCCATAATTTCTCAGAGAAGGCTGAGCAGTATAGTCAAATCCTTGTGCATTGCCCGCTCCTGCAGAGTTTACTTCAGGATCCGCATATTTATTTTCACTCGGAGTCCAGATAAACAGATTATTTCCAAACAGACCTACTGATGCACTACCGAACGGTGTATTTTTCAGTTGGTTTTTAGAGAATTTGTAAGAGATTGCCAGACTACGTAATTTGACATAAGAGGCATCTACCACATTTAATCCGGCTTCTCTGGTTGGGAAGTAATCCACTTTATCGTATGTTGCAGTAGTATTAACTATACTGTTACCCGCATCATCCAGATAAACTGAATTAGGGAAAATCTGACCAAATCTATCTCCTCCTGTCTCTTCAGAAGTACCTGTGAAAGCCATGATATCTCTTGTTCTTGAGAAAAATACACCTCCATGTTTCATATCAAATAAAGCGTTCAGTGACCAGTTTTTGTAGTTTACGTTGGTTCCTAATGAAGCCTGAAACTTCGGATTGTAACTCCCTAAGTATTGAGGTTCGTCTGTGATTACCGGCAAACCTGTTTCTGCGTCAACAATTGTTCTTCCTTGTGCATCTGTTGCGTTTGTTACCGCATAAAACTCACCATATGGTTTACCTTTTGCTGCTACAATAGACATTCCGCTAAATCCACCTAAAGAAACCTGATCTACACCTTCCATCAGTTCTATTACCTTACTGTTATTTTTAGTGAATGTACCCATCAGTTCCCATGAGAAATCTGCTGTTTTAACCGGCGTACCTCTCAGAGATAATTCGATACCTGAGTTTTCAACTTTCCCTGCATTAATAACGCTGAATCCATATCCTGTAGAATTCGGGATCGGAATACTTAAGATCTGATTTTTCGAACTGTTTTTGTAGTAAGAGAAATCTAAAGATAATCTGTTCGCAAAAAATCCTAACTCTGTACCCACCTCATATGAAGTCGTGATCTCTGGTTTCAACAGAGCATTACCGATAGTTGAACTCGACATTAAAGCAGATACATTACCAAAAGGGAATGTAGTCGTACCAAAACCGCCATTAATCTCTCCTCTGGAGAATGTGGTAATTAACTGATAAGGATCTGTATCATTACCTACTTTCGCAATATTAGCTCTTAACTTACCATAACTCAGGATTTGTCTTGCTTCAGGTGACATCAGTTCAGAGAATACAAATGAACCGCTTACACTTGGGTAGAAAAATGAATTGTTGGCTTTTGGTAAAGTTGAAGACCAGTCATTACGTGCTGTTGCCTGTAAGAACAAATAATTTTTATAAGATAAATTTAAGTCTGCATATACCCCAACCAATCTTCTTTTACTCCATGAATCTTCAATCAGATCCAGTGGTCCGTTACTGTTTGCCAGATTATACCATCCCGGCATCACTAGTCCCGCACTCGCATTTGTAGCGGTGCTATTATTAGTAGTCTGACGCTGACGGATATTGTTTCCTAACATTAAAGAAGCTTCAAAATCATCGTTAAACTTATGATTAGCGGTAACCATGAAATCATGAATAATTTCTGTTACATTAAACTGGTCAATGCGGTATTGGCCTACTTCAGTTTGTTTATTTGCGGATTGAGAATAGTTATCAGTTGTATTGTCTGCCGGAGCAAAAGTAAACTTAGGAGATTCTGACCGGCGTCTGTCTGAATAGTGGTCTACACCAATACGTTCTTTAATATCCAACCATTCAAAAGGCTTATATCCCACATTTACATTACCCATGATGCGGTTTACATCATTGAAGTTATTATAATTGTCCAATACCCAATACGGATTCATAGAATATGCACCATAATAACCGTATAGATCTTCTCTCAGGTTACCGGAAGCATCTCTTATCTGACCATAACCGTTGTACGGGTTTGTCAGATCGCCCATATCCGAGACTGGAATATCTCTTGGGGTCTGCAACAAATTATTGTAAACAGATCCGCCTCCTTGCCCTCCGGCAATATTATTACTGTTTATTTTATTGTAATTCGCGGAGATTCCGGCATAGAATTTATTAGAAAATTCTGCTGTTCCATTGAAACGAACTCCGTATCTGTTGTATGTATCTTTTTTACCCGGATACACACCGTTTGAATTCAGCGAGTTAAGACCTAAGTAGAATGTTGTCTTTTCTCCGCCTCCGGACAAACTCAGGTTATTATCAGAAGCAACTCCCAGATCAAAGAAATCTCTTACATTATTTTTGACCGCTGAATATGGTTTTGTCTGACGGACTCCGTTAATAGCTTGTCCCCACTCTTGTGTTTCTCCGGTAAAAGGAGCGCCCCATGACCAGTTTTCTTTCGGATCGTTTTCGAATAATACATTACCTGCATCATCATAGTAAGAATATCCTTGTCCATATTGATTTTGAAAATCAGGAAGTTTCAGAATAGAGGACAGTGTATTTGTACTGTTAAAAGTGATCTCTGTTTTACCTGCACCTTGTTTCCCGCTTTTTGTCGTAATGATCAACGCACCGTTAGATGCACGCGATCCGTAAAGAGCAGCGGCAGCCGGGCCTTTTAACACTGTCATGGAAGCAATGTCATCCGGATTGATATCATTTCCTCTGTTACCAAAATCGACACTGCTCAAAGAAGAAGCTCCACCAATTACACTGGAGTTGTCAATTGGTACACCATCAATAACGATCAATGCCTGATTATTTCCGGCAATGGAAGATCCTCCTCTTAAAACAACTCTTGAAGAGCTTCCTGGCGAGTTGGATGTAGAAGTGATGTTAACACCAGCTACTTTACCTGCTAACGAATTGATTGCACTTGCATTTTTTCCGGAAGTCAGCTCTTCATTGTTCAGGGTAGGAGCTGAATACCCTAATGTTCTTTTTTCTCTCTTAATTGCATTTGCTGTTACGACAACTTCTGCCAGTGCATTGTCCTGATCGTCTAATGACACATTAAATGAAGTTGCTGAAGGAGATACAACAATAGTCTTTTCGTTAAATCCAATTGAACGAAATACCAGTGTCTTTCCTGCCGGAACATTTAACGTGTAATTACCATTTGCATCTGTTTGTGTAGCAAGGTTTGTCCCTTGTACAACAACAGTAACACCTGGTAAAGCCTGTCCTGTAGCGGAAGTTACTTTACCACTAATTTTCTTCTCCTGACCAAATGCTACTGAAGTCAGTATCATTGTCCCAACGAGAAAACTGAGTAATTTTTGTTTCATCTGTTGTTTTTTAATTAATTATATGATGTATTAAAATGCATCCAACTTATTGTAATGGTCTTCAGATTAGTGTAAACCATGTTATGCCAACAAAAGCCATTTGAAATCCATTCTATCAGATCCGCAAAAGCGAATAAATGGTAGAGAATATAGTTGAGACTATTATTATTGGGGAGAGCAAATATATAAACGCACTGTTGTTATTGCAAGTATTTTAACATTACACACCTTACGTTTCATTATTTTCAGAATAAGAAGACAAAATTTATCTTTTTGAAAAAAGAATATAGTTTGGAATGTATTAACAAAAACAGAATATCAGACACAATTAACAATTGTTAACAAAATTTTTAACAAAATTTTAACAAGACAAATTTTACACTGAGGAATGTAAAAAAATCGTAACAAAAGCAATTATTGTATAAGCAATATGTGTTTTGACTTATAAATATCAGAAAAGTTACAAAAACAAAAAAAGTCCGCTATGATAAGCGGACTCCTTCAAGGTTAATAAATAGGTAGTTATTAATACGCTAATACTTTTATTTCAGTACGGCGATTTGCCTGATGTTCAGCGTCTGAACATTGCACGCCATCTGCACATTTATTGACAAGTTTACTTTCACCATATCCTTTAGCAACAATCCGATCACGCGCTATGCCGAGACTTACAATATAGTCTACTGCTGCCTGTGCACGATTCTGAGACAACTTCATATTGTATCGTGCGGTAGCACGGCTGTCTGTATGACTGGAAAGTTCGATCTTAAGTGTAGGATTATCCCGCATAGTTCTTACGAGTTGATTAAGGATTGGTTTGGCATCCTCCCGAATATTATATTTATCCAGATCGTAATAGATATTTTCCAACACAAAGCTAGTTCCTTTTTCTATTACTGGTTGTAAACGAAGAGTCAACCTGATCGTGGTATCTTTTTGGGGATAGAATGCAGCAATAGCCACAGAATCACCGTGGAACTTAACTTTTTCCGCTACTATACGATAGTTGGTACGGGCATCTAACGGAAATGTAAATGCACCGCCTGCATTACTCAACCTTCTTAACACCACCTGTCCGTTATCATCCAGTAATGTAAGTTGTACATCTTCTATCTGATCTGAAGTCACTTTGTTAAGTGTCTGCCCTTCCAGACGGATAATAATTTTTGGTTTATCGTACGAAAAAGAGTAGATATCATCCAATCCTTTACCTCCGTTGCGATCTGAAGATACATATCCGTAAAATGATTCAGGACTATCACTTACCATCACATAGCAAAAATCATCGGAAGCTGAATTAACGGGAAAGCGCAGATTGTGTCGGTTACGGAATGCATTCTGCTGCCCTTCCGCAACAAATACATCCAGCCCCCCCATACCTGCAAAACCGTTACTGGAATAGTACAATTTATTGCCGAATACTGAAGGAAACATCTCATCGCCGGCAGAGTTGATCTCTTCTCCTGCATTTACCGGGCTACTCCAGCTACCATCTGCCAGACGAGTGGAATACCAGATATCTACACCACCTTTACCTCCGGGCATATCTGAAGCAAAATAAAGTGTTTGTTCATCATCACTCAAGGCTGCATGTCCTACAGAATAGTTCTTTACATTATTATAAGGAAATGGGGTTTCGGTCCAGCTATCTCCTGAGCGGGTGTAGATTAACAGTTCCAGATTGTGTTTTTTAAATCTGTAATTACCTGAACGCTGTTTCTCAGCATCTTCTCCCGGATGAGTGCGGGTAACAAAGAGTACATTTTCTTCTTTATTAGCGGCTACAGGTCCTACGTGATAAGGTGCATTATTAAATACATCAGGCAAGATACTTGGATATTTTAAGGTAATACCATCAGCTTCTTTGCTTGAAGAATAAATACGCAGATAAGGGCGTCCTGTCATACCTGACGTTTTTCCATCCCATCCACTTGGCTCGCCGACATACAAGACACTGTTATAAAGCGGTGTTGTACCAAATTCAGAGTAACGTGTATTGATTGTTTCTTCATTCTTCAGCTTATGAAGGGTCGGATTGGCCATCCATAGTACTGCAGAGTCTGCTCCTTGAATCGCCAGAGCTACTTCAGAAGTTTTTCCGGTACGTGTACCATATTGGGTAAACTGTTCTTTTGCTGCAGCATAATTACCGTTCTTTTTAAGCGTTTCAGCATAGTTCAGTTGAGACTGATCCGAAAACTTACCCCCGTCAATTACTCGGGCATACCAGTTTTGGGCTAACGTATAATCATTAATCCGGTAATAGCATTCTGCAAGGCGTTCCATATCCTGTACACGAGGCTTTTTGGTGTCTACCAATTTTGCATAAATCCGCGAAGCATTATAATATTCGTACTGATAATACAGTTTCTCTGCTGTAGAACGGAGGCTAATCTGCTCCTGACCTTTGACAGAAGTTAATACGCCTATCAGGAGTATGGTAATAATGAGCGCCCTATATATATTCTTTACCTTCATTGTATTTGTATGTGATCGTGTATGTTGTACTATATAAATCCGTATCCGGTATCTCTAACAGTACTAAAAAAAACGTGGACTCAGATACTGACTTGCTCCTCTGCGGCCAAATGTAAGTCCCAGCGTAATCTCATGGGATCCGTTTTGCAATCCGCTCATTCTGTTAATCATAGCATCGTAAGAGTATCCGATACGAAGACGTTCTGTCGCGTAGAACTGTGCAATACCTGTGATCGCATTCGTCGCACTTAATTTGTCTACTGTTCGATCCTGATAGGTACGGTTGAAGATCCGGGCACGTGTACGGTATCCCGCTCCGATCCAGAATTTACTGTTGAATACGAACATGGCATTTACATCCAACGAAGTAGGTCCTTTAAAATCTTCTTTGATCAGCATACTTGGTCTCAGGTGTACGCCCTGACTCAATTCGAAAAGAGCTCCTGCAATCAGATATCCACTGATTGTACGATACAAACTTTCCGAAGTATTTTGGTTAAATCGGTAATCTGATCCCGAATTTGTCCCATTGAACAAATCCTGAACGGAAACCCCTGCATACCAACGTGGATTATAATAATATACACCTAAACGAATATCCGGAGCCCAGTCTGATATTTTGCCTGTCGGAATGGTTGGATCTCCGGGTTGATTTGGGTCCAGCTTATTTCCATCAAGACTATACTGTGTAACTCCCCCCGCAATACCAAGACTTAGTCGCTGGGTATCTTCTTCATCCAGCTGAAGACGGAAAGCATAATTGCCATATATGGATGTTGCGGCTTGAGCACCCAGTTTATCGGCAGTGATATTCAGACCTACACCATGACGTTTGGATACAGGATCCACTACTCCATCGATAGATACTGTACCCGTTTTCGGAGCTCCTTCCCAGCCCGTCCACTGGCTACGCAGACCAACCTGTGCAAACCACTCTTCCTTGTATCCGGCATAGGCCGGATTGACACTCATCGAATTGAAGATATATTGTGTAAACTGGATACTCTGCTGCGCTTCAACCATACGCAGGCCTAGTATTCCCACAACCATCAGTATATATTTTCCGTATTTCATCTCAACTAATTTTGATGTCGATTTCTTATTTCTTTATCTAATTCCGTTTGATCAGCACGTCCCCTTTAAATATACGGCTTTTACCATCTTTCACCGCTTCGATAATATAGAAATAGGTGCCAGAATTAAGGCCGCTACCCTCCCATCTGTTATCATAGCTGTTATTGCGGTATACTTCATTTCCCCAACGGTTCACAATAGTCACTCCTATACGGTCATAATATTCATAACCGATAATTTCAAAGTAATCATTGATTCCGTCTCCGTTAGGGGTAAATACATTCGGAATATGCAGGTCACGGGCATTTACATTAATGGTAACTTTGCCTGTATCAGAAAGACCGTTTTCATCCGTGATACTATACTCGAATTCATCCACTCCAACAAAGCCCGGATCCGGAGTATATGTGACGGTTCCATCTATATTTACGGTAATCTTACCGTGCGACGGAGGTGTTACTATCGTTACAGATGATACGACTATCGGGCTGGTTCCGGCCTCATCATTCTGCAGAATATGGAATACATTTTCATTTTTTGTATAGTCATCTGCGTAAGGCAGATCAAAGGTATCGTCATTGGCAACAGGTCCTTTGAAACTTAATTTGGTCATCCAGGTACCTGAAATGGTTCGGGCAGCATAAGTTTGAAGAGCTTGTCGTGTGTGTACACCAGAAGATTCCAGCTTAGTCACATCTCCTACCCAGTTTCCGTTGCCGGTATACTGCATAATTTCAGCTGTTTTATCGACATACATTTTACCGTTAGTAATTGACTGATGGATAAGTGTATAATCTGAAAGCAGGTTTTTATCAGCGAACACATGCCATACTCTGTCCATACCGATCTCCTTATCTTTAAGTTCTATATTTGCGCCTGCAGCCTCATAATCTACCACTCCGACATAAAGTCTGGTCTCTCCCTGAGGAGTCAAAATTGCAGGTGTATAACTGCTCTCATCAATGCCTACCGGAAACAGGAATTTCTCTCCTGCTTTTAAACTTTTAATCAAAAGACTCTTCGTAATATTGCCTGTAACCACATATCCATTTATATTCTGATTAGGACTGTTGACACTGCCTGCGTTCAGCAATTGTGCTTCAGATCCCAGTACAAGCTCATATCCATTCAGCAGAATATCTCCGCCCTTAACATTGAAATCTATATTGGAAGCAACTTTCAGGGCTGCAATATTATCTGTTGTCTCTTTCAGGTTATATCCCGGATCGGCTATATCGGCCAGCTTAATATTTGAAGGATTATCAATGATGATATTCACAGCGATAAATTCTCCGTTATTACCATCAATAACTGTTGCCTGATTTCCCCAACCGGCATAGTACGGATTAGTCCCCGGATCTTTGAGAATCAGTTTACCTGTACCACGAATCTTGGCAGTAGGTGCTATCCAGATTTGTTTACTATATACATACAGATCTCCGTTGATCTGCCAGTCTGCATTAGGACCAATATATAGACTTTCTGAATACAAAACATCTGATGTTCCTTCAGCCACCACCATACGTCCGTTGTCTGAAAACAAACTTTTCTTACCATCCTGTGCAAACCCTTTGAGCGCGAATGGTAACATCAGAATTAACAAAAATATTTTTATCTTATTGATCATATCAGTTCTTGTTAGAATGATTCATTCCTTTTTATTTCCTGCCTTTACCGGGCAACATCGGATTTGTTATTGCTGACACGTTAGTAAGTGTCTGATGGTGTTTTCTATATGGGTTTGTATCAAAAGCAGCTGTTGCAAACCTTCCGGAAGGAAGGGTACGTTGTCCGACGACAGCTTGTTGCGTAAGCAGGTTACAAATAAATACAAAAAACAAAATCTTTCTCATACACTATTGTCTACGGCCCCTATTGATCAACATGGGGTTAGTTATTACCTTACAGTTTTTCACTCTGATAGTTACGACATTTGTAAATCCGGATTCACAGGTATTTCCTGAGGACAAAGATACTGTGATTCTACGGAACTGTGTGGTTTTATTTAATTTACCAGGTTGCAATGTTGAGGAAGTTCCGGCAACATTATTCCAGGTCGATCCACCATCTAAAGATTGTTCCCAACGATATGTTAGTGCTGTATTTCCCGATATTGTACCATTCTGAACAGAAGTAATTAATTGCGGCACCGTATTTTCGCATATCACCTGATCCGTGCCTATACTACCTGCAGTAGGAACCGGCTGTACAATTACCTGAATAGGCGTCATCGGGCCTTCACAATTACCATTTGTCTGAGACACGTAGTATGTAAATGTACCAGCAGTACTGGTGGAAGGTGTAGGCGCATTTGCCAAAGGCACTCCTGTTGTCTGTGTATACCATCTGAGGATATTCGATCCGTTTGCTGTTGCAGTAAGAGGAACGGCTTTTTCACCCAGACAGTAATATATAGGGCTAAGAGCAGCAGGGGCAACAGGAGGAGCAACCATATTTATGGAGAGACTGTTATTGCCTCTGTTGGCTACCGGTTCTAATTCGGTTGTACTTGTAGTTGTTCCGGAAAGATATTTGACAGAAGTCTGGTCCGTATATGAAGTCACACCACTGTTTGGTTTGAGGTTATACTTAATCGGATTAGGCGCAACTATTCCTGATCCCAGAGCTAATGTAGCGGTATAAGTATAAGTAGATCCTGATACGGTACGCGTCCATCCGGCATAATCAGATGCAGCCTGAGTAAATACAACATTGGAAGGGATCACTTTTGTCACCACAATTCTGTTTGCTGCTGTTGTGGGTTGATTACCTTTATTTACAACTTTGATTTCAAAATTGTTTCCTGCACCTGGGTCTATACATGCATCCGGAACATTACTTAATAAGGTAAGATCCACATTTTCTGCTATGACCGGTGTATTAACGACTGAAGTATTATTTTCCAGATCCTCATCAGTAATATCTGTAGGCATCACATTAGTCGTATTTGTAAGAATATTTCCGACCGGAATTTTATTCAATGTCCCGGTGACAGTTATTCTTCCTGTAGTCTTTTTTGCCATGTTTAACGATCCGGAGAATTCATTCGTTGCAGAAGTTGACGGAAGTGTGGTTCCTGCTGAAAATCCGGAATAGGAAATACTGTTAATTGTAAACATGTCAGGAGTAATCAGGTTTCCGTCTCCGTCTGTTATCTTGTCCTTAAAATCAATTTTTGTCAGATCCGCATCTGTGTCGTTAACAACTTCTATGGTATAAGTTACCTTATTTTCATTTCCTGTGCCTGAAATACTTCTTAGTATGTCTTTATCCGCTTTTTTCAAAACCCTGAGGTTTCCCGGCGTTGTTACCAACAGATTACGCAGTTCGTGAAAGTTCACTGCCCACCCTGTAGAAGCCGCAAAACCTAATTTCAGAATTGATGGGGGAGGTTCGGTAGTGGTATACGTAATTAACTCTTCAAAGTTCGTCTGTCCCTCTCGTTTCCATCTAAGTGTAATATTATACTTATTTCCTGCAATCGGAATAACCTCCAATTGCACTCTTCTGTAGAAAACAGCATCCGTAGGTCGTGATGTAGGATAAGATCCTGCACTGGTTCCGCTACTTTTATTGTAATCAATATGATTTTCCCAGCCATTTCCCAGAGTTCCTGTAAAATTAGCGGGAACATCGGTTTTCGTACCTGTACCTGAGCCTGATATATTCACACTTTTCAGAAATGGATTTGATGTAGCATCATCTGCTGTTTTAGTACTTCCTCTTAATGTAATGGAATTTGAGACTAACTGATTAGCTCCGGTAAATTTATTCGGCGAATTTTTATTTGTAAAATTACCAAAAGCATCAAAACCGATGCCGATGTAACCGTTCTTTAATCCGGGTATATTACTCGGAGCTTCTTTATTTCTAGCGTATCCTAATGAACCTCCATACCCACCAAGGGCAAATTGAGAAGCTGTGGTCGTTCCGTCAAAAAGAAAGATAGAAAATCCGTCCCCGCCATCATTTAATCCACCACGACCATCCTTGGTTCTCCACATTTTATACTCAAAATCTGCAATAATTCCCAGTGACGATGGAAATGTCTTATTTATGAAAGCGTATCCTTTTTTATTCTGATCATCCGGAGTCAGTCTTAACCATCCTGCACCTACAGGATCTTCCTGACCAGAGGTAAGTTTGGCGTCATCACCCAGGATAATATCCGGGCTTACCGCCCCTTTGAAGTTCTCTGTTATTGTAAATTGTGCCTCTGCATTTTTTTGCATAAAAAAGAATGCAATAGCCAGGACTGTCATTTTTAAGACAGCCCTGAATTTAATATTGTGCGTATTCAAATTTACTTGTGTCATTTTTATTATGGTTTTACAGCAAACACAATATTCATGAATGACCCTACTGTTACGTCAGCATTTGCTTTTATTGTATACGTCAGAATCCCTGAATTGTTTACAGACACACTCGCAAATACATTTGTATCATACCATGTAATATAGTAATCTAATTCACCTGAAGGTAGAACCGGTAGCGCTGTTGTAACACCAGCGTTCTGAGCCATAGGTGTACCAAACTGTTTCTTGTAACGGTCATAAAGATTGATCGTTCCGAAAGATTCTCCTGATACGCCTGTTTCTGCTACAAACTGATCTGCAGCTGTAGGAATAATAATAGAAGGCATATAGAAGAATTTCGGCATAGTTGCTTTAACTTGTTTCAATACACCGCTGGCATCAGCTACAACTACTCTATCTGTACTTATTCCATTTGTACCGTTATAAGCCGCTGCTGCTGTATTCTGTAATCCTGCTACCGCAAGCGTATTTGTCGCTGTTGCTGTGATAGTAGTTGCTTTTGTTAGATTACCACCAAGCTGTACATTATTTCCTGTTTTTGTCAAACCATTATCTGCAGTTGTATTATCCGCCAGAGTAGACTGCGCAACCCACTGTGCATTTGCACCTGTAGCATCTGTCACTAAGACCTGATTTGCTGTTCCCGGTGCAATCTTACCTGCAGTAACATTTTTATCTGCTAATTTAACCGTTGTAATTCCGGCATCTGCCACTTTCACATTTGCATCAACCAGTGTCGCTCCGCTTCCTGCTCCCACAACAATTGATCCATCTCCTGCTGTCAGATTCTTAGCATTTGTAAGATTGGTTGCAGAAATAGCCTGATAAGTAACTGTTCCATCCGCGTTTGCTGTAGCCACTTTTCCGGCATCAGCCGCTGCTGCACCTAATTTGGCCGCTGTCACATTTTTATCAGCTAATTTGATAGATGTAATTCCTCCATCTGTAACCTTAACATTTGCATCGACTAAAGTTGCTCCTGTTCCAGAAGCAACTGAAATAGATCCGTCTCCTGCTGTCAGGTTTTTAGCATTCGCTAAGTTTGTAGCAGAAATTGCCTGGTAAGTAACCGTTCCATCTGCATTTGCTGTAGCTACTTTTCCGGCATCGGCTGCTGTTGCGCCTAACTTGCTTGCCGTTACTGCTTTTGCTTTAATATTAGCTGTAACATCCTTTAATAGAGCTGTCGGTGCATTAGCAGACAGATCCAGATCTGTTGAAGTCAATGCTTTACCTCCTGTCACACCTGTTACGTCTACTGAAGGTACTTTCGGAGTCCAGTTTGTACCATCATATGTCAACACCTGATTTGTAGTAGGTTTAGTTGCGCTTACAGGTGTTCCCTGAATTTTTTCTACTTTAGTTGCGTTTGCTGCACCAGTAACATCACCTGATAATGTAAGAGTCGCAGGGTTTGCAGATACCGTATAAGTAGTAGTATTCGTTCCCTGAGTAGGTGTAACAGTGATACCTGATCCTTCAGCAACTATTGTTTTGTGCTGACCCGCCTGTATTGCATCTTTCAGATCCACAGAAGCAGAAGCTACTCCGTTTACTGTAGTCACAAGTCCGGTTCCGGTGATTGTATTACTTACTCCGTTTACAACCGGCGCTGTAGCCACCTTACCATTTACTGTAGAAGTAAGGGTATTTGTACCATTATTTGCTAATGCATTTGAGGTTTCAGGAGCAATGGTAGTTTTATCAACCCATTTAGTAGTTGTACCTTCTGTTACCAATACCTGACCATCTGTACCTGTAGTGATCTGATTATTTGTTACTTTACCCCCAATATTCTGTAAACTTAATTTTGATTCATCCACATCTATAGAGAAAGCTTTCAGAGCTGCTCCGGTTGGAGTTCCTCCTAATACGACTTTGTTCGTTGCTGCAGTAACATTTTGACCTGATATAGAAGTGCTTGGAATAGCATTTGAATAAGTTACATTACCATCCTTATCTGCAATTGCAACACGTCCGTCTGTTCCTGTCCCAGCAGTTAATTTATCAGATGTAACATTTTTACCTGCTATTTTAGCTGTAGTAATTCCTGCGTCAGCAACTTTAACATTTGCATTAACTAATGTTGCTCCGGTTCCGTTACCTACTACAACTGATGCGTCTCCTGCAGTCAAATTTCCTTTTGTGCCTTGAATAGTTTTAATCGTTGCAAGTAATTCATCGATCGCACCCTGTACATCTTTTGATGTCAAACCCGAAGTCGTATTATTATAGGTAATATGATCTGCATTTGTATTGATTGTTGTCAATACATTTCCTTCCGCATCTTTAAAAGTATAAACTCCGTTTGCAAAAGTCACATTAACCATACCAGGATCCAGAGTTACCTCTTGTTGTTTTTCATTTTTATATGTATACGTTCCGTTAGCATTCTTTACTAAGGTAGTAACAGTCTCGTTCGCTTTTACAATGTTT
>NZ_DIDX01000004.1:1469839-1471652 GCF_002418355.1 Sphingobacterium sp. UBA5789 | reverse complement strand
TAAGTGATGCCCTTGCAGCGGAACTGAATGCACCTACAGCTATTTCAAACAATGGTCAGTTGACAGGTAACACGATCAACTGGACAAACCTGACTGTTCCTGCAAACGGCACATTGACCTTAAGCTTCAAGGCTGTTGTCAAAGCTAATCTTCCGACAGGAACAACAGCTATTAAGAATACAGCTATTGTTACAGATCCTATCGATCCTTCAGTTCCGGTCACTCCTGAAGTGGAAGTAAAAGTTCCTTCTATTGCATTGGTTAAGGAATCTGTTTTAAATGATGAAAACGGAGATCAGACTGTTCAGAAGGGAGAGACGATTACATACACCTTTAAAGTTGTTAATAACGGAGGAACAATTGTAAATAATCTTGTAGTAAATGACACTAAATTAAATATTGTCAACTTAACGGTTATTCCGTCACTGTTAAATCCTGGCGAAACGGGCATAGCAACAGCTTCATACACATTGACACAGGCTGACATAGATGCTGGAAATGTAACGAATACAGCGTTAGCTAAAGGAACCGACCCTAGAGGTAGAGATGTGACAGATATTTCGGGAACAGCAGTTGATAATAACACGCCAACCGTTACCGTTTTACCAAAACAACCCTCATTGATATTACATAAAACGGGTACTTATGTAGATAAGGATAATAATGGTTCAACAAATGTGGGCGATGTGATTAAGTATCACTTTGAAGTTATTAACAACGGAAACGTAACGGTTAAAGAGATCAGAATCAACGATCCGAAAGTAACAGTAACAGGAGGGCCTGTTGATCTGGCTCCCGGAAGCTCGGATGTAACTACATTCTCTGCAGAATATGTGATTAAACAAGAAGATATTGATAGAGGTGGAGTTTACAATCTGGCTACAGCCGAAGGAAAAGATCCTGACGGAGATAAAGTAACTGTTACTTCAAAAGATCCAAATCCGATAAGTACAGATCCTGGAGTTGATCCAGGTTGTTTAACCTGTACCATTACACCTCTTGACCGAAAAGGTGAAATTACAGTAATGAAGACGGCTAATCTTTCTCAACAATTCAGATATGCCGGTGAGAAAATAGAATATGATATAGTCGTAAGTAATACCGGTAATGTAACATTGAAAGATGTTAAGGTTACAGATGCTAACGCAGACAATAAGAACATTGGTACGATTGCAGAATTAAAGGTAGGACAATCCGAAACATTTAAAGCATATCATACTATAACAGCAGCGGATATGTTGCAGGGTTATGTATCAAATATTGCGGTAGCTGTAGGGAATGATCCTAAGAATAACCCTGTAACAGGAGAATCGAAGAGCGGCAATCCTACACAGCCGAAGGATCCTGTAGATCCGAACTGTAAAACGTGTACTATTACACCTCTTCCATGGAAAGAGATCAAAGCGAATAACGATACGCCACCGGCTATCAACGGAAAAGATGGCGGAAGTACAACCAGTGTATTGGATAACGATCAGCTAAACGGAAAACCAATTGTTCCGGCTGAAGTTAAACTGACTCCGGGTACTTCACCAAACAAAGGAATCACGATGAATCCTGATGGAACGGTCACAGTTTCACCGGAAACACCGGCAGGTATCTACGAATATCCGTACACAATTTGTGAGCTATTGAATCCTGCAAACTGCAGCGATGCGAAAGCAACTGTAGTCGTAGAAGCAGCCGTGATCAAAGCGAATAACGATACGCCACCTGCTATCAACGGAAAAGATGGCGGAAGTACAACCAGTGTATTGGATAACGATCAGTTGAACGGCAAACCAGTTGTTCCGGCTGAAGTTAAACTGACTCC
>NZ_DIDX01000004.1:1391358-1469717 GCF_002418355.1 Sphingobacterium sp. UBA5789 | reverse complement strand
GAAACACCTGCAGGCATCTACGAGTATCCGTACACGATCTGTGAGGTATTGAATCCTGCAAACTGCAGCGATGCGAAAGTAACAGTAGTTGTAGAAGCAGCGCCAATCAAAGCGAATAACGATACGCCACCGGCTATCAACGGAAAAGATGGCGGAAGCACAACAAGTGTATTGGATAACGATCAGCTAAACGGTAAACCAGTTGTACCGGCTGAAGTTAAACTGACTCCGGGTACTTCACCGAACAAAGGAATCACGATGAATCCTGACGGAACAATCACAGTTTCACCGGAAACACCGGCAGGCATCTACGAATATCCGTACACAATTTGTGAGCTATTAAATCCTGCAAATTGCAGCGATGCGAAAGTAACAGTAGTTGTAGAAGCTGCGCCAATCAAAGCTAACAGCGATACGCCAGTTCCTGTAAACGGTAAGAATGGAAAAACAATTCCGAGTGTATTGGATAACGATCAGCTGAACGGCAAACCAGTTGTACCGGCTGAAGTTAAACTGACTCCGGGTACTTCACCAAACAAAGGAATCACGATGAATCCTGACGGAACAATCACGGTATCACCTGAAACACCGGCAGGCAATTACGAATATCCGTACACGATCTGTGAAGTATTGAATCCTGCAAACTGTAGCAATACGGTAGTCAGAATCACAGTAGTAGAGCCTAAGCTTGAGATTGTGAAAGTTGCAGACAGATCAAGAGTAAAAGTAGCTGGTGAAGAGATTACCTATACGATTACAGTTAAAAATACGGGTGGTGTAGAATTTAATAATCTGGTATTGACAGATGTTATGTTCCCTGCCTGGAATGAGAAAATAGCTGTTCTTGCTGTAGGAGCAACCAGAAGTTTCAGTCTGACACACAAGGTGACACAGGACGAAATCGAAGACGGTGTTCTTGTTAATATTGCTAAAGTAAGTGCACAGGATCCGGATGGAAAACCTTATCAGCCTGAAGCGAAGATAGAAACACCGGTAGATAATCTGGCAGGTGTGACTGTTGTCAAAACAGGAGACCGTAAAGAAGTCAAAGAGAGAGGGGATAAGATTGTGTATACCATTACTGTTGAAAATACAGGAAATAAGATTCTGTATAGTGTTGAAGTAACGGATCCGCTGACCAAATTGTCTAAAACAATTAATCAGCTGACACCAGGGCAGAAAGAAGTATTTACTACAGAATATGTCATTATACAATCCGATTTCGATTTGGCTGAAATTGAAAATACAGCCTTTGTGAAAGCAAAAGACGGAAAAGGAAATGCAGTAGATGCCAGCGGACAATACAATGTAACCGTATCACCATTGCCATTGCATATTCCGAATGTCTTTACACCGAACGGAGATGGTCAGAATGATAAATTTGAGATTGAAGGAATAGAACGATTTGATCGTGTCGAGATGACCATTATCAACAGATGGGGGAATGAAGTCTATAGAAATAGCAGATACGACAACAACTGGGTAGGAGAAGGCCTTAACGAAGGGACTTACTACTACATCATTGAGACACATAAAGGCAGTACGAAACAATTGCATAAAGGTTGGGTACTGATCAAACGTAATTAATCGAATCATTCATTATACAGCAATAAAAAATGAAATACGGAAAATATGCAGTGATAACTATCATAAGCCTGTTGGGACTGACAAAAGTCAGTGCCCAGCAGAGCATACAGTTCACGCAATATATATTTAACTCAATGAGTGTCAACCCTGCTTATGCAGGATATAAAGAAGAATGGTTTGCTCAGGTAGGACTGAGAAGTCAGTGGACAGGTTGGGAAGGAGCCCCAAAGACAGGAACTGTTTCTATAGATGGGATTTTGGATGCACAATCCAAACGTCACGGGGTCGGATTGAATGTAACCTCAGATAAACTTGGAGCACAATCAGCAACGGCAATCTATGCAAATTATGCCTTCAGACTGCAGTTGGATGATGAAGATACACAACGCCTTAGTCTGGGTGTGGCAGGAGGTGTGACACAGTATAGTCTGGATGGAAATAAGCTGGATCCGAATGATTACAATGATCAGGTGATTCCTCGCGGAAAAATATCAGACTGGGCACCCGATATTCGTTTAGGCGTATATTATTATAATTCCAGATGGTATGCCGGAGTATCTGTTCAGGATCTTTTTAACGGTACAAATTCCGGATCAGACTATCGTTTTAACAGTACAACATCCGAAAACCTATACCGTACAGTGAGTGGGTATTTCATTGCAGGAGCACTCTTTGAATTAGACAGAGGGGTTCACCTGCGCCCTAGTATTCTGGTTAAAGAAGATTTTAAAGGGCCTACTTCATTGGATGTCAATGCTATGTTTGTATTCAATAGTAAATTCTGGATAGGAGCAGGATATCGTACAAGAGCGAAAATCTTTAACCGGACCTATCAGGATAAGACAATAGATAAACTCAGTGCTACGAATGCCATAACAGGAATTGCTCAGTTTTATGCAACGGAAAAATTGCGTATAGGCTATTCGTATGATATGATGATCAACCGGATGAGCGGCCTGCAAAACGGTTCACATGAGATTACGCTTGGACTCACCTTTGGACGCAAGTCAGCAAGTCAGTACTTAAGCCCTAGATTCTTCTAATTAATCAGTATTAACAGATCATAAAGAATGAAACGGAATATCATGATAAAATCAACTTACCTGAACAAACTGTTAATCGCTCTGGTCGTGTGCGCTGTCGGAATTTCTGAAGTAAAGGCACAGGAACAAATAAGTAAGAGAACAACAGCAGAAAAACTCTATTATCAATATGAGTACTATTCAGCAGCACGTATATATGAGAAACTGGTAGACACCAAACGCCCGAAAGCAGAAGATATGGAGCGTCTGGCGACCTGTTACTTTAATATAAATGAATACAATCTTGCCCGTAACTGGTATGCAAGGGTTGCTGAAGAAGGCAAAATATCCGATCAGTCCCAGCTTAATTATGCTGATGTACTAAAAAAGCTGGGAGATTATGCGGCAGCAAAGAATCAGTATAAAGCTTACGGAACAAAAACAGGAAAAGAAAGTGAAGTAGAACTTGCAATACAGGGATGCGATTCGGCAATTGTGTGGATGCAGAAACCAACTGTACATAAAATCAAAAATGAACAACAGATAAATACACGTTTTTCTGACTTCGGAACTACACCGGTCGGGCAGCAGGTACTCTATGTAGGAGAACCTATGGGATCAGATCAGGTTTCTGGACGAACCGGAAGAGCATTCCTCAGAGTATATTCTGCCACAAGAGATAAGGATGGAATAGCATTGATCTATCCGAATATGTTGCCTGATATCTTCAATAATACCCCTTATCATGTGGGCCCTGTGGCTGTAAATAAGGAGGAGAATGTGCTGTATGTAACACGTACCTATCCGGGGAAGGATACTGAACAACAAAAGTCAGGACCATACAGTTTCAAAAAACATAATCTGGAAATTAAGATTTATACAAAAAACGGGGATAGCTGGAAAGAAACGGACTTTCCTTATAACGATACCAAAAAGTATGCAGTCGGGCATGCCGCACTCAGTAAGGACGAACAGACATTATATTTCGCATCCAATATGCCAGGCGGACATGGCGGTGTAGATATCTGGTATTGTATACTGCAATCTGATGGTACATGGGGTCAACCTGTAAATGCCGGAACTGAAATCAATTCAGCAGGCGATGAAATGTTTCCTTCCGTATTTGAAGACCGGTTATACTATTCAAGCAATGGATTCCCGGGCATGGGTGGTCTCGATATATTCACTGCGACAGGTAGCCGGTCTTCATTTACAAATCGTCAGAACCTTCGCTTTCCGGTAAACTCTGCTTCAGACGATTTCAGCTATGTACTTTTAGGAGACAGTCCTGAAGCACGCTATGGATATTTATCTTCTGATAGATTAGGAGGTCTGGGCTTGGATGATATCTATTCCTTTTCAGCTGTCAAACCCAAAATCACTATCTTACTAAAAGGTGTTGCTCAGCATCGTACAACTGCAGAACCTCTGGAAGATGTACAACTATCCTTGTTGAGTGATGGAGGTAAGGTGGTGTCCCGTAAACTTACTGCAGCTGCAGGTATCTTCGAGTTTCAGTTAGAACCGGGAACAGCTTACCAGTTAATGGGAGAAAAGTTGAAATTCCACGGAGACTCTCTTAATATTGCTGCATTATCTCCTCAAAAGGATACCACCATTCAGGTGACGCTACGGTTACAACCTGTCATAGAAAAAGGAACAACATTTATCCTGGAAAATATCTATTATGATCTGGATAAATATAACATCAGAGCCGATGCCAGGCCAATCCTGAACCAACTGGTTAATACTCTCCGGGATAATCCTACGCTCAAAATCGAACTATCCAGTCATACGGATAGCCGCGCCACACATAAGTACAATATGAAATTATCTCAAAACCGTGCGCAGGCTGCTGTAGATTATATTATTAGCAGAGGTATTGCAAGAGATCGGATTGTCGCAAAAGGCTATGGCGAAACCAGATTGGTAAACAAATGTGCTGATGGAGTCAAATGTTCGGAAGAAGAGCATCAGGCAAACAGAAGAACTGAAATCACAGTATTAGAATATTAAGAAGTATGAAGAGGTTCTGTGTCCTGAGATTGATCAAAAATGGACCTGAATTAAAGAAACACGGTTAAATACAATAAAACAAACTGTTTTCATCGCCCGTCTGTCCTGTATCAGGAGACGGGCGATTTTTTTATAGGATGATCGTTAAATAAAAAATATTCCGCATCTCTGAATAAAAGACCGGAACATTCTTATTTCTGTATATTTTTCCTGTTAAGGGATATTAAGATATTTGTGTGTCTGAAGAGAAATTTCCCATTTAGGATTTGCCATTACATAATCAATGATCAAGGGCGTCATCTCGGCAGCTTTGGACCATTCCGGTTGAAGATACAGCTTACAGGTATCACTTACCTGTTTAGCATGTTCCTCCGCCCATTGGAAATCACTTTTGTTAAATACAATCACTTTTAATTCACCTGCATTTGCCAGCACATCGGGTCTAGGTGCTTTAAATTTTTTTGGAGAAAGACAGATCCAGTCCCAGTTTCCGCTCAACGGATAGGCACCTGAAGTCTCCAGAAAAGTCTGTATTCCGGCATTTTGTAATTGACTTGTCAGGTAATCCAGATTATAGATCAGTGGCTCTCCGCCTGTTACTACAACCGTTTTAGAAGGATGTATGTTCGCATGTTCCACAATAGTATCAGCCGCAGTCAGCGGATGTAGCTCCGCATCCCAGCTTTCTTTAACATCACACCAGTGACATCCCACATCGCATCCGCCTAAGCGTATAAAGTAAGCTGCTTTGCCGGTATGATAGCCTTCTCCCTGTATCGTATAGAATTCTTCCATCAAAGGGAGTTGCCGGCCGTTTTCTGGAACTTGTAGTGACATCTTTTGAAATTAAGACTGCAAAGGTAGGCTTTTTTTCTTAAGATCCGAGTCTGTGTTTTGTGGAGAAGTAAGGTTCTGAAAATTATGACATATGATAGACAGGTGATTAACTTTTTTTAATAAAAATTTTTCTTTTTTCTTGAACATATTAATCTGCATATTGTTATATTTAACATAGTTAGTACCCATTACTAAAACTCTACCTACAATGAAAAGCAAAGGATATTTTCCATTGTTTTTATTCCTGTTTATGATCCTTTGTCCGCTATTGCTGTGGGCCGACGGATCAAAGGATCTTTACCCGACAGGGGTGAAAGGGAATCGTGCGTACCTGATTTCACGTAGTGAGAGGGAGCAGGGAACAACGAGTTTTCCCTTTTTTACCCTTGGAGCACATTATGTATATGTACAATCAGGGGAGACAATTGCGACAGCTTCAAGTGCACAGAATATAGGTGAAGGCAGGATTCGTCTGACCAGTCCTTCCGGAAAAATATATCTTTCAGGAAAAAATAATATCGGCAAGATCGTTAATACCGGCAGAGGGACACGACAGGCAGAGATGTCCGGTCCAAGAGTCGGATATGCTCCTTATGAAGTAAAAGCTACAGAAGAAGGTGTCTGGAAAATAGAATTTATATCACCGGTAGGAGAATTTACAGAAAATTTTGGCGATCCTAATATTCCTGTTGTAGCGGCAGATGGAGATTGGTCGCAAACCTGGGATACCAGTATTGCCGCCTGGGATATTTCGGTAAGAGATGAAGATGACCACAACTGGATTTCCGGAAGGGTATATACCAATGTATTGAATCTGCATCTGAATAGCGGCCAGATGGCCAATAAACAAGGTGCCTTCTTTGGAAAATATCTGGTTCTTACACATGATGGATTTGTATACAAGGTAGATGGAAACGGAAGCAACGGTATCGCTTTTACCTCCTTTGTCAATAATATGGGCTTTGTGGACGATGAAGGAAAATCTTTATACAAAAGTCTGGACTATATTCCACAGGTGGGATCTGGAGATGTACACGATCCGAGACAGGCTGATGGGAATGGAAGTATAACCCACAAGATATTATATACAAAGCCTGATCTCAGTATGCCTGCACAAGCTGTAGGTGCAGTTCCTGAGTTAAAGACATGGCTTATCAACAACCGGCCGGAGCCGGTAGTATCTGATATCAACCTTACAGGTTACGAAGGTACAGCGGGACAGATGGGAGCAAAAGGAGCCCATATACGGTTTACCAGCAGCGAGGAAGCTAAATATAAAATTGTGCTCGAAAGGAGTTCGGATCAGACACAGCTACTGACTGAATTTGTGCATAAAGCATCCGCAGGATTAAATGAAATCTATTGGAACGGATTGGATAAGAATGGACAGTTTGCTCCTAATGGCGAAAAATATCCGTTAACCATTCGCGTCGAACATATCCTGGCAGAAGTACATTTTCCTTATATGGATATGGAGATCAATCCCAATGGTATTCTGCTTGAACGATTAGATAAAGAATTGAACCAGGTAGAGTCTGATGTGGTGTATTGGGATGATAGTGATATTCATGACGGACTTCCTTCCGAAAACAGCAATCCTCGGATAAATCTGGAGGGTATAAGCAGTCTGGTAAATGGGCATCGCTGGGGAACATATACGAATCAGACGGTACAGCGAAATACAAATACGAACTACGGAAATTACAGTTTTGGCAATGAAAAAGCTATCGATACCTGGTCTTATGCCATGATACCTAATCAACAAGTCACTATTGCACTAACAGTCAAAACATCAGATCTCGAAATTTTATCACTAAATAGTCCAGACCGTCAGGTCCGGAAAGGTGAGGAGATCACATATACCCTTAATCTGAAAAATAACGGACCTTCAGATGCTCCGCATGTCCGTTTTAATTTTGATCTTCCGCTTGGCTTCAGGATCAATCATGTGGATATGGGAAAGGTCCTGACAACTATTACTCACGAAGAAGTGAATCAATATAGCAGCTTATTGGATCTGTCAAATCACGAAGAAAGGATTGTAACGGTGAAAGCTACGGCACTGTATGATCCGGAGTCGACTATTGCCATTCAGGCGGTAGCATCTCTCGTACGTAGCGCAGATATGATAGATCCGGATGCTACATCTAGAGATATGACCATTAAAAAACCTTTAGATGCAGAGGCGGAATGTTCAGGGCAGGGGTGTAATAATATTCGTGTTCATCAGGAAGTGTTATGGACAGTAACACAAGTTTCAAATGTAAAAGTAGCCTTGATAAAAAGAGCTCAGTTCATAGATGGAAATGCAGATGGCTATATGCAGGCCGGCGAAAAAATCCGCTATTATTTTGACGTTGTAAATAAGGGCGATGAGGTTTTAAAGGATATCCGTGTTTACGATCCTATGATTACATCAGCAACATTAAGATTAAGCCTGAATAATCTTCAACCCGGACAATCGGGACAAATATTTCTGGATTATGTAATAACTGTCAAAGATTATAACGCCCGCTCAATCATCAATTCTGCCTGGGTAGAAGCCGTTTCAGAGAGCGGTATCGCTGTAAAAGATATCTCCGGAACAACCTATGACAATGATGATCCGACAATCACAATAATTATACATAAGCAGGCTATTTATCTCAAAAAAGAAGTGATCAATACGGGCTCCAAAAGAGATGGCCTGTTCGGAGTGGGAGATCGTATGGAATATAGTTTTACCATTTGGAATGAAACGGATACTACTATCACTGACATATCCCTGCAGGATGATATGCTTTGGGAAAAACCTCAGCCATTTGCCGTAGAAAGTCTGGAAAGAGGACAACATTATAAGTGGAGCGCATTCTATACCGTCAGAGATGAAGATGTAGACAGAGGTCGCATTATGAATTCGGCAACTGTGAGGGCCAACCTGATTCATACAGGCCAGGAGATTACTGATATTTCGGGAACATCATTTGATAATGATCTGCCAACGGTCACAAATATCAGCAAAAGGCCGGTAGGAGTAGAGGATATTGTATTATTAAAACAAAATCAATCTATTCGTATCTATGTTCTGCAAAATGATACAGAAGGCAGTCATCCTTTGCTGACTCATACACTGGAAATAGTTAAGGAGGCTATGCACGGAGAGGTTTCTCTGAATAAAGACGGACAGGTAGAATACAGACCTTTTGAAGACTATGTAGGTACGGACGAATTTCTTTATACTGTGCAGGATGCAAATGAACTGAAGATGTATCCTACTGCAGTGAAAATATTTGTAAATCCGACCACACCAATTGCTGTAGACGATTATGTAATCGGAGAATACAATAAGGATGTTAAAATTTCTGTTCTTGAAAATGATAAGACAGACGGTGTAGAATTAGATATACATAGCATCAGGATCGTTAAAGAATCACAGCAAGGTACCCTGATGATTAGTCTCGGACACATCATCTACCAGGCAAAAGAAGGATATACAGGTACCGATTCATTTACCTATCAGGTGAAGGATCTCAATGGTAACTGGACAAATGAAGCCCGGGTAAACATAGAGGTGTCAGGGTTTTCAGTACCTAACGTCTTTACACCAAACGGAGATGGAGTTAATGATATATTTTATGTTTTAGGAACCGGATATTACGATCGTATTTCATTATCTGTGTGGTCTCGTGCAGGTAAAGAAGTGTATTCCAGCAATGATTACCGTAACGACTGGAACGGTGACGGAGCAGAAGATATGACCTATTTTTATGTAGTACAGGCCTACAGAAACGGAGTCAAGCAAACGAAAAAGACAGGGTATATTTTGATCACCAGAAAACCAGTAAAATAATTTTTGATCATAAAAAGTCCTCTTTTCAAAATGATAAACCGTTATATGATTGGTTGTACAATAGTGTAATTTGTTTTTAATGCAATGCGAAAACGTTTTCGTTAAAATTATTTTTACTGAAAATAATTTTATTCTACTTTAGTCTTATCGATTATAAGCACACTATTATTTTTTTTTCTGAGTTTGCCATTTGTTAGGCAGTATTGATTGTGGAGTTAACAGGGTTAAGTTTTACTTCCCATTTGTTACTGCATGATTCTGCTTGTAAACTCATAAGCGTATTATACACTAACTAAAATTTTATAAACACACACAACTATTAGTGCAGTAACCTTCTCAAAATTATTGAAGAGGTTGTAGCCTGTACCTAAAACAAAAATTATGAAACATTTAAAATTTATTTATTTGTTATTGGCTGTGCTTTTAACAATATCATGTAAAAATGATTTACTGGTATACGACGACCCTGCTTCAGGTATGAAATTGTCACCTAAAGAGATGGCAATTACTCCCGGTTATTTACAATTACCTAATGGCTCTTTTGAAGAAGGAACAGGCAATACCTTTACAAACTGGTCTATGCTTAACGGAGCTTCCACCCTTTCTGCCACTACAGTGCCTGCAGAAGTATACGAGGCTAACCGTGCGCTGAAAGTGGTAAATACTGTCAGTAACGGACAATCTAATGCATGGAAAATACAACTCGCATCCGTAAATCTTTCTACTGTATCTGGCTCGGATTACCGTATCCGCGTATGGGCAAAAGCAACAGGAACAGGTACTAACGGATTTCGATTTCAGGTAAGAGGTGGTACAAAACAAATTTTGTTACATAAGAAAATTGGAACTATCTGGGCATTATATGAGTGGATGTTTAAGGCAGATGCAGATTCTACAATGATCATACTTGATTTGGGAGCTGATGCAAACACCTATTATATAGATAACGTATCTGTCAGTGAGGTGCCGACTACTGTAACATATTCTGCCATATGGGGAGAAAATGGTGAGTTGTGGGATAAATCCCGTATTCCGGATTTTACTAATGCCGGATATAGGAGTGGTAATCAGGCTATCCCCGATTATCCCCAAAGCTTAAATGTCACCACTTTAGGAGCCGTTGGAGATGGTGTTACAGACAATACCGCCGTGTTCAAGAGCGCTATTAATCAGTGTGCTGAGAATGGTACAATTTATATTCCTGCTGGAAAATATGTATTGAAAGATACACTGATGATTAAGCGTAGCGGTATTAATATTAAGGGAGCCGGAGATGCGACTATACTTTATTTTACCAAAGGACTGGAAGAGCTTTATCCTAAATATAACAGACCAGGTTTGCCAAATCAGTCTGACTGGTCATGGGAGGGGGGAATGATTACATTCTCAGGAAATATCAGCGGATCCGGTATTCAGTCCTTAAAAATCGAGTTTCCGGATAATGCCTGGGCCGGGCACAACTTTCATGAACGGGCTTACAACGCTATTGGCTATACAAACAGCGCACATGACGGATGGATCAAAAATGTAAAAATGAAAGGCTGTGATATCGGGATCTGGATTGGACGAACATCACATCATATCACTGCAGAAGGCTGGACGCTTGAATCCGGTCCTGTTCGGGCTGCAGGTACAAAAGGTGTCGGACATCATGGCGTAAATATTTATGGTGGATATAATTTGTTTCAGAATTTTGAAGTTAAAGGCAAATACCATCATGATCTGTCTGTGGAATCTGCTTCCAGCATATTCAATGTGTTCAGAAATGGAAAAGGAACAGATATATGTATAGATCATCATAATCATCAGGTACGCAATAATCTGTTTACGAATCTGAATGTAGGAACAGGCTCCCGTCTTTACACTTCAGGTGGAAATGATACCCCTGCCGGCATTAATATTAATGAGACCTACTGGAATATTACAGCGACCAATAATCTTTCCTACAATAATATGGGATCCGGTTCCGGAGCGAAGTCTAAGAATAACGTCGCTGTGGGGATAAAGACAACTTCAGGTTCAGCTCTTCCTAATGTGAACAACAACTGGTATGAGACCATCAGCCCTGCATCTTTATCTCCGAAAGATTTATATGTATCACAGATGAAACTGGTGAAAAATATAACGGTGAATTAAGAAAAGGAGGCTATAATTAATACCGGGAAATATTGTCCATAGCAAAGTGTCGGTCTGTGGGCAATGTATTCTAATTGTCCTGAAAAAAGTTACTGTTGGCAAGGTAGAATAGGAGCAAAAGGGACTTTTTTCGCAGGGGAACATGATCAGAAAGGCTGTTTATACAGCCTTTTTTTGTTGGTTGATTTTGTGTATATTTGTGATCTAGTTAACAAAGGAGCAGCAGGGGTCAAACTACATAATCGTATATGTTGTCCTGCAGGTTTCTATATTTTTTTAAACATATAATCATACTTGTAAATGATTAAAATTACATTACCTGATGGATCCGTTAGAGAATATGAAAAAGGAACATCAGCCGCTCAAGTAGCATTGTCCATTTCTGAAGGATTAGCCAGAAATGTATTAGCAGCCGAAGTAAATGGCGAAATCTGGGACTCTTCACGTCCGATCGAACAGGATTCCTCCCTTAAATTACTTACCTGGAATGATGACAAAGGTAAATCTACCTTCTGGCATTCTTCTGCACACTTAATGGCAGAAGCATTAGAAGCCTTGTATCCGGGAGTGAAATTTGGTATCGGTCCTGCTATTGAAACCGGGTTTTACTACGATGTTGATTTCGGAGACCGTGAATTTTCATCAGACGAGTTTAAGCAGATCGAAGATAAAATGCTGGAACTGGCAAAACGTAAAGAAGTATTCGAGCGCAGAGCCGTTTCCAAAGCAGAAGCACTGGATTACTTTACTGAAAAAGGAGATGAATACAAACTTGACCTGATCAAAGATCTGGAAGACGGAAAGATTACATTCTATTCACAGGGAGATTTTACCGATCTGTGTCGTGGTCCTCATATTCCGAATACCGGATTTATCAAAGCAATCAAACTGACAAACGTAGCCGGTGCATACTGGCGCGGAGATGAGTCTCGTAAACAATTGACTCGTATATACGGTGTTACCTTTCCAAAGGCTTCTGAACTGACAGATTACCTGAAGTTTATCGAAGAAGCGAAGAAACGTGATCACCGTAAATTAGGTAAGGAACTGGAACTTTTTGCTTTCTCGGAGAAAGTAGGAATGGGATTACCGCTATGGTTGCCTAAAGGAGCTGCACTTCGTCAGAAGCTGATCGACTTTATGCAACGTGCGCAACTCAAAGCTGGATACGAACCTGTCGTGACGCCTCATATCGGTCACAAACAATTGTACGTGACTTCAGGTCACTATGAAAAGTACGGTGAAGATTCCTTTCAGCCGATCAAGACTCCGGTAGAAGGGGAGGAATTCTTCCTTAAACCGATGAACTGTCCACACCACTGTGAGATATACAAGACAAAACCACGGTCCTACAAAGACCTTCCGGTTCGTTTTGCTGAGTTTGGAACAGTATACAGATATGAACAATCGGGAGAATTGCATGGATTGACACGTGTTCGTGGGTTTACTCAGGATGATGCGCATTTATTCTGCCGTCCGGATCAGGTGAAAGAAGAATTTAAAAAAGTTATTGATCTGGTTCTTTATGTATTCGGGGCATTGGGCTTTGAAGATTATATCGCACAGGTATCCCTGCGTGATCCTGAAAACAGAACTAAGTATATCGGTTCGGATGAAAACTGGGCGCTGGCTGAACGTGCGATTATCGAAGCTGCTGACGAAAAAGGATTGCCTACTGTAGTAGAATACGGAGAGGCTGCATTCTATGGACCAAAACTGGACTTTATGGTCAAAGATGCGCTGGGACGTAAATGGCAATTGGGTACTATTCAGGTCGATTACAATTTGCCTGAGCGCTTTGAGCTCGAATATACAGGTAGTGACAATGCAAAACACAGACCTGTCATGATCCACCGTGCACCATTCGGATCTCTTGAACGCTTCATCGCTGTATTGATTGAACATTGTGCCGGACGTTTTCCGTTATGGCTTGCTCCAGAGCAGTTTATCGTCTTGCCAGTGTCAGAAAAATATGAAGAATATGCACAAAAACTTTTAGAATCATTAAATAATTCCGATATTCGCGGTCTGATTGACCTTCGTGATGAGAAAGTCGGTCGTAAGATTCGTGACGCTGAAGTGAAAAAATTGCCTTATATGTTGATTGTAGGGGAAAAAGAAGCAGAAAGTGGCACAGTTTCTGTTCGTAAGCACGGGTCAGGAGACGTTGGTTCAATGACACCCGAAGAATTTAGAGAAATATTAATTAAAGAAATAACCGTTTAATTTTTAAACATTTGGCATTAAAAAGACCCAGTGGACCTCGTCCACCAATGAGAAAGAAAGAACCAGATCACCGCATTAATGAACTTATCCGTGTGCCTGAGGTACGTTTGGTAGGAGATAATGTGGAGCAGGGAGTTTTTCCTACACGCAAAGCTCTAGAATTAGCTGATGAATTGGAACTTGATTTAGTGGAGATTTCGCCAAATGCTGTTCCTCCGGTTTGTAAGATAATTGACTACAGTAAATTCATTTACGAGCAGAAGAAAAAGCAGAAAGAAATCAAAGCTAATGCAAAACAGACTGTAATCAAGGAAATCCGGTTCGGACCTAACACGAGTGAGCATGATTTTGATTTTAAACTGAAGCACGCCATGCGCTTTTTAGAGAGTGGCGAGAAAGTAAGAGCTTATGTACACTTCAAAGGACGTGCAATCGTACACAAAGAAATGGGAGAGATCCTGTTGTTACGCTTTGCGCAGGCACTGGAAGACTATGGTAAAGTAGAGTTACTACCGAAACTGGAAGGTAAGAGAATGTTCCTGACCATAGCGCCAAAAGCGGCAGCAGCACCAAAAAAATAGTATAACAAGAATCTAACAGATTGATATAAAATTTATAAGTATTATGCCAAAAGTAAAAACCAATTCCAGCGCAAAGAAACGTTTCAAGTTGACTGGAACAGGTAAAATTGCAAGAAAAAACGCTTTCAAAAGCCACATCTTGACAAAAAAGAGCACAAAACGTAAACGTAACCTGACACAAACAAGTTATGTATCTGATGGCGATATGGGCAACGTAAAACGTATGCTTGCTATCGGAAAATAAGTTTTATTCGATTTTAATTAACAATAATTTTTTAACCGGGTACAGGGTCGTAAGTACATTGAAAAACATGTCGCCTTTTACCAAACTAATTTTAAAAATATGCCACGTTCGGTTAACGCAGTAGCTTCGAGAAGAAGACGTAAAAAAATCCTTAAATTAGCCAAAGGCTATTATGGATCACGTAGCAAAGTATATACTATTGCTAAAAATACAGTAGAAAAAGGTTTACAGTACGCTTACCGCGACCGTAAAACCAAAAAACGCGAGTTTAGAGCTTTATGGATACAACGTATTAACGCTGGATCCCGTCAACACGGAATTTCGTATTCTCAATTGATCGGAAAATTGAATGCTAAAAACATTGGTTTGAACCGTAAGGTTTTAGCTGACTTAGCTTTAAATAATCCAGACGCTTTCAAAGCAGTTGTAGACGCAGTTAAATAGAGTTTTAAACCGTTATCAATTTGTTAGATATTAAAAGGGACCTGAAGGTCCCTTTTCTTGTATATAAATTTTATTTATCTTGCGTCCGTTACCAATTATTATGAATACAGAAATAAATCTGCAATTTTGCCGGCAAGGGTATGCTGTCCACGCCGGTCGGACAAATGGAATCAACGAATTAAGTATATTCAGTTTTTCCGGATATGAGGCTTAAGGGGTACGTAAAGGGGATTGTCTTTTCCTTTGTTGTCTTTATTTTAGGTAGTGTAACCAGTTGTAAGCGCGATGAAGAACCGCTCAAACTCCCTCTTGAGGAAAGTGAAAATCCTAATGAGCAGATTTTAAGCATACAGCCTTATCGTGAAGTTATTATAAATGCCGATGTAGATGGTAATTACGAAGGCCAGCTGGATCCTGAACGTGTATTTTCCTTATCGCAGGATAAAAGGGCATACTGCCATCCTGATGTTCAGTATTTTCCGGAAGGATTCAGAGGATACAGGTACTGGATGGTATTCACACCGTATTTCGGTGCTGTTTCGGGATTTTCCAAATATTCTGCATTTGAAAATCCGACAGTAGTAACATCCAATGACGGCATTAACTGGGATGCACCCGCAGGTGTCAAAAACCCTCTGATAAAATGCCCGTCTCCGGAGGAAAGTTTTAGCGGTAAACCGGATGATGAGGATGCGAGGGGCTATTGGTCAGATGTGGATTGGGAATTTTATAATAATAAATTTTATCTCTATTACAGATCAAGCTGGGTCTCGGCCAGAGCACTTCAATCCCGCGGTAGCAAAAGCGCAAATAATGCAGCAAAACTCAGTAAAGGCAGCCCTCAGCGTGCAGTCCTCAGACAGACATCTGATGACGGAACTCATTGGTCTCCACTGGAAGTGTGCTATACCAGTGACGAACCTGCTACGCCACAGAACAATTTTTTGTTGTCTCCTACAATATTGCACAGTGGTCGTGAATTTGTAAGTTATGAAGTCCTGAATAACAATATTCCGGATAAATTTCCCGGTAATAAGGCATCTTACATTCTGAGAAGAACCTCTTCAGACGGAATTGATTTTACAAATTATAAACAAGGACAATGGGTACGATTTGTGAATGAACCCTGGCTCAAATTGAGTGATCAGTATTCACCCTGGCATGTACAGGCTTGTCTGTATGATGACTATTATTTTCTGATTATCAATGTCGGTAATGTCAAAAAATCAATTGGTGATGCACTCTATCTGGCCTATTCCAGAGATGGTGTGAATTTCAGGGTGTGTAAAAAGGCAATAGAAGAGCATAATGCCTACAGATCCTGTGTTTTTCCTGTTTCAGCAGATAAAAATACCATATTTCTTGGGGCTATGGTGACCAATACACAGGGACACTTTAAATATACCGAATTGAAGATGCGTAAGGATAAAATGATAAATTGATAATCTCCTTTACCTTATCTCAGGAAAAAATTATTACTTTTGAGTAAATCAATTTTTAGCCATGTTACCAATTCCAGTAAGACATATTTTTTTGTCTTTTGTATTCATTTGTCTTTTACAAATCTGCGCTTCTGCACAAGTACCCAGTATTTATCAGGAAAATAAACCGGTATGGATTCAAAAAAATACAAAATCCCCACAGAAGATAAATCAGCGGGATATAGAATCCGGATTTGTATACGAGAGTCTCGATTATCAGGTTCATATGGAGCAGAAGATCGTATATTCAAGACAAGTTAAAGAAATCGTCAGTACAGATGGAGTGGATCAGGCCGGACAGATTTACGTTTCCTTTTCTCCTGATTATCAAAAACTTTTCTTTCATGAAATTCAGATTATAAGACAGGGTAGAGTGCTTAATAAACTGGATATCCGTAAATTTAAAGTAGTCGCCAACGAAACTGATCTCAGCAGGTTTTTATATAATGGTACCTATGCTGCGTACCTTATTCTGGACGATTTACGTGTAGGTGATAAGCTGGTGATTTCTTATTCCCTGAAAGGATTTAATCCTGCAATCGGCAACAAGTTTGCAGATGATTATTATTTTCAGGGAACGGAGCCTATAGCACTCAATCATGTCAATTATATTGCTGCAAAGGACAGACCCGTTAAGTTTAAAACATTCAACGGTCAATCCGATCCCCGCATTGAGCATCTGGATCAGGGCTTAGTAAGTTATTCTTGGGAAGAAACAAATCTGCCTGTAATCCACAGCGAGAATTATGAACCTTATTGGTATTTTGATCATAAATACATTCAGATCAGTGATTACCAGACCTGGCAGGAAGTGGCTGACTGGGCTGGAAAACTAAATCCGGTGGTGACGACCAATATGGGTGGGACGTTGAAAAACAAAATAGAAGAGTTCTGGTCCCAAAGTAAAGGAGACTCCTATAAATACCTAGCATTGGTGACACGATTTGTACAGAATGACATCAGATACATGGGAGTAGAAGTTGGAGAATATTCTCACCGTTCTAATAATCCCAATAAAGTTATCGAACAGCGCTATGGTGATTGTAAGGATAAGTCTATGCTTTTGGCTACGTTTTTAAAAGCAAAGGGAATAGATTGCGATCTTGTGTTGGTCAATAGTTACAACAGATACAAGCTTAATGATTTTCTGCCTACACCATGGGTATTTAATCATATGGTAGCAGTAGCGACCGTTAATGAAAGAGCACAGTTTATCGACCCTACATTTTCCAATCAGGGTGGAAACATTCGTGACCTGTATTTCCCTTTTTATGGAAATGCATTGGTCATCAAACCTAAAACAGAAATTAGGAATACTCCCCGGGATGTTACAGGAAAAACAAAGGTACTGGAACAGTATAAGTTGCTGGATAGTAACCGGGCGCAGTTAATCGTCAGCACAATATATACAGGGTATCAGGCCGACAATAACAGGGGTATGCTGAATTCTACATCCAGAACAGCATTGGAAAAAAATTACCTGGATTATTATACGAAACTTTATCCCGAAATCAAGCGTACAGATACGGTAAAAATAAAGGATGATCGCGAAAAAAATCAGATACAGATCATTGAGACCTATGAAATCAATAAACTTGCTAAAACAGAAGATGCAACAAATAAAAAGTATCTTACATTTTTTGCAAGTGATATGTTCAGTCAGATCCCGGCTGTAAACAGTAATCGTAAAGCACCCATTTCGCTTGACTTTCCCTATACAGCTGAATATGAAATTCAGTTTATCAGCGATAAAGCGAAAGATATACAGGATGCACCTGTTTTTATAGACAGGAATAGCTACACGTTTGGGAAATCTATAAAGGTCGTCGGAGATACCTTAAAGATGAACTTTCAGCTGGCTATACATGAACCGTCTGTAGCCATTGATAAAGTGCCGGAATTTATGGAAGACTTTAATAATACGGAAGATTTGTTTTCCTATTCCTATTATGTTAATGATAACGGTTCTATCGGGTATACAAATGGGGGAGTATCAACGATATCCTGGTTTGCGATATTTATAGCATGTATTATAGTAGCGTTTTGCGGATATATTTTTTACAAATGGAATAAGAAAGAGGATAATAACCGGTTAATTTATCAGGACTACCTGCCTTCAATAGGAGGATGGCTGGTGCTTCTGGGTCTTGGTTTAGGTGCTTCATTATTAAGAATAACTGTTGACTTCTTTACAATAGGTTTCTTCTATAGTCAGCTATGGAGTGCCTATGACATTTATGGAGTATCTCAGGGTATCGTGTTCAGGCTGTTGGTTGGATTTGAACTGATTGTCAACCTGTTTATTATATCTTTATTGATATTTAGTCTTTACCTGTATTTCAAAAAAAGAGATATTTTTCCAAAAGTAGCCATTCTAACGATTAGCGTCATGTTTTTCGGTCCGGTTCTGGATCTGCTGTTTATAGAGCTTAGCGGACTCAAAATGCCGGAGGAATCTCCTGAGTCGTATGTTGAGTTGATCAGAACAATGATCTTCGGTGCGATATGGTGCAGTTATCTGGTGAAATCTGACCGGGTAAAAGAAACTTTTATTGTAAAATATAAAAACGACGATGTCAATCCCATGAAAGTAGCAGAGGAAGAAGTACCTCAACACTACAATCCGGATGCGGACAACAATGAACATGATAAAGAACTGTAAACGGAATCGTGGTCTGCTTTTTGCTGACAAGAAATAGTTATCAAAACCAATTAACAAATGAAAAAAATAACAGCAGTACTTTGTTCAATGACCATGTTATTGGGCGCAGGTGTATATGTCAAAGCGAATGACAATGCAGATGGATTGACACATAGCATAGTTCAGAAACAGGGAAAAGAAATCAAAGTCTCCGGTAAAGGGAATACCCGTACTATTAAATGTACAGGAACTGAAACGGTAAGTGTCGAAGGAATGGATAACAAAGTTACCATTGTCGGGAAATGTGCAAAATTAGAAGTCGAAGGTAAATCAAATACTGTAAAAGCGGAGAAAGTTGGAAAGATCTCTGTAGAAGGTGCCGAAAATATGATCAATGTAGATCAGGTAGAAACTGTATCTATTGAAGGAATGAAAAATCATGTTCACTATAAGAAATCATCCAATAAATCCGGAGATGCAGAAGTAAGTACCGAAGGTATAGATAATATGGTAATGAAAATGAAATAAAATCTTTTCTGTATTACAGATCTGAAAAGGAAGATTGATTCGTGAAGGTAAACGGCAGTCTTCCTTTTTTTGTTACAACATTTTTATTTCTTTGCAGCATTCTCTTCCATCCGGAAAAGGACGATTCTTTTTATCAGATCCAGCGGTAACGGCCGGTCATGCGGAAACTGAATAGAGCCTTTACCTTGTTTATAAGGGGTCAACTCCTTTTTAAAAGCAATATTACCATTTGGTGTGGCGTAGAAACCTATGTGATGAGGATAACCTGCAAAATAGACTAATGGCTTTCCCTTATACTTGTAGGAAGGCATCTTGTACGCCATTCCTTCATCCAATTCCTCACTACAATCCTTTATTAGCTTTCGGATAGTTATAAGCCGTTCATTAATCTCTTTAGGAAAGGACGCAATATATTCTTCAACGCTTATCATAATTACGGTTTTTTCATTATTGATATCGTTCTAAAATAATGAAAAAAAATCTGTATTCAATTTTTCAAAATGTTATTTTGGTACTGGATTTCACTGACACAGAATAGTTCCTAAAAATATGCTTCACCACTTTCCATTTTATCTCAGCCTTATTGTGATCATTATCTTCCTGATCATGCTGGCAAACAAAGTAAAAGTAGCTTACCCGATTTTTCTGGTATTGGCCGGATTAGCTATCAGCTTTGTCCCCGGAGTTCCGGTGATCACCATTGATCCGGAGCTGATTTTTATTATTTTTCTTCCGCCTTTGTTATATGAGGCCGCATGGAATACCTCCTGGAAAGAATTATGGCGATGGAGAAGGATCATAGGAAGTTTTGCTTTTTTAATTGTTTTTTTAACAGCAACAGTGGTCGCTTTGGTCGCTAATTATATGATTCCGGGATTTACATTAGCATTGGGATTTTTGCTGGGAGCTATTGTTTCTCCTCCTGATGCCGTGAGTGCAGGAGCGATCCTTCGTTTTGTAAAGGTTCCCAAAAGGCTGGCTTCCATTCTGGAAGGAGAGAGTCTGCTGAATGATGCGTCCAGTTTGATAATTCTGAGATTTGCATTGATAGCAGTCGGTACAGGACAGTTTGTGATTCATGAGGCGGCATTAAGTTTTGTGTGGATGGTTTTAGGAGGTATAGGGGTGGGAGTCCTGGTCGGTTTTGTATTTTTCAAAGCACACCGTTTGTTTCCGACAGACGTAAATACTGATATTGTCCTGTCACTTGTGGCCCCTTATATTATGTATATAGCGGCCGAATCGATCGAAAGCTCCGGTGTTTTGTCTGTGGTCAGCGGAGGATTGTTCCTCGCAAACAGAAAACATCTTTTTCTAAGTAACAGCAGCCGTCTGCGTGCGGAAAATGTATGGGAATCCCTATGTTTTATCCTGAACGGGCTCGTTTTTATTCTGATTGGCCTGGATTTGCCGGAAATAACAGCAAATCTGAATGATGTCAGTATGGGTGCTGCCATAGGTTATGGAATAATGATCACGGTGGTATTAATAATTGTACGTATACTTTCTGCATATGGAGCAGTTGTATTCACGTTGATTGCTAAAAACTTTATTACAGTTGCGGATACAAGAAGTCCCGGACTTAAGGGGCCGTTTATATTGGGATGGGCAGGGATGCGTGGAGTTGTATCTTTAGCTGCTGCACTTTCTATCCCCATTTATTATAATGGTGTAGCATTTCCGCAACGAAATCTGATCTTGTTTATCACTTTTGTGGTTATTCTGCTGACATTGGTATTGCAGGGGCTTACATTACCTTATCTTATCCGCAAAATGAATCTGGTAGATCAGGATAATCATCTTCCCGAGGGCGAAGCTTATCTGCAATTATACAAGCAACTGGCAGAACAAAGTCTTGTACATCTGAAAGAAAATTATGCTGAAGAACTTCAGCAGCAACAGGTTTTGCAGCAACTTGCCCGAAAATGGGAAGACAGCCACCAACTTCTTGAAAATGAAATTATGGCTACCGAGTGCAGAGTCGTATATGTCCGTATGTTGGATAAGCAAAGAGAATGGCTGAGAGATTGGAATAAGGATTATACAATTGATGAAGAAGTGATCAGAAGGCATTTGCACCGACTGGATCTGGAGGAAGAAAAGATGAAATTCATGGCAACGGAATAATTATTTTTATAAAACAAGGACAATAACGCCGGAATTATTTGATAATTTTAGAAAATGGATATCTTTTATTCTCCGTTAGTGTATCTTTTTGTTATTCTGGTCCTGATTGCTGCGATTGTAATGCTTATTATTTATAATAAACGTCAGCAAGAGCATACCAAGGCAATCGAACAACGCTACAGAGATCTCGAGAAGAAAGTAGATGGGTTTCAATTGAAAAATCTGGAAGCAAAATTACAACCGCATTTATTCAAAAATATACTTAATTCGGTACAGTCCCATGCCTATCAGACTTATTATACATTAGATAAACTGGCTACAGTATTGGACTATGTGTTGTATGAAGCCCGGGACGAATTCGTATCTGTGCGACGTGAAATAGATTTTGCAAAAAGTCTGATCGATATTAATAAGATAAAAGTAAGTCCGCTTTTTGAAATTAAAGTGAAGACCAAAATAGCTACACAGAATCCTTATTATGAACAAAAACTGATTGTTCCGATGGTCTGTCTGGACCTGATCGAGAATGCTTTTAAGCATTCTGATCTGCAAAGTGCTGATGCTTTTATATCGTTCTATTTTGAATTGTCGGAAGATGGTATATTTGGGATTACCGTATCCAATACATCCAGTGAGTTGAAACCGTTGACTAAGCAGGCAGGTGGATTGGGGATGGAAGCTTTTGAACAACGGCTTCGGATATTGTATAAAGACTGTTTCAAACTGGAGCGGTTTATGGAAGGAAATATTTACACAGCTTACCTTAAATTAGATCTTAAACAAATTGAGCGTGCTAAAATGTATAATACTTGATGATGAATTGCCGGGACTTAAGTTTCTGAAACTGATTACCGAACAGATGGAAGAGCTGGAGGTTGTCAGGACCTATAATGATCCCGTAAAATTACTTCAGGAAGCAGATGAATTGCAATTCGATCTCTGCATCATGGATATTGAAATGCCAGTCATCAATGGTTTGCAGATCGCAAAACAACTGCCGGACAAAATGATTATTTTTGTGACAGCATATTCTGAGTATGCTGCGGATGCCTTTGACCTGAATGTGGTGGATTATGTCCGCAAGCCTTTGAGTAAAGAACGGTTGCAGGTAGCTATCGATAAAGCTGTAGCCCGAAAGCCCCGGGAAAAAGAAATCGCACCCATCAATTTTAATACAGATCAGGGTAAATATTTACTTCATCTTAATGAAATAACACATATTCTCAATTCCAAAATCGATGGACGTGATAAAGATGTATTCTTACGTAACGGCGAATCCATCTGTATTAAGAACGTTAATTTTGCAAAATTAGAAGAGCTGTTGCCTGAAAAGAATTTTTGCAGAATCAATAAAAAACAAATAATAGCGCTGGATATTGTAAGATCCTACACGCATAATACCATCAGCTCAATACCATTGACTTCAGGTGAATCTTTTACCTTTCAATTGTCTAATACCTACCGCCAGGCTTTTCTTTCCAAAATAAGAGACTAATTCATTTCATTTTTTTTTAATTTCATTACATCTTGATTCAAGATATAAAATCATTTTCTGTAAAAATTGGCATCTTGCACTGCAAAAAAGCAGAATGACTTTATAATGTTTAAGCACTAAGGGAAAATAGGATAGATGAAAAGATTTAAGAATACGTTTTTTTACGCCGGAGTAATCGGGATATGTGGTCTGCTGATGTACGGGACTTACCAAATGGGATTAGATAAACAGGAGGGCAGACATTTTGAGACCGTAGGAACAGGAAAAGGGCATTGGCCGGAGTTTCTGGATACACTCACACACAATCTTCAACATCCTCTGGCTATTTTGTTAGCCCAGATTATTACTATTATTGTTGCAGCCCGTCTTTTTGGATGGATTTTTAAAAAGATTGGTCAGCCTTATGTTATTGGTGAAATTATAGCAGGTATAGCATTAGGTCCTTCATTTTTCGGTTCATACTTTCCGGAATTCTCGGCATTACTATTTCCGGTAGCCTCGTTAGGTAATCTGCAGATGCTCAGTCAGGTCGGACTGGTCATGTTTATGTTCGTGATCGGTATGGAGCTGGATTTAAATATTTTACGGAATAAGGCGCATGATGCAGTTGTGATCAGTCATGCCAGTATTGTGATTCCATTCTCTCTGGGGATGGTTCTGGCTTACTTTATATACCTGGATTTTGCACCTGAACATGTCGAATATTTATCCTTTAGCTTATTTATGGGAATTGCAATGAGTATTACCGCATTTCCTGTTCTGGCACGTATAGTACAGGAGAGAGGGATACAAAAAACACGTTTAGGAACGGTAGTATTGACCTGTGCTGCGGCCGATGATATCACTGCATGGTGTATCCTTGCTATCGTGATTGCAATAGTAAAAGCCGGTTCATTTGTCAGTTCACTCTATGTAATTGGGTTAGCAGTAGTGTACGTCTGGATTATGATCAAGCTGGTAAGGCCATTTCTGAAAAGAATCGGAGATTTGCACGCACAGCGCGAAAGCTTAGGCACGCCCATAGTAGCAATCTTCTTTATCGTATTAATAATATCTGCCTATCTCAGTGAAATAATTGGTATACATGCATTGTTCGGTGCTTTTATGGCAGGAGCGATTATGCCGGAGAACAAGAAGTTCAGACATATATTTATTGAGAAAGTTGAAGATGTTGCCCTTGTATTATTGTTGCCACTCTTCTTTGTATATACAGGTCTTCGTACACAAATCGGTCTTTTAAATGATATTGAGCTTTGGAAAACGACAGGCTGGATTATTCTGGTTGCTGTGGCGGGTAAATTTATTGGAAGCGCATTGGCCGCAAGATTCGTTGGACAGAACTGGAAAGACAGTCTTACTATCGGTGCGCTAATGAATACAAGAGGGTTAATGGAGCTGGTGGTGTTGAATATCGGCTATGACCTTGGCGTGCTCTCTCCGGAAATATTTGCCATGTTGGTAGTAATGGCATTACTGACGACCTTTATGACCGGCCCTGCACTCGATTTTATCAACTGGGCTTTCCGTAAACAAACACAGATCGCTCCGGATTATATTTCGGACAAAACAAAATATAATATCCTCTTATCTTTTGGCAATCCGGATACCGGAATTTCATTGTTAAGACTGGCCAACAGTATGACGCGTAAAAATACGCAGCTCAATACAGTGACAGCACTGCATCTCTCAGCAGACAATATGTTGCCTCAGTATGATTGGGAAACAGAAGAGAAAGAAAGTTTTGCTCCTTTGATTACGCTTTCAGATGATCTCAAACAACCACTTACCACACATTTTAAGGTGTCTAATGATATCAATGCCGATATCGTAGATATCGTGAATGAGGGTAATTATGACTTATTACTGATCGGAGTAGGACAGTCTATTTTTGAAGGAAGTCTGCTCGGTAAAATATTAGGTTTTACTACTCGTTTTATCAATCCTGAACGTATTTTCAACCAGATGTCCGGTAAAGAGCAAATTTTCTCTTATGCTGCATTTGACGATAGGACATCTTCTATCCTTAGTGGGAGTGAAGTTTCCGTTGGTGTATTGATCGATAAAGGTCAGACTGTGTTTAATAAGATATTAGTTCCGGTATTCTCTGACGAAGATTCTTTCCTTATAGACTATGCAAAGAAATTTATTACCAATAACAATTCACAGGTCGTAATTCTGGATGTACAAGGAATCTTGCGTGATAATTCATATGTAAAGGAAGCGGTAAGAGCTATTGAACATATTGCATCCAATCATATTAGTCTGATGCATGAACGAGTGATTGATAAAACTTTTGTGGCAGAGCAGCAACTGATGCTCGTCAGTCTCAAGAGTTGGAAGAAACTGGTTGAGTCAAAAAGTGTATGGCTTACAGATGCACCTTCTACACTTATTATTAAGCATAAGCTGTGAAGCTGATCCGCAAACAAGATCGTAGAAATTATAAGAAGTCCCGCAGGACATAATATAAATTTATTTACTCTACCTGTTAAAACAAACTAAAGGGGTTGTATCATAAGTACATGATGCAGCCCTTATTTTTTTAGCTATGTGATGAATTAAAGGCACAAGCGGACGCTTGCGCCAGACAATTAATATTTGTTAACCCGGATTAATTCTCTCTTTTATAAGAAGAGATGCCCGCAGGGCAGAGAGGTTGATTGTAGAAGTTAATAGGGTTTATAAAGTTGATAAAGTTAAGAAGTGATAGAGTTAGAGGGCTGTTTGTGTCTGTGCTACTACTGCTATTCTCTCCTTTCTAAGGAGAGATACCCGAAGGGCAGAGAGGATAAGACAGACAAAAAAATCCCGGACTTATTAGGTCAGGGATTTTGATTATTTAAGAAGTATCTCTTTACTCTTTCAGAACAGTAATGTCTGCTTAGCGAATGAAAAGTAACTCTCTCAATTTCGGTAAAGGCCATTTACTGTCATCTACGATTTGCTCCAGTTTGTTAACATGGTAACGGATCTGATCAAAATATGGTTTAACCAATTCGTCATAAGCAATGGAACGCTCACGTACATCTTCCAAAGCATTTGCTTTTTTACGTTCCTGACGCATAGCTTCTGCTTCTTCAAGAATAGTGTTCGCATGTTTAGAGATGCGTTCGATCAGGTTTAACTGAGAGCTGTAAGCTTCTTTTGGAAGACCCAGATCTTTTAATCCTTTTACATTTGTGATCAAATCATTTTGGTAGGTGAATGCTGCAGGAGCAATCAGGCTACTTACGATCTCACCAATCACACGGGCTTCAATCTGAAGTTTTTTGTAAAAGTTCTCTAACAAAATCTCATGACGTGCTTCGCTTTCACGGTGGCTGTAGATACCCATTTTTTCGAATAGTGAAAGAGAGCTCTCTTTCGTGTAGATATCTAATGCTTTTGGTGTAGACTTGATATTAGACAATCCTCTTGCAGCAGCTTCTTGTTCCCATTCGTCGCTGTAACCATTGCCTTCAAAACGAATCGCTTTTGATTCTTTGATATATTTGCGGACAACATTAAGGATTGCAAGATCTTTTTTCGTGCCTTTTTTAATCTGTTTGTCTACTTCAATTTTAAATTCAGCCAGCTGATTTGCTACAATCGCATTTAATACAGTCATTGGCAATGCAGAGTTCGCTGATGAACCTACTGCACGGAATTCAAATTTATTACCTGTAAAGGCAAAAGGAGAAGTACGGTTACGGTCTGTGTTATCCAATCTCAATTCAGGGATTTTAGGAATACCGTGCCATAAGTTAGCTTCTGCTTTTACTTTTTTCGCTACACGTGCAGATTCCACTTCTTCCAGTAATTCATCCAGTTGAGAACCCAGGAAGATAGAAATAATCGCAGGAGGAGCTTCATTAGCACCCAGACGGTGGTCATTGCTCGCACTTGCAATAGATGCGCGTAATAAGTCTGCATGTTCGTGAACAGCTTTGATCGTATTAACGAAGAAGGTCAGGAACATCAGGTTGTTTTTTGGTGTTTTGCCCGGAGACAATAAGTTAACACCTGTATTTGTGATCAGAGACCAGTTGTTGTGTTTTCCTGAACCGTTAACGCCACTGTAAGGCTTCTCATGTAGTAACACTTTGAAACTGTGGCGTAAGGCTACCTGATCCATTACATTTTGCAACAATTGATTGTGGTCGATAGCTAAGTTAATCTCTTCAAACATCGGAGCACACTCAAATTGCGAAGGCGCAACCTCGTTATGTCTTGTTTTCAAAGGAATACCCAGTTTTAAAGATTCATTTTCAAGATCTACCATAAACGCAAGTACACGCTCAGGAATAGCTCCGAAATAATGGTCTTCTAACTGCTGGCCTTTTGCGGAAATATGTCCGAATAATGTACGGCCAGTAAGTTGTAAGTCAGGTCTTGCATTGTATAAAGCAAGATCAACAAGAAAATATTCCTGCTCGATACCCAGAGAAGGCGTAACTTTAGTGACCGCTTTATCAAAGTACTGAGCCACTTCTACTGCAGCTTTGTCAATAGAATTGATTGCTTTCAGCAAAGGTGCTTTATAATCTAAAGATTCACCAGTATAGGATACAAAGACAGTAGGAATACATAAGGTCTTGCCACCACCTGTTTCAAAAATAAATGCAGGTGAAGTCGGATCCCATGCAGTATAACCTCTGGCTTCAAAGGTATTACGAATACCTCCGTTAGGGAAGCTGGAAGCATCCGGCTCTTGTTGAACTAATGCGTCAGCAGTAAATTTTTCAATTGCACTACCATCACTGTCCGGCTCAAAGAAAGCATCGTGTTTTTCAGCTGTAGAACCTGTTAACGGTTGAAACCAGTGCGTGTAGTGTGAAGCTCCATTGGCAATTGCCCAGGATTTCATTGCCTGGGAGATGTGTTCTGCCAAGTCACGGTCAATCGTTGTTCCCTCTTCAATGATCTCTACCAACTGCTTGTATGAGTTCTTTGGTAGAAAATCTTTCATTTTAGAGATGGTAAAAACATTTTTACCATAAAGGGCTGTTGCTTTTTGCAATGCCAATGGTTGTGTAGAGGTCTTAGGTCTGCCACCTGCTGCTTCTACGGCCTGGAATCTTAAGTCTGACATTTAGAATTAGTGTTGAAATTTCTTTTTTTTAATTAAAAAACCATATTGATCCTCTAATAATGTTGTAAAAATATGGTGTTTTGGTAAAAATAAAAATATTTTTTTAAAATAATTTGAATTATTTGGTGATTTTCTTGTGAATTTATGGTTTTTTGAGCTGTTGTTTTTGATTTTTATTGCCTTTAAGGGCTTTGGTGTTGTATTTTGTTTGTTAAATATTGGAATTTACAGTTTTTTATTGATTTCTTGATGTTTTATTAATGGTGGATATTTGTGTAATAAAAAACTGGTTTTTGAGCATTAAAATGAAAAAACAGAAATAATAAGGTTATGTTTTATGAAAAATAAGTGCCTTTTGTGTTTGCTGTGCTTTAGTTTTCGGCAGAAAGCTATTTATTTTCATGATATTGGTCAGACAGACCAAAAGATATTCTTTTGTACTTTTGACTTGATTTTTTAATATTATATAAGGATGGACAAAATACAGGAAGTACAAGATTACATTCAGACAGAAAGAGACGTTTTACTAAAGCACCCGTTATATGAAAGGCTAAATGATCTGGAATCATTAAAACATTTTACAGAAGTGCATGTATATGCGGTGTGGGATTTTATGTCCTTATTGAAAGCTCTCCAGATGAAATTGACCTGTACACAGGTTCCCTGGTTTGCTTCCGAATATCCAAATACCCGATATCTGATTAATGAGATCGTACTTGCTGAAGAATCAGATGAATATGTAGATGGTTCGCGTCTGAGTCATTTTGAAATGTACCTCGATGCTATGCTTACTATAGGTGCGGATCCAAAAACGATGCTGGATTTTATTGACAGCCTGCGGAATGGAGTAAATATACAGGCCGTAATTGATTCAGGTAAGCTGGATACACGCATAAAGGATTTTCTGAATTTTACTTTTGATACCATAGCAAAAGGCGGAGCACATGAGATTGCATCGGCATTTACATTTGGCAGAGAAGATCTTATCCCGGGCATGTTTACGTCCATGCTTAGCAATATTCAGAACAATTCACCTGCAGTTGATCTCAGCAAGCTGATTTATTACTTTGACAGACATATATCTTTAGATGGTGATGAGCATGGACCTCTGGCTATGCAGATGATTGCAGAGCTGGCTGGAGAAGATGACACTAAATGGGAAGAAATCAAAAATACAGCTAAATCAGCTTTGCAAAAAAGAATTGCACTGTGGGATGCCATAAATGACGGACTTGCTAAATGATCAGATTAGCCATTATCAGCGATATACACGGAAATCTACCGGCATTACAGTCGGTATTAGAAGATATTAGAATTAAAGATATAGATCAGATTTACTGTCTTGGCGATCTGGTAGATTTTGCGCCGTGGGGTAATGAAGTAATCGATCAGATAAAATCCAGGGGTATTCCCTGTCTTTTGGGGAATCATGACGAGCGAATTGCTTTTGATCAGGAAATAAGACCTTTGCCTCATCACAGTGAAGAAGAAACTGCTGTAAGATATTTAGCAATCAATCACTCTAAAGCTACAATTACTACAGCGCATAAACAATTTCTTGCTCAATTTCCGTATCAATTCAGGCTGACGTACAAAATCGGAATGAAACAGTGGAACATCCAGCTGGTGCATGCCAGTACCCGAAGCAATGATGAATATGTCTATGAAGATCATGAGGAGGCAGATCTTATACAGATGCTGTCAAAGTCTGATGCAGACTTGCTGGCAATGGGACATACGCATTTATCGTATCAACGTAAGGTCTCCCTTCCTTCAGGAAAGGTTAGTACAGCTTTGAACTGTGGTTCGGTAGGTCGTTCAAAAGAGAAGGATCGTAAAGCTACTTACGCGGTCATTACGCTGACAGAAGAATCGGTGAAAGCTGATATTATAAAAGTAGATTATCCGATAGCAGAAGTAGCAGAGGCTATTGCAGAAAGTAGTATCCCGGATTTTTATGCTGATTTTCTATTAAAATCCAAATAGGAGAAATCTATAAAATCAAATTTTGGATAAAGAAACTCTTCCGCCAGAATCAGTAGATAGGGGGGAACTATTATATTAAAAACCCCGGATTCTTTAAGAATCCGGGGTTTTTTAATGTATCATCTTTTGTGGATTGAATTTACTTCTGTATTAATTTGTGTCAAATCCCCAATCTATTCCTTTGTTTATTGCAGGTACACCTTTAGAAATCCAGTTTGGAGCAGGTTTTCCTTTCAGAAAGTGATCAAAAAACTGTGCTTCGCGTATCTGTATATCCTTACGGTTCTGACGTTGGATAAGATTATGCTCTTCACCATTGTAATTAAGCATCCATACTGGTTTTTGTAATCTTCTTAATGCCGTAAACATTTCAATTCCCTGGTACCATGGCACGGCGCCATCATTGTCATTCGCCATAATCACTACAGGTGTATTGACTTTATCCAGTTGGAATAAAGGAGAGTTTTCCAGGTAAGTATCCAGTCCTTCCCAAAGTGTCTTTCCTAAACGGCTTTGCGTCTTTTCATACTGAAACTGACGGGACATACCCGTTTGCCAACGTATTCCACCGTAAGCTGATGTCATATTAACTACCGGTGCTCCGGTCCATGCTGCAGCATACATATTGGTTCGGGTAATAAGGTGAGCCACCTGATATCCTCCCCAGCTTTGCCCCTGTATTCCCATTTTTGTAGAATCTACCCATGAATTTTGTGCAAGGTAGCGCATACCGGAGTTGATATACTCTTCAGCCGATTTGCCAGGGCTGCCGATTTCATAACGAATGTCAGGAGCAAATACCAGATAACCGTTACTTACAAAATAAGAAATATTCAGGCGGGACGGAGTAGGCGCAGGAGCCTGATAGGTGTAAAGACCATCGGAAAGCTTTTCATAAAAATAAGCGATGATAGGATACTTTTTATTCGGATCAAAGTCTTCCGGTTTATACAGTATACCTTCAGCATCGAATCCGTTTGGTGTTTTCCAGTGCACCAGTTCTGCAGTACCCCAGTTATATTGTTCCTGTTGAGGATTGATATCTGTCAGCGTCGTTTCTTTTACAAAATCTGATGTCAGATACAGATCCGGACTGTGTTGGTAATCTTCTTTTGTGTAGATGATCGCCTTTTTGCTTTCCGAAGCACTGTATCTTCTGAAGGTGTAAGGCGCCATGATAATCTTTTCAGGATTTCTGTTTTTCTTATTGGAAACCTCATAAATCCCACTTTCCTTACTTACTTCATTGAAAGCCGTTACCATATAACCGGCATTATTTGGTATCAGTGTAGATTTACGATCTTCCTCACGGGAAAGGTCTAGATAACGTAATACTGTATTAGATGCGCGGCCAAATCCGTTTGTTGCAATAGATTTATCTTTTCCGTCAAAGGCAAAATTCCAGATGTCATACTTATCATTTATAAATACCGATTTTCCGTCTGCAGACCATCCGGCGATTCCATAAGAACCAGCCTGTGCAGGCATATCGTTATCTTCATCCGAAAAGTTGACAGGAAGATCCTTGTTTAGGTGTATAGTCTGTCCGCTGGCAATATTGAAGCTGTACCAGTTGCTGTTATCCAGATTGAAATACACAATATGTGTACCGTCAGGAGAAATATCAGCATGACCGGAAAAGTTTTCAATTACTTTCTTTTTTTGACCGTTTATGGTCGATATCACATACAGATCCTGTTTTATTGATGTATTCCACTGATAAGCTATTCTTCTGCCATAATCAGATGTAGCCAGAATCCATTCTGTATTTTTACTGTCACTAAGATAAGTTCTCGAAAACGTGTCATCGATCAGCGGTAAAATACGGTTGCCTTGTGCAGGATAGATGACGGCCAGATAATTTTTGGCCAGATCTCTTTTCAGGTTAACCAATTGCTGTGTTTGCAGATAATCATCCTGCCAGCTCCAGATATCAACTTTAGCATGTTCAAAGTCTACCAGAGTCGTATCACGTGTACGGGGAACAGGAGCAAGGCCGAAAAATAGCTTTTCACCGTTATCACTAAACTGTACGTTTCCGTCACCACTTACATACCAGTTCTGGGGTATATTTGTGCTGTTTTTTGCAGCAATTACAGTTGCCGAATCCTGACCGGATTTAAAATAAAACAGGTTGAAATCTTTTAACAGTGATTTGGCTTTAGATAAATCTCCCAGGTAGGCAATCTGATTGCCGGATTTATCAAACTCAAAATTCTTGAAAGCTCCTTTTCTGTTGGTAATCTTCGTTAATTTTTTAGCCGGAAGATCATACAGGTATACTCCTGGAACTTTGGAGAGCGAATCTTTATCCTCTACTTTAGTTGAAAAAATCAATTTAGTTCCCGCCTCATTTATTTTATACTGATCTACCTGAGCAAAATTGGTGGTATCGCCCGTTTGCAGGTTAAATAAATGCAATGTGGTAATTGTTTTTTCCTTTTCCTTTTCTTTTTTCTTTTGCGTTGTGTCTTGTGCAGGTTTTGATTTTACATCAGACACAAATGCCAGATGTGTGGCTATTTCCTTTGGAACCTGATAAGACTTTACATTTGGAAATTTATACTGATTTCCGGTTTTTACAGCATACACAAAAAGAGAATCTTTAGGCATTTCTTCTGCTTTCTTCTTTTTGATTTTTGCCTGGCGCGTTTCCTCAAACGTCGGCTTGATTAGTGAGACAAAATAGCCTTCATCTTTAGTGAGTTGACTGTTATAGCCTCTTGGAAGCGTAAGGATCTCCTTATTCTCATTATTCTTGAGGACAGCTAAAGTATTACCTTCCTGAGGTGTTATACTGTAAAAAATATACGATCCGGAAGGGCTGATATTCGCAGAGCTGATACTTTTCCAGTTGTCATAGACCGTATGGTCGACTGGTTTTTTCTGCGCAAATGCACTGGTAGTAAGAGCTAGTGCTGTGAAAAGACAAAATCTGACTTTCATTTCAGGTAGTGTTAAAATTTTATTATAAATGCCAATAATAGCTAATAAATGCTATATTTAGGGTAGTTTATTTGCAACAATGTAGTTAAATTATAATTATTTGATACGTTATGAAGTCTAATGCTGTAGTTATTGCGGTTATCGCAGGTCTTTCCTTTATTATTTTCGGAGCTGTACTCGGGGGAGCCTATCGTTATAAATTCAAAAGTTCCAACACCATTAATGTCACAGGCAATGCAAAGAAAGACTTTGAGTCTGATCTGGTGAAATGGACAGCAGTGTACAGTAGAAAGTCTATGGAACTTAGTGAAGCTTCTGAACAGCTCAAAAGAGACAGGGATCTTGTACGTGACTTTCTTATTAAGCAAGGAATAAAATCAAATGAGATCCGGTTTAATGCAGTCAGCATTTCCAAAGATTTCAATTACACCAATGACGGAAATGGAAATAGTTACAGTACATTTTCCGGATATAGCCTTTCTCAGAATGTAAGTATTGAATCCAGAGATCTGGATAAGGTCGATGCTGCTTCCAGAGAGATTTCAACACTGATCTCTCAGGGTCTGGAGCTTAGTTCCAATACACCTAGTTACTATTATTCCAAACTGGAAGATCTGAAACTGGAGTTAATTTCGCAGGCTTCAAGTAATGCGCATCTGCGTGCCGGGAATATTGCTAAAGAAGCCGGTTCAAGTCTGGGAGATTTAGTAAAAGCAGATCTGGGAATCTTTCAGATTACCGGACAAAATGATAATGAAGAGTATTCTTACGGAGGAGCTTTCAATACGACTTCCAGAAGCAAAACAGCAAATATCACTGTCAAGACCAGCTATTTGACAAATTAAATAACGATACATCAGCGTAAGCTGACTGATGTATTCAAACGTTGTTAAAATGAAAATACTGAATGCGATCCAGTTAAAGGAAGTCGACCAGTTGACGATTGCTGCGCAGCATATTTCATCATTAGAACTGATGGAAAGAGCTTCATTTGCGCTGACGCAAGCTATAGAAAGGGATCTGAAAGATGTTTCCCGATATTCTTTTGTAGTGTTGTGTGGATCAGGAAATAATGGTGGTGACGGACTCGCCGTTGCCCGCATGTTGCTGGAGAAAGGTGCTGATGTGCAGGTGTATCTTCTGAATTCTCTCCATTACAGCGAGGATAACCTTCAAAATCAGAAAAAAATTCACCCTGATTTTATTAAATCCTTTGAGGCAGAACTGCCACCTGAAATTAATGAAAATGCTATTATTCTGGACTGTCTTTTTGGTGTCGGTTTATCCAGACCGCTGGATGAAAGCTATCGTCCGTTGATAGAAAGCATTAATAATCATGCTGGTTATATCCTGTCAGCAGATCTGCCTTCAGGATTGCAGGCAGATGTGATCAATGCCGCTGATGCAATTGTAGTAAAGGCAACCAAGATATATACATTCCATAGTCCTAAGCTGGCTATGTTACTTCCACAGCATCAGGAATGGGTAGATACATATGAAGTAATTGACATTCAGCTGGATCCGGATGCGATCCGTCAACAACATGTTGATCATTATTATGTAACTGAACAATGGGCATCCGCAAAGTTGAAATCCCGCAATCGCTTTTCGCATAAGGGAACTTTCGGACATGCTTTACTGATCGGCGGAAGCTATGGTAAAATAGGAGCAGTGAGGCTGAGTGCTACTGCTGCGGCCAGATCCGGCTGTGGTCTTGTCACGGTGTATATACCGGGGTGCGGATATACACCTTTTCAGACTGCCGTTCCCGAAATAATGGTGCTCACCGATTCAAATAATAATCATATCGCCAATTATCCTTCTGTCAAATCTTATTCAGCTATCGGAGTAGGTATAGGAATGGGACAGGAGGGACCTACAGGGACCGCTTTTGTGAAATTGATGCGATCTCTGACCCCAGATACCCGACTTGTACTTGATGCAGATGCATTGAACCTGTTGGCTACACGGCAGGATCTGCTGGCAAACCTTCCTCCGGATACGATTCTTACACCCCATCCAAAAGAATTGAAAAGACTGATCGGAGAATGGACGGATGATAGGGAAAAGATAGAAAAAGTCAGGAATTTTGCATCCCTGTATAAGGTTATTATCATTGTAAAGGGGGCTAATACGATGACTGTATTGCCGGATGGGAAGTTATATTTTAATTCTACAGGAAACGCAGGTATGGCAACCGGAGGTAGTGGAGATGTATTAACCGGAATAATCACTTCTTTACTCGCACAGGGGTATTCTGCAGAAGATGCAGCTATACTGGCTGTATATCTTCACGGTGCAGCAGGAGATGAGGCAAGAAAGGAACGGGGAGAAGAAAGCCTGATTGCATCCGATATCATTACCTGCCTGCGTACAGCATTTCAACGCCTCAGATTGTCCCGTATATTTTAAGTAAACGAGAATATTCGTATCCTTTACAGTATTGATATGTAATCTCTAACAATTTCTGTTCTGTAATCTGGGGTCATAATAAGTATAGATGAATAAACTAAAACAGTAATAATGGCAAGTAACGAAATATTTTTTGCGCCCGGAGATAGTCCAAAGATGATGGACGCTTTTAAAAATGCACAACAGACCTTTAAATATTTTTGGCGGGAATGGTCCTGGGAAAACAGACGAATTATCCCCGGGTTGACTGTAGCATGTGTAAAGGTTGCTTTTTCAGAGCGACAGGCAGATCAGGAAGACCCTTTGGTTGAACATATGTGGATCAATGAAGTCGATTTTGACGGAATTAATATACGAGGGGTTTTAGTCAATAGCCCTAATGCATTGACCAATATTGCGAATGGCGATTTTGTCGAAATTCCTTTAGAGCAGATCAGTGACTGGTTATTTGCGATACCGGAAAATAAACCAAAAGGTCTTTCCAAGCTTTTTTCAGGAAATCCTTTACCAAGAGCATATGGTGGATTTACAATACAGGCTATGCGCTCCGATATGTCTGTACAGGAACGCAAAGAGCATGACAAAGCCTGGGGTCTGGAATTTGGCGATTACAAGGAAACGTTAATTGTTAATCAGCAAAAAGAACATCCTGAAAATTTGGAAGAGCATCCGATGAGTAAAAATATGAGAGAAAAGCTTATCGAATTTATAAAAGATAACCCCGATGAACTTTCACATATAGACGAAGAAGGGTATACACTATTGCACAGGGAAACCATTGCTGGAAATCAGACTTCTGTGGAAGTGCTGTTAGCGGCGGGAATGGATAAAGATGTCAAAACGAACCAGGGATATACAGCTCTTGATTTTGCCAGAAAACTGGATTGGCAGCATATTATTCCTTTATTTGAAACTAAGTAGTCTCGCTATCCTCATGATAAAAATACACCATATTAACTGCCTGAAGATCGTAACAGCAGTGAATGCCAATGTGATAGGACATTGTGTATTGATCGAATCGGATCATGAACTATTTCTTATAGACACTGGTGTTGGTCTTTTGGATACGAGGCATCCCAATGAAAGAATAGGAGAGCAGTTGATAGAAATGGCAGGATTCCGCTTTAATGAAGACTGGACTGCAGTAAGGCAAATTAGTGCATTAGGATTGGAGAATAAACCTGTCACACATTGCATTATTTCCCATCTGGATCCGGATCATATAGGAGGACTTGCTGATTTTCCTGATGCTACAGTACATATTGGAAAAGAAGAATATGACAATTTTAATAGTGGAAATCCACGTTATCTGACGCATATGCTGGATCATCATCCTGTGATACAAACATATGCCGAAACTACGGATAAATGGTTTGGTCTGGAAGCCAGAAAAGTTAATATTAATCCGGGTATTGATATATACCTTATTCCTCTATTCGGGCATACACTGGGACATTGTGGAGCGGCATTCCGACAGGATGATAAATGGTTCTTTTATATAGGCGATGCCTACTATATGAAAATAGAGCTGACAGATAAGGGGCATCCTGTCAATGATCTGGCGAAGGCCAGAGCGGATAATAATGAATGGAGGTTGAATACACTGCATAAAATACGTGAATTTATAAATCATCATCCTGATGTAGAGGTTTTTGGTTATCACGATATTGAAGAATTCAACTCACTGCTGAAGGAGATAAAATAAAAATGAGATACTAATAACAACTAAGCATAGGTTTTATGATTGACAAAGTAAAGATTGTAGATACGCAGATCCTTTCAGATAACTGGTATGTATTGCGTAAAATTACCTATGAATACGTCAAAAAGGACGGGACAAAACAAAGACAGAGCAGGGAAGCATACGACCGGGGCAATGGAGCTACTATTTTGCTTTATAATGAGCAGCAAAAAACAGTTATTCTGACCCGGCAATTCAGGTTACCTACCTATGTCAATGGCAATAGTAGTGGTATGCTTATAGAAACCTGTGCAGGATTATTAGATCAGGATAATCCGGAAGACTGTATAAGAAGGGAGACGGAAGAAGAGACCGGTTATAAAATAAAAGATGTCCGCAAAGTATTTGAAGCATATATGTCTCCGGGCTCGGTAACGGAAATTTTATATTTTTTTATTGCTGCATATGATAAAGAGATGAAAGTCACAGAGGGGGGAGGATTGGAGCAGGAGGAAGAGAATATAGAAGTGCTGGAGTATCCTATCGAAGATGCCATGAATATGATAACAAGTGGCGAAATCAAAGACGGTAAAACAATTATGTTACTCCAGTATATAAAATTGTACGGAATTTTATAGGCATATGAACTGTTAAGAAACAAATACAGGCCGGTGTTTTCCACCGGCTGTATTTGATTTTCGGTTGCAGTAAGGAATGCCTTTTTCTCTATACTTTAGTCTGCAACAAGTCTTGTTGTTTTTTAAAGGAATAAGATGTTATTATATAATCTCCTTATAAAACTTTTACTACTGATAATTTTCTCGTAATTTGTGTCAGATTACCATTGTGAAACAATAACCAATATGTACTCCTAATATGAGATACCTTATCATCATATTATTTTTATGCTATGTATTTCCTATACGTGCTCAAGGGCATTTTGAATTTATAAAGGGTGAAGATAAAGCCGTCATCCCTTTTCAATTCGTAAGAAATCTGGTTTTGGTCCCTATCAAGATTAATGGGGTGGATCTGATATTTCTGGTAGATACCGGAGTTAAGGAAACCATCTTATTTAGTCTGGAAGACAATACGCTAAGCTTTAAAAATACAAAAAAACTTAAGTTTAACGGATTAGGCGAAAATGAAGGGATAGAAGCTATTCAGGCAACAGGTAATACAGTAGAGGTGGGTGGAGAACTCATAGATACTACACATACAGTGTATGTTATATTGAATAGTGATTTTAATTTTTCAGCTTATGTTGGAGTACCTATAAACGGCATTCTGGGGAGTCACTTTTTTAAAGATCATCCGGTAGAAGTAGATTTTGTCAAGCATAAGCTTACAGTTTACAGAGATAGCGAGCAGATTGAACGAAAAGTCAGAAAATATGAACGTCTGGATATAGAACTGGAAAACAGCAGACCTTATATTGATGCCTGGTTATCCTTGCAGCAGGAGAAGAAAAAAGCCAAAATGCTGGTCGATATGGGGAATAGTGATGCTATAATGGTGTTTCCTTCGCGGGTACCGGGTTTCAGACTCAATGAGCCGAGTATAGAAGAATTTATAGGTCGGGGATTTAGCGGAGATATACATGGCAGGATGAGTCGTATCCATCAGTTTCAGATGGGCAAATTTAACTTCAGGACCCCTACATCCTCTTTCCCGGACAGTATTGCCGTCCGATCTGCCAAACTGGTAAAAGATAGGGTAGGCTCAGTTGGGAATGAAGTTCTGATGCGGTTTAGTATTATATTTGATTATACAACTCAGGCTATTTATATCCGTAAGAATAAATTTTACAATAAGCCTTTTCTGGTAGATATGAGTGGGCTGGATGTAAAGCATGATGGCATGATATGGGTGCAGGATTGGGTAAAGGTAAATATTCCGTCAGAGGTGACAAATGATCAGTTGACCAGTCCCAAGCCTGTTTATGAAGCATCTACCGGAGCTTTACAGTATAAATTTGTGCTGAAGCCTTCGTACTCTATTGTCAGTGTCAGAAAAGGGTCTCCTGCAGAAAGTGCGGGGTTGAAAAAAGGAGATATGCTCATCAGTATCAACAGAAGATTGACGGGAATGATGTCTCTGGATCAGATCCAACATTCTCTCAGTGAAGATGAAGGGAAAAAAATTAACATGGTCGTCCGAAGAAATGATCAGGATTTTAAGGTTTCTTTCCGGCTTAAAGACCCCATTCCTTATGTAGAACCATCATAGGTTGCGTATTTCGTGATTGGAATAAGGAACCTTTCTTTATCTCATATTGATCACTTTGTCTACAATATATACCGTATTTCCTCTCCAGGGAATAACGCCGTGAAATTCTTTATAATGAAGATCAAAATATTTACCGCTATTCATTTCCAGTACGTGAAATACGGAGTCATCTTCGATTGAAAATTCAAACTCATAGCTGGCCAGTCCTCCGGTTTTACCTTGTCCGATTCCCTCCTGTATCAGTTTGCCTTCATAAGTCTTGAAAATATTTCCTTTTTTGACTGCAAAATTCAATTTTCCGGATTTGACACCTTCTCCAAAGACAAAATAATACTTGTAGTAAACAGATCCGGCTCCTACAGCAATTAAAATGAGAAGGAGAATAATTAAAAACTTTTTAAATCCGCTTTTTTTTCTTGGGGCTGTATTTTCTTCCATATCCTTAGTTATTATTAACTGCTGAATGACAATTAAAAGTAAAGAGAATAATTGGTAATTAACACATGGGTATAAAATAAAAAGAGGTGAATTTTTTCACCTCTTTCTGATTATCCTAATGTTTTCATTTCCTGTTCAATCGCCTGTTGCGTTCTTACACTTACAGGTACAAGCGGAAGGCGCACATGGTCTCTGCCAATACCTTTCTGTTGTAATATGTATTTGACACCGGCTGGATTACCTTCTATAAAGCATAGATCCGTTATTTCCAGTAATTCATTATGAATTTCTCTTGCATCCGCATAGTTACCTTCTGCACAAAGCCTGGATAAGGTAGCTACTTTTGCCGGATATGCATTTCCAACTACTGAAATAATACCTACAGCTCCCAATGCCATCATGGGCAGTGTAGCCGGATCATCTCCCGAAATAAGGAGAAATCCTTCAGGTTTATCTCTCATAATGGCACTGAATTGAGCAAAATTGGCTGATGCTTCTTTAATCGCTACGATATTGTCAAAATCCTTTGCCAGACGAATAGTTGTTTCAGCTGTCATGTTGCTGCCCGTTCTTCCCGGAACATTATATAAGATAACCGGAAGTTTTGAAGCGGTAGCTATTGCCTTATAATGCTGGTAGATACCCTCTTGCGTCGGTTTGTTGTAATATGGAGAAACAGAAAGAATTGCACAGTACGCACTGTTGTCAAATTCCTGTACCTGAGTGACAATTTCTGCAGTATGATTTCCACCAATTCCGGCAACCAATGGAACGCGGCCATTCACCTGTTTGGCAGTAAAATCCCAGATACGCTTTCGTTCTTCTTTAGAAAGTGTAGCGACTTCGCCTGTAGTTCCTAAAGAAACCAAATAGTTCATACCTTCATTGATCTGAAGCTCGATCAGTTGTGCCAGGGCTTCAAAATCAATGGATCCTTCTGCATTAAACGGAGTGACTAATGCGACTCCTGCTCCGTGAAGCTCGTTCATTGTGTTGTTTTTGATTAATGGATATTGTTAATTATAATATTTTTTGTTTAGTTGTTTATCAAAACCAGCAGTTCCTGTTCGTTGATAATTGGAACCTGTAATTTTTCTGCTTTTGCGAGTTTGGATGGTCCCATCTTGTCTCCTGCTACGAGATAATTAAGTTTGGCAGAGATACTGCTTACCATCTTACCTCCGTGACTCTCGATAAGTGCTGTTAATTCTTCTCTTGAAAAATCAGCAAATACCCCAGAGATCAGAAAAGTCTTTCCTTCCAGACCGTTTCCGGCAAGTACTACTTCCTTCTCTTCAATCTCAAACTGCAGTCCGTAATCTTTTAATTTTTGTATCTGCTGCTGATGTATCGGTGTATTCAGATATTGATGCACACTTTCGGCAATACGACCTCCGATATCCTGTACGGATGCGATCTCTTCTACAGAAGCTTGTGCCAATGCATCGATATTCTTAAAATATAAAGCCAGTTTTTTTGCAATAGTTTCTCCTACATGACGTATACCCAATGCAAAAAGTACTTTTTCAAAAGGCTTTTCTTTGGATTTCTCTATGCCCTTAAGCATATTGTCAATAGACTTTTGTCCGAAGCGTTCCAGTTGTTGCAGATCTTCTTCATGTTCTTTCAGGCTGTAGATATCTACGACATTCCGGATCAATCCTTTTTTGAAAAAAGTCTCAATTGTTTCATTTCCCATACCTTCGATATCCATCATTTTACGTCCGATGAAATGTTGCATCTTACCTATAATCTGAGGAGGGCATCCATCTTCATTTGGACAGTAATGTACAGCTTCTCCTTCTTCACGAACGAGTAAGGTCTGGCATTCCGGACAGTGTGTAAGATAATGAAATGGCTGCGCATCTGGTTTGCGTTTTTCCAGATTGGCGGCAATGACTTTAGGGATGATTTCGCCACCTTTTTCTACGTAAACAGTATCCTGTTCATGCAGATCGAGACGTGCTATTTCATTTGCATTATGAAGAGACGCTCGTTTTACTGTGGTTCCGGCCAGTGACACAGGTTGCAGATTGGCTACAGGTGTGACTGCTCCTGTACGGCCTACCTGATAACTGATGGACTTTAAAATAGTCTCTACCCGTTCTGCTTTGAATTTATAAGACGTAGCCCAACGCGGATTTTTGGCTGTAAAGCCCAATTCTTCCTGTTGAGCATAATCATTAACCTTGATGACTATACCATCGATTTCATAACTCAGATTATGTCTTTCGGTATCCCAGTAATTAATAAAAGTAAATACATCATCTATAGTACTGCACAATCGGGTATGATCACAGACATGAAATCCCCATGTTCGGACAGCTTCAAGACTTTCCCAGTGTGTGCTGAAATGTTTTCTTCTGTTGTCCATATAGAGGAAATACAGAAAACAGTCTAAAGGTCTTCTGGCGACTTCTGCAGAGTCCTGTAGTTTGATTGTTCCTGCAGCAAAATTACGGGGATTGGCATAGATCTGATCACCGTTTTCTTCCCGTTCTTTATTTAGTCTCAGGAAGGCAGATTTATGCATGAATATCTCGCCACGGATCTCAAATTCTTCCGGATAATCTTGGGTTTTGAGCGTGAGCGGAATGCTGCGGATTGTCCTTACATTGGCGGTTACCTCATCACCCTGTGTTCCGTCTCCTCTGGTTACTCCTTGTACGAGTTTACCATCTTTGTAGGTCAGACTAATGGAAAGTCCGTCAAATTTTAATTCACATACATATTCAAAATCGTCACCGATGATTTTTCGTACCCGTTGATCGAAATCCCGTAGCTCATCCTGACTGTAAGTATTGCCGAGAGACAGCATCGGCCAACGGTGCTTGACAGTATTAAATTTGGATGTAATATCTCCTCCTACACGACGGGTAGGAGAGTTAGGGTCGGCAAACTGCGGGTATTGCAATTCAAGAGCTTCTAACTCTTTGAGCTTCTGATCAAAATCATAATCAGAAATAAGACTCTGTGCCAGGACATAATACTGATAGTTGTAATGATTAAGTTCCTGAGTGAGCTGTGCTATTTTTTCTTGAATTTCAACTGCCGACATAGTCAGCGAAATTACGAAAAATATCCCCTGTAAAGCAAGTAAAGTGCATTTTTAATGTTAAAATGCACAAATATGTGACTATGCTTATTTGTGCGTTTTTTTAATCATCAACGCAAAGCAGCTTATTCGAAATTTTCACCAGGAAGATCCGAGAATTTCCGACGTTTATTCATGAAATATTCCCATATGACACAGCCTTTGTATTTTCCTTTTTTGTTTTCAAAGCGAATCTGTTCGTTACGTTTTTCTGCTGTTTTGAAAATATTCAGGAAAAAATATTGATGTGCACGACTTACAGCCCAGGCATCTTTGAATTTTTTTTCAGCTAAAAACTTAAAGATTGCTGCAAGATCCAGCCACAAACGCGCAAAAATAACCCATATAGCCGTCCAGAAGGGAAGATTCTTCTGTAACATCAACAGATTGTTTCTGAAATTCAGATACGTCTTTTTCGGATTGCTGGTATTGAGCGTTCCTCCGCCTACATGATACACAGTCGATTGAGGGCAATAACCGATTTTATAATCCATTTTTTTGAGTCTCCAGCACAGGTCGATTTCTTCCATATGAGCAAAGAAATCGGTATCGAAGCCATTCGCTTCTCTCCATGCGTCGGATTTAATAAAAAAGGCAGCTCCTGAGGCCCAGAAGATCTCTTTAGCATCATTATATTGTCCATGATCTTCCTCCAGATGGTCCATAATACGGCCTCTGCAGAAAGGGTAACCATAAGCATCGATAAAACCGCCGGCACCACCCGCATGTTCAAATTTCTGCTTATCGTGGTAGGCTAATATCTTGGGTTGGGCTGCAACCATGTCAGGATCTGCTTCCAGCATATCGATGACAGGAGCAATCCAGTTTTCTGTCACTTCGACATCTGAATTGAGCAATACATAATAATCGGCTTCGACCTGTTCGAGGACTTTGTTGTAGCCTCCGGCAAAACCGTAATTTGTGTCATTTTGTATAATAGTAATATGAGGATAATAGTTCTGAACAAATTCTATAGAATTGTCCGTAGAGTTATTATCTCCAATTACAAATTCAATATTGGGATAAGCGCTGTTGTATACGGAAGGCAGGAATTTCTCAAGGAAAAATGCTCCGTTCCAGTTCAGGATAACAACCGCTACTCTGGGATAATTTTTCATTTTCTACGTTTACGTTTCCAACGTCTGTGTGACCACAGCCAGTATTCAGGTTTTTCTTTGATAATGTCCTCTGTGAATTTGTTGTGCAGATGGGTGATTTCATGCTCAGCATACAGCGATACATCTTCTACTAATGTAGTAAATTTACAGTAATAATAGCCTCTTTTTTCTTTTCGTCCAATGTGACAATATACAATAGGATCATGTGTCATGCGGGCGATCCGTTCTGTACCTGTATACACCAGCGTTTCCTGATTTAGAAATTCCAGAAAATAGTCCGAATCCTGATAAATCGGTGTCTGATCTGCGACAAACATACTGATATGAGGTTGTTTTTTTAACCGTATGATAGCTCTCAAAATTTGCTTCATAGGTACCATCTGTGCTCCAAACCTGCTTCTTATATTGTTATAAAGGGTGTTGAAGGCGGTATTATTGAGCGGTTTGTATATAATTAATACCGGATTGGGTGTCATGAGACTTAAGCGGTGAATACCTAATTCCCAGTTACAATAATGTGCTGTCACACCGATCACCGATTTGCCTGCATCAAAATGCCGGTATACTTCTTCCGGATTGACCAGTTCTATACGTTTCTTAACCTGACTGGAAGAGATACTCGCCATTTTTACAGCTTCTATGACCAGATCCGGAAAGAAGCGGTAAAATCTTTTGGCGATCAAAAGTCTTTCTTTTTCAGTCTTTTCCGGAAATGCATTCTTAAGGTTTTCCAGTACTACTTTTTTACGGTATTTGATCCCGTAAAAAAGCAGATAATAGAAAAGATCAGAGAGCGCATAAAGAACCCAAAAGGGTAATATAGAAAGGCAGAAAAGAATACCTGACAACAATTTTATTTTCATGCTATATCTCTTGAAATGCTATTTTGCTACAAATATCCTTAATTTAAGTTACTTTTGCCTTATAATAAAGAGCTAATTTCATTATGTCAAATCATATCTTATTGCCGGCCTGCTATTTGCCACCTGTTTCTTATTTTCATGTTATCAAACAACATGACCTGCCTTTGCTTCTGGAGAAAAAAGAACATTATCCAAAGCAGACATATAGAAACAGAACGAGTATCATGACTTCAAATGGCAAACTGGATTTGACGGTGCCGATCATGCATAAACGCAAGGATCATGTTGCCATGGGAGATATCCGCATCAATTATGATCACAACTGGCAAAGATTACACTGGCTGAGCCTGCAGACAGCGTATAGAAGCTCAGCTTATTTCGAATATTATGAAGATGACTTTGCACATTTCTACAAACAGGAATACGAATTTCTGTATGAACTGAACAAAGAGCAGCTTTTGTTGATGCTGAAGTTGCTTAAACTGAACAGAACAGTAACAGATACAGATACCTATGTCCGTGAAGATGAAAATGCACTGGATCTGCGTTCTATGATGCACCCCAGGAAGCCTTCTTTACAAGAATCTGCTATTCCGTATTATCAGGTGTTTGAAAACAATAACGGCTTTATGCCCAACCTGAGTATTATTGATTTGCTCTTCAATCAGGGGCCTCAGGCAAAAAACTTTTTATAGCAAATATTGTGTCGGTTCACAAACCTTTGGGGAGGTTAAGTGTTTTTTCGAAAACAAGTATATGTTAATGAAAACAAGTTTAGCTTTTCTCCTTCTTCTGTTTTGTGTTCAGGGAGCCGTCAGGGCGCAGTCGGGTGTAGACACATTACATTATCGTAAAGTTTATTATTTCGGAGGTACAGGGCTTGCATTTCCTATGGGTAAGACCAAAGATGTTCTTACACCAAAGTTTTCAGGAAGTATGGGGCTTGATATTTCTCTGAAAGACAGCCGCTTTTATGTTATGCCTGTACTTTACACGCTTTCATTTGGTTATAAGCAGCAATTGCTGGATAATACGAGTCCCTATCGTATTAATAACGGAGACGCAACATTTTACAATCTGAGTCTTTCAGGTGGTATGCGAAAACAGCATAAGCGACTCAATACATATGGCTATATCGGTCCCGGTTTCGGAATTTTCCTTGAACCGCGGGCTATCGTCAATGATGCTACATCAGTCGTTGAGATCGAAAAGAAATCCAAATTTAATTTTTCTTCAAAACTTGGTGTAGGGGCTGATTATAAATTCAAAGGGTTTTTCGTCGGTCTGGAAGTAGGGTATGTGCACAGTTTTACCAAGATTCAGAATACGCCAATTAATGCCATGACCGTAATGATAGGACTTAAATCCGATATTACCCGCCTGGGAGATAAAGTGGTATCTGTATTGGGAGTGGATGGAAGTATAAGCGGTAAGCAAGAAAAGTAGAGGCATATGATATATGAAATATCGAAAATAAAAAGGGTAGGACGTATAGCAAAAATCTTGTCACAGTATGGATTCGGAGAACTGATCTCCCGTTCTAATATAGATACTTTTGTGCCGGACAGTCTGTTACATCTGAATAGCCATACGGAGAAGCTTTTTGAAAAGGATTTTAATGTACGTATCAGACTGGCAATAGAAGAACTGGGACCGACATTTATTAAACTGGGGCAGTTGCTGAGCAACAGAGAAGATATTATCCCCAAAGATCTGCGCGATGAACTGGTGAAGCTTCAGGATAATGTACCTCCTGAGGAAATGGATGTCAGGCAAAAACTACGCGAGCATTTTGATATAGTACCGGAAGAGCATTTTGAATATATTGATGAGAAACCTCTGGCTGCAGCATCTATTGGTCAGGTGTATAAAGTTCGTCTCAAATCCGGGAAAGATGCAGTCATTAAAATTAAAAGGAGCAATATCAGAGAAGTCATTACTGCGGATCTGGCTTTTATCAAAGACCTGACAAAATTTCTGGAAAGTAAGTATGAGGTCATTTATAAAATGAATCTTTATCAGATCATTCTGTCATTTGAAAATTCGCTGATGCGCGAGTTATCTTTTGTAAATGAGCTGAATAATATAGAACGTTTCCGCAAAAATTTCAAAGAGAATACACAGGTTTACGTTCCAAAGGTATACAGAGCATATTCTGACGATGAAATGCTTTGTATGGAATTTATTGATGGGGTCAAAATCAACGATGTAGAGGGATTGAAAGTAATGGGTTTAGACCCTAAATCTATTGTTCAGCAAGGACTTGATCTGTATCTGGAACAGGTGCTGGTACATGGATTTTTCCATGCTGACCCTCACCCGGGAAATGTATTTGTCAATAAGAGAGGACAAATAGTTTTTATAGATTTCGGAGCTATGGGCATGATGATTCCTATGGACAGAAAACTGATTGAAGCTATGGTCATCAATTTTCTGATGAAAGATGCGAGAGATCTGATCCGTAACATCAAAAAATTAGCTGTTGTGCAGCATATAGAGGATGAGCGAAGGCTTGAGCGCGATGCCTATGAGATTTTCGATATCCTGGATCAAAATTCATTGGCCAACATTGAAATTTCAGTATTGTTGCGTATGGTAAATAATACCTTACAACATAATCATATACTGATGCCTGACTTTATTTATATTCTGATACGCGGTATTGTATTATTGGAAGGAATAGGCCGGCAACTGAATGCAGATCTCAATATTCCGAAGAGTATTTCTCCGTTTGCAGACAGAATTGCGAAGCAAAAAATATCTCCCGGGTATCTCAGAGAACAGACGATAGAGAAAGCTAAGTTTTTAAAAGGATTGTGGAGTGACATTCCGGAAGATGCAATAGCTCTGCTGGATAAGGTTAAGAATGATAAAATACTTCTTCATCACAAGCTCAGAGATTTTGATAGTTTTCAGGTTATTCTGCACAGAATGGGGAATAAGCTGATGCTGTCCATATTGGCTATGACATTTGGGATAGGGGCAAGTATTCTTGCGCATGGAAGAGTTGGCTATTTGTTATGGGATATACCGCTGCTTTCCTGGTTGGGATTTCTGATGAGCTTCTTATTGACCGTAGCTTTGCTGCTGCAATTATTCCGGTCAAAATAAATAAGTGAAAATATTTTTAAAAGAATACAATAAATAAATTTCGCAGACGTTTATAATAGCGAAATATAAAATTTCATAATTTAGGTTAATAATTGGTTTGGATACCCCTGAAGCTCCCCGCTTCAGGGGTTCCATTATTTTACACCTTTGTGTTAACTCTCTTTGCTGTTGATATCCAGAACTTTAGCGTTTTTTACTTTCTTGTCCAGTAATGCTAATTTAATGACTTCAGACATCTCGGTAACATAATGAAACGTCAGGTCTTTGATATAATCCTCTTTGATCTCTATAATGTCTTTCTGGTTTGATTTACAGAGGATAATTTCTTTGATATTTGCCCGTTTAGCTGCTAAAATCTTCTCCTTGATACCGCCTACAGGAAGCACTTTACCTCTTAGCGTGATCTCACCTGTCATGGCTAGTTTAGCTTTGACCTGTCTTTGTGTGAATAATGAGGTCAATGCGGTAAGCATTGTCACACCTGCAGAAGGGCCGTCTTTTGGAGTAGCGCCGGCCGGCACATGTATATTGACATCCCACTGATCAAATACCTTATAATTAATGCCAAACTCTTCAGCATGAGATCTGAGGTATGCCATAGCTATACTGGCAGATTCTTTCATGACTTCACCCAGATTACCTGTCATACTTAGTTTGCCTTTTCCGGGGCTCAGGCTCGATTCTATAAACAGAATATCACCACCTACGGAAGTCCATGCAAGACCTGTGACTACACCTGCGACATCATTGTTTTCATACATATCTTTGTCGAAAATAGGTGCTCCCAGGATTTGTTCAATATCGGCTTCAGACACATTCGGATCATACTCCTTTTGCATCACAATACGGGTAGCGATACCACGTACTACAGAACCTATTTTCTTTTCCAGACCTCGCACACCTGATTCACGTGTGTAATCCTCAATAATCTTTTCGACCACTTTTGGACGCATCGCTACATCTTTAGTCTGCAGACCGTGCATCTCACGTTGTTTTGGAAGAAGGTGTTTTTTCGCTATTTCTATCTTTTCCTCTATCGTATATCCGTTGACCTCAATGATTTCCATGCGATCCAGTAATGCAGGTTGTACACCATTTAATGAATTTGCAGTAGCAATAAACATAACCTTCGACAAATCATATTCCATTTCCACATAATGATCGTAGAAAGCGGTGTTTTGTTCAGGATCAAGAACCTCCAGTAGGGCAGAAGAAGGATCTCCTTTGAAGTCTGCACCTATTTTGTCAATCTCATCCAGTACAAATACCGGGTTAGAGGTTCCGGCTTTCTTAAGGGATTGCACAATGCGTCCCGGCATAGCACCTATGTAGGTTTTGCGGTGTCCTCTTATTTCAGCCTCATCACGTACACCACCCAGCGCCATACGGGTATATTTACGTCCCAAAGCGCGTGCTATTGATTTGCCTAAAGAAGTTTTACCAACTCCCGGAGGGCCTACCAGACACAGAATCGGAGCTTTCATATCATTTTTAAGCTTCAGTACAGCAAGGTATTCAACGATACGCTGCTTTACTTTTTCCAGCCCGTAATGATCTTTGTCCAGCACTTTCTGTGCACGTGCCAGATCGAAATTATCTTTTGTATATTCTCCCCATGGCAAATCCAGCAGCAGTTCCAGATAGTTAAGCTGAACGGAGTAATCTGCAGCAGCGGGATTGATTCGGGCTAATTTTTCAATTTCTTTATTAAAGTGTTTGGCGACATCATCTTTCCATTTCTTGGACTTGGCGCGTTTTTTCAGTTCTTCCAGTTCCAGATCCGGAGTACTGCCTCCCAATTCCTCCTGAATGGTCTTGATTTGCTGATTAAGAAAGTAATCGCGTTGCTGCTTGTCCAGATCTATGCGCACTTTATTCTGAATCTGGTTTTTCAGTTCGAGCAACTGGATTTCGGTTGTGAGGTATTCCAGCAATTGCTTTGCACGCTTCTCAAAGTCTTTCATTTCCAGTAATTCCTGTTTACTTTCTACTTCCAGACTCATGTTTGAAGCGATGAAGTTGACCAGGAAAGTCGGACTTTCTATGTTTTTTATCGCAATGCCTGCTTCACTTGGAAGATTCGGAGACAATTGGATAATTTGCAGTGCCAGTTCCTTAATTGAAGAAATAAGCGCCTTGAATTCTTTATTAACCTTTGGTTTTTCTTCCTTGAATCGCTCAACTTTTGCTTTCAGATAAGGCTCTGACTGAATCGCTTCTGTCAGTTTAAAGCGTTGTTTACCCTGAATAATGACAGTTGTATTACCATCAGGCATTTGCAGCAACTTAATGATATTGGCTACTGTTCCGATTTTATTGAGTTGTTCAACATTCGGATCTTCAATAGTCATATCCTTTTGGGAAACCACGCCTATTGTTTTGTCACCTTTGTAAGCATCCTTTACCAACTTGATGGATTTGTCCCTGCCCACAGTGATCGGGATCACAACACCTGGAAATAACACGGTATTGCGAAGAGGTAAAATGGCTAATACTTCCGGTATGTCAGCATTACTCATTTCATCTTCATCCTGTTGGGATAGTAAAGGGAAAAATTCAGTGTCTTCATTTATAATGGGAATGGCTTGATTGAAATCAAAGGGCTCAAATTTGCTCATATATTATTATTAATGTCTCGGACAGACTGTCAGACTTTGTTGTTTTAAAATGTAAAAAAAAATACTATTTGGTATATGCAAGCACAGTGCCAAGATAAAAATTGGTATTATTTATGCTATACTAACATAAAAAGGCTGAAAAAAAGACAGTCTCCGGGACTGATTTGTCATAAATATTTTTAAGACTGCAAATATACGAATTGAATTTTTTAGCAGTTATTATATAGTGAAATACATGCAGATATAACAGAAATGTGGAAATGTGAATAACTTCTGATTGTGGTATTAAACTATTTGGATCAACTTTACTCTATTCTAGGGAATTGGTGTTCAAATAACATCAAACAACATTAAAAACGAAATAATTTAGATATGAAACTTAATTTCTTAAACATCACTTTGAAAAATGCCAAAATGGGTTTGGCGACTCTAGCATTAGCTTTCTTCGCTCTTAGTGCTTCTGCACAGCAAAAAGAACAGGAACACAGTAATCCTAATGTGAGATTGGGTCAAAAAGCACTATTGGATGGTGATTTCAAAAGTGCAGCAACACACTTGGAAAAAGCCCTTCCTAAAGAAGGAAGTGATCCAAACGTACTGTACATGTTGGGTTACTCGCAATTCCATAATGGTGATTTCAAAAAAGCATCAGATACATTTGGTAAAGTAGTCGCTTTGGATGCTAAGAATGGAACAGCTTATTATTATAAAGCTAAAGCTGCAAATAATCTTGCTGTACAGACCGAAACAAAACTTTCAAGCGCTAACCGTGAGCAATTATTGAAAACGGCAATTGATGATTTTTCTAAAGCAATCGCTATTAATTCAAGTGATGCTAAATTATACCAAAACAGAGCTATTGCTTACCGTGATTTAGGTATTTTAGTAGGTACTTCAGGAGCCGCTAATTATAATAAAGCAGCTGCAACTGATGCTTACAATAAAGCAATCACAGATTACCAAAAGTTGTTGTCATTTGATTCATCAAGAAAAGACATTCAACGTGAAGTGAAAAAAGCTACAGTTTACAGAGATAACCTGAAGTAAGCTGAAAGTATAATGAACAGAACGGGTCGAAAATCAAAATTTTCGACCCGTTTTTTTATAACTGAGACGCTATCAGTTGCAAGCGTGTGTTTGTTATTCAGGTACTAGCGACACGCTCGCACAAGCTTTAGAGGACTCCGGCAAATGCCGTTGTTGCGTCTGTTGCTGTCCTCACCAATAGTGTAGTTGTGACTTTCCAGTATCCTGCTTTTAACTTAAAAACGTATTCAACTGTATTGTTGCGTCTGTTGGTGTCCTCACCAACAGTATAGTTGTGTCTTTCCAGTATCCTGCTTATAACATAAAGAGGTATTCACCTTGTATTTACGGATAATTAAATGAATAACTTTATTTTTGTCCTTATATCATTGAGTATGCCGATTCGATTTATAAATAGAGCCCTGCTATTCGTTTTTCTGTTAAGTACGATACTAATCGGTTTTCAGAATCCAACATTGGCGCAGGATTTTCCATTTTCTACGCAACTAAAGGATACCACCATCGCAGATCCTTATCTGAGAAAAACAAAACCGGATAGTCTCCGATTGCCGGATTATATGGATACCCTATATGCCAGCAAGAAGAACTTCTGGAGGGCAGCTACAGAATGGACACTTACCCAGGCTTTTCCGGCCTCATTCAATTATTTTGTACGTAAAGATCCTTACTCGCATATTACTTTCAAAAATTTTATAGATCATCAGCGTTTAAGCGCATGGAAATGGGATGATAATGAATTTATGACGAATCAGATTTCCCATCCTTATCATGGGCAGCTATATTTTAACTCCTTTCGGAGTAATGGTTATTCGTTTACCACCTCTTCACTTGCCACACTGGCAGGAAGTTATATCTGGGAGACAGGTGGAGAGACGCAGGCTCCGTCTATTAATGATCTGGTTAATACCACATATGGTGGTATCGTGTTAGGGGAAATGACGCATCGTATTGCAAATAATATACTTGCGAAACCGGCTTATGGTTTTCAGAAACAAGCGAATGAGGTAGTTGCATTTCTGGTTAATCCTATAAATGGTCTGAATCGTCTTCTGGATGGTAAATGGGGAAAATATGAGAAACGAAATCTGACAGATTCATCTGTGATAACAGCAGAAGTGGATATGGGAATAAGGCGATTTGATACAAAAGTTTCCAATCTGCTGGAAAAGGGAAAGAATGCGGCATATGGCAGATTGCGTATTATCTATTCGGCAGGTGACAGTGAGTATAAGAAACCCTTTGAAGAGTTTTATGTCAATTTGGAACTGGGAAGTGATGACAGTTCATTTGTCAATTCCGTCAATGCGTATGGTGTGCTTTATGGAGAGCCTTTATTGATCAGACTTCCAGGCAAACACTATGGTACGATTACAGCTAACTATGATTTTCTGTACAATGAAGCTTTCTTTTATGGAGGACAGAGCCTGAACTATAATGTATTGTCAACATTTAATCTGGGACGTAAGAATAAGCTGAAAACAGCTATGGGGATGGGTTTTGTGTTGTTATCAGCTATTCCGGATCCGCATCTGCTATATGGAGAAAGCCGTAATTACAATTACGGTTCGGGTTTCTCTGTAAAGTTTGATTCTGAACTCAACCTCTTTGGCCGGTTAAGAATAGGAGTAGGATATAATGGAGCATATTCCTATACATGGGAAAAAAGCGGGAATGCATCCACCTATTACCTGCACGCTTTCTCAGGCAACTTTGGATTCAGGTTCTACAAAGACTTGTCGCTGAATCTCAATTCAGGCTATTATCGCCTTGAAGGCGAATTCAGAGATTATCCGGATCTGGACAAGACTTACCCTTTTGCACGTATTTCACTGGGTTACAATATTCGGTTTTGAAATTAAAGTTCAGCGTATATAAAGTTATTTTATGTGTAATTTCATGAATTCAATAATTTCAGATGGAACTTCTTCATTTAACTTTTTTATTTCCCATTTAACTGTTTGCTCCCTGTCGTTTTCCTTCTCAAATACATGAATTTTTACAAGCTTTTTCATTTCTTTTTTTTCTAATATTTCAGAAAAACTAAAATTTGTAGGAGGTATATCGTCTGAGAAAAAGAGTTTTTGGTAATAACTTTTATTCTCCTTAACATCACTTTCTTCTTTAATATAGTATTTTCCTAAAGTGTATTCTTTTATCTGTGCATTATTTTGTGGAAGAATAATCTGATCATTAAAAGTGAATAGGTTTATGTATAATGAATCATAGCTCATAGATATTGGATTGGAATCTATAAATGATTTGAATTTCAATACGGTCTTTTGCGTATTATCAACAAGAGCATAATAATGCGATACTACATGATCGGCTTCTAATATATTTTCCAATTCTACATTATCATCCAGTTTCAATGTATCATTTTGATAAACACCATAAATTGGAAGTTTACAAAGCATAAGATCTTTGTAAGAAAAAATGTCGATGATTTTTTCTGGAGGATTGAAGATAGTGTTATTCTGTGTTATAGAAATTGAAAATTTAAATTCAAGTGTACTTATTTCATTCATGTGTTGAGCTAGACTAAATTTTGAGATTAGGAAAATAGCGCTAATGATTATATATCTCATAATGTTAATCTAAATACTAAAAATCTTTTCAATATCAATAGGATGTGAGTCTACCATAGGAAAACCTTTACATATCATATTTATTTTATAAGCTTTTGGGTAGTGTCTATTAATTAATTCGTAACTATTCATGTTTTTTTATATCCATTTTTTGTTTATATTTTTTTAGATAAAAATAGAAGTTATTTTTAGTGTTAAAATTTTTATTTTTTTTCTTAAACCAGTTTAAGTTTTTTATGCAGCTGTTAGCTGAAATTTGTACATAATAAATTATTTCTGATGAAACAGACCGATAACACCCTTTACTCACAGCTTTTTCTTCGGTTAGCGATAGGGATTACCCTTTTATCTGCTGTTGCTGATCGTTTTGGACTATGGTCTGCTGCCTATTCCACCTGGGGAAATATGGATGCCTTTATTGCATATACAGGACAGATTACCTCATTTATGCCGGCTGTAATGACAAACTTAAATGCCTACTTTGCTACTGCTGCTGAAATTATTTTAGGCATTTTGATTATGCTTGGGTTTAAGACAAGAATAGCCGCAATTAGCTGTGGGATACTATTACTGATTTTTGCGCTTTCTATGACCGTGACACTGGGTGTCAAAGCTACTTTTGATTATTCTGTATGGATAGGAAGTGCAGCATCTTTTCTATTAGCAACGCAGCGGAAATTCGCATATAGTGTAGATGAAGGGTTAAAAAAGCAAAAGTAAATACGCTAAAGAAGGCTTAAAATTTACAATAACTCTTTTATATGAACATTAACCGGGGCGCAGTTTGACCGTCATTATACCTTTTGCTGATCTGTTGGGGTACGAAAAAGCCCTTATACCTAAGATGTTTCAGATATAAGGGCTAAGTATGTTTATTTTTGTTATTAACGTTTATAGTTAAACCATTTTATCATTTCTTTAAAGCTGGCTTTCTTACCGTACATCAATATACCTACTCTATAGATCCGGGCAGCTATCCATGTTGTCAGGAGGAATCCACCTACGAGTAGCAAAGCGGAGACTATAATCTGCCATGTCGGGACGCCAAAAGGAATTCTGACGAGCATGGCAATAGGAGAGGTGAGCGGAATAAAACTCAGCCATGTGGCAACAGGGCCGTTCGGATCATTGACCAGTACGCCAAATGAAAGGATGTAGGTCAGTAAAAGCGGCATCGTAATAGGCATCGTAAACTGTGATGCTTCCGTTTCGCTTTCTACTGCAGATCCTGCTGCAGCAAATAATGCACTGTAAAGCAGATATCCACCGATAAAGAAAATAAAGAAACAGATAATTAACTGTGGAAAATTCACAGATTGCATAGCCTCTTGAAAATCGAATCCCGAAGAATTCATAGCCTCCAGTTGTTGCGCCTGTTGCTGACTGTTCATGGCGCCGCTGAGATCTTCTTTAGACAACATTGTTGATGTTGCTATAGTGGTCAGTCCCACAGTGAGCAACAGCCATAGAATAAACTGCGTAAGTCCCACCATTCCGATTCCAATGATTTTTCCGAGCATAAGCTGGAAAGGTTTTACACTGGAAATAATGACTTCCACTATACGACTGCTTTTTTCTTCAATAATGCCACGCATTACCTGCGCTCCGTACAGGAACAGAGAGATATAGATCAGAATAGAGAGTCCCATCGCTATTCCCATTGCCACCTCCGTATGGCTCGCCTTTTCAGAGCCTGTTTCTGTTAATTCCTTGGCGACAAGATTGATTTTAGGACGTATACTGTCTAAAGTTTTTATGTCAATTCCCGCCTCCTTATATTCATAGTTTCTGACGATCTCTTCCAGTTGATTCTCAATCTCGGACTGAGTACTTACACCTGCCTTACCTATTGTAAGGTATTCTATGTGAGTTGTTTTATAAAAATCTTTGGGAATAATAAGGATACCTGAGTTATCTTTCTCCGGATCCAGATCTTTCTTCTGATCCTGAAGTGATTTTAGCGATTCGATATAGGTGATATTCTTATTGCTTTTTAATAATGCACCCGTGTTCCCTTCATTATCTATAACATAAACGGTCGCATGAGAATCTTCAAAGCTCTTTTTTGTTAAATAGAATATCAGTACATACATCCCGATAAAGAATAACGGTACCAGAAAGGTGAGCAGTAAAAAAGATTTCTTTTTTACTCTTGAAAAATATTCACGTTTTATAATCAATAATACCTTATTCATAAGAGGAACTGTTAAGTTGGGATTTCGTTACATTTTCAATAAAGATGTCCTGCATAGAAGGAACCTTTTCTATAATCTGATGAATGCTGATTTTAGGAATAAGATAAGAAAGAGCATCGTTAAGTTTGATCCCTTCCTGAAGCTTTAATGTTATCTCTGCATGGTCATCCGACGATCCATCAGCTTGCGGGTATGCGATGACTTCAAACAGTTCCGGATTATCCCAGTCCTGAGGCATGGCGTTCTGTTCAAACTGCACGGTAAAAGTCTGATTTTTATATTTCTGTTTGATCTCTCTGACCGATCCGTCCAGGATCTTCTTTGACTTGTTAATCAGCGCAATATTATCACATAACTCTTCCACCGTCTCCATCCGGTGAGTAGAATAGATTATAGTAGCTCCTTTTTTATTCAGTTCCAGGATCTCGTCCTGAATAATCTGAGCATTGACAGGGTCAAATCCCGAAAAAGGTTCATCCAGAATAATCAGTTCCGGCTCATGCACTATTGTAGCCACAAACTGTACTTTCTGCTGCATACCCTTACTCAGATCTTCTACCTTTTTGTCCCACCAGGATTGAATCTGCAGTTTTTCGAACCAATATCGGATTTTAGCAGAAGCTTCAGCTTTTGACAGCCCTTTTAGTTGCGCAAGATAAAGCATCTGCTCCCCAATCTTCATTTTTTTATAAAGACCACGTTCTTCAGGCAGGTATCCGATTTTACCTATATGATTGGGGTTTAAGACTTCTCCATTAAAGAGTATCTCTCCTTCGTCAGGTGCTGTAATCTGATTGATAATACGTATAAGGGAAGTCTTTCCTGCTCCGTTAGGCCCTAAAAGTCCGAATATTTTCCCTTTTGGAATAAAAAGGGAAACATCATCTAAGGCTCTGTGGTTAGCATACTGTTTGACTATGTGTTTAATGTCAAGCATATTAATTTTGATTGTTTGGCCTAAAATAAATGAAATAAATCAGAATATAATGCATCACATCAGGCTAACTGATTATTTTTTTATTAATAGTATATATGGTGATTATAACCAATAGGTTTACTGCTCATTTGTATGTGTGATCAGGTTACAGATTATTTAGCTGTTAGCCTGTTTCAAATCTTTGCGTAATACAGATCTCAGCACTCATTTAATTTTCCAATCAATTAATCATACCTTTGTCCCATGCTAGTAAAGAAAGCTGAATTCGTCTGCAGCAATACAAGAGTCGACAAACTTCCTGATCCTACATTGCCGGAGTATGCTTTTATCGGACGTTCTAACGTCGGTAAATCTTCTCTGATCAATGCTATGACCAACAAGAAAGGACTTGCCAAGACCTCACAAAAACCCGGGAAAACACAACTGATCAATCATTTTATTATTAATGATGAATGGTTTTTAGTGGATTTGCCCGGATATGGATTTGCCCAGACTTCAAAGACAAACCGTTCGGAATGGCAAAAATTTATCAGAAGATATCTGACACACCGTGATAATCTGCAGTGTGTATTTGTTCTGATAGACAGTCGCCATGAGCCACAGAAAATAGATCTTGATTTTTGTTGCTGGTTAGGAGAGTGCGGACTTCCGTTTATGCTGATCTTCACAAAAGCCGATAAACAGTCTGCTGTAAAATCGGATATGAATATCGCAAAATTCAGAAAATCATTGTTACAATGGTTTGAAGAAGTACCTCCTCATTTCCTTACTTCTGCCGAAGCAAAGACTGGATGTGAACCCATTTTAGAAATGATCAATGACATCAATACACGTTTCGTTCCACCGGAGGCCGAGAGTAAGTTTTAAGTAGTTTGTATGAAGAAGTATTTTTCTTTAGTCTTATTTGCACACAGTGTTTTTGCCCTTCCGTTTGCTCTGATCGGATTTTTTCTGGCTGTACATACTACATCTTACTCTTTTGAATGGATCAAACTTGCGTTGATGCTGGTTTGTATGGTGACGGCACGAAATGCTGCTATGGCTTTCAACAGGTATCTGGACAGAGATATTGATGCTAAAAATCCACGTACAGTTATGCGTGATATACCGGCTGGTCGTATCAGTGCCCGTCAGGCTTTATTGTTTACGATTATCAATTGTGCGATTTTTACAGGAGCTACGTATCTGATCAATCCGTTGTGTTTCTATTTATCTCCGATAGCTTTATTTGTTGTCCTTTTTTATAGTTATACCAAGCGGATCACTCCTTTATGCCATTTAGTATTGGGAGTTGGTCTTGGACTGGCTCCAATAGGTGCTTACCTTGTTGTGACGGGACAATTTAATATCATCCCTGTCTTTTATGGTATTGCTGTTATGACATGGGCCAGTGGGTTTGATATTATTTATGCTTTGCAGGATGAAGCATTTGACCGGGCCAACAATCTGAATTCCATTCCGGTACGATTGGGCACTAAAAATGCTTTGCGGGTGTCCGAATGCCTGCATGTGATCTCTTTTATATTTGTTGTCCTGCCGGCCTTTTATATGCATGTCAGTTGGTTCTATTATCTGGGATTGGCATTTTACGGTCTGTTGCTGATCTATCAGCACCGGATTGTAAGTCCTACGGATCTCAGTAAGGTGGATAGAGCTTTTATGACGACAAATGGTATTGCCTCTGTCATATTCGCAGTATTTTACCTTTTGGATGTGATTTTTTTACAATAATAGCCAGAGATTTTCATAAGTTTGCCCCAATATAGTGACGACAATAGTTGTCTATTCTTTAAGAAATACTTTTATTTGCAGAAATCAAAATACATAGATGGCTAAAAATTTGCTCATAGTAGAGTCGCCTGCTAAGGCTAAAACAATCGAAGGATATTTGGGAAAGGACTTTCTGGTGAAGTCTAGTTATGGACATATCAGGGATCTGGTGAAGACAGATGATGCCATTGATACGGAAAATAACTTTCAGCAGAAGTACGAAGTTCCTTCAGATAAAAAGGCCGTAGTCAGTGAGTTGAAAAAATTAGCAAAAGAAGCCGAAATGGTATGGCTGGCGTCCGATGAGGACCGGGAAGGAGAAGCAATTTCCTGGCACTTATACGAAACTTTAGGACTTAAAGAGCAAAATACAAAACGTATTGTCTTTCATGAAATTACAAAGCCGGCCATTTTAAAAGCGATTGAAACTCCCCGTACAATAGATTACAATCTGGTAAATGCGCAGCAAGCCAGACGTGTACTCGACCGTTTGGTGGGATTCGAATTGTCACCTGTGTTATGGCGTAAAGTAAAACCTTCTCTTTCTGCTGGTCGTGTACAGTCTGTGGCTGTAAGACTTATTGTAGAGCGTGAAAGAGAGATCAATAAATTTGAAGCAGAGGCTTCTTTCAAAATAATAGCTCTTTTTCTGACAGGAAAAGGCAAAGAACAGTTTAAAGCGGAACTACCTCAGCGTTTTGAAACGGAGGCAGAAGCAGCACAGTTTCTGAAAGATTGTATTGCCGCTTCTTTTTCAGTGTCTTCACTGGAGAAAAAACCGGCCAAAAGAACACCTTCAGCACCTTTCACTACTTCTACTCTTCAGCAGGAAGCCAGCCGCAAGCTAGGTTTTTCAGTTGCCAGAACAATGCAGGTTGCACAGCGCCTTTACGAAGCCGGACGTATTACCTATATGCGTACCGACTCTGTCAATCTGAGTGATACAGCAATAGAATCGGCTGAAAAGGAGATTACAAATGCTTATGGTACCAAATACCATAAGATGAGAAAATATAAAACAAAAGCTGCAGGAGCACAGGAAGCGCACGAGGCAATTCGTCCTACCTATTTTTCGGATCATACCATTGAAGGTGATTCTTCAGAAAGACGCCTTTATGAATTAATCTGGAAACGTGCTATCGCTTCGCAGATGAGTGAGGCTGAGTTTGAAAAAACAACTGCCAAAATTGCTGTTTCCACCCGTTCGGAGATGCTGGTTGCTTCAGGAGAAGTCATGAAATTTGACGGTTTCCTAAAAGTATATATGGAATCTACGGATGATGATACTGATCTTGGAACAGATGACGATTCGTCAAATACACTTTTACCTCCTTTAGAGCAGGGACAGGCTGTGCAGTTGAAAACAATGAATGCTATTCAGCGTTTCTCCCGTCCTCCGGCGAGATATACAGAAGCTTCTCTGGTCAAGAAACTGGAAGAACTGGGTATAGGCCGTCCGTCTACTTATGCACCTACGATTTCAACGATTCAAAATCGCGGATATGTAGAGAAAGAAGATAGAGAAGGACGATCACGCGATTATCAGGTTTTGACCTTAGAAAACGGTCAGGTAAATACAGTGACTAAAACTGAGATCACCGGCGCTGAAAAATCTAAAATGTTTCCTACTGATATCGGTGTACTGGTTAATGATTTTCTGGTAGAGCATTTCAAAGGAATCGTAGACTATCATTTTACGGCCAAAGTAGAGAAGGAGTTTGATGATATCGCTCAGGGACTTACGGAATGGACGGAAATGATGAAAGGCTTCTACGGCCCGTTTCATACCGAAGTACAGGATACGCTTGAAAATGCGGAGCGTGCCACACATGAGCGTGAGCTGGGCACGGATCCGGAAACAGGTAAGCCGGTGACTGTCAGAGTAGGCCGTTTCGGACCATTAGTACAGATTGGTAGTGCAGATGATGAAGAGAAACCACGTTTTGCGTCTCTAAGAAAAGGTCAGATGATCGAAACTATTACTTTTGAAGATGCGTTGGAACTTTTCAAGCTTCCTAAAAAAGTAGGTGCTTTTGAAGAGAAAGATATGACCGTTGCAATAGGTCGTTTCGGACCTTATATCAGACATGACAGTTCATTCTATTCCTTACCAAAGGGGATGGATCCGCATGACGTGACTGAAGAAGAAGCGATCGAGATCATAAAAGAGAAAAGACAAAAAGATAAAGATAAAGTAATCCGTGTATTTGATGAAAATCCGGATGCGCAGATCGAAAATGGAAGATGGGGTCCTTTTATACGTTTTGGTAAACAAAATATTAAAATCCCTAAAGGTACAGAAGTAGAAAAAATCAGTTATGAAGATGTCCTGAAATGGGCTGAAGCAGATGCTCCGAAAGGTAAGGCTGCGAAAAGTACAGCAAAAAAAGCTGCTCCGAGAGCAAAAAAAACAACAGCAAAAAAGTAACTTTAATCGTTGATAAGAGCGTTGCATGAAAAAAGATTTGCCTGAAAATATTGTAGAAGATATTCTGATTTCTGTGGTACTCGAGGGAGATACACCGACTTCCCAGAACTGGAAAGTCTATCTGATCAATGAAAAAAATGAGAGACTGGAGAATGTATTTGTCAGTTCTAAAGGCTACGGAAAAAAAGATGGTAAGGAAGTGAAGACAACAACACTCCGACATTTTATCGGAGATGTGGCACCGTCTTCGTTTGTTAAAATAGAAGCTATTGATGATCAGGTGTTTGGATTGACAAATGAGTATTGGTTAAGTTATTATATTGGTGGGGTGATTTATGATAAAAAATACATCTTCCTTCCGGAAAGTATTGTTGATGAAAATCTCTCAAAGGTTCCGTTAGTTAACAAGCCTGGAGTCATTATAGGAGGAAATGTTTAAGATATGAGTATCCGGCATAATTTTATTATTGCAATAGATGGTTTCTCTTCCTGCGGAAAGAGTACATTGGCAAAAGCTCTTGCTAAAAAATTAAATTTTGTATTCATCGATAGCGGAGCGATGTACCGTGCAGTAACATTGTATTTTATCCGCGAACAAATCGATATGAACAATGAAGAAGCAATAAACAAAGCTTTGGATCTTATACATATAGATTTTATTCCTAATACTGAAAAAACGGAGATACATCTCAATGATGAAGATATTTCAGATGAAATTCGTCAGATGTATATTTCCGACAAAGTAAGTGAAGTAAGTGCACTCAAAGCTGTACGGAAAGCTATGGTAGCCCAGCAACAGAAATTGGGGAAGAGAAGAAATATCATCATGGATGGCCGGGATATAGGTACAACAGTATTTCCGGATGCAGATCTTAAGATCTTTATGACAGCAGATCCGATGGTTCGTGCAGAACGTCGGTACCTGGAATTAACGGCTAAAGGAGAGCAAGTCACGATGAAAGATGTCATGGAAAATCTGGCTCACCGCGATCATATAGACAGTACACGCGAAGAAAGTCCGCTAAGACAGGCTGAAGATGCTATTGTCCTGGATAACTCAGATCTCAATCAGGAAGAGCAGCTTGAATTTGTAATCGGAGAGTACAAGAAAATTAAAGAAGGCCGAAAAGTAGTTTAGCCCTGAAAGTAGAGAACAGAAAAGTACAAAATATAAAAAAGGGTTGCAAAATAACATTCGCAACCCTTTCTCATTTGTAATTTTGAAAAAAAACTATTTTATACTGTTGATTTGTTGCTGTTCTTTTAGCTTGTCAACATTATTTTTTTCACCGAAATCGTCCGTTTTCTCCTGGAAGGAGTTTAACAAATCCCGTATTGCATCTGAATTGTCAGCTGTACGCTGGTAAATATCCGGAAGTGTATTTTCCAGATTTTTATCTCCAAGTTCAATATTGTCAACTTCAATTTTGCCGATTTTTTCTAATACAGCTTGTTGACTGTTACGTACGTCCTCGAGTTCACGTACAATCTTTTCCATCAACTCAAATTTTTTCAATTTATCCATACTATTCCATTTAAATCGTTACTACTATATAAACGGTCTTTGGGCTAAATTGTTTTATTAAAAAGCCTTTTCATGAGAAACATGAAAAGGCTTTTTAATATTCTTGGTGTTGTAATGTTTTGATTTACAGTGTTCTGCCCGGGTATTCGATAAGTGCTTTTTCAAGGCATATCAGTGCATTTTTTAAGTCAGACTGATTCAGTACATACGCCATACGAACCTCATTCAGACCTGCACCCCGTGTACTGTAGAAACCTGTTGCAGGTGCCATCATGACTGTTTGATTTTCATATGAAAATGATTCAAGCATCCATTGACAGAATTTGTCAGCATTATCGATTGGTAATTTTGCAACGACATAGAATGCTCCTCCCGGGTTGGGGCAGAATACACCTTCAATACTGTTAAGTCCTTTTACCAAAGTGTCTCTGCGAGCTGTATATTCTTTGGAAACGGCTTCAAAATAACTGTCAGGTGTATCTACCGCTGCCGTTGCAGCAATCTGCGCTACAGCAGGTGGACTCAAACGAGCCTGAGCAAATTTTAAGGCAACATTGTACAATTCCTTGTTTTTGGTAACCAGACATCCCAGTCTTGCACCACATGCAGAATAACGTTTTGAAACAGTGTCAAAGATAACAACATGCTGTTCCAGACCTTCCAGATGCATAGGAGATATAAAAGCTTTACCATCGTAACAAAACTCGCGGTATGCTTCATCCGAAAATAAAAACAAATCGTATTTCAGGCACAGATCACGTAATGCTTCTAATTCTTCAAGGGAATACAGATATCCTGTAGGATTATTCGGATTACAGATAGCAATGGCTTTCGTTTTTTCGGTAATCAGCTTTTCGAATTCCGCAATAGGAGGCAATGCAAATCCATTGTCTATATAAGACATAATAGGTTTGACAACAATATCTGCAGCACATGCGAATCCGTTGTAGTTTGCATAAAATGGTTCAGGGATTATAACTTCTTCTCCCGGATTAAGACAAGCCTGCATAGCAATGGTAATCGCTTCCGAACCTCCGTTAGTTACCAGAATATCTGCAGCTGTAACATTATAATCAAGTTTATTATAATATTCAACCAGTTTATTTCGATATGCTGCAGTTCCTTCTGAAGGTGTATAGGCCCATACTTTGAAATCAATGTTCTTAATGGCATCTAACATAATCTGAGGCGTCTCGATATCCGGTTGGCCAATGTTTAAATGGTAGATTTTTTTTCCTTCTTTCTTGGCTTTATCTGCAAATGGTGTCAGTTTACGGATTGGCGAAGCGGGCATGTGAATGCCTTTACTTGAAATTGCTGGCATAGTAAATTGTTCTAAAATTTTGATGCCAAATCTACGAATTTTTTAATACTTAGCAGTTAGTATTTAGATATATATAATCTGTACAAGCCCCTTAAACGAACAAAGGCATCCGTTGGGGATGCCTTTGTGAATTTTCTTTTTAAAGGAAATCTGTTATTCAACAATTCCTTTGATGTATAATGTTTTTACTGGTGTTTTCGTGTTAGAAGTTACAGTAAAACTTTTTGTAAAAGGACCTTTGGAAGCCGCATTATACGTTACTTTTACTACACCTGCATCTCCGGGTTTGATCGGAGTTTTAGTGAATTCAGCAACTGAACATCCGCAAGCTGGCTTTACATCAGAGATGATAATAGGTTCTGAACCGCCATTTGTAAATTTGAATTCATATGAAGCTGGCTTTGCTACAGGAATGCTGTTAAAGTCATGTGTTTCTTTCTCGAATTTAAATTCACCTTTACCTGTCTGCATCGAGGTAAATCCTACGAATGCAATTACTACTGCTACGATGGCGAAGAGATTTTTCATATTTCAATTTGTTTAAGTTAAGTATATCAATCTATGTACCAAATTTAGGCTATATCTATTTAAAACAATGGGTTATAACACCTTTTTAACAACAATATTACGAAAATGATGTAGTATTGTTACTTTAACTTGTCCTGTATCGCCATTTTCTTAATTCTACCGGCCAGATTTCCGAGAGTCAAGCCCTGAACTAATATAGAAAAAATAACTACAAAATAGGTAATTCCTAAAACTAAGTCTTTATGTTCTCCGACAGGAAGAGAGAGCGCAAGGGCGATAGAAACGCCTCCCCGCAGACCTCCCCAAACCAGTAATGTGGTTGCTGCTTTATTAATATTTAATTTGGGGAATAATCGTCCGGGAACATATATGGATACAAACCTTGCAATCAATACCAGTACTACAGAAGTAAAACCCAGAATCCAATAATTAGGAATGCTCGGAATGATTAACAGCTCAAAACCGATAATCAGAAACAGAATAGCATTCAGGATCTCGTCTATCAGTTCCCAGAATTTATTGAGGTAGTCTTTTGTTTCTTCAGACATAGCGCCCTTCGTGTTGTTTTTGTTACCGATGAATAATCCTGCTGCCACCATCGTAAGTGGACCTGAACAATGGAAAGAATGAGCTACCAGATAACCTCCCATTACGACAGCCAGACTCATGAGTACCGAAACTTTATAATCATCGATCTTTCTCATCAGATAGGAGCAGAGCTGACCAAGTGCTATACCCAGTACGAGACCTCCTCCGGCTTCTTTTACAAATAACCAGCCTACATTGGCAATTGTCACATCTGTAGATGTACCTAATGCAATATTCAGTAAGACAGCGAAAAGAACTACCGCTACTCCGTCATTAAAAAGGGATTCGCCCGCAAATTTTGTTTCCAGAGCTTTAGACACACCGGTTGTTTTGAGAATACTCAACACAGCAATAGGATCGGTAGGAGAGATTAACGCGCCAAATATCAGACAATAGATCAGCGGAAGGTGGATGTTGAGAACCGGTAAGATGTAAAACATCAACAAACCTACCATGAAGGTCGAAATCACTACCCCTAAAGTGGAGAAGAACATGACAGCTCCCTTTTGACTCTTGAGATCGTTAATGTTGATGTGTATAGCTCCTGCAAAAAGTAAAAAATTAAGCATCGCACCCATCAGTACATCCGAAAAGTCAAGTTTCGTAATCATCGAAGAAAACTTCGAAATCTCATTACCCGCTATTCTGTCTCCGAAAAGTACAATACATACGGATACTAATAATGCAATCAGCATAATGCCAATCGAAGAGGGCAACCGGAGAAACCGATGATTGAGGTAGGCAAAGACAGCTGCCAGTACTATTAATATAGAAAATGTATAGTATAATTCCATTCATTTAAGTGTTTGAATTAAAAGGTATGATGAAGGATGTGCTCCTCTGCTTACACCATTAGATTATCCCTTCTTTCAATAGATCCTGAATGTGGACTATTCCTGCATATTTTCCATTTTCGGTCGCCAGTAACTGTGTGATATTATTGTCTTTCATCTGATGAAGGGCATTGACAGCTAATTCATTTTTGTCAATAAGTTTAGGGCTTCTGCCCATAATATCTTTTGCTGTAATAGAAGAAAGATCTTGATGCGTTTCCAGCATCCGGCGAATATCTCCATCCGTAATAATACCCAGAATAGTATCCTGATCGATTACGGCTGTGGCTCCAAGGCGAAACTGTGTGATCGTAATGATAATTTGTCTGACGGAGGCATCAGGGCTAACTTCAGGTTTACCGTTTTGGTCTGAAAGATCACTCACTTTAAGATACAGTTGCTTACCTAATGCTCCTCCGGGGTGATACTTTGCAAAGTCACGGTCTGAAAATTCACGACATTCCTGCAGTACAACAGCTAGTGCATCTCCCATTGCCAGTTGCGCAGTAGTGCTTGTGGTGGGAGCGAGGTTGTTGGGACATGCTTCGCGCTCGACGGTCGTATCCAGAATATAATCTGCATGCTGAGCCAGAAAAGATTCGGTATTTCCGACTATGGCTACAAGCTTGTTTTGTGTTTGCTTTAAAAAGGGAACCAGGACTTTGATTTCCGGTGTATTGCCACTTTTTGATAAGGCTATGATCAGATCCTGCGGCTGTACGATACCCAGATCTCCGTGGATAGCATCTGCCGCATGAAGAAAAATAGAAGGCGTACCTGTCGAGTTGAGGGTAGCTACTATCTTCTGTGCTATGATAGCACTTTTGCCGATTCCCGTGACGATAACACGCCCTTTGAGGTTAAGAATTTCATGTACAACACCTACAAAATCATCATTGATATTGTTTGTCAGATTCTGTACAGATTGCGCTTCCAGCTCGATGGCTTCAATGGCTATGTTTTTGATTTCAGTATTGTTTTTCACAAATATTATATCTATTTTTATATATTCATTTATTCACAAAAATAAGTTATTATTTAACTTAAAAAAAGGTTGTAGTCTATCTTAATTTTCCCTTAGTCAATGGATATAGAAAAGTCATTATTTGATAATCTTCAGGATTTTTTCGGGTTTGATACGTTTAAAGGAGACCAGGAGGCTATTATTACAAATGTGCTCAATAAAAAAGACACTTTCGTAATTATGCCGACAGGTGGGGGTAAGTCCATATGTTATCAGCTGCCTGCACTTATGAGTCAGGGTACTGCTATTGTCATCTCTCCACTCATTGCACTGATGAAGAATCAGGTAGACCAACTCCGGGCATTCGGGGGCACGGACAGTATTGCACATTTTCTGAATTCTTCTCTTAATAAGGGAGAGATTACGAAAGTAAAACAGGATGTAACACAGGGTAAGACTAAGTTGTTATATGTAGCCCCTGAGTCGCTGTCAAAAGAAGAGAATATTGAATTTTTAAGACAGATCACAGTCTCATTTGTAGCTGTGGATGAAGCACATTGTATCTCGGAATGGGGACATGACTTCAGACCTGAATATCGTAAGATCCGGCAGGTAATCAATGGTATAGGTGAAAATATTCCAATTATCGCACTTACCGCTACAGCCACACCTAAGGTGCAGTCAGATATCCGCAAAAATCTGCAGATGACGGATGCAACGCTGTTCAAATCATCCTTTAACCGTACCAATCTGTATTATGAAGTACGGACAAAAAAGAATGTGGTTAAAGAGATTGTTCGTTTTATAAAAAATAATTCGGGTAAGACCGGAATCGTATATTGTCTGAGCCGGAAAAAGGTTGAAGAAATTGCTGAGGTATTAAATATCAACGGAATCAAAGCATTGCCTTACCATGCAGGTCTGGATGCGAAGACACGGGCAGATACACAGGATAAGTTCCTGATGGAAGATGTGGAAGTCATTGTAGCCACAATAGCATTTGGAATGGGCATTGATAAACCTGATGTCAGATATGTGATCCACCATGATATTCCAAAATCAATGGAGGGCTACTATCAGGAGACCGGACGTGCAGGACGCGATGGAGGTGAGGGAGTATGTATCACATTCTATTCTGAAAAAGATGTTGAAAAGCTGACCAAATTCATGAAAGATAAGCCGGTGTCAGAACGTGAAATCGGTACACAGATATTAAAAGAAGTAATAGATTATTCTGAGTCAGCTGTATGCCGTCGTAAACAGATTCTACACTATTTTGGTGAAAATTTTGATGAGGCTGGCTGTAACAATATGTGCGACAACTGTAAGACAAAGAAAACCTATTTTGATGCAGAAGAGTCTCTGCTGAAAATACTGGGATTCATTAAAGAGCAAGGGGAGAAGTTTGACGATCAGCACATGATCAATGTGCTGATGGGACAGACTAATCAACCGGTGTCGGCCTACAAACACGATGAACATGCGTTGTTCGGTAAAGGTAAAGAACAAGGGGTGATTTACTGGAAATCTGTACTCAGACAGGCAGAGCTTGCTAATTTTCTGAAAAAGGATATCGATCATTACGGTCTGTTAATGCTGACTGACGGAGGACGTAAGTACATCGATAATCCGTATGCAATCAAATTTATTCTCAACAGACCTATGGAAAAGGCTGATGCAGATGGTTCTGAAGAACCGGCGCAAAGCTCTGGAGCCATGGATACCGAATTGTTGAAAATGCTGAAAGAACTGCGCAAAAAGATTGCTAAGCAAAAATCTCTTCCGCCATTTGTTATCTTTCAGGATCCTTCACTGGATGAAATGTGTACCTGTTATCCGATTTCTATGGATGAAATGAAACAGATTCATGGTGTGGGATCAGGTAAGGCTCTTAAGTTTGGGTCGCCATTTGTCGAACTCATCAAAAAATATGTGGAAGATCATGATATTGATCGTCCACAGGATATGGTTATCAAGAGTACAGCTAATAAATCAGCACTGAAAGTCTCTATTATCCAAAATATAGACCGTAAGATTGGATTGGAAGATATTGCTTCATCAAAAGGAGTATCCTATGAAGATCTTCTGAAAGAAGTAGAATCCATAGTCAATTCAGGCACAAAGTTAAATATCGGATATTTTGTAGACGAAATGATCGATCAGGATCGACAGGATGAGGTGTATGATTATTTCAAAAGTGCAGAAGTGGATTCTATAGAAGCGGCATTAAAAGAACTGGGCGAAGCGGATTATACCTATGAGGATATTCAACTGATGCGTATTAAGTTTATGTCCGAACTGGGGAACTAACAACAACGAATTTTTTTATTATTACATGATACAATCTTATTTACCTCATATCAAAAACGGGCAGTCTGCCAATTTTTTTCTGATGGCTGGTCCTTGTGCAATTGAAGGAGAAGATATTGCTCTCCGCATTGCTGAAAAAATCGTTACTATTACCGATAAACTTAATATCCCTTATATTTTTAAAGGATCTTACCGCAAAGCAAACCGTTCCCGGGTAGATTCATTTACCGGAATCGGCGATGAAAAAGCATTGAAGATCCTGGAAAAGGTAGGGCAGACTTTTGGAGTACCTACGGTTACTGATATTCACGAAAGCCATGAGGCGGCTTTGGCAGCGGCATATGTAGATGTTCTTCAGATTCCTGCTTTTCTATGCCGTCAAACCGAATTGCTGGTTGCTGCGGCTGAGACAGGGAAAGTTGTCAATATTAAAAAAGGACAGTTCCTGTCTGCTGAGTCTATGAAATTTGCGGTAGATAAAGTAATCGATTCAGGGAATAATAAAGTTTTTCTGACGGATCGCGGAAATACATTCGGATATCAGGATCTGGTTGTGGATTTCAGAGGAATTCCACAAATGAAAGCATTTCAGGTACCTACAGTAATGGACTGTACGCACTCTTTGCAACAGCCGAATCAGACTTCGGGTGTGACGGGAGGAAAGCCAGAACTTATCGAGACCATTGCTAAAGCTGCTATTGCAGTAGGAGCAGACGGCCTTTTTATTGAAACACATCCGGATCCAGCTAACGCGAAATCTGATGGTGCAAATATGCTTCATTTAGATCTTCTGGAAGGTCTTTTGACAAAATTGGTGCGTGTCAGAGAAGCAATCCTTTAGGAGACAAAAAATATTATTCTGTATAACAAAAGCGGNNCCGCTTTTGTTATAGTACAACTTTTGCTGTCAGTTTTACGGATTTTCAGCAGTTGCCTCACGGGCCAGACTCACCTCATCATCGGCTTCTCCCAATGCTTTATCCAGGTTGAACAGCGATTCGTCTGAAGCCTTGTCTCCGCCTGCTATTTTTAACTTGTCTATTAATTCCAGAGCCAGTTTCTCTTCTTCAATCTGCTCTTTTACAAACCATTGCGCAAAATTCCATGTTGCCCAATCCTGTTCTTTCATCGATAGATTAACGATGTTGTATATGGCCTCTGTATTATCTACTTCATGCTTAAATACTCTGTTGAAGCATTCTGTTAATGATGTTGGATCTGCAGGAGGAGCAGGAATAGCCTCTACACGAGGTTTCCCTCCACGTTCCAGAATGTATTCCATGAACTTCGTCATATGGTTCCGTTCCTCATTGGCATGTCTGAACAAAAAGTTTGCGATACCACCATATCCCTGATCATCCGCCCATATACCCAATGACAGGTAAATTTGTGCTGCACTAGCTTCTTTTGTCATTTGAGCGATCAGTGCGGACTGCATTTCTTTTGATAATCTGTTTGTATTCATAGTATTAAAAGGTAAATGTGCTTTGTGTGCACTGTATACCCTAATAACGTTCTACACCGGATTTGGTTTTTGAATGCAGTTAAAATAGAACCAATCTTAATCCAGAAGACGTTGTTTTGGAAAAGGATGCTTAGGCTCAAAATAATTCCATAGTAGGCTGGATATGCTGCGTGTCAGTACTTCTGCCTCATTGGATTTTTCCCAGCTTCTATCCTTGTTGTTTTTAGTAAAGACACTGAAGACATAATCTCCATTCGGAGCATTGACCAGTACGACTTCACTTCTCACATCTTCCAGTGAACCACTTTTAGAAGCCGTCTTTATGTAAGATGGTATCTGGGACAATGAACGTTCGTTGTAAAAGACATTTCCAAGTATGCGATACATCTTGTCGGACAGATCCGGGGATATTACTTTGCCTTCACGTATTAGTGTCAGAAGAGTAGCCATCTCCCGAGGCGTAGTATGTCCCCAGCCGTATTTTTTCCAGATAGCTTCTCTTCCTGCTGTCCGGGAATTCACACGGGTATTAGGCAGACCTAATTCATCCATTAGTGCATTAATCTTGGTGCCCTCGGCTAGTTCCTGACACCAGATCGAAGTCACATTATCACTGTATCCTATCATCAGTGCGGCCATAGTGGAAAGATCTGTTTCCACGCTGTCTTTAAAGAACTGCATTAATCCTGACCCGCCATAAGCCCTGTTCTGGCGATATATAAATTTGTCATTGTATTTTAATTCCCCTTTTCCGATTTTATTAAATACACCTGCCAGAATGGGTACTTTGACAATACTTGCTGTAGGAAAAATGCTGTCTGCATTAATCATGACTTCTTTGTTCGTTTTGAGATGACGTACGTAGATGCCGATGTCGCCCCTGAAGTCGCGGGTAAGTTCTTTAAGTTTTTTTTCCAGTTTCTGATCAGTCTTCTGAGCAAAGGCTGAGCCTGCAACGGATAGTAAAATTAGGGTCAGGATTAAGGAAAGGTTTTTCATTTGTTTTTTATAGATGGTATTTATTTGAATATATTTAAGTGTAATTTGCGAAAAATATTTGTCAATTTGTCTAATTATGGAGCAGAAATTATTTATGGTTTTGCTGGGATGTAAGCCGGAAGGCCGACACACTGAACAGCATGATATGTATTTTGGAATAGGAGACAGCCTGCCATCTCTTTTATTTTCTATGCGCGATTTCTGGAAAGAAGCATCGGGCAATCTCCATGTAGATGTATGGCGTGAAGTGAAGGTAGTGGATGGTTATACGATTGAAGTGATTGAAAAAGAGACGCCAAAAAATGAGAAATTGAAACTGTTCTTTGTGAATCTCGGGGGATATAAAGAAAATGATTTTGAGGAGTATCATTACAAACAACTGGTGGTCGCCGAACATATGGCAGCAGCTATTGCTGCTGCAAAAGAAACAGTCTTTTGGAAACACCATACTTCTTCGCATATCGATGACAAATACGGGATAGATGTAGACGATGTATATGAGGTAGAAGACCTGCTGTCCGAAGATTTCAGATCACACTACAGCCTGTCTATCCGGCAAACAGAAATTTCAGAAGCGGATGAGCTTCATATCGGATATCTGAAATTCTCAAAATTGGAAAAGGGAGAGGTGTAATCTTTGAATGTCAACGAGGACTTTTTATCACTTTAAATAACTTGTCATATGATATATATCAAGCAGGTGGAAAATATCCGGCCCAGATCACAACGTATATCTTATCCTTATCATATTCCGTCGATTTTTCATCTCGAAAAATTTAGATTCACACAGCCGGTTACTTTTATCGTGGGAGAAAACGGATCCGGTAAGTCTACATTTATTGAGTCCATTGCTATTCGATCGGGTTTTAACCCGGAAGGAGGAAGTATAAATTTTAACTTTGCAACTAAAAATTCGCATTCAGATCTTTTTCAGGATATCAAAATAGGAAAGGGTGTTGATCGTTTCAGGGACGGTTACTTTCTGAGGGCAGAGAGCTTTTACAACGTAGCCAGCGAAGTAGATAACTTATATGAAGGGGCTAAGGGAGATCTGGAACGGGCATACGGAGGATCATTACATGAATGTTCACACGGGGAAAGTTTTCTGACGCTGCTACATAACAGATTGTCCGGAAAAGGACTGTATATATTTGATGAGCCTGAATCGGCACTTTCATTTGGAAGCCAGCTCAATATGATGGTCAGGATAAAAGAACTGACCGATGCAGATTCACAATTTATAATTGCTACACATTCTCCGATTCTTCTGGCTTATCCTGATGCCGAAATCTATAAAGTAACAGACGAAGGTCTTCAGCTGACAGCATATGAAGACACAGATCAATACAGGCTTACAAAGTTCTTTATGAACAGTCCTCAAACAATATTAGATGAACTGGGATTGTAATCCTGATGAATGAAAATAAAAGAGCTGCAGTAAACTTATCATTTTGTGAATAGCTTACTGCAGCTTCTTTTTATGGTTTGTCCTGTAACAGGATTTTAACTTTTATTTGGTCTCTTTATCCTTATTCAGGAACACAAACTGTCCGTCGAATGTATCCAGTTGTATAATGGAATCTCTTGAGATTTTTCCGGAAAGAATCTCTTTTGATAATTCATTCAATATGCGTTTTTGAATCACACGTTTCAACGGTCTTGCCCCATATACAGGGTCATATCCGAGTTGAGCCAGCCAATCAAGTGCTTCATCTGTAGCCGAGATAAATATATTCTGTTCTGCCAGCTGATGTTGAACTTTATTGAACTGAAGACGGACGATATCCCCAATCTCTGTCCGGCTCAGAGGTGTGAACATGATAACTTCATCAATTCTGTTCAGAAACTCCGGACGGATAGATTTTTGTAATAATTCGAAAACCTCGCTTCTGGTTTTGGCAACGACTTCATCTCTGTTGTCGTCATTGAGATGCGAGAAGTTTTCCTGGATAATATGTGATCCGGTATTCGAAGTCATGATGATAATCGTATTTTTGAAGTTAACAACACGACCTTTATTGTCCGTCAGATGTCCGTCATCCAATACCTGCAATAGGATATTAAAAACATCAGGATGCGCTTTCTCAATTTCATCGAGTAATACGACCGAATAGGGGCGACGTCTTACGGCCTCAGTCAGCTGACCTCCTTCATCATAACCTACATATCCCGGAGGCGCTCCGATAAGACGTGACACGGCATGACGTTCCTGATACTCGGACATATCGATACGGATCATAGCCTGCTCATCATCGAAAAGAAATTCTGCCAGTGCTTTTGCTAATTCAGTCTTACCTACCCCTGTTGTACCCAGAAAGATAAACGATCCGATCGGACGTTTGGCATCACTCAGTCCGGCACGCGATCTGCGTATAGCATCCGATATGGCTTCTATCGCTTCATGTTGTCCCGCTACACGTTTGTGTAATTCTTCTTCCAGTGTAAGTAACTTTTCACGTTCAGATTGCACCATTTTATTAACCGGAATACCTGTCCAGCGTGATACAACATCTGCAATGTCTTCAGAAGTCACTTCTTCCTTTAGCATACGGCTGCTGGCTTGTTTTTCCGCCAGTTCAGCTTTTAACTTCTCGACGTGATCCTGTGCTTCTTTAATTTTACCGTATCGCAGCTCCGCTACTTTACCGTAATCTCCTGCACGCTCGGCCTGATCTGCTTCCAGTTTAAAGTTCTCTATATTCGCAATCTCCTGATTGACCTCATCTACCAGCGATTTTTCAGATTGCCACGCGGCTTTGAGTGAATCACGTTCGGAAGCCAGATTAGCAATGACCTCAGACAGTTCGTTCACTTTCTTCTCATCGTTTTCCCTTTTGATCGCTTCACGTTCGATTTCCAGTTGCATGATCCGGCGTTCCAGTTCATCTACCGCTTCTGGAACGGAGTCCATTTCCAAACGAAGTTTTGAAGCTGCTTCATCCACAAGGTCGATAGCTTTATCCGGTAAAAAACGATCGGTGATATAGCGCTGAGATAGCTCTACAGCCGAAATAATGGCTTCATCCAGAATCCTTACTTTATGATGTGTCTCATATCGCTCTTTTAATCCTCTTAATATAGATATAGCATCCTGTGTGTCGGGCTCTCCAACCATTACTTTTTGGAAACGACGCTCTAAAGCTTTATCCTTTTCAAAATATTTCTGATACTCATTGAGTGTAGTCGCACCTATGGCACGTAGTTCACCTCTTGCTAAGGCTGGTTTCAGGATATTAGCTGCATCCATAGCTCCTTCACCACCTCCGGCACCTACCAGCGTGTGGATCTCGTCTATAAAAAGTATAATTTCTCCGTCACTGTCGGAAACTTCTTTTACAACAGCTTTTAGACGTTCCTCAAATTCACCTTTATATTTGGCTCCGGCAATGAGTGCACCCATATCCAGAGAAAATACCGTTTTGGATTTGAGGTTTTCCGGTGCATCACCTTTGATTATCCGGTGAGCGATGCCTTCTGCAATAGCCGTTTTTCCCACTCCCGGTTCACCTACGAGTATAGGATTGTTTTTAGTTCTTCGGGAAAGGATCTGCATCACCCGGCGAATCTCTTCGTCACGGCCGATTACAGGATCAAGTTTTCCGGATTCTGCAAATTCATTCAGATTACGGGCATATTTATTTAAGGCATTGAAAGTGGCCTCCGCATTCTGATCAGTAACACGGTTATTTCCGCGTAGTTCCTTGATCGCCAGTTTCAGATCCTTCTCATTTACACCCTGATCTTTAAGCAAAGAAGCAGTTTTGCCGCCCGCATTCAGTATCCCTAAAAGTAAATGCTCAATGGAGACAAACTCATCATTGAACTCCTTGAGATAGGATTGTGCTTTCTGAAGTGCAGAGTTAGCCTCATTACTAAGATAGATGTTACTTCCGCTAACCTTTGGATAACTTTGGATCTGTTTATCCACTTCTCCTTCAAGGTAAGCGATATTTACATTTAGTTTTTTTAATAGGTGACCAATGATGTTTTCATCAACGGTCAGTAATGCTTTTAGAATATGTGCGGGTTCGATCGCCTGCTGCTGATTGCCGGAGGCGATTTCAGAAGCCTTTTGAATGGCTTCCTGAGCTTTGATCGTATAGTTGTTGAAATTCATATCGTATTAGATTTTCTATGAGGGTAACAATCATTATGCCTATACGGTTTTCATAAAATAATCGGAAAAAATGTCTGTTTAAATTGATTTGAAGCGACATTTTTTCAGGTTTGAGGAAGTAAAACTGAAATTATGTCTAAATAATTGGCTTGGTTTTCAGCGGTTTGCTTTCAGGTAATAAGAAAATGAATGAAAAGACTTGCAAAAAAAGGATCTGATTTCGATATTTGCAGCGTTAACGGGAAACGTTGACGATCAGCGACGCCTCCTTAGCTCAGCTGGTAGAGCAACTGACTTGTAATCAGTAGGTCATTGGTTCGATTCCGATAGGAGGCTCAGAAAGGTCTGGTATTTACTTACCAGACCTTTTTATTTTGCCTAAATCCACAAACTTATCTATTCTTGGTACAATATTTATATGTATATCGGACGTTAATACATGGTCAACACATATTATATGAATAGATTTACCGCAGTTGTACTGCTTTTCTCTGTATTGGTTTTAATATTAAGTAGTTGTAGTTCTATCTATATGCCCAATGTCCCGGCAACTCCGATGTTTAGTAAACAGGGAGAAGGATATTTATCAGGACATGTTAATCTTAAAGGAAATGTTAGTGGTAATGCAGGTGTGGCGATATCGGATCATATCGGTATTATAGCCAACGGTTCTTATGTCAATCACAAAAAGCAGATTAAAGAATTCAAGCAATATCTTTATGAAGGAGGGTTAGGGTATTTTACAACTATTGGTAAATCCAAGAGACAGATTTTTGAAGTATACGCCGGATATGGGATGGGTAATTCGGTAGAAACAGATCTGCGATCTACGACTACAGGTATGCAGCCGGTAGAGATACGGGATATGGACTTTGAGAAAATATTTGTGCAGGTAAACTATTCTTCGACCAAGAAGGATAAGATAAAATTATTTGGCGCAAAGCGTGAGTTAAATTACGGAACAGCTATCCGCATGAGTCGTGTGGCTATGAAAGATTTCACCATTGATGAAGTTAATGCTGAAAAGGAAGATAATATTTTTATAGAACCTGTTTTTTTTACGAGATTAGCACTTAATCGTAATTGGCAGTTGCAATACACAACCGGCTTTAATATCGGAGTTAACAGCAATGAATATCTTAAAGCGGGCAATGCTGTTTTTACATTGGGTGTAAGTTATAATTTTGGTAAAAAGAACAAATAAAACATGAATAGATTAAAAGGACTGGGTATCTGCCTGATCGTATTGCTAATGGCGGGTTGTGGAGTGAACAAACAGAAAACACAGATAGAAAACCTGAGTAAATGCAAGTATGAACTGGAAGCTGTAGATAGTTTAATGCTGGCAGGTACGAGCTTTAAGAATGTTATGCAGGATGGTGAACTGAATCTTTCTGCCTTACCGGGCCTGGCAATCGCGATGTTGCGAAGAGACGTTCCTATGGAAGCAAATCTCAAACTAAAGGTGACGAATCCTACAGCTAAAAAAGCTGCTATTAATAAATTTCAATATAAGATAGCTTTCCAGCAAACGGATCTTGCGGAAGGAGAGGTGGAGCAAAAGTTGTCTATCGATCCTAATCAATCTGCTGTTGTACCTATCAAAATAAAAATGAATCTGTATGAATCGCTTAAAAGTGATGGAATTCAGGATTTCTTAAAAGCTTTAGGAAGTAACTCTGGTAATAAAGGTGTTCTTACTTTAAAGATTAAGCCAGCTATAACTATTGCCGGGCAGTCGTTTTATTATCCTGGATATATTACTATTGATAAGGAAGTCAGTCAGAAGCTGTTGTTTTAAACTGTTTTATTCTGACTGAAGGCACAAGCGGACGCTTGCGCCAGATAAAGGCATGCGTAAAAGCGTTTGCCGGAGTCCTCTCCGGCAATATGTTTTATAGTAGGTGTTTTGCAATATGTTAAAAGTACTACAGATCTTAGCGACTTTTTCTCTCCTTTCTAAGGAGAGATCCCGATAAATCG
>NZ_DIDX01000004.1:1295550-1391195 GCF_002418355.1 Sphingobacterium sp. UBA5789 | reverse complement strand
TATTTTTGTTGCAGTATCTTAGATAGAGGGCACAAGCGGACGCTTGCGCCAGATAAAGGAATGTGTAAAAGCGTTTGCCGGTGTCCTCACCGGCAATATAGTGGCAGATAAATTGGTCTTTAGTGTTTTTTACCAAATGTATATCCTGCAGTCCACTCAATATAATCTGCTTTACCCATATGTGCCTTAATAGACACACCGGCATTTATGTTTTTGTACACATAATAGCGGGCTCCTGCTCTCAGATAAAAGTTTTCGATTTCTCCGTTGAAATCATTTTTATGCAGATAATATCCGATATTTCCATTCAATACCAAACGTTCATTCAGTACATGCGCCATATAAAATGCCGGACCTCCGGAGAACAGGGCGCTAAACTTACCTTTTTCACTGCCCGCAATTTCTTCAGCATTTCCGGATGCAGAGTAAAAGAAATCAAAGCCGCCTCCGAATCTCCATTTATAAGATACGTGGCGACTCATATAAGCACTTAATGTGGCTTTGTGATACCGCTTATCAATCTGTCTGTCAATTTGTTTGAATCCTCCGGCTATGTTGATGTGATATAGCCAAGTCTGTTCAAACGGAGGGACTTCTGCACGGCTGTAATCTGCAGACTCGGAATTAGGCGTATAAGTGAGTGAAGCGGTCAGCGGTAATAGGTTCACACCTTTATTTGGCAGACGCATAGCGCCGTTTGAAAAGTGGTGAAATGCCGCTCCGACACCAACATCGAAATTTTTATGAAATTTATATTTGGCACGAAAACCAAAATCTATAAAAACATTATTTTTTGTTCCGATAACTAAATTTAGTGGATTGGTCTCCTCATTATAGGGCTTAAAGTTGCCGGACAAACCCAACGCAATCCGGTATTCATAGGTCCATCTCTTGTCGTTTTTAGGATGTATAGGGACAATGACAAATCCGTAGAGTGCATAGGGGCTGCCAATAATATTGGTATTGAAAGTGCTGGAGTACAATCCCACTCCATATATCGGATAGTTATAGAGTTGATGGTAAATATCTTTGGATCGTTGCGTTTGCCATCCTACGCGCAGATTGACACCATTATAATAAGCATCTTCAAAAGTGACTTGTTTAATATCCTTTGAGGCAATGATACCCCCGTTTTCGGCTTCAATTTCTATAATTAACGGATTTTTGCGACGAGCAGGTGCGATGCTGTCCTGTGTAGTCCACAGCAGGCTGGATTGTGCTTCGCAAATGCCATGCATAAAAACTAATAAAAGAACTAAAGTAAATAAGTTAAAATTTTTCAATATAGAATGATTAAACCTGTCCGTATAGTTAAGGAAAATGCAAAAATATGTATTTTCCCTGAAAGAAACTTTTGATAGAAAGTGTTTTTTGGTCAGGGTTTTGCCATAAACTTAGATAAATTGCTTCCGGATGCAATTCCAATAGACAGCTGTCAAAAAAATGAAACGATCTTTTTTGTATTCATTATAGCATTATTCAAAAGACTATAATAATGTTTGCCTGAAAAATTTACCTTTGTTAGCGTATTAAATTCTACACGGGTGGCCAACTTTATTTTAATCATTATATGCATTGCTGCGGGATATATACTGAAACAAACAAAACGTATACATCCTGAGGCACATAAAGGGATTAATACCTGGATTCTGTATTTTGCACTTCCTGCTGTCTCTTTCAAATACCTGCCTCATATCGATTGGAACACGGATCTTATAGTTCCTGTACTGAGTCCGCTTGTCGTGTTGCTGGGCAGCATGCTCTTTTTTCGGATTTATTGCTGGCGAAAGCATTACAGCAGCCGTACGGAGAGTACGCTTACGATGGTTTCAGGATTTAGCAATACCTCTTTTGTCGGATTTCCCTTAGTTGCTGCTTTTTACGGAGAGGAATATATGAGTATTGCTATTATCTGTGATCAGGCTACTTTCTTTTTGCTTTCCACGCTTGGAGTTTATCTGGCGACAAAAGGAAGTGCTGATCCTGCAGCTAAGCTTAATCTCGGGTATATCGCAAAACGTTTATTTACATTTCCGCCATTTTTGGGCTGTATCGCAGCCTTGATATTACCTCGCTTTGTTGATCTGACGGCTATGGAGCCTGTTTTTGATAAATTGGGAGCTACTGTATCTCCATTGGCCTTATTCTCTGTAGGTTTACAACTGCAGTTTAAAGGATGGAAAAAGCAGATTTCCCAGATTTCCTTTTCCCTGTTTTACAAATTACTTATTGCGCCGGCTTTAGTGCTGATATTTGTGCTGCTCATCGGAGCGAAAAAAGAGATAGGGGCTGTTACCATATTTGAAATGGCTATGCCTACTTTGGTTTCGACCAGCATTGTGATCGAGCAGTTTCGGTTGAATAGTAAAATTGCAAATATTATCATAGGTTATAGTATTCTTATTGCTTTGCTCACGGCCGGAATCTGGTCTGCCGTCATCCATTATTTTCTTCATTTCTAAACGATTTGCTTATCTGTAACAGATTTGTTATTTCGTTGATATGTGTATTTTGTACAATTAGTGTAACTTTAGTCTTCCTGAAAAAGATATAGTTATTTTCAGGAAAATTTAAACCGAGGAGTCTAACTGATTATATGCGATTAATACTATCATTCTGCCTATTCGCCTGCGTTCATTACGGACAGGCACAATCAAATTTTCAAAAATACACACAGGATATCAAAGGTACCAAGCTGAGTTTCACAATGGAAGCGATTCCGGGCGGGACATTTAAGCAGGGAAGTAATACCGGTAAAGAGGACGAGAAGCCTGTACATGAGGTCAAAATCAATCCTTTCTGGATGAGTACTTATGAAGTGACCTGGGATCTTTACGAACCTTTTGTATATAAAGATTATGAAGTGACACAGTCTGTGGACGGGCAGGTTAGTGCTTCTGTAGATGCAGTGACCAGACCGACCAAGCCTTATCTCGATATGACATTTGGAATGGGAAAAGAGGGACATCCAGCATTGGCAATGACACATTATAATGCAATTCAATTTTGTAAATGGTTGTATGTCAGAACCGGTGTGTTTTTTAGATTACCAACAGAAGCAGAATGGGAATATGCCAGCAGAGCCGGAAGTCAGGACGAATATTTCTTTGGAAATGATGCCTCTAAACTGGATGAATATGCCTGGTATAAAACAAACAGTGATGCGCAGACACAAAAAGTCGGCTTGAAAAAACCAAATAAATGGGGACTTTATGATATTTTGGGAAATGTAGCTGAATGGACGTACGATCAGTATGATGAGTCTTTTTACAAGCAATTTGCCGGCAAAACAGCAGATAACCCTGTAAATATTCCTACTAAACTTTATCCGCACAGTGTACGCGGGGGTGCATTTGACAGCGAAGCAAAAGATCTGAGATCAGCAAACAGAATGGCATCGGATCCAATCTGGAAACAACTTGATCCGCAAATTCCAAAATCAAACTGGTGGTTTCCGGAAGCACCTTTTATAGGTTTGCGTCTGGTACGTCCTCAGACAGCTCCGACACATGAAGAGATCATGGCTTATTATGATAAAGCTCCGATCAAAGATTTTTAAATTTTATATAACTTTTTAAACCTAATAAACTTAATAAAAATGGAAAGTAATTTTCTGCGTAGAGATTTTTTAAAAGCAGGAGCAGCTGTAGCGGGTACGGCAGCCTTAAGTTCAATGCCTGTTTCAGCTGTTTTTGCTGCGGGTAGTGATGTAATTAAGGTCGCTTTAATCGGTTGCGGGGGGAGAGGAACCGGAGCGGCATTTGATGCATTTGCTTCAGGACAGAATATCAGATTGGTAGCTATGGCAGATGCTTTTAAGGATAATCTGGATAGCACATACAGTACATTAAAAGAAAAATTTCAAGATAAAATAGATATTCCCAATAGCCGTAAGTACGTAGGTTTTGACGGTTATAAGTCTGCAATTAAAGATGCGGATGTTGTTATTCTGACAACTCCTCCGGGATTTCGCCCTATTCATTTTGAAGAAGCTGTAAAACAGGGGAAACACGTATTTATGGAGAAGCCTGTTGCAACAGATCTTCCGGGAATTCGTCGTGTACTGGCAGCTGCTGCAGAAGCAAAACGTAAAAAGCTAAATGTTGTAGTTGGTTTACAACGCCGTTATCAGACCAATTACAGAGAAGTTATCAAGCGTGTTCAGGATGGCGCAATCGGAGATGTGGTCTCCGGTCAGGTCTATTGGAATAGTGGAGGTGTATGGGTAAGACCCCGTAAATCGGGTATGACAGAAATGGAATATCAGATGAGAAACTGGTATTACTTCAACTGGTTGTGTGGTGATCATATCGTAGAACAGCACGTACATAATATTGATATTGCAAACTGGATTAAAGGAAAATATCCGGTCTCCATACAAGGTACAGGAAGTCAGGCTTTCCGTAAAGGAAAAGATTACGGTGAAATCTATGACAACTTTGCTGTGGAATTGACTTATGATGATAACTCTGTGGTTTACAGTCAGTGTCGTCACTTTGAAGGAATTTCTAATCGCGTTGATGAAACATTTCAGGCAACTAAAGGGCGTACCTATCTTTCAGCAGGAGGACAAGGTGTACTTTGGGATGCAAATGGAAAAGAGATTTACAGACACGATCCTAAAGGAAATCCGAATCCATATCAACAAGAACATAAAGAACTCTTTGAAGCGATTGCAAAAGGAGAATATAAATTTGATAATGCTGAATATGGTGCTTACAGCACACTGACAGGTATTATCGGTCGTATTGCGTGTTATACCGGAAAAACAATCAAATGGGATAGAGCGCTGGAATCAAATGTTGATCTTCAACCTGCAACGTATGCCTGGGATGCAAATCCTAAGATATTGCCTAATGCAGATGGTTTGTACCCTGTGGCTGTTCCGGGACAGAATACAAACCTTTATATCTAACGTTTTTCATGAAAAGATCATGGACGGCTTTAGTATTCTTTTTTATTGGTTGCCTGTGCGTTTACGCCGGGCAGCCAAATAAAATACCAGACCGTCATGTGATTGATGGAAGAGCACAGGGCACGACGTATCATATTGTTTATTATGCTGAAAAAACGGTGCCTAAAGCAGCAATAGACAGCATGCTGAATGATATTGATAATTCAATGTCTGTCTATAATAAAAACTCTCTTATTTCTAAATTCAATCTTCCGGAGACAACTGCAATCGAAATGGATCACCATATGCAAAAGGTGGTGAACAAGTCATTTGCTTATTATAAACTTTCAAAAGGACAGTTTGATATCACTGTCGCACCTCTGGTGCAATTGTGGGGATTTGGTCCGGCACGTATATCTGCACTGCCTGATGAAGAGCAGATCAAAGCAGCTTTGAAGAATGTGGGGATGAACCAACTCAAAGTAAAGGGAAAACGACTCTTAAAGAAAAATCCGAAAGTCTCTATTGATCTGAATGGCATTGCGCAAGGGTATTCCGTGGATGTACTCGCAGATTATCTGTTGCAGCAAGGTATTCAGAATTTTATTGTAGAGCTGGGAGGAGAATTACGTATCAGTGGCATAAAACCTGACGGTGAGCGTTTGAAAGTTGGAATAGAGCGTCCTGTAAAAACAAATGGGAACACGAGTTTAAAACAGGATGTAATTGTACCATCTGGCGGAGCTATTACTACAGCCGGAAATTTCGAAAAGTTTCTAATGGATAAAAACCGCAAAATTACCCATCATATTAACCCTAAAACCGGCTATTCTTTTGAAACAAGTATTGTCAGTGTTACTGTAAATGCACCGACGGCTATGGAAGGAGATGCGTTGGATAATATTTTTATGGCAATGTCTCCTGATGAGGCAATTGTTTTTGCAAATAAGATAAAAAATATAGATATTTATATTATATACAATAACCAGCAAGGAGATATTCTGGAAAAGCACACGAAAGGCTTTGAGAATCTTTTTGACATAAACCCAATTCCGAATTTATCGCTATGAAAAGAAGTGATTTTCTTAGAAATGCTGCTTTAGTTTCAGGTGCAGCGCTTACAGGCAATGCACTACAAGCCTCCGAACAAAAAAAGCAAAATCTTTTTACTGAACAAAAAGGTAAAACGTTTAAGCTGAACTATGCGCCACATCAGGGCATGTTTCAGGATTCCGCAGGTAAAAACTTTTTGGATGAAATCCAGTATTTTTATGATCTCGGATTTAGAGCCATTGAAGATAACGGTTATCTGGGACGATCGGTAGAAGAACAGGAGAAAATAGGTAATCTTCTGGCCAAGTTGGGTATGACTATGGGCGTTTTTGTTGTGGATGGCGGTCAGAATTGGATGACTTCACTTGCTACCGGTAAACCTGAATTTCTGGATCACTTTGCGAAAACATGTCAACGCTCCGTAGAGGCTGCAAAGCGCTGTAATGCCAAATGGCTTACTGTTGTTCCCGGATTCTATGAGCGTAAACTTCCGTGGGGAAATCAGTTTGCCAACATTGTACAAGCCATGCGAAAAGGAGCAGAAATCTTCGAACCGCATAATCTGGTAATGGTACTGGAAACCTTGAGCGATACCCCGGATCTTTTTCTTCAGCAAACGCATGAGACCTATGCCGTTTGTAAAGCCGTTAACAGTCCTTCCTGCAAAATACTTTACGATATCTACCATATGCAGCGCACTGAAGGTGATCTGATCGTCAATATCGATCGCTGCTGGGATGAAATCGCCTATATACAGATCGGAGATAATCCGGGAAGAAAAGAGCCTACCACAGGTGAGATTAACTATAAAAACGTGTTTGCTCATTTATATAAAAAAGGTTACAGAGGTGTAATGGGGATGGAGCACGGCAAGTCCAAAGGCGGAAAAGCTGGAGAAGAGGCACTTGTGGCAGCCTATAGAGAAGTAGATAGTTTCAGTGTGTAACTTTTTTAATAGTGTATTTTTTACAATTTGATTTTTTTTATAACTTGCTAAATATTTAAACCACAATAATTGTAATATCATAAACCATCTACCTCTATGTCTACAGGAATAAAAATAAAATTATCTTTCATGATGTTTCTCGAATTTTTTATTTGGGGAGCATGGTTTGTTACGTTGGGGACTTTCCTGAGTAAGAGCCTGAATGCAACAGGTCTGGAAAGTGCAAATGTATTTTCTACCCAGTCCTGGGGTGCTATAGTTGCACCATTTATTATAGGGATGATTGCGGATCGCTTTTTCAATGCAGAGCGTATCCTGGGAGTACTTCATATTGTGGGTGCTTTTCTGATGTATCAGATGTATCAGTCTACTTCAGTAAGTGAATTTTACCCGTATGTACTGGGATATATGCTGCTTTATATGCCAACTTTATCTTTAGTCAATTCGGTTTCTTTCCGTCAGATGAAAAATCCGGAAAAGGAATTTTCAATTATCCGGATATTCGGAACTTTGGGTTGGATATTTGCTGGATTAGCGATCAGTTATCTGTTTAAATGGGATTCGGGTGATGGTTTGTTGAAAAATACATTCTTAATGGCAGGTATTGCATCATTGGTATTAGGTTTATTTAGCTTTACACTTCCTAAGACTCCACCTATCAAAATTGAACAGACGGAAAAGGCTACTATAGGTCAGATTCTTGGGCTGGATGCCATCAAGCTGCTGAAAGACAAAAACTTCTTACTGTTCTTTATATCTTCTATACTGATTTGTATTCCTTTGGCATTTTATTACAAGAATGCAAACGAATTCCTAAGTGAGATTAATCTGGAAAATCCTACAGGAAAAATGACTATAGGTCAGATTTCTGAAGTCCTGTTTCTGCTTTTGCTTCCGGTGTTCTTTACCCGTTTTGGTTTTAAGAAAACTATTCTGGTGGGCATGCTTGCCTGGGCTGCACGCTACCTTATGTTTGCTTACGGAAATGCGGGGGACCTTACCCTTATGTTAATTACAGGAATTGCTTTACACGGAATTTGTTACGACTTTTTCTTTGTTTCAGGACAGATCTATACTGATAATAAAGCTGGTGCCAAATATAAAGGTTCTGCTCAGGGCTTGATTACATTAGCTACCTACGGTGTAGGTCAGCTTATCGGGTTCTGGGTGGCAGGATATGTAAGTGATATGTATATGGATATCAAAGCAACGGATGTTGCTTTATTCTGGAATAAAGTATGGGTGATTCCTGCCGGAATTGCAGTTGTTGTTTTCTTATTATTCCTGATTTTCTTTAAAGATGAGAAGATAGAGAGCACCAAAGAGACAGAAACTATTTAAACAAATTATAAACTATTAAAGAGAAGAGATATGGCAGATAATGTATATGACGCAATTGTCATCGGATCAGGAATAAGCGGAGGTTGGGCTGCAAAGGAACTGACGGAAAAAGGACTTAAAACAATTGTCTTGGAACGTGGTCGTAATATCGAACATGTGAAAGATTATCCATCGCCCAATAAAAATCCATGGGATTTTGAACATCGCGGAGGTCGTACAACACAAATGGTCAAAGATTATCCTGTTCTTAGTCGTGACTATCCTCTTAATGAAAAAAACCTGGATTACTGGGTTAATGAGAAGGAAAGTCCATATACAGAGGTGAAAAGATTTGACTGGTACCGCGGGTACCATGTCGGAGGTCGTTCGCTGATGTGGGGAAGACAAAGTTACCGTTTCTCTGATCTGGATTTCGAAGCCAACCTTAAAGATGGTCATGGTACTGATTGGCCAATTCGTTATAATGAGATCGCTCCATGGTATAGTTATGCAGAGAAATTTGCAGGAATCTCTGGTAACAGAGACGGTCTTGCCGTATTGCCGGACGGAGATTTTATGCCGGCAATGGAGATGAATATCGTCGAAAAAGATCTTGCCGCACGATTGAAAACTCAGTATGGAGGTAAAAGACACTTTATCATGGGAAGAACAGCAAACATCACCGTTCCGCATCATGGACGTGTTAACTGTCAATACCAGAATCAATGCTGGCTGGGCTGTAATTTCGGTGCATATTTCAGTACACAATCTGCAACATTACCGGCAGCTGTGAAAACTGGAAACCTGACATTGAGACCTTTCTCTATCGTGAAGAATATCATCTACGATAAAAATACTAAAAAAGCAAAAGGAGTAGAGATAATTGATGCAGAGACAAATAAGACTTATGAGTTCTTTGCAAAAGTAATTTTTGTATGTGCTTCAGCGCTTAACTCCACATGGGTATTGATGAACTCCGCTACGGATGTTTGGGAAGGTGGATTAGGAAGTAGCAGCGGACAGTTGGGACACAATCTGATGGATCATCATTTCCGTTGCGGAGCCGGAGGTTCAGTTGAAGGTTATGAAGAAAGCTATACTTTTGGTAGAAGACCTAATGGTATATACGTTCCGCGATTTGTAAACGTAGACGGAGATACTAAAAAACGTGATTATATCCGTGGATTCGGGTATCAGGGTGGCGCGAGCCGTGGACGTTGGTCCGGAGCTGTTGCTGAAATGAGTGTAGGTGAAGCCTGGAAGGATGCGATTCTGGAACCGGGTGGCTGGAGTGTAGGCTTTACAGCTTTCGGTGAAATGCTTCCTTATCATGAAAATAAAGTTACCCTCGATAAAAATGTTAAAGATAAATGGGGCTTACCGGTACTGGCGATCGATGCGGAAATAAAAGATAATGAGATCAAAATGCGTAAGGATATGCAGGAGGAGATGAAAGAGATGTTGGAATCTATCGGTGTGAAAGATGTATATACTTATGACAACGTTTACGGTTTAGGACAGGGAATTCATGAGATGGGTACAGCCCGTATGGGTACAGATCCTAAGAATTCTGTATTGAACGGTCACAACCAGGTATGGGATGCTAAGAACGTATTCGTTACAGACGGAGCTGCAATGGCTTCAGCTGCATGTATTAACCCTTCACTTACTTATATGGCATTGACAGCCCGTGCTGTTGATTTTGCGGTCAGTGAACTGAAAAAAGGAAACCTATAATCAAACGTCTTCATAAATTATGGATAAAAACAGTAGTACTTCAAGGAGAGATTTTATAAGGTCGGCTGCGACAGCAGCTGCCGCTTTTATGATTGTACCACGCCATGTACTTGGCGGTACCGGATTTATTGCACCAAGTGATAAATTACAGGTAGCCGGAATCGGAGTTGGCGGAAAGGGAGCAAGTGATATTAATTCATTCTTCGCAAGTGGTAAAGCCGATATTGCTTTTTTGTGTGATGTAGATGATACAAGAGCGGCAGGTACGGTTAAGAAATTTCCGAAAGCAAAATATTATAAAGATTACCGCGAAATGTTAGATAAGGAACATAAGCATATAGATGCTGTTTCTATCTCTACTCCGGATCATAATCATGCGATCCAGTCTCTTGCAGCTATGCAATTAGGTAAGCACGTATACGTACAGAAACCTCTTACACATGACGTATGGGAAGCTAGAGTGCTGACCGATGCAGCTAAGAAATATAAAGTAGTCACGCAGATGGGTAATCAGGGAGCATCTAACGATGGCCCGCGTCAGGTACGGGAATGGTATGAAGCCGGTATTATCGGTGATGTACATACCGTATATTGCTGGACAGACAGACCAGTTTGGCCTTCAGGTATTCCATGGCCTACACAAAAAGGTCAGATCCCTAAAGAGCTGGATTGGGATCTGTGGTTAGGTACTGCCCCTCAACGTGATTATATTGATAAATTAGTTCCTTTCAACTGGAGAGGCTGGTGGGACTACGGGACTGGTGCATTAGGTGATATGGGTTGTCACTTACTGGAAGTACCTTTCAGTACATTGGGGTTAACGTATGTGCAGGATGTACAAGCCAGCGTAGGGACAGTCTATGTAGATGAATTCAAACGCGGATATTTCCCGGAAAGTTGTCCTCCTTCCAGTCATGCAACACTAACCTTCCCTAAAGGTAATCGTACTGCTGGTCCGGTGACCTTACATTGGATGGATGGTGGTATACAGCCTCCAAGACCAGATGAATTAGGTCCTAATGAAATCTTTGGTGACGGTGGTAATGGGATTTTATTAGTAGGTACGAAAGGAAAAATTCTGGCAGATACTTACGGGCAGAATGCACGTTTACTTCCAACTTCACGTAAAGAAAATGTAGCACAAAAATATGCGCGTGTTGCAGGTGGTGCGGAAGGTCACTATGGTCAGTGGGTAGAGGCATGTATTGCCGGCTATGGTAAAAAAGAGGTGAGCTCACCGTTTGAGATCGCTGGCCCGCTTACTGAAGCATTATTAATGGCTAATCTCGCTATTCGTGGCGCAGATATGCGTATTAATAATAAATATCCGGGTAGAAACCTGAAATTACTGTGGGATAATCAACAAATGAAAGTGACTAACTTTGATGAAGTCAACCAGTTTGTAAAAAGAAATTACCGTACAGGTTGGGATATCAAATATACAATTTAAGAATTAACGTTTTAAAACGATAAAGATATGAATAGAAGAGAAGCATTACAGCGTGTTGCCCTGTTGATGGGAGGAACTGTTATTGGCGCTAATCTTTTCTTGGAAGGCTGTTCCCGTTCAGCTTCAAAAGATACAGCAAAGCTTTTTGAAAAGGATTCTGTCAATTTTCTTGGTGATCTGGCAGAAGCAATCTTACCAAAAACCAGTACACCGGGAGCGAAGGAAGCAGGTGTAGGAGAGTTTATACCTGTCATGATCAGAGACTGTTATGCAGATACTGAGCAGAAGGTATTCTTAGACGGCATCAATACCGTTGATGATCGTGCCAAGAAAGAATTTGGTAAGAAATTTCAGGAACTAAGTAAGGAAGATCAGACTAAATTTGTCAATATCCTGGATAAAGAAGCCAGTGAATATAACGCTAAGCAGGCAGAGGCTACAAAAGCTCAGCGTGAGAAGGATGCACTGAAACAAAATGAAATGTATCGTGTGCCAAAAAGTGATCCTCCACACTGGTTTACGATGTTTAAGCAATTGACCCTTACCGGTTTCTTTACTTCAGAACTGGGTGCTACTAAAGCATTACGTTATGTGAAAATTCCGGGAAAATTTGACGGTAATTATCCTTATAAAAAAGGAGAACACGCCTGGGCATTGTAACAGAAGATAAAAAAAGCGGACAACTGTCCGCTTTTTTTATCTTAACCCTATAGCCATCAGAAAATTGATCTTTGGATTCTTTTCTACCTTAAAGAAGATCTCTTTATCGGTGTGTGCACTGGAAATCGTGACGACATCGTGGTAGGTGAGTTCCCGTAAATAATTCATCTCCAAAGAATGAATATTGTTTTCCAGCACCAGCTCCGGTTTCAATGTATCCAGACACCAGTCCATATATTTTACATTGTTGACATGCTTGACGATGTCCAGATCAGACAGCACAACCTGATAATTTTTAATAAATTCTGTTTCCGTCGCAAGGTTTAATCGGGAAAAAGGTTTTGAAGTTGCTGTTCTCTCCGGATAGGTGGTAAAACCTTCTGTAGAAATTGCCAGATCTTCCGAGCCTCGTTTCAGGGTGTTGATCACTGCCCAATAGGTTGTTGCAGCCAGATAGCGTTCTCCTTTAACATAAATTTCAAAATTACGTATGGATCTCGCTCCCTCAAATTCCTGAACCCAGGTTTTAATATGAATTTTATCCAGCCACTTGGGTAGTCTGGAAATCTCCATCCGTATTCTGCTCAATACCCAGGCCTGATTATTCCTGGCCATTTCAAAAAAACCGAATCCGGCTGCAATAGCGTGTTCACCGGCCGTTATCTGAAGCATATTGCTCATCTCTGCGTATTTAATCAAGCCTGAGGCATAGCAATGGGTGAAATTCACTTCCCACTCTTTCTCGTATATAGACGGTCTTTCCATAATCCTGTTTGAGCATAAAAATAATGTAAATGTCAAAGAAACCCAATCTGTTTCAAAATAGTGTCATGTAAAAGAAAAAATACGAACGGATGTTGTTTATAAGTGAAAGTATATCTAAATTTAGCTAACAAGATACAAAAAAGCCTAAAATGACGTTTGTATCATAAGGTTCCTGTGTACATTTTAAAATTGTTGATTATGATGATCGGAGAATTAATAGCAAAAGAAGAATTGCCAAATTATAAAATAATACCTGCCCCTGTAGATCATTCTGAATTGTTGAAGGATAAATTAGAAGGAGCACTGCGGTTGGGTAATGCATTTAAATCAAAAACTACAATTGTCTTTCAAACAGAAGACGGGCCAAAGCGCATTGAGACTACAATTTGGTCTGTTACTGATAAATATTTACAGATCAAAAGCGGTGTACTGATTCCGTTGAAATCTGTTTTGGGAATAGAATATTAAAAGAAAAGTGCTGTATGATCAGCACTTTTCTTTTTTCTCCTGAGCCATTTCTATATCTTCCTGATCCACCTCCATTGCTTCCTGCTGATATTTTGCCGAATTTTCAAACTGAAGATGTGTGAATATTGGAAAATGATCTGAATCATAGTTGTGTAATCTCTTCATGCATACTAATTTGAAATCTGTACTACAGAAGATATGATCCAGAGGGAAACGTAGAATCGGATAATGGGCATGAAAGGTATTCATAAAGAAACGGCCTCTTCTGGGATCTAATAACTGACTCATCTTTAAAAATAGTTCTGTTGTATAACTCCAGGCCACATCATTCAGGTCTCCGCATACAATCACCGGCAATTTGGATTTACGCGCCATATCTGCAACTAACAGTAATTCTTTATCCCGTTCTGTCGATCTCGGATTTTCATTCGGCACCGGAGGGGTAGGGTGTAAAGCATAGATTTGTACTTCCTGTCCGTTTTGCAAAACGATCTTCGTATGTATAGACGGAATATCATCCTCTACCAGATATTTTACTTCAGCATCCCGCAATTCAAATTTTGAGAATAAGAGCATTCCATAAGTGTTATCTATAGGCTCTTTGACATAGTAAGGATACTTCTCTTCTATACTGCGTAATGCTTTCTCCCAGGCATGACTGGTTTCTAGCAACAGTACCATATCCGCATCTGTATCCTTGATGACGCGTATGCAACCCTCATAATTGTTGTTGTCTTCATATACATTTGAAATCATAATTTTTAGATCCTGTTCCGGTCTTTTGTCCTTTATTTTCAATACCTGCTTAGCGGAGAGAGGAGTGAAGGGCAGAATCTGTTTTATAAGATAAAGGATAGTGAGTCCCAGTACTGCAAGTAGAATATTTCTAAAGGTAGTAGCTGGACATAATACGATCACGGATACAAATGTAGCGGAGGATAGTACTAATTTCTGCAGACGAGGATATTCAAATACACGGAATGTCCAGTAGTCATGGCGGATCAGGGGAATAAAGGCCGTAAGAATCCACAATACGGATAAGATATATAGAAAAATGATCATGAAATAAAATGTAAATGTTGTGCTGAACTATTAATCAAACATTATGCTAAAGCTGATCATTCGTGCTAATATTTTATGAAATATATATGAAATTTAAAATAATGAACAGTGTTAACTATGGTTATGCTTGAATTATAATCTCTTTTAATTGCCTTTTATTGATGTTTTATGCTTTTATTTCATAACGTGTCATATTTATTTTGAAAATAATATTTCAATATTTTTTCTTTTTATTAACAGTGTTAATTATATTTGACATGTTAATATATTAATATGGGAATAAGGGAAAGAAAAGAGAAACATAAAGAAGATCTGCGTCAACGCATCCTCGATGCTGCCAAGGAACTGTTTTTAAAACATGGTTATGAAGCTACTTCTATACGTAAGATAGCAGAGAAGATAGAATTTAGTCCGACTACGATCTATTTATATTACAAGGATAAGACGGACATTATGTACGCCTTACATCAGGAAGGTTTTAAATTATTAGGGACACAGTTTATGGTTTTACAGTATGTACATGAGCCTTTTGAGCGATTGAAGGCTATGGGGAGAGTTTATATGAGTTTTGCACTTAACAATCCGGATTTTTATGAACTGATGTTTATTCAGAAAGAGCCTCTGGAATTTGTCAGAAATAATTGTGTAGATGAAGGCTGGGAAGAGGGAGAGCAATCATTTGCGGCCCTCATACGTACCGTAGAAGACTGTCAGTCTGCGGGATACTTTACACAGTTTGATGCCAATACATTTGCGTTGAATGTGTGGTCGCTCATGCATGGCTTGTGCAGTCTTAAGTTGCAGGGACACTTGGATCATGTTGCATCAGTCAAGCTTGCGGTAGCAGAAGGAGAAAATGTAATGAACCAGACGTATGAAGGGTTTATCCGGGTTCTGGAAAGTTTGAAACGTTAACTATTAACACTGTTAATTATGAAATTTTTTAAAACCGGCAGATTAGTCCTTTCCATGCTTCTGTCAGGCTTCATAACAATTCCGTTGCAGGCACAGGAAATACTGGATACCTATGTTTCGGAAGCATTCAGGAACAATATCGTCTTGCAGCAAAAAGATGTCTCGCTGGAAAAAGCGCAATATGCTTTGAAAACAGCAAGGAGTCTTTTTCTTCCCACAGTAGCTTTTCAGGGAGCCTATCAGACTGCAGATGGCGGACGTAATATTCCTTTACCGTTGGGTGACCTGTTGAATCCTATATATTCGACACTTAATCAGCTTACGCAATCCAGTCAGTTTCCGGTAATGGAGAATCAGAATATTAATTTCCTGCCAAAGAATTTCTACGATGCTAAAATCCGGACTACTATGCCGATTATCAATACGGATCTGACGTATAATAAGCGTATCTCGGAGCAGCAGGTGGTGCTTCAGCAATTTGAAGTGGTGATTTATAAACGGGATCTGGTCAAAAACATTAAAACGGCTTATTATAACTATCAAAGTGCATTGCAGGCAGTGGATATTTACAAATCTGGTTTGCAACTTGCCAATGAAGGACTACGGGTCAACGAAAAATTATTGGAAGGTGGAAAGGGATTGCCTGCTTATGTGCTGCGCTCCAGAAGTGAGGTCGAACAGGCTAATGCTCAATTGGTCGCTGCTGAACAACAGGTGCTGAATGCGCGGATGTATTTTAATTTTCTCTTAAACCGGAATGCGGAAACTAATATTGATGTCGATACGGATAATAAAGCAGGACTGGATAAGGTAAGTACATTACTTGCAGACCTGTCATTGTCTGAGAAAAGAGAAGAATTAAAGGCTCTGGATCAGGTTGTAGAGATTAACAGAACGGCTCTGAAAATGAATAAGCAGTATGCGGTGCCCAAGCTGGCTGCTTTTGTGGATTTGGGTTCCCAGTCTGAAGGATTTAAATTTAATAACAATACCCGTTACTATATGCTAGGGCTGCAACTGGATATTCCGATATTCACTGCAGGCAGAAATGATATAAAGGTCCGACAAAGTAATCTGGATGTTCGTAATGCGGAACTACAGGTCGATCTGGTGACTCAGCAGCTGAATTTAGCCACCCGGACTGCTCAGAATAATCTGAAAGCAGTTTATCAGAAATATCAGTCATCCTTGAAGCAATTTGAAGCGGCATCCAGCTATCAGCGCTTAATTGAGAAAGGGTACAAAGCAGGTACAAATACATTCATCGAAACTATTGATGCACGTAATCAGTATACCTCCGCACAATTATTAGTCAATATAAACAGGTACAACGTGTTATCTGCAATGGCAGATCTTGAACGCGAAACGGCCGCTTATTTAATACCTTAATTTCCTCACCATTCATAAATTTCAGACAGATGAAAATGAACATATCATATCCGGTTCTATTGCTTGTGGCACTGAGTTTCAGCGCCTGTGGAAATCACAAAAAAGAAACCTCTACTATGGCTGATCAGGATACTATTCCTGTAAAAATAATGATGTTGCAGATGGAAGATGCAAATCATGCTATTCAGTCTTCAGGACAGTTTACAACAAATGATGAAACTTTCCTTTCGTTCAAAAATGGAGGGATCATCAATAAAATATATGTTAAAGAAGGAGATCCTGTACATAAAGGGCAGTTACTGGCTTCTGTCAATCAGACGGAAATCTCAGCGCAGGTGCAACAGGTAACTTTATCTTATCAGAAAGCTCAGCGTGATCATGACCGGGCGAGTCAGCTGTATCGGGACAGTGTCGCGACACTGGAACAAATGCAAAACGCAAAAACGGCTCTTCAGGTTGCCAGGCAGCAATTGGACGCAATCAAATTCAATCAGAATTATTCGGAAATCAGAGCAACCAGCAACGGATATGTATTGAAAAAACTAGCTAACGATGGTCAGGTGGTAGGGCCGGGAACTCCAGTTCTGCAGATCAATGGCGCAAATCAAAGTAAATGGGTACTGAAGATCGGTCTGAGTGATGAGCAATGGGCGTCACTAAAGATCGGAGACAGAGCGGACATTACTACAGACGCACTTCCGCAAGCTGTTTTGCAGGCAAAAGTAAGTCGTAAAGCAGAAGGAATAGATCCGCAAAGCGGAACCTTTGGCGTAGAACTCACGCTGGATGATGCCAATACAAAAGGATTGGCTGCCGGATTGTTTGGAAAGGCTACTATTATTCCTACCAGGACTACCAGCAGCTATGCTATTCCATACGATGCCCTTCTGGATGCCGGTGAAAATGAAGGGTATGTGTTTGTGACAGATGATGAGAAGACAGCAAAAAAAGTAAAAGTAAAGCTGGGAGCAGTGTTGAAAGATAAAATCAATATCAGCGGAGGATTGGAAAATGCCCGTGCATTGATTATTTCCGGCAGTGCTTATCTCACTGATGGTTCAAAAATAAGAATTGTGAAGTAAGAAGGATAAACAAATAGAATCCAATGAAAATATCAGAATACGCTGTCAAAAATTATCAGTTTACCCTGATCATGGTATTAATGGTCATGGCACTGGGAATCTCTACCATATTTACTATGCCCAGATCTGAGGATCCGGATATGAATGCACCCAATTATCCGGTAGTCGTCGTGTATCCCGGAGCTAGCCCTAAGGATATGGAGGAACTGGTCGTAAAACCTCTCGAAAAGCGCATATACGGTCTGGAAAATATCAAGACGATAAAGACAACTATTCGGGATGGTCTCGCCGTATTGTTTGTCGAATACAAGTACAATGTCAATGTAGATGATAAATATCAGGAACTGGTTCGTGAGGTAAATAGTGAACGAGGAAATCTTCCTGCCGAAATATACAGCATGGAGGTACAGCAGGTGTCTCCTTCGGATGTCAATGTACTCCAGATCGCACTGGTATCCGAAAATGCCTCCAGAGATAAGATGAAGGCTGCGGCAGAAAATCTGCAGACAGCACTGGAAAAAATACCTTCGCTTAAGAATGTGGAAATTATGGGGCTGCCTGATCAGTTGGTCAGAGTAGATCTTAATCTGGAAAAACTGGCTCAGATGCATATTCCTGTGACACTGATTGCTAATGCAATACAAAGTGAAGCTGCCAATATACCGGGAGGAAGTGTCAATGCCGGTAATAAATCATTCAATATAAAAACGAGTGGGAATTATCAGAATATAGATGAAATCAAAAATACGGTTGTCTTTAGTGGTAACGGCAAAAATGTCGCTTTAAGAGATGTGGCAAATGTTTATTTCGATTACTCACAGGATAAGGATATTACCCGTTTGAACGGATACCGTTGTCTGTTTGTCGTAGCAGCACAAAAATCAGGTGGCAATATTACGGCAGCACAAAAAGCTTACCTGCCTGTCATCGATACGTTCAAAAAGACTTTGCCCGGCAATATTGATCAACAGGTTATATTTGATCAGGCAGATAATGTAAACAGTCGTCTGGGTGGATTGGGGATAGATTTTGTAATAGCGATCCTGTTGGTTATTGTCACACTTCTGCCTTTGGGGACACGAGCATCTGTGGTGGTCATGGTGTCTATTCCGCTATCTCTGGCTATCGGGATTGTGATGATCAGTGCTTTGGGTTTCAGTCTTAATCAGTTGAGTATTGTAGGGCTGGTGGTCGCTTTGGGGCTACTGGTGGATGATAGTATCGTAGTCGTAGAAAATATAGAACGCTGGATGCGTGACGGACATAGCCGTCTGGATGCTACGTTGAAAGCGACTAAACAAATCGGTATGGCTGTTATCGGTTGTACAGCGACACTGGTGATTGCTTTTATGCCTCTCATGTTTCTTCCTGAAGCTTCGGGAGAATTTATACGAAGCCTTCCGGTAGCTGTTATCTGTTCCGTGATTGCATCTATGCTGGTTGCATTGACGGTAGTTCCGTTTCTGTCAAGTAAACTGTTAAAACCACATGCAGATGCGAACGGCAATATTTTTCTACGTACACTACAGAAGATTATCCATGGCTCTTATGCCCGATTACTGGATAAAGCACTCGCCAGACCTGTATTGACGATTGTGATTGCATTGATTATTTTCGGAGGGTCAATTGCATTGATTCCGGTAGTAGGATTCAGTTTATTTCCTGCTTCTGAAAAGCCACAGTTTTTAATCAATATTTCTACGCCTTTGCAATCGAATCTGCATTATACAGATTCCATCACCAGACAGATCGAAAAGGAACTCCGGGATATACCCGAAGTACGTTATTTCGCTTCCAATGTGGGAAAGGGTAATCCAAGAATCTATTATAATGTGTTGCCTCAGAATGAACGCACAGATTTTTCTGAACTATTTGTGCTCCTGCAACCTGATGTCAAATCAGACCGTAAGCTGGAGATTATCGAAATGCTTCGGAAGAAATGGACACCTTATCCGGGGGCAAAGGTAGAGGTGAAGAATTTTGAACAAGGACAGCCTATTATCTCACCTGTAGAGGTCCGTCTGTTGGGCGATAATCTGGATACTCTTCGGAATCTGGGCGGACAGATTGAAAATATGCTGTTGCAAACGGAAGGGACAATCTATGTCAATAATCCGTTGAAAAATCTGAAATCAGACATTAAAGTTAATATTAATAAAGAAAAGGCTCAGGCATTAGGTATTGCGACTATTAACATTGACCGGACTGTACGTATGGCTGTTGCGGGTATCGATGTGGGTAAATATGTGAACCCTAACTCGAAAGGAGATGACTACAGTATCTTGCTGACGACCAGTCATCCGTCTTACCCAGACCTGAGTGTGTTTGACAATCTGTATGTCAATAACAATCAGGGGCTATCTGTTCCGTTGATGCAGGTCGCTTCGCTGCAACTGGAAACTTCACCTTTGAGTATTAATCATTATAATAAGACAAGGACGATATCTGTAAATGCTTTTGTACAAAAGGGATTTTTGAATGATAAGGTTATTCAGGATGTCAAACAGCAGATGGATGCCTTCAGGTTACCTGCAGGATACAGTTATGAAATGGGAGGGGAGATCGAAAGCCGAAACCAGTCTTTTGGTGGTTTTGGTAGTATTATTCTGGTTACCCTGTTTATGTTTATTGCTGTACTGGTGCTAGAATTCAAAACATTCAAGAGTACCTTGATTGTGCTTTCTGTGATTCCTTTAGGTATAGTTGGAGCTGTGCTGGCGCTGTTGTTTACAGGTAATTCACTTTCATTTGTAGCGACAATCGGAATAGTGGCATTAGCAGGAATAGAGGTTAAAAATACCATCTTGCTGGTTGATTTTATCAATCAGCTACGGTCAGAAGGAAAATCGCTGAATGATGCCATTGAAGAAGCCGGTGAGATCAGATTTTTACCTATTATTCTGACGACACTGACTGCCATCGGCGGACTGCTGCCTATTGCTCTGTCCAGTAATCCTTTGATTTCTCCCTTAGCTATTGTTATTATTGGGGGATTGATCAGCTCAACTTTGCTATCCCGCATTGTCACACCTGTGGTATACAAACTGATGCCTCCTAAAGTAGATGTGGTAGCAAAAGAAGAAGTCGTATAAAGCTGTATTAATTTCCACTATCAATGCTCCTGTTTAATGAGCATTGATAGTAGATTGAATCTGTGTTTTAAGTTGTTCAAATGATCTGTATATGTCTTCAGAAACCTTTGTCTTATCTACATCTATCAGGAGATGGTGTGATCTGAGGATGACTGTGTAGCCATCTGACGAAGTCCATGTTGCAGATGTTTTGCTATTTTCTGCCGGCTTGCCCAGTGTGTTGGTTATCAATGTTTTTAGTTGCTTTTCTTTATCCGTGTCAAAGCTGGCAGTAAGCGAAAACTGTTTGTCCGTAACGGATGTCGAAATACTTGTTCTACTTGAAGTTGTTGCTTCTGCAGTAGCTGATGTTTGCGCAAATACATGTACTGTGAACAAGAGTGTAATTGCTGTAAGAGTGAGATTTTTCATTGTTTCTATTTTTACTTATTGTATCGCAAATATGAATATCTTATCCAGGACAGTTGGTTAATAAAGGGTTAATGAAGGGTTAACGGGATACCGGAAGTAAAAGCCAAAGATGTATATTTAAAATATATTTTGATAAATCGATATGAGAATGAAAAAAATCTTGCTTCTATTCGTTGTAATCACAGGTTGTGTAGCTCAAAAAAAAGGTGATTTTGAACTTAAGGAATTAGTGTCTGCCGGCTATGAGTTTGAAAAAGAAGGGAATACAAATCGTATCGATTATTTATATGCCGAAGGAGACTTTTCGTATCGTCCGGAGGAGTACAAACTATTGAAACATAAAGCGGAAGAAAAAAAAGCGACCCTTACCAATAAAAAATACACATTACACTCTCTCTATATTTATAAGAAAACAGATATTATCAACCAACATTATGGGAAGGGTAAAGAAGGTCTGGATGGCCATAACCGGGATCTTATTGCTTATGTAAGATATAGCGGAGATAAGATGGATATCTGTTATATTATTGAAGAAGGAAATGTAATCTATGATGTGCTTACAGATCAAAGAGAAGATTTTGAATTTGAGAAATAGATATTATAATAAAGCGAAGTCCCGACTTCGCTTTTTTTGCGTCCTGTCATATCTTTCTTTTGTCAGGGCACAGTAACTTACAGGGACTGAATTTCCCAAACCATAAGTCCTTGTCAACCTTTTCGATATCTTGAAAATAATTGATATATTCGTTTCTGAACCAACTAAAACAATTTAATAGCTTATTATTTTGTTGTCAAACTTGTTTGCTTTCGCTGATCCGGAAGGAGCCAAGACTATGAAAAATATGATAAGAAATGCGTGAATTTTTATTGATTGCTATTTTGTGTATGAACAGTATTGTTTATAGCAGCGAACAGACAGATGGTACGCCCATTGAACTGAAATGTGAACATCTGATAAATCCCTTAGGAATAGATACGCCAAAGCCACGGTTTAGCTGGAAGCTAAACGATAAACGGAAAGGGGCGCAGCAATCCGCTTATCAAATCTTTGTAAGCAGCGATTCTCTGGCATTAGCAGCTGGCAAAGGAGACCGTTGGAGCAGTGGAAGGCAATCTGTCTCTGATATGCTTGTTTCATACACAGGACCGGCTCTGAAAGCACAGACAAAATATTTTTGGAGAGTAAGAGTCTGGGATAAGGACGGAATACCCGCTACCTCATCTATTGCATCTTTTGAGACCGGTATGATGGGAGCGGAGCGGTGGAAAGGGAAATGGATTAGCGACAATCACGATATCCATTATAAGGCTGCGCCGTATTTCAGGAGAACATTCACTATTCAAAAATCAATTAAATCTGCCCGTGCTTATGTGGCTGTAGCCGGACTCTATGAGCTTTCTGTAAATGGGAAGAGGATCGGAGATCAGCACCTGAATCCCATGTATACCCGTTTTGACAAACGTACCCTGTATGTGGTGGAGGATGTGACGGCTCAGCTTCGCTCCGGAAAAAATGCTGTGGGTATACTATTGGGTAATGGCTGGTATAATCATCAGCCTTTAGCCGTCTGGGATTTTCATAAGGCTCCATGGCGAGACAGGCCGGCATTTTGTATGGACTTACATATCGTCTATATGGACGGAAGTGAAGAAACTATTGTTTCTGATAATAACTGGAAAACGTCTTCCGGGCCGATTACCTATAATAATATCTATACCGGAGAGCATTATGATGCTCGTCTGGAAATGCCGGAATGGGATAAGTCCGGATTTGATGATTCCGCATGGCAGCCTGTCCGCTTCAGGAATCCACCTTCATCAACTGTCGTCTCCCAACAGATTGCACCTATCCGCTTAGTCAAATCTTACAAACCCCAATCCGTTCGTAAAATAGATGAAAAAACCTATGTATTCGATATGGGGCAGAATATGGCAGGAATCACACAATTAAAAATCAGCGGCCGGGAAGGTACTGTTCTTCATATCCGGCATGGAGAGCGCTTACATCCTGACGGAAGACTTGATCAGTCTAATATTGACGTGTATTATCTGGGGGATAAGAAGACCGAACCTTTTCAAACGGATATTGTAACCCTCAGTGGCAAAAAGGAAGATGAATTTATGTCCAGATTTACCTATAAAGGTTTTCGTTATGTGGAAGTAAATAGCAGTGAACCCATTGTAATGGATGAATCCATGCTAAAGGCTTATTTTATGCATAGTGATGTACGTCCTGTTGGTGAGTTGGCTACCTCTTCATCTTTAGTAAACAATCTATGGAAAGCGACTAATAATGCTTACCTGTCCAATCTGATGGGATATCCTACGGATTGCCCGCAAAGAGAGAAGAACGGCTGGACCGGAGACGGGCATCTGGCTATAGAAACTGCATTTTATAATTTCGATGCCATCACTGTGTATGAGAAGTGGATGGCGGATCACAGAGATGAGCAGCGGCCTGATGGTGTGCTGCCGGATATTATTCCTACCGGAGGGTGGGGATATGGTACTGCTAACGGATTGGACTGGACGAGTACGATTGCTATTATTCCGTGGGAGGCATACATGTTTTACGGAGATGTACGATTGCTGGAGGATTGTTATCCGCATATAAAACGTTATGTGGATTATGTGGACAGTATCAGTCCCGGTGGCCTGACGACTTTTGGAAGAGGGGACTGGGTGCCGGTCAAATCACAATCTAACCTGGAGCTTACGTCTTCGGTTTACTTTTTTGTGGATGCGACTATACTGGCTTCTGCAGCTAAGTTGCTGGGGAAAACAGAGGATCAAAAGAAATATGAAGCCCTGTATCAAAAGATCAAAACGGCCATCAATAGTAAGTTTTTAAATGCCTCCAAAGGTATCTACGCCAATGGAACACAGACCGAATTAAGTGTTCCGCTTTACTGGGGTGTGGTTCCGGAAAATATAAAAGAAAAGGTAGCATCCAACTTAAACCGGAAAGTGGAAGAAACAGATTTTCATCTGGATGTAGGTGTATTAGGTGCAAAGGCTTTGCTGAATGCCTTGAAGGAAAACGGCTATGGCGAGACGGCCTATAAAGTAGCTGTACAGGATACATATCCTTCCTGGGGCTGGTGGATCGTAAATGGAGCAACTACTTTACTCGAAAACTGGGATTTAAATGCCAAAAGAGATATTTCAGATAATCATATGATGTTTGGAGAGATCGGTGGCTGGTTCTTTAAATCCATAGGAGGTATATTACCGGATCCGGAGCAACCCGGATTTAAGCATATTCTGTTAAAACCTATATTTCCAAAAGGTCTGAATCAATCTTCTGTAACGCATACTTCTCCTTACGGAGATATTCTATCCTCATGGGCTGTCCATGGTGAAACTATACTATATGATGTCGAAATTCCGGCGAATTCATCAGCAACCTTTTACCCTCCTGAAAACATCAGGAATGCGAATGTCATAACGCTGGAAGCCGGAAAACATACGCTGCGCTTAGATCTGAAATAAAGAAATATGATCTTTTACCCCTGAACATCCGTGAAGGGCATACGCTAAGGAATTTTAAAAAAGAGAAACACAATTGAATCAGATAGCTGTTATAAGTGTAGAATAAAGCGATAAACTATGACACAAGAACTAAGTAAAGATCCTGTTTTTGACGGGACAGGTTATGAGCCATCTGCATTTTCCAGAGCTATGTTTGTTACATCTAAGACCGACTATGATCATGCGGTTTACAAAAATGCAAACAGCAATAAAAATAAAAAAATATTGGTTGTATGTACTGAAGAGCGGTATATGGAAATGAAAAACGGTAAAAAGTTTTCTACCGGAAACCATCCTGTAGAGACATTGGTTCCTTTGCTTCATCTGGAGGCTGCGGGCTTTGAAGCCGATATTTATACCGCAACCGGAAAGCCTGTAGCACTGGAAATGTGGGCTATGCCTGCCGAAGATGAAGCAGTCAAAGAAATTCTGGCTAAATATGAATATCAATTTGACAAACCAAAGAGTCTCCAGCAGTTTGTAGCGGATGGCATGCAGACCTCAACGGAATATGTAGCTGTATTTATTCCCGGTGGCCATGGTGCTATGCTGGGTTTGCCTGAAAATGAAGATTTAAAAAAGATAATCAACTGGTCTCTGGATAAGGATATATTTATGCTGGCGATCTGCCATGGCCCGGCGGCTTTGCTTGCGGCTTCCCACGGTGAGTCTCCGGAGAAATTTCCATACAAAGGTTATCAGATCAAATCATTTCCGGATGAGATCGATACTAAAACTCCCGAAATTGGATATGTTCCCGGTGATATGCCCTGGTTTTATGGAGAAAAACTTGAAGCATTAGGAATTGAAATTCTGAATACGGATATTAGCGGTGCCTGTCATGTAGACCGAAAATTGATAACCGGCGATAGTCCTTTGGCTGCAAATGCTTTTGGTAAAGTAAGTGCGGAAGCTCTTCTGGGAAAGTAATGTAGTCTTCAGGAAGTCTATTGATGCGAATTCTTTAAACAAAGCAACAATCTCATTTGCATAGATGAATTGTTGCTTTGTTGTATTTTATACATAATATTGGAAACAAGTCTGGCAAAGCAATCCCAATTAACCTGATGAAAAATAAAGAAATGCTGAATTTTAAATTTTTACTCCTGTGTTTTTTATTTTCTGTTTTGTATTTCAATTCAGATGCACAACACGTTAAGAAGACCGTTCAAATTGGTCTGATTGCAGACCCGCAATATGCCGAAAAAGAGATTAGTGGATCCCGCTATTACAGGAAGTCACTTCTAAAGCTGGATACGGCAGTTTCTGTTTTTAATAAAGCTTCATTGGATTTTTCTGTGGTTATGGGTGACTTTGTTGATCAGGGAATTAAAGACCTCCCTGCTGTTATGTCCCGGTTAGAAAAATTGAAAAGTCCTGTGTATGGTTTGCTTGGAAATCATGACTATGTAGACGCACCGGATAAAGACAGCTTGTTTCTGCAGTTCAGGATGCCCTCGTCTTATTATAAATGGGATGTTGGAAACTGGACTTTTATCATTCTCAATACAAATGAACTTTCTAAATATGCCAGTACGGAAGGAACTGCTGCTTTTGAAGACTGGAACAGGCTGAATGCAAATCTGAAAAATCAGGAAAGAAAAAATGCGGCACCCTGGAATGGTGGTATCAGTACCGCACAGTTGTCATGGCTGCAGAAACAGCTTGCTGAAGCTGAGGCTGCTTCCAGAGATATTATTATTTTTACCCACCATCCGCTTTTTCCGGAGAATGGATTTGAAGCTCTGAATAACAGAGAAATATTAGCAGTTATGGAAAAGCATCCACATATACGTGCTGTTATATCCGGACATCATCATGAAGGAAATTTTGTACATTATAAGGGTATTCCTATGATCACGCTGGAAGGAATGATCGAAACAGAATCTCAGAATGCTTACGGAATCATGAGGCTGTTCTCTGATCGTATTGAAATAGAAGGAAACGGCAGACTTACTTCCCGAATATTAAAGTTTGAATAATAGAACAAAGATTTCCGGTATATAGTGACCAGTATATAATTACTTTTTACTTTGAATAGCAAGAGACATCCTCCCGGCAAAAGTGTGTGTTATTTACTTAATGCGTATTTGAATGTAATATCTTTTAGGTAAGATTGAAATGTATCTGAAATTGTGTTCCTATACCCAATTGACTCTCTACTTTAATCTCAGCACCCAATCTGTCAATAATTCTTTTTACAATTGACAACCCGATTCCCGAACCATCATAACCGGAGGAGTTGGGTAGTCTCTGAAAGATCTCAAATATATTATTTCCCTCTTTTAAATCCATTCCTATTCCATTGTCTGATATAAAATATATCACTTTGCTGCCGGATTTTATGCTGTATACTTCGACTTTTGGATTATCCTCTTTACTGCTATATTTGATTGCATTCCCTAAGATATTCAGAAACAATTGGTACAAAAGCGTTCTTTCTCCTCTGACAGGTAAGATTTCGCCCATTACAAATTCTAAATTACCTACATTATATTGATCCTTACTACTTTCTGCAATAGTAATGATTTTGTTTCTGGGATCTATTATTTCAAGGTCTAATGCAACTGAATTTGATTTTGACAGTTCATGAACCTTATTGATCATTTCTGTAATTAAATTCGAAGCTTCTAATATATTTGTACCCAATCTGTGCAAAAGTTCTTCAGACAGATTCTTTTTCATTAATATCATCTGAGCTCCGAGCTGAATAGAAGACAGGGGATTCTTAAGATCGTGTGTTAGCGTATAACTAAAGGTGTCTAAAGCATTGTTTGAACGGATAAGATCTTTATTCAGCTGATCAATTTCAGCATTTCTTTTAGCTATAGCTTGCTGAATAATGTATACAATCCGCTCAAGAAATAACAATTGAACCTTTAGCCATGGTGCTGCCTTTCCACGTGTTATCTGTCTCCATGCCTCAAAAGATGTACGGGGAGAAGGATAGGTAATTTTTCTGTCCGGATCATAATTTAATTGCTTTTCCGGCTTTCCGGCCCATAATTCCTCTATCAATACTTCTTTGCGAAAAAGATATATTTTCCATTGGGATTCCGTTAGTATTTCAGCTCTTATAATTCCTGGGAATAAATTATCATCTGCTGTTTTAGAAATAAATTCATGGGTAGAATACAAACTGGTATTCTCATTTTTTAAGTAATGTTCAATCTCTTTTAACTGAATATTGCCGGGAACCTCGCCATAAAATTTTTCACCTTTGCTGTGCTTGATAATTATACCATCGGCCTCTACCATTTTCATGATGCGCTCTCCGAATGTTTCAAGGACATAATGGATATCTCTGTCAATCAGTAAATCACTTTTAAGCTCTTTTTCCAGGATATACATCACATTTTGAGTTTCCAAGTCTTCTTTCAGCAATTCAGAGATGTGATGATTAGTGGCGAACTGTGTGAGAAAAGTACACAGATGCCTTTGTGCCAAATCCACATGTAATGGCTTGCTATTCTGACAAGTGACCAAGCCCCACAACTTACCATCCTGAATAATAGAAAAACTCGCACTGGCCTGCGCTTTGGAATTTTTCAAATATTGCAAATGTATGGGAGACATAGCACGTAAACTGCATTTCGTTAAATCAATTTCCTGTTTTGAATTGCTTATAATTTGATGGGTAAGCCCGTCTGTATCGGCTGTATGTCGTGCAAGAAAAATAGTATAGAGTTCACGCGCTTGCTGAGGAATGTCGAATTCAGGATAACGGTATCCAAGCAAAGAATGCATGTTATCAGATTTTGATTCAGCGATTACCTTTCCGCTGTTATCTTCCAGAAACTGATACACCATTACTCTGTCGTAATTTATAATCTGACGTATTAGATTTGTAAGACATTCCCATACCTTTGATTTGTTATCTTCAAGGTATTTGGCATAATAATATAGTTTTGTAGGCTTTATTTGCTGTGTATTGCAAAGCTCAATTTCTACATAAATATTATCTCCATATTTATAAATACTCAAATCATAATCTATATTATTAATCTGAATTCTTTCTGCAAAGCGATAAAAAATTGATGTATTGAGATGTTGATTTATAGATTCGAAAATAAAGCGGTCACTTTTCGTCAGTAGAGATAATATCTGGTCAACGGTCATTCCCAGATATTTTTCTACAGGAATATTATCGATCTGAATAACGTTGTCACTAGCTGCAGTACAAATCCGGGATTCATCAAAAACAAACAGATATCCTAAATCCTGAATTAAACCACACAAATGTATTTTTTCCTCGTGACAATCCCTAAATTCCATATAAAATTATGTAAATGTGTGATATAATACTACTTGATATAATATTAGAATGGAAATAGAATAGTTAAAGACTTTTTCTGTTGTTATATTATTTCATTGGTCAAGGTAATCATAATAGTACAAAAAATAGCATATTTTTATATTTAGACTATTGGTTTTCACCATTAATTAAATTAAACAAAATCAGGCAGGGCAACCAGAGGGGGAAGGCTTGACTTTGATATTAGATAAACAATATTGCTCATGTTAACTTTCGTATTAACAATTATAAAACCTCTTTGGTTTATCTGGATAAAAATAGGTCAAAACATATTTTTAATATGCTCAATTATATTGATAGGCCTGACTTCTTTATTATATTTTATAAAAACAGTATCAAAGCTGAGTTTTAGTATTGATCTGTTGCTTTATCTATTTATATCTTTTTTATTGTGTTTTGTTATCTTATTACTTATCGAATTTTTAATAAAAAAGGAGAATGTAATTGTTTTAACCTTAGAAAATGAGGACTCCGAAAAAATCGGTTATGATATCGGAGAAAGAGAGCCTATTCATTTCACAATAAATCTTTATAAAGGGAAACCTACCTATTGGGGACACTTTGTAGAGTTAAATGACGTTAGTGGTTATAATGGTAAGTTCATTTTTGAGTATGATAAGGAAATCCTGAGGCGTTTTCCTGAAGAACAAGTGTCGTATACACATAAATATTATTTTCTTCCAGGGAAGAGCTCAACGCTATTTAAAGACCTGTTAGATTTTATGTGGCTCACAAGCTGATCCTGTGAGAAATCAGCAATCCTAAATTGCTGATTAGTTGTATCTACTTTTGCTATCTCTGACTGATTGTGAATTCTATTATTAAAGCTGCAAAGCGTGAATGACTCTGCAGCTTTAATAAGATTTAACCTTTTACATCTTCAAGAGATGCACCGAAATTGATATGCAAAACATTTCCGTTAGGTGTCACCAACGCGGGTACGGACTGAATGCCTGCTTTTTCGGCTTCCGGGATTCGGGTTCTGTCTTCTCCGATATTTACAACTTCAACATTAGCTTCACCGATAAGATTAATAATGTCTTGTTCTGCACTCACACAAACCGGACAGCCAGCATGATAAAAAATTGATTTTTTCATAGTAAAATGAATTAGAAAATGATGACGTTATTGTCGAATCAAAATTAGTCAGGTTAACGAACTGTAACCTGATCCAGAATTTAGAAAAAGAATAAAAACTGGAGGGTTAGATAGATTAATTTACGACGTTTTGATTGATATGAGATGTTAGATGGAACTTCCACGGGAATGTGTTTTATTGGCAAAAAAATAGGATAGGTCTAAAAATCGATGTCTAATTTATATATTAGTAATATAACAAGATTCTATCACAATGCGTATTTCAAAATTCAGTATTCACTTTCTTTTTCTTTTTACTTCGCTGTTTCACTTACCTGTCCAGGCACAGCAATCAGAAATCCAGTCATTGGTTGTGTCGTTTTTAGATACTGTTGAAAACAAATCCTACATGAACAATACAGTGAATTGGGATTCTCTACGGCCGGTAATATTAGAGGAAACAAGAAATATAACTGAATTAAGTAAATTAAAACCCATATTCGAAAAGATTCTAAAAAATTTGAATGATGCACATTCATCACTGTTTTTTGATGAAAATGTTAGTGGTAACGAATCAGAATCAAACCTATTTGAGAAGCTTGCTAAAACTACAGATCAAGAAGCCGGACTACCCGAAAAAGTCTTTTCAAGTAGTCTGTTGGAAGGAAATTATGGCTATATTAAACTTCCAGATGTTTTTTATGAGCAAAGGAAATACGTTGATACTATAAAACAGCAAATTCAGACATTGGATCGATTGAACCCTAAGGCCTGGATAATTGATTTAACAGAAAATAATAGCGGTGGAAGTGTATTTCCGATGATCTGGCATCTTGCCAATTTAATCGATACCGATTATACCTATTCTAACATAGATAATAAAGGTAAAGAAGAGAGGGTTCCTACAAAACTAAATAATCTTTCAAAAAAAGAACAAGAAACACTTAAATTATTTGATCTCCAATATGAGCAAAATCCGGCCGTTGCTATCAAGAATAATCGTGTTCCGATTATTGTTCTTACAAGTGGATTAACAATCAGTGCCTCGGAATTTTTGGTTGCTCATTTTAAGGGACAAAAGAACGTGAGAATTGTCGGTCAGACTACCTCAGGAAACACCTCATCAAACTACCCCTATATCCTTGGTGAAAATTTTCAGATAAATTTGACTATTGCAGTCCTTCAGGACAGGACGGGCAAAATATATAAAATCAAAGAAGGAATAAAACCTGATATTCCTTTAGAAATTGATCTGGCCCAACAATTAAACCTAAAAGAAATCAAAACATATAACGAGTGGCTGCTGGCTGTACAAAAAGCGAAACCACTTTATCTGAATAAAGCAATTGAAGTGATAAAATCTGAAAAATTTTGATTTTTTAGATAGAAGGAAGGTTACAAGTTATATATAGACATAGTAGAAGAACTTTTCTATGTATTTTGAATACGCCTTGTGAATTTTCGCTACAACTGTAATACCTGATCCTGATCATAAACAAGAAAAGCCCATCGTTAGATAAGCTTTCTTGTACCTAGGGCGGGAATCGAATTCGGATCACCCGAGCATAATTGCTTTTTGGACAATTTAGGGCTATATTTTTTCATTTAATTACTTCTTTTTAGGTGCTGTTTTGAGTGCTATTTACCAAAATTTAAAATATTCATAGATAGCAATCCAAGTAGTGGTTTTTGCGATTACAAAACCCCACATTCCAAAAAATACAGCTATAAAAAAAACAAAAATTTTTGCCAATGGTGTTTTTAGATTACTTTCGTCACGATCGTTTCCAACAACTGATAGCACAAAATTCATTAAACTGATCCATGAAACTAAAAGTACACAACAGGATATCAATTTTCGCCAAAATCCAGGAGCAACAAACCATGGATAGATAATCACAAAAAATACTGCAAGAATAGTTAAAAGAAGAATAACCATGCTAATTACCTTTTTGATTATGCCTGTCGTAGGATTATGGTTATTTACCACATTATACCGGACGTTTAGATTTAGAACATTGTTGTAGGGAATTACGAAACAATCACCAGGAATTACCTTTGAATGAAATCTATTATCGTCTCTTTTAACAAATCTTTTTGTATCAGTCAGGTAAATGGTCTCAAGTTCGCCAGTTCTACACAATGTATATTGTGTAAGAAAGCCGGTAAACATATTAGTTATACCATCACTTTCTTTGACAACTACATCCACTTCTGTCGATATTACTTTATTTGTGTTCCCATTTGAGAATTTTTTAAATTCTTTGAATCTTAGTGCTTCTCCTGAAAAATAATAGTGCCATTGGTTTGAAAATCGAAATATAGAGAATAAGATGTCGAATTTAAGAAATCTGACAAGTAAGTGCAATCCCCATCCTGATGCAATGGCAGTGATTATTGTTGCCATAAGGTATCTTAAGGAATGTAATATATATTCAAATTTAAACTCAGGAATCTTTTGTTGATTATAATCTGTATATAAACTATTTATTTCAGTATATAGTTCGGTTGACTTTACATCGAAAAACCAACAATATGAAAAAATAGTTATGAGCTGAATAAATAATCCCCAAAGAATATTTGTTAAGAGTCTGTCAACAAACAATCCATCAAAAAATTGTTTTGAGAATTTTCCTTGAAAATAGAATCTTTTAAAAATTAATCCAGGGATTACAATTGCAACAACGTAAGCTATTCCAAAAAAGGTCAAGCCAAAGTCCATAAAACTTTTCTATTAATAAGTGGTCAATGTAATTTCTTCGCCAGTTGACAAAGTTATATCAATTTCAGGAGTAACTTCCCCTCCAGCTTTTCTTCTTTTTAATTCTTCAAGTGCTTTAAGGTATTCTTTCTTGTCTTCCGGGTTAGATAGGATCTTTTTGGCTTCATCACTCATAAGCTCCCCATCCGAATTAAAAATTCGGCTAAGAGTCTGAATGTATGACTCCTGAATTTCCTTAAATGTAACATAGAATCTTTCTATAATACTGCTGTGCATATCTTACCTCTTTTGGAGTACTTTTTAAATTTAACATTATAAAAAACAAAAAGTTTAATTTTTTTTAAAAAATTACAATTCTTACATCTTGCTCTACTCATTCTATTCTCTTATATACACCAACCATACTATTCTATCCAGTCTGTTTATTTCTACTTTTAAGACCTGCAATTTGTTCCTTAAGCATATCTATTATCTCTTCTTTGGACTTTATTTGATCAAGCAGTGCAGTTATAGTTTTATCTTTTTCAGACATCAAATTTCTTAAGCCATCCAATTCGTTAATGTTCGCAAAATTGAAATTTGATTTCTCTTTGGGCTGGGAATAAACGGGGCCATTTCCAGTTTCATACCATTCAACATTAACATTAAGAAATTTTTCAAGTTTCAAGCCTAAATATTTTGGAGCATCTTTCTTTCCATTCAACACTTCGGATAGATAGCTTGGAGACATTTTGATCGCTTTTGCGAATGATAAATTACTCTTGAATTCGCTTTCTTTGATTATTTTATTCAATCTATCAACTTTTTGCGAAAATTTATTTATCTGATTATCAGTCATTTGTATTTATTTTGTTCTCAAATGAGAATTAATATTATAATAATTCGCAAAAGAGAATTATCTTTGATTGTATCAAATCAAATATAACGATTTGACGAAACAATCAATAATGGAGAAAAATATTTTATCGAATGGAAATTCTTGAAACACCCAAAACTATTGGCTGGCAGGACAAACTTATTGTCTGGCCGGAAGGCGATCCGGTACCGGTAGCAGCTTCGGCAGCGAACTCAGTTCGATCAGAAATCTCACGTGTAAAGAAATATAGATGCAAGACTATCAACTTCAAAACATGGATGGATGAATTAAAGGGAGTAAAGGTCCTGATGGTACAACGCTTGCCTGACAGCGCACAATAATGAATGATGCAGCACTAATAGCTATGGCCAAACAAATAGCGGCTCAACAGGCGGAAATCGACCGTCTGCAGGCAAAGCTATGTAAAGGCAAAAAGACAGTTATAAAGAGTGCTGATGATCAGAATCAACGTGTCAGAAACTGGATCGAAAAACAATACCGGGATTCCTGGGAAAAAGCAAAGTTAAAATATGCTGACAGGATAAAGGCCATAAAAGCTCACAATCCCAACTGGGAACCAACTTTCGAGTTGATGAATGAAATCAATATAAACAAAAATGCCTGAGACGGCGACCTCAGGCAATTAGTACACACTTTAATATGTACCAAGAATATGAAAGCAAATGTAGGAATTAAAATCAGCAAACCAAAGCTGAATCTGTTGAACGCCTATGTGTTCAATAAGAAGTTGTGGATTGAGTATGAGAGCGATGGAGATCCGGAATCCTCTGAAGAAGTAGAACTATCACGTATAGAACTGGAAGATCTTGTGGAGCAGTCAGAACTGGATTTTGAATATCCGGAGACCTTTGACTCAAATTGCGGATCCATAACCTTCAGTGTAATGAAATCTACACTTCTGGATTATGTTTCAGACAATGCTGAAGAGATAGCAAATAGATGGTTAGAAAAAAGAGCTTCAGCGCTATTAATTCTCACGATTGAGAGTTCCATCAATCAAGTCTTAACCAATAAATCAATCAGCCATGCATAAATCTATAATGAAAACTATTGAAGCTCCGGTAGACAGACCATCGTTCGCAGATTGGTTTGCTGATATAAAGAAAATCAAATTAAACGAACCGTTGCGCAACTGTCTGGAACAGATGTGTAAACTCCGGTCAATGGGAGCCAATGTTCAGCTATTCACTTCTAATAATTCTCTAAATGAAAAAGAAATCCACAAAGGATATTTCAGTAAAGATAATTGAATGGGTAGGGTATATCGGAGTCATTGCAGGAGTTGTGTAATACCTGATTGTTACCTATCTCTCTTTCGTAAGTAAATAAATTTTTAAACCATATAAATATTATCACAATGAGCTTAATTAAAAAACCTTCGGAACTTGTAGTTCCGACAACATTGAAATCCCTTCTTTACGGACAGCCTGGTATTGGAAAGACCACTTTGGCACTATCATCTCCGGATCCTTTACTATTGGACTTTGATGGAGGAGTACACCGTGTGCAGGCGCAACACCAGACCCCCACAGTTCAAATCAGATCCTGGGAAGATGTGCAGCAGGTTCTTCAGGAAGACCTTACAGATTTCAAAACACTGGTAATCGACACAGCTGGCAAGATGTTAGACTTTATGAGTACCTATCTGATCAAGACAAACCCAAAAATGGGCACAGCTGGAGGACAATTGCAGATTCAGGGATACGGAGCAAGAAAAGCAATGTTTATTCAATTCCTGACACAGGTATCTATGCTTGGCCTGAATCTGATTTTCGTAGCACATGATACTGAAGAGAAAGATGGAGAACAAAAAATCATCCGTCCGTTGATCGGAGGTTCTTCCGGAGGAGATCTTATCCGTGAATTAGATCTTGTTGGCTACATGGAAGCAAAAGGGAAACAGAGAACTATCTCTTTTGACGCATGTGAACGATTCTATGGTAAAAATACCTGTATGCTGGATCCATTGATCAACATTCCGGATGCAACGAATGATCCTAATAATCTGATGACAACCATTATCAAGCGTTATGCACAGGCAAGCCACGAGCGCAAAAAACAAGCAGACGAGTTCAATTCCCTGATGCAAACTATCAAAGGGAATATTGATGAGCTTGTAGTCGATGCCAATACAGCGAATGATATGATTCCCTGGATCACAGATGAAGTACAGCATATCTGGAACAGTAAAATGCTAGCATCGCGCTATCTGTCTGATAAAGCTAAGTCTTTGGGACTATCGCTGAATATCCGGACTAAACAGTATGAAAACAAAAAAATCTCTGAACATGCTTAAGTATAAATTTTACGCCACTCTATTAGATGCCTTTACCTGGTATCTGAAGAGTGAACAAGATAATGCCTTTCAGGAGTTCATAGATAAACTCAATCGTGTTCCATTTACGTCAGAAGCTGCAGAAAAGGGAACAGCATTCAATGAGTTGGTTGATAAGGTTGCTCACGATGGGGAGGTGTATTTCGAAGATGAAAAAGGAATGATTCATTACAATTGTTTTTCCTTCAAGAGAAGAATCGTAGATGACTTTACAACAATTGTCTGTCATGGTACTCCTCAGGTATTCACTTCTGCCATATTACCAACGCGTTTCGGTGATGTAGAACTCTATGGATACATTGATGAAGTGATGCCGGGAGGGATGATTATGGATATCAAGTGTACAAGTAAGTACGAATTTCCAAAATTTCTGCACAATTGGCAACACATTGTATATCCCTATTGCTTCAGATTCAACGGTATGAATATGCCATACTTCACTTATAAAGTTACGGACTACAATAATCTGTACGAAGAGGACTATACATACAACCATGATCGGGATCTGATCAGACTGCAGGTCCATGTAGAGCATTTGATTGAGTTTATTGAACAGCATCGGCATCTGATCACAGATCTTAAGCTGTTTGCCTTAGATGAACCAGCCTTAGAAAATAATTCATAAAACTCATAATAGGTCAAGTTGATTGCTATGTATCCGCAGTGATGCATGTACATGGCGCAGGAAGCAGGTGCACTCATTTAGCAATTCGTTCTTTATGCCTGCTTCTTATTTAAATCCAAAAAATAGAAAAATAATTATATGGCTACTAAAGAAATCATAAAAGTAAAAGTGAAAGATGGCATACCAGAGATATGCTATTGGAATATCTATGAAGATGGAAATAAGGGAGAAAGTATAGCGAAGGATCCTTATTTAATTCACAAGGACTTTCAAGAGGCTATTGACGCTCTTAGGCCTCATTTTGCCTTGCTCTGTGATCTTAGGGAGGCTGACATTATTAAGAAAAAAATACATCAGCATCATGAAGAAGCATTTACGCATATCAGGATATCCGGGATAACAATTAGTGGAACGGGTGATGATCAGGGTGTTTGTATTGTAGGATCCAAGAGTTATAGAAGCAAGGTATTGCCTATGACTACACCTTTCGAAAAATTCTTTGATGATTATTCTGATTATCGATTTAAAGAAGAATTACATAGTGCAATACAGTTAGTTCAGTATGAGGCTGAAGAATATCTGAACGGGAAGTATCGTGTTCAACAGATGAAAATGGATTTCGAATCTCATGCTGAGGATATGGAATAAGTAAACTAATAAACCAATATAAAATGAACAACTACTATTTCACATTCGGCTCTGAGCATTTCCTATTCAATGGAATGTCACTTTTTGGTTATTGGGTCAGAGTTGTAGCTGAGGATTATGATAAAGCCAGAGGAGTTTTTATAGAAAGTTTTACCAAGCTGTACATGTCATCACCGGAAAAATTCTCATGGCAATATAATGAGCAAAACTTTCAACCGGCAATGTTCCCGGGAGGGGAATATATGGTAATTAATCAAACCTATTAGATCATGCAAATTACAGAGCAAGGCAAAAACTATAAGATAGTTTTCAGGTATGTACCCAAACTGGTAGAAGCTGTTAAGCAGCTTCCTGAAAGAAGGTTTGATCCAATTGATAAATGTTGGAAAGTTCCTGTGATTTACAAAGATCAGGTTGAAATGTTTGCAAAGGCATATGGATTCCGACTTGGAGAAGACCAGGAAGATGAACACATTTTTACCCTTCCACCAATGCCTGATTTGCGCATTGAAATCCCTTTGAAGATGGAGATGTTTCCCTATCAGCGGCAAGGGGTAGCGTACAATCTTGAAAAAAACAATGTTATTGTTGGTGATCTTCCTGGACTGGGCAAAACCTGTCAAGCCATTGCTACTGTCGTTGCTAAGGATCTTTTCCCATGCCTGATTATATGTCCTTCTTCTTTAAAAATTAACTGGCAAAGAGAGTGGCATATGTGGACGAATAAAAAAGCTTTGATCCTGGATGATAGAATCCGTCATACATGGGATCAGTACTATCATGCTGGCATGGCAGATGTCTTCATTGTGAATTTTGAAAGTCTCAAAAAATTCTTTGTATCCAAAATAGATAAACTGGAAAAAGGGAAAGCACTTCGTATAAACAATATTCATTTCAATAAGAAAAAGGATCTGATTCAATCTCTGGTGGTTGATGAAGCTCATCGTGTGAAGGAAATAAAAACCCAACAAACAAAATTTGTTAAAGGGTTAGCTGTAGGCAAAGAATTGAAATTATTGTTGACTGGAACTCCAATAGTTAATAAGCCGAAGGACCTGATATCATTATTAGGCATATTGGATCAACTTCCAAAATTCGGAGGATATCAGGGATTTATCAAACGCTATTGTGATGGACCAAATCAGGCCAGTAATCTGAGGGAACTTGGTTATAAAATGAAGTTAAACTGCTTCTATCAACGCGCAAAGAAAGAGGTGCTTAATGATCTCCCTGATAAAACCAGACAGGTAGTACTTTGTGATATAACCAATAGTCAGGAGTACGCTGATGCTGAGGCTAATCTCCTGAATTATCTGGTCAGATACAAAGATGCTGATGATGATAAACTTCAGCGCGCCATCCGAGGTGAAATAATGGTGAAAATTGGAATTCTTAAGAATATCTCGGCAAGAGGCAAGCTGAAAGATGTTTTTGATTATGTAGATGATCTAATGGAAACAGGTGAAAAGTTAATCCTTTTTGCACATCTGAAGGAAGTCGTAGCAGCTGTGAAAGAAAAATATCCTGACTGTGTCTCTATTACAGGTAGTGATAATGCTGATGCCAGACAGAAAGCTGTTGATAATTTTCAGAATAATCCGGATGTCAAATTAATAATATGTTCACTTCAGGCTGCAGGAGTAGGTCTGACACTGACAGCTTCTAGTACTGTTGGTTTTATTGAATTTCCCTGGACAGCAGCGTTGTGCGATCAGGCTGAAGACCGGGCGCATCGTATCGGGCAAAAGGACAACGTGAACTGCATCTATTTTCAAGGAAAGAATACCATAGACGAAAAGATCTATGCCATCATCCAGGCTAAACGAAATATTTCTTCTGCAGTAACCGGATCTGATGATCAGATCGAGGAAAGTATTGTGGAGAACATCATGAACCTATTTAACCAGCCCGTACATGAAACAGATTGAAATAAACATCGGAAAGCAAAAAACGAAAAAGAAAAAGGCCTCTCTGGAGTATCGGACATTAGTGGCGGAAGCAGAACTCAAGAAACTCAATAAGGAGAGGGAACGACTGATAACTAACAACAAACGCTATTACCTGCATCGTAGAGCTAAGCATTTCGGACTGCTTGTATTTGCTTCCCGAAGACTGGTACTTATCACGGGTGATCTGACCGGCCAGCAGCAGTATTACTGTTCAAAGCTATTAGCGTTCGGTTACAATATTCAGGAGGCTATTTCCTGATCAGGATTAAAAAACTAAAAACAAATATTATGGCAAAGAGAAAACAACCAGAAGAAATTACACAAACAATGGAGGAGCATATTCCCGAATTCCGGAACGTGCCGTTATATGAAATCGTAGAGGATCCCAATCAACCTCGTAAAACCTTCATAGAAGATGATTTAAGCGAGCTGGCAGATTCAATAAAACAGCAGGGAGTCTTGCAGCCAATATTGTTACGCCCTCACAATAATGGTTATATGATTGTGTGTGGAGAACGTAGATATCGTGCTTCACAACTTGCAGGACTCAATACAATACCTGCGACCATTCGCACCATGACAGATCAGGAAGCTTTGGAGATTCAGATCACGGAAAACCTGCAACGCAAAGATGTAGATCCTTTGGAAGAAGCAGAGTCTTTCCTGGTGATGATCGAAAAAATGGGATATACTATTCCTGATGTAGCCGTCAGGATTGGTAAAGATGAAAAGTTTGTATCCCGCAGATTGAAACTTAACGGGTTAATTCCGGAGTTGAAGCAGTGGATGAGACAGCATATTCTTCCATTAGGTCATGGCGAAAGATTGGCCATATTGGATCAAAGCATTCAAAGCGAATGGTATAATCCAAGAAAGGCATATCCTGATCCTGTCCCGACATTGGCACATCTGAAACAATGGATATCAAGTAATGTCGAGAAGAAACTAAGCAATGCAATATTTGACTTGCATGATAGCCATCTTATTGCCAATGCTCCGGCATGTATTAAATGTAACCACAACAGCTCCGTTTACAGTCTGTTTTCAGAGGAGGAATCAATTTGTTCTAACAGATCTTGCTTTAATGAAAAGACAAGTGCACAAAGTACCATTAATTTAAATAGGGCTTTAGAAGATTCGGAAATCCTGCTGGTTAACGGAGAATGGGGTGATGGAGATGTCGTGAAAAAGATCAAAAAAGATGGTCATTCCGTTATCTCCAGAAATGATTTTACTATAATCAATAAACCTAATCCTCCCCGTAAGCATGAAGTAGATCGAGATGATTATGAGGACGAAGAAGATTATCAGGAAGCCCTGACAGAGGCTGAAGAAGATTATAAACATGAGATGGAGGATTATCAGGAGGATTCTGCGAAATATGTTGATGATCTTAAAAATTCACTTAAAGCATATGATGTTGTCTCGGGGAAAAACTTACATATAAAAATGTATAAATCGGCTTCAACAGACAAAAAAAACGGAGGAGTTGATGCTAAAATTTATGATCTGAAGCAGAAAAAAAGAAGGGGGCTAGAGCTGGATCAGGAAAAGATTATGAAAAAAGTTGTCGAACATATGATTGCTAATATTCCGGAAGGATTGCTATCGAAAGAGGAAATGGATATCATTTATCTGGATTATATCGATCGTATTGGATACGGCAAAAAGTTTGATGATGTCAAAAAGATGTTTGGTTTTACGAAAATGTATATACCAAGTGATGAGATGTTAGAATCATTATTAAAATCGGATCCAAAGGATTTAGGTCAGTTTGTTAGAATTTCATTGCTTGATACATACAAATCATCTTTTCAACATAGTACAAAGAGTAAAACTATTCTTACCTATCTCGCAAAATCCTGGTGTCCGGATGTACTGAAACAGGCTGAATTGGAACAGGAAGAAGTCAAGATCAAAAGAGAAGCCCGTATAGATGTACAGATTAAGGAATTGGAAAAGGAGGTAAAGTAAGATGAATTGGTCTGCATCTGACATAGAGAAGCTAAAGGATCTTTATCCTGAGTATAGCAACCGTGATATTGCGAGAATGACGGGCTGGAATTACACAGCTATTCTTTTCAAGGCTCAAAAAATGAAGTTGAAGAAACTTCCACATGTAAGATCTCATGCTATAGGCAAGATTGAGGTAACACCGGAAATGGAAAACTTTCTTCGTAAGAACTACTCAACGATGACCAATCCGGAATTAGCCAAAGCATTAGGACTAAGACTAACCAAAACAAGGGAGTTTTTGTATGCCCTGGGTCTACAAAGGATGCAGCTTGAATATTGGACTAATGAACAGATTCAGTTTCTCAAGGAAAATTACAAAACGATGGGAGATTCTGAAATAGCTGAAGTATTTAATGCCCGTTGGGAGAAGAAAAAAGGATGGAGCAAGAAGCATATCGAGAAGAAGCGCAAATACCTCCAGCTTTTCAGAACTAAAGAAGATCGAAAACTAATATTAGAGAAGGCTAAAATCAATGGCTTTTATAGCAGAGCTAATAAGAAAATGTGGCAAGTCAGGGGTGTAAATCCGGATGGAACAATCTTATTCTGGAAACATAGTTCCGGTAGAACTCTTCCAGTTATTAAAGTTAATGGATCCTTTGTTCATTACGGAAGATATAGATATCAACAGTTGCATGGAGAAATACCAAAAGGAATGAATGTGATTTATGCTGATGGAGATAGCACTAATTTAACTGATGAAAATTTAAAAATTGTCAGCAATTCAGAACTCGCTTTAATTAATAACCCATCACAGAAACTCACTGACAACTTTGTGGCTGGTATTCTTACCCATGGCCAACCGGATCTAAGACAGGAGATAAAAAAGCATCCGGACCTCATTGAATTAAAAAGACAGCAGCTGCTCTTACAACGAACAATTAACAAAACTAACAATGACAAAAATGCAGATAGAAAATAAGCTATTTCTCATGGTGGGAAAGACTTATATGTATATGAACAAAAATATGAAGGTCCTGAGATATGAAATCTCAGATGAAGAGACCAGAATCATTACGGATGCCAGAGATATCAGATTCTCTAATGATAATGCCAGACTTAAGCTGGATGAGTTCCTGGAAGTAGAAGATGAACCTGCAATGCCGGTTGTATATGAAGATCACTTACCTGGGCAGGTACAGAATGTCGTTCTTCCTGATCTGCTTATTAACAAGCAAGACTCTGACCTCATTCAGCTGGCAAAGCGGAATATTGAACTAATTATGCAGGATGAGGGCGATGAGATAAGAATCAAAAAAGCTGCTGCAGTCAATGACCAGCTGAAGAGCATTATTGATATCTGTAAGATAGAAGTAGAAGGAATGAAAGTAGCTGCTTATGTTCACAAAGTACATAATTAAAGTCGGAGGTAGATATGTTTGATGAAGGACAACGACTGATGCTTATTCCTTTCCGGAACACTAAGAAAGTACTGCAGAACCACCACCATAAAGCTGCATTAAATGAAATTTTTATCGAGAATGTAACATATGTCAGAGAATGCTTTGGGAATGCCTTGATAATAGATTGCAGTGGAAGAAAAAGACTTTGTAGTATGGATGATCTTAAAGCAAGATAAATGGCAAGAATAAGAACCATAAAACCTGAATTCTGGCAAGATGAAAAAATTGCAGAGTTACCTTTTCAGGCGAGACTCCTCTTTATAGGAATCTGGACTCTCGCAGATGACGGTGGTGTTCTCCGTGGTTCTGAAAAATTTATCAAGTCTCAGCTGTTCCCATATGATGATGCACTTAGAGCCAATGAAGTTCGTAAATGGATAGATGCCTTAGTGAATGCCCGGATGCTGATACCTCTTGAATACAAAGGAGAGAGCTATCTATATATCCGCACATTCCGTAGCCATCAAAAGATTAACAGACCTTCTGAAGCCAGGCACATCGACGAGGAAATGCTAATAAAAATGCTTGATAATACAGATTCATCCGATGCTCACGGAGTACTCAGTGAGTATTCACCACAGGAAAAGGAAAGGGAAGGGAAAGGGAATAAGGAAAAGGAAGGGGATACGCGTGGGCGTGAGGTGAAGGTAAAAATTGAATTTCCTTTTGATTCGGAAAACTTCAGGGAAGAATGGGAAAACTGGAAAAAGTATAAATCTGTAGAACACCGATTCACCTACAAAACAGAAAAATCAGAAAGTGCTGCATTGAAACAGTTGAAAGATCTGTCTTCAGGTGATGAATCCACAGCAATAGCAATTATTAAAAAATCAATTTCAAACGGATGGAAAGGTCTGTTCGCTTTAAAACGTGAAGATTATGCAAACATTAAAACAAACCTTAAGCCAGCAGGGGTCGAACCTCGAAGGGAAATCGATTCCTATGGAAACTTATGATCACATAGAGCTCACTGAAGCAGAAAAGTCTGAAGCACTTCGATTAGCACGTAAAGTGAAGGATCAGCGGATCAGGAGCGAGGCCTACATTGAAAAAGTTAAAAGGGATCCCGTATATCCTGTTTTATCCTATCAGGATCTGTCCGGATATCTGAAAAGATATTACAAAGAATCCGGAAAAGAGCTGGTAATTGACCAGGACAATGAGATAGTAATTGAACAGCTGCTTCTATACTTTTCCGGATCCGAAAGATTCGAAACAGAATATGGCATGTCTCTGAAAAAAGGAATAATGCTAATCGGACCTGTCGGCTGCGGTAAAACCACCCTGATGAAAGCCCTATCATACAATTCGTTTAATCCTTTTGTGGTTCGAAGATGTGAAGATCTTACTGGAGAATACCAGAAGTACGGTCATGATGTGATTGTAGCCAATATACAACCCGTCATAGACTATCCACAGCGAAATTTCGGACACGATCTGATCGGTAGCTGCTTTGATGACCTGGGAACCGAAGATATTTCCAAAAACTTTGGTAACAGTGCTAATGTTATGGCCAGCATTATACATGGTCGCTACGATGATTCTAAGTTGAAAGGTAAAACGCACTTTACGGCTAATCTGACAACAGAAGATATTGAAGCCTTCTATGGCTCACGGGTAAGATCTCGTCTGAGAGAAATGTGCAACGTAATCCCATTCTCACCAAAATCTAAAGACAGGAGGATATAATGAAAGCTAAGCAACACAAATGGACAGCTGAGGAATTACAGTTTATCAGAGATCATCTGCAGCGGATGTCTTTGGTCGATCTTGGGAAGCATTTTGATGTGAGTTATAATTCAATCAGGAATAAAATTCGGGATATGGGCCTTAAATACCCAAAACAGACAGCGAAGCTAAAAGTAAATAAAAGAGACCGGGAGATCGGCTTACGGCCAACCAAGTACGATGTCCGGATAAACATGAATAATTTCAAACCGGATAGACCTGTCAAAGATTCCACTGCAGGTAAGATCCCTTTAGTGATCAACAGCAAACTAACAGTTTTCATTAATCCTGATCAGGATCCGGAGAAGATAAGAGCTAAGTATTCCGGCAGAAAGTAAGCATGAAAAAGAGATTATCCATAAAAGAAATCAAAGGATTAGGACTGACAGAGGTGGCACCCAATGTGTTCCGGAAAGTGAAAAGTAATAAAAAGTGTACCGAAGTTTCCCGAAAGCGAGATGAAATTTCTAAAAAGCGGAATAAAGTTGAACGTCATCAGGATAAAAAGGACCTGTTCATCTTATCAGTCCTACAAGAGCTGCATCTGAATGTTACTACGGAGTATATTTTTCATCCGGAAAGATTATGGCGTTTCGATTATGCGATCATCAGTTGTAAGATTGCCATAGAGGTTGAAGGAGGTGTCTGGACGCAGGGACGTCACACCCGGGGCAAAGGATTTATCGCTGATATGGAAAAATACAATGAAGCCGTTGCTTTAGGCTGGCGTCTTATACGTGTCACACCCCAGCAGCTGAATAAAAGATATACACTAAATCAGATAAAGAAAATAATAAACAATTGAATTATGCAATACAGTCCAAAATTAAAGAAAGCGATGCAGGAGATCCGGGATATCCTGTCGCGTGAAGATATTGCCGGTTTTGTGGTAATCCATGAACCAGGCTTCTCAGAGTACCTCTTAAAAATAGATCCTACGTATTCAACCGCTAAAATTAGAGACGGTAAAATAGAGCTAAAGGCTAAACTGGAGCATTTTGAAAATTCGATAGAGCGAAACAGAAAAGTGGCTGATACCATTAATATGTTTCACTGTATAAACAGATGTATGGGACAGACAATGATTCCTCTGTTAGATCTGGAGGAAGATTTAAACAAGAAGTTCAATCCAAATCATTTTGGTGGAAGTCACACAGATAATAGTACTCAAAATAACTAAAGTTATGGCAAAGAAAATAATTTATGAAGACACTGATATTTCGACCAGAATAGAAATCGAGCTAAACAGTGCTAATGAAGTTATGATAAGTTGTTTCGAAGGAAATAATAGAAATACTTTCTTTTTTCAAAAACACAGTGAGTTGTGCGATTTCATCAGAGAGCTCGAGGTACTGGCAGTTAAAATGAAGGAAAATAGTAAGTGATTTATTTTTTTAATAATCAATTCTCATATAAAATTTAATATAACGATTTAGTGAAAAGTTTTGATCATTGATTATAATTACGGTAATCCGTAAATTTATTAATAGTTTAAATGTAATATTGTCCAAGGTTTCTATAAAAACTTATTATAAACATGAAGGTCATCGGAAAAATATTTTACTTTCTAAATATTTTACTTAATTTAAGTATGATATATTTTGGATCAAAGTCCGTGTTTAGAAACTTTAAAATTTCTATTAGCAATGATCATTCTATTAGTAATTACTTAAGCGAGATAAGCGATTTCGTTGTTTTTGTCAACGTTATTATGTTTCTAATAATGTATTGTGTCATTTTAGTGGAACTAATAATTAGGAGTGATGCATTTAAAAATAAAGAATTATCTCAAATTTCTAAGAAGATCATGATTGGATTTTTATCACTTATGATTATATCGGTGATTATTTTTATAATATTGAAATTATTATCCTACATACTTTAATTTTTTGTGGAATTATCTCTTAATATCTCAATGTGTTTACGATGTAATTTTTATAATCTGTCATTATATGTCTTGCCAAAAATAGATTGTAAATTTTAAATGGTTGATTTATAGGTTGTAATTGAGTTTGATAGTAGGTTTTCTACGACAGAATATTTAGGGGTTGATTATTAAAGCTCTTAGCTATGATTGCAAGTGATTACAAGAATATGTATTTTTGAGAAAACCATTATATTAACATGAATGACCTTTTAAAATCAATTAATATTAGGATTAATAATCCTTTTATAATTTCCTTTTGTATATCATGGCTTGTGTGTAATTGGCCTATTGTAATTGGTCTATTATTTTTTAATTCTAAAACAATAAATAGCTTTGGATATAGCAGTTACGAGTCATTAATTAGTGAAAATTCAAATCATTGGAATAATTATTACATTCCGGCACTACTTGCTGTTATCTTCCCTTTGGCAAAATGGGCTTTTAATTCATTTCAGGCATTTGTTGACACATTAGAAGAAAAGTCTGTAAAAGGTATTACTAAGAAAGGCTATGTTCCTATGTCTAAATATTTAAGCTTAACCGATCAATATGAATCAGATGTCTTAAAGATTGCTTCACTAATGGAAAAAGAAAGTGAGTTGACAACCGAAAATAATAAGCTTAAAATTGATCAAATTGAGAAAGAAAAGCTGAATGTAAAACTAAATACTGATTTTCTTTCTTTACAGCAATGGAATGAGAATAGAAGTAAAGGGAGTGAAAAAACGATATTCGATGGAGAGTGGAATTTATTGTTAGAAGACGATATTAAGAATGAAAAAATTGATAGAAAAATCAACATTCTAAATGGAAATATTTATTTTGATAATTCTAAATTAAGTATTATTCAATTATTAAATTATTTTATGAATTTTTCTGATTTAAGAGTCACTTTAAATTTTCTATTTATAACGGAAGTCTTCGGAAGCTACAGAAGATTGCAAATTACAAATTTGAGATGGATGGACGATTCTTATAGAATTTTAGAAACTATTGATAAAAATTCAAATGCTGATATTCCTTATTTTAAATTAACAAGACTTGATTAGGTTGTAAAGTAATTCCCCTTTCTGATAAACCATAATCAAAATAAAATTTTACAATGAACGATCTATTAAAATCAATCAATCTTCGATTGAATAATCCTTTTATTTTATCTTTTTGTATTTCCTGGATTTTCTGGAACTGGCCAATTGTCGTTGGTTTAATCTGGTATAATTCTTCATCGATTGAGAAGTTGGGTTATGAGAACTACACTATGCTTATCAAAGAAAATGCAAATCCTTGGCGAAATTATATTTGGCCAACGGTATTTGCTCTTGCTTATCCTTTTGTCAAATGGTTTTTTAGTTGGGTTCAAACATGGGTTGGTATAAAGGAGGAAAAAACCATAAAGATTGTTTCAGGCAAGGGCTATGTGCCCACCTCTAGATATTTACGAGTAGTTGAGCAATATGAGGCAGATGTTTTGAAACTCTCGAAGATAATTGAAGATGAAGGGATATTAGTCGCAGAGAATATACAACTTAAGACTCAGATTACAGAGAAAGATGCAGAGCTTTCAAAATCTAATGGAGTGATAAAAGGTGCTGATGATAAATTGATTAATATGGAAGAAAAAACAAAAATTAAAATGTTTGATGGAAATTGGGAAATTAAATATAGAGATGAATCTCTAAATTTTGTTTTTGCTCATCAATATCACATACGTGATGGTGAAGGATATAATTATGAAAATTATAACAAATCAGGGGTTTTCAAAACTGAAATAAACATCGCAAGTTATATTATGAACCCTTTCGAAAATAAATTTTCTATAGCCCTCAGATTGAATGGTGGAAGAATATTAATATATCCAAATTGTTATTGGAATGAAGATTACACTCAGTTCGAAGGAGGTAACAGACTACAAGAACAATTAGCGAATGTAATTATGACCAAAATAAACTAATTTTGAATAGATAGCCTTTATTTCGTACTATTTGCACTATGCAGATAGACGAAATAAATATCCAAAGCAAGGTGTTACGCTTGGGGTCTATCCACTGGGACACCTTAAAGTCGATCCGTACTCCCGGATTGAAAGCAATATCTGAAGACGCTTTTATACGTTTAAAAAATTCCATTGTTGAAAATGGATTTGTACAACCTCTCTATATCTGGCAGGATGGTCTTAACCATTACTGTCTGGATGGAGAGTCACGGATTGAAGCGCTGCGGTCCCTAAAGCAAGATGGATCTACGGTTCCTGAAGAACTTCCTGCATTATTTATTCAGTGTAAAGACATACAAGAGGCTGCAAGACTTACTTTAATTTATTCTGCGATCTATTCCAGGCTACAGCAAAAAGGACTATTTGACTTTATTACAGAGTTTGACCTCAACTTTAAAGAACTTAGAGAGACAATAGTGCTGCCGGATTTCTCAGAAGATCGCTTCATTCAAACCTACGATATAGAAGGCATTCTCGATGCTGAAGAAGAGGAGGTCTTTGTTGATGAAGAAAGTGTAATCGTTAGTTCCGGAGATGTTTTTCAATTAGGTGAACACAAGGTGGTGTGTGGAAGCTTTACTGACCCAAATGCTATTGAAGAACTATTTGATCATGGAGCTGTTAAAGGTCGCATATTGTCAACGGATCCGCCATACAATCTTCCAACAAACTTCTTCTCCGGTATACACCATAAAAACTTCGCAATGGGAGCCGGAGAAATGTCCGACGATGAATTTGCCGCTTTCCTTCAGCTGATCATGCAGACCGCTAAGGATAATACAGTAGAGGGAGCTATCCATTTCATCTTTATGGACTTTCGGCACAGCTGGCATATGTGCGAAGCTGCCCGTCGTGTTTACGGCTCACCAGTACCTAAGCAAGTCTGCGTGTGGAATAAAGATCTCATGGCCAATGGTTCCTTCTATCGTGCAAAACATGAACTATGTTTTGCATTTCATTCAGGTCCTGATTCCTATTATTGGGAGAAGGATATGCTCGATCATAAAGGTTTTTATAAAGACAATCATAAGATGGTGTATATCTTCAAATCCGGAGATAAAGCAAAACATCTGTCTCACCTTGAACTCAAAGACCGGATCCGTACTAATGTCTGGAACTATCCGTCTGCTACAAGTATTAAAAATCCTGACAGAAAAGAACTCGAGAATCATCCTACACCTAAACCGGTAATTATGGTTGCTGATTCCATTTTGGATACAACCAGACCTGGAGAGGTGGTTATTGACTTTTTCTTAGGTTCCGGTTCCACCTTAATAGCTTCAGAATCTTCAGGAAGAAAATGTTATGGTATAGAGATAGATCCTGCATATGTTCAATCCATTATAATTCGATATATCAGGTATTGCCAAAAGCGTGGAATTGTTGCTACATTTAAACATCTAAATGGGAATCTGACAATCAACGACTTTAATTATGAGCAACAAGGACAATTTATCAACTCAGGAAAAGCTGCAGATCATGAACGATGTCAAAGAATTAATATTAAACTATCTTTTAGAGCAAATAGACATTAATACTAATGCGCTGAAGGCCTATGAAGTTGACACATTGGATAAGTATGATCCGGAGATTAAAAAAATGCGTGAAACCGAAGCAATAAAGCTGCGGGATCGTATATATGAACTAAACAGACATATCGCAGTCATCAAAAGAATGTAATGAGTGAAAAGACGGAGAAGTCATCAAAGTTTGAAATAGAAAGACGTATCAGAAATGTACAGGAGTGGATACTCGATGATCATACTTATTCTGATATCATGCGTTCTATTGTCAACAAGTGGGGTGTATCCGATCGCCAGGCACAGCGTTATATCAAGTCAGCATACGAAGAGTTCAAAGAAAAGAATGAATTGTCAATGGATATTAAGAAGGCTTTCTACATGAAGAGAAAGATGAAGATTATCCGCGACATGGATCCTAAAGTAAAGACTACTGCTTCCGGAGCCAGAGCGATAAATAAAATACTGGATTCAATGGCCGAACTTGATGGAATTAAAATTAATCGTATACAGTTGACCGGCAAGGATGGGGAGCCATTGCTTTCAGAAGCCAATATACTACCGGCAGTTATTGTTTTACCAGACGACCAAAGAAATTCAAATGATAAAGATTCCGAAGGCACATCAGATCATTAAACCTCAACCTGGATTTCAGACAAAGTTTCTTTCATCTCCTGCAGATATTGTTATAGGAGGAGGTTCTGCTGGTGGAGGTAAGACTTATGCAGAGCTGTTAGAGGGCACGAGACATTTGGTAAATCCTAAATTTTCAGCAATGATGTTTCGGAGGACGATTCCACAGATTAAGAATCCTGGGGGATTATGGGACACATCGGCCGAAGTTTACCCCTTGATTGGAGGAAAACCGAATTCAAATGAAAGTACATGGTATTTCAAAACCGGATCCAAGGTCAAGTTTTCGCACATACAACATGAAAGAAATATATACGACCATCAAGGGGCACAGTATCCATTGATTATCTATGATGAGCTTACACATTTTACTTGGAAAATGTTCAACTATCTTCTTTCCCGTAACCGTTCCGCATGTGGTGTTCGTCCCTACATCCGTGCTACATGTAATCCGGACCCTGATAGTTGGGTTGCAGAATTTATCGAATGGTGGATTGATCAGGAAACAGGATATCCTATTTCGGAACGGTCAGGAGCTATTCGATATATGATCAACATGGGAGAAAATCTAATATGGGGAAATAGTAAAACTGAAGTGATATCAAAAGTAACAGATGACTTGTGGAGCATGATACCGAAAGAAATAAACAGGTTTGATTTAGTAAAGTCGGTCACTTTCATTCCCGGATCTGTCTACGAGAATAAAGCATTACTTATGAAAGATCCGGGTTATTTGGCAAATCTAATGGCTCAGGATGCAGATGAGAGAGCAAAGCTGCTTGACGGCAATTGGAAAATCCGAACCGATGGAACAGCCTTGTTCAACTATGATGCAATCAGATCTGTTTTTACAAACTTTGTTACCGATACGAAGTTCCGCTGCATTACCTGTGATGCAGCCCGGCATGGTCGCGATTTCACTGTAATTTTTGTCTGGGAAGGCTGGAAGGTTGTACGTATCATTGTCATGATGTCAACAGATGAACAGGATATTGTCAATGGTATAGAATCCCAACGAAAGCAATTCGGAATCCCGAAACATAAAGTTCTGATTGATCAGGATGGAGTAGGAGGTGGGGCTGTTGGTGTCGGTGGGTACAAAGGTTTTCAGGGTGGTACAGCTGCTTTAATAGATCCACAGACAGGAATTAAAGAATTTTATCAGAATCTCAAGACACAATGCTATTACCGGGCAGCAGAGTTGGTGAATGTTGGTTTAGTGCAGGTTGTCGCCACGAACGAAACAGTAATCATCGTGGATCGCAGCGGAAGAGAATACCGCTCTATGAAATTTAAGCACAAAGGAAAGGAAGTTACTATCCTCCAATATATTGAACAGGATCTTCGCTCTGTAAAGAAAAAGGACAAAGATTCAGAGGGTAAGAAGCGAATTAATGATAAGGCCGAACAAAAGGCAATCCTCTTTGGAAGATCTCCGGACTTTGGAGATAACTTCTGTATGCGTGCCTGGTTCGATCTTAACTCTATCTCTGATGACTTTGGTGTTAGTCGACGGAATTAACGTTAATGTACTTCTTTACCATATCTACAAATTCTTCATCTATAGTTTGTACCTCTCGGTAAAAAGAGAGTCTCTCTACTTTTTGATAATTATCTACTAACATATTTAATTCTTCCTCTATAATTCTAAATGAAAGCATTTCTGAAATAATGACCTTTTGATCAATTCCTTTTTGTAAAAAATCTCTGACAATTTCAAATTCACGATCTCGGTGTTCCTTTTTGATATAAAATACCGCAAGTTTAGATTGTACTTTTCCTTGATAATTTAAAGCTGCAGAATTAAGTTCTCGAGCCTTTGATATGATAGATTCATCTTTAATCAATAACCTAACTTTAGACAAATGATTTGATAATTCTTTAAACATCTTCATCTCATTTATTACATTGTTAATTTGGTAGATAGGTAACTTATTAAGGTCCCATAGATCAATATCGAAAATTTTAAATATTGACGTGTTGACTATTGCATGATATTCAATTAAAGTTTTCTTTTCTAATTCGAAATTTGATAGCCGTATTGACTTAAAATAGTCTATATCAATCTTGAATTTTTCAAAATCTCTATTAAAAGTTGATTCAACAGATTTAACAATAGTAGTTAATTCTCCTATATCTTCTTTTTGCGCTTGATTTTCAGATTTTTTATTAACATATGATGTCAATGAAATATGAAGTAATTTGCCGATGCTTGCAGTTATAGCAGCCTGAGAGAATATAATGTAAAACCAATTAGAATTATCCATTATTACCAAAGATTAATTTTCCAATTTCTACAACGAGTGAAGCAATTCCCGCAAAGTTATTTACCATACCTAATAGTGCCTGAAAAGCAAACTTTGGCTTTTCTTTACGCACTAAAGACCTTTTAATCTCATCAATACATTCAATCATATCGGCTTTACTTTTTTCAGGAACTTTAGGACTTGCTTGAATCAATTTAGTAAGTTCTTCAATTTTACTGTTAACATTCTCAATATTTGAAATATTTACATTAACCCCAGATGAAGCGTTGACAACGGATATTCCGGAGCTATTGGTTACTGTTGTATGATAATTATTAGTTGTAATTAAAGATTCATTCCGTTTATAAGAATCTCCTTCAACAAAGTCTATTCCGTAAGAAGTTATTCTTGCGAATCCATATCCACCCAAAAAGAATTTTGCCTCAATAAAGGAATCATCTCTTAAACGCTTAAATAATCTTGTTAATTCTTCTGAAGTTAAACTTAATTTTGCACTTCCTGCAATCTCCGAAAAATCATAGTATTGATTATTATAAGGAAACTCATAAAGTACCTTTAGAAGTGTATCCAATTTTTCTGATTGATTCATAAAATAGTTTTTTTGCAAAATACTAAAAAAACTATTTACTTTGAATAGTTGCCAGGGGACGGCATGACAGATTTAAAACTAAAAATTAAAAGTTATGCTATTCAAATGTCCCCTTCCAGCTGCCTTGACAGCTATTCCGGCAACAAACTGCCCTGTAAAATTTGATCAGATCCAAAAAATAGCTTTCGGTCGTAAAACATCTGTAGAACGTTTTGCAGACGATGCAGCTATTGCTCTTCAGGCCTCATGGACAGCGCTATTGACTGCTACCGATGAAAAGAAGATTGTTGTATCCCCATTCTTTACGGGATTTACTATCCCGGTAGGAGAACCCATCAAAACCGGTGGTAACGATAATACAACATTGAACGGTGTGGCTGAACTTCAGGGTGGATCCTCAGTAGTTGTTCCTTTCATCATCAAAAACGTATCGGCAGAAACTGCTAAAGGTCTGCGAGCATTATGTGCAGAGACACAGGTGCAGCCAGGCGAAACTAATCTTGAAGGATACTTCTTTGCCACCAATGACAACATTATCTATGATGGCCGGGATGGCAATGTGCAAGGGTTTGAAATCTTCAACTTGTTTGTACCTGATGTGGCCACTGAGGGATTCAATGCCAACAATACCTACAACTGTTCTTTTGAACTTCGTTTTGGCTGGTCCGAATACTTCAAGATGGTAAAAGCATCATTCAATCCACGTACACTTTAATCCGATATCATGGAAAGACTAACAAAAGTAACGTTGGTCTGCAAAGATCTGGGCGAGCGTCTGTTTACAATTGATCACGCCCAGTCCTTACTGGACCTCGAGAATAGAAAAGGATGGAAGAATTGGGAATTATTACCTAACAAAGGATTCGAACTGCAAGATGGCGTTATCAAGCGAGCAAATAAAGCAACTAATAAAAGCTCCGGCAAACGGACTCAAACTTCATAAAGCGATCTTTCATGAGAAGCGTCTCAGCTTTCATGCTACAATAGCCGATAAAAAGGAAGATGCTAATGGATATTATCCTGTTTTTATAAATTGGGTAAAATCCATCATTACAGCCAGTGATAAGTTTGATCAGTTTCAAAAGCTATTTACCTTTCCTTTAGCTACCAATGACCTTATAGATGAGATAGCAGATGAGTATATCAAAGTATTTGATGCACAAAACAGCTTGTACGATTACACATTCACAGATGCCAAATACAAAGAGCTCTTTGACGATTATTTAATTCTCAAGAATGACGAACACTTCTGGAAAAGAGATGTATTTGGAGCCATCCTCTCTTCCATCAATAGTATAGTTATTGTAGATCTTCCTCAGCAGCAGAGTGGAGATTATCCGGAACCATATTACTATCTTCTACCCATTGAACAGGTTATCGATCTTGATTATGATCCAATTAATAATCGACTCAATTATATCATTTTCAATTCAAAAGGAAATGTTGCAGCTTTTGACGACCAGTTTTACCGGATATTTTATAAAGACGGGCAAGGAAACCTAACGCTTGTCACTGAAAACCCTCATGATCTAGGCTATTGCCCGGCAAACTATATGTGGCGGGACAATATTGACACAAACAACCCATATAGCAAGCAAAGTCCGATATCATCGCAATTATCCCGATTAGATTGGTTCCTGCTTTATTCTACCATGAAGAAAAGCCTGGATTTGTATGCGTCCTATCCTATCTACTGGGCATTTGAAGGCCGATGCAACTATAAGAATGAACAAGGAAGCGAATGTGAAGGAGGATTCACTCACTATACAGACGATGAAGGTATTGTCAAAACTAAAGTCTGTCCATCCTGTGAAGCCAAAAAACTTATTGGTCCCGGATCCCTGATTAATGTGCCGGTGCAACGTCATCCGAACGATCCAGACCTAAGAGATCCTATTGGAGTAGTGACGGTAGACTCCGAATCATTAAAATACAATGTGGATGAGCTGGATCGGCTGGAGAATTTTATCAAACAAAAAAGTACAGGGAAGATAGACTCCAAACTGCTGAATAAGGAAGCAATGAACGAAGATCAGATCAGATCGCAGTTTGAGAGCCAGACCAACATATTAAGATATCTTGCATCTAATCTTGACGCAATTCGCACCTGGACAATGAATACAGTCGGACGCTTAATGTTTGGAGAAGTATTCGTGGCCAGCTCCATTAATCACGGCACAGAATTTTATCTCCAGTCACTGGATGAACTTACTAAGGAGTACCAGTCCGCTAAATCAGCAGGACTTCCATTATATATCCTTTCATCCAAAAGAAAGATGCTAACCGAGCTACAGGCAAAGAACAATCCCTCAGAAAAAGATAATATGGAAGTTCTGCGTTATCTGGAGCCGTATCCGGATCTGACAGTAAATGAATGCAAGAATTTGGGAATTGCTGAAGCGGACCCCGAAGGATATGCCATTAAACTTAACTTCTCCTATCTCATAGACCAATTTGAACTGGAGTATGGAAGTATTGTAGAATTTGGATATGCACTTCCTTTAAAAATCAAAATCGCACGGATAAACGAAAAATTAAAAGAATATGTCAAAGAAAAATCAATCTTCGTCAACTCCCCAGCTGGGAGAGGAGAACAAAAACCAGGAACAACAGCAGCAGGTAAATAATTCAATACCGGATCTGGATTCAAATACTGATCAGGAAAAAGGTACAAGATCCGAAGATCCAGCAGCTGAAGCTAATGTTAATACATCCTCTAATATTCCTGATGATCATTCAAACGAAACAAATCAGGAAGATAGTAAACCTGATGATCAACAAGATCAATCTTCGTCAACTCCCCAGCAGGGAGAGGAGAACAAAAACCAGGAACAACAGCTGCAGGTAATAACGGAAGACGGCAAATATTATGGAAACAAAGATCAGGACAAAGAGTATCCCTTAGATTACAATCCTGAAGGAAGTATTGTCGTCTGTTTTGCAGATGTAGAGACATCCGGAGGAGTTGTATCCGAAGTGAAGCATTCGGCTAAGATACAAATCTTTGATCCGAGCATCTTTGAACATCTGAAAAAGACAGATGCGTTCAAAGGTAAGAGCGTACTGGTGCTCCATGATTAATTTGGCGGACTCAAATAATTTCCCGATTAATTGAATATCATCAATTGACGAAATATAAATATGGCACTAACATTCGACGAGATTAAAGCAGCTCTTGCTGATGAAGGCATCAAGACACAGTTAGTGAATTCTGTACTGACAGATGCACAAAAGGCATTGGAAAACTCCGGAATGGTCATCCGAACAAAAGAACAGGATGAGGCATACCTCAATGCTAAAGTCGAACCTTTGGTCGAAGTGAAGATCAAAGACCAGATTAAAGCCTTGCATGAAAAGTATGATCAGGACCTGTTCGAACTGACCGGAGACCGGAAAAAACCTGAAGAGAAGACTTATGACTTTTTAAAAAGAAAGGTGACTGAAATCAAAGAGGCTGCTAAAGGAGGAAATCCCGTTGATAAAGACCAGTTGAAACAGCTTCAGGAAATGCTTGAAAATGAGAAGAAGAGCAAACAGACCGAGCTCAGTCAGGTGCATGAAACATACTTCAGGAAAGAAGTCGCATTGAATCTTTCTGCTGCAGTAGCTGGTTTCACTATAGCAGTGCCATCTCAATTGACTGACGAACAAAAAACAGATTTCGCAAATAAACAGAAGGAGATGATCGTACAGAATTTCCAGTCTGTTTATACTGCAAAAAAAGACAATGACGGGAATGTTGTCTTCTACAAAGGCGAGGAGCTGCAGGTAAGTACCAAAGACGGGAAACCGCTTTCAGCAGCAGACCTGATCGCCGAAAACTACAAAACCTACTTTGCGGCCAATGGGCGTAAACAGAGCGGAGCAGGTACCGCAGGGGGCAATGAACTTTCCGCAGGCAGTACCAAAGAAGATGTTATCGCCAATCTGAAAGCAAAAGGTATCTCAGAGACATCCAAAGAATTCATGGATCAATACGAAGAAGCCTTAAAAAAGTATGGTATTGTTAAATAAGCCGTTAGGAGAATACGGTAGGAACAATTAATAGAATAAAAATTTTAGACTATCAACAATGTTAGATTTAAATCCTACCAAACAATTAGACGCGATTATTGATGTCAAGAATCGCAAATTCAGAGATTGGGAAACAAGACTTTCCCGTTATGGAGCATTAGCAGCATTCATAGATAATGCAGATCTACTGTTGCCAAAATCATTTGTAGAGAAATCCAGAACCTCACCAGTCCGGCCACAGAAGATTCCTGTGCTGGATAAGATGGCCGTTGATATCATTACCAAAAGAGGTTGTGATATCCCAGGTACAAATGGTGTTTCAAAACTGGTTCCATTATCCTGGGTACACAAAGGTTTTCCTATTGTTATTGCACCTGCAGTCAATGCCGGTAATATGATATCAGCAGAAGAAGACTATGCACATCAGTTGCTCAATGGATTGATTGCTGTATTTGCAGCATTGGATACAGATGCCTTCAATGCTTTAGAGACCAAGAAAGCAACTTCACTGGCTGCTACCGATCTGGCCACTATAGCCGGAGGAGCATATCAGACAACTTTCGATGATATTTATTTTAATATGGAATCCGTTCTGAAGATGAATGACTTGTATGGACCATTTATCGATGTGGCCAATACCGAATCCGAAGCGACTTACAATAAATACTGGAAATCATACGGAGCCGGTAACCAGCAGGATAAAATGGGAGCATCAAAGAAATATCTGCAGTATACATCCAACAGAGTTATTCCGGGAGCCACGAATCGGGAAGTGCATTACTTTGCAGCTGAAGGCTCAATCGGAGTGTTCAACTGGAATCACTGGGAGGCTCAGAATAATGCTGATTTTGGCAATGGTACTACAGTTACTATTAAAGAAGATCCTATTCTGGGACTTAAATGGGCGGTTACCACCAAAACAGAATGTCGTGATTTATCTGCTACTCACGGAGAAGGTTTTGAAGCCACCTGGGTTAAATCGGAGAAATGGGAGGCAGACTTTAGTTTTGTTGCTGCTTACAGCTCAGACAACAAGTCCCCGATTATAAAAACAGTTATTCCAAAGCCAACTACACCTTAGTACTGGTTGTTCATAATTTATATTGGTTTTCCCGGTCGGTTCATACCGGTCGGGTTTTTTGCTAAAGATAATCGAATACAATATATGATAGATCAGAAACGTCTAAGAAATTGCTTCAATGGACAGATCGGCATAAGAAGAGCCCTGGATCTGAATTTACCCGTTCCGGATCAGGTGTATCTGAACCCCCATTCCGGTTTTTTTCTTAACTCTGTGCATTCGCTCATGTCCATAGAGAATATATGGTCAGTGATCAGTGAAGCCGGAATCATTGAACGATCTGAAGGAGTAACAGATAATGTAGTACTGAATAATTATCTGAGCGAACGAATGTCTGATGCCCTTGTAAGACTCTCCAATTCGATCTATACAAATAAACAGCTGAACAATAATGCCAAAACGATCTTTCCGGATACTAAACTATATGACTCTCCTGGATCTGTTCACGACACAATAGAAAAATACAACAGATTTGTAGGGTTCAGATTGAAAGGAAAGACTCAGGACATCTCATTACTGTTAAAGAAGCTGGGAACACAATTTGAAAGCGAGAATCTGGATTTAAAGATCTACCTGTATCAACAGGATCTGTCGCAACCGCTGAAAGTATGGACTATCAGTTCATTCAAGAAGTATCAGCTCCAGTGGCATGATATAAGTGAAAGTGAGCTGACCATGATAGCTAGTGAATCGACCTACTATCTGGGATACTACGAATCAGATCTGAATGGACGAGCCATTAATAAAGCTGTTAGCTTTATAAAGCCACCGTGCAGCTGTGCACCTGTTGAATACAGTTTGTGGAAGAAATGGAACAGATATCTCTATGTTCAGGCCTTCTACATAGACTCGGTTAACCTAAATGAAGACCGGACAATCTGGGATATTGATAATGAAAATTTAGTTGATAGATACAGCTGGGGACTCAATCTTGTAACTGCAGCTACATGCGATCTTACAGCTGTGTTTTGCGCAAATAAACTACTATTGATAGATGCTTTAGCTACGCAAGCCGCTGTGCTGATGATTGAAGAAATGGCACATACCAGTCGGGATAATCAACAGAGTAAAACCTTAAGTCAGAAAGCATTCTATGCTTTGGACAACAAAGAAAATAAAGCTACAGGCCTGTATAAATCCCTTGAGAAGAAAATTGAAGTAGTAAATCTTGATCTCGGATTACTAAACTCGGAATGTCTGCCATGTCAGTCTGCAGGAATTACATTTGGAACTATATATTGATATATTATGAGTTTTGAAGCATTGGACAATTTAGTTAGCAGAGTAAGATCAGGAACTTCAGATGGTTCGCTTGATGATTATGTGTCATCTTCACTTAAGGCTAATCGCAACACTATATCAGATTACAACAGAGAGCAGCTGGAGAGTGGTATGGATTCAGAACTACGGGATCTGGGAATTTATAAAGATTTCAATTATAAAAACAGATGGCGTCCTGTGGATCTGAAACTAACAGGAGATTTTCATAATTCTATCAAACCAAAGTTTGGCAGCAAAGACTTTGAAATCACCTCTAATGATCAAAAGGCAGATATGCTGCAGGATAAATATGGAGACGATATACTTGGATTGACTTTAGAAGATATTCATGAATTGGGAGAAGATATTACAGGACAGGTTCAGAACGGCATCAGAAGCAAAATACTATGAGCTATAATAACCCTAATATAACAACCTCCAATCTTCCTGGAATAGATGCAGCAATTTATTCTCTGCAGACAGCTTTGGCTACTAAGTTCGCGTGGATGAAAGTCTTTCACAGGGCTTATCCATTCCGCGAAAAAAACATGGAAACCGGGCGTAAATCTGAAATTCCAAAAGTATGGATAGGAGGAAATGAGTACATGAACATCCTGCCAAATGATTTTCTTAAAGGGCAGGCATTCTTTGTTTTGACTGGAGAAGAAGATGTGAAAGTTTTTAATCCATCAACCGATATGGATATCGAAGTATCCGTTTCACTGATCATTTGGGTCAATACCTCTCAGATACCTGGGCATGTTCAAGGACCTTCCATTGCCAATCTGAAAGCAGATGTACTGGAATTAATAGGATCTGCCGATAACGTATTGAAGATAACATCCTTTACTGATCAGGATGCGGAAGAAATCTTTGATGGATTTACCATAGATGATATCGATACACAGTACCTGATGTTGCCGTATGCAGGATTAAGAGTTAATATGGTTTTAAAATACAACTATTCGATATGTTAGAATTTACCATACTCCTGGCTCTGATTATCTGCACATTCATGTTCTGTCTCCATAAATGGGGCTGGATTTCTTGGTATGAGCTTTACAAACCTAAATGGCTGTCCTGGTGCCGACCTTGCTACTTTTGTTTTGCTTTCCGGATAGCTTTTATAATCTGTAGTATTATGGTATATCTGCAGCATGACTATTGGTTTCTTGTTGTGCCTTTTGCGAGTGCACCGGTATCATTTCTTACATTCAAACTGATTATATCATGACAACTATTGAATTGCCTTCAGGAACAAAGTTAAAGCTGTATGCTACTATAAAAGAGATGCCAGTTAGCCTGTTCAATCTTATGCAGGGTTATCTTATGCAGGATTCAGGTATAGGTAGCACAATGGAAGATGTGGATAAACATTTTCAGCAGCTGGATGCATTGTTGTCAGCAGGAAAACTGGAAGAAGCTGTGACAGAGCGTGAGAATCTGCATTACAACCTGTATGCAATGTTTGAAGGAATATCATTTCAATCTTTAGCTTTCGGTTGTTTCATCTATAGCATTGATAAAGAAGTGATAGATGATTATTCGGAAGATAATATAAAGCTGTTATTAGATGATTTATCAGGCAAAGGCCTGACTATCGGAATGGTTGAGGAACAGCTTGATCAGTTAAAAAAAAAATTGATGTTGAATTAGAATCTTACTTCCCGAAATGGTTTGCCGGGAGTGATTTTAATTATATCGCCAATATGCTGAAGCTGTTAGAGCTTAAGATAACAATGGAACTGGATGGAGAAGATCACTTACTGGAGGAGATAGAGCGGTTGAATCAATATTTTTTAAACTTTCTAAAGCCGAAAGTATTTTCTCCCGGTCAGGAAAATGCTGTAATCGAACATGAACTGCATTTTGAAGAAATTAAATCTGGAATGGAAGAATCCGGAATAGATACGCGCAGGCTTACTGTATTTGAATTTTACGCGCGAATCCAACATTTTGAAAAACGTAATGCTGAACTGAAAAATGGAAGTAAATAGTAACAATTTTTTGCGCTGGAACAGTGATCCTTCATTCAAGGATCACTCATACCTGCCATGTCCGTATCCGAATGAACAGAGTAATCTGCCTTATATGCCGGTATTGGTTCCGGGAGAGATTACTTCTTTTTACATCAATGTAAAAGGAGGAATCAATTATTCCGGAGGATTTACATTGAATATTATTCGTCCGGACAGAACGATTGCTTTGTCGGACATCGGAGTATTAAACCGGGATAATCTTGGATCAGGTCGCTATAATCTATATTGTGATATGAGCGGGCCGGCAGTACCTCCGGGGATTTATTACCTGCAGATAAAGGATATTGCCAATACAGTCACTTTACGGTCCAATATGGTTAGGGTGATTCATTCCGGATTCCAGGATAAAACGACTATAGTCAGATATAGAAATAATGGCAAGAATCTTTTTCATATCAACTGGCTGGGCATGCCAGATTTCTACCAGCAGTATAGACTTCATATCTTTCGCATCGATCAGCAACCAGATTATAATATTGAGCAGTACCGCTCTTCAACTAGCGGAAAATTACGTAACCTGAATGGTTCAATGGATAGATATGTAAAGTTTCAATCTTACTACTTCGATAAAGAGGCTCATGAAGCTTGTGAGGCAATGCTATTCCACTCAGAAATATGGATCAATGATAAGTTATATAGCTATAAAACAGGTTATGCTTCAGAACCATTGTTAGCCACCAAAAAGAGCAAAGGAGAGTTTGAACTATGGGATGAGAATTTCTCAAGCTTAAATAACTGTTAAATCAATTTATACTATTGTAAAATGGTAATTCTTTGGCATCTTCAATTTCTTTTATTGTTGGAACTTTCACTTCATATATAATTTCAGTCACCCCTTTATGAGTTTTGGTGACTAAAGCAACGGGGTTAGTTATTTGCCAAGATGTTTTAGGGTAGCTTGCCTGAATCACAATAGTCAAACCATTTAGTGATGGTTGATAAGCGTCACCATTATGTTTTGCATATAGATAAATTGTTTGTCCGATTTTAGATTTGTAAGTGTAATCAAACTTATTTGGGGCAGTAAATTTTTTGTCTACAATATTCCCTTTTTCATCTTTATGTTTTATTTGGAAATTTCCATCTAAAGTCGATACATATAAAAATACATCTACTTCGGTATCATTTGGAACAGGAGAATCTTTTTTACATCCTGAGAGTAATATAGGAATTACAACGATAATCAGGAAAAATAGGATCTTTTTCATAATACATTGGCTTTTCTCAAAAATAACAATAAATATCTGATATTTTGCTTAAATTAAACCATTAAGTTTCATTTTTTTCTTCATATATTAGTATATGACACTTTTGGTTTTAATAGGCCTCTCTTTTATTTTCTTCCTGGTGTTAGGTATCTGGTCATTAATTGGCCTTTCTAATGTGGGCAAGGAGAAAACAAATTATTATGACGGTCCCGAAATGACCGCCGACCAAAAGCAAAATCATATGGAATGGGTTGAAGAGCATATTCGCGAATTTCCTAATGGTACCTATGCCCATAACTACCCCAAAATACAATCTAAAATTCTTAATGATCGTAAAGCTGGTGAATTAGCGCTGATATATCGTGATACGGACAGGCAGTATCGCCTGGGGCTTATTTCAAAAGAGCAATATGAAGATGTAATTGACGCAATTTCTAAAGAGCTAGATATATCTCATTTGGATATCCAACAATAACACCATAATTTTGAACATACCATTCTAACGAGGATCAGGAGACGGTCGGTTAGATAGTTTTTGTATAACTATTTAAACACGTCTTTTCATGTCCAAAGGTCCTATTAAGTATTCAGATTTTTTCGATAATGATGTAAAAGCAGGTTTAGCAGAGCTCAATCAGCTTTTTACTTCAATCAAGGCATCCGCATCCTCCATGCGAAATGTTTTTGTGCGTGATTTGAACAAAGCAGCTGCAGAAGTAGTTAAGTTGCAAAAGCAGCTGGAAGAGATGCGCACTAAGCTCAAGCAGACAGATGCCACCACTCAGGGAGCTGCCAAATCTACAGTAAATCTTGCACGGGAAACCGAAAACCTGATTAATAAACACCGGGAATCAAAAACGACAGTCAACGATCTGAATATGATCATTGATGTCCATACTATGGGCCTTAAAGAATGTCGGGATACGATTAAGTCCCTGGAACGGGAATATTCAGAGCTTAATACAGATCTTAAGGAAAATAAAGACCGTCAGGCAGCTTTGTTGGAAAAGATAAAGCAGGTTTCCACGCAATTTAACAGATTAAACGGTGATTTAAGAAATGCAAAGAAATCAGTTGACTATGTAGATGGATCTTACACGCATCTTTCGAAAGAAACAGAATTACTAAAGAAGCAGCTTCAAAATCTTCCAGACGCTTTTGACCGCATTACAGGTGCCATCAATAAAAATAATAAAGAAGCAGTAGATCTGCAAAAGCAAATCAAAGCAAATACCGATGCCCTTAAAGAAATGGATGCCCAAATGAGCATGCATTATCGGAATGTTGGGAATTATTCTTCAGCTCTTTCCAGTCTTGAAGGCGCTGGTGGAAAAATATTAGGTATAGCAGGATCCATACTTGGCTTTTCTTCACTTGAAGATGTAGTAAGAAAGCTTTTTGAAACCACTTTACAATTAGACAATCTGGATACTGTAATGAAATATACCTCGGTAACTTCTAATGAGTTTAAGAGGAATATGGATTTTCTGATCAGAACTTCAGATGATCTGGGCCTGGAATTCTTAACTACGTCTAATGCCTTCAGAATATGGACTGGTGCAGCTAAAGAATCAAATTTAACAAGTACTCAAACACGTTGGATATTCGAATCAGTTGCAAAAGCTGCCTCAACTATGCGTATGTCAGCCGATGATACACAAGGTGTCTTCCTTGCATTATCTCAGATCCTGAGTAAAGGAAAAGTACAGGCCGAGGAATTAAGAGGGCAGTTAGGCGAACGTCTTCCAGGAGCTTTCGCAATGGCAGCAAAAGCAATGGGTGTAACCGAGCAAGAGTTAAACAAAATGCTCGAAAAAGGGGAGGTTGTGGCTTCAGACTTTCTTCCAAAATTTGCAAAACAACTTAATGAAACATTTGGTGAATCTACTTCCGGGAAAGTGGTAAGTCTTCAGGGATCTGTAAACAGATTTGATAATTCCCTTACTAAAATAACATCTAATGCGCAGCTTAAGGAATTTTTAATTGATACAGTTGATGGCGTAACCAGTCTGACGGATGCTTTCGGTGACCTGATAGATACAAAACCAGCTGAAGAGCTTGAAAAGGAGAAAATATCGTTTATGGCATTACGATATGAACTTGAGAGTTCAAATACAACAGTTGAAAGAAGAATAGCCATAATTACCGAGTTAAAGAATACTTACCCTGCATACCTTGCACAAATTAATGCCGAAAAAGTTTCTAATCAGGAGCTCTTACCAATTTTGGATAAAATTAATGAAGCCTATGTAACCAGATTAGCCTATCAACAGAGAGCTGACAGATCAAAAGATATTATGCAAAAGGGGGCCGATTTGGATAATGAACAGTTTGATGAATTCAAAAAAACAAGAGAGAATATAGCTAAGATACAGAATGAATTGGATAAAAAAGGGATTAAAATAACCATAAAAGGAAAGGATGAATTAGAACAGGCAAATTATGTAGTTAAGGATCTGTTTAAAGATTTATCTAAGATCAATTCGGAAATGATAAAATCTACTGGTAAAGGATTTTTTAAAGATGTAGATATGAGTTTTATCAGACGAATGACAGGTCAGGTAAATCGTAACAGACAAAATCTGGAAAACTATTCCGTAGAAATAAAAAAGACGCTTGAAGACCTTTCCATCGCAAACAAAGATCTGAATGAATATGCTTCTAAAAAGAAAATGTTCGATGGTAGCAATAATGATGCTGTCACACAGCAGTATAACCGGACAAATACTTTAGAAACCATTGCAAAGTCTAAAATATCAACTAAAGATAAAAAAGGATATATCACCCGGTTGGAGGCAGCAGGTTATAGTGATGAAGAGCAGTATCAGGTGCTGCAGGAAATTATGCAGAAAGAGCGGGCATCTGCTACTGTGATCAGTGATGAAAAAGGCAAAACAGCTAAACAATTGGCCGCTGAAGCTAAAAAGAGATTTGATGAAGCACTCAAGTTAATAGCCGAACAGGAACAGCTTGAACTGCTAACGCTTCAGAATGCATATGCTCAAAGATCAGAATACAATAATACGATCATAGATTCAGAAGATAAATTCGAGTCCGAACGGTTAAAGATTCGAAGGAAATCGCTTGAGGAACGGCAAAAACTACTGGATACCAGTGAGGATAAATCCCGTATAGCAGAATCCAAACAAATCACTCAACAATTAAAAGCATTAGAAATTGAATATGCAGCATGGAAACTCAAATTTGAAGAGCAGCAACTTCAGAGCAGATACGAAATAGAACTGGCTAGCCTGGATCAGATTTATTACTCCGGTCAGATCTTGGAAACGGAGTATCAGAAGAAGCGTACTGATATTTTGATTGCTGAATTGGAAAGACGGGCTTTACTGGAGAAAGATGCTGTCAAGAAGGCTCAATTACAGACGCAAATAGCACAAACCAGAAAAGAGGGAGCAGAGAAGTATACTTCAGTAAGAGGTGAGGTCGTCTTAAAAACCGATGCTGACAAAGATTTTTCTTTAAAACAGACCGCTATTGAAAAGCGATTTGAGTTGATGCAGGCCCGTCTGAATACTAGGGAAATAAAAGGTGAGGATATTGCAGTTCAAAGGCTCATTCTCGAAGCACAAAAACTACAGGAACTCAGAACCATATACACAGATTATGGAAAAGATGTAACAGATCTTAATCAACAGGTTGCACTCAACATTATTGCTTCAGACAACGAAAAAACAAAACGACAGTTAGAGAACATCGAACGCGTCAAATCTACCATGATGCAATCTGTGGAAGTGATTGCAGACTATCTGGGTGAAGGCTGGGGTAATCTCTTTACAACACTTACAGAGCAAATGTTTGACTTTGTTAAAAAAGGGAAGATCCAATTCAAAGATCTTGGAGAGGCTGTTCAGTTTTATGGTGAAATGGCAAATAGTGTAGGAAATATTCTTTTTCAATCTCAGGTTGATCAATCTCAAAAGAGAATAGAAACTCTGGAGGCGGAAAAGGCCCGTGTGATTGAAATAGAAACAGCAGGTATTGAAAATGAAAAAGAACGAGCAGCTGTAAAGGCGAGAATAGAAGAAGAGTATAATGCAAAGATTAGAGAAGAGAAAAAGAGACAGGCTATTGCCGAACGAAACCACGCCCTTTTCCAAATCGCGATAAATACAGCCGTTGGAGTAACGCAGGCATTTGCCCAGACAGGTATTGGAGGTTTTGTTTTAGGAGGTATTATACTGGCAGCAGGGTTAGCTCAGGCAGCTCTTGTAATGAGTAAGCCGTTAGCCTACTGGACCGGTACCAGAAGTTCTGAAGAAGGTATTGCCGATGTAGCAGAGCGAGGTCCGGAGTTAGTAAAAGATTCCAGTTCCGGTAAAATCAGTTATTATAAAAAGCGTACCCGGATATTCATTCCCAAAGGCTCACAGGTCTTAAATGCTGTTCAAACCGAAAAAGTGATGGAGAAAATAAAACTGGATCAATATGAACAATCCAATCGTGATATCTCCGTTTTGGTGCGTGATCATAAAAGAAGCAACGATATCAACATCATGTCAGAAGCTTTTAAAGCTATAAAGATAGATGAGGAAAAGATAGGTGATGCGGTTGGCCGTCGTATATCAGAACTTCCGTTTACAAATTGGGAGGTTAACGAAAATGGATTCACAAAGAGCATCCGGAGAAAGAATAGTAAAGTAAAATTATTGAACAACAGAAATTCACTGAGATAAGTATGAACTGTACATTTTTTAAACTTCTTTATAAAGATATGATTCATGATTTGGAGGATGAACCAATTGGATGGGATTCTATAGTCTTTTCAGTTAAGCGTGATCCGGATTGGCATGGTTTGAATTATGAATATTCGGATGGAGATATCCAGTTAGAGTTTGACTGTATTGCCGGCGGTGATTTTATAGATAAGATCTATAAAGAAAATGGATTGGATGCTGAAATTATATTACAACAGGGAAGTATTGTCAATAATATGGAGGTGTTAGAATATACAGGCAGACTGGTGCTTTCGACATTCAAAAGACTAAAAGGCCGTGTAGCGTGCTCTGTAGAGCGTAAGTCTTTGCAGGATGTGGTTAAAGCGAGATTTGATACAAAGGTCGATCTGTTTTCTTCAAAGGATCTGGATCAAAATGATCTTTCCAAACCCATGGTCACGAGAATTCTAACTCACGCTAAAACCATCCCTCAAGAGTTAAAAGTGAAGGATGAAAATATACGCACTTCTAACCAGCAAATAACAGTAGCCGGTACTAATATTCTGGTGTATCCCAATACAGATGACAAAACTACAACTATCAAAGGAATATCCAAACGTGATTTTGGTCCAGTTGGTAGGCAAGAGTCTGAACCGTTTTTTATTGCGGAAGTTAATGGAGAATTTACATTTTCCATTGATCTGGATTGGACATTGACAACCGAATTACAAAAGAAGCCAGGTAGTATTATTTCTAACAGGGAGTATAGAAATCTTGAGGTAACAACTTATTTTGAGGTCAGAAAAGAGAATGTTGATAGACCTATCACTCATAAATCAATTACACACTATAGACGTTCTAAACTCGATGGTAAAGATTTTAGTATTGATTGTAGTTTTGTGTTTAATGGAAAAATAGAAATAGAACAAAAGGACAGAGTTTATCTGTTTACGGCCTTTTCTTATACAGCAAGCACTCAACAGAGTATCAGCTTTTCAGCACGGCTTAGAAAAAGTAATCTCTCTGTAACAGGAAATTCATCTACTCCGCCCACTTACATCAAAGGAATGATGCTACATGAAGCCGGCAATCGGATTCTGAATTCAGTGACCGGGAAACAAAATTTATTAAACACAGATTTCTTTGGACGAACGGATGTCGGATATCCTGTTGATGGTTGCGGAGCAGGCAACTGCATAACTAATGGCTTTCAGTTACGCCAGTTTGCCGAAAATAAAGGAATCGAAATATCATTTAAAAACTATCTGGAAAGTCTTTCTTCTATCTATTGTCTGGGCATGGCTTATGAAAATGATCCTGATGGTCATGAAATAGTTCGGGTAGAACGAATAGAACATTTTTACAGAGATTCTGAAATACTTCTTATTGAAGATGCTGCAGACTATGAAGAAGAAAGTGCACAGGAGTTAGTTTTCAGCAATATAGAGATCGGCTATAAAAAATACCCTGAAGAAGGAGAGAAGATGTTGGATGAATTCAATACGGTACATGAATATGTAACACCTATCCGGAGCCATGATAACAAGTTCTCCAAACTTTCGGATCTGATCGCTTCAGGATATGCTATTGAATTAACCAGACGGGAGTTATATTCCAGTGAAGGAGCAAATAAGAACAGTACAAAGTATGATGATGATAAATTCATTATATCGGTGCTTCGTTCAACACCAGCCTACAAACAGTACAATTCTGATCCGTATATTCTTTTTGCAGCTTATGCCAAATACATAGTTATATGGTTGGCGCAGGAGATTCAAATTGTTTCGGGACAAACAATAATGCTAAGCTCACCGATAAGTTCAGCTAACCTCAACATTCAATATACTATAAACAGCTTTTCAGTTTCCAGACAGAATTTAGGAGGTTCAACAGTTAGATGGCTATATTACTTGTATGTAGATGAAACACCAGTAAGTGAAACAATCTATGCTCCGGTACAAATCCGTATTTATGAAAATTCCCTTTACAGTTCAGAAAAGAACGAAAACTTTACAGTGCAGCAAGGTTCATTAATTGATCCTGCTTCTGCATACAATCTTCGGTTATCTCCTAAACGCATGCTGCTCAACTGGGCTAAGTGGCTCAATGGAGGATTGATGTATAAAGACGGTTCAGAATTGATTAAAAACACTTTTGTTAAGCAGAACGGAGAGCTGACTACAATTTCCATACAAAATAGAAATTGCGAAATAGATCATTTCCAGCAAACCATTAAAGAATCGGATCCTGTCGCTCTCGCCGGGTTCAGCGAGCGTGATCGTATTTTTATTCCGGATTGGGTATCATTCAACGCTAGACTACAAAAGACTCAGGTTGAAAAAATAAAGTTAGCAATGTCTAATAATAGCTCAGGATCTGACAACTATGGATATATCTCTGTATTGGATCCGGATGGGAATCGTGTGAGTGGCTGGATTTATGAAATGGAGTGGTCGCCAAACACTGAGAAAGTTTTTTTTAAACTTCTAAAATATAAAGTACTTTTGAATAACACCATCCCACCAGACCAGGAGAATTGTCAGGATTATGCGGATTGGACTTTTGCAGATTTTGAAGCCAGTAATATAGGAGACTGGATCGAAGACTGCAGGTTCGATAACTTTAACTGACAAGTCAAATGGCTATCCAGAAAATAAATTCCTCAGACAAACTCCAGACCGGATTCCGATCCAAATATAATGCGACTGTTGATGAGCTTTGGGTATCAGCTGTTGATCTTGGAAATGGCCTTATTGAGATCACCCGCTTTAATAACACTAAATTTCAGTTTCAGTTAACTACCTCTTTCTACACTAAGCAGGAACTCCAGAGTATAGTTTCCGGAGTAAGTCCGTCAACAGAGCAAACTGCTGGAATCATTCGTATTGCTACTGAAGACGAAGCTGCTAAAGGAACGAATTCATCTACAGCCATAACACCTTATACTTTAGCCTTAATACTCGCAAGCAGTACAGTGAAAAAGAATAGGCTGGACTTAGAAGCTGATATCACCATTGACTGGCAGAATGATATTTATAAAGATGGTAATACCTATGCGACTATTATAGGAAATGATTTTTCCTGGACAGCATTTTATTACGTCAATGGAGTAGAAGCTGATTACAGACCATCATTAATGATTACAAGAGATGATATCAATATTACTCAGGTTCAGATTAAAGACGTAAGCCCAGGCTATATAATTTTTGTTTAAAATGATGAAAGCTTATATTTTTCTTTTTTTAATCCTGATATGCAGCATTTCAGGATTAGCACAGACTCAGTCCAACAAACCCGCAGGGGCAATTCCTTATGGTTCTCTCTGGATAACTCCTGACGGATATGTATGGTCCGGTTCTTCTGTAGTAGGCTATACAAAATTGGCTCCTAAATTAAAGGTAGATAGTCTAATTAATTTGGGATATACAAAAGCCCAGGTTGACGCATTAATCACAGGAGCAAAAAACAGATCTAATCACACCGGTACACAGTCCATCAGTACAATTGAGGGTTTGCAAACCTTTTTAGATAGTAAAATCCCCGCTACTCAAAAAGCAGCTTCAAACGGGGTTGCTACTTTGGATGCAAACGCTAAAATTCCAATGTCCCAGGTTCCTGATGCATTGATTGGATCTGTTAATTATCAGGGTAACTGGAATCCTTCTACCAATACACCCACATTACCGGCTACACCAGGAACTGATACAAAGGGGCATTATTACATTGCCAGTACAACTGGCACATTCAATGGAGTTGAGTATAATAATGGCGATTGGATTATCTCCAACGGTGCTGTATGGGGCAAGGTCGATAACACCAATAAGGTTGTTTCAGTCAATGGGAAGCAGGGAGCGGTTGTGTTAACTTTATCAGACATTGCAGGCACAGCAGATCTTGTTACTCTTAATACAGCTCAGACTATAACTGCTAAAAAGACTTTCAGAACTCCAAACGCAACATCTGGAAATGCTATTGCTCCCATCGAAGTTCAAGGAGGTAATGGCGCACAAGTGATGGGAACATCGGGATTCGCAACAGCTGGAAATGCTGGAGAATTAAAGTTGATGACTGGTTCCGGCGGTTGGTCTAATGGCACTAATCCAAGTGGTACGAATGCCGGAGGTAATGGAGGTGAAATCAGTCTCGTTGCAGGAGATGGTGGTGTAGCAATTGGTGGAGAAACTAATCTACCCGGTAACGGTGGAAATGTAATACTACAGGCAGGGTTAGGATTCGGAAACGGTAAACCTGGTAATGTCCAGATTAAGGCCGGCAATAATGAAACCGGAATGGGAGGAGATATTTTTCTAACAACAGGCTATGGCCAGTCCGGTCCAAACGATGATGCGACTGCAGGGAATGTTTATCTGGCGGTTACAGCTTCAGAAAATTCCCGTGGTCATGTTATTGTTGGTGGTCTTCCTGCTGACAACAATGGGAATAAGTTGCAGGTTTACGGAAAAGCTTCTGTTTCACAGGCACCGACAGCACCAACGGATGTAGTGAGATTATCAGACCTGGGAGTTAAAGCCAATTCAGACGGTTCTAATTCATCAGGCACATGGCCAATTGCTATCAGTGGTAATGCACCATTGTGGGGTGGTCAACAATATTCATCTGATGAAGTACCAATTAACAATTATATACTTGCATACGGCGCAGACGGTAAATGGCATCCTTCTAATAAAGAAAGATTTAATATTTTTCTGGGATCTCCATCAGGTGGTGAGACTCTCCAAAGTGTTGTCAATAGAAACAGTTATAGTTCAACATCTGCTTACTTTGGTGGCGAAAGTAGATTTGGCTATACGCAAGATGCTTGGGTAGATCCTGCACCAGGATTAGGAAGAGGTTTAAAGATTAATCAAGGTATAGGAGTCTCGGGAGCTTCCAATTTTACTGATAATGTCGATTTTGGTTCAAGTATTAGAATATTTGGTACCCCGCAACAACCAAATTCAAGAAGGTGGTTTTTGCAGCCAAACCTTAATGCATGGGGTGATTTAGGAATCTTTTCTCAAGCTAATAACGGCACTGGCGATAGATATGATTTCCTCATTAAAGAAAACGGTAGTGTCGGTATAGGAACATTAACCCCAAGCGCAAAATTAGAGGTAGCAGGTGCTATTAAAACTTCCGATAAAAATGTATCTAACATATTAAGCTATACAGGAAGTAGTGGTGTTGTCGGAACAGAATCAAATCATCCGCTGGATTTTTGGACAAACTCATCTTCAAAAATGACCATTTTATCAAATGGTAATGTTGGTATAGGGACTGTTACTCCCTCAGCAAAATTGGCTGTTAATGGCGATGCCTTAGCGTCTAATTTAATTCTAAACAATGCATCAGGCACATATAGAGAATTACAATTCAGGACAAATGGTGTATTACGATGGGATATGTTCGCTTCACCTACTGCTGAATCAGGCGGTAATATCGGAAGTGATTTTGCGCTTACCAGATATGCAGATGACGGTAGTTATTTAGGACAGCCCTTTAGTATAGCACGAAGTACCGGTAATGCCACATTTGGCAATAACTTAGATGTCAGCGGATCTTTGACAGCGAGTGGTACAATTCGCTCTAATCAAGGTTTCTCTTCCTATGCATCAGTAAATAGCAATGCAAGTTACAGACCGACTGGCATAACATTTAACCCGGCCGCCAATACATATGCCACAATCGATGCGAACACCAGCGGAGGATTAGTAATTCGCACAGCTGATGGATCTGCTACTGCACAGATTCGCATGACTTTCTTAACTCCCAATGGAGCGACCGCGAGATCATTGATGCTTACAGGCCGTGCATATTATGGAGGAGATTATACAGGAGCGTTTGAGTCCAATGATTTAGTGCCAAAAAAGTACGTTGATGATAAGATGCAGCTCATCACATTACGCGCTACCATAACCGGAGGTGTGGCCGTTTTGGATGGCGGTGCAGTTCAATCGGGATTCAGATATATGGTCCAGGGGGCTTGCTTATATAACGGTACAACGCCTGAATTTTTATCGCTTTCAAAACTTGCTATTCAGGCAGGAACATCAGGTAATGTTGCCGTGCAGTATGAAACCACATCTGTGGATAACGGGAAAGATGTAGAAGTGTTAATCCTTAAAATAAAACAATAATGGTAATCAACTTATTAGCTGGCGTGCTTGGGATAGTCCTTTACACGCTCATTAAGGCCCGTGCGTATGTTTTTTCTAAAGAAGTAAAAACGGATTGGGGTAAACTCCTAATGGAAAATGTACCAGCCTGGTTGTGGGCTCTTTTGGTGCTGTTCACGGTTTCTATGATTTTACACTATTCGCCTGAAAGTAATGTATTGGTTGGTCAGGTATTCGGAGGGATGGATTTAACAAAAAGCTTTACAGGTTTTCTTGGTTTAGGCATGTTCCTAAGTTTTGGAGGCAAGGAATTACCTAAGAAAATAGTATGAAGAGAAGAATATTTTTAACAGCCGGGCACCACTTAAAAGATAGTGGTGCTGTCGGAAATGGAAGGAAGGAAAATTCGCTTACAATAGAAATCAGAGATATGATAACTGAACGCTTAAAGGCCTTATCTCCAGATATTGTTGTATGGAACGATAATGATAATGACACTTTAGCGCAAGTTATAGCACAGATTAATAAAATAGCTACTAAAGATGATTTTCTGTTAGAGCTTCATTTTGATTCCTCAATTTCACCAAAGGCATCAGGAGCAACAGCTCTGGTTGCTGAAGGAGCAAGGCAAAACTCAAAGGATTTTGGAAAGGAGTTAGCTGATTTAGGATCTGCTATAATGAGGGTGCCAAATCGTGGTGTTAAATTTGAATCCCAAAGCAATAGGGGACGATTAGGAATACTTCATACTGCAGCATCGAGTGTATTATATGAAGTAGGCTTCATTAGCAATCCTACAGATGTAGTTAATTATGAAAACTGGAAGCATTGGCTTGCCGATGATTTTGCCAGGATAATTATTAAAAGGTTAGAAATGTAATATAATGGAACCCATGACACAGGATGAAAAACATCAAATGAGTAAAATGCAGGAGAAGTTAGATCTGGTGGATGATAAATTAGACGATGTTCTAAATGTCCTTAAAGGTGATGAATTTGGAAATTCAGATGGCCTTGTATCAGAAGTAAAGGATCTGAAGAAGCGTGTCCGGACATTGGAAGATCTCAGAAGTAAGATCTTATGGATTGCTACCGGAGCTGGGCTGGCCGGTGGTATTGTTTTAGATAAAGTTATATCCTTTTTTAAGGCTTTGTTTATTTCTGTTATTATAATCTGTTTGTTCAATTCTTGTGGAATGTTCCGAAAGTCGTCTAGGGTGACCGATATAAAGAAAGGTGTTGAAATTTCAAAGTCGGAACAGAAAATCAATTCAGAAATTAAAGAGTCAATGCAGCAACAGGAAAAGGAGCATGAAACAAGACAATCAGAATCTTCTGGTAGAATAACTGCAGACAAGATAACCGTTCATCCTGATGGCTCCATTGAAGCAGAAGGCAATGCAAAAGCAGACCTATCCAAAACAGACAAGTCAGATAGAAACGCTGATAGGAATAAAACTATTAATACAGAGAGCAATATTAGGGAACAATCCAATGCTGCAAAAGAGATTAAAAACGAAACTATTTACAAATCCTCCGAGAGTAAACCAGATCCGGTAGGAGGCTCTGTTATGTGGATTGCAATTGCAGTATCAGTTATAATAGTTGTGTGGGGGATAAAGAATTTTTTATAAAAAAAATAGCGAGGTTTTAACCTCGCTATTTCATATATATATATATTATGGGGATAATTCGTCGTAATAAATAATAGTAGAGTTATTAGGAGGATTTAACCACAGGAGGGTTTTAATTTTGTGATTAATAAACCAAAATCCTAGGCTATAATCTGTATTTAATTGAACTTCATAAGGTTTAGCGTTAGTGTTTAGACTAACCAATTTTAGATCAATATCCTTCACAACAATAGAGGATAGATTTTCTTTATCAATTATATCCACTATTTTGCTTCTTAGATCAATCAGATTATTAATAATTTTTTCCTTTTTAGCACTATCTGTCTTAATAAAATAGGTGTCTAAAAATACACCTGAAGGTGATCTATTTTCATAAACTTCTTTTATAAAGGTCTTTATAATATCCTTATCAATATCTTGAGCATAAGATAAAGAATGATAACCTAGAAGAAGAACTAAAGAAAGGATTAATGATTTAGTCATAATATAATTAAATTTGTTTTATTCCGTTGACATAATAACTACGAGTAATTATGTCGCCATTTTGATTGAATAATATACTTTCACCATTTTGAATCCCATTTAAATAGATGGCTTTAATAAGTAATTTTCCATTTTCATATATTTCAGACAATCCATCTAATTTATCATTTTTCATTGAATGTTTAAGTTTTATTTTTCCACTAGAATCATATATTGTTACCTGCTTTTCTGAATTGGAATGAAAAATGGTTTCACTCATTAATGATTTACTTTTGTTAAAAACTTTTCTAATCTTACAAATACCTTCATTATAATAACAAATGACAATACCATCCTCCAGTTCCCACTGATATTCTCCAGTGTATTTTATTAAACCTGATTTATTATCTTGTTGATAAGCAATTCCGTTCTTAACAACTAGAGAATCTTCATTATGTTTCTTTTCATCATTCATAGATGGTAAAGTTAGGAATTATTTACAATCGTCCCCACCAAAAATACCATCAAAAAAACCATCGTATTGAGCAACTGAAGTACTTTTAACATCAGGCCTTTTGCCCATATCAACAGAAACTCTTGATCCTGGCAAGTCTACGGAGAGATAATTTAAAAATAATTCAATATAATCACGCTCATAAGTTGTCGATACAGCTGTTTTATACTTCCCTGTTTCACCATAAATAATACCTAGTGTAGACGCTGCTGCGTTCATTGCTTTTGCAGAAAAAGTAGCAGCTTCTCCTGGAGTAACAGTAGCTCCATGATAATATTTTTTCGGAACATCAATAATTAAATCTCTTAAATTAAATGACTTTGATATTCCACCAATTTCACTGAAGGTTGCAGGTCTTATTTTAGTTAATTTTGTTGATAGTTGATTTGAATTGCTTTGAGCGAATTTAAAAGAAGCACATTTAATATCTCCAGGCCATACAGTGTTAATTTTGCGATCCCATTCATTTGGTCCAATTCCAACACCTCCAAAATCACCTGATCCAAAATCAGGAAAATCTACTCCTGGGTCGTTATCTCCATTAGGGGGAGAAGGAACTACCACTTCATCAATAATATATTTAAAGCTTGCTATTGCTAAATCATTAACTGTTTTTATTTTATCAGCATCGTCGTCATATATTACAATTTCGAATTCACTTTCTACAAATTGTATTGATTCTAGAAAATCAAGCTCATCAAAGTTTAAATCCCTGAAAAGATCTGCATCTAGAGTTACTTCTTCAAAAGATTTCCCCTTTGCTTCCGCAATATAATACCTGATTTTGTTTGAAACTGTGAAAAAGCTGTTCGATGCTAGTAATTCATTGAATTGGAGACGTTTAACTTCATCTTTTTCTTTTATTAAGTCATTTGATTTATTGCATGAAGAAATGAGGAAGAAAATTAAAGTTACACTTAAGAATCTTCTTAAATTTTTGCATTTATGTTTCATAATTATTTTATGGTAAAAAACTTCAGTGGCAAATTTTAAAAAAAATACTGAGGTATTAAAATTATTATAACCTGAGGTTATAAGAAAGTTGAAAAATTATTGAGTCAAATATATAAGTTGTGAATTAGCATTTATTATGGTATCCCGTAATTAGAAACTAATTGTTTTTCCTTTCATAGAGCTAGAGTCAACAATCAGCTCTCTTTTATAGGTTTGGAATGATTCATAATCTCTATGACCGGTTAAAGACATGACTTCGGGATCAGTAAAACCTGCACTTAATAAATTAACAACCCTAGTATGTTTCCAGCCGTAAAGAGTATACTTGTCGTCAAGCCCAACTTTATCCTTTATTGGTTTATATAAGTTGGAAAAGTGGTCTTTATAACATTTTTCCTTATTGGACTGTCCTTTTTTTCCAAAAACAAAATATCCTGGTGGAAGTTCAGTTAGTTTCATTAATAAAATCATGTTGTAAAGCTCATCACATATAGGGATAAACCTATCTCCAGTCTTAGCTGTAGGAGCAATCGCTTTGATTTGTCTGCTGACTAAATCAATATGCTGAACTTGTAATAACCTGATCTCTCTTGGTCGCATACAGCTATAGAAGATCCACTTCATATAGTTGAATAGATCCGGAAATTTTTGGCATTCTTTTTTTATTTTCTCTGCGACAGCTGGAGTGTAGTATCTGTTCTTTTCTGCTCGATCTTTCTTTTGTTCCAGATCATCAGGATCGAAAAGATAGGAGATCTCAATGTTTTGTTTTTTTTCGATTTTATATGCTTGTTTGAAGAATGTTTTTAGGAATGTAATATGATTATTATATGTTCTTGCCGACCATTCTTCTTGATCAAAGCTTTCATCTAAAAATTGTATTAAATCTGATGAAGAGAAGTCAGAAATATATTTATTATTCAGATCATAGCTATTCAGCCAGGTTTTTAGGTTGTTGATAAAAGTGTTGTATGTCCGAATCGTGTTAGGGGACAGATTTTTTCTGGTACAATAATTTATATATTCGGTAAAAGCGAACTCAATAGTCCAGGGTTTTACTTTTTGTAAATCTTCTTGCAATTTGATTTCTGTTTCCTCAGCAAATAATTGAGATTGGATTCTAAATTCCGGAAGAAATGGATTGAATCCTTTCTTTAAAGCATGTTCAATGTCTTCTTTCAATTGTTGAACGGCTTTTTCTTTCTCTTCCAGATTACGGACATAATTTATACCATCGCGAACATAAAATTTTTTAAATTTTCCCGGATAGTCGGGTAATTCAAATTCATACCGCACTCTCCAGTCTCCATTCGATGAGCGAATAATATTAATGTTTTTGTATGGTTTGCTTGTCATAAATCGTTTCCGTTTAGCACCAACAAATTTAGGTGCTGTTTTAGGTGCTGCTTTTGGTTGTAAAACAGAAAAACCGCTTTCAAATAAATTTGAAGCGGTTTTAGCTGTACCTAGGGCGGGAATCGAACCCGCACTCCCTTAACGGGAACAGGATTTTAAGTCCTGCGTGTCTACCAGTTCCACCACCTAGGCAGGTGATATTGTGGAGCGAAAGACGAGATTCGAACTCGCGACCCCAACCTTGGCAAGGTTGTGCTCTACCAACTGAGCTACTTTCGCTTGTAACGTTCCGAGCAGTAGCTCTTTCCGTTTTGGTGATGCAAATATAGAGAGAAAAACGGAATTGCAAAATTTATTTATCAAAAATATATTGCTTTTAATACTAATGTGCTCAATCTGTGCGAGATAATTTTTATGTATAAAAGTGCTCTGGGACTTCGCAGACTTTGTTTTCCGGAATATCGCACAGAATATGAAGGACCGGATAGTCTGTAAGAAGTAAAGATTGATGATCTGATAGTTGTTAAAAGCAACTAAATTGCTTTTAATATTGATGATTGTTACTTTTGTATGCTATTTAACGGATGCAGACATGGAGGTAATACAAAAAAATAAAAATGCTGATGGGAAGAACTTCGCTGCAGCACATCAATTGCATAATAACAGTATAGATATATGCGAAGTTTGCGGATCAGTAAAGCATACCGTTTTCCAGAATTTTCTTTCCATTGTACCGCTGGAAATGATTAAATCCTGTCAGCGTAATGCTCCATTTCACAGCACAAGAAAAGGTTTTTACAGCATGATTCTGATTACTAAAGGCAGCGCTACCGAAACAATTGGATATAAAACCTATACTTTTGAAGCAGGAACGTTGTTTTTTATTCCCGAAAACACGCTGCATAAAATACAGCATTGGTCTCCGGATATTGAAGGATATCATTGCAGCTTTGATTCGGAATATTTTTTACTCTGCTTGAAAAATCAGATTAAACTCATGGAATATCCTTTTTTTATTCCCGATAACGATCCTTTTGTCGCTCTTCATGAAACAGAAATGGCGCAACTTGTACCCCTGTTTGATAAGCTGAAACAGGAATACACAAACCGTCAAAATTTTAACGATGATCTGCTTACACGGCTTTATCTTAATGCACTTCTGCTGGAAGTAGGACGCATGTATATACAACAAGCTGCAGAAACAGTGATGTATTCGAGGCAGGAGCAGCTGGTCAGTAAATTCAAGCGGCTTGTACATGCTCATTTTTTAACCTACAGACAGGTATCCGATTATGCAGATCTGCTTTTTGTTCATCCACATTATCTTAATGATATGGTCAGAGCGATCACCGGACAGTCTGCAAGTAATTTTATCTATCAGCATTTACTGGCCGAAGCCAAATCGCATCTCGTACAATCCGATGATACTATTGCACAGATCGCTGCCCGTCTCCGTTTTTCAGATCAGTCTTATTTTGGTCGTTTTTTCAGAAAGCACGCTGGTGTCACTCCGGCACAGTTTCGGCAGCAGCATATACAAGCAACCTAAAATCTGTACTTTGTACCATTTCTTCAGTACTGTGTCTCTTTTAACAACTGGTTGTGATCCTGAACTTTGTATTGTTAAATAAAGAACAATTTTTAAAATAAGGGAATCTGTTATGGAGATACAAGTAAATGAACTTTTCTTTTTGATATTCGCAGCATTAGCATATGTTATTCTGCAATCATTATTTATCCTTGGCGTACGTATAGCTGCAAAAGGAGGGACGGAAGTTCTTCCTGACGGAAGAGATAAAGACAGTGAAATGATCTTATATCCGTTGTTTAAATACCTGACCCGTGTACGAAAAGTAAAGGTATATTACGGTGGTGAACAATGGAATATACTGTTCGGTAAACTGCAACAAAAACTGAAAGACGATACATTGATAAATTCCGGTAATGGTCTGATCTGTGAAAACAGTTCACCGGAGTCAGGGGAGAGGATCAGTCAGGCGTTGAAAGCGATCGACGATAAGATCAGCATAGAAACGGACGATAAGGGACTGATCCGCTGCTACAAAACAGATGAAGAATATGTCGTGAATAAATACCTTCGTAAACCCGTAATCCAATGTCCGATCTGCATGGCATCCTATTGGAGTATATTCGGATACTGGATCCCTATGTTTTACTTTTTCGGATTTCAGATCTGGATTGTATATTTTGGGGTTTTGAATATCTGTGCTGTCTCCTGTGTCAATTGGTTATTGTGGATGCGCGGCAGTGCGCACGAAGCACTGATTATGAAAGGAAAATAGAATAGTAGCATACGGGTAGTGCTCTTCAGGTCTGCTACCCGTTATTATATTTCAGATAGATTTGCTTTACTTTGTCCTGCTCCTCACTTCCTTTGCGGATCATCCGGTCTCTGTAGCCCGGTAAGCCTATCTTCTTTTCCTGTCTCTTGTTTTTCAGGATATTGAGATAAGCTATCTTGCCGAATACTGTATTCCGTAGTCCAAGGAGTTTGCAGGAGTACTTTCCAAGTAAGAAGTTATTGTAGTAAAGATGTATTTCTTTCATCAGCATTCGCCCTAAAGGGGAGGGAGGAAAGAAAGCTTTTACAGGTTCTTCTTTCAGTGCCAGAGCAAGGGATTTTGAATCTTCATCCCCGTCAGCCTGTGTCATCGTCCAATAATAAAGAGCTTCTATGGCTTGCTCTTCCGTATCCGGCAAAAGATGAAGCGGAATGCCGATAAGGTAGCCAATGTACTTCCAGAAGTGAAATAATCCTTTCACTTCCTGTGCTGTGGGCGCATACCCCATCCGGCGTAAGCCAACGATAAAGACCAGCGAAAACCCTAAATTGGTCGCTAATAAATCCCATGTGTTGACAGGCATTCCCCATTTGTCCGCATCCCAGTCAGTAGAATGCAGAATATTGACCCGGGAGAAAGAATGAATAATACGGGTAAGAATGACATTTTGAAAACCTTCTCCGTCAGCTTCAAAAGCGCCTGGTCGGGTAATATTGACCCAGAATGTCACGGTATCTGTCAGTCGCTTTACAGCTCCTTTTTTGAGTGCACCGGTATAGATAAGAGGTTTGTTAATAGCCGAAGATTCATAGCCACCCATAAGGCAGTAATCCCGAAGAACAATCAGCGCACTGATGCCCGGGCGTCTGCTGAGTTCAGCACCAACGCAGAGCAATTCTTCATTCACCCAATCCGGTCGCCGCTCAAAGGAGTCAAAAAATGACTGCAAAGCGGTAGCATCTGTGCCGGAATAATACTGTCTCTCTTTCAGAAAGCGCATCACCTCTTCATTCCCTTTTTTAAATCCTATGTGCTGATGAAGCTGTTGGACAAGATTATCACAGCTATCATCTGTTTCGAAGAGAAGGGGTATATATTGATCAGCATGCTTTAAGGGAGGGGTATATCCCAATTTGTGCAACAGTGCTATTCCGGGACCCTTTGTCCAATAATGTTGGAAGGAAGATGTATTTGTACGATATCGCTGCGGTGCTGCCTGCATGATCAATTATCTAATGTCCAGTTAACATAATTCGCTTCGGCCAGTAGCTGACTGTTATGATAAGTGAATTTCCAGTCTACATAGTCCATAGCGCATGCCTCCGTATCGCTGCAACAAAAGTGACGGTTAATCAGAAACTGCATCCGGAATGATCCTCTATGGCTGTTTTCATCCCATTGGAAGTTTTGTATATGAATCTGCTCCAGTTGGGGGGCACCATCACGATCGGCTAACTGATCCACTATCTCTGCTTTAATCACTTCCCAATTTTCAGGAGGTATATGTGCAATAAATTGTTGTGGTTCCTCCTGAATCTTACGGAGTTCGCTCGTATTAATGGTAATCTGTATCTGTAAATTTTGTTCGCTCATATGCTAATGCTTCTTCTTTTTCCTGCCACCCCGGTAGCAGACGATCCAATTGCTGTTCCTGCTCTTTTTTAGAACTTGTTTGTACTGTCAATAATGCTCTGACCACAATATAAGTAATATAATCTGTCGGCTGGTCCGTAAGTGCTGTGTCAAAAGTCAGATTACAGCTCTGTTTATCTGTGTTATACCAGTTGCTGCGTAACTTACGTATCAGAATCTCACCACTTAATAAATCAAGTTGTTCTTCCCAATGTCCGACCAATTGTATAATCAACTGAAGTAAAAGGGTCTTCTTTAAGCTGTTGATTGACCTGTCATTCCATTGTCTGTCATTGGTGTTGAGATATATACGAAATCCTTTGATATAGGGGTGTGAACAGTTTTCCTGGTGATGCACAAAATGAGGGATACCAAATATAGGTACAGGTTCAATATTCTCCGCGACATTAGATTTCTGGCGTTGTAAAAGTTCTGCGCCATGTGTCTTGATATAACTTTTTACGAATGCTTCATCAGCATGGGCAGGTACCTGCAGTCGTACAAATGAACCATCCTGTTCCAGTACCTTAAAAGTATCATGGACAGAAGGTACCCACTCATACCATATCCCATCGATTTCGATTTTCATATGCAACTAAAATAAAGTATATCCGTGAATATTAGGGAATCCGGCCTGTAAAAAATATAAAATCGTTACCTTTTATTGTATTAAACTTTTATTAAGTTTGTCTCTCAGCGATTTGCAAACGATGTTTGACGGATAGTTGATATAACAATTAAAACAAATTACAGTTGTATGAAAAAGTATGTAGCTATGGCAGTTTTGCTCATGGGAACGGGGAGTACATTTGCACAATCCACAAAAGCAATTAATCCTGATTTTATGGATAAAAGCGTCCGCCCTCAGGATGATTTTTACAGTTATGTAAATGGTAACTGGATGAAAACCGTAAAAATTCCTGCTGATAAAGCAAGATGGGGATCATTTGAGGAATTGCGCGAAAACACAGATGAAGCAACTTTAAAAATTCTGAAAGAATCGCTGACCCAAAAATTTGAAAAAGGTTCAGACGGACAAAAGATTGCAGATCTGTATCGTTCATTTGTAGATTTCGATACCCGTAATGCAAAAGGGATTGAGCCGATCAAACCTTATCTGGCAAAAATCGATGCCATTAAAAATTTCAATGATCTGTATAAATACCTATTAGAGGTTGCGCCCGAAGGTGGTAATCCGTTTTTCGGAGCAAGTGTTTACGCGCATATGAAAAACAGCAGCATGAATGCAATCTATCTGGGAGCTGCAAATCTGGGGCTGGGACGCTCTTATTATCAGAAAGTTGATGAAAAGAATACACAGACTCTGGCAGATTATTCTGACTATATTTCAGCTTTAAACACTGCCGTAGGCCAGCGTACAAAAGACCTTAAAGGACCTAAAGTTGTTGCTTTTGAAAAAGAGATCGCTTCGCGTTTAAAAACTATTGAAGAGTCTCGTGATGCACAAAAACGTTATAATCCTGTTGCCGTAAAAGATCTGAATAAAATGGTGAAGAATATTGATATCGCCAAATATATCTCAGACCTGGGATTCAAAGCCGATACAGTTATCATATCCGAATTGAAATACTATCAGGAACTGGATCAGCTTCTGAAACCTGAAAATCTTGCTCAGATCAAGGAAGTGCTTCGTTTTCATATAATGAATAATGCTGCAGGTTTATTAACAGCAGATCTGGATCAGTTATCGTTCAATTTCTGGGGTAAAAAGTTAAACGGACAGCAGGAACAACGTGCTTTAGACAAAAGAGGACTGGCGTTTGTAAATGCAAGAGTAGGGGACCTGTTAGGAAAAGTATATGTTAAAGATAATTTCCCGCCTCAGGCTAAAACTGCAGCAGAAGAAATGGTACAGTACCTGTTGAAATCATTTGAGGTACATATCAAGAATCTGGTATGGATGTCTCCTGCTACAAAGGAAAAAGCATTAGAAAAACTTTCTAAATTTAATGTGAAAATCGGATATCCAAATAAATGGAAAGATTATTCGAAATTAGCCATTGGTACTTCTTTGTTTGAAAATGCATTGCATGTCAACAAATGGGCTTTTGAAGAGAATCGTGCAAAACAAGGTAAGCCTGTTGATAAGTCGGAGTGGAGTATGACTCCTCAGACGGTCAATGCATACTACAGTCCGCTGTTTAATGAGATTGTATTCCCTGCTGCGATCCTTCAGCCGCCATTTTATGACTACAGAGCTGACGCAGCTATTAACTTTGGCGGAATAGGCGCTGTAATTGGTCATGAGCTGTCACACGGATTTGATGATTCAGGAGCACAATACGACGGTAACGGTAATCTCAATAACTGGTGGACAGCAGAAGACAAAGAGAAGTTTGATGCGTCTGCCGATGCATTGGTTAAGCAATTTGAAGCTTTCGAACCTGTACCCGGAGTATTTGTAAACGGCCGTTTTACATTAGGGGAGAATATCGGAGATCTGGGAGGCGCATCTGTAGCATTTGACGCACTGAAAATGTATCTGAAAGATAAAGGTAATCCGGGATTGATTGATGGTTTTACACAGGAACAACGTTTCTTCCTGTCATGGGCAACAATCTGGAGAACAAAAACTACTGATCAGTATGTGGTTAATCAGGTGAAAACAGATCCGCATTCGCCTGCTCAGTACCGTGCATTTGCACCTATTGTCAATATGGATGGTTTCCATGAGGCTTTTCAGACGAAAGAAGGTGATAAAATGTATGTGCCTCAGCAAAATAGAATTGTGATCTGGTAATCGCCGGTCACCTGCATTTAAGCATGGAATAAAAAAAGGGTTTCTGAAGAGTGTATACTCTGCAGAAACCCTTTTCTCATTTTACCTACATGATTTTTCCATCTACATAATACCATACTTTATTAAATTGCTTAAAAGTTGATTTTTCATGATGTATCTGAATCTCGGATTGCGGGTTCATGTAATGAGCTTTGAACTCTACTGTCTGCGAAGTTACATGAAGAATTTCGAGGTGCATCCACTTGTTTTCCTGAGCCCATTGTCTGATGTCTTTTTTGTTTTGAAAACGTCGGGTGGAAGGATGAAAACTGTCGTAAATAAAATCCACCAATTCCAGGTAAAACGCTGTGTATCTTGCGCGCATCAATTTTTCTGCAGAAGTAGCTTCCTGAAGGTTTTTATGTATATTCTGACAACAATTAGGGTAATCTTCACCACTACCACAGGGACATTTTTGAACCATATTAGCTTTTTAAAAAGCTAATATAAATAGATTCTTTCAGATGACTGCAGATTGGTTTTTGCCGAAGGTGTAAAATGACTGTTTCTGCATGTAATAAAGAAACTAAAATATGCTTACCGTTTTATTTTTACTACCCTAATGTCATGCGATTATCACATCATCTTTTAGTATAAACTATAATGTGTACTTTTACGTTATAGATAAAATTGCTAAATAGAATTAACCCCGTTATGACTTCAATAAAAAATGAACTGGTAGGGAGTTGGAAGCTCCTTTCATATATAGAATTACCCATCGATGGTTCCGATTCCTTATTTCCTGTCGGCAAAAATCCGGAAGGAATACTGATGTATAGTCCGGATGGTTTTATGTCCGTACAGATTATGGCGCAGAATCGTCCTCCTCTTATTTCCGGTGACCGTTTTGCGGCAACACAGGAGGAATCACTGGCTGTTATCAATACGTTTATAGCTTTCAGCGGAGCTTATCAGATTCTGGAAAACAGAGTGGTTTCATATCAGATCAAAACTTCTTTGTTTCCGAATTGGGCAGGACAGACACAGGAGCGAACCTTTGATTTTGAAGGAGATGTGCTGTATCTGAAATCTACAGAACCTATTCTCTCAAATGGTGTGATGGTCAACTCGTATATGACCTGGCAGAAGCACAAAAAAGCTCAGTATAAAGAAGCACAGTTAGAGAGGCAGACAGATTATTAGGTTACAGATACCTCGAATAAAAAAAGGGTTCAAAATTTAAATTTTGAACCCTTTTTTTATATATGATTATACGGTGGCCTTAATTAAACCACGCAAGTACTTCATCTTTTGTAGGCATACTTATTTCCAGTTTCATTTTTTTACGCATTCCGCCAAGATCGTTGAATACCTTGTTCGGATTTGCTTCTTTCAATGCCGGAATAGTCGTAAAACCCATTTTCTGCAATACAGGTACCCAGTCAGCGGGTATACCCAATGCAGTATAATCTTCTGTAGAAGCTACTTTCGTTACTTTTTCAGGGCGCATTTGCGGGAAGAACAGTACATCTTGTATAGAAGCCTGATTTGTCATCAGCATGGCAAGGCGGTCAATACCGATACCGATACCTGCTGTAGGAGGCATACCGTATTCTAATGAACGTACAAAATCGTAATCAATAAACATGGCTTCATCATCACCCCGCTCCATCAACTTAAGCTGATCTTCAAAACGCTCCAGCTGATCAATAGGATCATTCAGCTCTGAATAAGCATTAGCGACCTCTTTACCATTAACCATTAATTCAAAGCGCTCTACCAATCCGGCTTTCTCACGGTGTTTTTTTGTCAATGGAGACATCTCTTTTGGATAGTCTGTAATAAAAGTAGGTTGTATGTAGTTCCCTTCACACTTCTCACCGAAAATCTCATCAATCAGTTTACCTTTACCCATTGCTTCTGTGGTCGGGATATGCAATTGCTTACATACCTCTCTCAGACCCACTTCATCCATCTCACTGACATCAAATCCGGTATATTCTTTAATAGAATCGTAAATAGAGATACGTTTATACGGAGGGGCAAAGTTGATTTGATTTTCTCCTACTTGTACAGATGTAGTTCCGTTAGTGGCTAATGCTACTTTTTCGAGAAGTTTTTCAGTAGTTTCCATCATCCATACGTAGTCTTTGTAGGCTACATAAAACTCCAGCACTGTAAATTCAGGATTATGGGTACGGTCCATACCTTCATTTCTGAAGTTACGGCTGAACTCATATACCCAGTCAAAACCACCAACAATAAGACGTTTCAGGTACAATTCGTTCGCAATACGCAGATATAAAGGAATATCTAAGGCATTGTGATGGGTAATAAATGGCCTTGCTGCAGCACCACCCGGAATAGATTGTAACACCGGAGTATCCACTTCCAGAGCTCCCTGTTCATTCAGGAAATCACGAATAGCCGTTTTTACTTTGGATACTTTTACAAAAGTATCCCTGACCTGCGGATTGACTACCAGATCTACATAGCGCTGACGGTAGCGGAATTCAGGATCAGTTACAGCATCGAAAGTCTTACCATCGGCAGATTTTACAACCGGAAGCGGTTTCAATGATTTAGCCAATACAACAAACTGCTCCACATGAATACAGATGGCATCGGTCTGTGTTGTAAAGACATAGCCTTTGATACCTATGATATCACCGATATCCAGTAGTTTTTTGAAAACGGTGTTATAGAGTGTCTTATCTTCTCCGGTACAGATGTCATCACGTTTGAAATAGGCCTGAATACGACCGGTAGAATCCTGCAATTCGATAAATGAAGCATTCCCCATTACGCGTCTGGTCATCATACGCCCTGCAATACTGACGGTCTTATAGTTTAGCTTGTCGCGGTCATAGTTTTCCAATATATCTGCTGCCGTCACATTGACATCGAATTCCTCGGCAGGATATGGGTCGATTCCCAAATCAATAAGCGCTTGAAGAGCTTGTCTACGTTGTTGTTCCTGTTCGGATAATACAGTACTCATTTATTTTCGATTATTAAGTTGCAAAAGTAGGAATTTTATAGGTAAAATGGATACAGACATTTAAAATAGAAAAATGTAAGGAGGCTGTAGCGAAAGTGGTTTAAAGGCCGTTATATGCTAAAATATGTTTAAATCTTTAGTGCAGACTAAATGACGGTGGATTTCTAATGTATGCAATAATTAATAAATTGATGTTAAATTAGCAAAAAACAATCTCCGCCATTTGTGAAATTACTTCGTAAATACACTGACCAAAAGGAACCCATGAGCCTTCGTAAAGCTCTGGATGACTGTGGTATGGGGCGTGGGGAACGCGGTAAGGCATATGTGTACAAAAAGTATTATGGTTATTTGATGGCCATTGTTATTCGGTACATTAAGCATGAAATGGAATCTGAAGAGGTCGTAAATGAGTGTTTTGTAAAGGCCTTTGCAAAATTAGATTCTTTTAATCTCGATGTGGAGGAGGAACGTTTGGAAAAATCGTTTCGTTCCTGGATAGCACGGATCGCTGTCAATCAATCTATAGACTTTTTGAGAAGTAAGAAGCAAATGTTGATGCTGGATGACGTGTCCGAGTATGAGCTTGTTCCTCATGCTGTACATAATCATTCCTCACTGGAGGTTCAGGATATATTAAAATTGTTGGATGAATTGCCGGAAATTCAACGTACCATATTCAATATGTATGAAGTAGAAGGTTTTTCGCATGATGAGATTGCGTCGCTGTTGAATATTCCGGACAGCACCTCCCGTACGTATCTGACAAGGGCAAAACAGAAGTTAAGAAAATTATATGTAGAGCAGTTTCATACTGCAGATCACAGAAGTTAAGAAATGGCAAAGGATAATAAAAAAGAGTTAATTGATGACATAGCGCATAAGCTACGAGATTACGAATTGCCGTACCGGGAAGGCGCCTGGGAGAAGTTTGCTTCTTTGGATAAAGGAAGGAAACCACGTGTGCTCTGGCCTTACTGGAGTGCAGCTGCAGTGCTTTTAGCTTTAGGTATTTCCTATATGACATACAATACAGGCGATCTGCAGGGAGATAGTACTGGTGTAAGTACAATTGCAAAAAAAGAGAATACAACACAGCATGTGAATCCGGGATCAGAGAAGAATACCCCTTCAGCCGGTATTGAATCTTCAGATGCGAATGTAAATCAGGTTCATCCGAATTTCATAAATTCTTCTTCAAAAGAATTGGATAACCGTCTGGCTTCACTTTCTGACTCTCAACAGCATGCAACAACATATATTGCTGCAGATCAGTCTGCACGTGTAAGTTTGCCTTTCAACGAGTTGCGTACAGCAGCCCTGTCTACAGATCAGATCAGTAGAAAAGGATCTGAATTGCCGGATAAAACCGGAGCGGGGCTTTCCCATTATAAGGGTCTCTCCGGTATAAAAGCGGATGATGAGCCACAACCGGAGTCTAAATTCAGTCTGAGTATCTTAGGAACGGATAATCAGCAACAGACATTAGCCCATCAGCAGATAAACAGACCTAAAGGTATGGGACGTAAATGGGAACTGGGGGCTTTTGTATCTCCGGCCAGTGCCAGTAGTGAGGTGAGTATGGGTGGAGGACTTTCTGTTGCCTATAGTCTGACTAAAAAACTAAGTGTACGATCAGGAGTTGCCCTTCAGAACTATCAGATGGCTATGGCACTTAATCCCGGTAAACCCTCTTCAGCATCTCCGGCATATATGGATTCTCCTGCATCGAATAATGCTTATCTCATAGATATGTCAAGTGCACAGTCCAGGATGAATCCCAATTTTACTGCGGTATCCGGCTCAGTCCTGACACTGGATATACCTGTTGAAATGAAATATGCGGTAACACGCAATCTGTATACCTCAGTTGGTGTGTCGATGGTGTCCGTATTGCAACAGGAGCGCCTGAATCATTATGTGGAAAACATCAACGGTAATACTTTTGCAGGTAAAAATGCAAATGGAGTAGGAGCGGCCGAATCAAATAATATACAGGCGGTAAATAAAACGGTCAAATCTAACGAACAGAATGTAGAGACTAATGGATTTAACGGTTTTATCAATCTTTCGATCGGACGTAAGGTTCCGATCAAAAAGACGTTTTCAATATCTGTTGAACCATTTTACAGAATGCCACTGGGACAATTTAAAAATTCTGACGTTAATTATTCCAATGGAGGGATTAAGGTTATTACGAATTTTTAGTCTGCCCCAAATAAATTTTACAGCTGGTCTATCCTGACCCAGCCCATACCGGCATTGATGGCGCCCTGTACTCCCGGATCACCATCTTCCAGTACAATACATTTTTGAGGATCGACACCCAGGTGTTTTGCTGCCAGTAAAAATGGTGCTGGATCCGGTTTCCCTTTAGGCGTATCTCCTGCACAAACCAATGTTTCGAACCGGCCTTCAACATCTATAACCTTAAGTGTAATCTGTAGGGTAGATCTTGTTCCTCCCGATACGACACCTATTCTCTTAACTCCTTCATTAGCCATCAGATGTGCAAGTACGTAATCTACAGGCTGAGTGTTCTGAATAAAACGCTCAATAAAAATGGCAGATTTTCGCTTTGAGAATACTTCAAAATCAAATGTCGTCTGATAACGCTTTGCAATCTCTTGTGCTACGGCTACAGTGGGCCAGCCGGCAGTTTCATCGATAAGATCAGTATCCAGATCTATTCCATATTCAGCCGCTGCTGCTTTGTAGGAAAGTTTGTGTGCCAGCATATTATCTGCCAAAGTGCCATCTACATCATAAAGTAAAGCTTCATAAGGAGCAGTGATTTCCTGGAGTTTCTGGAGTTTACGTTGGGATTCGGGAGTCATCGTTTGAGGATTGTACTAAATATTATTATGATTAAACAGCTACAGAATGATTACTCTGCTTCTGTAGCTGTTTTTTAGGATTTGAAAAAATAGTGATTCACTATGCTCTTCTGGAAGATTTTCTTCTCTCTTTTTCTTTAATGATCAGAGATAGCTCGCGTCCGGTCTGTCCGCCGACAGAAGTGTTTTCCTGTGCACGGCGAAATAGATAAGGCATAACAGCTTTTACAGGGCCATAAGGCATGTATTTAGCGACATTGTATCCTGCAGCCGCCAGGTTAAAGCTTAGGTTGTCTGACATTCCCAGTAATTGAGCAAAGAAGATGTGCGGGTGTTGATGACTGATGTTACGCTTATTCATTTCTTCAGCCAGTAACTGACTGCTTGCTTCATTATGTGTACCTGCCATTAAACCTATCTGATCAACATTGTCCAGACAGAATAGGATTGCTTCGTTATAATCGATATCCGACGCTTCTTTTGTCGGCTGTATCGGAGAAGGATAGCCCTTTTGAGCTGCACGTTCTCTTTCAATTTCCATATAAGCCCCGCGTACTGTTTTTGCACCGAGATAAAAGCCTTGTGTACGTGCATAAGCAAAATCTGCTTTTAGCGAGGCTAATTTGTCATGTCTGTATAGCTGATAGGTATTATATACAATGGGTTTTTCCTTGTTGTACAATTCCATCATCTCTCTGGCGATATCATCAATTACGTCCTGTATCCAGGAGTGTTCGGCATCTACAAGTACTTTGATATCTGCTTCATAACAGGCTTTGCAGATACGGTTGGTACGATCCCACATTCGCTGGTATTCGACCGTCTCCATATCGGAAAGTTCTTTTTTAGCATTTACTTTTTCAAACAATTCAAATCTTCCCAATCCTGTAGGTTTGAATACTGAAAACGAAATATAAGGATTGTTTTTAGCTGCGGCTACCGTACGAAGAATCTCTTCACATGTATAATCGAAAACTTCTTCCGTATCCTCACCTTCTACAGAGTAGTCCAGTATTGTACCAACACCATTTTCACCTAATTGCTGAATTGCAGGTGAACAGCCCTGTATGGTCTCTCCGCCACAGAATTGCTTGTAAATAGTGTTTCTGATAATACCTTGTATCGGAAGACCAATATTTAACGAAAAATTAGTAATCGGAGTTCCGATTTTGATCAGGGTATTGCTAGCCACCATTTTAAATAACCAGTAGGCGCGGTCCAGATCTTTATCACTCTTACTTTTAAATGCTATTTCCGTATTATCAAAGGATAATTTACCGGGTGCAGCTGTATTTGACATATTGTAGTTTTAATATGGGGACAAAATTAAACATTTGTTACTTAAAAGACCTAAATATTCCTGTTGGAATGCTGTTTTTTTAAATTATTTTTGTCTTATGCAAACGTTCAAATTAGAGGGAGAGTATATCGCTATGATTCAATTGCTGAAAGCAATGAATTGGGTAGAGCACGGTGCGATGGCACAATGGGTTGTAACAGAGGGGTATGTGAAATACAACGGTGAAGTGGATTTTCGTAAACGTCTCAAAGTGAGAGTCGGAGATATTGTTGAATTTGATGGACAGCAGGTAAAAGTAGTATAAAAAACGTATCTTAGCTTACAATAATTATAAACATGCACGTAATAAACAGCTTAGGGTATCAGGTCGTATTCGATGATACTTTAGCCTCCCTGAGAACTTTTCTAGCAGAGCGCGAATATTCAAAAATTCTGGTATTAGTAGACCGCAATACAAACGATCACTGTCTCCCTATTCTTCAAATGGTCCTTAACGATGTAAAGGATTACGATATTATTGAAGTCGATCCGGGTGAAGAAAACAAGAACATTGATTTCTGTATTGGAGTATGGAAAACCATGCTCGATTTTGGTGCAGACCGTAAAAGTCTGATGATAAATCTTGGAGGTGGTGTGGTGACTGATATGGGAGGCTTTGCCGCTTCTACGTTCAAAAGAGGATTAGATTTTATACAGATCCCAACTACGCTGCTGAGTCAGGTAGATGCGTCTGTGGGAGGTAAGACAGGTATCGATCTGGATAACGTGAAAAATATTATCGGAACATTCACACAGCCACAAGCCGTATTTATCAATACTAATTTTCTCCAAACACTGGATAACAGACAGCTAAATTCTGGGTTTGCAGAGGTGATCAAGCACGGGTTGATTTTTGATCGAGATCTATACAATACTATCAAAGGAATAACGGATGTACGTGGTATCAGTACTGATATTATTTTTCGTTCCGTAGAGATCAAAAATGAGGTTATTACTCAGGATCCTACTGAAAAGGGGCTTCGCAAGATTCTGAATTTTGGACACACTATTGGTCATGCTATAGAAGGTTTCTCTTTGTTTAATGATGATCAGCCTCTGTTACACGGAGAAGCTATTGCTATCGGAATGATCTGTGAAGGCTATCTTTCGTACAAATTGACAGATTTAAGCAGGGAAGATCTTGACGATATAATCGCTACATTCAGAAGTCACTATACGGATTACCGTATCTCGATCGAAAACTATGACGAGTTTATTGCGTTGATGAAAAACGATAAGAAAAATGCCGGCTCTAAAATAGGATTTGCTTTATTGACAGGTATAGGATCTTGTACATATGATCATTATGTTGAAGAAGAGTTGATTATCGAAAGTTTAGATTTCTATCGGGAACTAATTACATAATATATGAGGAAAATAATCACACTAATCATTATTGCTTTTGCATGTGTACAACTTGCAACTGCACAAACCGGGGAAAAAAATGTTTTAATTTTTAGTAAGACTGCAGCATTTCGTCACAAGAGTATAGAACATGGCGCTGCGGTACTTAAAGATCTTTTAGCGAAGAATCATATCACTTCTGATCACAGCGAAGACGCAGGTGTTTTTTCTGAAGATCAGTTAGCAAAGTATGATGCGGTATTGTTTTTAAGTACGACAGGAGATATCTTCAACGATAGTCAGAAGGAAGCTTTTCAAAAATTTATCCGCTCCGGAAAGGGATTTGTCGGAATTCATGCTGCCAGCGATACAGAATACCACTGGCCGTGGTATGGTCAGATGGTAGGTGGTTATTTTGTGAGTCATCCGGCTGTTCAGGAGGCATTGATCCATGTGCTTAATCGTAAACATCCGTCAACAAAACATTTGTCCAAAGAATGGAAACATAAGGATGAATGGTATGATTTCAGAGATATTCAGCCGGATAATAAAATCCTGATGAAGGTTGATGAAAATTCATATAAAGGAGGTAAAATGAACGGTAACCATCCGATAGCCTGGTACAAAGAGTTTGAAGGTGGTCGTATATTTTATACCGGACTCGGACATACAGAGGAATCGTACGATGAACCAGACTTTCAGCAACATGTGCTGGGAGGATTGCGCTATGTACTTAAGGTAAAGTAATTATAAGGTCTGTTTCTTGATTGTACTTAGTCAAGAAACAGACCTGTTTTTTTGGCTTTCATCTCTAGCAGCTAGAGATAAATATATGGCTATTTCTGGCGCAAGCGTCCGCTTGTGTCTATCAAGTTTATTGGCTAAAGCACAAGCACCACTACGTTAATGCTTGCGCTAGAGATAATATTAGTATAAACCTCTCTGCCCTGCGGGCATCTCTCCTTGAGAAGGAGAGAAAATATTAGCTGATTCTTAATCACTTTTCTGGTGCAAGTGTCCGCTTGTGTCTATCAAGTTTTATTGGCTAAAGCACAAGCATCGATACGTTAACGCTTATGCTAAAGATAAATATATGGCTATTTCTGGCGCAAGCGTCCGCTTGTGTCTCTATTGTAACAACTTAATCTCTAACAATCCTTTTTCACCTGCATAATCTCTCGCACTACTATAAATATAATCTTCTGCTGAATAAACGAAACCAGAAATTACAGGGTTCTGATGTAAATATTCCAACTTCTGTTCTTTCATATAATTATCCCAAAGCTCTATCGGATGATTGTTTTGCTGCCATAACTGGAAGCCTTTATTATTGCCATTCTTTTTACCAGCACGCTCCATCATCCATAACAACCACTCTTTTCTGCTTTCCTGCGAATTTATCGCTATTTCTTTTCTTAACAATCGGGAGGTATGACTCTTGAAATCTCTTAAGATATCTTCCATTTTATTGTTCGTGGTACCAATAATGAGATGAACATGACTGGTCATGATACACCATGCATAAATTTCTAAACCTTTTTCTTTCTGGCAGTACACAAGGCTGTCTAAAAGTATGGTTCTATATTCATTTCTGATAAACAGGTCTATCCAGTATACTGTTGCAAAACTTACAAAGTACTGTGAGCTTTGGTTTCTAAACTTATATTTTGTACTCATACATAAAAGATAACAATTTCTATTAGCTAAAGCACAAGCTATTTCTGGCGCAAGCGTCC
>NZ_DIDX01000004.1:104917-1295389 GCF_002418355.1 Sphingobacterium sp. UBA5789 | reverse complement strand
GCGCTAGAGATAAACATACAGCTTATTTCTGGTGCAAGCGTCCACTTGTGTCTATCAAGTTTTATTGGCTAAAAGCACAAGCACCGCTACGCTAATGCTTGCGTTAGAGATAAACATACGGCTTTTCTGGCGCAAGCGTCCGCTTGTGTCAGTCAGTTTTATTGGCTAAAGCACAAGCACCGCTACGCTAATGCTTGCGCTAGAGATAAACATACAGCTATTTCTGGTGCAAGCGTCCACTTGTGCTTATCCAGTTAGACATTAATATAATCTGATCAACTGTTATTATCTATTGAAAGAACAGTTGAATCTTGCACCGAGGCTGTACCAAACGCCGGGCATAGGAACGGCTCCAGCCTGTATGTACGTGACATTAAAAATATTCTGTACATCTGTATAAAGACTAATTTTGGTCCAGTTATAGGCTAACTTAAGATCTGACAGGAAATAAGATTTATAAGAAATCCGCTCGCTGAAGCGATTGGATGTTGTCAACGACCATGCACTGTGTTGTACTGTCAGGTTTGCAATCGCCTGATGACGCAGACTTTCTATCGCATACTTTGAATCTGTACCCGACTCTTCTTTTTTAATTGATGGGCGGAGATAGTTGTATCCGAGGTTAATGAAATACCGGGTTACATCCTGATCATCTCCAATCTGATAACGTAATGATGCATTCAACCCATTTACTTTATTGTTGCCGATATTAAAGGGTTGATAGGGGGCGGTGCTGATTTCTCGTGTCCAGTCAATAAAATCGGATATAGAGCGATAAAAATATCCTCCCTGAATAATAAGGTTATTGTTGATATACTTCACCCCTGTCTCAATCTGATAAGCATTCTCCGAAGTAAGATCGGGGTTTCCTATATTACCGGGCTGTTTCAGATAAAGATCCGTGAAAGAGGGAATACGCTGACTACTTCCTGCATTTAATACCAGCTTCCATTTGCTGTCCAGATCATAGCCAAGATCGATTCCGGGAAAAACCTGCCATCCATAGTCCGAATTGTAATTGACATATGTACCTACGTTGATCATCAGATTTTGTATAGCTTCTGTCTTAAATTCTGCATAAGCTCCTTGATTTTCTCTTTTGTGTGTGCCTATATTGGAGCTGTTGATCCGTTCCCAACGAGATTCTATTCCTAATCCGAAATCTCCGAATGAAGTCTGGTACACTCCGTTCAGTTCGGCTGTAAGAGAGTTGTTAAAATGTTTACTTCGTGCTTTTGAAAAATCCTGACGGTAATAGCGGTAGTCATCCTCATTGTAGCGATTGCTGATGCGGGGAGATACCGAAAGTTTTTCGGTAAGCTGATGTCTGGAAGATAGGGTTGCAAATGCTGTTTTTACACGTTCCTGAGATTCCTTATCTCCCGGAGCGGCATAAAACCCGTTTGCCCCAAATTTGTTGTCAATATAACCTGCAGACCAGTTGATATGATCGGCATCTCCGGGATTATATTCACCCTGATAGTACAGTTTATTATTTTCGGAAGCTGTATTGTAGCGTTGTCCGTTTGATTTCTGATAGTTATAAAAGAAAAGATGATTGTGTTTTTCCTGATGCCATGCGCCTCCGATTTGTGTGCCTGCACCGTAGTATTTTTCTGATGTCTTCTCTTCGTTATCTTTAAAGGAGCTGCCTCCGTATATGTGTGCTGAAATAAAACTTTCTTTCGGTTTCTTCGTGACGATATTGATTGCACCTGTCAGACTGTTGATTCCATATATTCGGGAAGCAGGCCCTCGGATTACTTCAATACGCTCTATCGCATCCAAAGGGATTGGCAGATTGAGGGCATGGTGCGCAGTTTGCGGATCAGCCATTTTTACCCCATTTACCAGTACCAGTGTTTGTTCAAAACTGCCGCCGTCAATGCTGATATCTGCCTGTGATCCAAAAGGCCCCCGCTGTCTTATATCTACTCCATTTACAGACTGCAGGATTTCATTTAAAGAATTCCCTGGCAATCTTTTTATCTCCTCACTGGTTATAATCTGAATATTTCGGCTTTGCTTTGCAAACGGGATTTGTAATCTGTTTTCACTGATCATGATCTCATTCAGTTTCGTTGTATCCTGACGAGTTTCCATTTCCTGCGTATTTAATGAAGCTTTTTGTCCATATACAATGATGGCGCTGCCTAAGGATAGGAGTATCAGTATTGATCTTAGCATAATCTTGTTAAAAATTTTGCCAAAGCTATAAAATTAAATATTGATCTGATACATTCCTGTATTTAAATATCCTAATGACAGAAATATTATTGTTGCTACGGCCATTCTTCTCTGCCCATAAATGTTTGTGAGGATGGGGAAGGGATTTCTTTCTCCGGTTCTGAATCTGTATTTTTTAATTTCCGCAGATCAGGTTGGCCGGCTTCTATCCAGGCAGAATACCAAAGACTTCCAATGCGCTGAATAGCTTTTCGCATGCGTATTTCAACCATTCCGTTAAGAGCTTCGTGATAGGCTTTGGCATATGGATCTGAATAGGTCAGAATCAATATATTATTACGTGTGAGATAGGTTTTTTTCTGGGATGGCGAAAAGCGATCGGACAGCTCTTTTTCTATACGCAGAACTGTATCTGCAAGAGGGGCACTTTCATATACAATAGTCCATCCTAACGCCGCCGGATCAGAAATAAACTGTGCTTTTCCGGCAGCCAGCTTGTAGCTGTGTGCAAACATTTCCGGTAGCCGGCTTTCCCAGAAGGCATGTATTCCTGTCTGGCCGGTATATTGACCATTGTAATTTTTCGTGGTATGTAAAGGAACATGAGCATCTCCTACATAATGTCCCAAATCTGCGGAATGTCGGATGATTTTAGTCTTATCACGTGCTATAAAGGCTTTTACAAGTTTTTGATAGGTGATATAGATTTGCCAGGGAACAATACCATTGGACAATAATCTTCTTTCATCGATTTTCTCTTTAGCTCTGGACCAATGAACAGGGAGGGTATCTAAAGCATCAGCATCGTATGCATCGAGATCAATAAAATGTCGTGGTGATTCAGCGGTATCAATATAACAGCGCTTGTCAGCATCTACTGCTTTTTCTGTAATCTGATCTATATTTTGCTTATAAAATACAGCAAGTTCAGTGGGTAATGTAAATACAGCATGCCTGTTGATAAGCTTATGTGCATAAAATCCCCATGAACTGCAGAGCAGGATGATCAATATACCGGGGAGAATCACTGGTATTTTCTTCATATGACATAATTCAGGACCTCTAATGTACGTATTATATTAATGGAAAAAGGGATTTTTGGCATTAAGCGGGAGTTTAAGAGCGTGTAACTTAATAATTAATTAACGTTAAATTTTCCGTATTAATTTGTATTTTGCAAACTATATAAGGACGCTATATGAAAGTACTTTATGCTGTCCAGGGAACTGGAAATGGACATTTATGCAGAGCTATGGATATTGTTCCCTGCTTGCGCAAAACAGCCGATGTTGATGTACTTGTAAGTGGTATTCAGGCGGATATCAACCTTCCGTTTGAAGTAAAATATAAGCTTCATGGCCTAAGCTTTATCTTCGGTAAATCAGGAGGAGTAGATTTATGGAAAACATTCATGAGTTCTACAGTGAGGAAATTTACGCAGGAGATCAAATCTTTGCCGATCGAAAACTACGATTTAATTATTAATGATTTCGAACCTATTTCAGCCTGGGCTTGTTACTCAAAAGATAAACCCTGTATAGGGCTCAGCCATCAGATCGGTGCGCTGGATGCATCTAGTCCTAAACCGGAAGAAAAAGATATGCTGGGTAAATTTATTATGAAGAATTATGCTCCCAGCTCTAAATCTTACGGATTTCATTTTAAGTCTTATAATGACCATATTTTCACCCCTGTAATCCGCGAATCTATACGTAATATTGAGCCGGAAGATCATGGTCATTATACGGTATACCTGCCTTCTTATGATGATGCTCATTTATTGAAGCATCTGAGCAAATTTCCGGATATACGATGGGAGGTCTTTAGCAAACATAACAGTAAACCTTTTCGGATGCGCAATGTGTTTATACAGCCCATCAATAGTGAAGAATTCGTAAAAAGTATGTCCACAGCCTCCGGGGTGCTTTGCGGAGCCGGATTCGAAACGCCTGCTGAAGCCCTTTTTCTAAATAAAAAATTATTGGTCATCCCCATGAAAAACCAATACGAACAGCACCTTAATGCTGCTGCACTGGAGGAGATGGGAGTGCCTGTGATCAGTAGTCTTAAACAAAAGAATGAATACGCTATAGAGGCCTGGTTGAATAGCCGAAATAAGGTTGAAGTTCATTATCCTGATTATACACAGGAAATTATCGATAACATCTTAAACAAATACAAATAATAAAAATGAGAAAAGTTTTAGCGGTTGGTTTTCTTACTGCACTAACATTGTGTGCCGGAGCTCAGGTGAAGAAAAAAAGCACGGGTACAGCCAAAAAAGGAGTATCTGCACAACGTCCTGCACAGCAGGGGATAATTTTGAAAAATTCTGCAGATTCTGTTTCCTATGCATTAGGTTTCGATATAGGGTCATCCGTCAAGCCTATGGAATTACCTCTAAATGTTGAGTTGATGAAAAAGGGTCTGGAAGAGGCGCTGAAAGGTAATAATGGTAAATTTACAAAGGAACAGAATGTCGAGATTATTCGTAATGCTATTCAAAAAGCAGCTGATGCAAAGAATGCTGTAGCGCTGAAAGCTGAAAATGAATTTTTTGCTAAAAATAAAACCAAAGCTGGTATCATCACAACTCCTGAAGGCCTGCAATATGAGATTCTTACCAAGACAGAAGGTCCTAAGCCTACAAGAGAAGATGAGATCGTTGCACATTATAAAGGTACATTGCTGGACGGTAAAACATTTGACAGTTCATATGACCGTGGTACGCCACTTACCTTGAGTCTTCAAAGTGTAATTGAAGGTTGGAAATTAGGTATTCCTTTGATGTCTGTAGGTTCAAAGTACCGCTTCTATATCCCTTCTAAACTGGGCTACGGGCCAAATGGTTCAGGGCCAATTCCGGGAAACAGTACTTTAATTTTTGACATAGAATTATTAGAATTCAAAAAAGAAGAATTGAAGTCTTATCCAGTGGTTGACGTTACAGATGATAAAAAATAAACTAGGAAAATCAGATCTGGAGGTTTCTGCAATTGGATTCGGTTGCATGTCTATCCGTAAGAGTCTGACATTTTCCGGAGTAGACTTAATTATGCAGGCCTATGAAGGAGGTGTCAATTACTTTGATACGGCAGATCTGTATGATCATGGCTGGAATGAAGAGTTCGTCGGAAAGGCGGTCTCTTCTTTTCGACAGGATATTCTGCTGGCAACCAAAGTCGGCAATCAGTGGCGTGCAGACGGAAGTGGCTGGGATTGGAAAGCGTCCAAATCGTATTTAATCAAGACAGTGGAAACTTCTCTTTCCCGATTGAATACGGACTATATTGATCTGTATCAGCTTCATGGCGGAACTATAGATGATCCCATCGATGAAATTATTGAAGCTTTTGAGCAATTGGTGAATGAGGGCAAAATCAGGTATTACGGATTGTCCAGTATTCGTCCGAATGTGATACGTGAATATGCTGAAAGATCTAATATCATTAGTGTTATGATGCAGTATAATCTTTTGGATCATCGACCTGAAGAAACAATGCTGGACGAACTTTTGAAAAAAAATATCAGCGTAGTAACCCGGGGGACAATCGCTAAAGGGCTGTTAATAAATAAGCCTGCAGAAGCCTATCTGCAGTTTACTGCAGGAGAGGTGCAGCATGCGGCTAAACATATTACAAAAATTGCAGAAGAAAAACAGGTTTCGCCCTTAAGTGTGGCTATGGGGTATGTATTGCAGCACCCTGCTGTAGCTTCTGCTATCATGGGAATCCGTACTAAAGCACAATTGAATGAGGTCTTGGAGGCTTCGATGACATTAGATAGTTTTTCTGCTCAGGACTGGACTCGCCTGCGTCAGGAAATGCGTCCGTTTTTATATACGGAGCATCGTTAGGTATCTTCTGAAAATCTGGCACTTATCTTATTTCTGTTTTTAATGTTTTAATTTATTAGGATTCTCTATTTATTATCTTCATTTTTAAGATAATTACTAACCTACTCTTATGAAAAGAATATTTGTTTTTGCGCTAACCATTTGTCTGGCAGGGCAAACTTATGCACAGAAAAGAACCCGGGATTTTTTGCTTATCTCTCCTTCAGAGAAGGTTGAAACGAGTCTGTATAATACTATTGATGTTATTGATAATCGGGATTTCAAAGAAAATCTGGGTATTATTCAAGTTGGTCTCCTTAATTCTAAAGCGCAGGTCATACCCGAAATTCCTTTGGAGAAACAAATTCAGCAACAATTGGGTTTTCTTGTATCGGGCGAAAAGAGTGACGGGGCACTTACACTCGTAATACAGAAATTTGCTGTTGCCGAATTGACGGGTGCTTTCTCTGAATCAGGTTTTTTTGATTTGAGAGCCAGTTTATTCGTGAAGAATAAGGATGAATCTTATCAAAGGCTGGCTACAATTGATACAGCTCATATTAATAAGGGGATGGATGTAACTAAGGGGTTGCTCCGTCATGCCAGTTATATTGTAAGCCATTTTCTGAAAGATAATTTAGGAAAATCGCCTACAGATACCATCCGATATTCTCAATCACAGGTTTTGGATTTTGAAAATATAGAAAAGTCTAAGGTGACTCTTTACAGTAATGGAATTGTTAATGATGGGGTGTATTATGATTATTTACATTTTAGAGATCAGTTACCTCAAGCAAATGTGTCTCTCCTCAATAATGATTTAACGAAGGGGTTTTATTCTCCGGATTCTAATGGAAAACTGAAGCGCCTGAAAGCCAATAAGTGTTATGCTGTCGTTGTTGACGGATTGGCTTATATTTCAAGTGAAGGCACATTCTATCCGCTTTATAAGAATGATAAGGACTATTTTTTTAACGGACTAAGCAGGACGACAGCTTCTGCCAGCAATGTAATTGCTGCTTCTGTTTTATTTGGTGCATTGGGCGCGGCTCTCGCTGCGAATAATACAGAACAATATGTTACTAAAATTGACTTTTACAACGGTAGCTTTATCAAAGTGTCAAAATTATAGTTGATTTGCTAGAAGTCTGGGCAACGTGTATTAACGCTATAAAAAAGGATAAGATAGATTTACCTGAAGTATGTCTGCATAATATGCTCCAGATCTTCCGGTGTATCTACAGCGATGGTCTCATGTGTAGTCACAGCAGTCTGAATCCGGTATCCGTTTTCTACCCAGCGCAGTTGTTCCAGTGATTCCGCTTTTTCAAGAATGGAAACGGGAAGCCTGGTCAGTTCCTCCAGGATGTTTGTGCGGTAACCGTATATGCCTATATGTTTATAAAACTGATGTGAAGTAAGCCAGTTTTTCTGTTCGGTATTCCGGATAAACGGAATGGTCTGACGACTAAAATATATAGCTTCACCGCTTATATTCCGCACTACTTTTGGTATATTGACATTCAACAGCTCGGTTTCAGTGTGAATTTCTTTGACCAGTGTTGCGATCTGTGTATGTTCATTTTCAAAACAGGAAATCAGCAACTCGATCTGCAGTGGATTTATAAAAGGCTCATCACCCTGAATATTAATAGCAATATCAAATCCGGATACTTTGGATATAACTTCCGCACAACGATCTGTACCTGATTCGTGTGTTTCAGATGTAAGGACTACATTTCCGGCAAAACTGCGTACATGTTCTTCAATCCGGGTATCATCTGTAGCGACTACAACTTCGTGCAAACCGGGAGTTTGCTTAACTTGTTCATATACACGTTGAATCATTGATTTTCCTGCAATATCGACTAGCGGTTTTCCCGGAAACCGGGAGGATGCATAACGTGCAGGGATTATTCCAATAGTTTTCATAAATGTATAGTGTATGTAAAAGATCAGGAAGTGATTCCATTTTATTTTTTGTCACTTCCAGATCTTAATTGTTTAGCTTTTAAAAAAGTCCGAAGAGTTCAGCTTCGATTTTTTGGATGATAAAACCCAGATCTTCCGGTTTACTGGTAAAGTCCAGATTATCTTTGTCCAGTATCATCACTTTACCATCTTTATAGTTGTTGATCCATTTGTCATATTTGTCGTTTAATTTAGACAAATAGTCCAGACGGATTGCAGATTCATAATCGCGACCTCTTCTTTGTATATTATTGACAAGGGTCGGAACGGATGCTTTCAGATAGATCAGCAGATCCGGAGGTTTGATATAATGAATGATGCTCTGAAAAATATTACTGTAATTTTCAAAATCACGCTCACTCATCAGGCCCATATCAAATAAGTTTTCAGCAAATATATAAGCATCCTCGTATATGGTACGATCCTGTATCATATCAATACCTTTCTCCTGCAGCTGTACAATATGTCTGAATCTGCTGTTCAGGAAAAAGATCTGCAGATTAAATGCCCATCTTTTCATATCTGCATAGAAATCTTCCAGATATGGATTATTATCTACTGCTTCAAACTGAGGCTCGTATTTGAAATGATTTGCTAAAAGCTGAGTCAGGGTTGTTTTTCCTGCTCCGATATTTCCTACAATAGCAATGTGCATATTATTTTTCCTAATTCTTCTTTTTAATAAAACTTTTTAAATCCAATAATCTCACGTACTTCTTTTATAGTCTTACGTGCAGATTCGCCAGCTTTGTCAGCCCCTAGTTTGACAACTTTGGAGATGTAATCGTTATCTGCAGAGATCTCTTCTATGCGAGAACGGACATCATCTGTCGCGATGATCATATCTTCTGCCAGTTGCTTTTTGAAGTCGCCATAGCGGATTTCACATTTGTTGTAAAGGTCATCAAAATGTTGAACTGTAGAAGCCGGAGATACGACCTTCATCAGGTCAAAGAGGTTCTGTATAGGTTCAGGTTTTACCTGATTCATTTCAGTAGGTCCGCCATCTGATACAGCACGCATTACTTTTTTACGGATAGCGTCCGGTGTATCTGACAGGTATATGCAATTGGCATCTCCGTTGGATTTACCCATCTTACCCTGTCCGTCGAGTCCCGGTACTTTAACCAGCTTGTCAGAATAGGAAAAAGCGAATGCTTCTTTGAAATAATCTACCTCATAAAGTCTGTTAAAACGGTTCCCAAAGGTACGGGTCATTTCCAGATGCTGTTCCTGATCTTTTCCTACAGGTACTTTAGTTCCATGATGAATCAGAATATCTGAAGCCATTAATACCGGATAGGTCAGCAAACCTGCATTCACATTGTTCGGGTCAGCTCTGACTTTATCTTTGAAAGAGGCCGCACGCTCAAGCTCTCCCATATAAGCATTCATGTTCATATACAGATATAGTTCTGCCACCTCAGGTACATCTGACTGAATATAAATGGTTGATTTTTCAGGATCGATTCCCGCTGCTAAATATTCAACGACAACCTGTCTCACTGTTTGTTGAAGACCGTGAGGAGTAGGATGGGTGGTTAAAGAATGTAGATCGGCAATAAAAAAGAAACAATTATACTCGTTTTGCATTTTTACGAAATTGCTTAATGCACCGTAGTAGTTTCCTAAGTGTAATTTTCCGGTACTTCTGATACCGCTAACAACAGTTTCCATATTGATGCGAATTTAGCGATTTTTATTTTGATTTACGTTGTATTTCGTGTCAGCTGCAGAGATTTGTATGCTCCTGTTATACGATCGGCTCATTGGGGACTGAATGATAGTAAAAACAAAAAAGGAGAGCATATAGCTCTCCTTCAGAGGTATCTTTAAAAAGACGGATCGGCTGGTGTATTTGTGTTATTATCTCTTTCCTGAAACGGATAAGGGAAGAAATTACGTTTGCGATCTGCTGTAGGTTGATTGAAACGTCTCATATCTTCTATTTTTAATCCCGAAGCGTAGAGTTCTATACAACGGTGTTTGTAGATAAGATTTAATACCTGTTGTTGCGTAAATGTTCCGCTTAGTGCCGGTAATGCAGCACCCAATCCATACTGTGTATCTGATTCAGGTGTTTTAGTGATAACCTTATTTAATTCGGTCACCGCATCATCTGTATTATTCTGACGTGCCAGTACTTCTGCTTTTATCAGGATCATTTCACCTGGCAGGTAGATCGGGAATGGACTGGTTGTAGCTGTAGCAAATCCTCTCATTCGAATCGTAGCAGGTGAGCCATCAAACTTTGTGTAAAATGTAATACGCTTATCTGCTGCATCTGGAATATGGGCGCCTGTCAGACCCAGATTAATGTTTTGAGGCTGAAATACATTATTGGAAGATATAATGGTAAACAAAATATTCGGAGATATAGCATCAAATTTAAAAAAGGATGGCTTTGTCAGATCTACCAGATTTGCTTCTGTATAAGCAAGCGTGTAATTTTCTGAGAACAATGCATATCTGGCTTTTAATGCGTGAATGGTGTTGATAATATTCAAATCTACAGGTACATTATTTAAAAATTCAGCAGATATAGCATTTGCAGCAATAATATTAAGCGCATTATCCAGTAAATTGATGGCTTTCGTAAAAGCGGCTTTTCTGTCTATAAATGAGACATTGTTACCCGTGCCATCAGGTACATTTTCCCAGTATTGTGCCATATTGCCAATAGCCAGAGCTTTAAATATACTGGTATAGGCAATAAGACCTGCAGCGTATTTTTTATCTCCCAATCTGTCCGCATTTTGCAAGACCAGATCTGCATCATAGACGATCTTGTTGGAACTTGTCCATAGATTCGCCAGAATCGTATTGGTACCATCTACTGCGCTGCCACCGGTGCTAAGTTGTAATTCAGGAATATTTCCCGCATTTAATAATTGAAATTCATTGGTTACAAATCCATTTGCAGCTACTGAGTTGAAGAGTACGCCCGTGCGTCCCAATGTATACACTCTTTGCAGGCCGATTGCGACAGCTGTGAGTCCCTGTGAAGTACCTAGAGCAGTCTCATTACTGGCTCTGGATGGATCCATATATTCTTTGGAACAGGAGGTAATCAGCAATATAAAGCTGAGGCCTATACCAAAGAACTGACGTGAAGTTATATTTTTAAATTTTTTCATGATCTTTTTCGTTAAAATAAATTAGAATTTGGTCAATAAGCCTATGCTAAATGTACGTGGAATAGGTACTGCTCCGAAGTCAATATTTCTGAGAATAGTGGATTGTCCTCCTGCATTCAGCTCCGGATCATATCCTTTATAATTATCCCATGAGATCAGATTGCGTCCACTTACATTAATGGTCAGATCCTTAATGTATTTAACTTTGCCCACATTATAGCTTAGTGATACTTCCCTTAATTTGACGAACGATCCGTTGTCAATACGCCATTCTTCGATAGCGTATACTCCGGAAACATATCCCCGAGGTAATTCGCCTTTTTGTTCCTGCTCAGCTACTTTGCCGTTTCCTACACCTTGACGGGTTCTCCAGTCTGCATTCCAGACATCTCCTCCTCTTACGGCATCAAGTTGTACATGAAGGCTTAATTTTTTATAACTGATATCATTGACGAAAGAAAAGGTATAATCCGGATTTGGGTTACCCAACACTTTACGCAGCGTAGTGCCTGTAGGCATTCCGTTTGCGTCACGCTGTGGTGTAAATGTAGTTGCCGAATTTTGAATACCACGTTCGATCATCGGAATACCAGCTGCATTGGTTAGTAAACTACCATCCGGATTGCGGGCGAAAAATGTGCCGTAGAATACCCCTATAGGTTGACCGTCAATAATGGATACCGGAGCTCCAGAGTTTGTGCTGAATAATCTGAGACCGCCCACATCCAACGCTTCATTTCTATTTCGGCTATAGATAAAGGAAGTATTCCAGTTCCATTTTTCTCCTTTTACCGGCGTACCATTTACAACGACTTCTATTCCTTTATTTCGTAGTGAACCTATGTTATCCAGTAAATTAGAAAATCCCACTGATGGTGCAATGACACTGGCCAGTAAAAGATCATCTACTTTCTTGTTATACCAGTTGAATTGCAAACCTAAACGATTTTTGAAAAAGGAAAGATCTGTACCCAATTCAAGCTCACGCTGGCGCTCAGGTTTAACGTTTTCATTTGCCAGTGTCGCACTGGAGAATAGAGAAGCTCTACCCAGGAAAGACTGGGTCTCGTAGGCATTGAATCTTGCATAAGCCCCTATACCTGTCAGGTTGCCGGATTCGCCGTATGCGCCGCGTATTTTGAAAGTATCCCACCAGGATGATACACCTAATTTTTTCCAGTATTCAGTGGAAGATAGTACATAACTCACGCTACCTTTCAGATATTTCTGGGTACGGAAATCTTTTCCGAATACAGATGACTGGTCAATACGTAATGCTCCGGTTACAAAAAGGTGATCTCTGTATTTAAAATTTTGCTGTATATATCCGCCACTGACAGATAACTCTGTACGACCGTCTATTCCCGGAAGTGGAGTAGACGCTGCATTTACTGTTTCGATGAGCGGAGCAAGTCCCCGGCCACTGATCAGTGCATACTTGCTCTTTTCGTATTGATAGGAGTAACCTACTTGTGTGGTGGATGATAAGATATCTGATAACTTCGCTTCATATGTTGCATTCAGTTCATTATTAAACTGAAATGCATTATTGTTGGCTGTACTTGCATATCCATTTAAGGTTCCGTCAAGAGAAGTTCCTCCTCCAAAGAAATCCGGATTTACATTATACGCAAACGGTGGAATATAAGTAGTTCCATTCTGGGCAGAATTGTCAACACCCATAGTAAAATCTAAGGTCAGATTTTTTACAGGAGTAAGTTTTAGATTGGCATTCGCAATAATTCGATCTGTCTCTTGTCTCTGCTTGATATCTTCAATAACCGAAACAGGGTTGACACGTCCGCGTTCACCGACAGCCATTAAGTTGCCGTTCTCATTACGGGCAAATATATCATGGAAATTACCAATAATTGTCACCGAGTTCATAGGGGAGAAGAAGGAGTTTCCATCCGGTTTTTCATTTGCAGAACTCTTCACATAATTCAACCCGGCACTAAATTTAGCCCAGTCATTCAGTTTCTGGTCTAAATTTGTTCTGAAATTGTATCTTCTGAAATTCGTGTTTTTGATAATTCCCTGATTGGAGAAGTATCCTGCGGAAGTATAATATTTGGTGTTGTCATTTCCGCCTGAAATAGAAAGGGTATTATCAGTTCCTGTGGAAGAACGAAAGATATAATCCTGATAATTGTAGCGTTGAACAGGAGTGGTTGTCGTTTGTAACGGTGTCGCAATTACATCCTGTGTAAATACATTTGGTGAACCCCCGAATTTCACAGGCGATTCATTTACCTCTACTTGTTTACGTAAGTGACCTACGGTCAGACTGGTTCCGAAATTAATCTGCGGAGCTCCACTCGCACCTCTTTTAGTGAAAATCTGGATGACACCGGCATTGGCTCTGGATCCGTATATGGCAGCGGCAGCTGCACCATTTAACACCTCAATACGTTCGATATCTGCGGGATTGATATCTACCATTCTGTTTTGTCCTATACTACCCACAAAATTACCTCCATCGTAGTTTGTGGAAGTGTTTGTTACTCTTGTTGTATTATTACTCACAATAACACCATCGATGATATAAAGAGGCTCAGAAGAAGAGTTGACAGAGCTGATACCGCGTAATCTCACACTGATTCCTCCGGCCGGATCTCCGGAGTTCTGACTGATCTGGGCGCCAGCTGTCTTGCCTTGTAAGGAAGCTAACACATTTCCACTTGGCGCTTTATTCAGATCATCGCCTTTTACAGAACTTACGTAACTGCCTAATTGTTTTCGGGTTGTTCCTTGCGAAGTACCGGTTACGATGACTTCATCCAGTCCGACGGCATCCGACTGTAACTGGATAGCTATAGTTGTTGAAGTACCGACCGTTTGTTCCTGTCTTACATAGCCGATATGGGAAAATACTAATACATCACCTTGCTTTGCTTTGACAGAATAATCCCCTAATTGATTCGTTAGGGTCGCTTCTTTTGTGTTTTTTACACTGACAGATACTCCGGCTACCGGAGTTCCGCCTGACGTAACTTTTCCTGAAACAGTTATTTGCTGCGCTATAGCCTGGGCCAGAAGCAGAAACGTACTTAATAGAAGTAATGTAGATTTCTTCATAATCGAATGTATTAAAATTGTTAGTTCGTTTTAAAACACGCAAAGTGGCGCATTTTTATTGTTTAATGTAAATTTGGTTAATTAAGCTTGATTTAGAAAATAAAAAATTGTTTTTGCGTGTAATAATTTATTATTTATTCTTAATTGTCTGATTTTTAACTAATTAAATTTTAAATTCGTGTGAACTATTTGAAGATTTTCCGTTTTATTAGTCAATTAAATAATTACGTATATTGTTTTTAAATATCTGTTTATTAGTTTGTTATGTTTATTTTCTGATATTTTATTCGAAAAAAGCAATCATGCAACTTATTTCGGTATTATTTATGAATAGCGAAATAAATTGCACTTTGTGAGTGGAATAAAATAGAGTTGGAATATACTTTTCTGAAGTAGGAATTGTTCAGAAGAGGAGGTTAAAAGTGTAGTTTGCGCATTTGCAAATGCAGGGTGTCAAACAGTACAAATTCGTTGTGAAGAGTGGGTAATCCTGTTATTAGTTTTAATGCTTCCTGTGCCATCATGCAGCCTATAATACCCGGAAGTGTACCGATGACTCCGTTTTCATCACAATTAGGAACATCTTCTGAAGGTGGGGGTAAGGGAAACAGATCTCTCAGGTTTTTAGAGCCCTTGTGATTAAATACAGCGAGTTGTCCTTGGAAATTCAGTACACTTCCAAAGACCAGAGGTTTTCCAAGTGATACACAAGTATCATTACTGAGATAACGGGTGGCAAAATTATCGCTCCCATCAATAATCAGATCATATGTGTCAAAAATCTCTGTTGCATTAGAAGGATCTAATTTTAGTGTATGTGCAATAAACTCAATACCTGAATTATGTTGCTGCAGTTTAGAGATGGCTGTTGACACTTTATCTTTTTTCAGATCGCTTTCTGTAAAAAGAATCTGCCGGTGCAGATTATCTGTTTCAACCCTGTCAAAATCAATAATTCCGAGAGTACCTACTCCGGCACCTGTAAGGTAAGAGAGTACAGGTGATCCCAGACCTCCTGATCCGACAACCAACACACGGGCGTTGCGTATTTTTTTCTGACCATCCATTCCGATTTCCGGAAGCATAATATGTTTTTTATAGCGTAGTATTTCTTCTCTGGGTAGCATTTGATATAATTTAAAAGCAGTAGAATCTGTTTAGTTTTTGCGGACGATTATGAAAATACAGAATCCCAATCCTTCCATACCGCTTCATATCCTTTGGATCTGATAAGCTGTTCAATATCGGATACAGGTCTTTCGTCGGATATTTCAAACTGTTCCAGAGATTGCGGATCCACTGTATATCCTCCGGGATTTGTTTTGGACTCGGCACTCATAGTTGTGACACCCAGGGGAATGATGTGGTTTCGGAAGTGTTCACTTTCCCGTGTGGAGATAGAAATCTCGAGATCTTCATTCCAGAGTCGATATGCACATATCAACTGGACCAGATCCCGGTCATCCATATGAAAATTAGGTTCTCCGATACCCGATGCAGGACGTAAACGCGGGAAGGATACAGAATATTTGGTTTGCCAATATGTTTTTTGCAGATAATCAATATGGAGTGCGTTAAAAAAACTATCTACACGCCAGTCTTCCAGTCCTAACAAAACGCCAAGCCCTATTTTATGTATTCCTGCCTGACCGATTCTGTCCGGGGTATCCAGTCTGAAATCAAAATTTGATTTTTTGCCTTTTGGGTGATAGGTCTTGTATACTTCTTTATGGTACGTTTCCTGATATACTAAGACAGCATATACTCCTGCCTGCTGAAGGAGCTCATACTCCTGTAAGGTAAGAGGTTGTACTTCAATAGAAATGTTGGAAAAATAAGATTTTATCTTGTCCATAGCATTCAGAAAATAAAGTAAATTGACTGTGTAATTTGCCTCTCCGGTGACCAGTAATACATGGTCAAACCCTTTATTTTTGAGAAACAAGACTTCACGTATCAGTTCTTCATCATTAAGTGTTTTTCTTCTGATCTTGTTGTCCATGCTGAATCCGCAATAAGTGCAGATATTGTTGCATTCGTTGCTAAGATACAGTGGTGCATACAATTGAATGGTTTTTCCAAATCTCTTTCTGGTCAGATGATGGCACTGTGTGGCCATATCCTCCAGAAAGGGAGCTGCAGCAGGAGAAAGTAGAATCAGAAAATCCTGCAGATTTCTTTTGGATTTGCCTAATACCTGTTTGACCTGTTGTTCAGTGACTGCATAAATCTTTTCCTTAATCGTATCCCAGTCGTATTGATCGAATATATCTTTAAATTGGGTTTTCATGGTTTTATATTAGCTCTGTTGCAGGAAAGAAGTGAATGGACTTGATGCATGGCTTTGTTGGACCACGGGTGGAAGCTTGGCCAGATAAGCTGTTCTGCCCGCCTGTACAGCGAGCTTAAAGGCGTGTGCCATGGCCTGAGGGGCGTCTGCTGCTGCAATTGCAGTATTGACTAATACCGCATCGGCGCCTAATTCCATTGCTTTTGCTGCATCAGAGGGAGCCCCTATTCCTGCATCTATAATTACCGGAACCGAGCTTTGTTCGATGATGATCTCCAGAAAGTCAATGGTCCGTAGTCCTTTATTACTACCTATTGGCGACCCCAAAGGCATGACCGTTTGTACGCCTACATCTTCCAGCCGTTTGCAAAGTACCGGATCAGCATGTATGTAAGGCATGACAATGAATCCCAGTTGTACGAGTTCTTCGGCTGCCTGGATTGTTTCTATAGGGTCGGGTAGTAAATATTTAGGATCCGGATGAATCTCCAGCTTGATCCAGTTAGTTTCTAAGGCTTCACGCGCTATCTGAGCCGCCAATACAGCCTCTTTTGCTGTACGTGCACCGGAGGTATTGGGTAGTAAATGAATATGTGGATGCTGCAAATGACGGATAAGATGATCCTGCCCGTCATTGGTATTGATCCGTTTCAGCGCTACGGTTACTAATTCGCTTTCAGAGGCTAATACGGCCTTTTCCAGCAACTCTCCGGAACCGAATTTTCCGGTTCCAACAAATAAACGAGAATGAAAGCTGCGGTTGGCAATAGTAAGATTATCCATAAAATTCATGATTGATATGTTGAATGATTGATTGCGTACTGACCGATTGAGTCAGCAGGGAAGAGACTGCCACACCGTAGATGCCGATATGCTGCAGTTGAAGAATATCCTCCTGTTTTATACCTCCGATAGCGTAAATAGGAGGGTGATCTTGATCTTTTTTTTGTATCTCCTGTATAATGTTTTGATATCCTTCATAACCAAGAACCGGACTTAGGTTCTGTTTGGAAGACGTGAATCTTAAGGGACCAAGACCTATGTAGTCACAGTTTTCAGCAATGCGCTGACGTACATCTTCTGCTGTATTGGCTGTCCCTCCGATAATTTTATCAGAGCCCAGAAAATTTCGGGCTTGTTGTACGGAAAGGTCTGTCAGCCCCAGATGAACACCATCACTATTGACCTTGTAGGCTATGGAGACATGGTCATTGATAATATAGGTAAAATCGAATTGTTTTTTTAATTCGGTAACCTGATAAGCCAGATCGATCAGTGCTGTTTCTGGAGCATTTTTCCATCGAAGCTGTACCCAATCTCCTTTATTTTCCAAAACTTTTCTGATGTTATTCAGCTGTTCATTTACCGTATTGCCGGTGGAGATATATTGTAATCTACTGTACATATGATATATTTTGAGAAATAGAAAGACATTTTTCAGCAGCAGAGAGGGGGTTCTGATGTTTCCAGATATAACCACACATAGCAACATCATCGTATCCTAAAATTTTTAATTCAGATATATTGTATTCCGTGATTCCTCCTAAAGCAATCATTCTGCTGTTAAAATTGGTTCTGTGCTGTATATTGTGGATTTTGAAATCTGCTGTTGCCTGATATCCTTCTTTTGAAATACTGGGATATACCGGACTGATAAAAGCATAAGCGATATCTGCATCCAGACTGTTAAACTCATCTACATGATGGGTAGATGCGGACAGAATCAGATCTGTGTCTGGCATTTTTATTTCATTTTTCCTATCTGAGGAGATATGTACCCGTCTTATACCTGCCTTTAATGCAGTTTCTTTATGATAGTGTAATACAATAAAGGGATAGAGGTGTCTATCAATATCTTTAAGTATATGAATTATATCATCCTTTGGTGTAAAGGGTAAACGAAGATGATACAGCAGCTCATCCGACCAGGGAAAGGAGTGTATCAGTTCTAGATGTTGCGGAGTGATCGTATCCGGTGATATTATAATCATATCTGTCAGATATAAAGTTGTTTCCCGTTTTCGATAAATTCCTGTGATTTCTCCAGCAGTCCCTGTTCTGTCGCTTCCCGGATTTCCTGTGTTATTTTCATGGAACAGAATTTAGGTCCGCACATTGAACAGAAATGAGCGACTTTGGCTCCATCTGCAGGCAGTGTTTCATCATGAAATTCTCTTGCGGTATCCGGATCAAGAGATAGATTGAACTGGTCTTCCCAGCGAAATTCAAAACGAGCCTTACTTAACGCATTATCCCTGTACTGTGCACCGGGATGTCCTTTGGCCAGATCGGCCGCATGGGCAGCTAGTTTGTAAGTAATGACACCGTCCTTAACGTCTTTTTTGTTTGGTAATCCCAAATGCTCCTTTGGGGTTACATAACATAGCATAGCACAGCCAAACCATCCGATCATAGCGGCTCCGATAGCGGAAGTGATATGGTCATATCCCGGGGCAATGTCCGTCGTAAGAGGGCCTAAGGTATAAAAGGGTGCTTCATGGCATTCCTTCAGTTGCTTATCCATATTTTCTTTGATGAGGTGCATAGGAACGTGTCCAGGACCTTCGATCATAACTTGTACATCATGTTTCCAGGCAATATGTGTCAGTTCGCCTAGAGTTTCGAGTTCAGCAAACTGTGCCGCATCATTAGCATCTGCTATTGCACCTGGGCGTAGTCCGTCTCCAAGGGAGAAAGCTACATCATAGGCTTTCATAATTTGGCAGATTTCTTCAAAATGGGTGTATAAAAAATTTTCCTTATGATGGAATAGACACCACTTAGCCATAATTGACCCTCCGCGGGATACGATTCCGGTGACTCGTCTGGCAGTGAGGTGTATGTAACGTAGCAATACACCGGCATGTATGGTAAAGTAGGATACACCTTGTTCAGCCTGTTCGATAAGCGTATCTCTGAAAATTTCCCATGTAAGGTTTTCAGCTACACCGTTTACCTTTTCCAGTGCCTGGTAGATCGGTACTGTGCCAATGGGTACCGGAGAATTGCGGATAATCCATTCCCGTGTTTCATGAATATTCTGTCCTGTTGAGAGGTCCATTATCGTATCCGCTCCCCACCGGCATGCCCATACTGCTTTTTCTACTTCTTCTTCAATACTGGAGGTGACGACGCTGTTCCCTATATTCGCATTGATTTTAACCAAAAAATTACGCCCTATGATCATAGGCTCACTTTCCGGATGGTTGATGTTATTGGGGATAATAGCTCTGCCAGCTGCAATTTCATCACGGACAAATTCAGGTGTTATCTTTCCTGTTGGAGTATTGGCTCCGAATGAATATCCCTTGTGCTGATGTTCCATACCTGCTGTAGCCTGTTGTAACTGTTCGATTTTTTGATTTTCACGAATGGCTACATATTCCATTTCGGCTGTGATTATTCCTTTGCGGGCATAATGCAGTTGTGTTACATTTTTCTCACCTGTTGCTTTTTTTGGTTGATGGGCGTATTCGAAACGTAGCGAATCAAGTTTAGGATCTTGTTTTCTGCGGATACCGTATTCTGAGCTTATACCAGACAGTATTTCTACATCTTGTCTGTCCAGTATCCATTGTTCACGTATACGGGGTAAACCTTTGCGGACGTCTATCACGGCATTTACATCGGTATAAGGACCCGAAGTGTCGTAAATGGTAATCGGAGGATTGTGCTGTACACCTCCGTTAGCGAGTTTGGTATCACTTAATTTTATACGGCGCATGGCTACCTTTACAGGGTGGAGCTGACCTTCTATATAGACCTTTTCAGAATTAGGAAAGGGTGTGGCTGAGATGCTGTGTTGATCTTTCATGTTTTATGGAATGATGCTGTGATGAATTAACCTCCCTGAGCGGCAGTGAAGATGAGAATATTGTCATTAGATAGAATGGGGTGACCGGTCCATTGATCTTTTGGGATGACCTGATCATTGATAGCTACAGCAATACCAGTCTGTTTATCCGGAATTTCCTGATCCAGCAATTGCTTTAATGTGAGTGGGGATAGAAGGGGTTTGGTCTGACCGTTGAGGGTAAAGTTCATATTCCTAAAGTTTAAAAATGATAAATTTTACTTTAGGAATGGCTACGGTGTGTACAGGTACACAGGTCAGTCATCTACTTTTCCCTACGCTAGTATGAACTAGATCAGGTTCAAAGGGTAATTCTCAGCCTGCTTTCGCAGACACCCCTAAAGTATTACAAACATATGGATTTTTATGAGATAAAAAAATCCATATGCATATTTTAAGTTTTAATAACTATTTGAGTTTTTTAGCTTCGTTCCAGTAGACATCCATTTCTGCTAAGGACATATCCTGCAGTTTCTGGTTATTCTCAGCTGCTTTTTCTTCCAGGTATGTAAAGCGCTTTATGAATTTTTTGTTTGTTCGTTCCAAAGCATTTTCCGGATTGATACCCGCATGGCGCGCATAGTTGATCAGTGAAAACAGCAAATCTCCGAATTCATCCTCCGCTTTTTCAGCATCAATTGCTTCTCCGTTATCGATATTAAATTCCGCTTTAAATTCGGCCAGTTCTTCCTCAACTTTTTCCCAGACTTGTTTTTTATCCTCCCAGTCAAAGCCTACACCTCTTACTTTATCCTGTATACGGTAGGCTTTTACCAATGCAGGCAATCCTTTGGGGACACCTGAGAGTACGGATGTATTTCCTTCTTTTAACTTGATGGCTTCCCAGTTAGATTTTACCTGTTCATCATTTTCTACCTCTATTTCCCCATAGATATGCGGATGACGGTTAATCAGTTTGTCGCAGACTGCATTGAGTACATCCACCAGAGTGAATTTGTTTTGCTCTTCTGCTATACGGGCGTAGAATACGAGGTGCATCATGACATCTCCCAGTTCTTTTTTGATTTCGGGATAATCTTCATCCAGAATAGCATCCGTAAGCTCGTACATTTCTTCGATAGTGAGGTGTCTCAGAGACTCCATTGTCTGTTTCTTATCCCAGGGGCATTCAATCCTTAATGTGTACAGGACATCGAGTAAACGTTGAAAGGCCGTAGCAGGACTGTATTGCGGAACGGGAGGAATGTGTGCCATAGACTAAAATTATAGGTTAAAGTTACGGATATTGTTGGGGACAGTCGTAAATATTGTAGAATTTTAAAGGTATTAAACAAACAAATATGTGGTACAGTAAGTTATTATGAAGTTGTTTTTTGATAATTGTCAATGTTTACAACATCGTATTTTCCGAAGTTTGTTTTCGTTATTACACATTGAATATTCTGTATGACCATTTCTAATTTGTTAAAGAAGATTACTCCATTTGCGAAACCGTATAAGAATCTTATTGTTTATACGCTGATCCTGACTGTTATCGGTTCTTTTGCGGCACAGGTAAACGCCTTCATTCTTAAATATACAGTAGACTCTATCAGTAATCTGCTGGTGGCGAAACAGCCTTTATCTAAAGGACTTTATCTGCTCACTGTTATTTCAATCATTTTGTTATTAAAGGAGATCATTTATTCCTGTGTGCAGTTCGGACAGAAATTTTATGGTGAAAAGCTGAGAATCTATATTGCAAGGGATTTTGCCCAACTGATCGTTGAGAAGATACTCAGCTACCGTATGGCTTTTTATACATCCTCCAAAAATGAATCTGGTAAGCTGCAGACACGTATTGATTCTGGAATCAGCAGTCTGACACGTCTGGTTCAGAATTTCTTTATTGACATATTGCCCTTATTCGCAAATGCTATAGTGGCTCTTGCCTGTATGTTTGCTGCTAATTTTTATGTAGGACTTGTCGGGCTATTGATCGTGCCTATATATTTTTACGTTAGTCAGGTACAGGCAAACCGATTGAGTGGTTTTCGTCGTAATATGCGCAGATACCGGGAAAATAAGAGTAATCAGATTATCAACCTCATTGATTCCATTAATGTTATCAAGTCGTTTGTCAGAGAGCGACTGGAAGCAGACCGTCATGAAAAGATTCAGTACGAAATGACAGAAAATCAGATGGCAACGCGAAAAACGAGCTTTCTGTTTGATAGTATCAAGAGCTTTATAGAACAGATCGGAATCGTGATTGTCATTATTCTGACGGCTTATTTTGTATTAGACGGTCAGATGACCCTTGGAGCTATTATGTTTCATGTGATGCTATTCAACAATGTGTCGGCACCGATCAGACAGTTGCACCGTATTTATGATGAAGTCAATGATGCATTGATCTATTCGGAGAGTTTTTTTGAGATACTGGAATCTGATGAGGAGATTGAACAGTCAGGCAAATACCGTCCTGCACGTATCAAGGGTTTGATAGAACTTAAAAATGTATCCTTTGAATATCCTAACGGAACAAAAGCGCTGAAAGGCATAGATATGACTATCCGGCCTAATGATATTACAGCTCTTGTCGGACTGAGCGGAGCAGGTAAAAGTACGGTTATAAACCTGATGGATAAATTTTATGAACCATCTTCAGGACAGATTTTGCTGGATGGGGTAGATCTGGCCGAATATGATACGGCTTTTCTGCGTGAAAATATTGGTCTGGTCTTGCAACGCAATCATATTTTTAAAGGATCGGTTGCAGAAAATATCCGCTATGGTAAACCTGATGCTACTATGGAAGAAGTGGTGTATGCTGCTAAGCAGGCGTATATTCATGATCAGGTACTGGAGTTGCCGGAAGGATATGAATCTGAGGCACACCTGATGTCTGGAGGTCAGCAGCAACGGATAGCTATTGCACGTCTCTTTCTCAAAAATCCCCCGATTATTTTTCTGGATGAACCGACGGCTAATCTGGATGCTATTGCTACTGAACAGATAAAAAATAGTCTGGATGCTATAAAGGTGGGTAGAACAGTAATTATTGTCTCTCATAGTATCTCTCAGATTATAGATGCTTCTCACATCATCGTGATGGAGAAAGGACAGGTCATGGAGGATGGGACGCATGAGGAACTGTATGAACAGAAAGGAACGTATTATAAAATCTTTATGGCAATGGCAAATAGTCTGAATATCGATAAAATAACAAACTCTATACGGGAATAGATTGTTATATAATACGGAGAGCAGAATGAACTGTTCAGAATAAATAAAGTAATATATGATACCATCACATAGAGAAATAGCTGAATCATTTTCGTCTCTTGATTTTGATCTTGTCCTTCCTCATTTGTCAGATTATGTAGAGTGGCATATCAGTGAAAAGGAAGTATTAAAAGGAAAGGCTGCTTTAGTGGCCTACAGTAAAGAGTTGAAGGCTTCAGATACCACCGGTCAGGTTACTTTGGATATCATTAATGTTATTGAGGATGATAATAATGTCGTTATTCAGGCGAAAGTAGCTTTTGGTAATGAAGAAACGGGAGAGAAGGTAAGGCAGATCTGTACGGTTTATGATTTTGATGATCTGGATCACTTGCATGTAATCCGAACGTATACTATGACAGAAAAATAGGTAAAAAGACCTTTAGCATGATCTCCTCTAAAAAAGGAGATCATGCTAAAGGTTTCTTCGGACAAGTTATCCTTCGAGTTCCATGATTTCTTCAGCCAGCTCTTCCCAGTTTTTCTGTAGCTGGTTTAGCAAGGCTTTTTCAGAATTGTACCGGCGGGTATGATCCTGAAGTTTGACCGCATCCGAATAGATTTCTTCTTTTGCAATTTCATTCTCTAAAAATCTCACCTCATTCTCTTTTTCGGAAATCTCCTGTTCAAGTACAGCTAATTCTTTATTCTTTTTGCTGATCACTTTAAATTTATCCTCTGTAGGAGCGATTTTTACCTTTTTAGGTTGTTCTGCTACTACTTTCTTCTCAGGTTTTTTCTCGGCAGGATTCAGGATGCGTTTGGCATTCCATTCTTCATACTCCTGATAGGTACCCGGATATTCTTTGATTTCCTTGTCTTCAATAAACCAGATTTTATTGGCTACATGATCCAGGAAATAACGGTCGTGAGATACGACGATTAATGTACCTTCATATTGTTGTAAGGCCTGTATCAGAATATTGACCGACTGCATATCCAGGTGGTTGGTAGGCTCATCCAATACCAGGAAATTGGCATCAGCGGTCAGGGCCTTCGCCAGTGCTACACGTGACTTTTCCCCTCCGGAAAGCACTTTGATCTTTTTGAATGCATCATCACCTGAAAACAGAAAACATCCCAAAATGGATCGAAGTTCTGTTTCGGTATGTTTGGGTGCAAAAGCCTGCATTTCCGCTATAATGGAGTTCTCCAGATGCAAAGCTTCTAATTGGTGCTGTGCAAAGAACGTTTGTGAAACATTGTGACCTTTTGTACTGGTTCCGGTGTATTCATGATCTGCATCAGCTACAATACGAAGCAAGGTAGATTTTCCTTTACCATTAGCTCCGATGAGCGCAATTTTATCACCCTTTTCTATAAGTCCGTCCGTGTTTTTCAGGATCTCCATATTCGGATACGATTTGCTTATGTTTTCAAGCGTGACAACATGTCGTCCGGAAGGTTTGGAAAATTTAAACTGAAAGTTGACCGTAGGATTGTCATCATCCACATCATCAATTTTCTCCATCCGATCCAATGCCTTAATACGGGATTGTGCCATCTTTGCTTTTGAGGCTTTGGCTCTGAAGCGTTCGATGAGGCGTTCTTCCTGTTTAATTTTTGCCTGCTGGTTTTTGAATTGATTGGATTGAATCTCACTGCGCAGCGCTTTCTCTTCCAGATAGAAGCTGTAATTACCGGCATATAGCGTCAATTTTCCTTTACGGGACTCTACTGTCTTCTTGATAATACGATCCAGGAAATACCTGTCGTGCGAAACGATGACAATGGCTCCTTCAAATGCCTGCAGATAGTTTTCTAACCACTTGATAGAAGGTAAATCCATGTGGTTTGTAGGCTCATCTAATAAAAGAATATCAGGTGTTTGCAACAGTATCCTCGCCAGCATGACACGCATACGCCATCCTCCGGAGAAGGTGGCTAAGGGTCTCTTCTGCTCATCTTCTGAAAATCCCAGACCCGCCAGTATTTCATGTGCACGGAACTCGATGTTGTAACCGTCCAGTGCTTCGAACTCCATCTGCTTATCACTTAGTTTATTCAGGATTTCATCCGAATAGTCAGTTTCTAGTTTTTGCAGGAGATTTTCTATTTCTGTATGAAGCTGATTCTGGCGTTCGAAAGCCTCCATCGCCACATGTAAAATACTTTTATCAGAGTGGTATGACAATAAATCCTGGTTTAAATAACCAATTTTTAAGTCTTTGGCCATAGAAATCGTTCCTGAAGTCGGTGTATACTGTCCGACGATAAGGCGCAATAAAGTTGATTTGCCGGTACCGTTGGCTCCGATCAGACCGACTTTATCGCCTGGTTTGATATGCCAACTGGCCTCATCGTACAATGCCCGGGAGCCAATTTCAAATGTTAAATTATTTATAGATATCATTTCAGGTGCAAAAATAGTGAAATTTATGCTTCTTTCTCTACCTTTGCAAAATGTACAAACTGATCAAACCATTTTTCTTCTCCATGAACCCTGAATCTGCCCATCATACCGTAACAGGAGGATTGCAGACGTTCACGAAAATATGGGGAGCAAAATCCTTATTGAAATCTATTTATACGGTAGAGGATAAACGCCTGGAACGCGAAGTATTCGGATTAAAATTCAAAAATCCGGTTGGTCTGGCGGCTGGTTTTGACAAAAATGGAGAGTACATTGATGAAATGGTCAACTTTGGTTTCGGCTTTATAGAGATCGGTACCGTTACCCCCAGACCTCAGCCAGGCAATGATAAGCCGCGTATGTTTCGATTGGTGTCTGATAAAGCGCTCATAAACCGTATGGGTTTTAACAATCAGGGGGCTGATGTCGCAGCAGGAAGACTGAGACATCTGAAGCAAAGAGGTAATATTATTATCGGCGGGAATATAGGTAAGAATAAAATAACTCCAAATGAAGACGCTGTTCTGGATTATATTTACTGTTTCAAAGCGCTGTTTGACTATGTAGACTACTTTGTTGTGAATGTAAGTTCGCCTAACACCCCTGGACTGCGTGATCTACAGGAAAAGGAGCCTCTGATGAACATTTTGCGTCAGTTGATGGATATCAATAGTAAGGATGGCATTTCAAAACCTATACTTCTTAAAATTGCTCCGGATCTGACGAATAGTCAACTGGATGATATTGTAGAGATTGTACAGGAAACTCAAATTGCAGGTGTTATTGCAACGAATACTACCATATCCAGAGACGGCTTACAAAGTGATCCGAATCTGGTCAAAGAAACCGGAGGCGTAAGCGGACGGCCCCTGACAAACCGCTCTACAGAGGTGATCAGGTATCTGGCGGATAAATCAGGTCGTTCCTTTCCGATAATAGGAGTAGGGGGGATACATTCCGCTCAGGATGCAATAGAGAAGCTAGATGCCGGAGCGAGTCTGATTCAGGTGTATACCGGATTTATATATGAAGGCCCCAGGTTGATCTCTGATATCTGTAAGGGAATACTCAAGGCCGGAAAATAATGCTTCTGCGTCAGTTGGCGTCCTCGCCAACTGTATAGAGGAGGAGGAAGTTTTTATATTCGCTTATAACCTCTCTCCCGATTCCATCGGGATCTCTCCTTGAAAAGAGAGAAAGAGGCTTACTTAAAAGGCCTGTGTATGCACCTCAGTAATCACGACAGGATACGAAGTCAACTTACCTCATTAGTCTGCTATATGCAAAAATAATGCTTCTGCGTCAGTTGGCGTCCTCGCCAACTGAATAAAGGAGGGAGTTTTTGTATTGGCTTATAACTTCTGTCCTTGAAAAGGAGCATGCTTAAAAAACTGGCTATAAATAAAAAGACGTCCCGAATTTCGGGACGTCTTTTTATTTATTATAACAACCGGAGCTTAGTTTAAAGCATCGATTTTTGCCTGCACTTCTTTACTTTTTGCTTCATCCTGAACGAAGTCATAGTAACTTTTCAGGTATTTCAACGAATCTACATTTTTAGGCTCTAATTCTACCAGTTTTAACAAATAAGGTAAAGCTGGTTTTAGTTTGTCCTTAGCAGCAGCTACAGCAGCGTTGTATTCTGCTGGTTTCAATGAACGGTCATTGTTTGCTTTGTTGATATCTTCTCTAACCAGATTCATAATAGTAACAGCAGCATTTGTATTTGCTTCAAAATAATTAGGATCTAATTCGATCGCTTTTTTGTATGCTTCCAATGCTTTGTCTGTTTCTTTTGTAGCACTGCGTGCTATACCCAGATAGTAGAATAATGTTTTGTTTGTAGGATCTTTTGCCAGCTGACTTTCGATATCCGAAACGATTTTCTGCTCATTACCTGCGATCAGGTTAAGTTCGATATTCTGAACAGCAGCAGCATTGTCTGTAGGATATTCTTTAGCAGCGATACTTGCATATTCTAATGCACTTGTAGTATCCAAAGCCGAAAGATAAAGTTTAGGCAAATCTACTAATACACTTTTGTGGTTAGAAAATGTTTTTTCAGGGATCAGCAATTTATATTTTTCAATTGCACTTTTGTAATCCTTATTCTGAATCGCAGCAAGACCTGAATAATAAGTCAATGTTGTATCTCCCGGAAGGTACACAAGTCCTTTATCGAATGATTTGTAAGCATTTTGGAAATCTTGTTTCTCCCAGGCTGCTACTCCCTGATTGAAGTTATACTGACCTAAGATCTGAGTTGCTACCTTAATGTTGTCGGCATTTTTCTTATCGGTATCTAATTCAGTAGCTTTTTTGATTCCTTCTTCTGCTTTCTGTGCATCTTCAGCAGAATTGTTAATGGATGCATAGTTTGCGTTTACTAAAGCGTAGTATGTCCAGGTTTCCGCCAGATCTTTTGTTTTTTCATGAGCAATAGCTTCGTTTATCGCCTCAGAAGCTGTTTTTAAATTAGATTCTCCTAATTTAGCTTGTCCAGCACCTTTCAGTTCTTCAAATTTAGCAATTGCCGCTTTTGCTTTTTTTAAGTTTCCCGTTTGTGCAAAAACAAATGTTCCTGCAGATAACAGTACGGATAAAACTATTGTTCTTTTAATGTTCATGTTTAATTATTTGTAAGTTGGTTCAATAATAAATTGACACGATCCAATTGTGTCATATCATCAGCAGCTTCGTAATACAAAGCCAGTGATTTTAATGCATTAATTGCATAAGGTTTTATCTCATTTGCTTTCAAAAGATAGTTCTGCGCATTATACTGCGCTTCATTATTATCTTTGTTTGCCAGAAAATCCTTCAGATAAATCAATCCTAAAGCCAGATTGGCTTCATAATTATTTTTATCCAGACGAATTACTTTTTCATAATAATCCTTTGCTTTGGCGATATTGTTAATAGATTCATTTGCATATCCGGCCAGGTAATTCATTTCAATATTTTCCGGCTCGTAGGATATAGCTTCATCGATTACTGGCACAATAGCATCATAGGATTTATTATTTGAATATACCTGAATCAATTCAAACAGTATTTCTTTACTTTTTGGAAACTGTTGTCTTCCCTGACTCAGAACGTCTAAAGTAGCCTGTTTCTTATCCTGTATTGTATAAACATTTGCAAGTTGCAGATAATCGTTTGGTGTTACTTTGTCGGACTGAATGATGCCTTCATACAATTCTGCAGCTTTAGTGTAGTCTTTGTTCTGCACGGCCAGTACAGCCAGATTACTGGCTACAGCAGCATTGTCAGCACTTAATTCGTCTACACGTTCATAATATGAATAAGCTTCTTTGTATTTTTTCTCGTTAAGGGCTTTGTTGGCTTTAAAGATAAGTGCAGATACCAGATTCTGTTTTACATAGCTGATTTCTGTTCTGAATTCATCATTTCCACCCTTTTTATCAATCAGCTTGAGCGATGCCTGTGCAATGTCAATCGGATCTGAAGGATACTTTTGTTTGCGCAGCGAATCGGTTACGGCATAAGAACTATATACCAGGGCACGTAAAATATTATTTTTGACCTGCGAAGAGTCTCTTTTGTTGGCAAAAGCAGCATCAGCAAATTTACGTGCATTATCCAGATTTTTGATGTCTCCGGTTTTGGTATATAAGGCAAAACTGTTGTTGCCCTCCTTTATATTGGATTGGGCAACAACAGTTAAGCTGAATGAGGTAAATATTAATAAAGCTATTAAAACTTTCTTCATCATGATGTTTTATTCTTCAGTGGTATCGATGTTTGTATTTTCACCGTCTTCTCCTTCTGTTTCGATATCTGTGATTTCTTCCTCTTCTTCTCTTTCTACTTTAGTGATAGAAGCGATTTCATCATTATCTTTCAGATTGATCAACCGAACACCCTGGGTAGCTCTACCCATTACTCTTAAGTCTGCTACTCCTATACGAATGACAATTCCTGATTTATTAATGATCATCAGATCTTCGCTGTCGGTCACATCTTTAATCGCAACAAGTTCACCGGTTTTGTCTGTGACATTGATGGTTTTGACACCTTTACCACCCCGGTTGGTTACCCTGTAATCTTCGATATCCGTACGTTTACCATATCCTTTTTCCGAAACGACAAGTACAGTTACTTCCGGATTATTAACACTAATCATGCCAACAACCTCGTCTTTTTCGTGTGCCAGCGTGATTCCTCTTACACCTGTAGCTGTTCTTCCCATAGGTCTCACGGTCGATTCGTTGAATCTGATCGCTCTTCCCGAACGCAGCGCCATAACTATTTCGCTGCTTCCGTCGGTCAGACATGCTTCGATCAGTTGGTCACCTTCGTTGATGTTGATTGCGTTGATACCGTTAGCACGAGGGCGGGAGTAAGCTTCAAGAGATGTTTTCTTGATTGTACCCTTTTTGGTACACATAATAATGAAGTTGTTCTCCAGATATTCCTGATCTTTCAGATTGATTACTTTGATGTAAGCTTTGATTTTTTCATCTTTCGGAATATTGATGATGTTCTGTAAAGCACGTCCTCTGGAAGTTCTGCTTCCTTCAGGTATCTCAAAGGCTCTCAGCCAGAAACAGCGTCCAGCTTCAGTAAAGAATAACATATAATTATGCGCCGAAGCGGTAATGATATGCTCTGTAAAATCTTCTTCACGGGTGTTTGTTCCAATGGAACCGCGACCACCGCGTCCCTGTCTTTTGTATTCAGATAGCGGAGTACGTTTTACATAACTGTTATGTGAAATGGTGATGACAATCTCTTCATCGTCGATAAAGTCTTCCATGCGCATATCTTCTGCAGAATGCACTATGATAGAGCGGCGTTCGTCACCATATTTATCTTTGATCTCTAAAAGCTCGTCTTTGATGATTTTCATACGCAGACCCTCATCAGAAAGAACTTCTTTTAAGTATTCAATGGTCTTCATCAATTCATTGTATTCTTCTTTAATCTTATCGCGTTCCAGTCCTGTAAGACGACGTAAGGTCATGTCGAGGATAGCACGTGCCTGAAGATCTGAAAGAGCAAAGCGTTCCATCAAACCTGTACGGGCATCTTCCGGAGTTTCGGAAGCGCGTATCAGTTTGATAACCTCATCCAGATGATCCAGTGCAATCAGATATCCTTCCAGAATATGAGCACGTTTCTCTGCTTCGGCAAGTTCAAATTTGGTTCTGCGAATAACGACCTCATGACGGTGTTCCACAAATTCGTGGATCATGTCTTTCAGATTCATCATCATCGGTCTTCCTTTTACAAGGGCGATATTGTTTACTGAAAATGAGGTTTGTAGGGCGGTATATTTATATAAGTTGTTTAATACAACATTGGCATTTGCATCACGTTTGATATCGTATACAACACGGAAACCCTCTCTGTCCGATTCATCTCTGATCTCCGAAATACCTTCGATCTTTTTCTCATTGACGAGTTCGGCAGTACGCTTGATCATATCCGCTTTATTCACCTGATAAGGGATCTCGGTAACGATGATGCACTCCCGTCCGGATCTGGTGGTTTCGATCTCTGCTTTTGCGCGCATGACTACGCGTCCACGTCCTGTTTCGCAAGCTTCCTTGACGCCATTATATCCATAGATAATACCTCCTGTAGGGAAGTCAGGACCTTTGATATATTGCATCAATTCGGATATTTCAATTTCGCGGTTGTCGATAAAGGCTATTGTTCCGTCTACAACTTCTGACAGGTTATGAGGAGCCATATTGGTTGCCATACCTACAGCAATACCGGAAGCACCGTTAACCAGAAGATTAGGGATACGTGTTGGAAGCACTGTTGGTTCTTCCAAAGAGTCGTCAAAGTTTAATTTGAAATCAACAGTGTCCTTGTTGATGTCAGACAGCATTTCTTCCGCAATTTTTTTCAATCTTGCTTCAGTGTAACGCATCGCTGCCGGAGGGTCTCCGTCAATCGATCCGTAGTTACCTTGTCCGTCTACTAATGGGTAGCGCATACTCCAGTCCTGAGCCAGACGTACCATTGCGTCATATACAGAAGAGTCACCATGCGGGTGATACTTACCGAGGACGTCACCGACGATACGGGCAGATTTCTTGTAAGGCTTGCCACTGGTAACTCCCAGATCCAGCATGCCGTAAAGCACACGCCTATGAACAGGTTTAAGACCATCACGTGCATCAGGTAGTGCACGGGAAACAATTACTGACATCGAATAATCGATGTAAGCAGCTTTCATCTGGTCCTCAATATTAATAGGGATTATTCGGCCATTAGCCGATAAATTGTTTTCGTTTTCTGTTTCTTCAGCCATATTAAGTTGGGTTCGATAAAACTAATGCATTATCGTAGTTAAACTAATAACATACGCAGGCGAAGATACGAAAAAAATACCTATTTTGAGAAGCTTTCAGGGTGTTAAATTTTAGGTTTACAGGCTTTCATTTTTGTGCCAAAAGCCCTCTTATGAAAGGGGAGGATTCCTGCGTTCCAATCTCCTTACTGATTAATCATTTGATTGGGAATGTCAAATATCATTTGGTGGTATAGAACGTAAGATAATAAGTTTAGTTATTATATTTCTATTGTTGATGTGAAAATATTCAAAATTCTCATTACAAATATTTTATAATTTTTATTACAGGTATTTATGAATAAATTTTTTAATACGTTGAAGTATTTCTGCAGGCGTTCATGAAGTTAGGTTTATATTATCCGGAGGCATCGTCGGGAGATGAACAGACCACCCGAAAATTGAAATTCCTGAATTAGAAATTGATTGCAGATTTTGTACTTCAAAGAAGTATTGCGGAGTCAGGTGTTTTTATCTTATATTTTCTATGCTTTTCACTTCGGCACTATACCCGTTCAATGCATCTTTTTTGATAACAATTACCATGTTGGCCAATGACTGTTTTCCTGTACGGCGAATGTTCAGGATGAGTTGATCTTCTTTGGTATTGATTTCTGTGATTACATCATGTGCAATAGCATTCGCCATTAATTCTAAATAAGGATATTCAGATTGATAGATGTCGTTATTTATCAGTCTTAGTAATCCTTTGTAATTATCTCCGGAGTTTGAAAACAATAGCGGCGTATGCAGGTCGCAGTTTGCGGATGTATCTGATAGGGCATTATAATTTTCAAGACGTACAAAGCTGTATTTATCTTTTTCTATCTGAATTTCTTTAGGTGCTTCCTCAGAGGTGGCAGAATAAATATATTTTCCATTGATTATGGCCTGTTCGTCCTGTATCTGTATTCTTACATAAGCATATTTATTGCATATGCTGGTGTCATTTGCTGTAAACGGGTAGAGCTGTTCACTGATACCCGATATTTTTACAAGCTTACCTTCTGCACTAAGGGTATCTGTCGCTTGTAAGCTGTCATCTAGTAAAGCGATCTGTTCTCCGATAATGAACCCTTCTGTTTCCATATTTCGGTAACTGAGGGGTAAACTTAGCACAGAGCTTCTTTCCGAAGAATCCTGTAATGAAAGACTATAGCTCTTACTGTTATTTTGACAGGAAGTAAAGCTAACGCTTAAGATAAACAGGGTTACTGCAGCGAAATTGTACAAAGTATTAGTCATAAAAATGTATTAATGTCTTCAAAAAGTAAAAAAAGCTGTGAGGGAATTTGCTGAAATACCCCTGATTTATGTGTTGTATGCAAAAAATATACCTGTTTTCACTGCGCGGTGTAAACTTATTTTATAAGATTCATTGTTTAGGTTCAGAAATCATTGTGTTTTAGCGGAATAAGTCCTTATCTTTGATATATCCGTTCCGGTATTTAGTGTTTTTAATAGTTATAAAGGAAACTGTTGTAAATTAATGAAAATTTAAACTGCGCTTTATAATTACAAAACAATAAATACGTTATTTCGTTTTTATCAATATACGCTTTCACTCTTTAATAAAATTATCTATGATTTTCAAACGTGTAAGTTACCAGATTTTGAGTGAATTAAAAGCCAAAGGTTTTAATTTATTAGTATCGGATCATACCACTTCCGATCAGACTCCTATTTATTTTCCTATCAAGGTCGAAAATGTACAGAGTTATGTTGTCAGGCATTTTGACCGTGCGAGTGAGAAACTCTCCAAAACCAAATTGATGTTGCTTATCGACGAGGCAATGATGAAGTATGATGAGGAGCAGGTTTCAGGTGTCATTCAACTGGACTAATTCTAATTCCGGTCGTTGCTTTTAATGTAAAGGCTTAACTTAATAAGCTGCATATAATATATTGCGTTTGAATGAATAAAGCGCAGGGTATTTTTTTGCGTGCAATGCAATCTTTTCTTTGTAAGCTCTTATAAAATCTTCTTTTATTTCCGGGTCTATTCTTTCCAGATACGGAATTAATGTAGATCCTGCAATAAACTGGTACAGATCATCCGGAGATTGTGCAATTATAGGATATACCTTCTGCATGACTTCTTGTTTTTTACTTCCACTCTCAAAAAGTAACTGAGCATAATCATCTATACGGAGAACAGGGGATTCTTTTTTCCAGTAATTCAGCGCTTTTGCGTAAGGCTCTTCCTGTGCCAACTCCAGAATCAGTATATTCAGAATGTTGTCATTCTGTGCCGGAATTTGTATGGCTAATTGTCCCCCCGGATTAATATGTCTTATAATGGCCGGAAATAAGGATTCATGATCGGGAATCCACTGTAACACTGCATTTGAGAAGATCAGATCCCATTTTTCATCTCTATCCAGTTGCTCCTGAATATCTCTCTGCAGAAATATGGTTTTGTCGTTTGCAAAAGGAGATGTCTGCGTCAGCATTTCGGGTGAAGCATCGATACCGGTGACGAAAGCGTCTTCCAGATAATCGGATAGTTTGCGGGTAAGTTCGCCGGTTCCACATCCCAGATCTATGGCCTGTATACCTTTTTTCTTTTCAATAGGAGTTATCAGATCATAGAATGGAGCGAAACGTTCTTTTTTGAATATAATGTATTGTTCTGGATTCCAACGCATAACTTTTAATTTATGTTAGTCTATTTTTTTGAATGCAAGGTCATGGAAGTCGTAACTAAAGTCTGTAAGCGGGGAAATAGCATTCATTTTAAATCCCTGCAACTTTTCCTGGTTGATATCCAGAAGTAAAAAGGCATCTGCATGGAAGTATCTGTTGTTCCACCTGACGACATATTTGTTCTCTTTATAGAAGAAAAGCTCACCTGTTAATTGTGGTGAACGTTTGGATGCAAATATAAGTTTACCTTTTTCTTTGTAAATATTGACTTCTCCCAGCCAGTTATCAACAAATTTACCGGTCAACATGTTTTCATAAGGATTGGAATTTTTGTTTTTTTCTATGGTTTGCCAGACCTCTTCTGTTATTTTGTCTGCTGAAGATGTACTTGCTGCTATGCTGGATTGAAAAGTGGCGACCCAGTCTTTATGTGGCAATCCCAGATAGAAATCTTTGATAGTATTGGATATGGACATGAAAGCAGCCCCTTCCTGTTGATTGGTGAGTACTATTATTCCGAGCTGTAACTGCGGGAGCATGACAATCTGAGTGACTATACCCTCCAGTCCGCCGGTATGCGATACTTCGAGTTTGCCGGCTACATCTGTAAGTCTGAATCCTAATCCATAGGCCCGGAACAGTGAATTGTAAGGAGGGGTTGTGGCTACTGGCATAAGGGTTTGCGGAGTACTGAGTTCAGCAAGCTGTTCTTTACGAATTAGCTGTTTACCTTCAGCATCGCCTTTATTTAACTGAAAAAGCACCCATTTAGTAAGATCCTCTATATTGGAATAGATACCTCCGGCAGCATCTACGGTCGTGCCTCTGTATCTTTTAATGACCTGTAGTTTGCCGCCTATGGGCACGTGCGGATCAATAGAATTGTCTTTGCTTCTTAACAAATGCCAGTTTGGTGCGGAGTGAGCCATCTGCAGGGGTGTCAGTATGCGTTCCTGTATAAACGATGCCCATGAGAGGCCTGAAACTTTTTCAATGACTACTCCAGCTATCACGTACAATAAATTGTCGTAATCGTATTTGGTCCGGAAATCAGACACTGGCTTCAGGTATTGCATATTTCGGATAATATCTTCCGGTGTAAAATCGTTTCCGTCCGGCCATATCATCAGATCTCCTGCCCCCAGACCGAGTCCGCTTCTGTGAGTCAGTAAGTCCCGGATTGTGAAATTATCGGACACATAATCGTTGTACAGTTTAAATTCAGGTATATAAGTACGGACACGATCATCCCATTTGATTTTTCCCTGGTCGACAAGCATAGCCAACGCAGTAGCTGTGAAAGCCTTGGAATTGGATGCGATCCCAAAGTTGGTCAACGGATCGACAGCTTGTCCGGTGTTGATACTGGATACACCGTACCCCTTTTTAAGGATGACTTTTCCGTCTTTAACGATACCTACAGCTATACCGGGTACATGGAATGTTTTCCTGACATGCTCTACCAGTTCATCTACTTTGCTTTCTTCGATTTGTTGTCCATAAGTGAAGTGGAAGCTGCAAAGGCCAAAAATAACGGCCAGATATATTCTTTTCAGGTTTCCAGGGGGTATCTTATACATATGTCTGTACTTTATTGCGGTGGTATATTATAATTGAAGCATATTTTTAAGAGCAGGAATATCTTCTGCGATATAGGTTGCTCCCGCATGACTCAGCTCTTCCTGATCCCCAAAACCATATAAGACCCCTACAGAGTCCAGACCTGTGTTTTTAGCACCGATGATATCATGCTTTCGGTCTCCGATCATTAATGTTTCTGACAGGTCCTGAATCTTGTTTTTCGCTAGTACATATTCAATAACATGGGTTTTGGTTGGCCGGGAATCATCCAGTTCGCTACCTCCAACAAATTCGAAATATTGATCTAAATTAAAATGATGGAGTATCTGTACAGCAAATACTGTAGGTTTGGAAGTCGCCAGGTAAAGTTTGTGTCCTTTCGAACGAGCTGATGCCAAAAGTTCGGGTATACCTTCAAACAGGATATTTTCAAAAATACCTTTGTCTGCAAACCTTTCTCTGTATTTAGCGACACCTTCATCCGCCTTCTGCTCGTCAAAATGATATATTTCTATTAAAGATTGCTTGAGGGGAGGACCAATGAGAGGCTTCAAAGTGTTCAGATCCGTTGTCTCAATATCAAAGTGTTCAAGGGCATATGCAATTGATTTGGTAATGCCTTCAAAAGGATCTGTCAGTGTACCATCCAGGTCGAAAAGCAAATTGCGGTATTGTTTCATACATGTCAATATAACATAAAAGTGTGAATATATGATACGCAGATCGGTTAAATTTTAATAATGGAATTATCACCTAATTGTTTTATTAGAATTGCAGTCCTGCATTAAGTTAATTATCACCCTGACAAAAATTGATAATCTTATTGGAGGATGATGTTGAAGAAAGGAGCAAAATTGATTAGTTTAGCGGCTGAAGTAAACATAAACTATGCAGGATTATTCTAAAAAAGGTAAATGGCCTATTGTTTTTATTGTAAAAGTTGTCGTATGGCTGGCATTGATCTTATCTTTTCCTCTTCTTCAGGATGTGTACAACAGGAGTGCCTATCTTTCTCAGATTGCATATGCATTGAATACTTTTCTGACCGCAAGTGTTTTATTTTCAGTAGGTCGCTTCGTGATGATCGCCTTATATACGCGCAGAACCGAACGCCAGAGTGTGCGCGGTAATTTTGTGCTGGGTATTAACAGGGTGACCGCAGTATTAAATTCCATTTTTGCCATTATTGCACTGATGCTTGCTTTCGGTATCAATCCTGTGGGATTTGTGACAAGTATGACCATCGTTGCGATGGCTATAGCTGTCACATTCAGAGAGTATATTACCAATATGATCAGCGGTCTTATTCTTATGTTTTCAGATCAGTTTTCGATCGGAGACCGGATTAAAGTAGGCGAGTATCATGGCAAAATCGTGGATATTACGTTGGCTAATATTGTGGTCAAGAACGATGAAGATGATATTGTGCTGATTCCGAATAACGCTGCTTTTACAGAGAAAATCGTTAATAAGTCTGTCAATCAGTCTAATAAACTATCTGTCAAATTTGAGCTTCCCTTATATGCTGCTGCAAATATGGAGGAGCTGGAAGAGAAGTTAAAGAAATTACTAATGCATCATCCGGATGTACACTGGACAGATGATGTTGCACTCAAAGTTGTGAATATAGGCAAAGATTATGTGCAATATAAAATTGAATTTAATGCGTTAAACAGCACCAATAAATTGCACCGCCAATTGGAAAATGAAGTATTAACGCTTATCTTAAAGCAGCAACGGGAACATTAAATTTTTCTGATTTTTACTTTTCTGACGAAGTGGTGATTTCCTTTTTCAAGGATTAGATCTGCGCGGTTGCGCGTAGGGAGGATGTTTTCTATCAGGTTGGGTCTGTTGATTTCGTTCCAGATATCAGTGGCCATTTGGGTGCTTTCTCCCTGATCCATGCTTGCATATCTGTGGAAAAATGATTTGGGATCCTGAAAGGCTGTGGCTCTAAGTGATTCAAACCGATCAATATACCATTCCATAATATCTTTTTCCTTGGCATCTACGTATATGGAATAATCAAAAAAGTCGGAGACAAAGACTCCTGTACGCTGTGAATTGACCTGAAGCACGTTGATTCCTTCTACAATCAGGATGTCAGGTCCGTCGATGACAATCTTTTCGGCGAGAACATCGTAGGCAAGATGGGAGTATACCGGAACTTTTATATTGGATTCTCCAGACTTCATATCCGAAAGAAACGTTAACAGACCTTTAGTATCATAACTTTCCGGAAATCCTTTTCTGTTCATAATCCCTCTTTCCTGTAGTATCTTGTTGGGATACAGAAATCCGTCTGTTGTAACCAGATCTACTTTAGGTTTACCGGGTAGCAGCGAAAGTACTTTTTGCAGCACACGAGCTGTGGTGCTCTTTCCTACAGCGACTGAGCCTGCTATACCGATAATAAAGGGTAGCTTCTTATTGTTGGCCTGAAAAAAACTGTTTGTATCGTGATGTAATATTTTGGAATGTTGAATGTGTATGTCCAGCAGATGCGCTAACGGAAAATATACTTCTTCAATTTCTTCCATTGTCAATGGCTCATTCAACGCGCGTAAATGTTGAATATCGCTATCTGAGATGCTGTGTGAAAAGTGGCCGTTAAGCTGTTTCCATTCTTCACGGGAGAGCTGTTGAAAAGGACTATTGACTGAATTTGGATTTGACATCAGTATATATCGATACTTGTGAGGTGCAAATATAAAATGTTCTTTAAAATATTAATGTAAAATAATTAAAGCATATTGGAGTCGATCACAATCGGATTGGATAATATTTTGTGCACAGGACATCTGTCTGCAATAATTGCTAATCTTTTTTTCTGATCGTCATCGAGATTACCTTCAAATGAAATATGACACTTGATATAGGTGGTCTGCTGCTGAACACTTCTCTTGACTTCTGAAGAAAGACGGATGATTACTTTATCCAGCTCCCATTTTTTCTGATCTGCATACATCCGGACTGTAATCGCTTTACAGGAGCCTAAGGATGACAGTAAAAGTTGTGTAGGTGCCAAGCCTTTATCCTGTCCGCCCACTTCTGCCGGCTCATCTACAATGAGCGTATTTACATTGTCTGTAATTGTTGTCTTGTATTTTTCCTGTTCTATTGTAACGGTAATTTCTCTGTTCATGGGGAATGTAACGTCTGTATCTTTGACAATATTAATCTTTATCTTCCAGCAAACCTTCAATAATAAGTGCACCGGTGGCAGGGTTGGTTGCTAAAGGTACATTATAGAGGTCGCATATACGCATCAGCATCTGTATATCCGGTTCATGGGGATGTTTACCCAGCGGGTCTCTGAAAAATATAATACCATTGACCAAACCTTCTGCTGCCATTGCTGCAATCTGTGCATCACCTCCTTTAGGGCCGCTTAGTTTGAGTTCGACCGGTAATCCGGTCTGCTGTACATAGGAGCCTGTAGTGCCTGTTGCAACAAGATGTGCGTGTCTCAGGGATTCAATATGGTCTTTGACAAAGGCTACCATTTCAGCTTTTTTTCCATCGTGAGCAATCAGGGCTATTGTTTTTTTCATCTATACTTTTTAAAAGTTAACCAAAGAAAATATATGCTATTATAATTGCTGCTATCAATCCTACCGCATCTGCAATCAGACCGCAGGTCAACGCGTGACGTGTATTTTTGATGCCGACAGATCCAAAATAGACCGCCAGTACATAAAATGTGGTCTCTGAAGAACCTTGTATGACACTGGCTAATCTTCCCTGAAATGAATCTGCACCATATGTCGTCATGACATCAACCATGAGTCCTCTGGCTCCTCCACCACTCAGTGTTTTCATCAGACCTACAGGTAATGCGGGTACAAACCGGGTATCAAAGCCCATGGCAGCAAAAGCAGAACCAATTCCGTTGACAATGTAATCCATACAGCCTGTCGTGCGGAATGCAGATATAGCCACCAGTATGGCAATCAAAAAAGGAATAATCATGACGGAAGTTTGAAAACCTTCTTTCGCACCATCTATAAAGGCATCATATACATTTATCTTTTTTGCAGCTCCGTAAGCGATGAACAGTACAATAATAGAAAAAATGAGTAAACCTCCGATAAGACCGGTGATCTTTTCGATCTGCTCAGGCGGAAGACCGTTGAGGCCAAAATAAAGAGCGGCCATCAAACCTGCAAAAATACCCAGAAAGATCAGTATAGGAAGTTTAAAGAGATTGATCTTCTGAAAGAAAGCAACGGAGATCATCCCTGCAATAAAAGAAATAAAGGTACCTATCAAAGAGGGGATAAAGATATCGGCCGGATTGGCTGCTCCGTTAGCCAGGCGAAGGGCTATTACAGAAGTCGGTATCAGAGCAATTCCGGCAGTATTAAGCACCAGAAACATAATCTGTGCATTGGTCGCTGTATCTTTCTGCGGATTAAGTTCCTGCAGTTCTTTCATAGCTTTCAGTCCTACAGGAGTGGCTGCATTGTCCAGTCCCAACATATTGGCGGAGAAATTCATAATGATAGAACCGTTTGCCGGATGGTTTTTAGGTACTCCGGGAAATAGTTTGCTAAAGAATGGATTTACGCCTTTTGCAAATAAGCTTATCATACCAGCCTTTTCACCTACCTTCATAATACCCAGCCAAAAAGTCATCATGCCTACAAGACCCAGTGAAATTTCGGCACCGGTCTTGGCACTGTCAAACATGCCATTGATAACCTGAGAGAATATTTCGGTATCACCGAGGAAGAGTAATCTGCATAGCGCAACAATAAATGCAATGATAAAGAAGGCTATCCATACGTAGTTTAAGGCCATATTGTTTATTTGATAGCGTAAAAGTAGTGTTTTAGTCCTTATTCTTCAAAAAGTTCCAGGCAGATTTGCGATTTCTGGATTTCCGGTCAGCAATAAGATCAACTACGATGTCGTCTATGAGGGCTTCATTCTCACTGATCATACGGTCGGCAAGTGATTCTAATTTCTGGATATTGCTTTTTGTTGCTGCATCCAGTGAAGATTCTACCGACAGTAGGTTGTTTGGTTCTATCCGGATGTAGTTTTCGGTACGTTGTACAGATCTGAAAAGCTGTCGAAGGAAATAATCTGTGCTCTCCGATGAGCTGCTGGTCATAATGTCGACAAGAGCAGGACCAATCGATATAGCCCATTTTTTCTTAAAATCTTCATAATTGTACGCATTTCTCGCTACACCTGTTCCCAGTGACAGAATAGATATGTCTGTTATCTTGAATGTATTGAAGTTTTTTAATACTTCAAGTAAGGCCGAAATGGAAGGGTTTTGAGCGAATACGCCACCATCCAAAAGTGGGTAACGGATATTAGCCAGCGAAAATATCTCAGCTACTGAAAAGTAAGTGGGTGCTGCTGCAGTGGCACGACACACATCCCGCAGGTAAAAATCTCTCGATTCACCATGGCTTATGGCTTTTTGTTGTCTGAAGAAATGATTTTTCCGCAACTCAATATTATACGCTGTGATAATACAGGGTTTGATGAGCTGGCTCAGTTTGGTATCTCCAAAGTAATCCATGAGCACACTTTCGAATATAGATTCATCATAAAGTTCACTCAGGACACCGAATTTACTTAAAAATCTTCTCCAGCGTGTGGTGGAGAAAATCTGCGGTCCATGATCCAGATAAATATTAAGCGCTTCACGGGTAGAGAAGCGGGGGCGATTGGGGTTATCCTCACTGGGACATAATAACAATGCTGTGAGAATACCTCCTGTACTGGTCCCGGCAAAAAAATCGAAAAAATCCGAGATATGGATATTCGGATCATTGGTGGCTATTTTAAGTTTATCTTCAAGATTGACCAGCAGAAGACCAGGTATAATACCACGGATTCCACCACCATCTATGGAAAGTATTCTTTTCATTAATATCTGAAAGTGTTTGAGTAAAAATATTAAATTTTGTTGAAAATGAATGTATTACTAACGTCACAAAATAGCTATCTTAAAAGTGTGCTTGGTATTTCGGAAATATATCTTAGTTTCGGGTATGAAAGATCCGGTACAACTAAAAGAAAAGCTTGTTAAGCACATTAAAGAGACCACTGACAGACGATTGCTGGAAATTGATACAGCACTGGTACAGGCGCAGGAATCTGCTAATGATGACACCAAGAGCAGTGCAGGGGATAAGTACGAAACTTCACGTGAGATGATCCAGCAGGATATTAACAGATTACAACAGCAACGGGCGGAAGTGATACGTGAACTGGATATTATTAATAAGATCGAGCAGGAGGGAACTGATGTTGGTAAATTGGGTGCTCTGGTGGTCACCGACAGATTTACCTATTTTCTGGCAACGAGTCTCGGGCAGCTTATTATCGATGGAAATAAATATGCAGTTGTTTCCGCTCAATCACCAATAGGTAAACAATTGATTGGTAAGAAAAAAGATCAGGATTTTGAATTTAATGGTATCCGGCAGGTAATAAAAGGGATATATTAAGATCTTATATCCATTCAAACAAATTGAAATCAGAGTTGTTAGTATCATAGTCTTTTCAGTATGAATCCTGAATAAGATGTAAAGGTTGAATATAAGAACTGTTAAATTAAAAAATTATGAATGTAAAAAGATTTATTCCCGTTTTATTCATGGCCGGACTTCTGACTATGAGTATGATTTCATGTAAATCCAAGATCTCGGATGCAGATCTGAAAACGAAGGTTGAAACCGCTGTAAGTGGTAATCCTGATGTATTGGTGGATGTGAAAGACGGAGTTGTCACGTTATCCGGTACTGTGGCTACTGAACAAGAAAAGATTAGTCTCGAAACTGCTGCAAAATCGGCAGAAAAAGGTGTTAAATCTGTTGTCAATAACATTATTCTAGAGGCTGCGCCGGTATTACCTACTCCTGTAGATGATACTTTAGTTAAGAATGTTGCAGATGTAATGAAGGACTTTCCTGCCTTATCGGCAAATGTGAAAGATGGAGTTATCCAGGTGACAGGAACAATTGAACAGGCGCGTATCAAAACATTGAAACAAGCTTTGGATAATCTGAATCCTAAAAAAGTAGATCTTTCGGGATTATCGGTCAAATAATCATTTTAAAGAAGCATTAATATGGCATTACAGGATAAATACAGAGCATTATTAGATACTGCTCAGGCATCAGGAATAAATGATTTGCAATTCGCTGAACAGGATGGTGTACTTCGTATAGCTGGAACAGCTCCGACAGCGGAAGTGAAAAATAAACTTTGGGATATATACGGGCAGATTGACCCTAATTTTCTGACCGGCGATGTGGTCATGAATGTAGATGTTGCTACGGAAGTACCGGGGAGCGAAGTGCGTGTAATTACGGAAAACAGTAATCTGAATATTCGTAAAGGCCCGGGAACAGATCAGCCTATTGTAGGTAAGGCGGCAAAAGGGGAAATTATCACGCTGATCAGCAAAGCAAATGATCAGTGGTGGCTTGTACGTACAAAAGATAATGAGGAAGGGTATTGCTATGCGCAGTATCTGGAATCTGTATAACTTTTTCTACATAGGATATAAAAAGCCGGATCATTGATCCGGCTTTTTTATTGTTAATACTTTTGCTGGTGTCCCCACCAGCAAGATGAGCTGTGTCTTTAGCCTTTTTACTTTAATGTTAAATAGACATTCCAATTCTGTTAACTTTAGTTATTTTTGATTATCCAATCGTGATGATATGAAAAAATTACTGAGTATTTTATGTTTTATGTTGGCTTTGTCGGCATTTGCGCAGGAATTATATATTCCCCGAAATATTAAACTGGCTTATGAGCGTGGTACACGCAGTCTGTCCGGAGCTCCCGGACCAGCGTACTGGCAAAATAAGGGTGTATATGATGTGCAGGTGAAAGTAGATGCGAATACAAAGATGGTCAGTGGTATGGAGACTATCGTATATACCAATAACAGTCCGGATACATTGAGACAGGTGGCGATTCGCTTTGATAATAATGTACACAAACCTAATTCCCCACGAGCCGCTTATGCCGAAACTGATTTTCTGACTTCGGGATTGAAAATTCATTCTTTTGCTATGAATGGCAATCAATATGAGGTAGATGCTCAGGATTGGGGGACTGTAACCTTAGGTGCTTTTGAAGATGCTATCTTGCCTAACGGAAAAGCGACATTTACGATTTCATGGGAATATCCTTTATCTGTACAGAGTGACAGAGAAGGGCAGATTGATCCGGAGACATTTTATGTGGCTTATTCATATCCGAGAATTGCAGTGTATGACGATTATAACGGATGGGATATGCTGGCGCACAATGGAAGGCAGGAGTTTTACAATGACTTTAATGATTATACGTTTACTATTGCTGCACCCAAAAATTATGTAGTATGGGCGACCGGTACATTTCTGAATCCGGAAGAGGTACTGATGCCTGAATTTTTAAAGCGATTCAAACAGTCATTAAACAGTGATACACGTATGCATATCGCGAATGAACAGGAAATGAAATCGGGAAATGTTACCCAACCTAAAGAATGGAACATATGGAAATTTAAGGCTGATAAGGTTACGGATTTTTGTTTTGCGATGAGCAACCATTACGTCTGGGATGCTTCAAGTGTACAGCTGCCCTCTAAGCGGGTAAGTGTACAGGCGGCTTATAAAGCGGGAACGAAAGATTTTGAGCAGTATGTGGGTTGGGAGCAGTATTGTATTGACTGGTTTTCCAAACACTGGCCGGGGGTAGAGTACCCGTATACGACGATGACCGCTGTACAAGGGTTTGCGGATATGGAATATCCCATGATGATAAATGATTCGAGTGTACCGGATAATCTGCTGGATGCGCGTCAGACGGTGGATCATGAGATTGCGCACACCTATTTTCCGTTTTATATGGGTACTAATGAAGCCCGCTATGCTTTTATGGATGAGGGCTGGGCTACAGCTTTTGAATACCTGATCGGACTTGACGAGAACGGTGAAGCTACTACGAAAAAAATGTTTCAGGATTTCAGGGTTAAGGGCTGGATTTCGGATCCTTCTGCTGAGCAGGATCAACCATTGATCTCCATGAGCTCACAGCTAAGCGGTAGCGGATATGGAAATAACTCTTATATCAAATCGGCGCTTTCTTATCTTGCACTTAAAGATTATCTGGGAGATGCTTTATTTAAAAAAGCATTACATCATTATATGAATAACTGGAATGGTAAGCATCCGATTCCCTGGGATTACTTCTACTCTATGAATACCGGATCAGGGAAAAACCTGAACTGGTTTTGGCAAAACTGGTTTTTCAGCAATAATTATATTGATCTGAAAATTAACAACGTGAAGCCTGTTTCCGGCAATATAGAAGTATCAGTAGATAATATCGGAGGATTCGCAGTTCCGTTTGATGTACATATTACTTTTGCCGATGGTAAATCTACCACAACACATTATACTCCTCAGGTGTGGGAGAAAGATGCAAAGCAAACAACTTTGCGTATTCCTGTCAAACAAACGGTGAAGAAAGTGGAACTGGATGGTGGTATTTTTATGGATTATACTCCTAAAGATAATGTAAAGACACTTTAACAGGGATTTTTCTAAAGTAAAAAAGGATCTGCAATCAAACTGCAGATCCTTTTTTTGTTGAATATTATCAGAATAAATAAGCAATTTGTGCACCTAACCTTGTTCTGTTTTTTCCAGGTACAGAAAGAGGATCAAAGGAATAAGTTGGTAACTTATTTCTCATCTCGTAGTCAATATCAAAAGAAAAGCGCCATGCCGAACTTTTAATTTTGTTAATATTAAATCCCCATGAAGTGCCAACTTCAGTTGAAGAGGAGGCATTGTACAGATAGTCATGGTATATTAACGTTTTGGCAAATACACCCGAATTGGTGACAGGTAGAAGTAATTCCTGCGCTATCGGTAGCCTATGTCTTATACGCAGAGATCCAATTAAATCTGTTAGTTTCGTTAAGTTAAATGTTTTCTTAGCTCCCAATCCTGCAGTCATTGTGGAAATTGAGATGTGATTACCTGTTAATCCTTCTTTTTTATCTTCAGACTGATAGCCTATTATTCCATTGAACTGATAGCTTCTCCATACTTGTGTAACATCTGCTTTTACGTATTCCTGACGATACAGATAATTATTCTTCATCAGATCGTAGTTAAAATCCCGCCCGTCAATAATTCCTCCTTCTAATCCCACAGCTGTCTGATGATTCAGTTCTTTTTCTAATATCCACAATGCAGAAGCAGTATAACTATCCCTTTTATATTTATTCATTGGGATATAGGTCAATACTGAAATATTGTATTGTTTAAAAAATTGTTCTTCCTGAATAGTTGCAAGATTAACATAGAGACGCTGCTCCCTGTTTAACTGATGACGTACATGGACACTGATACCATGTCTTTTGAGGTCATTATTGTAATTGATATCTTTAATACGTTCAATAGCATTTCCATATCCATTCATAAACCAATTTACGTATAGCGGATCTGCTGTATTTTCAGTGTATTTACTATTTTTAAATGCAACATTTACACGTTCTCTTCCATATCCGTACAAGCCTCTTAAATGGTAGATCCATTTTTCAGTTTGATAACCTACTGATAGTGCGGTATTGAAATTGTGATCTTTAACATCTCCTCTGGGATCATTGTTTGAAAAATTATTTCCTACCCGGTAATCGAGATCTAATGTCACAGGAACACGGTTGTTGAAAAAAACATGCTGAATTCCTGCATCTAACTTGTAGGTATCCCGCTCATAATAATTGTTTTTTAAAGAACCATAATAAACAGGAGCATCCTCATTCCACCTTGTCTGATGTCTTAATCTTGTGCTGTCTTCCATTTGTTTGGAATAGGCAAATTTACCCCAAAGCTGAGTTCCTCTCCATTCTGTTTTTCCTTCAGTTTGTACTTGCAGTTTTCTGAGCTTGGTTGCATCCTGTGAAGCAATAAAATCCCCGGTATTATAGTTGCCGGCAATCAGGATCTGATTAAAGTTATTCTTTACTTCTTTTGACATCCATACACTGTTTTGGGCAGCCATCTGATAACTTCTCATATATACCGAATGTGTGGAATAGCTAATGTTGGATATACTGTCAATAACAGGATATTCCTGAGCCACAATTCTGTGAGATGGAAGAAAAACTATCAGGCCTAAATAGAAATACTTTATGTATGCTTTCATTTGAATAGAAAAGAATAGAAAGCGTGTCTTTGTAAAAAGACACGCTCAGTTATTAGTCTGCAAATCCTCTTGGGTTTGCTTTTATTACTGTAAAATCTTCTGTTGAGTTATTTGTATCTTTCAATACTCTTCGGCCTGAGACAGTAGTCGCTGTTTTGCGGATAACAGATTGTGAAGAATAAGAGCCGTCTGTTGCGAATGTATATCCTGAATCAAATGCAGGAAGTAATTTTTTAGGTATACGGCTATCCGGTAGATTGGGTTGAACTTCTACAGCATCCATTAACCATGCTGATGGGATATGTCTGTATGTTTTTGCGCTTGCTGACGGAGCTGATAAAGTCGGTTCATAGTAGCTTTTCAGTGCTTCTACTGCCTGGCGTGTTTGTCCTTTAAATATAAAATAAGAATCTCTTCCCGGACTGTCCAGGATCCAGTCACGCGCTTCATAGTCGATAATATCAACATTAGGTACGGAAGGATTGTCAATATCGGATGGTAAAGGGTTTATACTCGGTAGTTTACCATAATATACTTCAAAATTTGCACCGCTCAGGTCAACTGTTAATTCAGGTTTTTTAATTGGAACTTCTTTACCATCTGCTCCTATAAAAGGAATTTTGTGGTTAAGTGCGTTTTGCGCAATAATAATGCTTTGACCGGGTTGTACCGGATAATCTTTCCCTGTTCCCGGAACCATAAATAAATCACGACCATATACATAATCTGTATTAGCAGCATTTCCTACAGTCATGTTAAGAGATTTACTCCAGTCATGCTGACCATTGGCCTGTATATGAGTCGTAGCCGTTCTGGTACTCTGTCTTCCATACAAACGACCGAAATAAAGACTGTCAGCATAAAGAACCTGATCTGTATTGTTGTATATTTCTATAAACTGATCTCTGTACAGCGCTCCTTCCTTGTTATCTGATCCTGCATAGTAGATTTGTTTGATTACAAATGAGCCTGTCTGCCCGGCAATCAAATTAAATTCAAGTGATGTAGCGTTTATCAGAGATACTCTTTTATTGGATGCATTAAATGTAATGTCTGTTCCGGGATCTTCTCCGGCAAGAGTAGTGTATTCTTGTCTGGGAATAGTTACAGATGCATCTATGTCATATGATCCCGGTGCTAATCCGGCAATCTGAAAAGTACCTCCGTTTGCAACATATTTTGTGACAACATTTGTAGACAGATTTCTTAATGTTATCTGAATATTTTTCAAAGGAAAGGTTTTTTGAAAATCAGTATTGGAGTAATTGATCTTTAAATCAACATCTATTGTTGCAACATCCGGAGTTTCCTTTTTACATGCCGCAAACGGGAGTAGTAGGATGAAAAGGTAAAGTATTTTTTTCATGTTATTAAAATATAGTGTTAAAATTTATAGGTAATCTGTGCGCCATAATTAGGTGAAGAATTAGGTGTTTTCACGGTAGTGTTTTGAACTATATAATATCTGGGCTGATAATCTAAGAAGTTGTATACATTAAAAGACAGACGTAAGTTTTTATTGATTTCTTTAGCCATACTAAGATTGAAATTGCAGAAGATACCATCGTTTTCACTATTGTAATCTTTCATTTTTTTCACTCTTTGTTCATACAAATAGAGATGTGCAGGGTTTTGAGGGTCATATTTTGTAACCTCATAGTAGGTTAGATCCCTGGTGTAGTATGCTATCGGATAGTATTGGATGTCTGTAAGTGAGGAATAATTAAGGAGTTGAAAGTCAGCCATTATTTGTATAATGAGACGTAGTTTTGGAAAATGTGTTGTTGTGCCGACACGAGCGTTGCTGAGGTAGCTGTTATTTTTAAGCGGATTAAAAATTCCGAGAGTTACATCCTTTGGATCAGAACCTGAAGTATTGAAACTCTCTTCATATTTCGCATTACTCTTTGAGGTCGCTTTAGTCAGACCTCCTGCAATATTTACAGATGTGTAGAGTGCTTCAATCTTTGGAGAACTGTATAGTACTTCAAACCCGTAATTATCTGTACTTAGCGAATTTTGAAGTGTTCTTTTATTAAGCATATAGGCTTTTTCTCCAACGACTTCCACTAATGGCTTGCTTCCTGTGACAGGAGTTGCTTCATAGACCGGTAACATTAATCTTTCACGGTTGGATATGGTATTTATTCCATTTCTGTTTTGCTTCAAAAAGGCATTTACACGAACGGAGTGGTTGTGTTTATTCCACATTGCTGAACCTTCTAATGTTTGCGAATACTGAGCTTTTAATTGTTCACTTGGCGGATCATACCGGTGGACATATATTCTTGATGTACTTTCAGCTTGTTTTCCGTTGTATGCATTCAATAACAGGTATTCGGTAAATACCGGTCCCGGGTATAGATGGGCGAGACTCGGTGCTTTAAAGGATAACCCATAAGCAAGGCCAAGCTGTAGTTCTTTGCTGGGTCTGTAACTGATATTTGTGCGTGGTGAAAAGGATTGGTGACCATTTTGTGTATCCCATCTTACTCCGGCTGATACAGCAAGCGGATTGCCAAAAACGGATGCTTTGAACTGATCTTCAAGATATAGTCCTAAATTCTTTACAGGCGTAAGGAGAGAGAAGTCGTAATACCTTTCTGTATTAAGGCTTAAGCCTTTATTGGGTCTGCTGGGATCAGCCAGTCTTCCTTTTCCATTATTTATAGAATAATCCGCATTGACACCAAAATTGATGTTGTGTGTTAAGTTTCCAACCTTCCAAACGGCATTGGTTTCTAATCTACCGGTTAGATTTAAGGGCCTTCCATCCACATGATCAACGGCAGTATATTGACCTTTGTCGTAATTTCCTTCTACGATTCCAGTTTGTAACGTGTCTGTATAAAGGACAAAAGCGTCATTATAATAATACTCTTTATAAGATTGCTGATGAGCTGTGCTAACGCCTAAATTTAATCCAAAACGTTTGAAAAAACTGTTATTAATCTGATAACTGGTCCTGCTTGATGCATTAAAGTTCCAGTTGCCATATTTTACTATAGTAGATTGTGTATCATCTTCATCTTTGGCTACTCCATCCAGCACTTTGTTGTACGTACCCTGCAGAGTATGTTTCCACTGTTTTTTATTCCCGAATCTGGTCGTCCAGATTACAGTACCGTTAATTCTGCGATACTGTTTGATCTTATCGCGGTTGTCTGCAAAGGAATTGACATATCCCATGTCTACATTTAGATCACCTAAAGCAGGACTCAGACTGAATCCTTTGGAAAAACCATATGAGGTCGCATTATTTCTGCTTTGAAGACGAACAAACGCTGGAGTTTTACCCGCTTGTCTCTCAATAATAATTGCCCCATCAGATATATCTCCATAGCGTACCGGAGCTACACCGGAGATAACTTCTATACGTTCGATATTCTCTGTCGGAATTTGCCTTAAATCTATTCCTCCAAAACTGCTCTCTCCGCTGTAGCTGTTTGCCGTAGCAGCGCGATTTCCAGTCAGGTTGTATTCAGATTGCGATACCGCGAGGTTAGAACCGCTCAATCCAAAAATACCTGGATTTCTACTTTGCATATTTGCATTGTTACTCATCGCAATATCATCCATAATAATGGCGACACCGAAAGCATTGCTCATCCCGTGCACATTTCTAAATCGGCCTGAAGTTTCTTCAAATGCTCCTCTTAAAGTTATGTTCTGCATCTCCTGAACAGATGGGGCAGAGACTTTTCTATTAGGAAGCAAGTTGAGCAGATCGTTCAGACTCAACGATGGATACCGCTCAATCATATCTCTGTCAATGAGGAGAGAGGAATTACTCTGAGATCCTTTAGTAGCTTGCACAGATACTTCCTCTAAAGCCAGACTATTGTTATATAGAGTAACTGGGGGAATTGTACTCATGTTATTGAAGTTATACTCCCGTTCAATGGTCTTCTTTCCTAAGAATGAAAACCGGATGGTATAACTAGAAGGGATTGCTCCGTTTAACTGTATACTGTATGATCCTTTCTCATCAGAACGTGTATCCAATCCAATTTCTAAAATCTGTATATTGGCAAAAGCGAGTGGTTTGGATTGTTCATCTGTAAGAGTACCTTTTATTGTCTTTTGTTGTGCGTACAATTTATTTGGTGTTCCTATAATGGAGGTGACCTCAAGCACAAAGAATAAATATATAGGCAGAAAACGAAACATACAGAAAAGTTTGGGTTAACCTCTATTTTAAATTAATCTAAATAGACGGCAAAAGTACGCAAAGAAACAGATTAGTTGCAAATTATTTATACTAAATCTAAATAAAAAAGTTAATTTTGTGCCCAGAAACGTCGAAAAATGAGGATTGGTATTATCTTGAGCTTAATAATTGGTTTTGTAGTGTTGCTTTCTTTTAAAGGATTTGAGTCACAACACGAACAAATAGGAGTGGATTCTTTACGGTCCTTATATCAGCGTCCGGTTGGAGAATGGCCGAGACCTGTTATAGATTCGGGAGTGAAATGGGAAGAATTCAAATCTCTGCCTAACTTTGATACCGGATATTTTGCTATGATGGAACGCCCGGAAGTGATTCTGGGTAAAAATCTTTTTTTCGATCCCATATTGTCAGGCTCTAATCAGATCTCGTGTAGTTCCTGTCACAATCCGCAGACCTCATGGGCAGATAAAGTACAGGTGCCTGTAGGACATGATCATCTGAGCGGCAACCGAAATACACCTTCGCTTCTGAATGCTCATTCCCGTAAGACCTTTTTCTGGGACGGACGAGCGGCTACATTAGAAGAGCAGGTACTGGGGCCGATCCAGGCACATAATGAAATGGCAATGGATGCTTCTCAGCTTCCGGCCAAACTGCAGCAGTATAAAGCTTACCGTGAACTGTTTCAAAAGGCTTTCGGAACAGATGTTATTACTTTCAATATGATTACCCAGTCTCTGGCAGCATTTCAGAATACCATATCCAGCCGGAGAAGCCGGTTTGACCGGTTTTTAGATGGCGAATATAAGTATCTTTCGGATCAGGAAATCAGTGGTCTGCATCTTTTCCGAACCAAAGCGCGTTGTATGAATTGCCATAGCGGGCAGTATTTTACAGATGAGGATTTTCATAATATCGGTTTGACTTATTACAAACGCAAGTATGAAGATCTGGGACGTTATCATGTAACACATAATCCGGATGATGTAGGTAAATTTCGTACACCATCGTTGCGGGATGTAATGAGTACAAACCCCTGGATGCACAATGGATTATTTTGGGATATCACAGGATTGCTGAATATGTATAATAGTGGTATGCAGATGAATAGTGCTACTGCCGAGCAGAAGGCCAAAGATCCGATGTACCCGGTGACTGATCCGCTGATGAAGCCTTTAAAACTGACGAAAGAAGAGATACAGGATGTAGCTGCATTCCTCAATGCAATTACCGCTACAGACTATAAAATGCGCAGACCGGATAAATTACCCAGAGATTAGGCAATCCGGATTTGTTTATTTCTCCATTTGAAACAAATTCTCAGAATACAATTTTGTATAAGAGCGTATCTTAAAAATACGCTCTTACCATTTTCTTAACTGATAAGCTGCCTCCCAAAACTCAAATTCCAGTCGGGAAGCTGTGACAAAGGCCTCTGTCATTTTTAGACGGATGTCTGTAGTTGCTGATGCGGCTACTCTGTCACATATAGCGATTGCTTTTCGGACCTCTTCTCCGAATTCTTCACCTGCATAGGTGTCTATCCATTTCTGATAAGGATTATTTTCCTGTCGTTGATGTGTATAGATATAATCGCCTACCTGTTTGTAAATCCAGAAACAGGGAAGTAAGGCGGCAATTCCTACTTCGACTGCATCCAAAGCTGCAGTACTTTTCAAGAAATGAATGTAGTGATGACATGCGGGCTGGATCTGTCCGCGCTCCGTAACACCAAAATCTTTAAAATAAGACTCATGCAGGGCATTTTCAACAATAATTGCATTGGCTCCGAAGCGCATAAATGCCAGCGCATCCTGTATGTGATCTGCACGTGCCCCGATAAGAGATAATGCTCTTCCGAAATGTTCCAGATAAGCGGAATCCTGCGCCATATAGAACTGAAACTTTTCAACAGCTAAGGTGCCGTTCCTTAATTCAGTGATAAAGGGCATCTGCAATATATTCGTATAGACCGGCTGGATTGTTTTCCAGGCTTGTTCAGACCAATTCATGTTTGATAAGCTTTTGAGGGTTGAAAAAATGATTAAGTGGGCCGTTACCTTTTCCGATCTGTACGTCTTTACCGTTCAGGATTGCCTGGTGGACATAGTCCTGTCCGAGTCTGACAGCTTCAGACAGACTTTTTCCCCGGGCCAGATAACTTGCGATAGCAGAAGACAGGGTGCAGCCCGAACCATGTGTATTATTTGTTTCGAATTTTTCAAATTCGAATGTTTGTACTGAACCCGATTGATCGAAGAAAAGAGAGGTGAGCATGGTGGTTTGCAGATGACCACCTTTTAGTAATACCGACTGACAGCCAAGTTTTAGTATTTTTTCACCGGCTATATACATGTCATCCAGTGTTTTTACGTCCATTTCGGCTAATATAGCCGCTTCATCCATATTGGGTGTAAGTACTGTTGTGATCGGGAAGAGTTGTTCGACAAGTGTACGGATAGTGCTGTCTTCTATCAGCTTGTGTCCGCTTGTAGCGACCATGACCGGATCAAAAACGACAGGCACAGAAGGATAGTGGCCTAAAGTGTCTGTTATAATGTGAACCAGTTCAGAGGTGTGAACCATTCCTATTTTTATGGCTTTTGGAAAGATATCATCCAGGATAGTGTGTATCTGTTCCTGTACGGCAGCGGTAGGAATGGGGTAAATGCTGCGTACTCCCTGTGTATTTTGTACCGGTAGTGCAGTCAGCACAGAGGTAGCATAACATCCGAGCGCTGAAAAAGTCTTCATATCGGCTTGTATGCCTGCACCGCCACTTCCATCAAATCCGGCGATACTGAGTACGGGGATATAGTTGTATTTGGTATTCATGAGGTTAAAATCTTGTTTTTAAGTTCATATGCGGCCTGCTGCGGGTTCGCCGCTGCACAGATAGCAGATACTACAGCGATAGTATCTGCTCCTGCCTGCATAACCGAAGAGATATTTTGTGAATTCATATGGCCAATTGCAATTAGTGGTTTGTCACTTCGTTGCCGGATCTGCTGTATACCTTCCAGTCCCCATTCAGTCACGGTGTCGGTTTTGGTGTCGGTGACGAATACAGGACTGATACCCAGATAATCTGCCGTAGCCGTCTCGGGATTATCCAATTGATCCAGGTATTCTATAGAATAGCCCAGGCAACTGCAGTCCGGCCACTTGTCACGAATCACAGTAGGTGGAGTATCGCTGTTGCCTACATGTATACCAAATGCTTCTACTGCGATAGCCACTCTTAAATTGTCGTTGATCATAAGCGGGATATGATACTTTTCTGTGATTTCTTTCAATCGCAGTGCCTTCTCAATAAATTCACGGGTGGAAGCATGCTTTTCCCGAAGCTGAATTATGTCTACACCTCCGAGTATAGCCTGTTCAGCTACATGAAGAATATCTTTTCCCTGACAGTCGGCCTCAGAGATGACAAGATAGAGCGGATAAGGAAAAGCAGGATGTATTTGCATCAGCTTTGAATCTTTAGAGTATCGATAAACTGTTGCTCCGTGATATTATAGAGTTTGTCCAGTATGTGGACCTGCAGCGATCCCGGCCCGGTGCTGATCTGTTGTGCCAGTTCTCCTGCAATACTGAACAAGGCTGTCGCTGCAACAGTCGCCTCAGCTTTATCTTCTATTACACCTATAAATGCTCCGATCACTGCTGTTGCACTGCAACCTAGTCCGGTAACCTGAGTCATCAGCGGATGGCCGTTAGCAATACGGTATATGCGGTTTTCTCCGACAATAATATCAGTCTCTCCGGAGATGCACACTACACTGCCGAAGGATTGTTGTAATTGTCTGGCAGCTTCCAGCGCTTCGTCACTTTGATTACTGCTGTCTACACCTTTTGTAGGAGAGGTATTGGTCTTAGCCAGTGCCATGATCTCGGATGCATTTCCGCGGATCACGGCAGGTCTGTAAGGGAGCAGTTCGGCCAGTATCTGATCCCGGTAAGGAGTTGCTCCGGCACCAACGGGATCCAGTATCCAGGGTTTTTCCAATTCGATAGCAGTTTCAATAGCCAGTTTCATGGAAGTCGTTTTGTATTCATCCAATGTGCCGATATTGATGACCAGAGATTGGCAGATACTGACCATATCCTTGACTTCGCTGTGTGCATGTGCCATAATAGGAGATGCACCGATAGCCAGCAACGCATTGGCTGTATTGTTCATGACAACGTAATTGGTGATATTATGTACGAGCGGAGCTTGTTTGCGTACTTCGAGAATGTGTTTCCAGAGCATTTTAATTTTGTTTCAATGTGATGAATACTATAAAAATGGCTTGAGGAAATTTCCGAATGGAAGCAGATAGGATAAGACTATAATCTGTCTTATGCGCTTTTCCCTACGCCGGTGTAAGCCGGATCAGGTTCAAAGGGACTGTCTCAATTCTTTTTCAGAATACCCCTAAAGCCAGTACTAAGGTAGTAAATATCCGGAGGGAAAGCAAGAAGCAACAATCTTTGTCATTGAATTTGTATAGCTCAGGATTGTAACTGGGGGCGGCTGCTTGATTCCTCACCATAATAATTTACTTTTTCTAGGTACAAAAAGTATCTTTGTCTATCCATGTATTTAATAAAACGTATCCATACCACTTTTAAGAAAAATAGTATACTGTTACTTGATAAGCTGCATCAGTCTTTTTTTCGTTTTATTCCGGCCAAAACTTTTAAATATGGCTTTTGCGGAGGGAGTGTATCGGCATTAAATATTTTTATTTACTTTATCTCCTACAACTTTATCCTGCAAAAACAGATTGTACAAATCAATAATCATATTGCAGTCAGCCCGCATATCTTTGCTTTTATTATCGCATTTGCCGTTAGCTTTCCGATTGGCTTTTATCTGAATATGTATGTTGTTTTTCAGGAAGCCAACAGACGAAAACGGATACATCTTTTTCGCTATTTTCTGGTGGTACTTCTCTGTATCTTGCTGAATTACTGGTTGATCAAATTGTTTGTGGAAGAATTTCATATTTATCCTACTCCTTCAGCAATGCTGACAACCGTGATCGTAACTGTAGTAAGTTATACCTTACAAAAAACCTTTTCTTTCAGAGGAAAGAAAAGGTTGATTGCTGAGCATCAATATTAGGTATTACCCTTACTGTCTTTTTTATCTGGAATACAGATTCAGCAGAGGAATATCCAGTTTTAAGCCCAGGCTAAATACCCATGCATCTATAACCCGGGTATTCATTTTTGTGTTCAGTGTCTCATCATAATAAGATTTGAGCGGAATTCCTTTTCCTCCTGCAAAAATCACTAATGGTGTATTTTTGATGCTGTATAAAAGATTTAAACCCGGACTGAATACCTCTGTGAAATGAACTTCCTTATTATAAGCTGAATCCGGTGTAACTAAATAATGGTTGACAATATTACCAAGATCAAGAAGTTGTGCATGGAGGTTGATATGTTTAAACCAGCCATTGTTTTTATATGTTATTCCTATAGGAGCTGTGATACCACCTGTAAACTGCTTACTTAGGGAAGCATATTTGTGGGTAACCAGTTTTCCTCCGAAAGCACCTACATATGCATTAAGATCTACAGATGTTTTCATTTTTTGTTTTAGCTTATAAGAGGTAGGAGGGAGTGCATACGATTCGATTACCTGCGCTAATGCATTGGCATCCTGAGTCGCCATTACATCACCGAAGAAGCTGGTGAGTTTGAGTAACTGTTCTCCATATTTATGGAGATAAGTACTTCCGAATTGAGAGCTGTCACCCGATATTAATAATGTTTTTAAATCATTTAAATTTTGCGGGTTAAGCAAGTTTGAATACGCCGAAATGCTTTTTTGCACTCCTTGTAAATCTGATTGCGAAGTGATCTTTTCATAGAAGGAAATAATCTCGAAAAACTTAAACTTCTTTTCCTTTAATGTGTTGTTTATAAGCTCGTTAATTAGAGTTTTGCTTGTGTCTGAAAACTCCTTTAATATTTTTTTTCTGTCCTTTTCATTCAGATGCCCGGTTATTAATGCTATTCTGTTTATTTGTTCAAGTTCTTTTTGGGTAAGAGTTATGGGGTCGGAATTATTGGTCTTCCAATATTTAACTTCTAGTGCATCTTTTGTTTGTTGCACAGTTAGTTGATTTATCCCCGGTAAAGTGAATTGTGTTTTGAAAATTTCCTTTTCGCTTCCGGATTTAAGGATCAATAAATTGTCCTTGATATTCAAAGATATCTTATTTAAATCTGCTGATCCATATTTATTTCCATAAAATTGATCTGCAAGACTTATGGTCTTCTGCGTAGCGGCTGTAAAGTTCTTCTGCTGGATATCTTCTATTATACCAAGTATATGCTGAACACTTTTTAGGTGTTGACTCATTGGAGAATTGCTTACTGCGCCGGTGTAAGGTGCAATATCTATGCCTTTGATGACCTGATTCAATACTTTCCAGATACTGGTAAGGGATTGTCCTGTATTATCAGATTTATCCGATTTCAGCAATTGCTGCTGCTCCTGGTTGATCTTATCAAACTGATTGAGCGATATCAGCAGGTTACTGATCCATTTGGTAATATTTTGATAATCTTTTGCCTGATCACCCATTTTCGTGTACAGATCAGAAAACTCTGAGCTATACTTTAATTTTAATAATTCTATAAATGTATTCCATTGATTCTGATCCAGCGTTTTTAGCTCCTCATAAGATAAGAGGCGATAGGTGGGTTTGTTATCTACTGTATGCAGGGTGAAGAGTTCGTTTGTTGCTATATAGAGGACGACAAAAGATTTGCGCAAAGATTTGGATAATTCTGTCTCGTTATTTTTAGCGTATTCCGGATTCAGATAAAAATTCCGGATAATGTCTCTGTAGTTATATCGTTCCATAATCAGACTATTGAGATCATATCCAAAATCCACCGCGATTTTCAGGTCTTTTTGTTTATCAGCCGGTAAGGTTTGTTTTATCCAATTGCCGTTAACCAGATTTTTGGGCATTTTTACAAAATCACTGGCGATTGCATAGCGCCATGATTTACCAAAATTGGCGGTATGGTATTCTTCCAGATTATCCAGAAGAGCAATTGTTTCGGGAAAAGTGTCATAAATAAGGGGATTTTTGACTCGTTCACGCAATTGATCCATAAACCAGATTGCGGCTTCCTGTTTTGCTCTTTTGGCTAGAAAAATAGCCATAGCCTCGATCATCTGCGATTGACTGGGGATACTAAGTCCACTGTAAGACAGGCTCTGTTGCGCATTCTGAGAGGCTGTTATAATAGAGATTTGGGTATTTTGGTTATTTTTTGTTTCTATAAGATTCTCAAAATAAAATTTTATATCTCTGGATTCTGTTTGATTTTCAAGAATTTTATTTGTTTGCCTTTGCAACATTTGTTTGAATGCTATTTCTTTATTACTTAAACGTGTTTTAAGTATGTTTTCTTTATAGTTTTTTAATTCTGTTTTTTCATTACTAGTGTTTTTTCTAAGACAATTTAGAAAAGAGGAGAGGGAATCCGGATTCGTTAAAAGGGATTCACTACAAAGTTCGTTTAATTTAATTCCATCGGTTATAAGTCTGTTTTTATTTACTTTCTGATGTTGTTCCAGAAGAAAATTATTTGACGTATCCTTTTTCAAACTATCTTTATCTATATTTTGTAAAACTTTTTCCAGAGCGTCCAGATCAGAAATTCTATTATTGATCTGAATGTCAAGATTTATCAAATTATCCAGTGTATCTTTTTGCTTTTTTAAACTGTCTAAAGAGATTTCAGTTTTGTTCTTTGTTAAGTTTTCAAGTATTCCAATGGTAATGCTGTTTTCATATTCAGTGAGAAATGTTTTTACATTTATATATTGGCTATCTTTTAATAAATTCTGTATATTTTCTTTCCCAATTTGTTGTGTTAAAGCATTGTATATACGATCTTTTGATTCTGAATTTTTACTTGTTATAAACTTACTTAAGTAGAATAAATTATATAATGGAAGTTCATTTGCTGCAGATGGAGATGTATCAGCAGTATTTGAATGACTCTCTTTACCAGTTCCGGAAGATTGGGCGAATGTATGCGCACAAAAAATGAGAAAGAGCACCGCTAAGCAAATGGACCTGTTCATAACTAATAAATTCAAGTTAAATAATTTCGCTCTGTTGAAGAAAGAGCATTGTTAATAATTGTATTTCTAAGGTAAGGTTGTTTTGTTTAATTTACAAATTAAATTTTTATTAATATTTAGGTTTGTTTTTATATTAATGAAGTGATTGTTTCTTAGTTAAGAATAACCTTTTTGGTATTTCGAAAGTATTACTTCAATTCAGCGTCTGGTCTGTGACTCTTATTTTAAGTTGCTCTTTTATAGCTCTTAAGAGGATGTGCGTGTGCTGTTAAAGAGTGTCGTTGTGTAATTATTTAACAGCAAATAAATATTAAAATAATTGTAGAGATTGCTTTGTTTTTTAGAATTAATAATTATAGCTTTGGGTACAATTATTATGTGCTGATATTAACCGATAAGTGTCTGTTTTTGAATTATAGCTTGCTGTTTTCGGAGCGCTATAGCTTGTTTAATTGCTTTTTTTAATATTTTATAGTTTAACTTAATTATCTTTTATGAAGAGTGTTTTTGCCCTTTGGGTATGTATGGCCTTATGCGTAATTTCTGTTGTTTATGTGTTGTTTTTGAAAAGTGATAAGATAGGGTATATTGAATCTACCCGGATTTTTCAGGAATATAAAGGAGCCAAAGTGGAAAGGGAAAAACTTGAAGAAAAAACTAAAGAATTTAAGTCCAAACTGGATACACTAAACCAGGAAGTCAGAGAAGCTATTATTCGGTATGACGGACAATCTGCTGTTAAAAAGGATAATCAGTCTGAACAAATTATCCAATTGAAGCAAAGGCAACTTGAGGAATATCGGCGAATGATACAGGAAAATATCCAATCAGAGGAGGCTAATGCCATGAATAAAATCGCAGCAGAACTTAATGTTTTTCTTAAAGATTATGGGAAGCGTAATAATTACAAATTTATTTTTATTGCGAATCCTTCAGGAACAATTGCTTATGCAGAAGAAGGGACTGACCTGACTGAAGCAGTTCTTAAAGAACTAAACAAATAATCAAATGAGAAGGTTATTTTTTTTGTTCATAATCATGGTTTTTGTTTGCGGCTGTACAGGCATGCCTGAAAAATTTACATCAAGTCAGGACGCATTTCAATATATTTCTGATAGGGAAAATGGATTTATTTCAGATACATTATTACCAAGTGAGGTTAAAATAAATGTACAGATACTTCCGTCGGTCTTAATACAGAAGACGAACAATCCAAATCTTATCAAGTATTTCAATGTTCAGTTTTCTTATAAAGGAAATGAACTGCTTGCCCAACTTCCCTCAGAAGATTATGGTACTTATGTACAATTATTTTCTTTCGGTATGGACCAAAAAATATATTTGATTGACAAGAATGGTAAAGCGTATTATCCGAGTATGATTAATTATCAACCTACTTATAAGTCAGGAAGATCTAATGATCTTCTGGTTGTATTTGATGAGGAACTGCCGGATGATGATTTGAAGTTAAGTATTGATGAATTTGGACTTAATTTAGGGAGGCTTAATTTTCCTGTAAATAAAGCACAATTGAATTACAAACCTTTTATTGACAAATTTTAAAGTTAGCAGATATGATATTGATTCATAGTCTTAATAAATATTCCAGACGTATTGCTATAGTACTTGCCGGGTTGATGATATTTGAAATCCTAAGTCCTTCTGTAGCACTCGCATTGACTGCTGGTCCGACATCGCCTGAGGCTTCCAGCTTTGAGCCGGTAGATACTACTGATATGGTCAATCCGCTTACCGGAAGTTTTACATATAATTTACCACTTTTAGAGGTTCCCGGACCAGAGGGCGGGTATCCTTTGTCTCTATCGTATCATGCTGGTATTCGTCCGGATCTGGAGGCTTCATGGGTTGGTTTAGGGTGGACACTGAATCCGGGTGCTATTAATAGAAATGTTTCTGGATTTCCGGATGATTTTTCGGAAGTGTCTCTGAAAAGGAGAGATTATTGGGTTGGTGGAAACCGAAAAGATTATGGACTGGAAGTCGGTTTTGCAAGTGTTGTTAATGTAGGTCTTGTATTTGCATCAGATACGTATTCAGGCTTTGGGATCGGGGCAAGTGTAGGGTTTGGGTATAGGCTTGGATCAATAGGAGCGGGAGTTGATGTCGGACTGAGCCCTTATGGTGGAAGTTATGCAGGAACGAATATATCTTCAGGTATTGCTGTCGGCGAATCTTTAAATATAGGGCCAAGTCTTAGTGTTTCAACAAATTTCGAGAATGTAAATGTTGGTGGAGGATTATCTTTGATGACTAATTCCCGCCATTTACTCTCTGCTTCCATGAATAGCTCATCCAACAAACCAAGCCTTGCAGTTATGGGTGGGAGTGCTAGTTTATATAATAAAAATGCGGGAAGAATAAGTACGAGTAGCTCCGGTTTTGGGTTTACGATTCCTCTTGGTACCTTCTCCATTGGTGCTTCTTTCAGAAGTACGCGTTACTGGATTGATGAGACAGCACAAGTTACTTCAAGCGGAACTTTATATACGCCTATTTTTAACACAAATCCTGATTCGCAGGGTCCCGGACCCAAATACATGGATAACCGGACTTATGATAATTACAGGTTACTTCCTGATAATCTAAACATAGCAGATAATAACGATGACGAAAAACTGGTAGGTGGGACATTTCCGGAATATGATGGTTATTCTGTAACAGGACAAGGAATCGGGGGGCAGATTAAACCCTTTTTGTTTCAGCGAGCGTTGAGTCTGCAAAACATGTATGAATATAAAAGTTTAAGCAGGCCTTATTCAGTTCAACCTAATTTCAGGGAGAATGTAGGATTTAGGTTTGTGAATGATTTTTCTAATTCTTTCGATCAAAATTTAACAAATGTTGCAGAACAGGGAGGAGTTGAGCCTTCTATACCAACCATGCCATTCGATATGTCAGGCAAACCGGATAATAGAATCGGGAATGAACTTGCCGGATCAAAGCATGTTAAATATTTTACTAATGACGAAATCAGGGGTGGTTCTGCTAAAGCAAAAGGATTTATAGATGTGGGCAATACGGCTAAAGGGTTTCAGCGAATAACAAACGGAAGTTATATTACTTCAACTGCAACAAAAGGAGGTAGCCAAATTGGAGGATTTATGGTGACAAATGAATCCGGAGTGACTTATCATTATGCTTTGCCTGTATATTCGTATAACGAATACTCCTTTAATTCGACAAATAAGGGAGGGTATAGATATACTGAAACCAAAAGAAATGAGCCTTATGCTTATACATGGTTATTGACGGCCGTAACAGGACCTGATTATGTGGATAGAAATAGTAACGGACTGGTTGATGAAGCCGATTGGGGATATTGGGTTGCTATGGATTATGGAAAGTGGACCGGTAATTATATATGGCGTACACCAGCCCAGGGAACAGACCCGGATTTAGACAGGAATTATTTTATGTATACTTCCGGTCAAAAAGAATTGTATTATGTTAATAAAATCCGGACACGTACACATACGGCTATATTTGAAAAAGAGGTGAGAGTTGATGGTAAAGGAGCTACATCTGCTGCTTTGGCAAACAGATATATTACAGGTGGATTTGATGCGACATCTACACAAACGTTAAGATTGAATAGAATTTATCTGTTGAGAAATTCGGATGCCAGTATGATTTCAGAAGCTAGTGAATACGTTACTTCTGATCGTAGTAATGAATTATACAGTAATATTATTGATAATTATGATGTATTAAAAGTAGGCAGGAACAATTTAGAATCTAAAGCGGTGAGGGTAATTGATTTTGGATATAGTTATGACCTGTCAAAGAAAACCCCTAATAGTTTTCGTGTTCAGAATCCCGATGTTAAATTTGGAAAATTAACATTAGATGGTGTTCATTTCAGAGGCAAAGGAGGGGCTGATTTACTTCCGGTGACTAAATTTTCATATGCATCTAATCAAGAAACTTTTGAGGCCGAATATGTTTCTGCTAATCAATTTGGCTCTAATACCATTTTAGACATGGGAATGATGATTGAAAGCGCTGGTGATAATCCAATTTACTATGGAATGATAACCGGCTTCAAAATAAGGAGAGGTGGCGGATATATCTATACACTTTCAAATGGTGAAAACATAAGTACAACATCAGGCAAAATTAATCTGAGAATCACTAAAAATCCGGATTATTGCCAGGATTGTCAGGATATTTGGGGTTTTTATAAAGGAGATATAGATCGATCATTGCTATCCTGGAATCAGGATCTGGCAAGGAGAGTCACGGCAACATCTTCTTCTGGTACGGACGCCTGGAATCTACGTGCCATCAGCTCACCTTTGGGTAGTAATATAGAATTAAATTATGAAAGTAATGAATATGCGACCTCAGTATTTGAGAGAAAGCTGAGTATACCCCTTAGAAATTACCAGAAAATAGATAATTATAAATGTAAAGTAGAAATTCCTATTCAGCAGGAAGAATTTGAGAAATCTTATCCTCCCGGCAGTGTTATAGATGGTGTCTTTATGTTGTCAAATCCGGTACCACTACATCTCTTCGAATCCAATACCTCTAACCCTACTTGTTTCTATGACGGCTGGACTGATGATAATAAAATAATTCTGAGATTTAACAGGGAGCTTTTGGGACTTAATTTGATTAATATCCGCTTCAATTTAAATGCGAATATGAATTATGGAGGGGGTACAAGGATAAAAAGTATTCGTAATAAAACTGTGAATAACACCATATATCAGACAGATTATCATTATGGAATTGATAATACCTCATGGGGAGTAACTTCTTATGTTCCGTATAATATTGAGACAGGAGACTTTGCAGATAATGTTAATGAAATTGCAAGAATTTTATACAAAAGAGCTCTGAATAAGGATTTAGATAATGTACTTAAATACGCACGTGAAATTCCCGGACCCGGAGTAATGTACAGAAAAGTTCAGATTCGAAATAAAGTCATTCATCCAAATGGCGACAGTCAGAAAGAAGGCTTTGCTGAGAATACGTATCGGGTACTTGACAGGAGAATGATTAGCCGGGAGATTATACAAGATCAGTATTATGGAAAATATAAAAATCATGGCGTAAATCTATCTATCGCTGACTTTACTGCTAATATTGGAGATCTGTTAGGTGTAAAATATTATGATGCTGAAGGAAAACTTATTCAGGAAATCAGTAACAAATACCTGATGGATGAAGTAAGTTCCAATACTAATTTTAAAAGTGGATATAAAAGTGAGCTGGCTAAATTTAATTATCAGGGTTTAGTCACAGAGCGGTTTGGAGAAGCCCGTTTCTTCTATAAGAGTAACGAACGGAATGTGATGTATATAATAATGGGTGCTAAAGAGCAATATCCTTCTATCATGCTTTCTTCTACCCGGAAGGATTATATAAATGGCTCTTCAGAGACTACGAAAAATCTGGCCTTCGATTTTATAAATGGCCTGCCATCTAAGATCCTGAATTCAGATTCATATGGTAATCAATTTATCTCGGAATCAGGATATGCATACCAGCAATATCCCGAAATGGCAAATAAAGTGATCAGTATGAGTAATAAGAACATGCTGAGTCAGATTTTTAGCAAAATTAATTATAAAGTAGATGCCTATCAAAATAAAATCGGAGTTATAAACGGTAGTAAAACAAGCTGGAGTAAAAATGTAAATGTACTTGCTCCAACCGGAGAGATTATCAAACAAAACAATAACTCTTATGGTCATGTATGGCGTAAGGAACAGGAAAGCATAATTGAAATACCTGATCAATATTCCAGTACAGGTATGTTACCTATTCAGCAATTCAATATGAATGCACCATTCTGGAAAATGGTCAATACCATAAACCTTTATAATGTGTATTCGAACCCTCTGGAAGATTATGATCGTAATTATAATTATTCTGTAAACCGTTACGGATATAATAACAGTAAAATTGTAGCGGGTGCAAATTACAGTAAATACAAAGAATTGGCATATAGCGGTGTTGAGGATGAACTTGTTTCATCCGGTATACCGGGAGAAGTGTCTGGTGGTGCAGGTACTGTATCTTCCGGAGCTTATCATACCGGACAAAAGAGTCTGTCTGTTGCTGCAGGCAGCCGGGGTTTTGAGTATTCAGCTCCAATTGATGCACTTACTCCCGGACGTAGCTACATCGCCAGTGTGTGGGTTAAAAACAGTCCTGCCGGTAACGTGAAATTGTATTATGAAATTGATAATGTGGTGAAGGCTGCATCTGTAAGTTCAGGACAAAGTAATAAGAAATCTGGAGACTGGACACTGGTACATATTGATATTCCGCTCACTCCGGGAACCAATTTCAAAATCTATGCTAATAATGAAGGGGCTGAATCGTGTTTTATGGATGACTTTAGGTTTCATCCCAAAAATACTTCTGCTAAAGCATATGTGTACGATACCTTTTCCGGAGAGCTTACTTATGTTCTGGATCACCTGAATCTCTTTACCCGATTTGAATATGATGCTATGGGAAGGCTGATAAGAACCTATAGAGAACAATTAGGCAAAGCTCCGTATAAAACTAATGAATATCAACAGAATTATGGGATAAACAAAGCTGTTTTCTATAACGATAAGATTGAAGAATCTGTTCAAAAGAATAATTGTTCCTGGCCTGGAATCGGAGGTAAAGTAGTGTATACTGTTCCACAAGGGAAATATTCCTCCAGTATTAGTAAGGCTGATGCAAACAGCAAAGCCTTGGCGGAAGTAAGTACATTAGGACAAGAGTATGCGAATGCAAATGCAAATTGCATAACCTGTAGAAAGTATAAGGTCACCATTCATAGAATGAATCTCCAGAATCTGAATTTATATGTCAATTACAGAGATTGCAATAATCAGTACCGATCTTCAAGTTACCAGAATTTTGAGTCAGAGGGAAATAGTGGTTCGTATTTAGTGTTTTATGTATGTACTTATGTCTCAAATTCTTCTATAAGTTTTAGTCATGGCCAAAATCAACCGGCGATTGATCTCTCCGCTGAAATTGAATTAGTAGGTGATTGTTATTAATGTGGGAATAATGTATACTTTAAATACAATGTTATGAAAACGAAAAGATCTGATATACGATATATTCTACATGTTTTTACTCTTCTGTTCCTGCTTTTTCATAAATCAGCTTTTGCACAGATTAACAGCCCTAATCCTGTTATCCTTCCGCAGAATGGAAGTACATCTCTTATTGTTGAACCCGGACAGTCTTTGACTGTCACCAGCGGAACCAGTATTACGCTTAAAAATGGTGTTCATTTCAAACAAGGTTCGTATGTATTGCTAAAAATTGATCCGAATATAAGCGGACCAGGTGCCCCGGATAATCCGAATGAGAACAGTAATATGAACTGGACATTGGCACGGTCTTTCGATGCCAATGGAAATACGATCGGGGAGACTAAAACCTTTTTTGATGACAATGGTAAAGCATTACAGACACAATTCAAAAATTTAGAAGCAGGCCATGTAGTCGCAATTCAACCCTTATATGACGTGGGAGGAAAGCAGGTCGGATCGACACTTTCTGCTCCGATTAATAATGTTTCATTTAATTACAGAGCTGATTTTGCCAGGAGGTCAGATGGTAACGGATTAAACTATCAGAGCTATGGACGATATGCTAATGGTATACATATATACGACAAGCGGTTCAATGCTGATCCGGCGGATAAAAGTCAGATCGGAACTCTTGGCTGGTATTACAGCTCCAATAATCAGTGGGAGCATCTGCAGGATGTGACCGATTATCCTTACAGCCTGAGTACAGGAGCAAATAACGGAGTTAGTAACTTCTCTATATCAGGTGGTATAGGAGCTGCAACCAGATTAGGCAGCGGACATGAGGTCGTGCAGTTTAGTCTTCCTGTATTCGGTGAGTTAGACCTGTATACATCTATTCGTAACAAATACTTTAGCGAGGGAGATATAGGCGGAAAGATCCTTCGGGACTCATCTAATAGTGTGATGTCCGTGATCATAGATCAGGATGACCGGATTCAAATGCGTGTTTCCATAGAAGGTAAGACTGTCATGACAGCTCGTGAGGGAAATGATCTGCTAATTCCAAGGGCGGTATTGGTTGGCTCAGGAAAGACTAATTATTTTGGCATTCTGCAGGAACAAGACGTGTCGTTTACCGGGGGGATATTAAAGGATTATCTTCGGGGTGAGGCTCAAACTACCTTGTCAAACGGAGCCATAAGGCTAAAGCCCGGGCTTTATCAGCTCTCCTCGTCATCAGGAGTCATTTCAGGAGCTTTTCAATATAGTGTTTCTGATATAACATATACTTTTTATGACCAACTTGGGCGCGTAAAAGCAACAATTCCACCGGAAGGTGTTAAGAAACTTCTTAATGGTGGGATAGATAACTATGCTTCTCTGGCCGGCATCCCGTTTGTTGAAACATTTGAGTATGATGGTAAAGGCAATGTAATAGCAAGTGTAAATCCGGATGCCGGGAGAAGTGAATTCAAATACAGCAGTGATGGTAAGTTGCGATTGTCTCAGAATGCATTACAACGGCAGACAGGTAAATTCAGCTATACAAACTATGATGCTTATGGAAGGGCTATTGAAAGTGGAGAATTATCTCCGACTCTAACAACATTGTTTACGGCTATCAATCAGGTTCAACTGGATCTTACAGGGGAAAGCAGTAACTCCATTCTGCAGGGTGTAAAGTCAGATATTACGGTAAGTAAATATGATGAGGCTGAAGTTATTCCAGGATTATCAGGATATACACAGGATACTTATTTTCTTTCGGGAAGTGCTGTCAGCACTACTGCAAGATATACAACTGCAATATCCGATACTCATTTGGTCAGCAAGACCTGGTATAATTATGACGGAGATGGTCATATCCTGTGGACAGTCAATTATACACCTGAGCTGCAATACAAAACAGTGGATTACAGCTACGATGATCTGGGCAATGTCGTAAAAAGTATTTATCAGAAAAACTCTGCCACAGAGACCTTTATTCATTATTTTGAGTTTAATAAAAATAATCAATTATCAGCAGCCTACACCGGTACTACTGATGATCCCGGTTCTAAAGTGCTTCAGGCACGTTACTATTATTATCTGCACGGGCCTCTGAAGCGGATAGAACTTGCAGATAAATTACAGGGCATAGATTATGTATATGGTATTGACGGCAAGCTGAAGAGTATCAATAATGCGCAGAGTACAAAAGATCCGGGAAGGGATGGGAGTGCAAACGGATTTGCTAAAGATGTATTCGGGCTCAATCTGGAATATTACTCCGGTGATTATATGCATACTGATGCCGGAATATCAAGCATACAGACGAATGGTGCCGTATCTAATTATAATGGTATGGTGAATGGTATCAGCTGGTTCTCCAGAAAACCCGTTTCTATTAGCGGACTGGATGCACCTGTCATGAATACCTATACGTATGACCGGAATCAGCAGCTCACTTCCAGTAACTGGGGTACACCGGATTATGCGGCGAATAGTTTTACTTCATCCGGAAATGCTAACCGGGAACACAATCTGAGTTATGATCTCCACGGTAACCTGCGGTCTCTGCAAAGGACAAATAGCAGCGGAACGGATCTCAGTAACTTTACATATAATTATGCTGCAAATACGAATAAGCTGAGTTCTGTAACTGGATATGCTGATTATACATATGATGCCATCGGGCAATTAGCCAGCCAGATCAAAGGCGGAGCCGGGATGTATCTGGATTATGATGCAAGTGGCAAAGTGAGTAAGATCTACAGCGATGCGGGAAAATCTGTAGTAATGCTTAGCTTTGTGTATGATGAATCGGGCAACCGCATCCGGAAGCAGGATCATCGTACAGGTTCTGTGACGTATTATACCTATGATGCAGGTGGCAGTCTGATGGCAATCTATGATAATGCCGGGGCAGGAGGAGCCATACGATTGGCAGAGCAGCCTGTGTATGCCGCCAATAGGATAGGGACCTATTACAGGCAGGCTGGCAATTATCAGTACACACTGACAGATCATCTGGGTAATACCCGGGTAGTGATCAACCGCAATAAACTGTCAAACGGAGAAGCTGATGTTGTGTATTATGCGGATTACTATCCGTTTGGCATGGTGCTGCGTTCGGGAGGAGTAGAAGGCAGATACGGTTATCAGGGACAATATGCCGAAAAGGATGGCGAGACCGGCTGGAACAATTTTGAGCTTCGTAATTACGATGCAGCTATAGGTCGCTGGCTTACTGTAGATCCCTACGGACAGTATTATTCTCCTTATGTAGGTATGGGTAATAATCCGGTAAGCGGAGTAGATCCGGATGGGGGTTGGAATGATGGCGGAGGATTATGGGGATGGCTCAAAGGAGTTTTTAGCAGTAAAGAGGATGTTGCCGCAAGAATTGTATTGGAAGAGGCTGTTGTAACCAGGGTAGTGAAATCAAAACCGGCTTATGAGACTTTCGGAGTCAGAGTAGATCATATACAACAACCGACTCTTAGTGCAAGTAAGCCAGATCCATACGGAACAAGTTATTCGCACCGGCAAATGATGTATAACTACAGTCAGATGCTTGCCAATACGAATTACAATGATTTATCTAATCCAACTACTTCTTTGGCAATTGGTCAGAATATTGCTAACTTCGGAGTTGCAGAAATAGCTACAATCAAAGTAATAGGCAAAGTAGGATCATTATACAATGCTTTTGCTAAGGGGGAAGGATCGTTTTATCGAGCGATGTCTAATGCCGAATATGCAGCATTAGAGAGTAGTGGAGGTTTAAGCCATATGGCAGGAAAGGAGTTATTTGTTTCGTCAAGTGCAAGTTATTCAAGAGCATACTTACAAAAATCAGGATATGATGTATTGGTTAAATTTAATATGAAGCCAGGTGCAATGAATTACTTTAATCAGGTTGGCGTTATGCACAGGACAGCAGCAGGGGCAAGTGGCTGGGCCGGTAGAGGAAGTTTGCTGTGGAAAACAGAACAAGGTGTAATGAATTTAGGTATACAGTCTAACACACATATGTTTAATCCTTGGATAAATAGTTTTAAAGTAATTAAGTAATGTTTGATTTTTGGAAATTTTACAAAGGGTTATTAAATAGGACTGATTATTTTGATAATTATTGGGAGCAGTTTCCCAAAGGTCAGCGGTTACAATTTAAAGAAGAAACGCTTTCTTTACTTAAAGACAATGTTGCAAGTAAGAATGATAAAGGATTAGCTAATACTTTAGCTGTTATTTGTAATGATGGGGCAGATAGTGATTTTACAGATGTTTTACTGAGACTTTTAGATGAGAAATGGCACACTGCTGAAGAGGATATTATAAGTGTTCTTGAATTAATCAAAGACCCTAAAAGTGTAGATAAGTTGTATGAAGTTGCTGTTAATGTCCCTGACTACGATGACATGAGAGCCATAGCTAAAAAATGTATGTGGGCTTTAAGTGCAATTAATACACCCGAAGCGATACAAAAAATAAAGATGCTGGAAAAAGTTGATGACCCAATTATAAAAGAAAATGCAACTTTTCAACTTGAACAAGTTCTCAAAAAGAATTAACAATTAAAGCGATATTGTCAGGTAAGGGGTAAAGTTGTTCTTGTGGCAATAAATCCTTTGCCTGATTTATTTTACCCTCATTAACAAGTTGGTATAAATATTTGCAATTCTCTGTAATATCATCGACTTGTACAATCCAATCATTAACGTACTTTTCTACTGCAATACCTGATAATCCTATTTGAATAGAGCGATAATCTAAGGGTTGTAAAAAAATATCTTTTTCAGGATCCCATTGAATACGAACAGGTGAATTTTTAAGTGTTTTTTTCCAAGTGTCATATGATGGATGAATTGTACTGTCAAAATGAGACAGACAAGAATTTTGTAAAGCCCATTCAAATCCTGAACGTTTAATTTTTATAGCTAAAATGCTCTCTTGATTTTCTTTGGTAGCCCAACCAGAGCGATACATCATCCAAAGGAAAGAGGGCTTAATCCAAGTCATTCTTTCTTTCTTAAATGATGGAGATACGAACGTTTGGTTATTCATTGCAGATTGAGCAATTTGTTTGTTGAAAGCTTGATAAATTATAATGTTCTCTTTATTATAGACAGCTCTTATTCTTTTTTCGTTCATTAACTGTGCCTTCCTGCGTGCAGGTAAATTTATTATTTATTAAATACTTTCTTAGTCTTGTAGTTTTGTATAACGTTATCAATGAGAAAGAACAGGGGCTTTGTGGTGTCCTCGTCCAGCTTCTCAATATCCTCAATATGTTTTAGCAGATCCTTGTCCAGGGCGGCCAGCTCCCCTTCACCGATGAGGAAATCCACACTTACATTAAAGACCTTCGCCAGTTTTATCAACACTTCAATGGAAGGCGTATTGGTGTTCCGTGTTATACGTTCTCCTATGTTCAACATAATTGCCTAAAGTCAATTGATTTTACTGTAATAATGCAAATTTAGTCAAAATAAGTTAGCAGAAGAAACAGATGTGAACATTTACTCACCTAATTTGATGAGTTTTTTCTATAGCAAAGAGCACTACATCAGGTAAATATGTCTAATCCAACTACTTCTTTGGCAATTATTCAGAATATTGCTAACTTCGGAGATGCAGAAATAGCTACAATCAAAGTAATAGGCAAAGTAGGATCATTATATAATGCTTTTGCTAAGGGGGGACTTCAATATTCAGATGATTTACTAAAGGCTGCACAGAAATTATATCCTAACAAAGCTGGTAAAATAGAGTTACACCACATCACTCCGCAATACTTAGGCGGTGCGAAGAATGGCCCGCTTGTTCCATTGGATGCAGCATACCACCAAGTGATTACAAATGAATTTAGAGCTATTCGACCTTATGGCTTAGGCCCTGTTAATGAAGCACAGAGATTGCAAATAATGAAAGAGGTGTATTCTAAATTTCCATTGCCACCTGGTTATGGATTTTAAATGAAATAGAAAGATGAAAGAAACAATAGAGTTTAGAATAAACTACGACTATGCCCACTTGCTTTTTAAGGCAGATGAAGGTAAGAATTTGGGGACATCTGTAAGAGTGGTTGAATTATCAAAGGAAGACCCAAGATATAGCCAAATACCAATTATTGATAAAGAAGTAAAGAAGAAGTATGACAGGGGCTTTTTCTATAGTTGGCAAATCAAGCGTAAGTACAGCAAGAAGGAATTAGATACTGCTAAATTATTGCATCTAAAAATAAAAGTAGCATTTGAACCGACAGGCGAAGAATGTGGAACGTTGTATGATGAAACGGCAGCTTGTGAAATATGCGGAGCGAACAGGAAACAGGCAAGTCCTTTAATCCTTAAAAAAGGAACGATACCGAAAAGGGATATTGCCAGAACCATAGGTGGCGAAGTAGTTGTATCGGAAAAGTTTGTAAATGCAGTAAGGCAAAGAAGTTTAAAAGGCTTGCAACTTAGTCCTATCAACGTTGAAAAGTATTACCAACTTACCGCAGATACGGAAATTGAATTGTCACCAAATACTATTACAGGGGATAATCCATTTGAAACTTCAACAGGTAGTAATGGAGGTATTTTCAATATCTCTGGTTATGACATCGTATTTGAGAAAGAAGTCTATGTATGCCCCAAAGGAGATTTAATCGGTTTAAATCTCCTGTCAGAACCTTATGTTACAGATAGTCCGTTAATCAAGGAGTTTGATTTTTTTGCAAGCAGACAAAAAATAGGCGTTAAACGTGGTTTGTTAAGACCAGAACCGATTTACTTTTGTTCACCAGCTTTTAGGCAAATGGTAGAAGAAGAAAAACTAAGCGGATTTGAATTTGAGATAGCAAATATTGAATAAAGCAAAACTCCAAAAATAGGGACTTTTATTATTTTGCATCAGTAAGGTATTGATTTGGAGGAAGTACTGGGTAAATAAACATTATGAAAGCTAAAATTTTCAATTTAGTTTTTTGCGTTTTTTTAGCTGGATGTGCTTATGATCCTCCAATGGGGAAATATTATTTTCAAATCAATAATAATCTGAATAATGATTTTTATTGCAATATTTCCTTTGATAGAGATTTTTTTAGAATAGATACTCCGGTTATTTATGAGGGATTAGGTGGTGTTCCAAAACAAGAGCAAACAATTTTTCTTAGTAAACAGTATAATTCATATCTCGGAAAAATTGAAGAATGGAAATATTATTGTGATTCATTAAATGTCAAACAAATTCATTTCAGATTGTTTAAAAAGGAGGTTGTGGATAGTCTGGGATGGGAAAAAGGAATGGAAGAAAAGCAGATACTTAAGGAATTCATAATGACTACAGGACATTTGGATTCTATCTACTGGAATATTGATTTGGAGGAAGTACTGCGAAAATAAACATTAAGAAAGCTAAATTTTCTATTTTAATTGTTTGCATGTTTTTTAGTGGATGCGTTTATGATCCTCCAATGGGGAAATATTATTTTCAAATCAATAATAATCTGAATAATGATTTTTATTGCAATATTTCCTTTGATAAAGTTTTTTTATAGATAACTCTCTGGATGCGAAAGTGGAGCAATCAACACTGCTGATTTTATGATAAAGGGCAAAGTGAATATTAATAACATAATAAAATCTCGTTCAGCATTGCCCTTAGATGGGAACGTTGGGGGACTTCCCGAACTTATAATAGACCCGAAAAATGTTAGATTAATTGATTTTAAAGTGCTAAAACCTTGATTAATAATGGATAACCAATACATGGGAATGACTGTAAATGAGCGGTTGTATATAAGTGGTCTAATGGAAGAATTTGACTTGGCTGTTAAAAAGGGGAATATTGAAAAAGTTATACATATTCTTAAACAAGTAGAAATCACAGAAGAATCTTCGCTTCGGCCAATTTTAAAAGAGCTAGGTCTAATAGAATGATCAATAAAAGTTGTTAGATATGAAGGGAAAAATAATTTTTACAGTTTCACTTTACCACTTGAGTTTTTATATCACGGAACAGTTCAAAATAGTTTAACTGATATTCTTGAAAAAGGATTATTACCTATGGAAAGGCAATACGTTCACCTTTCAATTGATAGAAGTACAGCAGAAATGGTAGGTAGCAGAAGAAAAGGAGATTTAGTTATATTAACTATAAGAGCTAAGGAAGCATTTTTAAATAACATACAATTTTATAAAGAAGAAAATGGCATTTGGTTATCAGACCCAATACCTTCAAAATACATAGTTGAATAATGGAGTTAGTAGAAATAAAAGGTCTTTTTGAAATGGATTTTGGCTCGCCTTCGCCAACTATATTGTCAAACGATAATGAGTTGTTTATTGCCTTTTATGCGGATAAACAAAGTTCATATAATATCCCACAACAACGTAATACAATTTATGATACGGGCGTCTTTGCATTAAAGTTTAAAATTTTCTTGAAATATACATTTGGTTTGCCAGGCGATGAAACAATACAAGGGCATCCATATAGTAAACTTGGTATGAAATCCTACTCATTTTATGAGCTGAGAAATTCTGATCTTATTAAATCTCTCCAGGATATTGAAAAAATCCACCCTAATTATAATCCTGAAAAATGGAAAATGTATAAGCATTATATATTAACTTTTCACGACAACATGTTTGAATGTATTGCTCAGGATTTTGAGATTAGAGAAGAAAATACATCACTTTATAACCAAGCTACAGTAATGCTTAACGAGTTATCTGTAAAACATTTTTGATGATTACAGAGCAGCAATATTTTTAAGTTTAACAGATTTAATAAAACCATCCAATACGTGCAGTATATGGCTTTTTTCGGTGCTATGCATTTCGTCCAGTTCTGCTAGCCGTTACAACATTACAGGGTCTTTAAAAAGGTCGGCTTTATCCCCCCTATAGCGAAAGCATTAGCGTTGCTTATGCTGTAATTAGTCATAAGCGGACGATTAAGCCAGAGAGGGAACGATGGCGGAGGATTATGGGGATGGCTCAAAGGAGTTTTCAGTAGTAAATAGGATGTTGCCGCAAGATTTGTATTGGAAGAGGCTGTTGTAACCATAGTAGTGAAGTCAAAACCGGCTTATGAGACTTTTTTGGAGTCAGAGTAGATCATATACAACAACCGACTCTTAGTGCAAGTAAGCCAAATCCATACGGAACAAGTTATTCGCACCGGCAAATGATGTATAACTACAGTCAGATGCTTGCCAATACGAATTACAATGATTTATCTAATCCAACTACTTCTTTGGCAATTGGTCAGAATATTGCTAACTTCGGAGTTGCAGAAATAGCTACAATCAAAGTAATAGGCAAAGTAGGATCGTTGTACAATGCTTTTGCTAAGGGGGGACAGACAGTTATTGGGGAGGGAATGAAGCGTGTTATTAATGAAGCAGCGAAACGTGACGGCTCTGTTATTCTAAATAATATGCCAAATTTCACAGGTACAGCTGACCAAGTAACAAGCCAAATGATGACTTTCAATCGTCAATGGTTGCTGCAACAAATGAGGAGTGGAAGACCGATCATCGACATTGGATTGGACCCTAACAGAGGAGTTCCAAGTATATTCTACCAAATGGAACAAAATATGATAAAGAATTATTTAAAGCTTCATTCAAATGCATTTCAAGTAATTAAGCCATGATTGAAGGAAATCAATATGTAGCAGTTGTAAAGCAGTTTTATTCTTTTCTTGAAACTGATTTTGGTTTTAGTAAAATAAATGAAACTATAAATGGCAATGCTTTTTATGACGTGGAGTTTAGAGATAAAGAACGAATAATCTCTATTTCATACGAGAACATAGAAGACCATTTAGAAGTTATTGTTTTTATGTTGCAGAACGGCAAAATGCCAGACTATGACGATAAAACAAAAACGCTACATTTAAACCAACTTAACAGGTTGGTAATGGCAAAAACCAGCAATGTGGAAATCAGCTTGAACGCTGCATATTTTGCAAAGTATAATGCAAACAATGAAATAGAGAAGAAGTTATTAAAGGAAGCCAAGGAACTTCGATTGTGCTTGAAACACTTTAGCGAGTTATAATAACAACACAAGTCCCGGCAAGTCCCGACTTTTGTTATTTAGCGTATGCTTGTTTATTTTTAAAATCCCTGATGAGTGCATCGAGGATTAAAAATATTTTCCTTGTTCTTATCTGAGAGCTTGCTTACTTCTGGCAGCCTCCCGTTTGAAACGACCTTCTTGTTAAGTTTGGTAATGATTGCCTGTTAGGTAACAGGTAAGAGGAAGAGAACAAGATATTGTAGATGCTTATGGAGGGATAGGTAGCCCTTTGTTAGGAAATTCTATTAATCCGATCTGGAAATATAACCCAAATCGTAGTATATATTTAGGAACATCAAGTTTAATGTTTGGTTCATATGTCAAATAAAGAAAAAGAAGTGGAGTTGAAATTTTTAAGAGATAAGTGTATACTCTTTAATCAATTTATGATTAAAGAAGGAGGAATTCCGTCTCAGTTAGTTAGTTTTTTTGAAGATTCTAATAAATTAATAGAATCCGCATATTTAGAAGGAAAAATGAAGCCTTTAAAATCAATGAATGCTGATATTGATAATCAGATAATGAAGCATATGCCATTTCCAATGGCTAAAAAAATAAAAATTCTTTTTGATGAAAGATTGGGAATTAATTATGATTTAGTATCCTTAGATCAAAAGAAATCGATTTCTGCGGTTATAAAAAGACAGAAAATCTTAACTCGTTATGAATACGAATTATTACTAGAGAGGGTCGATGATATTTGCGGAGATGTAAATCAAGAAGAAGAATTAAGTAAATTAAATTTGCTATTGGCAGCATATGAAAAACAAAATACAACCTCGTCATAGATTCAGAGGTAAAATGTATATCCTTGTAGGATAGGTATTAGAGTCGCTGTCCTTGTGATCTAACTAGCCACAAGCGGACACTTATACCAGAGAGGGAATTTGATAAAAATTGGAATATCTGTAGCGAAACAAATAATAAGATTTCTAATACTTCAATTAAATCATAAAGACAGTTTCCAATGAAGATGATAGGAAAAATAACGTGGCTAAATAATAAAATTACTTTGAAGAGACGAGTTATCCTGTTCTGTTTTGGAGAAAAATGTATGTCGGGCAGAATAGAAAAGCTTAAAGAATCAAGTAACGATAATGAGTTTGAAATTTTGGTTGATTTTATTGAACCAGATTACTTTAAAGATGAACTTATAATTGGTGATTTTTTTACTATAAATGAGGCTTCAAAAATTCTGACTAAAGGTGAAGTAATAGGATTAGTAAGATCGGAGCTGAAAGAGAAATGACTGGTTTGCTGTTCTAAAAATAAGAATTCTTTCTTCTAATGCAAGCGCTAAGCTAGTATTGCTAGTTATTAACTACTCCAGGTCTTCTCGTCTGTTGGTATTTATATTTTAATAAAAGAGGAATTATTTCACCATTTTACAACTTAAGGAAATGACAGTACAAGAATTGCATATTAAGCTTAAAGAATTAGGAGTGCCAGAAGAAAGATATTATTTACATGGACTTTATGGGTCTGTCAATGACGAGGAGAAACTTTCTCTTACTATTAAAAGAGGAGTTTATGCAGTAGAGTATGAAACTTATTACAAAGAGAGAGGTGAAAAACATTCAGTGAGAACATTTACAAGCGAAGACGAGGCCTGTCAATATTTATTTAATCGGCTTAAAGAAAATAAAGAAATAGAAGATAAAACTTACTTATTGTAACCTTATTTTGCTGATTTAGTTATACTATAACGGGGTGAAACCTGATCTGTCATATCCAGTACAATATCATATACTCCTTCCTGAATTTTGATATTATATCCGTTATAGGTAAGTTCTCCCGTATTATTCAGTGCATAGCTGTTGGTCGGGTCATTATTAAGGCGGAATCTCAGATCGCCTGTATTCAGTTTGTAATTATTCAGGTAGTAGATATTGGGTTTGTTTGCATCTTTGTCCAAAGGAATATCCTGGCCTTCCGATCCGTTTGGAGTAGCAGAGCCTGCTATTCCCCAGACAAAAGTGTTGCTTACTTTTTTACCACCTATCGTATTCCCGTTCGGAAAGTTGATGATCAGGGAATCAATGTCCCCTGTAGAAGTGGGTTTGAACGTAAATGTAAAATTGTCATTCAACTGGAATTTATTTGCCGATATCGGGAAAAGTTGATTGCGCGGATAATTCCGTTCATTGAATATAACCAGTCCGTCGATAATCTTAACACAGAAATCATGATCTTTTGATGAATAGAGACCTTCCAGTTTTTGCAAAGAGTCATTCGATACAGGTGTATTCTGTGGAATCTGGTAAGGTTTGTCATATAGAATAGATGTGATTTTACTCGTTATGAAATCCACAGGATTCATTTCCGCATTACAGAGGAGGATAACTGTAATATCATCTTCTGGAAGATTAAAATATCTGCATCTGTAACCCGGACCACCACCGCTGTGACCTATTCTTTTTTTACCGTACAGGGAGTCAATTTCATAACCGAGGCCATAACGTTTGTCCTGATAAGGTATCTGTGCCTTTTCCAGAGTAGATTGCTTGAGAATTTTATTGTTTTTCATGCCCCGGTTGAACTTCCACAGGTCTTCTACAGTAGAGTACATGGCACCGGCACCGAAAGGATGTGCCGTTTTAAAGCGTAAGGCTTCATTGGAATGTTTATCCGATAAGAATTCATATCCCATTGTTTTGTTCTCGTTGTGCAGCGTTTTTAAGTCAAATCCGCTATTAGTCATCTGCAGCGGTTTGAAAATACAGGTGCTTATCGCTTTGTCATAATCCATTCCACTGACTTTCCTGATGATATAGCCCAGCAGATAATAGTTGGAGTTGGAATAATTCCAACCGGTATTGGGTGGGAAATCAAGTTTTTTACCGGAAATAAAAGGTAAAAATGTCTCTTCATTGATCGTATAGTCAGCATCATCAGCGCCCGGTATTCCGGAAGTATGATTCAGCAGATTTTCAATATTTATCTGATCTCCTTCCGGCAATCCAGGGAAATATTTGGAGAGCTTGTCCGATAAAGAAAGTTTACCTTGTTCTGCTAATTTGAGAATAACAGTTGATGTGAATATTTTAGTTGTAGAATAAATCGTATAGATACTGTTATTGCTGTTCTTTTCCCTTTTCGGACCGTTTTTATAGCCATAACTTTTTTCGAAAATTATATTTCCCTTTTCTGCTATCAAAACGGTTCCGTTAAATTGGGAGGCTTTTTCATAGTGGGTGAGAAGCTCATCTATACGCTTGCTTTTTTGACCATACAATTGTACCTGAATACCAAGTATTAATATAAATGGGATCAGAATGTTTTTCATAGTAGAATTATAAAAGCCTGCAACTTTAATTTTTGCTTATACTAATATATGAAAAATACTTCATCTGGATATGGGCTGATCATAACCAAGACCGGATCATTTCCAATCCCTTTCTTTTCCCGATTTTCCTAAGAAACATGTGGAAGTATATCTTCCAGACAGCTTAATTCAACAAACTGAGGATGCTCGAGGTGATGTTCATGCTGTTCATGCGTCCAGGTGACATGATAGGGAATGTGTGCTGCATGCCCTCCGATCTCCAGTACCGGAAGGATATCCGATTTGATCGAATTGCCCAGCATCAGAAACTGTTGAGGCTGACAATCCAGATGTTTCAGGAGTTTCTGATAATCAGGGATCTGTTTGTCGCTCATGATCTCAATATGATGGAAATAATTTTCCAGTCCTGATTTTTTTAATTTACGTTCCTGATCCAGTAAATCTCCTTTGGTCGCCATGACCAGTTTGTACCTGCCCTGCAGTTGCTGAAGAGTTTCTTCTACTCCGGGTAACAGCTCAATGGGTCTTTGTAAAAGATCCTGGCCTAATGCGATTGCTTTCTCTATAAGGCTAAAAGATACCGTTCCCTGCGATACACGTGTGATGGTCTCAATCATACATAGCATAAATCCCTTGACGCCATACCCATAGAGGTGCAGGTTTTTCATTTCTGTACGAAAGAGTTCCTGTGAGATGCTATGGTGGGGCAGATAGTCTTGCAGAAGATTACAAAATTCTCTTTCCGTTTCCTGAAAATAGGGTTCATTGACCCAAAGGGTGTCATCTGCATCAAAAGCGATAATCTGTATTTGATTTTTCATGTTTAATCTTTACTTTTCACTTGCGAAGTTGCACATATAAATAATTTCAAAAAAGGACATTTGTCCCAAGCCCTATGTTACGAACTAATCTGGATCTTTTATCCTACGTCAGCAGTCTTTACAATCGTCAGGATCGTAAGGAAGATATTATCCTTCGGAAATTTGAAAAGGGAGAATTGCTGTTGCAGCAGGGGGATCCGTTGTCCAGACTGTTTATTGTGAATGAGGGTATTACAAAGTGTTATTTCCGGGAGGAGAATGGCAAGGAGTTCGTAGTTGAATTTTTAGGAAAAGGAGAAATACTGGGTGAGGTAGAGGTTATCAGCCGTATCAATTGTTTGTGCAGTATAGAGGTACTCGCTGAAACAGAAGCTTTTTCTATTGCCGTACCTTACTTCAGAATGCTGCTGGAAAAAGATATCGTATTTAACCGGTTACTTATGGAATCCTTTTCCAGCCGTATCGTGAATACCAGCAGCAGGGCTTCTTTCCAGCAATTATATACGGTTGAATACAATCTTTCCAAATTGTTGCAGCTGCAGGCAGATCAGCAGCTGGATATCTCCAAAGAAGATATGGCCGCTTATCTGGGTATTACCATACGAAGTCTGAACAGGACGTTGAAGAGTCTGAAATAAGTATCTGAGAGATAATAAAAAATAGTATCTTTAGCACACTAACCAGTAACATCAACCTTATGAAAACAATCTTTATTAGTCCGCTGATTGCACTTTGCATATTGGCCTCTTGTAAGCATACACCGGAAGAAAAAATAAATACCATTTCTGGAAGCTGGAAATTAATCGAAAGTAAGACGATAAAAGAAAAAGACACTACTGTCGCCTTTACGGATACCAGTAAAACGGAGATGATTAAGATGTTTAATGATACAGATTTTGCTTTTTTCAATCATGACAAGAGTAAAGGCAAAGACAGTACAGCTTTCTTTGTAAGCGGATCAGGTAAATATATTCTGAAAGGAGACCAGTATCGGGAGAACCTGCAGTATTGCAGTCTGCGGGATTGGGAAGGTAAAAGTTTTGATTTTACGCTGACGATGAAAGGAGATACATTGATCCAGAAGGGAATTGAACATATTCCGGAATTAAATGTAGATCACGAGATTATTGAAAGTTATATCCGGATAAAATAACAGAGACCGAAATATCCGGTCTTATTTTTTGAAAGAAAGTAATTGGATCGGTTTAAAATCTCTTATTTTTGATACTGATTGATGATACTTTTTCGCTTATAACTATGAACTTTTCTCTTCAACCCCTTCTAGAAAATGACTTTGTGGCCTTAGTCCCTTTATCCGAAACTGATTTTGAACCGCTATATGCAGCTGCTTCAGATGAAAAAATATGGGAACAGCATCCTAATAAGGATCGATGGAAGAGAGAGGTTTTTCAGTTGTTCTTTGAAGGTGCTGTAAACAGTAAGGGGGCTTTCAAAATTGTAGATAAGCAGACGGGAGAGATCATCGGCAGTACACGCTTCTATGATTATGACGAGGAAGCCAGCAGCATTCTGATCGGCTATACTTTTTACGCGACGAAATATTGGGGTAAAGGAATTAATCCTGCGGTCAAAAAGATGATGCTGGATTATATTTTCCAATATGTCGATACGGTATATCTGCATGTCGGAGCAGATAATATCCGTTCTCAAACTGCCGTTGAGCGAATCGGGGGAGTAAGTCTGGGTAAGCGGGAGGTTGCTTATTATGGCGAACCATCCCGTACAAACGTCGTTTATCAGATTACTAAAGAGTCCTGGCTATCCGCCTCGGGTAATTCCTGAAGTACGATTAATAGACGACTGTTTCTTTGACCTCACAGTTTTGAGAAATCCATGCTGCATCAAAGTCGCTTATTTCTTTGCGTTTGCCTTTGTAGATATAATAGCTTTTTTCTTTTTCTCCTTTTACAGCCGGGCCGGGCATTTTGTTGGTGATCTTTTCTTCGGGACAGTCTCTGATGAGTTCTTTTGGTTTTGATGTATTTTGCTTAACGGCATTGCAACTGCTTAACAGGCAGATAAAGGATAGGTAAAGTATAGGTTTCATATCGTATTTGATTTGCTAACAGAACGAATAGAAAAGGGAATACGATACACAGGCCGAATAAAAAATATAGAAAGGGGAGATAATCTCAGACCGCTAATGAAAGTTTTTTGAAACAACATGTGTTGTCTGTTGTTACTTTCTTAGCTGAGAGCTTACTTTAAAAGAGTGCAAAGGTGGTTATCAAATGAAAAACAAAAGTATGAACAGATCTATTTTAAAAGGAATTTTAATCCTGACATCCGGAATATTACTTGTATCCTGTCAATCTTCAGGACGTTCTGACTCTACTCAGGATAGTAGTATTAACACAGATAGTAATCCTGTACCTGTAACGTACAGCTATCAGAATAACGGAGATACTATAGTGCTTCAACTGACAAATCTGGAAGGTAAGGTGACAGGTGAACTGGCTTACCAGATTAAGGAAAAAGACCGCAATACCGGAAGCATTGAGGGCGTATTGACGGACAGCTTGTTGCTGGCGGATTATGTATTTCAGTCTGAGGGTACAACTTCTGTGCGCCAGGTCGCTTTTAAATTTAAAGGAGATACGGTAATCGAAGGGTATGGGGATATTGAAGAGCGGGATGGTAAAATGGTTTTTAAAGAGCCGGAAAAACTTCAGTTTCTCTCTGAAATGCCTTTGGTAAAAAAATAATAGGAGGATAAAAGATATAATTGTTTCAGCCACCGTAATACTTATTTAACTGTTGTTGCTTCTCTGGTGCAAAGGATGTTGCTTGTGTCTTTTTCGTTTCATGTTCTAACCTCTCTGCCCTTTGGGCATCTCTCCTTGGAAAGGAGAGAATTATCTGGTTTAACCGTTGTTGGTTCTCTGGCGCAAGGATATTGCTTGTTCCTTTTTCGTTTCATGCTCTAACCTCTCTGCCCTTTGGGCATCTCTCCTTGGAAAGGAGAGAAAAGTTGTAACAGTCTTAAAATCAGTGTCATTTGGCGTCCTCGCCAAATGATAAAACCAGAGTTATCATACTGCAGGTGAGGACACCGCAGACGCGATCAAGAATACTTATCATCGGAAAAGCTATTCCCTCTCCTTTTAAGGAGAACCTGTTCCCACTCGTCGGAAGGGTTAGGGAGAGGTTCTGTACTTGTATTATTAACCTCTCTGCCTAGTGGGCATCTCTCTTTGGAAAGGAGAGAATTAATCGGGATTAACCGTTGTTGCTTCTCTGGTACAAAGGATGTTGCTTGTGCCTTTTTCGTTTCATGTCCTAACCTCTCTGCCCTGTGGGCATCTCTCCTTGGAAAGGAGAGAATTATCTGGTTTATCCGTTGTTGGTTCTCTGGCGCAAGCATATTGCTTGTGTCTTTTTCGTTTGATGTTCTAACCTCTCTGCCCTGTGGGCATCTCTCCTTGGAAAGGAGAGAATTATCCTTGGTTTAACCGTTGTTGCTTGTGCCTTTAACAGCCAAATAGCTATGGTGTGTATATTCCGTTAAATAAAACAACCCGCCAGCCATCAGGATCTTCATAGGTTTTACTTTTGTCTATCCAATACGGATTTTCAGGTGCAACAGCCTTGATATTCATGTTCTGTAATCTTTTATTAGCAGCTTCATATTGTTCCGGACGATCATAATACAGCACCAATAGATTTTCCTTGGTAGGAGCGGGCAATGAAACAGGATCTGCATATTGTGTGAATTCGAGATGATGCCTGCTGTCCGGTAGGCCCAGCATTACACCATCATATCCTTCGTGTCCGTTAAATGACCCTAACTGCGGCAAACCTAAACCTTCCGTGTAGAATCTGACAACTTCTTTTAAATTGTTGGTCGGTCTTGCGATCCGGAATTGTACTGCTTCCATTTCTGATTTTGCAGATGGCGAGGATTGGGCATAGACAGAAGTGTTTATCATAGTACTAAGAAGAGGTGTAAGAATGAGATAAATGAATGTTGCTTTTTTCATAAATGTATTGTATTTGATAACAATACAAAAGTCGTCCGTTGAGGTCTGTCGTACAATATCGATACTACGGTTTGACGTATCAGTTTTACGGTTTTTGGCGAAATTCTGTTGGGGAAATACCTTTTGCCGTTTTGAAATATCTGGAAAAATGAGACGCAGTATCAAAATGCAGCTCCTCTGCAATTTCTTTGATACTCAGAGCGCCATAATTGAGCAGAAGTTCAGACTCCAGGATAATCCTCTGTTGAATAATGTGTATAGCCGGTACACCGAGTTGTGCTTTGACACATTCACTCAGGTACTTGGGAGAAATATGTAATGTTTCAGCATAATCTTTCACGGTTTTCCATTCTTTGAAATGCTGCTCGACCAGTCTTCTGAATGCGTACAGAATCTGAAAAGGCCTGTTGACTCCGGTACCTGAATTTAATAAACAGATCTCGCAGATACGGTTGTAATCATAGAGTAGCTGTAGTGCATATAGCCGGACAATATCTGGGAAGAAAGGGGACTGTAAGCTGATCTCATGCTGTATTCGGCTCATCTTATACATGCTGTCATTGAAATCTGCTTCGGGCAGATCAAAAACGGGAGGGTAGTCCGGGTTGATATATAAAAGCTCATCCATGACTTCGCTTCTGACAAACCCTTTTTTAATAAAATTGCTTTCAAATATAAAAACACAGGCCTGAAAATCAGGGCTGTAATCTTGCAGGCTGTAAAGGGTTTCCGGCGGAATTATAGAGATAGATAATGGCCTGATTTTAAACTGATGCTGGGCTACGGTTGCGTTAGCTTGTCCTTCTATACCAAGGATAATCATATGAAAATTATTGCGGCTGGTAACAAGTTTTTCAGATAAAGAACAGAGCTGCACAAAAGCAAATTCTGAAGGCTTTAGCAATACGGCATCTTTGATACGGCTGTATTTTTCTGAGAAATAGCTAATGGTGAGTAGCATAGGGCATGAATATTATATTATCCCTCCTGGGTAAGAGCCTGATGTAGTCCTATTCTGTTGCCTTCGGTATCTTTAAATTCGGCGACAAAACCCCACTGACCATTAGAGGTCACCGGATAAAGTATTTCTGCACCATTTTGAACAGCAGTATTTAGTGTTTGTGTGATATCCTGTGTATAAAAATAGATCAGAATCCCTGTCAGAGCGGGTTGATAGATCTCACCTTTGGCCAAAGCTCCGGATATTCCCTTTTCTTCCTCTTTAAAAGGAAAGATAGCCATTTCATTGTGATCAATATTATCCATTTCAAACTCAAAACCGAATACCGCTTCGTAGAAAGTACGTGCACGGTGCAGGTCAGTAGCGGGAATTTCAAAATAAACAACCGGATTGGAAGACATAGTATACTGCAATTAAAATGTGTTAATAAACTTGTATTAAAAAGGATTTAAATATAAAGATCCTTATCCGTAATTTTTGTCTGAGAAAAGTCTTTATTACCCGATTTTTTATTGTTCTGTCTCCTAATTCAGTTTTAATACCTTGCTCAACAGGCTGCGTTCCTCTTCTGTAAGAGGAGCTAATTGTTCCATAAGGGGCAATATATTTTCACGTTGCGGGGTGGACAGGAGTAAGTGTAGTAACCCAATTAATGTTTTTTCAGTTTCTGTCTTTATACCCATGAATATTTTGGGTTGTATACAGTAGAGTTCTTTGATCACATGGAGCAAGTCTTGTTTTTTATCCTGTTCTGCACTGGAAAATACCGGAAGCACAGCCTTTTGTTCTATATCTGCCAGATAGGTCTCGGCTGCCTTTTCTTTGATATATTTCTTTTGTTTTCGATAGAGAAATTCCTTCAGGTCACTGTTTAGTTTCCGATATACAATATGATGATTGAGCTGACTGAAAAGATTATCCTGTTCGCTGTCGGCTAAGGATTCCCGTTCAAAGGAATCAAAAAACGGAGATTCAATATATACACTATGATGAAAATCTATCGCATTATTATTGTAGCTGGTCAGTTCTTTTGCAATCTCTACTTTGTCCTTATTCAGAAAATAATAATAGTAACGGTCACCTATGCTGTCTCCCCAACGGATGTAGTTGATACGGAATGGATATACCTGTTCCTGATGATCGGCTATAGTCCATACAACGGCATCTTTTTCTAAGATGAGCTGCTCATAGGCCAGCGGTTCATCTGAGATCGAAAGATTGAATCCCAGATCTTTATTCAACAATAAAAACCAGCCAAATTCCTGAGCCAGAAACGTATTAAACTCAGCGCTGCTCAGTTGTGCTGCGGTGATGCCGAATACACCTTCCAGAATAACTTTTGTGCCGGTATGGGTGGCTTTAGAAATGACTTTATTAATATCTTCATATTCATCTTTCTGATTACGCTCTATAACAATACTGTATTCCAGAAGACTTCCTTCATGAAGATAAACGGTGTGCCAGGTTGCGCGGGTCGCAAACAACGAAAAAGAAAAACGACCTTTTCCTTTTTTACCCCTGGTGTAAGAGGATCGTTGAATATTTTTCTTTTTAAGGGAATCCAGGAAATTTCCGAAAGAAATATTCAGGGTTTCCAAAGGAATCCCTTCGCCGTTGTCTTCAATAACTATACGCTGAATATGTCCCAGTTCATTGGCTTCGGCATACAGGTTGACATGTGTCGCTTTGGCATCAAATCCATTCCAGATATACTCGGCAATAGCCTGACGATAATCTTTTGGAAGTCCTGCTGAATCAATACTGGCATTTGTGACGTTGGCTTTGTTCTTCATTTCGGGGAAATTATATCAATATACGAATGTAAGAAAACTTTAAATGTTTATCATCTTTTGCTTTTTAAGGAGGTGATCGTAAAAATATGGACTATCATAAGGGAAGATTGTACAATAAGCCGTATTTTCATGCCGGACAGTATATTGAGCTTATTTCATAGCTGCAAACTTACGCTTCGTCAAATTGTTATTGCATTAAATACTTGCGTATATGAACCTTTTATATTCCCGGATAAGTATCACTGCACTAGTCGTAGCATCGATGTGTGCAGCGTTTGTGGCCTGTAATTCGAATAAATTTTATCAAAAGAAAGACTATTCTTTTTACCAGCCGGACTTTCAGTTGAGCGACACCTCTATGTTGCGTACTGACGGAGTGTATGTCCTGCAGGAAATATGGACCAGTCAGCGTGACAGCAAAAGATCTGTGGCAGCTAAGGAAAGAGAAATTTATAAATTTTATCCCACAGGTCAGGTGAATATGGTGCTGGATCTGGATGATACCCTACTCCGTAAAGGTACGTACGCAGCTGCTTTTAATAACAGCATTGCAGATCAGATGGTAAAAAAGAGCCGTACACTTTTTCAGAGTTATTACAGAACCGAAGGAGAGAGGTTAGTCGTACAACGTATGAATACACCTTTGGCACAATTTAATTATACCTATTTTACGGTTAAAAAAGATACATTGATACAGGTATCTTCTACCATAGACGGAGGAGGGCAGATCAGGGATAAGTATTATACGGATTATTATAAGGCATACTATATATTTGTGCCGGTGAAAGATACTTTTACGCCTCCCAATTGGTAATCAGTTCGGAGGGTAGAGGGATTTAAATATTATCTGCGGAAATTCATTCAAAAAAATAAAGTAAATGGCAATACAGATCAACTGGGGTATGATCGGAGCGGGGGATGTCACGGAGGTCAAAAGCGGACCTGCATTTAAGAAGGTTGCAAATTCGGATCTGATCGCTGTGATGCGAAGAAACGAAGAGAAAGTTAAGGATTATGCCGAAAGACATGGTGTATCCAGATGGTACACGGATGGCACGGCACTGATAGGAGATCAGGATGTGAATGCTGTATATATTGCTACTCCTCCGGATTCACATGTGGCATATGCCATAGCAGCTATGGAAGCCGGAAAAGATGTATATGTTGAAAAACCTATGGCATTAAACAGTACGGAAGCGGAAAAGCTGGTGCAGGCTCAACAGTTATACGGCCGCAAACTGGTCATTGCTCATTATCGCCGTGCTCAGCCTTATTTCAGAAAAATAAAAGAATTATTAAAGGAAGGAGCTATTGGCACCGTCAGACTGGCTTCGGTAAATTATTATCAGAAAATCCTTACAGCAGAGCAGTTAGAACAGCCTAAGATACAGTGGCGGGTAGATCCGGAACAATCCGGAGGAGGTTTGTTTCATGATATTGCACCTCATCAGATCGATCTGATGTATTATTTTTTCGGTAAGGTAGTGACAAGCACCGGTATCTCTCACAACCAGGCCAAAGTATATCCGGCACATGATATGGTATCGGGACAGATCTTATTTGAAAGTGATATCATGTTTCAGGGGACATGGGCTTTTAATGCATACGAGGACCGGGACGAATGCGAAATCATAGGTTCAGAAGGACGTATCTCTTTTTCATTTTTTGATCAGCGTATTATACGGTTATCCAACAAGGATGGGGAGCAAGAGTTTGAATTTGCGCTTTTACCTCATGTACAGCAACCTATGATTGAAGAAGTTGTCAACTATTTCGGTGGTGTGGGTACAAATCCCTGCAGTGCAGCGGAAGGCTTGGCTGTCATGCAGGTAATGGATAGTTTTACCGGACATTGAATTCGTACATCTTCGGAATATACAGTCAGTTTTCCGAATACGTATACTGACTCCTCAAATAAACATCCATGAACGAAAGTTGGAATTTAGTTCAGCCTTTCAAAATAAAATACGCTTAAAGATTTACACAAGACCCTTATCCACGATTGGAGGATAAGGGTCTTTAGTTACAGAACTTCTGGATAATGTCATTTCTCAGGAGGCATTGGCATCTGGATTCATTTCTATGCCTTTCAGCTCAAAAGGTTTCGACTCTTTTGTTGGTCTGAATTCTATAATCAGTTTTTTGTCTTCAAAATCTTCCCTGAAATATGTGGTCTTGATCCATCCTGCTCCATCTTCTGTAAGCGTTGCTTTCCGCCCGTTTATCCATAATTCATGTGTGAAGGGGTATGTTGTGTCGGCGCCTTTTATACGGATAGTACCCAATGCAAGCGTGGTGCTGATAATCTCGTATTTCTGAGCTGAAATTTTTCTGAATCTGGTTTCGGAAGGCATTTTTACGATCATTTCAGAAGAAGCATCCGTTTTACCAGGTTTCTCTTCCTGTTTGTCTTCTACCGGAGTGTATTTGTGGATTAACCAGCTCTTGCTTAATGTTTGTTGCGGGTCGAATTTATCTGAATTCATATAGTGGAGCAGACTCGATCTTAGCTGACGTGCAGCAGGGCGTATGTCCAGCTCGTTTGCAAGATCATACCCGCAAATCAGTATCCTGCCATTTCCATACCTGATTTCATAGATAGCCGCCAGTTTTTTATTGTTATGGAAGTCATCTATCGGTTGTACAATAGGAGAAATGGATAAGGCTTCTCCATCCAGAACAGTTCCTCGGGAATGGTTACACAGGTCCTGCCATTGCCAGTCCAGCGCTTCACCGGAAGGGAAAAGTGCCATTGCCGGATGAGTATTGGCTACAGATGCACCTAATGTTTGCGTGCCGGCTCCCGGGAAAAATATAGTGGACCAGAATACGGGTACAAATGCCGAAAAATTCTTTTGAGAAGCAAAACCGGCCTTATGCGCCAGGAAGAGTACATTATTTCCTTTCTCTGCCAACGTAAGTGTTTCTTCTATAGAAGTACTTATGATTGTAGAACCTACAGTGTTAATTTCCTTTTCAGGATATACCCAAAAGTCCCAACTGTTTTGTATGATGCTGTCTTTGCTGTAAAGACGCAACGTATATACCTCTGCCGTATTTATTTTTGGAAAATCTATTACGGCTTTTCCAACGGAAGTTACCGTACCGTTAGATACAGATTGTTTTCTGATCTTACCTGAACGAATGGCAGGCTGTCCGGTTTTTCCCAGTTGCCAATGCCATTCTGTATGTAAAGAGGAACCTTTGTAATTGGCAATTTTGAATTCTACCGGAAGTTGTTCGGTATTTATGAAGACCCTTTTAGGAAAAGCTGCGAGAGCTACTACACTATTGCAGAAGCGGCTAAAGAGGGCTGGAGTCGTGATTCCTTTGCTGTCATAGAAGGCATCCAGCCAGCCGACTAAGGCTTCTCCCTGTCCGGTATAATCATTCATCTGAAGCAAGTTGAATCCGGCACTGTATCGGGATGAAAACTGTCTTTCTATTTCTTCCTTATATAATACTTGCTGTAGGTGGCCTGAAGCTTTTCTGAAGGTTTCGTCCTGATGATTGATCTGATTTTCTTTTGCCAGGGCCAGACTACGTTCCAGATTTATAAATCTGAATACGGTGCTGTCATATTTTTTTATTTCGGACCAGACGGGGTAAACCGGAAACTGGCCGAGTTCATGTGCAATGACCGGAACCTTACTGTAATAATACGCTGAATCGTAGTTGGTGAGGGTGGAAGGATTTCCGGCCTTATTGACTACTGCACCTTTGCCGGGTACAAGATGAGAATCCTGAAAATCGTCATGAGGCAAAATCATTCTGGCCGTTGTTCCGGCATACAGACGACGGGGATCATCCGTTTTAAATTCTTCAACCCATCTGTCAATTTTTTCTTTGTTCAGATTGTCCATTTCATTACCGAATGCAAAGAAGCAGAAGGATGGATGATTGCCGTACTGATCCAGCAATCTGCGGGTTTCTCTGTACACAAAATCATCTATACTGCGGTCATTATTTCCTAATCCCTGAGGTATCCCCATCGTGGCACTGATAGGACGAATATCGGGTTTTGCATTGATGGAAGTCATCCACACGAGTTCCACCATAATATAAATCCCCAGTTCATCTGCCGCCTGAAAAGCTGCTTCAGGAGGACAGCTGGAATGAAATCTTACCTGGTTGAGATTATATTGTTTGTATATACTGAATATTTTACGCCAGGTTTCTACATCTGTTGGAGGGTAACCTGTAGGCGGATAGCCTAATGCTTCCTGATTTCCTCTGATGAATGTAGGTATATTATTGATCAGTATCTTATGACTTGTGGTATTGATATCACGAAAGGAGAAGGTAACAGGGACGATCTGCTCCCGCTGTCCCTGTACAGATATATATCCCTGTGCGGTATACAGCGGTTGTTGAAATTCACTCCATAAGGCGATGTTGTCTACCGGAATAGTGATTTTTATGCGGGCAAGACTGTCTGTTCCGATTTGCTGTTTATGTTTGACTTGTCCGATCCGTAAGTGTTGTTTGTCCTGTAAGGAGAGATAAAGCTCGGCAGCAGCCTCTTTTCCGGTGGGGTTATACAGATCAATTTCAGCAGTAACTGTTTTCTTCTTATAATCCGGAAACAGTCGTATTCTTTTTGCCGTGATTATGTTTTTGCGCACCAATGCTATTTGTCCCACGATACCATTCCATATACTTTCCGTCTGTTCTGTATAATTATGGCCTTTGTCACCTATTGGGTGTATCATGCGATTATCCACCCGTACGGTAAGTATATGCTCTCCCGGAGATAATTGCCCGAGAGTATGCATATGCGATGTGACAAGACCATCCTGCGGAGCTCCGGCCTCTTTGCCGTCTATCCATACCCGGCTTTGCCATTTGACACGTTCTAACAGCAATTCTACCTGATAGGCGTTCCAGTACTGCGGTATTACAATCTTTTTCTGATACCAGGTGACACCAATATACTTATGTTTTCGTTGCAGGTAATTGATCCACGGAGACTGATCCGGAATCCCGAATCCGGCAATATCTGTTGTCCCGGGAAGTGTAATCTGATCGCGTAAGGTCCCTGTAAACCATTTTTTATGAATGCCCTCATCATTTATGTCGAGTGCGATACCCCATTGACCGGCTAGCGAGATAGTCTGCTGATCCGAACCGGAAACAGCATTTTCCTGAGCCTGTAAGGGAGTTGTTATAAAAAGAATAAAAAGTAGAATGAAGAGGTTGATTTTGGTTGTCATTTTCAAATATATATAATCAACCTGTACTTATCCTGTAAGCATTTACCCCTGTTGTTCACTTAAACGTTTTCGTAACGGTAATATTTTTATGACAGTATATGTTGGAGTTGATTTACCTTTAAATGAAGCCTTTCGAATCTCGAACAGAGGTATAGCAGTCTGCTTTTCTAACATTGTTGTATACCTTTTGTTGAAATTTCTTTTTTACCAATCGTATTTATACATTTGTACTGGATTGTTACCTATTACCTATAAAAACTGACGTCTGTTATGCGTCCAATTCTTTCTTCATGAAACTTTTGTTTTATTTTTTGTCCTGGTTTGTTCTGTTTTTGACTCCATGTTCTTTACTTGCACAGCAAACAGCAGCTGACAGCATTCTGGCTAAGATTGATAAAGAACCATCAGATTCTTTAAAGGCAGTTTATTATTACAAGCTGGCTTCTACAACATATCTTCAAGATGCCAAACGTGCTCAGGAATGGGTAAATAATGGTATGCAGCTTACAAAAGAGCGGAAATTAAAAGATCTGGATTTGGACTTTCTGAACCTTAGTGGTGTTATATATCTGAAACTGAATGAGTATGATAAGAGTATTGAAACTCACTTTAAGGTTTTAAAACTCCGGGAAGCAAAAGGAGATAAGAAGGGAATGGTGCGTGCTTTTATGAATATCGGAAACGTATTTAATAAAAGCCGGGATACCAAGCAGGCTTTACGTTATTATCAGGAGAGCCTGAAACTGGCCGAACAGATTAATGATAATCAGTCTATCGGGAATCTGTATAATAATATTTCGAATATCTACAGCCAGGATGCTTTGGATAACGGGGAACCTGAGACGATTAAGCAGGCGGTGCAGTATCTCCTGAAAACAATACAATTTGCAAAGAAGAATGTGCCTGATCAGGATCTTTCAAATACATATATCTTATTGAGTTACGTCTATCTGAAGGATGATAAGCTGGATCTCAGTAAAAAATACACAGATCTGGCGGTAGCACTTACCGATAAGACAAAAGATAAGATGGCCGGTTCGTATGCACGTATTAACCGTGCTAATATTCTGGTGAAGCAAGGTTTGTTTGATGAGGCTACACAGGAGGTTGCCCGTATTAAAAAGCTGATCCGGGAGAGTGGACTGGATTATCTGAATGATGAATTCAGTACTGATTTTGAGAAAATTGCGAAAGCTGTAAAAGAGAAAGACACTTCAGTCCTGCTAACGGATAAAGATAGTCTGCTGCGCGTGAGTGAAGAAGAGGCTGGTCTGCAGCGCCTCAAAGTGAGGGAAGAACTTCGTGAAAAATATGAAAGCGAGAAAAAGGATCTGGAGAATAAAAATCTGCTACTGGAGAATCGAAGTATAGAGCAGGAAGCCAACCGGATCAAGATACTGTGGGTAGCTACAGGAGCTATCGTACTGATACTGGCGATGCTGTTTGTGTTGATAAGACGGAAAAATCATTTGTTAAATGAAGAGAGAGAAAGATTGCTTAAGGCAAATGAAGAGATACAGCAGCAGACAGAGATGATTAAGGAGCAACATCGATCATTGGTAGCAGCTGAACGGTTCCGGTCACGTATATTTTCGGTGGTTTCACATGATTTGCGTGCGCCTATCAGTACTTTTCAATCCTTGTTATCTTTTTCTAAGATAGCGGAGATTCCACCAGAAGATATCCGAAGTTCATTGCTTAAAATCGGGCATGAAGTAAATATTGCATCTACGATGCTGGATGAATTGTTAGTCTGGTCTGCAGGGCAAATGTCCAGTGAAGAGCTTCGGCTGGTCCCTCTTGAAGTCCGGGAAATCGTGCAATCCGGTCAATTGGTTTTTCAGGAAAGGATCACCATGAAGAGCTTATCCGTACTCAATCATATACCGGACACATTGATTGTACAGGGAGATAAAAAACGTTTTGAATTTATTATCCGTAATCTGATCAGCAATGCCATTAAATTTAGTTTTACAGGTCGTCCGATCACTATCGGAGCCGAACGCTCAGATACAGAACTACAGATTTATGTGAAAGATGAAGGAGTCGGAATGAACGAAGAACAACTGCTTAGTCTGAAGAGTATCTCCACGAAAAAAAGCCATCCCGGCACCTGGGAAGAAAAAGGTACGGGTCTGGGACTTTTGTTATGTGATGACTTTGCGGCCAGGATGGGCTGGTCTATTTCTGTCCGCAGTCAGGAAGGCTTTGGAAGTATATTTTATATTCACATCCCTCTTACAGATCTCAGATAAGCGGAAGATTTACAGATACACAGGGATTCCTCAGGTTTTAGATGTCTTTCGCAATCCGTATGTCAGTGCTACGAGGAGCATCAGGGAGGCAATCAGTAAAAAGGCCGTATCTATGGAAAAACGGAAAGAGATATAACCCAACATAGCCGGTCCAGCCAGCTGACCGGCATATCCCATGGTGCTGATAACCGGTATTGCAATCGTGGCCGGAACATTGTGGATACGTCCGCCTTCACTAAAGAATACAGGGACAATATTCGCAGCTCCTATTCCCAAAAGTATAAATCCGAATAATGTAAGCGGAAGCCAGGAGGTGGCTACAGCGATGAAAATCCCTGCAGCTGCAATCACTGAACCGCCTACAACCACAGTCTTTCCGTCTAATCGGGTAACAATACGGTCGCCTAAAAGACGCATGGTTGCCATAGCTACAGAAAACGCTGCGTAACCAATGCCTGCAAGCTCCGGTGCTACACCTTTATTTTCCCGAAGAAATATGGCACTCCAGTCTAACATCGCTCCCTCAGAAAGAAAAGTGATAAAGCACATCAGCCCTAAAAACAGGATACTCGCCTGCAGCCAGGATACACCTGTCTTTTTTTCTTCGTCAGGTGCAGTCGCAAATTTTGCAATCAATTCCTTTTCGGTATGCATATCAAACAAAAACCTGAAATTCCAGGATACAATACCGATAAGTAAAAGGCATATAGCAACAATTGCAGTGACGGGTGGCAGCCCCATCTTAATCAGAAAGCCTAGCCCCAAAGACCCCAACAATCCACCGACACTGAAAAGTCCGTGCAGGGAAGACATAATTGGCTTTTCTGCACTGTTCTGTACCTGTACACCATGTGCATTCATGGCTACATCCACGGTGCCAAGTGCTCCTCCGAAAAGAAATAAAGTAACGCCCATCCATATCGTCGAGCTAATAACCAGAAGTAAGGGAAGTATAAAAGCTGTAGCCAGTGCCGCTACAAGTATAACCCGGCGTGTACCATATTTGTGAGATAATATTCCGCTAACAGGCATCATCGCAATAGCTCCCGCACCCAAAAGCAAAAGTAAAATTCCCAGATCGGCATCATTGATTCCCAATCTGTCTTTGGCATAAGGAACCATGGGCGCCCAACTGGAAATGGCCAGCCCACAAACTAAGAAAATAGCTTTGGTAGCGGTGATGGCCTGTGTTGTTTTGAGTTTCAATTCCATTATTTGATAATTTTGTTTTGCAAATAAATGCAAATTTTCATAAAATTGCAAAATAATTAATGGTTATCAAAAAAATAAAAGAGGTATTTACAATGAAAATAGAACATCTTGCGCTGTGGGTAGCTGATCTGGAAAGAATGAAAGACTTCTATATAGAATATTTTGCTGCTGTGGCAGAAGAGAAATATATAAATGAGAAGAAGCAGTACAAGGCGTATTTTTTGCAATTTTCTGAAGGGGGCACGCGTCTGGAACTGATGAACAGGCCGGATATCTTTCCTGCTCAGTACAGAGGGATTATGGAAGGGCTTACACATTTTGCGATTACTGTAGGAAGTAAGGAGGATGTGGATAGCATGACAGAAAGATTGCGCAGAGACGGATTTACGATTTATAGTGAACCCCGCACTACCGGAGACGGATATTATGAGAGTGTGGTACTGGATCCGGAGGGTAACCATCTGGAGCTTATCGCTGCCTGAAGTGAAATTTTTAATCTGTAATTTTTTACATTATGCTAAAAGAAGAACGTTTTGATCATATACTGACTGTACTGAGGGATTCCGGAAAAGTGGGGTATGCTCCGCTTTCTGCTGATCTGTCCGTTTCGGAAGATACCATCAGACGAGATATAGATATACTGTCCGATCGTGGACTACTGGTAAAAGTACGGGGAGGAGCTATATTGCCAGCTAAAAATCCGCTTAACTTTCAAGACCGAAGCTCTTATTTCACTACAGAAAAGGAGATTATTGCATTGAAAACGCAGCCGTTTATCAAATCCGGACAAACGATTTTTATGGATGGAGGTACAACTATCTGTGAAATTGCAGCCCATTTGCCTGTGCACTCGAATTTCAGGGTGATTACTAATAATCAAGCTTTAGTTCCTGTGTTGTCTATGTACAAAGGAGTAGAAATTATAGTACTGGGAGGAACATACAACCGCGAGACGCAAACAAATACCGGACTGTTAACCTGTCAGGACGTCGGTTCCTATGTGGCTGATCTTTATCTGATGGGAGCCTGTGCTATTCAGTATCAATACGGTATTACGGTAGCTACAAAAGAAGAAGGTGATGTAAAACAAGCAATGTTGAAGTCTTCTCTGCAACAAATCGTTGTGAGTCATACTGATAAACTGAACAGTACATATCCTTTTAAAGTATGTGATGTGTCGGAAGTCGGTATGTTAATAACGGATGTCGCAAGTGATGATAAACGCCTGGATGATTTCAGAGGATCAGGAATTCAGCTTGTTTAAGAAATCAGAAATGATTTTTAACATGTCTATACGGTTTTTATTCCTATTTTAGATTCAAAATGTAGCAGATGCTACCGGATATTTACCTGTTAATGAGAAATAATTATGATTAAAAGAATCTTTTTGTTCACACTTTCGGCCGGTTTTCTGGCGGTTTCATGTCAATCTAATACGAATCAGGACAACAGCAGTAAAAATGCAGCAGATACCAGCGAAAATGTGTTGTCTGAAAAAATAGCGGACATTCCCTTTACAGAAGCTGAACGTTACTTTGTTAAAAATACCTATACGAACAGCAAACCGGAAGAGTTGAAAATCACCACACAGGAGGAGTTTGACCGTATTTTTGGTATGGCAGCAGTGATGGGAGAGGATGGAACGCCTACATCTATCGATTTCGCTAAGGTCTATGTGTTAGCCGTGATCGGTACTGTGACGGATACCGCTACCACGATATCAGCTTCAACATTGAAGCAGGTTGGGGATCATATTGTACTGGATTACACAGTCAAAGAGGCAGGTAAGCAGTCTTATACCGTGCACCCTGTACTCATGGTTCTTGTAGATAAACAATATCAGGGAGAAGTCAGGTTCAATAAGCAATCCTGATCACTAGAGTAAAAAAAACAATCGTTGCAGAAGAGATAGATTATTTTCTGCAACGATTGAACTATAGTACATTAATCCCAATGATGTGCAGAAGACAATGCGATCTTACCAGAGCCTGTGAAGAATAATGCAGCACTTATTCCAGCATATATGGCCAGCGTTTCCAAAGCCCAGCCTCCGTTTTCATTGAGACTAAATATAGCTGCGGTCTGTGCTAAAATAATGGCCGTCAGGCAATTTATGGAAAATAAAAGGCCTGCCAGTCTTGTTCTGAATCCTATGATAAGGAGCAGAGGTGCGATGATTTCCCCGACATATACCCCGTAGGCAAATACAGCAGGTAATCCTTTTTCTGTAAGCAAGCCTTCAATATAACTGATTCCATGAATTATTTTGCTGATTCCATACATCAGCATTGGAGCAGCAATAGTAATTCTGACCATGAAGAGTCCTATGTCCTGTGATTTTTTCATTTGATTTGATTTTGATTTTAGAAATTATGTTTTAGAAATATGCCTGTATTTTCAAGTGTTTTATGACTATTGTTGAACTGATCCAGATTAATTGCAAGTCCATATATGTTACCTTGTATTTGTATCCCTGTCCGCAACTGTTGAAATCCACGCTGGTATGCTTTGGTATTGATATTTGCTACAGCCTGAATTTTAAAATATCCAGTTATTACAGGTGTAATAACTGGAGTGTAGAGTACATGAAGTGATTGCTCAAGTGTAATTCCTTTCTGATAGGTTGCCCCAGCAGTATAAGACAGTGAAAAATTTTCATACCTGAGTTGATACTGTGCAGAAACTGAAGTAAAGATTCCCGGATTTTTTAAACCTACAGCCGTGCTGACAGATATGTTTTTATGAAGAGAATAGGCCAGACTGTTTCGAATAAAAAATATATCATTCTTCTTATCTCCATATTCTGTATCGAATAAGGTTAAGTTATCCAGCTTCCACTTTGGGCTGAATCTGTAACTGACCTGATGAATATAGGAGAAAGCCCTGTTTCCGAGTATGATTTCCGGACTGTACACCGGATGTTGTGCAAAGAGGATAAATTCTGCACAACTAAGGATTAATATAAGGGTTATACGTTTCGCTGCTTTCATCTCATGTTATTTGACAGAAGCAAAAGTAGGCGGTAGAATTACGCTAAAAATTAAGGTATCTTAAGAAATCTTTGCTGCATTTTTCTTTCTCAGATGACTGAGAAATTCGGGTGTCATGCCCAGATAGGATGCTATTATATATTGAGGTACCCGTTGTTCTATATCACGGTATTCGGACAGAAATGTACGATACCTCTCATAAGCATCTACACTCATATGCTCTAGTGTACGTTCCTGAAGAGCCACATATGCATTTTGAATTTTTAATCTGAAAAAATCAGACAGTGTGGGTACTAAAGTGTATAATCGTTCCAGTTGCTGACGGTTTATCCGGATAATAACACTTTCTTCCATTGTTTGCAGATACATACGGGATGGTTTCTGCGTGAGGTAGCTATACAGGTCATTGATCCACCAATCTTCTATTCCGATCTGAAGAGTATGCTCCTGACTTTTGTCATCCAGGTAATAGCAACGCATACTCCCCTTAGCGATATAACGCATGTGTCTGGAGATTTGTCCGGGCTCCAGTATATATGTTTTTCGTTTCAGCAGCTTGGGTTCCAGTGCGGGGATAATTTCTGCCACTTCTTCATCCGTAAGTGGTACTGTTTTTCTAAAATGAGCAATGAGATCACCAATATATTTTTCATTATCCATACCCTGTCTGTGCTTTTGAGATGCAAATATAATACATCTCACGTTACAGCGCTAAAAGGGAGGACATGTCAGTACTCTTGCCGTTACGAGTAGTTGGCCGGTATGCCGTTGTGTATGTTCAGCAGCGTGAAAAAGTAGTCCTGTTAAAGTAGTCGGTATACGCTTACGACCCAGGTAACGAGTCGCAGTGAGCTGATTGGTATCTGTACTGCACAATTGGGAAATAGCAGCTTGCAGTTGTGTTTCCAGCTGAAGTAACAGGCTTTCTACAGTCACAGTCGGATCTACCAGACCCTCCTTCGACAGGTAGCTCAGTTGCTGGTCAGAAAGCGGGAGGTCCAAAGCATATGTAAACATACGGTTTATAACTCCGCAGATATGCTGTAAGTGAAACCCTATAGAAGCCGCCCCGGATGGTCGTTGCCAGAGATGATGTTCATCTATGCCTTTTACAGCATTAGTGATATCTTCCTGTGCTTGTAAAAGTGCGTGTGCGACTGGTTGCAATAATCCCGGTACACCGGCAACCGGCCCCCGCATCCACACTTCAGGTTCTGTTGCCTTTTTCATATTGATCTGTAATATACCATAAGTTAGTAATTATTTTGCAAATTGAGGCATTCGAACTCCTGTGTTTCTTATTTGTATTGCCTTCGTAAATTATGTTTTCTTTTTTGAAAAGCATCCATACTCCATAGTGCCCAGATAATAAGTACGGGTTGCATAAATAGCCGAAAAAGCCGTAGTCCGTCTGTATTTAGTCCGAAAGCGTCCCTTTGTTCCGTGTATTGTGCTACATTACCTGGAAAAACAGCAATAAAGAACAGAGCCACAAACCAGGGAATCCAGTTTTTACGCTGCCCCCAGATCAGGATCAGTAAGGCAAGTCCAATTTCTGCAATTCCGGACAGAATGACAACCAGATCTACATCCATCGGAACCCATGGCGGCACTTGTGCCCGAAATTCCAGTCGGGCAAAACTCAGGTGACCGATACCTGCAAATAAAAGAAATAGTCCTAATGCAATACGGGCAACATGTCGGATAACCGATGTCTTTCTGTTTCTCATGGTCAAGGTAATTGATGTGTAAGATTAGAAACAGCCGACAATTGATAAAGTTTACTAAAATATCGCCCTTTTTTAAAATTCCATAGTCCGTAAGGTTATAAGTGAGCTAGTGTGGCGAAGTGAAAAACCATAGACAAATAGCCTTATGCTACTGTCTATGGTTTCCTTTGTACTTAACGCGTGGTATAACCCCCATTTGCAAAAATAGTCTGACCTGTGATCCACCATCCTTCTGTAACCAGAAACTGGATCAATGGCGCGATGTCTTTGATATCTGTCAGTCCTCCAAGAGCAGAGGCAGATTTGTGATACGCAACGGCATCTGCAGATTCCTGACCATAGAAGAAAGGTGTGTCCATCGGACCGGGACCTACTGCCGTGACAGAAATGCCACGCTCTCCAAATTCCTTGGAAGCCATTCTTGTAAAATGTTCAACAGGTGCTTTAGCGCCCGCATATGTGGAGTACAATCCTGTATAAGCCGCCAGCAGAGAGGTCACTATTGTGCATATCTTTCCATTGTTGTTTAATGTTTTACCTGCTTCCTGTATAAAGAAATAGGCGACTTTGGAATTGATGTCAAACATCGTGTCGTATTCTTCTTCGGTTGTCTCCAGAAATGGTTTTTTTAATACCATTCCAATGGTGTTAACAGCAATATCAATACCCCCGAATCTTGAAATAGTTGCTTCAAAGAGTTTTTTGATATTTTCTACATGTGTCAGATCTGCCTGAAATAAAAATGCTTCTCCTCCGGCATTTTCAATATCAGCTAAGGTTTTTTCTGCCTCCGCTTTTGTGCTTTCGCTATTAAAGTGGATGGCTATTTTTGCTCCCTGACTAGCGAAATTCCGACTCAACAGTCCCCCAAGGTTTTTACCTCCGCCTGCGATTAATACTACTTTTCCTTTTAAATCATTTCTTGCCATAAGATTTTTAATTTGTTTGTATGGCAAAGTTCTGCAATGAAAATCAGAGTGATATGGTGAACTTTTCGGAAGTTTTGGGTTGATACTTACTTTGTGCTTGAATTACGGAAATCTCCGGGAGTCATGCCCGTCCATTTTTTGAAGAATTTAGAAAAATTGGAAGGATCGTATGTCAGTTTCATTGCTATATGTGCTATCGGGAGTGTGGTTCCGGTCAATAATGCCTTTGCTTTTTCGATGATCTTTTCATCATAGAAATGACAAGGGTGATTTCCTTTTTCCTTCTGGATGGTATCTGTAAGGTGCTTGTGCGATACCGCTAATGCGCTTGCGATCTCATTGAGCTCCATAAATTCGTCTGTACGTCCACTGATGACATCATCGACATGATGATCTAAAAAATCAAAGTATTTCATGGTGATTTCTTCACCTCTTTTTGTTATCATTTTCCGGATCTTTGTCATACATGTGAATCTACTGATACTAAAGTTAAATAATTGTAAGCGTATTCTACCCAGTCTTATTGTATAATTCAGATCAGTACTATATTTTTGTGGGCTAATAAAGGGTAGTATCATACATTACCTGTAAAATTGCCTTTATTATTACCTGATCTATACGAAGAAGATGTATATTAACCATTATTGCCAACGACAAAATGCTGAAAAGTAACCTGAAGGAATTAAGCATTGAGAGATTAACCTATAGAAAAAATCTTATTAAGGGCATCCTTATCGGAGCTGTAATAGTGTGGATTGCTATGTTGGGTATGGCTGTATATGTCTACTTACATATATCATCTCTGAAATTATTTATTCCTGTTGCGGCGTTACCGGTAACACTTATTCCGATGATCAGCGTATTGAAAGTGTTAAATACCGAGATTAAAAACAGATCAATTACATAGAATTACAAACCAAATGATAGAAAAGAATTGCCTGAATTGTCATGATGAAATAGTCGGAAATTACTGTAAAAACTGTGGGCAGAAGAGCAGTACACACCGATATTCTCTCAAACATTTTTTTGAACATGATCTGGTTCATGGTGTATGGCATGTGGACAGGGGAATTTTGTTTACTATTAAGGAATTATTTACCCGTCCGGGTCACAGTATAAGAGAGTATATACTAGGGAAGCGGGTTGGTTATTTTAGTTTTGTCACCCTTATACTGATCGTCGTGGCGGTGTCAGGGATTATCGGACATTATTCAGATATCAAATTAAGTGATCTTATGCCGGAGCAGAGCCGTGAAGCAATGGGACCGGTTGAGAGGATTTTAACTAAATATCCTAAGCTCGTTCCGTTAGTTACGATTCCGCTATATTCTGTGTTTAGTTTTTTATGGTTTCGGAAAGCTAAATTCAATTACTCCGAGCATTTGGTATTGAATTCATATAAATCTGCGGCCGAGTTAGTTATCGGTTTGCTATTTACAATTCTTACCGTTTTCTATACCGATAAAACAGTACTCTTCTTTTTATATTATACTGTTCTCAGTATATCCATGTTGATTTATACGGTGTGGGTGTATTATCAGTTTTTTTCGGAATCCGGATATTCCAGGAGAGGGAGAATCATAAGAAGTATAATGATTCCGGTGTCTTATGTGTTGCTATCTATGGTTTTTGGTATAATATGGGGTATAATAAGCCAGTTGAAGTAAAATCTTTCAACTTTTGAAAAGTAGTAACCTTTTATTTTTGGACTTGAACCCATAAAACAGATCAGGATAATGCATAATTGCAGAAATATATTCTAACATACAAATGGCCTTCATTATCAAAAATAAAGGCCATTTGTATATTATATTTAAGTAAAAGTCATTAATTCACTGCATTCTTCCTGCTGGCTGAAGAAAGTACAAGGTATCCTAATAATCCAGATATTAGTGAACCAATAAGAACAGCAAATTTAGCCTCATCAATTAAGAGCTGATCATCAAACGAAAGAATAGAAATAAAAATGGACATGGTAAATCCAATACCAGCCAATAGTCCTGTTCCGGTGATATGCATCCAATTTGCATTTTCCGGCAGGCTGCTTATTTTTAGTTTGGTTGAAATGTAACAGGTTGTCAGAATACCTACAGTCTTACCGACAATCAATCCTGCAATAATACCTACACCTAATGCAGAAGTAAGGCCTGCGATCATTTCCTGATGAATGGTAATATTCGTATTGGCTAATGCAAACAGCGGGATAATAATAAAGTTGACAGGGTTTGTCAGGGCATGCTCTAGTTTTTCAAGAGGGGATTCCTGTGCATCCGGTGTAGTAGGTAAAGTCATCGCTACCAAAACTCCTGCAATAGTCGCGTGAATACCTGAATGGTGAATAAAATACCATATAAAGATACCCGGTATAAGGTAAGCCCAGATGTTTTTTACCCCAAATCTGTTGAATCCCAATAATACAATGAATATACCTAACGCATACAGCAAATAGGTGAAATGAAGATCTCCTGAATAAAAAACAGCAATAACAAGGATCGCCAACAGGTCATCTACAATAGCCAGGGCAGCCAGAAAAATCTTTAAACTCGCAGGTACTTTTTTACCGAGCATCGTCACTACTGCTAAGGCAAATGCAATATCAGTCGCCATTGGGATACCCCATCCATGTTGCGTGACCTCGCCAAGATTGATTACTGTATATATGGCTGCAGGAAGTAATGCGCCTCCAATGGCAGCAAGAATAGGCAGCATTGCTTTTTTCGGAGAAGATAACTCGCCTTCCACCAATTCTCTTTTAATCTCCAGACCCACCAGTAAAAAGAAAATGGCCATCAGTCCGTCATTGATCCACAGTAGTATAGAGTAATTGAGTTGTACCGTTTCACTCTCGTAACCGATATGATAGTTGAGAATACCCGATAGCGTATCAGCTAAAGGTGAATTGGCTATAATCAAAGAGATAATAACACAGGCAAAAAGTATAATTCCTCCTGCTGTACTGGACTTCAAAAATTGCTTGAAAATATTCAGATTAATAAGTTTCATACTTCAAATCTACAATTTTCAGATGTAAAACAGGGTGAAAAACGGCTAATAATGCCGTTTTTCCAGGTATGCTTAGCCAGATGTGGACTCTCGGATAATCAATTGGGTGTCTAATTCAATACGCTCGATATGGATAGCATAGTTCTTTCTTTTCTTATCCAGCATTTCGATGATTTTGCGCGCTCCGAGTCTACCCATTTCTGCTGCCGGTTGGTAGATACAGGACAGAGACGGGTAAAATGAACTGGAATAAGTAGAATTGGAAAAGCCTATCAAAGCTACATCTTCAGGTATTTTGAGTCCCATATCTTTTAAGATACCACTCATCTTATTGGTCAGAAGATCGGTAGCTGTAAATATAGCATTGGGTTTTGTTTTAGTTGCAAACAAAGCTGATAATTTGGTTTTGATCTCTTCTTCCAGTTTGCTTTTGTCCTGCAGATCAAAATCCAGTATATAACCGGATCTGACAGGAATCTTGTTTTTACGCAGACAGTCTTTGAAGCCATTCAACCTTTCGCGGATAACTCCTGCATTTCTGCCGGTGACATGCACGATCCTTTTATGCCCCAGATCCACCAAATGTTGCGTAGCATCATATGAACCTTCAAAATTCTTAACGCCGATTTTGCATGATTTAAGTCTGTTGTTGATGCGGTCTACCACTACAATCGGAAAACTGTTATCATGAAGTCTCTGTAAATGGTCGATATTAGGTGTGTTTGCAATAGGAGATATAATAATACCATCTACTCCTCTTGAATTGAGAATATCTATACACTTGCGTTCCCGCTGTACATTTTCTTTACTCTGCATAATCACTAAGGTGAAATCTGTCTCTACGATTACTTCATCAATTCCTTCCAGTAATTGGGAGAAAAAAGAATTTCCTATAGTAGAAACGATAACACCAATGATATTACTTCTTCCGGTTCTCAGACTTCGCGCTGATGAATTGGATTGAAAGTTATTTTTCTCTGCATATTCCCGGATCATTCGTTTGGTGTCTTTATTGACCTCATGACTGTCTGATAATGCTTTAGAAACAGTGGAAATAGATTTATTGACCGCCAGAGCAATATCCTGGATAGTGATTTTTTTCATCTGTATGTGAATTATTCTTAAACAGAACTGAAACTGTCATATTTTTTACCTGAATTATATGGTTTTTGTGTTTAACAGTAAAAACTCATGTTGTTAATGAATGAAAATGTTTTAAAAATATGATGGTTTCAGTAGAAATAAAACAAACTGACCTTAAATCTATGCATTTTGTAACGAATTTTCAAGATAATCACATTTTATTCTGTTATATAAAAGACTTATATCTATATATGGAGCAGGGTGAAAATGTCCTGTGCAGGAAAATTTTAAAATGTATTGTTTGAATTGTGTAAATTAGGCTATGAATAAGAGTGAGAGCATATACGAATTTTATGCCCGTGTTCCGCAGGTCAGCAGAGAGCTGCTGCCAGAGACCAAGTCTGCCGGAGTCGGACATTTTAATGTCTTTGCCCGTGATGCATGTTCATTTCTGGCACCTTACAGCAGACGCGATTTTTTTAAGGTCTCTTATATTATAGGCAAAGGGAGACTCTATTTTGCGGATCAATGGATCTACATAGATAAACCTGCATTACTTCTTTCTAATCCTAAAGTACCTTATGCATGGGAAGCCGAATCCAAGGATCAGAAGGGCTGGTTTTGTCTTTTTACAGATAGCTTTCTGAATCATGATGAAAAGTTTAAGTTCTTTCAGCAGACACCTTTATTTCAGACGCATATACATCCTGTTTTTTTTCCGGACGAAGCTCAGCAACAGGAAATTTCAGCGATTTTCAAGCGCATGTTAGCAGAGATAAATTCCGATTATCTTCATAAATACGATGTTTTGAGAAGTTATCTGCATGTGCTAGTTCATGAAGCTTTAAAGATTCAACCCCCTGAAACATTTGTAAAACACAAAGATGCATCTGCCCGTATTACTCAACTATTTCTGGAACTATTGGAAAGGCAGTTCCCTATAGATACTCCTGAATTCAGATTGCAACTCCATACACCAAAAGAATTTGCTACCTGTCTTTCCGTTCATATCAATCACCTGAATCGCTCAGTCAAAAAGGAAACGGGAAAGACAACCGGTGAACTTATTGCAGCTCGTATTCTGGGAGAAGGAAAAGCATTGTTACAGCATTCCAACTGGTCTGTTTCAGAAATAGCGTATAGTCTTGGTTTCGAATCTCCGGCATACTTTACCAATTTCTTTAAAAAAAATCAACAACAATCACCTTTGGAGTATAGAAAGAATTTTGTTTGATTTCTATAAGACGCTTGTTTTTCAATTCAAGACTGTTTTATGTATGAATCAATTGAGCGATTGTTTAAAGCAAATTAAGTGTAAGGGGTTATATCAGAGATTTTTATGTAATTTTATTAGAGGCAAACAGTATTGTTTTAGATTATTAGGGAGCGTACATTACAAATCAAAAGATGAAAAATTTATTCAAGGCTATAAGAAATAAAAACATAGACGAAGTCTCCGGAATAATAGATAAGAATCCGACTTTATTAAATGCTGTCGCAAAAGGAGTGTCCCAAAAGGACGATGGAGAAATTCCGCTGCAGACGGCAATCAAGACCGATAATTATGAAATTGCGCGATTACTTATTGAGCGTGGAGCAAATATAAAATTTGGGAAAACAGAAAATGAAGATAATGAATGGAGAAAACCGGTCTTACATTTTGCAGTTTCGGCTGTAGTCAACAATTCCAGGTTCGCCATTTATATTCCTAAATACAGCACTCAGAATACATCAGGGTTTTTAGGTTTATTTAAAAAGAATCAATGGAAAATTCACCCTGAACCAACTCAAAACTACCGGAAAGCAATTGAACTTTTGAAATTAATTATCACGCAAGGAGTCAATATTGACGTAACTGATAGCCATGGAATTAGCACTGTTGAAATATTGTGTAATGAAATTGAGAATGTTCAGGTAGATCGTTCAAAACCATTGAGCCGGGAAAGTATCGATGACTTGTATCCGGTTTTTGAATTAATAAAAGCAACAAAAATCAGTGATTTTATGGGAGCAAGTAAAAGAGGGAATACTATTTATGATAATTATAAGAGTACTATTGATCAGATTATACTGAACAAAGATGAGATTCTTTAAAAAAGACTTCAAATTATTATTTTACTATCTTTTCTTAAAATTTATCAATAGCCAAATGAAAATCTTTGAATTGGTTTTACTGTTGTTATTATGTAATAGTCAGGTTTTTGGGCAAAAAACTCAGGAAGCATTACTAATAGAATCTTTTCTTGACACCGGTGATGATGCTAAAGAGGGTTTTACAGATCAGCTTAGGTCTACACTCGAAAACTACGATATTAAAACATTCAATAATTTTAGACGAGTTTTGGATAGTTTAAATTCATATTTTACAATAAAGAATTCTGAAAAAGGTGATTATGAGTTGTTTACGCTGACAAATGAAGAGGGTCACTGGAGCTATGTTCTTAGAGATAAGGTAATTATAAATCGATCCGAAAAGACTTTTAATTATTTTTATGACATTCACAATCTGCCCAATAAGGAATATCTGCTCATAAAAAGAAGTGATGAAATGTCTTTTTCCTGTTCTGAGGCCTTTATTTATAATGGAAATATAAAATATGACTATTCTGATATCTCTACTCATGGATCGGATGGAAAGAAAGTATTGTTGGTTTGCAGCTGGACAAATGTTGATGAGAGCTATCCGGGTAAAATTGATATAGAAACAGGGCGTGAAATTGTCGAAGGCGGATTAAAAAGCTATAAACCCATAGAAATTGAATTTGATCCGAAAAAACAGCTTATTTTTTACTCTTTTTACCGAATGAAAGACGGACGAAAAATAACAAGAAAGGCAAAATACAGGAATTCTGATTTTAAAATCAAAAGTTATGATGCGAGATCATTCGAAGAATAAATGGGTTTTAAAACAGGTGTTTACAGATTTCTCTTTATACTCCAGTGATGGAATTGGAAAATACGCAATATGAAAAACAATAAAAAATACATATTTACATCTGAGCGGCTTGGATTTAGAAACTGGGATCAGGAGGATATAGATAAATTGTACCTCATAAATACGGATAAAAAAGTAATGGAATTTTTTCCTGATGTTTCTACAAAACAACAGACGACAGAATTTGTTCATAGAATGAAAAGTCAGTTTGAGGACAAAGGATTTTGTTATTTCGCAGTTGACAGGCTGGATAACCGGGAATTTATCGGCTTCATAGGACTTTCTGAACAAACATATGTAGCAGACTTTACGCCTTGTATCGACATTGGCTGGAGAATCAATAGTGGAGAATGGAATAAGGGTTATGCGACAGAAGGAGCGAAGAGATGTCTGGATTATGCCCGGAGTGTCTTAATGCTAGAAGATATTTATGCAGTGGCACCAAAAATAAACCTGAAATCTGAGCATATTATGAAAAAGATAGGACTCGAAAAGCAATATGAATTTGAACATACTTTGCTGGTAAATAATGACCGTCTCCGAACTTGTGTATTATATAAAACAAAAGGGCATTGTTAACAATGAAACTGGAAATCAATCCGTATGACGGACAACACTGCGAGACGACTGCAACGGGAACTTTGTTGAAACAGCTTGGTATTGATCTGTCAGAACCACTTCTTTTTGGTTTAGGTGAAGGGTTGGGATTTATATTCTGGAATATGAAATCCATGACTTTCCCCTTTATTGGAGGGCGTATTAAAACCGATCTTATAACTCAACATATTGCAAAAAATCTGGATATTGAACTAACGGTAAGGGAAACAACTTCAGTTCAAAAGGCCTGGAAGGATGTCAAAGAATGTTTGGACAGCGGAAAAGTTGTTGGTTTAAAATTGGATTGCTTTCATTTACAGTATTTCTCACGCCCCTTTCACTTTGCAGGGCACTATGCCGCTATTTACGGTTATGATGATAAAAATGCTTATCTGATTGATACGCGGCAGCAAGGCGGGCGCGTAAAAACGAGCTTAAAAAGTCTGGAATTAGCAAGGGCTGAGAAAGGTCCCATGTCTTCCAAAAATCTGTATTATACGCTACAGAAGGCAAGTAACCAATTTGACCTGAAAAATGCAATTACAACTGCCATCAGGAATAATGCTACTGATTATCTGAATCCGCCTATTACAAATATCGGGTATAAAGGAATTTTAAAGACAAGCACGGAAATCGTCAAATGGTTTAAAGCCAGCAGAGACATTCAAAATGAATTTAAGACATCTGCTATGATGATGGAGAGAGCAGGGACAGGAGGGGCTTTATTCAGAAATTTGTACCGGGATTTTTTAAAGGAAAGTTACGATCTGCTAAAGATTGAAAAACTAAATACAGGATACGAAGCTTTTATTGAGATTGCAGAACTATGGACTTCGATTTCACAATTGTTTGATAAAGTGAGCGTGACAGAAGACTTAAGCTATATACTGCAGGCATCAGAAATTTTGAAAACAATAGCAGACAAAGAAAAGAGGACTATGGAACTATTGCTGACCATATAACTGCTTAATAGTTTGGAACGGTATTAAAAGGCAAAAACTTTAGAATTCTAACAGGTTTTTATATGGTCGAATGAAAGAATGCTAGAAGTTTCCGGATGAAGTGGTGGAAATATCTGAGCTTTTAACGGGGAAATTTATCAGAATCTAATCAATTAAACAATTCATATTATGAGCTTAAAAACATTAATAACACACAGCGTTGATTATAACGTCTGGGTAACAGAACAATTAGTAAACTGGTTACAAAGTTGTAATGAAGAATCACTGTATAAAGAATGTCCTTCCAGTTTTAGCAGTATAGCAAAAACACTTAAACATATCAGTGATACACAATTGTATTGGTCTGCAATGATACGGGGAACGGCAATTCCAAGTTTTGAGTATATGGCTACTGATGTGGATATTGCAACGGAAATGGAAAATCTGGTAAATGAAGCTAAACTCCTGGCTGCTTATGTAAAGGAAAATGATGAAGGAATGCGTGAGAACTATTTAATAGAATCAGAATGGTTTTCTTCAAATTTTCCAAAATATGAATACTTACAACATCTGATCATTCATACCACCTACCATCGCGGGCAAATTGTCACTATCGGACATCATGTCGGAGGTGCCAAAGCTCCGATGATGGACTATAACTTCTGGAATGTAATGCGTCAACAAACATCATAAGAAAGGTACATTGCTTCGGATTATTACATTTCTGGAATTTAGGTTGTTTGATTAATGTAAGTGATGGTTTGATCTTTGTAATTTCTTTACCCGTGGTATACCTAACTTTGAATATCAAAATATAAGAGGTTATGAAGTATAGAAAATTAGGAAAATCAAACGAAGACATTTCTGCCATAGGCTTAGGCTGTATGGGGATGAGTTTTGCTTATGGTGCTTCTGACGATCAGCAAAGTATAGCGACTTTGCATAAAGCGTTGGATCTGGGAATTAATTTTTGGGATACAGCCGATATGTATGGTAATGGTACCAATGAGGAGTTGCTCTCAAAAGTACTTGTGCCTAACCGGGATAAAGTCTTTATTGCTACTAAATTCGGATTTAGATTCCGGGATGGGGTTGCACGGGCGAGCAATGCGAATGAAACTTATTTTGACGGCTCTCCGGAATGGATCAAGGTCGCAGTAGAAAATAGTTTGAAGCGACTAAAAGTAGATGTCATCGATCTTTATTATGCTCATCGTGTAGATCCGAATGTCCCCGTCGAAGAGACTGTAGGTGCTATGTCTGAGTTAGTGAAACAAGGCAAAGTCCGTTATCTGGGACTTAGTGAGGCTTCTCCTGAATCACTTAAAAAAGCGAATGCTGTACATCCGATTATGGCTCTGCAGAGTGAATATTCCCTGCTTACACGAGATGTAGAGGCTGAAATATTACCACTTTTAAAGGAACTGGATATTGCGCTGGTACCTTACTCACCATTGGCAAGAGGATTGGTTACCAATACACTCGATGTAAATCAGCTGGAAGATCAGGACTTCCGAAAATTTCTACCACGCTATCAGGGTGAGAATCTGGAGAATAATACGAATCTGGCTGCGGCATTTGCTTCCTTTGCTAAAGATAAAGGCGTTTCACCTGCACAACTTGCGCTGGCATGGGTACTTGCTCAGGGAGAGCAGATTATTCCGATACCGGGAACACGCCGGACAGAGCGGTTGATCGAAAATGCGGGAGCTGTTGATGTCTCTCTTTCGCCTTCCGAGTTACAGGAAATTGAAAAAATACTAGCTCAATATCCGAATGTCGGAGCACGCTACAACGAGGGATCTATGAAACTGGTCAATCGCTGATCCGATAGATAAACAGATTATTTTTGAAATATAAAGGCTCAGGTTTCTGTCTTCACCAGACAAGATACCTGAGCCTTTTAGTTATATAAGCATTCTTAAAACATATAAATTCAAATAAATATAAGAAAATATTTAAGTTTCTTTTTTAATTTAAATATCTGTTATTCAGTTGTTTAATTTATTTTTCAGATTTGCTGATACTCTTATTTATACGTGTAGAAGAAAAATAATCAGAAATTTTAAATCCAGATCTCATCCGTTATCGTAGATGAAAGAAACTACTGATTATAATTATAAACGTTAAATAGGATAACTATGAAAAATCTAACCACAAAAAATCCTACGTCGTCAATACAGGAAGAAATATTGACTGACGAAAGGTTGAGAAGAAGAGACTTCTTAAAATTTGCAGGAGCCAGTGCCGCAGGTTTGGCCATATTGGGGATGAGTAGTTGTAAGGACGATGATGATATGGTAGATATGGGCGGTAAAGAATATTACTTCGGTAGCGGAGATATTGCTATTCTTAACTATGCTTATGCACTTGAACAATTGGAGGCAGCATTTTACATTCAGGTAGCTGCATCTCCGTATTCGAATATTTCAGACTGGGAAAAAACCTTGTTTACCGATATTCGTGACCATGAAGTAGCACACAGAGAGTTTTTTAAAGCTGCTTTAGGTAAAAATGCAATTGCAAATCTGGAATTCAACTTTTCAGCGGTTAATTTTTCCAGCCGGGACAGTGTACTTGCAACAGCAAAAGCTTTTGAGGACCTGGGCGTATCGGCCTACAATGGTGCAGGTTGGTTGATAAAAGATGTCAATTATCTGCTTCTTGCCGGTAAGATTGTATCAGTTGAAGCCAGACACGCTGCTCTTGTACGTGACCTGATTGACAACGGTAGCTTTGCCAATTCGGAAGTAATAGACAGTAATGGACTGGATGTAGCCAAGAGCCCGACCGTAGTGTTGCAGACCGCTGCTCCATTTATTAAGTCCAAGATTAGTGTTCAAGATTTACCAACCTATTAATCCTCAGTATTATGAATTTATTTAATCTTTTTGATACGATTACGCAAGTTGATCCGGAGTTCAACGAACGCGTGAGTCCTCGTCGTGAGGCTATAAAAAATATGACATCTTTCGGCAAGAAAGTGACGCTTGCCGCTATGCCATTTGTTTTGAGTGAATTATTGAAAAAAGCGTACGGGCAGGTTCCGACAGATGTAAATGGTGTACTGAACTATGCCTTGACACTGGAATATCTGGAGGCCGAATTCTATACAAAAGGAGCTGCAGCAGCCAATCTGGTACCTGCCGGCAAACCTATGGGAGCGATTACCACCATCAGAGATCATGAAGTGGCGCATGTCAATTTTCTCAAGACTGTACTTGGCAATAACGCTGTCGCAAAGCCTACATTTGATTTTACGGCTGGTGGCACTTTTGGCAATGTATTTACAAATTATGATACGTTCTTAGCATTAGCACAGGCATTCGAAGATACCGGAGTCCGTGCTTATAAAGGACAGGCCGGCATTCTGAAAGGCAACAGAGTCGTATTGACGGCTGCTTTGCAGATTCATTCGGTAGAAGCAAGACATGCTTCACATATCCGTCAGATGAGAAGAGCAAGAGGCGGAGCTGCTGCAGATCAGAAACCGTGGATCACAGGAGCCAACGACAGTGGTATAGGTGCGGTAGTAGATCCGATATATGCAGGAGAAGATAATAAAGTACAAGGAGGTGTGGATATCACAACGCTGAATGCTGTAAATGGTAAAGTATCTGCAAATGCAGCAACTCAATCTTTTGATGAACCGCTAACTGCTGAAGCTGTGTTGAATATCGCAAGCCTTTTTATCGTTAAATAATTAGTGAGTACCACCCATATTTTGATACCTTCTGCTTAGCATATATGGAAGGTTAGAAATGTATACGTGCACAACTATGAGCAGTCGCAGACTAATATGTTTGCGGCTGTTTTTTGTTTAAGTCGCATTTTAGATTTTATCTTAAGTAGTTGATGCTGAGCCTTCTCAAAAAAATATGGAATAAACAATAGAAAGTTGAAGTAATAATTTATAGCAATACAGGTTTTTTAGGAATAGAGCCTAAATATTTCCCATAACATACATCTGGGACATAGTAGGGGTAGGGCTTCCACCTTGTTTTTCCAATGTAATTGCAAAAGCCTGAGCGCTCGGGATTGTGCTCATCATATTGACATCCAAAGTCTTATCTTGCGGGAAGACTCCGGCATCTACAGGTTTACCATCTACTATAGCCCACAGCTGATATTGCATACCTTCGGGTGCAGCAGGCATATTTTCCATGCTCAGATATACATTTTTGCTGTTTGAATCCCAGAATACCAGCGCTTTCAGACCAGGGTGATTTTCTACTCCGGCCAGTGTAATTGTCTTCATCTGCGGATCATGGATCATTTTCCATTTGTCCTGCAGATTAGCCAGTGCTTGTTGGGTTACATTATTTTCTGCTGCTACTTTTGCAAGCTGTGATTCGTTCTCTTTGGATTTATTGTGCAGATAAAGATTACCCAGTAAGCTACAAACAGAAATCAGTGAAGCTGCAACTGCAATTCGGCTCATTGTACGTGATGGCTGTACATTATCCAGATTTTTAATCTTAGAATCATCTTCGCTTTTCTGCTCAACAGGTAGCTGATTTTCTTCTGCCTGCGAAATAAAAGGGACTATATTTTCATTATCCGGATCTGTACTTTCCTGAGCGGATATTTTGTCCCAGATTGCTGTTTTCAGACCGGAAGGAGGAGGCATAGCATGGACCGTAGCAAAATCTTCCAGCGTTTGTTGCGCCTCCAGAATTGCTTGCTCCACTTCCGCATTATTTTTGCGTACGCATTCCAGGATACTTACTTCTTCTTCGGAAGCAAGCCCCATTACGTAAGCTTCGATAATGCCAGACGATATGTACTCTTTAATGTCCAATTTATTGATAATCTTTAAGTAATCTCCTTAGTTCGATGAGCGCTCCTCTGGTCCTCGTTTTGACAGTACCTAAGGGGATATCGAGCTTTACTGCTATTTCATTTTGCGTATATCCTTCAAAATACGCCATTTCTATTAATTCCCGCCAATCGGCCTTCAGTTCATTTAATACATTTTTGAAACCGATATGGTCCACATTCTCTGCCACCGCAAAATTATTAATTTCTTTATCATCTACGATATTTGGAAGAGATTGGTTTTTTTGTTCGTTCTGAACACTTTTGGATTTGATGTAATCAATAGCTGTGTTTCTTGCAATATTGATCATCCAGGTATACAACCTGCCTTTTCCGGAATCAAATGAATGAATATTATTCCATATTTTCACAAATATATCCTGAATCACTTCATCAGCATATTCTTTGGTGTTGACAATCCGGATTACAACTCCATACAACGCTCCTGCATAATTATCATACAGATAATTAAACGCCTTCTCGTCCTTGCTTTGCAAAGATGCGATAAGTTGTTCTTCAGAGGTATTATTTGCGTTATTCAATCAAACAGGCTTTGTACTCAAAGATATAAATATTTTGACGTTGTCCAAATAAAAAGAAATCTATAAATCAATAAGTTATTTATTATTGGTTTCAACCTTTACTTCAGGCAGTCGAAAGAAAAGAAAAGCAACAACTAACAATAATATAATACAGGTACCAATACTGTAATAATAGGCTGTCAGCATCCTGTTTGTGGTAAGAGATATTCTACTGAAATGAAAGAAAACAGTTGTGAGCAGACCAACTCCAATTCCGACAGCCAGTTGCTGTAAGGTGAGGTACATGCCGGATGCTATTCCGACTTTTTTCTCCGGAATAGTTTTGAGTGCCATAGTCATCATAGAAGGAAGAACAGTTCCACATCCCAATCCGTACCAGAAAAGAGTCAGCAGGATAACGGTATGCGAAACGTCAGACATACTAAATATCAGGAGGTGCATACACAAGCCTATGGCCATGATGGATATCCCGCTGAGTAAAACCCTTTTGCCGTGAACTACATTATATCGGATGGAGACAAGTGAGGCTATTACATATCCGATACCCTGTGCAACAAAATAAAGACCAGTCTGTGTAGAACTGACGTCCAGTCCTCTTTGCAAATAAAGAGAGGTCAGTATGAAATAAGAATCCTGTACCATGTAGTAGAACAGTGCCGACCATAGTCCCAGCCTGAAATAGGTGTTGCGAAATAAGCTGAAGTCTATTAAAGTCTCCAATCCCTTATTGTGATCTTTCTTTTGCAGATAAATAAAGCAAAGGGAACAGATGAAAGAACAGATCAGCAGGACGGTATACCACACAGACCAGGGATGTTCTGCAGCCTGTATGATTGGATAGATAAGTGTCATGATAGAGAACGCAAGCAGAATAACTCCGCTGATATTAAACCGTCCTTCAACAGGCTGATGATGATTCGGGAGGTAACGGATTGCTAATAAGAGCGAAACCAATCCTACAGGAATATTAATCAGAAAAATAAGTCTCCATCCTTCAATAATCCATTGTATATCCGGTAAAATACCGCCCAGAAACTGCCCCAGTACAGAGGCTGCTCCGGCGATGCTGCCATAAATTCCCAGAGCTTTGATACGATCTTTTTCGGTATCAAAGATGTCCGGAATAAACGCTATCCCCTGCGGGACCATAAAGGCAGAGCTAACTCCCTGTATAAGTCTGCCGACTAATAATATTTCTGCATTTGCCGCTATACCACATAGTGCGGATGAAAGAATAAAGAAAAACATACTGACATTATATACCTTTTTCTTACCCCAATATGTGCCCGCTTTACTTCCGGTAACCAGTAAACTCGCATATCCGATAACATAGAGAATGACAATCCATTGTGCCTGGCTGTCTTTAGCATGTAAGCCAGCCTGAATAGAAGGGAGGGAGACGTTGATTATAAAAAGATCGATTACAAAAAGGAAAATTCCGGTAGATACCAGAAGCAGCTGCACATATCTATTCATTGCTTTTTCATATATTTACAGTTCAAAATTGGAGTATAATTATAGTATAATCAAGTAGTTGTAAAAAGAGGTGTAGGTATGGAAAATAATACTAATACTGAGAATGAGAGTATTGCGGAGTTAAAAAATAAGTTACTAAAGCAAAATAGTTGTGACCTGTCTGCTGTTTTCAAAATTATAGGAGGGAAGTGGAAGATCATGCTCATAAAATCTATTTTGCAGGGATGTCCCAAACGCTTTGGTGAATTAAGAAGGGAACTGGAGGATCTCGCACAGACTACTCTGACCACACAGCTACGGGAGCTTGAACGAGACGGTATTATAAGCCGAAAAATTTATGCTGAAACACCTCCACGAGTAGAGTATAAACTGACACCGTTAGGCCTGACCCTTATTCCGGTAGTTCAGTCCCTAGAAGACTGGTGGCATCAGTATAATGCACAGAGAGCAGATGTATAAATCTGCTCTCTGTACTATAAGACCATTGCTAAGGTCTGTTAATTAAATTTGTATTACAACATCATTCCGCCGGATACTTCTATTCGTTGTGCATTTATCCAACGTGCCTCCTCTGTACAAAGGAAAGCCACTACACCGCCAATATCTTCAGGTAAACCTGCGCGGCCAAGAGCCGTCACAGAGGCAATAGTCTGATTCATATTTTCGTTGTCGCGTACAGCTCCGCCACCAAAGTCCGTTTCAATAGCACCTGGTGCAACAACATTGACCCGGATTCTTCTTTCTCCCAGTTCTTTTGCCAGATATTTGGTAAGTGTCTCTATAGCTCCCTTCATTGAAGCATAAGCCGCGTATCCCGGAAATGAAAAACGTGCAAGGCCGGTAGAGATATTGATTACGGAACCACCGTCATTCATAAGTGGAAGAGCCTTCTGTGTCAGAAAAAATACCCCTTTAAACTGAATATTAAGCAAGGTGTCAAAATCCTCCTCCGTTGTTTCTACAAAAGGCTTGTAAATACCTATGCCCGCATTATTAATAAGGTAATCGAAACGATCTGTTTCGAAAGTATCTTTTAAAACATGCTTTACCTTACCGAAAAAATCTTCAAAGCTTGCTGTATCCGCTACATTGAGCTGTATCGCAACGGCACGCTGTCCCAGCAAGGTTACCTGTTCCACTACTTCCTGTGCTTCATCATGCTTACTGTTGTAGGTCAGTATACAATCTATACCTTTTTGAGCCAGGCGAAGTACCATTTCTTTTCCCAGTCCGCGGCTTCCGCCTGTTACTAATGCAATATTGTGTTGTTTCATCTTATTTCTTATTTTACAGATGCAAAGTTATAGAGGACATTTCTGAAAAAATGGTGAGTAGTTCAGTATTTTGCACAGGTATGGAATCAGGCGACGCTGCTCATATTCTCCGCCGTTTGTTCTTCCAAAATCTGATTCCGGTACTGTTTTGGCGTTAATTGTGTGAATCGCTTGAAAAATTTAGTGAAGTTGGAAGGATCATAGGTCAGCAGCACCGCTATTTCCTGGATACTTTTATTCGGTTGAGCAAGCAGAATTTTAGCTTGTTCAATGATCTTTTCCTCAAAGAAGGAGCAGGCAGACCGTCCTGTAGTGCGTTTGATCGTATTGCTGAGGTGACGCGGATGAATGTGCATATGATCCGCAATATCTCTGATTTCATACATGTCCGATATCCTGCCATGTAACAAATCATCCAGATGCTTGTCCAGTTCATCCATAAAAATTGCAGTTAACTCCTGATGTCTTTGTGCTGTTTTTGTTGACGTATCCATACTTCTGGCTGCTAATACTTTCGAATATAGTTAAGATTTTAGAAAAAACTGAATTTTATGTTATGAGTATTCATCTGGATTTTATGTTATTTAATTATGTTTCAAATATTTCACTCCCTGGTTTTCTGTTTTGTAATTTGTTATTTATTTTTTTGTAATTCACTGGAATATTTTATCTTGGAATAATTTTTTGTGACCACTGTACATCATTATTTAGTGACTGGTCATGCTCCCCTTCAGAGAGCATCTGAATTGAAAAACATACTTATGGAAGAAACTAATCTTATCCGATTGTTAATCGTCGGTATTGTGGTCAGCAAACTGATTGTTGCTGTTTTGTTTATCTTATTCTATCGGAAAAATAAACAACTCTCAAAAGAGCGGCAATCTCTCGTAGATGCCAATGCTGAAATTAACCGTCATGTAGGCCGGATTGAAGAGCAAAACAGAGCACTTATTGAGGCAGAACAATTTAAAGCTAAGATATTCTCTGTTGTCTCACATGATTTGCGGGTACCTGTAAGTACATTTCAAACACTTTTATCCTTTTCCAGAGTGATAGAGATTCCTCCTGAAGAAATTCGGAAAACGCTGATTAAAATCGGTTCAGAGCTGGATGATTCATCCAAAATGCTGGATGAAGTACTGATCTGGGCTGCTGAACAAATGACAAATGAAAAAATAATCTTTACTCCATTGTCAGCTTATGAACGTGTAGAAGAAGCATATAATTTGTTTTATGAACGCATCAACTTCAAACAACTGATATTTATTAATAAGATTCCTAAGGACTTTGTTCTTATGGGTAACAAAAAAATAGTAGATCTTATTATTCGTAATCTGATAAGTAATGCCGTGAAGTTCAGTCTCAGCGGACAGGAGATTGTAGTCGGTCTCTCGTCTTCACCGACTAATCATATATTGTATGTTCAGGATAATGGTGTTGGTATGAGTGAAGAGCAGGTGGCAGCTTTGCAAACTGCAACCATTAAATCCAGTTCGGAAGGAACTTTCAAAGAAAAAGGGACTGGTATCGGCCTTGTTTTATGTTATGATTTTGCACATCGTCTGGGCTGGAATATAGATGTCAGCAGTAAAGAGGGAAGTGGAAGTGTTTTTCAAATCCAAATCCCTGTTAGTGCTTCTTAGCTGAATAATCTGTGTTGCTTACTTACTGATCTTTTGGCTTGGCATCAATTAAAATAGCCAGCTGAATACATGGAGTGTCTGATCTGTTGCTCCAGGCATGGTTAGTACCACATTGAATAACGATATCTCCCGGATGTAACAGCGTTTCTTCACTGTCGGTAATCAGATATATCTCCCCGGAAAGAATTGCAATGTAATCCAGACTGGGCGTTTTGTGCATCAGCGGATGTGGCTGTCCGGCAGGAGCACTGATCCCCAATTCCTGATCCGGTGGAATCTGTACATATCTGAAATAAGTGCCATTTCTGATAGGATTCGGAATAGCAGTATTGAGTATAGGTGTTTCGGCAGATAAACTCGCCGGCATTTCGCTCGTCTGCCAGATGTCTGAGATAATGAGACCCGGGTAGTGTTCCGAAACATTTGTGACAGTCTCATCACTTTCAATATAGGATCGTCCATTCGCTTCAGCCGTAATAATTCTTCTGGGTATAGTGTTCATATGATCAGATTTGATTTTGCATAATTAGTTTTGATCCCGAGGTGCCATTATTTTGTAGTACATGTTGTGCATACTCTGCATTTTCAGCAGACAGTCCTCCGATTACCGTTATAGCGGGGGGTGTTACCTGAGTTTCATCGATATAACGGCGGATCTGTTCCAGCGACTGCCTGAAATAGGTATATCTTTTCTCTCTGGCATACACAAAGTTTGAAATGTGATGGATAGTCGCTCCGATATCAAAAAGCTGGGCTCTGCCTTCAGACGAGATTCTATTGGTGATGTCTGCATACACTGCATTTGCCTTCATGACCGCTGCCGATATTTCAGATAGATATTCGCCTACGCAATCTACTACAATATCAAATTTGATTCCTCCGTTCCGTCTTATTAATTCACTACTTAAATCTGGACTATGATAGTCCACTATCTGCTCCTCCTGTAAGCCGATTTTTCTCAGTTGTTCTGTTTTATTTTTATTTCCGGCTGTGACAGTCAGATACTTTATACCTTTCGCTAACAGTAACTTGATAAAGAAATTTCCGACACCTGAAGAAGCTCCTGTGACGAGTATACGTGTATCAGGTCTTATCGAAATGCGGTTGAGGACCTGTAATGCTGTTATGCCAACGACAGGTAAAGCTGCTGCCTGTTCAAAGGATATGGAACGAGGTTTGCGTACAGCGATTTCCTGAGGTACAAGGATATGTGTTGCATAACTTCCGTTAGACCCCATACTGCCGCAGGCACAGAATACTTCATCTCCGATACGGAAATCCGTAACAGCTGAGCCTGTTTTTTCTACTATACCCGAAAGTTCACGCCCGAGTATTGGTGAGAAAAGATATTTTCTTTCCTGCTCGCTTTCGCGCATCTGATAATCGATAGGATTGAAGGCTGAAGCCATGATGCGAATGAGAATTTCATTTTCAGAGATAGAACGGATTTGGACCTCCTGGTCTGTCAGTTCGTTCTTATCATTTAATACGATTGCTTTCATCTTTACCGTTTTGTTACAAAGTTACAGGGCAAATGGTATAACTTTAGTACCAGTTAACCATTGGTTACCGGTAACACTAATGAAATCAGGATATGAGCAATACTGCTAATAACGTAAAGGTCCGTGAGACGACCTGCGGTGAAGAACTGATGGCTATACGGGATAGTCTGGATATATTGGGGGGGAAATGGAAATTGATGATCCTGCGTTATCTCAGCAATCGTCAGGGACAGGATATACATTTTAAAAAAATGCAAAGAGAAATATCCGGAATTTCTGCGAAGATGCTAAGTAAAGAACTAAAAGACCTCGAACGCAATCTGCTGATTACACGTTCGGTACAGGATCAGCATTTGATAATGGTTTATTATGCCGTTACGGAATACGGAATGAGTGTATTACCACTGACAGAAAATCTTGTTGAATGGGGACTTTATCATCGGCAGAAGATAAAAGCAGAAATGAAATAAGTTTGCAAACGGGATTGTAGTTGGAGAGAATATCGTAGTAGGAGAAGGAGGCTGTGCGTACAGCCCCGCCTGACCATACGGTCTGACGAGGCTGTACCTTTTACGGAATTAAAAGCTATGCTTTTTACATTTTTTCTTGTTTTTGTTTTTCCTGCTTTTGCTCATAATAAGAAATCATTTGGGCGAGTTCATTTAAATCAAGATCAGATTCGATGTCCAGAAAAACCAATTCTTCATCATCTGCGATTCCAAGCATTAGTCTTTTGATACGATCACCTTTCATTTTGCCATTGATAGATACTATAGAACCTTCACTATGAATACTGGCCATTTCTTCAAATTTATTCTTTGCCAGATATTTGTTGAAATCCTTCATAAGAAGACCTTTTTTATCATTTGATATCGTCATCACTTTAAGACTTTTGAGCTTCTTGAGCAGCATCGCGATCATCGGATCTTCCTCTTCCAGTTCTTTTATAGAACTTTTTAAAAACGGATTAAATAATAATCCAGGTACTTTTACGGATACAATTTCTGCACCTTTTGAGATACTGTTGTGCTGCACAAAATCCATATTCGGACGGCTCTTTACCATACAGCTTTGCAACAGAAAGCAACTGATCAGGATAAGGGTAGAGGTAAGTAGAGTTTTCATAATTAGTTTACACTGTTGATTAGTTTACTGATATCATCGTATTTTACTCTACCATCCAATATCATAAAGATGGTCGAATCATCTGTAATAATACTGAGTAATAAGTTATTGATGTTTTCGGATTGTGTGTTTTCTGCCAGGAACTTAATTTTATTTTCTTCCGAATTGATCACCATCAGTTCTTCATAGTTTAACTTACTGATTGCTTTAGATACATCCGATTGCAATTCAGGAGTATCTCCTTCTACAATCAGCATTTTAATTGAATTGATATTTGTCAGAAGCGGCCGGATACTTTCAAGATCGTTATCTGATAATTTCATTTTATTGAGCATCGAAAACATAGGCTTTCCGATCTTAATAGAAGTGACACCTTTGCCTTCTTTGTACTGATCAAAAATCTGATCGAGTTTTGACAGTTGCGCCTGAGATATGCTAAAGCAGAGCAGGCTCACGATAATTAATAAATGTTTCATTTTTTTTGGTTTTAAAGTTCTATAGTTAAATATTTAATATTCTGAGTTGCTTCCAATCCCTTTCTAATGTTATTCGATGCCAAAGTGAGTACTTCTTCGGTGATTTTTAATGCTTCTTCATTGTAGACCTTTACTCCGTTTACCTCTACATAAAGTTCATTTTCAGTAGCAGAGACAGAAGTTTTTTCTGCTATTTCTCTTTTAGTAGTCTTCTTTTTTTGCGGGTGCCTGATCGCTGCTATTCTGACCGGAGTTTCTACTGCTGGTTGTATAGTACTTACTTCCGGCAGTTTTTGTGTTTCTTTCTTTACTGGTGAAGTGGCATCTGGTTTTGTATCAGTCGTTTTTACCAGATTGGTATTATCTTTTGGAGTTGCATTGAAATACCATATTCCCCCTGCGATAAAAAGCAATGATGCAGCAACAGACAGGGTACGGTATATACTTCGGATTTTACGCTTCTCATTCTGCTGATGTTCCGGCTCAACTGTATTCATGAAATCATCAAATTGCAGATTCATTTCTTCTTCAGCAGCTTTAAGTACAGAAAAGTAAGGATCTGCCTCTTCTGCCTCGCGGATCATACGATCTTCTTCCAATGAAGATTCTCCCGCCCAGTATTTAGCTTTTAATCGCTCTAATTCTTCTTTCTTCATAATCAAAAATCATTGTTAATCCATTTTTTACGGTATTCCGTGCACGGGACAGATTCACTCTGGCCGCATTCTCATCTATTCCTGTTAACTCACATATGGTCTCAAATTCATACTCTTCTATGTCCCGTAGATACATCACCAATCTTTGCTTCTCAGGTAGCCTGTCGATCAGCTGGAGAATCAGGTCGCGGGTCAGCGCCGGGTATTTCTCTTTCTGAACCTGCGGCATTTCATAACTTTCTGCCTTGTATTTTACAGCTTCCCGGTTTATCTTATTTAAAGCCAGGTTTTTTGTCATACGCATAGCATAAGCTTCAAGATTTGATACTTTGTCAAGCTCCATGCGAGATTCCCAAAGTTTAATAAGTACTTCCTGTACAATATCAAAAGCATCTTGCGGATCCATCAGGAAGCGATTAGCAAACCGGAATAATTTATCCTTATGGATAAAAACGACCGATTTAAATGTTTCCTGTGTCATATTTTAGCTGCTTTATATGGAGAAGACAATTGGGGAGGGGGAAATATTACATCTCATATTGAATTTATTTTCAGAAATCAATATTTTAAATATTATTTATATGTAAATGAGGTATTTATGTTTTTTTTATTTTGTTAATAATTAGGTTAAATTGATCAGATAGGGGGCGTATGTCCGAATTTTTTTTCGAGAACCTGATGTCTGTATCGGAATATTTCATCTAATCTTGGTTTGACCATCCAATTGTGGCTTAACTCCCCGAGCCATCCAAACGGCAATTCATAATCTACGGTATCTTTCATCAGTACACCTTTATCATTGGGAATAAATTCATGGTGATGATTCCATAACTTATATGGCCCTTTAGCCTGAAAATCTGTAAAACTCTTCTGATAGTCTACCTGCGTGATTTTAGTTTCCCAGTTCATGCTGATTCCGAATAGTGGTGAAACCCGATAGCGAATGAGCATTCCTTCATAAATTTCATCATTGGCAAAAGATGTCAATACGGTGAATTTCATTTCGGGAGGAGTAATTTTGGAAAGATTACCTGCTGCGGAAAAAAATGTCCATGCGGTCTGCAAATCGCAGTTGAGCTGTTGTTCCTGGTATAATCGGTGTATCATTGTTTTAATTAGAGGTAGAGAATTGAGTAAATAATATAGATTAAAGATAGTGATTCCTGAGGTTGTAAAGGGAGTAGGAAAGAGAAGTTTGTTCAAATTTCTTTATTTAATCTATAAATTATTTTAACTGTATTAACAGGGACTCTGAATATTCTCTTACCTTTACGGTTCAACAGATTTTGAAAAAGATGAAAGAAGGCTTTGAAATATTTTTAAAGAAATTTGAGAACAGAATACATGAGCTGTTCCACCACGAATCAGATATAAACGAATTAAGTATAAACCGTGGACTTCCTCAGGATGTCTGGGACAAAATAATGGAACTAAAGCCTCTTTCTGTCGCCATCCCAGAAAATTTTGGAGGAAGAGGAGCAAAGGTCAGTGAATGTCTGTCCATCCTTGCTGCAGCTTCTTATGAATCTTTACCCTTATCCCTGACTTTTGGCATTAATATCGCACTTTTTCTGGAGCCATTAGCAAAATATGGACATCCAGAAATACAGCAACCGATATTTGATCGTTTCCTCCAGCATAAGGCGATGGGTGGTCTGATGATTACAGAACCCGACTTCGGGAGTGATGCGCTAAATATGCGCACCCAATATGAAGAGTCGGAAACCGGCTATAAGCTTAAGGGACAAAAACACTGGCAGGGATTGACAGGAATGGCAGATTTTTGGATCATTGCTGCCCGTAAAGATGCGGGAAAAGGAGATCTGGCCAGAGATGTTGAATTTTTTGTTACAGATAACAGCCGCCCTGAGCAACAGATACAGGTAGAACATTATTTTAATAATCTTGGGCTTTATATGATTCCGTATGGTATGAACACCATCGATCTGGAAGTACCTGCCAATCAGAAATTATTACAGAAAAGTACCGGTATCAAGATGATGCTTGATATTCTTCACCGCAGTCGCTTGCAGTTTCCGGGTATGGGAATGGGCTTTATCAAACGTATGCTGGATGAAGCATTGTCACATTGTACCAACCGTAAGGTAGGAGGGCAGCAGTTACTGGCTTTAGATTCTGTACAATATCAGATATCCCGTATTCAATCTTCGTACAGTCTCTGTTCAGGTATGTGCGCACGTAGTTCTTCTATGAGCGGGATCGATCAGGACCTGGCTACTGCCGGACTGGAAGCCAACAGTATGAAAGCGTTGGTAACTGATCTGATGCAGGAAGCTGCGCAGATCTGTGTGCAACTGTCGGGTTCGAGCGGTTATAAAATTGATCACGTAGCCGGACGCGGTATTGTAGACAGCAGACCTTTCCAGATTTTTGAAGGATCTAACGAAATGCTTTATACACAGATTGCAGAGATGGTCATCAAGCAGATGAAGAAATCCAAGGAAAGCAATTTTGGCCAGTATTTGCAAGGATTTGAACGTTGTGACCGTGTCGCAGTCCTGTTTAAGCGTGTGTTGGATTTTCAGATCTCTGAAAGCCTGGTACAGAGACAAATGGTTGTTCTTGGTAAAATTATCGCCCGCTTAGTATGTTTACAGTATGTCGGCGATATGACAGATAAAGGTTTTAGAACGGATCTGTATGACAACTGTGTCAAGCATATAAAGATGGATGTCAAAAAATTATTGTCTGATTTCCTGAATTATAATGATGCAAAACCAATTGTAGAGTATCAGGAACAGTCTAACTGGATGGATTTTATTTAATCATATATATTGATTAAAAAGGGATTTTTATGAACATAAAGATCCCTTTTTTTTGCTATTGTGTATGTATCAGATATAAAAGACGACCTTTTTAAGATGCGGTATACGATATATCCTGACGGATGTAATATTTGTTTTTCATCTGTATTTTGCTTATATTTGTACACACGCCTTACACTTACTCCTCTCCCTTCGCTTTTTTCGAGAAAAGCCATTTGATCAGGAATACCAAGTTTTTCGCGCTTTACACCTCTTTTATTAATTAACACATTTTTAATGGCACAAACACAGCAAAAAAAAGAAAATCAAAAGAAAAAATTAGAAAAAAGAAAATCAAAAGAACAAAAAAAAGAGTATAAAAAAACTCACAACTCCAAGGGTAAATCACTGGAAGAAATGTTTGTCTACGTTGACGAATTTGGAAATCTATCTAATACTCCTCCTACCCAAAAGTACGAATTCAAACCTTCAGATCTGGAACGTCCTGTTGTCGAAGAAGAATTTTCATTCGGAAAAGTTTCTTTCTTCAATGAGCAGGGTCAGTATGGATTTATCCGTAACAATGAAACACGCGAAAGTGTATACTTTAATACCAATCTTGTCGGTTTCGTATTGTATATGGATCAAAAGGTTAAATTTAAATACCAATCTACCAAACAGGGGCTACAGGTTACATCCGTAGAAGTTATCAAATAAAAGATAGCGGAGCTGTAACTCCATCACTATATCCTTGCTTACCGGCAGAACTATTGAGAGGTTGTTTTTTCAAAGAACACTTCCCTGACTCCGGTAGCAGATACTTTACAGCCTACGATTCTGGAATGCTGATCCCTGACAAATTCCACTTTGCGGAAATATCCTTCTTCTGTATTGAAGGTGTCAGGTATTGGCATCGGATTCATAGGAATGTTCCCATTAAGCAGATGCAAAGCCATAAGTTTTCCATTCATAACACTGAATTCATACTCAGTTTCCAATTCAGGACTGTAAAAATGGCCAGTATATAAGGCCAGATCAGTATCCTGATTTTTCAGGACTTTGCTATTAATTTTTTTTCCTTTATAACTGAAGTCGGACAGATGCCATCTGAAATCCGGTGTACCATTTTCATCTGTACTAAATACAAATCGACTATGCGGAAGAGCCGGGAATATGAATTCTTTGTCTGAAAGAGCAGGTAAGGGTAGTTTCTGCGCTGATCCGTTGATCTGCAGATAGAATTTATTGTTTTCAGCAGAAAACGTAAACAACATACCTCTCATCACTTCATATTGACCAGCCCATGTGGTCAGCATAGCTGTATCCTGAGCAATATAGGGTTCCACCGGATTGTCCGGTGTCTTATCAAAATAATAATCGATAATAGTATAGGCAATATCCAATGGATTGAAGGTCTGAAAATTACCTGTCATAGCCATAGCGAAATTGTGTTCCGGAATACGAACCAGATAAGACCTGTACCCTGCATCTCCGCCTCCGTGAAAAATCAGATTAAGGCCTTTATATTGTTTTACTTCCTGGCCAAGAGCATAAAAGAGCCGTTCACCGTTATTTAAAGTACTTTGTTGTTCCATTTTATGGAACAGGCTTGTGTCACCAATTGTGGCTGAATGAAAGTTTTCTGTCCACAGATTGAGATCACGTACAGTCGTATTCAGTCCTGTGGATCCTACCAGAGAAAAATGAAGGGGAACCTGTTGATACTGCCCGGCTCTGTAACTGTAGGAATAAGCTTTATTCCTGATGATTCTCTCCTGATTATCGAGGAATAAGGAATTTTTCATTTTTAACGGACGGAAGATTTCATTTTCCGTAAAATCTGAAAAAGACTTACCGGATACCTTTTCTACAATCTTTGCCAGTAATATAAATCCAGAATTGCAGTATTCGTATGCAGTGCCGGGATGGAAATTAAGATGCTTCTGCTGAGTCAACAGCCGGTAGGCCTGATCCATAGTCATATGACCACCTTCCCGTTGTCCTATCAGACTGCTGAGATCAAATATCTCCCGCAGTCCGCTGGTATGATTAGCCAGATTTTTTATACTGATCTTGTTTCCGTAATCAGGCATTTCCGGTAAATATTGCCGTATATCATCTTCAAGAGATAATTTTTTCTGTTTTCCCAGCAGGAGAATAGAAAATACGGCAAACTGTTTAGATACGGATGCTACATGAAATATGGTAGAATCCGAGATGGGGATTTTGTTTTCCAGATTGGCTATCCCTGTATATTTTTCATAAATGGTCTTACCATCCTTTTGAATTGCAAGCGCTATACCAGGACTTGATTTACTTTGATAACGGGTGAGGAGTTCATCTGTTTTTTCATTCGGAAGAGTTGCTTTTTGTTTTATTCTCAGCGTTTGGATATCATATTTTCCGGATATAACCTGTTGCCCGGGAGCTGATATTTCAATTTTATATTTACCCTTATGATTGGCATGTATGGTGAAGTATTCCGGTCCGAATTTACCATTGGGACTATCATATTCATTCAGCTTATGATTCTTTTCATCATAAACGCTGACAACAATATCTATACCTCGCTGCATAACAGAAAAAGCTGCAAAATCATTCTTTTGGAGTCGCACTTCGTATATATGCTTGTCCCCTGTAGAAAACTCCGCACTGAAAGCCGAGGAGGGGTGAAGTTGGTTCTTCATAACCTGAGCCTCTGAAAAGGATAAGCTATTAAAAAACAAAACAAAAAAAATAATGTGTTTTATACGATCAGGCATAGGTAGCAATTGAAAGTAGAGAGTTGTTATCAATAAGATCGGGTGCAAGATATTCAAAATATTTGATCTGCCATTCCTTTGTTTTTATAGCCTGTTTATTTTCAGGAATATCCCAGGGTGCATATATCCTGAAACCTCTTTTGCCCATAATGTTATCATGTGTGAGAATTTTCATTTCTCTCAGAATCGCTGTTGAGAATATAAATAGTCCATACTGATCCTGATTCTTTATGAATATGGTAACAAGGTCTACCTGATCTTTCGTCGTGTAAGGTTCCGTTTCACCGGACGTAATATTTCTTTTCCACAAGGTTACAAATTGTCCGATTTTCTTAGGTGTAATATTCGCCTTGCGAAACAGAATAACCTGCTCTTCTGTTACAAAAGAAGCCGCATGATAGCTGCTGCTTTCTTTATCAAATTGGAATTGCTCCAGTTGTGACATTGGTGAATACAACTTTTCAATTAATGGGGTGATAATGTTTGTATGTATAGCAGCAGACATAGACAGGCGATGTTTCTTTATTTTACTAAAGTACATTTTTTGGAGCTTTTTCTGTAAATCACACTATTCCAAAAAAGGCTATCCGGCCTGTTTATTAAACAAGCTTTATAAAAAAGAACAAAATCCGATTTGTGGTGTTTTTAATAAAAGTATGTTTCGTGTACATTTTGGTTAAAATTTAATAATTTTATGAAACATTTCTATTCATTGCGTGTTTTTTATTTATTATTAATGCTTATGCTATGAAAATCATTATTCTTCTCCCCATATTCCTGCTTCTTATATTATCCGGCTGTCAGACATCATCCAAAAAGGAGATTGCGGATATAATCTATTTCGGCGGTCCTATTCTGACTATGGAAGATGATAACCCGGAAGTCGAAGCTCTTGCTGTAAAAGACGGAAAGATTCTGTTCACCGGAACAAAGGCTGCTGCTGAGCAATACACAGGAGAAAACACAACCTTACATGACCTTAATGGCAAAACGTTACTTCCCGGATTTATAGATGCTCATGGGCATCTGGTCTCCAGAGCAGGGATGATGCAAGCTATAGATTTGTCTCCAACTCCTTACGGAACGGTTAATTCTATTCCGGATCTTCAGAAAACCCTAAAAGAATATATAGAAAAAAACAACGTGACAGCGAGTCAACCTATCATGGGCAATGGATATGACGACGCTATTATGTCTGAGCACAGGCACCCAACCCGTGAAGAACTGGACGCAATAAGTATGACGAATCCTATTATAGTAATTCATACTTCAGGACATGCGAGTGTCGCCAATTCGGCTATGTTAAAGCTGGTTGGTATTGAGGATAATGCAAAAGATCCAGAAGGAGGACATTATGGAAGAGACCCCAAAACAAAGAAACTGAATGGAAAACTGGAAGAAAATGCCAGCTTTACAGCTCTGATTAAATTGACGACACTGTTGTCTAAAAATGCTAAATCAGGAGTCGATAAAACTCAACAGGAATTAGATAATCTTGTTAAGGCGCAGGATGAATGGTTGAGCTATGGACAGACAACCATATGTGAGGGCAGAACAATGGGCGAGAGTGTAGGACTACTGAAAGAAGCTGCTGCTAAGGGTTTATTTAAAGCTGATGTTATTTATTTTCCGGATTATGAATTTTTTAAAGCGAAACTGGATTCTTTCAAACCTGAATATATGGTTTATACAAATCGCCTGAAGCTGGGAGGTTTTAAATTTTCGGATGACGGATCGCCACAAGGTAAAACAGCATGGCTGACACAGCCTTATCTGATCCCTCCGGAGGGACAGGGAGCAGATTACAAAGGATTTCCGATTTTTACGGATAGTGTACTTTATCAGGATCTGAAGACTCTTTTTGAAAATAATATTACAGCACAGCTGCATGTCAATGGGGATGCGGCTATAGATCAGGCTTTACGCGTAATAAAGAAGCTGAAGGATGAAGGGATTTATAAGCCAGAGTTGAGAGCTACGCTAATACATGTACAAAACAGCCGTCCTGATCATATTGCCAGTATCAAGGAAATTGGAGTGATTCCTTCTTATTTTTCAACACATGCCTACCTATGGGGAGACTGGCATTATTCCAGTGTATTTGGTCCTGAGCGGGCAGCCTTTATCAGTCCTGCGCATTCCGCTCTGAAAGCGGGAATTCTTTTCACTATTCATCATGATGCTCCCGTGACTCCTCCGGATCTGATTACAGCTGTGTATGCTGCAGTGAACAGAAAGACAAGATCAGGGAGAATACTGGGGCCAGACGAACGGATAAAGCCTGTAGAAGCACTGAAAGCGATAACCATCAATGCTGCATATCAATACCACGAAGAGGAATATAAAGGATCTCTTAAAGCAGGTAAACTGGCTGATCTGGTAATTCTGAATCAGAATCCGCTTACTATTGATCAGTTAAACATCAGGGATATATTAGTGATGGAAACCATTAAAGAAGGCAAGACAGTCTACAAAAAATAATGTCTGGAAAGAAATATTACTATGAGTGATGAAAAAGCCATTATTACTACTACTTATTATACTCTTCGGAGGTATTGCTCAGGGACAAGGTCATTATACAGGATCTTCCTTTAATCCCGGAGACTATTTTGCTCCTCATTCAGGCTGGATTATTCCGGTATGGTATGGGTATGCAAACATGAACTATTATAATGCAGCAGGTAATAGATCAGATCAATTGATCAATCCGGCTCCGGAAAATCCTACAGATTTGAAAATCAAGCAGAATGTAAAGACCAATTCTTTTATCCTTATGGCAATTTATGGAGGTAAAGGAAAAATTTTAGGAGCAAACTGGGGTATGATGGTAATTCCTACATTAAACAGTCCTACAGCAAATATAGCTTTAGACTATTATTCAAGTCAAACCGGTTCGGGTAATTATGTATTTACCAATAAAAGCCTGGGCTTCGGAGATATGTATCTTCAGCCTGTCTGGCTTTCCTGGACAAAGGGAAAGTACAGTTATGCCCTTAATTATGGGGTCTGGGCACCTACCGGTAGGTACAAACCTCATGATCTGGATAATGGAGGTCATGGCTATTGGTCGCATAATGTACGTGTGGCGGGAAGAATGAAACCAATTCCTCGGGTAAGTCTGAGCTTGGCAACAACTCTGGAAATGAATCAATGGCAGAAGGACACAGATTTTAAAGAAGGTAGTCACTTGACAGTAGACATGGGTGGCTCATATGTATTGGATAGCAGAGGGAATGAAATCGGATTATTTGGACACTATACCAGCCAGATCAGTGATGATAAAGGTACTAACGGAGGATTTGTATCTGACCGTATTGCTGGTATCGGAGGGTTTGGGTCTTATTGGATTAAACCCATGAAAGTCGGATTGATGGGAAGGATTACGCAAAATTTCAATGTTAAGAATAGATTTGGAGGTACAGCTGTACAGGTGGGTGTGAATTATCTGATTCCTGCAGCTCATTAACAGCAGACATTTTCATTTTCTTTGTGTATTTTGCAGGTAGAAAATTTTTCCTTAAGATGAATGTATTTGTTAAGTTGCAATTTCTCCTTTTCTTTTTTTGTGGTTTTATTTCAATCGCCATAGCTCAGGATCTCCGGAAAACAGACAAGGGATATCCCGTTATTGTATATGCTGATACGCTCTTTCATGTTAAAAATAAATTAGGTGCGCTTTCTGCGTCCGAGCGTGCACAACGCACAACCGACAAGATCAAAGCACTGGATGATGATCTTTTTTTTATTGCAGACTCGTTGTTGACGGTACCAGATTCTATGGTATTTGATATTGTGTATAAAGGAAATATACTCTTAAGTATTTCCAAACTTGACGCCGATTCCATGCAGGTCGCCCCGGATGTGTTGGCAGCCACGTATCAACAGTTGATATTGCAGCATGTCAAAAAATATAAAAGCGAAACAGATTTTTCAGAGCTCTTAAAGCGCGGAGCAATGGGAAGCTTAATTTTGCTGATCCTTGTTTTATGTATTTACTACATCAATAAATATTTCAACAGGTTTACAGCCTGGATTCTGATCAAATTTAAGAAAAGAGCAGGAAGGATCAAGATCAAAGACTATGATCTGATTAATAAGGATACAGAAGTGATGCTGATCAAAAAAGCTTTGGGCATCTTTAAGTATTTTTTATTTTTTTTATTGATTTATCTCACGCTTCCAATAATTTTCAGATTATTTCCATGGACAAAACCCTGGGGCGATAATCTGATTAATTTTGTAGTCAATCCGCTGAAAAATATAATCAGTTCTGTAGTCGATTTTATTCCAAATCTGATTACGATAATAGTTATTTATATTGTATTTCACTATGTCAAGAAATTCATTCGTTTTCTTGCGAATGAAATAGAGGCTGACAAGCTGAAGATAAATGGTTTTTATGCGGATTGGGCAAAGCCTACGTATAATATTGTGCGCCTGGTACTGAATGCCTTTATGATCGTAGTGATCTGGCCGTTTATTCCGGGATCTAATTCAGATATTTTCAAAGGGGTATCTGTATTTCTGGGATTGATTATTTCATTCGGATCTTCTTCTGCGATCAGCAATGGGGTCGCCGGAATGGTGATTACTTACATGAGACCTTTTAAGATCGGCGATGTGGTCAAGATCGGTGAAATTCAAGGTACAGTTTTGGAAAAATCCTTGCTCGTCACACGGTTACAGACCACAAAAAATGAAATTATTACCATTCCGAATAGTGCCATTCTCAATGGAAATACCATCAATTACACCAGTCTTTGCCGGGATGACGGATTAATTATACATACTACTATTTCTATAGGTTATGATATTGGCTGGCAGAAGATTCACGAATTGTTGATTGCTGCTGCGCTAAAGACAGACGGGATATCCCCGGAAAGGACGCCATTTGTATTGCAGACCAGCCTTGACGACTGGTACGTTTCTTATCAGATCAATGCATATACCAACAGTCCTGAAAGAATGGCGCCGATTTATTCCGAACTTCATAAGAATATACATGAAGCCTTTGATGGGGCGGGCATAGAAATGATGTCCCCACATTATCAGGCCATACGTGACGGAAATGCAAGTACCATCAGAAATGAAAAATAGTAAGGTATTCAAGTAAAATTCGCGGAATAAACGCACAGTAGTTGCAATCCGGTTATCTTTGTAACCTACATAATAATAAAAGCAGACGTGGCATCTACAAAATATCTGAAGAAAATAAGGGATCTGGCAGAACGTAATCTGAAAGAGGGTATAGCCTTCTTAGAAGAAAATGCAAAACAGGATAATGTAATTGTAAAACCTTCCGGATTACAATACGAAATCTTAAAAGAGGGCAATGGAGAAATACCTACTTCAAAAGCAAAGGTATTGTGTCATTATAAAGGTACATTACTGGACGGTACCGTTTTTGACAGTTCTTACAAACGAAAGAAACCGGAAGCTTTTTTTGTACGTGAGCTGATCAAGGGATGGCAGGAAGTATTGGTGTTGATGCCTGTAGGAAGTCATTGGAAAATATATATACCATCTCATCTGGCTTATGGATTTGAATCCCTGACGGAGAATAGCGGAGGCAACTGTACCCTTATTTTTGAAATGGAACTAAAAGCTATTCTATAGCTCATCCAAGTGTCATTTTATTAAACTTAACATACGTTCAGCTTGTGTCTTTTTCAATTGAAAATGAGTGTTTTTGGTCGGATTTGCAGGGGTACACGCTGTGACTGTAGCGCATTTACGGAGAATTAAATCTATTCAAATAAACTATATTCGCAGTATTACAATCTGTTTTTTGATAAATATTAGTAAAACGATATGGAAAATCTACACAATAAAAAAGCTATTATCACAGGTGGGGGCAGGGGATTAGGAAAAGCAACAGCTCTTGCTTTGGCTGCTGAAGGGGTATCTGTTGGCATTACCGGCCGTAATGAAGAAAATCTAAAGCAAACTGTAAAGGAACTGGAAGCTTTTGGGGTACAAGCGGTATATGCAGTGTTTGATGTGGCAGATGCAGGGCAGGTTAAATCTGAAGTTTCTAAACTGATCGAAACATTAGGCGGAGTTGATATACTGATCAATAATGCAGGTATTGCAGAATTTGGTTCATTTTTGGATATGGACGCTCTTCGCTGGCAGGAAATCCTGATGACCAATGTCATGGGGATCTATCATGTTACAAAGGAGGTATTACCACATCTGGTCGCAAAAAATCAGGGAGATATTGTAAATGTAAGCTCTACTGCAGGATTGACGGGCAATGCTAATACTTCTGCATATTCGGCCTCCAAGTTTGCTGTGATCGGTATGTCTGAATCTTTAATGAAGGAAGTCCGCAAACATAATATACGGGTGTGTACACTTACTCCAAGTACCATTGCCTCGGATATGTCTGTTGATCTGGGACTTACTGATGGTAATCCGGACAGCGTGTTGCAGCCATCTGATTTTGCAGAGCTGATTATCGCTAATCTGAAATTACCAAGAAGAGCGCTGTTAAAATCTGCCTCTTTGTGGTCTACGAATCCTTAATAAAATAATACAGTGTACTTCTGTTTTCCTTTCTGAGAACGGTATTATTCTGCTATTTTTTACCTACAGAGCTGCCTTCAATGGCGGCTCTGTATGATTAATGTAGAAGTCTTCGCCGAAGAAGGGATATCGATAAATCCAAGATCTTCAAGTACTCTGCGGGTAATGTCTTTTCTGCTGCTGCCAAATCCCGAATTTTTAAGATTTCGATCCTGAAATAGTCTGGTGGCAAATAAATAAGTGTTGTTTTGTTTTTCTATATACCCTACCCACCATCCGATATTTAATCCGCCTATTCGTGTCCAGCCCGTTTTGGCATGTATAGTATAACCAGGATGCTCTTCTGAGAGCATAACTCTTTTTACGGTTTGCATATGCTTTTTATCAAAAGAGAGCTGCTCCAGATATAATTTTCTTAAAAATTCAAGCTGGTTGTAGGGTGATATACCGAAATTACCAAAATTCCAAAAGTCAGGATCTGTTTCGTTCAGATCAGCGTTGCCATATCCGGCAAGAGTGAGATAGTGCTGATAATTTTTCTTGCCTATTTTTTTAGCTAACTCTACGAAAACCCATCCTGCTGATTTTTCAAAAGCTTCTTTTACTGTCATGTCCCGGTATATATCTGGTCTGTATCCATATTTAACGGTATCTGTGTGACCTGTCCATTTGACGATCTGGTTTTCATCAGATATGACTTTTGTTTCCAGCGCAATCAGCAGATTGATGATTTTAAATGTTGATGCCGGCAATGACGGTATAAAAACAGACTTTGCATCGGAAGCAAACCATTTATTATTTTGTACATCCAATATCATAATATCTCCTTTTGCATGTTTGTTTTCGAAGTATCTGTTAAATTCTTTCCGAACGCTAATAGAGTCACTGACGAAAGATGCCTTTACTTTTTTGGTTTGTTGTGCAGAAACTTGAGGTTGGTTATAAAGGATAAAAAGGATGTAGTAAGCAAGTAAGACAAAGCTATTTTTCATGCTTATAAATTTACAGTTATAATATTGATTATAAGAGGTTATATAACCGGTAGAATAGATTTTTTTACAACATATAAAAATAGTTAAGACGCGAACAGTCTTCAATGTAATAAAAGAAGCATCTTTAACTGCTGAAGACTGATTCGCATATATTCGGGGAATTATCCCCATGGATGGGTGTGGTTGTAACAGGATATCTTATTCCTCATAAAGCCGTTGCGCTTCTATACCCGCAATGCCAAGTTCTTTAATGATGATATGATGATCAAGACATTGGCCTTCTATGACAAGTACTTTGTAAACAGATTCCAGATCGAGTTTCCATTTTTTGATTCCGTCGATCTGTTTGATCACTCCATGTATATTGTGGAAGAGGCTGGAGCAGTGTACATTTGTTTCGAACATTAATTTTTCCATAACATTTTAATTTTAGTAAAAATCACCTGAGGGAAATTTTTATAGTTTAACAATGTGGATTAAGATCAGTTGAGTAAGATCTCTCCATTAGAAAATAGCTATCGCAGTTTTGCAATGATACTGTATACCAAATTTAAATAAAAAGTAACTTCATTGATAATCAGATTTATAAAAATGTAATAAGTCATAAATAATTTGCAATTAAATTATACTAAGAGTGATGGCGCTCTGTACAAACCATTTCAGACTCGTATTGTTATTAAGAAGGAGATATGAATTACAAGGGTTTATATCGAATAACTATTGCTACAACAGTTACACTAATTTTATTTGCTGATGAAATCACATTTTGAACTAAAATATCCCTTGGGATTAGGGGGAGTTGCTATTGGAACAGGCTTTGAGCCTTTATCTGATGAAGAATCTTATCATATTCTTGAAACAGCCTGGAATCAGGGTATCCGTTATTATGATACATCACCCTGGTACGGGCTTACGAAAAGTGAACGAAGGTTTGGAGATTTTTTGCGTCAGAAATCCAGAAACGAATTTGTGTTTTCTACAAAGATCGGTCGGTTGTTTGAAGCTGTAGAAGAAGCTGCAGTTCCCCCTACGATGTGGAAAGCTCCATTAGCGTATGATTTCAGACATGACTACACTGCAGATGCGACAGCAAGATCTATTGAAGAAAGTCTTTCACGTACAGGATTAGATCATCTGGATGTCGTTTTTGTACACGATCTGTCTGAAGATCAGGTAGGCGATCGTTATGATTATTATCTGCGGCAGGCAGAAAAGGGTGCATTCAGAATACTATCTGATTACCGGGATCAGGGAATTATCAAAGCATGGGGGATGGGAGTAAATAAGATTGAGCCTATTCTGGATTGCATAAAAGTAGCTGATCCGGATATCTGTCTTTCTGCCACACAGTATTCAATTCTGGAGCATGAAGATGCTGTAGACCGCTTATTGCCCGCAGTCCGTGAACATGGCGTTCGATTGGTGTCCGGAGCCGGGTTTAACTCCGGATATATAGGTGGTCGAGAACGCTATAATTACAAAGATATTATTCCTAAAGGAATGGCTGAAAAGCGGGCGCGTATAGCAGCCATTGCTCAGCAACACGGTACTGATCTGATCGCTGCGGCAATCCAGTTCGTATTAGCGGCTGACGAATTTGTATCTATAATCCCTGGAGCAAGCAGACCCGGACAGGTACTGGATAATTGCAGAGCAGTTCAATCTCCTATTTCGCCTGATTTCTGGCAGGAGCTGAAGCAGGAAGGGCTCATCTATTCAAAAGCGCAGGTTCCCGGAGGATAATCCTGATTATTGAACCTGCAGGTAGGAATCCCACCATTCATTGGGTTTTGTATGTATCAGGTTGCCGGGATCTTGCATCCAATAGGTATTATCCACATAAATTTTGTATGCATATTTTCCGGAAGGGATATGAAGTGTGCAGATCCATTCTCCATCTTTTCTGATAAATGGATTGGCTTTTGGATCATAATTATTAAAGGTACCTGTCAAAGCAATGGATTCGGCTCCCTGCATACCTTTGATTCTGAACGTAATGATATTATGCTGCGGCCCGAATAGATTCAGATAGTAGTTAGAAGGATTTATTTTCCGGATCTGATTATACAATTTGTTTGCTTTTTCTGTTTTTCCGGATAGAAGACAAGCATTTGCAAGTGCTGCTTGTGCATTTTCAGAATCCGGATAATAGCTGAGGTTGGTTTCAAACAGCTTTTCGGCATCTGCAATCCGGTTACTATCTATAAGCCTATATCCAAGTATTTCCAGATCTTTTTCAGCAAACTGATAAGATGTATTTTTCGATTTTCTTTGTTGTTTGTACATGGAAATAGTGGCTGCTATTCCTTGTTGGTTATACGTTTGTTCTATTTTTTCGGATAATGTTTTATGAAATAGATCCTTTATTTCAATATCCTGATATCCCTTTTTGAGAAGTTGAAGGACATCTATTTTGTGAACAACCGTATAATCGTGACGTTGGTAGAGGTAAATGGTTTTGTTTTTGAGGTCGCATACCTGTGAATAAACGGTACTGTTATCTGTCTCCCGCTGTGCTGTTGCGTCCAGGATGTTTGTGAAATTTTCTAAAGACAGAGGTTTTGTTTGGAGCAGATTGTAAGCCGTTTTTCTTCGCCAGCACTTGAAATCTGTATATTGACGATCCTGAAGGTTATAATTTGTAAGTACATAATTGTTACTACCCGGACGGATGATATAATTTGCATGGACAATAGCGTAATCACCTGTACGGTCAGCTATCATGATTTGGGCTTTTTGCTGCCATGTTAGATTGTACCGTGCAAAGATTTTTAATGCTTCTTCTACTGTACCGCATTCCTGTAGAATTTTTTCCAGAATATAACCTTCGAAATCAGGCTTTGCGGGATCTTTAACGATTTCTACTTCCTGAGGGAGGGCTGCTGCATCATAGAAGAGCCCCTGTTCATTTATACCCCCTTCCGGAAATTTTTCTTCAAATCCCCAGAAAATGTAACCTTTCTTTTGTTGTTTTGAAGGCCTCACCCATATATAGGTCTTCTTCAAAGGGGAGTAGTCTTCATTATTCCCGACCAAAACCTGTTTTCCGTCCTTTGCTATAAAAATAGTGCAGGATAAAACAGGTATATGCTGTAAAAATAGTATCCCGATCAAGATAACGACAGCTCTTTTCATTTTTCTGATTATAGGTTCATAGATAAATATCCATCGTAAAGATAAGATATTCCTTTCAAATAATATTTTATATGCTGATTTTTAGTGTGTTGTGTGGGTTGTTTACTGACGAGTGAATTAGTTTTTGTTAGTGATCAACTCCGCATCACTTATCTGAATCTCGGTATGTCCGTCTTTATCTGCATTGAGATATACAATACCTGTAATACGGACCGGCAATTCGCTAAATGTAACCTTATGTTTGTTTTTCATCATGATTTCTGCCATTGGCGGTATTCCGTTTTGCCCGCAAAACATGCATTGGGCTACCGGTAAGACAGACAATAAAAACCAATTATGTTTTCGCCCTGTGTTGATAGGGACCATATACCCCTGCAAGGTGACACTTTTGTTATTCAGTTGCTGCAAAGCAGGTGGAAAATGTGGAATGTAAATAGTCTTATCTGCTTTTTTCTCTACCTTATACATAAGCTGATCAAATACCTCCCAGGTTTTGTTCATCAACGGTTTGTGATCAATAATATGTTGTTGCTGTACGTTTGTCTGTGCTCCGGAGGGATGTACGGATAAAATAGTTAAAGCAATAATCAAGAGAGGGATAAGGGGGCGAAGAGACATGAGACAATTTTTTTAGTTTATAAAGTAAAAATACCACAAATATTTATTTAATGCAACTATGTTGCATTTGTTAATTTTGGTTATTATCTTTGTTCAACAGAAACATGAATGTAAAGGATTATGGTACCTCAGGATTACGAAAGCTGGAAAGATTGTATAGAGAATAAATGCGGAATTGCGCTTACAAGGGATTTTGTAAGAAAGCGTCTGGCTATCTATACTGATGTGTCGCATGAGGAGACACAACGGTTTGTGGTATTGTATGGAGAACAGCACCGTCAACGAATAATAGAATGGCTGAAGTTATCAGTATCCTGGCAGTATCTATAGGCAAAGAATACGTAAATCTATTATAAAATGAAGAATAAAAAATTGCCTGTAACCGTGCTTAGCGGATTTTTGGGAGCAGGAAAGACTACGTTGCTCAACCACGTTCTTCACAATAAGGAGAATCTGAAGGTTGCAGTGATTGTCAATGATATGAGCGAGATCAATATCGACGCTTCATTGGTCAAAAAAGAAAACACGCTTTCGCGTACAGAGGAAAAGCTTGTGGAGATGAGTAACGGTTGTATCTGCTGTACCCTGCGTGAGGATCTGATGGTGGAAGTGGAGCGGCTGGCCAGAGAGAATAGGTTTGATTATTTACTTATCGAGAGTACAGGTATATCAGAGCCGCTTCCTGTAGCGCAGACGTTCAGTTTTGTAGATGAACAAAACGGGATTAATCTTCCTGATCTGAGTTATATCGACACTATGGTAACTGTAGTCGATTGTTTTAACTTTTTTAAAGATTTCGGTTCGGCAGAAACATTGACAGATCGCAGATTGACAGATGATGATTATGATAGTCGCACTATTGTCAATCTGTTGACGGATCAGGTCGAATTTGCTAATGTAATTATTCTGAATAAGGTAGATCTTGTTGCAGAAGAAACAATTGGCGTATTAAAGGCTGCGATCAGAAAATTAAATCCCGGCGCACGAATTATCCAAAGTTCTTTTGGACAGATCGTGGTATCAGATATTATTGGTACAGGGCTTTACAATCAGTCTATTGCGGAGTCTTCTGACGCCTGGCAGAATGAATTGGCACAGGAGCATGTGCCGGAAACGGAGGAGTATGGTATTTCTTCCTTTGTATTTACGAGTCAGCGACCTTTTCATCCGCAACGCTGGTATCAATATCTGAATGTTACATATCCGTATAATCTAATTCGTGCCAAAGGCCTGTTCTGGATGGCCTCCCGTCCTAATGAAGCTATCAGCTTCAGTCAGGCAGGAGGAAGTCTCCGGTTGGAAGGAGCAGGCGTCTGGTGGTGTTCTATTCCCGAAGGAGAGCGTCAGCGCTATCCTGATTTTAAAGAGTATGAAGCCGAAATGAGAAAAAGATGGCATCCTGAATGGGAAGACAGAAAAACAGAACTGGTATTTATCGGACAGGATCTGAATAAAGAGGTCTGCATCGAACAGCTGGAAAAATGTCTGCTGACGGATGAAGAGGCTGAAAGCTGGAAGTACAATGACTGGGTAGACAACTTCCCTAAGCATATATAGTAAATTGTTTGTTTTGGCCGCTGTCTGTTACTTTTTTAAGTGATGGCAGCGGTTTTTTATGAATAATCAGCCACCTTCATCATGATGAAGATGGCTGCTATCCTGAATTGATCTTACACGCGCGGAAGTTTGTATCCGTTGTGATATTCTTTTTCCAGATATAGTTTATTGATCTTATTATCTGTAAAACTATTGCTATTCTTGTCCCAAACAAGTTTCTGCCCGCTGCGGTAAGAGATATTTCCCATCTGGGCTACCGTGGCGACATGTGCCCCGGCCTGTATAGAACATTTCAAATTTTCCATTTTCCGGCTTTTAATAACATCTATAAAATTTTGCATATGGTTTTGGAGACCATTGTCGGATGCCGCGGCAAATGGTTTTACCACTTTATTCTGACTTTTTTTCTCTTCTATCACTTCCCAGCCACCACGGTTAAGGATCAATGTGCCGTTATTACCTATGTATGCTATGCCATGATCTCTGTTGTATGAGCCGTTGTCAATACCCATTGCAGAATCCCAAACCATATTGAACTTATCAAATTCGTACAGTGTAGTCAAAGTATCCGGAGTTTCTTCGTATAGATCCGGATAAGCAAAGCGACCTCCTAAGCCCACTATAGATTTAGGTAATTCTGCTTTCATACCCAGTAAAGCATAATCCAGAAGATGTACCCCCCAGTCTGTCATCAGACCGCCTGCATAATCCCAGAACCAACGAAAATTAAAATGGAATCTACTGGAATTAAAGGGAACAAGAGGAGCAGGGCCTAACCATTGTTTGTAATCTACTCCTGTTGGTACGTCGCTATTCGGTACTACAGGCCCGGGTTTCATCCATCCCTGGTAGCACCATACTTTTACGGTACGTATATTACCGAGCTGTCCGGTACCTATGAAATCTACAGCATCTTTAAAATGCTTTTGGCTGCGTTGCCATTGCCCGGCCTGTACAACTTTATTGTATCGTGCCTGAGCAGCAACCATACGGTTACATTCGACAATAGAGTTTCCTACTGGTTTTTCTACATAGACATCTTTTCCTGCTTCACAGGCATGAATCATTTGTAAGGCATGCCAGTGGTCAGGAGTGCCTATAATGACAGCATCGACATCTTTGTTGTCCAGCAATGCACGATAATCGCCATATGTTTTTATTTTATTTATATCTATATTCTGTTTACTAAGGTCTGCTAACCGGCTGTCAATTACATTTTTATCTACATCACATATACCAATGAGATTGACACCCGGTATTTTCATAGCTGCGCTTACATTGGACCAGCCCATACCTTTGGCGCCGATCACAGCAATATTTACCTGGTCATTTGGCATAATGCCGCTATTGAACATCGCAAATACAGAATTTGGGACGGTAGAGGCGAGCAATCCAGTTCCTGCCAGTAAGGATGTCTTTTTAAGAAATTGTCTTCTGGTATTCATATTTTATGGTTTTTTATGTTGATTTTATTAAAAGTCAGTCCATTTCAGATCAGACTGTGCGGAGGCTATTACTGTTTCTATAAATCTCATTCCACGAACACCGTCGTCTGTAGTTGGAAAATCCAGTTCCGTATCTGAAGCTTTTGTTCCGTTTAATGAAGCCAAAAGCGTTAATGCAAAGTTGTTGTAAATATTGGCGAATGCTTCAACATATCCTTCAGGATGACCTGCTGGCAGTCGGGTATTGTGTTTTGTGACAGGATGCAGGTAGGATTGCCCTGTACGGAATATCTGCGCCGGGGCATCGAGCCATTTAAGCAGAAGCGTATTGGGTTCCTGCTGATTCCATTCCAGACCAGCCTTTTCACCGTAAACTCTGATTTTTAACGCATTTTCTTCTCCTGCAGCAACCTGCGATGCAGATAGCACACCCGTAGCTCCATTATCAAAGCGTAATAATATGTTACCATCATCTTCCAGTCTTCTGCCTTCCACGAATGTGTGCAGATCAGCACATATTTTCTCTATTTTCAGTCCTGAGATGTATTCTGCCAAATGTGCGGCATGTGTACCTATATCTCCCATACAGCCACTTTTTCCACTTTTTTCGGGATCGGTACGCCAGGCCGCAAGTGCTACATCCGTTTCGATCATTGTACTGAGCCAGCCCTGAGGATATTCCACCATTATTTTTCGGATCTTTCCCAGTTTATTTTCTTTCACAAGTTGCCGTGCCTGTTTGACCATAGGATAAGCCGAATAAGTATGCGTAAGGCAGAGCAGAAGTCCTGTATCGGTTATCTTTCGCTGAAGCTGCAAAGCCTGTTCCAGCGTGAGCGTCATAGGTTTTTCAAGAACAACATGAAAGCCGTGATCGAGTGCCATCATAGCCGGTTCAAAATGGGCAAAATTGGGCGTGACAATACTTACGAAATGCATTCGTTTATCTTCCGGCAGTTTACTTTCCCGCTCTATCATTTCCTGATAGCTTGTATAGGTTCTTTCTTCCGGAAGGGATAAGAATTCTCCGGATTCTCTTGCGGTAGAGGGATCTGCACTTAATGCGCCGCAACAGAATTCGATATGACCATCCAGACTGGCAGCCATACGGTGAACAGCTCCGATAAAAGCATTTTTACCGCCACCTATCATGCCCATCCTTATTTTTGTAAAGCTCATAGCGCTCAATTTTTTGAAGGTTATACTTTAAAGACCTAATAGCTTCTTATTAAGGTCGTTATTGGTTTCTACTGCTGCAAAATTATCAAAAGCCTTGTCAGTGACTCTGATAATATAGTCTTTTATAAAAAGAGCCCCTTCTCTTGCTCCGTCTTCCGGGTTTTTAAAGGCGCATTCCCATTCCAGTACAGCCCATCCCTGAAAATTGTATTGTGTAAGTTTTGTAAAAACGGATTTAAAATCAACCTGTCCATCGCCTACAGATCTGAATCGTCCGGCTCTCGTTTGCCAGTTTTGATATCCTCCGTATACACCCTGACGACCTGATGGTGTAAACTCAGCATCTTTAACATGAAACATTTTAATACGGTCGTTGTAGAGGTCGATGAATTGGAGATAGTCCAGACACTGAAGAACAAAATGAGAGGGATCATATAGAATATTGGCTCGGTTGTGATAATTTACTTTTTCAAGAAACATATCGAATGTAACACCATCATGCAGATCCTCACCGGGATGTAATTCGTAGCAGACATCGACATCATAGCGCTCGGCTTCATCGAGTATGGGTAACCATAATGTGGCGAGTTCTGCAAATCCGGTCTCTATCAGATTTGCAGGACGCTGCGGCCAGGGATATACAAATGGCCATAACAAGGCTCCGCTGAATGTTGCTAATGCCTTGAGTCCGAGATTATGAGAAGCTTTGACAGCATATTTAAGCTGCTGTATAGCCCATTGCTGTCTCGCCTTGGGACTGCCGTGTAATTCTTTTGGTGCAAAAGCATCAAACAGATCATCAAAAGCGGGATTGACTGCAACCAACTGCCCCTGAAGATGGGTAGACAATTCGGTAATTTCTAATCCATATGATTGTATTTTCGCCTTCAGTTCCAGTGCATAATTTTTATTATTCGCTGCCTTTTCGAGATCAATGAAACGGGCATCCAAAGTAGGAAGCTGTATACCTTTGTATCCCAGATCTGACGCCCATTGGCAGATGCCGTCTAATGTATTAAATGGTGCTTCATCACCGATAAATTGTGCAAGAAAAATTGCAGGACCTTTAATTGTTATCATAATATTTCATTTATACAGATTATGTTATGTTGTTCGTGAGGGATAGCTGTGTATCCGGATAGAAAACAAAAGTTAAATCTGTTTTTTAATAATTTTATAATATGGTTATTCTTGTACGCGCTTGTGTTATACAATTTTACAAAAAAAAACAACCGGTTGCAATTAAATCAAAAAAAAATCTTACACTTGTCTTATTAAAACATAAACGCATAAATAATGAGTTAGTTGAAATATATTTTCCGGAATGGTCAAATTTTGGTTAACAATATAAATATAAACTTATTTTTTATGTGGTTGAGGTTTAGAAAATAAAATCTAAATAGGTGTTTTATAATTTGACAATACACAACTAATAACCAAATAAACTAATTAAGAGGGAAATGGCAAATAATGTTTATGATGCAATTGTCATCGGGTCCGGAATCACAGGAGGCTGGGCTGCAAAAGAACTAACAGAAAAGGGACTCAAGACTATTATGTTAGAGCGTGGTCGTAATATCGAGCATGTCAAGGACTATCCGTCACCCAATAAAGATCCCTGGGATTTTCCGCACAGAGGTAAGGTACCGCTGGATATCGCCAAAAAATATTTGCCTTTTGGAATTATGAATCAGTGGATAAATGAAAGTAATGTTGATTTCTGGACCAATGAAACAGAAAGTCCCTATAAGGAAGTTAAACCCTTTAACTGGTTCAGAGGCTATCATGTTGGCGGACGCTCTCTAATGTGGGGAAGGCAAAGCTATCGTCTGTCGGATCTGGATTTTGAAGCGAATGCTAAAGACGGACATGGCATAGACTGGCCTGTTCGTTATAAAGATATAGCACCATGGTATAGTTATGTAGAAAAGTTTGCAGGTATTTCCGGTAACAGAGATGGTATCTCGGTACTGCCTGACGGAGATTTTATGCCTCCTATGGCTATGAATTTTGTCGAAAAAGAGATGGCCGAAAGGATTAAGCGTAAATATGCAAGCAAAAGACATTTTATAATAGGGAGAGTGGCTAATATTACGGTTCCTCATCATGGTCGGGTCAATTGCCAGTACCAGAATAAATGTGGTCTGGGATGTAACTTCGGAGGATATTTCAGTACACAATCCTCAACGCTTCCGGCAGCTTTGAAGACTGGAAATCTGACACTCAGACCATTTTCTATTGTCAAGAGTATTATTTATGATAAGGATACAAAAAAAGCTAAAGGTGTAGAAATACTGGATGCAGAGACCAATAAGACCTATGAGTATTTTGCGAAGGTTGTTTTTGTCTGTGCTTCAGCACTCAATTCGACATGGGTATTGATGAATTCGGCTACCGATATCTGGGAAGGAGGTCTGGGGAGCAGTAGTGGTGAGCTGGGACATAATCTCATGGATCATATGTTAAATAGTGGTGCAGGAGGTAGAGTAGAGGGCTATGAAGATAAGTATGTGTTCGGCAGACGTGCAAACGGCCTTTATGTTCCCCGGTTTGCAAATGTGGAAGGAGATACTAAAAAGCGGGACTACATACGAGGATTTGGTTATCAGGGCGGAGCTTCGCGTAGCAACTGGTCTGGTGATGTAGATAATATGAGTGTAGGCGGAGCATGGAAAGATGCAATATCAGAAGCCGGATCATGGCATCTGGGATTCGGGGCTTTCGGGGAGATATTGCCTTATCATGAAAATAAGATTACACTGGATAAGTCGCAAAAAGATAAGTGGGGGCTTCCAGTATTGGTGATGGATGCTGAAATCAAAGAAAATGAGAAAAAAATACGGAAGGATGCCAGTGAGGAAATGAAGGAAATGTTGGAATCTATAGGTGTAAAAGATGTATCCACATTTGACGGAGGGTTTAGCATGGGACAGGGTATACATGAAATGGGTACAGCGAGGATGGGGCATGATCCGCGTACATCGGTGCTCAATAAACATAATCAGGTATGGGATGCAAAGAATGTATTCGTGACAGACGGAGCTTTTATGACTTCGGCATCCTGTGTCAATCCATCACTTACTTATATGGCTTTTACAGCTCGGGCTGTAGATTTTGCAGTCAGTGAGTTAAAAAAAGGAAATCTTTAACATATTTATTTCATAACAATGAATAGAAGAGACGCAATACAACGGGTGGCCTTACTGATGGGGGGAACTATCGTCGGCGCAAATCTTTTTCTGGAAGGTTGCAAAAGACCGGTATCGCAGGATATTAAAAAGCTTTTTGAGGCTGAATCTATTGATTTTATAGGGGATCTGGCAGAAGCTATTTTGCCGAAGACAAAAACTCCCGGCGCAAAAGAAGCCGGTGTAGGGGAGGTGATCCCGGTGATAGTAAGAGATTGCTATACAGCTAATGAACAAAAGATTTTTATGGAAGGCCTCGCTACGATAGATACAAGAGCTAAGAAAGAGTTTGGGAGCGAATTTCAGAAGTTAGAGAAAAAAGACCAGACTTTATTTGTCAATAAGCTGGATAAGGAATCCAAGGAGTATAATGGTAAAAGAAAAGAGCAGGATCCGCCTCATTTTTTCACTTTGTTTAAACAGCTGACTTTGCTCACTTTTTTTAGTTCAAAGTTAGGTGCTACAGAAGTACTTCGTTATGTAAAAATTCCTGGAAAATATGATGGTGATTTTCCATATCAAAAAGGTGACCGGGCATGGGCAACTTAACCTGAACGTGTATTAAGTTACTAAATGCACCTTGACATAAGGTGCATTTTTATTTTTAATTAAATTTCCGTTTTGTTTATCTCTCAAAATAATTCTGTATTCGGGATAATAATTAAGCTGATCTGTTTTTTAGCTAGATTTTCAACGTATTTTTTTGGTGGCACAACTTGTATTATTAAATAATAAATGGTTATTTTAAGCCTTTAAAATTCAGATCGTCACTTCGCATCAAAAAATCGGTCTTTAAAACTATGAACAAGCACATGATTCTAATTGTTGATGACAAATCAGAAAATATTTATTCTTTAAAACGATTATTAGAATCCAAGGATTTTTTAGTAGACACAGCATTGTCCGGAGAAGAAGCACTAAAAAAGGTATTAAGAAATGATTATGCCCTTATCATTCTGGACGTTCAAATGCCGGGTATTGATGGCTTTGAAGTTGCAGAGACCCTTTCAGGCTTCAGTAAAACAAAGGAAATACCCATTATTTTTCTTTCTGCGGTCAACACCGATAAGAAATTTATCACAAAAGGCTATGAATCAGGAGGTATTGATTATGTAACTAAACCTGTAGATCCCGATATTCTGCTGTTAAAGGTAAAAACATTCTATCGGTTGTACGAACAGACACTAGCTCTAAATGAAACGCAGCAGGCTCTTATTTCTGAAATCGAAACCAGAAAGAATGCAGAAGCAAAATTAAAAGAGAGGGTCTATCATTTGCATTCTACCTTAGAGTCTCTGCCTCAGATCGCATTCACCGCAAATGCAGAAGGTCATATTGAATTTGTTAATGAAAAGTGGTTTAAGTATTCACTTTCATCTGAAACATTTCCGAAAACACATCCGGAAGATAAAAATATCTGGGATGAGTGGTTGTTGGCTATGGCCAGTAGCAATTCGCTGGAACTTGAAGTCAGGATTAAAGAGATCGATTCGGATATATTCAGATTTCATTTATTGCGTATTATACCTATCAGAGAGCAGGAGGTGATTGTTAAATGGGTGGGTACTTTCACAGACATTGATGATCAGAAACAAATAGAGAAAAAGAAAGATGAATTTCTGAGTATAGCCAGCCATGAATTGAAAACTCCTCTCACCAGTATCAAGGCATACATACAACTGTTAGAACGAACCCTGAGTGCCGAAGAAAATACAGCTACAAGCAAATACCTGAATACTGTACAGCATCAAGTCTCTAAACTGAATAGTCTGATTGCAGATTTACTGGATATATCTAAAATAGATAACGGTAAACTAAAGATGAATAAGAGATTGTTCAACTTTGAAAATTTGCTGAGCAATGTTGTGGATACCATATACCACACACATGAAAACAGTAATATAAGGATTGAACGGGAGGGCGATCTTATTGATCAGCCTGTACTTGGTGATGAAATAAGGATCGAACAGGTATTAATCAATTACCTGACAAATGCTATTAAGTATTCGCCTGATTCAAAAAGAGTGATTATTAAAACAGAACAGGAAAATGCCCAAATCAAAGTAGATGTTACTGATTTCGGAATTGGAATTCCTGAGCATAAGCAAAAAAATATTTTCAATAAATTCTATCGCGTCGAAGAGTCATCGCTCAAATTTCAGGGTCTTGGAATAGGCCTATACATCTGTTCGGAAATCATCCGCCAACATAACGGAACATTTGGAATACAGAGTCAGACCGGACAAGGATCAACATTTTATTTCACTATACCTTTAAACTAGACAGCGCATGCCTGGCAAATTTATACGCAGCCTTCAGATAGGCTTTGGAGTTTCATTACTGATATTGTTGGCGAGTTCTACCGCTTCCTATCTCAGTATAAAGGAACAAATCAATAACCGAAAGAAGGTGGATCATACCCGTCAGGTGATCAGTGGCGTCAACAAGATTCTTGTCGATCTGCAAAATGCGGAAACAGGACAGCGTGGTTTTCAGCTTACAGGTAAAGAAAGTTTTCTGGAGCCTTATATCAATAGTACGCAATCTTTACCGGAGTCACTAAAAACTGTACGAGAGTTGACGATAGACAATCCGAACCAAACCCGTCGCTCAGACAGCCTTGAATCATTAGTCAATTCCAGAATAAATATTCTTCAGAATCTGGTGAAAATCAGAAAACAAGGTGGTGATATTACAGTAGAACAGTTAGAGGAAGGCAAACGTTATATGGATAGCTGCCGGAATATTATTGCTGGTTTTACAAATGAAGAGGAAATGCTTCTAAACAAGAGAACAATAGCCCTCGATGCCTCATCAAAATACACTTCTTTTTTTATTGTAATAGCGGCTATAGCTTCTTTGATTATTACTTCCGTATTCTACAAAAAAATAAGAGAAGATTATTATAAGAGAGAGCAGCTGCAGTCTTCTTTAAAGAAAAAGGATGAGGAGATAAGCCGCCGCTTGAATGTTATTCAAAAAATCGCGAATAATATTGCTCATGGAGACTACACTATACGAATCAATGATACAGAAGAAGATGATCTGGGAAGCCTGGCAGGATCTCTGAATGATATGACAGACGCTTTAAAATCTTCTTTTGATAAACTGAATAATAACGATTGGCGTCAGACAGGATTAGCGAAGCTGAATGAAATACTTGTAGGTAATAAAAGCCAGGAAGTATTGGCGGAAGATTCTCTGTCGCACCTGACGAATTACGGAGATTGTATAAACGGTGCATTTTATCTGCTGGAGAATGATCTGATCAGACTGCAAAGTGCCTATGCGCTGGAAGAAAGAATGACCAAAACACTTGAAATCGGTGAAGGAATGGTTGGTCAGGTTCTGAAAGATGGCAAGGAAAAACTGATTGAGGGGATTCAGGCTGAAGACTATATTGTTAGTTTTTCAAACGGTAAATTGGCAGTAGGTCATATTTTACTGTTACCCGTTATTCTTAACGGTATCTGTATAGGTGTTATCGAACTGGGATCGGCACATAAATTTGATAAGTTAAAGATTGGCTTTTTCAAGGAAGCTTCTGCCACTATAGCGCTGGCTCTTGCTGCAGCCAAAAGCAGAAAACAGGTACAGACCCTTTTGGAAGAAACCCAGGCACAGTCGGAAGAACTGCAGGCGCAGCATTCTGAACTGGAAAATCTGAACACAGAACTGGAGGCACAAACGCAAAAACTGCAGGCTTCGGAAGAAGAACTGCGCGTTCAGCAGGAAGAACTTTTACAATCTAATCAGGAACTGGAAGAGCGTTCCAAACTATTGGAAGAAAAAAATCATCTTATTGCGGAACGTAATCTGGAGATTCAGGAAAAAGCAGAAGAACTAGCCTTAAGTACAAAATATAAGTCAGAATTTCTGGCGAATATGTCTCATGAGTTAAGGACTCCTTTAAATTCGATTTTGCTTCTTTCAAGACTCATGTCAGAAAATACAGAAGAGAATCTGAATGAAGATCAAATCGAATCAGCGAAGGTTATACAAAGTTCGGGTACGAGCTTGTTGAGTCTTATTGATGAGATATTGGATCTTTCGAAGATCGAAGCCGGCAAGATGGAACTGGAGTACCAGGATGTTAAACTATCAGACGTAACACAGGAATTAAGCAGCCTGTTTGCACCTATAGTGAAGGAAAAATCGCTGGATCTGAATATTGTTATTCAGCCGGACTTGCCTTCGACACTGGAGACAGATAGATTACGACTGGATCAGGTGCTGCGGAATCTGCTGTCAAATGCGATTAAGTTTACATCCAAAGGAAGTATTACACTGACCATTACAGAGGAAGAAAGTAACGGGAATAATATTGTATTTGCTGTAAAAGATACCGGAATTGGCATTGCTGAAGATAAGCAGAAAATAGTATTTGAAGCTTTCCAGCAGGCCGATGGATCTACCAGAAGAAAATTTGGCGGTACAGGGCTTGGGCTGTCTATAAGCCGTGAAATAGCCCGTCTTTTGGGAGGAGAAATCAGACTGGAGAGCAAAGAAAATGAGGGAAGTATATTCAGTCTTGTTATTCCAAAATCGAAACAGGTATCTGTCATCAGTCCGAAAGCGGATGAATTGGTCGCTATTATATCTTCTGATGTAGAAGAGGTGAATGCTTTGGTCGCTGAAGAAATCAGTCCGTACGTTATTCTGGATATACCTGCAGAGATTGAGGATGATAGAAATAATATTAAGGAGCATGACAAGGTTATCCTGATCGTGGAGGACGACACCAACTTTGCTAAGGCACTGCTGAAATATACACGACAGCAAAATTATAAAGGAATAGTAGCCGTAAGAGGAGATATTGCTGCAGAATTTGCTGAAAAATACAAACCTTTGGCCATTTTGCTGGATATACAGCTACCTATAAAAGACGGATGGCAAGTTATGGATGAATTAAAAAGTAATCCGGCCACACGACCAATTCCTGTACATATGATGTCCTCTCTGAAAATGAAAAAGGAGAGTTTACTCAAAGGGGCGATAGATTTTATCAACAAACCTATTGCAATGGAACAGATCGGAGGCATGTTTAAGAAGATTGAAGATGCTTTGGCCCGTTATCCTAAAAAAGTACTGATTGTAGAAGAGAACCCTAAGCATGCGACTGCCTTATCGTATTTTCTGAGCAACTTTAATATTGCTTCTGAGATCAGAAGCAATGTGAAAGACAGTGTAGAAGCATTGACTTCTGATGCCGTCAATTGTGTGATCCTGGACATGGGCATTCCGGATAAGACAGGTTATGAGACGCTGGAAGCCATCAAAAAGAATGAGGGTTTAGAGAATTTACCTATTATCATTTTCACAGGTAAAAATCTGTCCAAAGCTGAAGAAACGAAGATTAAGCAATATGCAGATTCTATTGTAATCAAAACGGCACATTCTTATCAGCGAATCTTAGATGAGGTCGGATTATTCCTGCATTTGGTAGAAGAAAAGAATGCTGACCAGGTGCAGAAGAAGGCTAATAAACTGGGTTCATTAAATGAAGTGCTGAGTAATAAGAAAGTATTGATTGCGGATGATGATGTGCGTAATATCTTTTCGCTGACTAAAGCGTTAGAAAAATATCAGATGAAGGTAATTTCTGCTATAGATGGAAAAGAAGCTATTCAGCAATTAAAAGATAATCCTGATATTTCAATTGTGCTTATGGATATGATGATGCCTGAAATGGACGGATATGAAACTATCCGGTTGATAAGACAATCTCCGCAGTATGCAAAACTGCCTATAATGGCGGTAACTGCAAAAGCAATGACTGGTGACCGCGAAAAATGTATTATAGCTGGGGCATCAGACTATATATCAAAGCCGGTGGATGCGGATCAGTTGCTCTCTTTACTTAGGGTATGGTTATATGAAAATTAATAGGGGCAGGAAAAGATTATGGAAAAGGACAAATTAATATTAATCATTGATGATGACAGCAGAAATATCTTTGCCTTGACCCTGACTTTAAAGTCGAAAGGATACCATTCGGTATCCAGTCAGTCAGCGGCAGAAGGAATTTCATTGCTGAAAGAAAATAAAAATATAGGATTGGTATTGCTGGATATGATGATGCCAGAAATGGATGGATATGAAGCGATGAAGATCATCCATGGCTTAGAACAATGCAGGCATATCCCTGTTATTGCAGTCACCGCACAGGCAATGGATGGAGATCGGGAAAAGTGTATAGAAGCAGGAGCATGGGATTATATCTCCAAGCCTGTAGATGTAGATAAGTTGTTGGCAGTCATAGGAAAAGTGAAATAAATGCTGGAGCCGAATATTATAAAAAATGATGAGCTCGAAATGCTACTCGCAGATGTATCTGCCCTATATGGTTATGATTTTACAGAATACAGCCGTGCATCTCTCAAACGAAGAATAAACAGGATCTGTCTCATTGATAAGTTTACCAGTTTTGCAGAACTGCGGTATAAAGTGCTGAATCATCCGGAATATTTACAACGTTTTATCGAAGAGATAACGGTAAATGTTACAGAGATGTTTCGCGATCCGTCTTTTTATAAATCCCTGCGTGAAAATGTATTTCCTCAGCTGGGAACTTATCCGTTTGTCCGCATCTGGCTGGCAGGATGTTCTACCGGAGAGGAAGTGTATTCAATGGCTATTATGCTGAAGGAAGCAAATTTATATCACAGATCGCTGTTGTATGCTACGGATATTAACCCGGGTGTACTGGAAAAGGCCAGAAAGGGAATTTTTCCGATAAGCCAGATGAAACAGTATTCCGAAAATTATATCTTATCCGGAGGGAAATCAGATTTTTCAGGCTATTACACGGCCAATTATGACATGGTTAAATTCAATGAAGATCTGAAAGAAAAAATGATATTCTCAACACACAATCTGGTTTCGGACAGTTCTTTTAATGAATTTCAGCTGATAATGTGCCGGAATGTGCTGATTTATTTTGATAAAGAATTGCAAAATAAGGTATTCCGTCTGTTTGATGACAGCCTGGATAGTCTTGGTTTTCTTGCTCTGGGATCAAAGGAAACATTACGGTTTTCCGCTTTGGAAAGCCGGTACAAACAGCTGGATGCTGAAAAAATCTGGCGAAAAAGTAAGTAGAAGATGTTGAAAAAAGCAGAGATATTTCTTATTGGCGGATCTGCAGGAAGTCTGAAAGTAATATTGGAAGCCCTGCCCGAACTACGGAAAGGCCTGTCCTTTCCAATTGTTATTATTCTTCATCGGAAACCGTATCCTGATTCTATACTTAATGCATTGCTTTCCAGTTATACAGATTTAGAAGTATTTGAAGTCGAAGATAAGATGTCTCTTGAAAACGGATGTATTTATGTGGTACCTCCGGACTATCATCTTCTTTTTGAAAATAAAAACCTGGTTTCTTTAGATTCTTCAGAAAAAATGAACTATTCCCGTCCTTCAATAGATGTCACATTCCAGTCTGCAGCTGAAGTATTTGAAGAAAATACAGTAGCTTTACTGCTTTCCGGAGCAAATGCTGACGGAGTTGACGGATTATGCAGGATAAAGCATAATAGTGGCATAATACTTGTGCAGGATCCTCAAACAGCAGAGGTGGATTATATGCCCAGACAGGCAGTATCGCGTGTTCAGGTTGATTATTTGCTGAAACCCGATGAATTAGCCGTATTTATAAACCAATTAAGCGTTTAGTATCCAATACATCTACTGTACAAATTAACATATACCTCACAACATTACATACTTATGAACGACAAAACCGTATTGCTTTTTGATGATGATATCAATATATTGGAAGTGTGTTCCATTATACTTGCAGAAGCAGGTTACAAGGTGGAAATTTCTCAGACTTCACATGATATTATAGAGAAAGCTGCCGAAGTAAACCCTGATGTTATTTTGATGGACAACTGGATTCCGGATATCGGAGGTATTAAGGCAACACAACTCCTGAAGGCACATCCCGACTTTAATCATATTCCGGTTATTTATGTTTCCGCGAATAATGATATTCATGTTCTTGCAGAGACGGCTGGTGCAGATGCTTATCTGGCAAAACCATTCGATCTTTCTGATCTGGAAAATATTGTGGAACAAGTGCTGACTGAAGCAGGTAGTAAATCCTAACAACTTAAGCAACACTTTCTGATTATTCTAATTCTTAAAGTGAGTATAATAACTACAAAAGGCAGATTTTTCTGCCTTTTGTAGTTATTTATAAGCTGTATTTTGCACCAAGTTTGTTACTAAAGCAGATCTTTCTCCGAATGGGTTTGTATTCCAATTTATAAAAATTACATTAGCGACTGATAAATCCGTTACCGGATAATAAGCTATGAAACCTAATCTAATTTTCTTATTACTCTTTACAGTTTGCCTTTATTTCCATGCTCAGGCGCAGACTGAAGATATCTACCAGACTATATTACAACGGGTTCATGATGAACAGGTCAGCGCTGTTAAAGATATCAGCGAGCTGGACAGGAAAGTGAAAAATAGCCTTTCTACGCTCAATCACAGCAATGGCAAATGGGAAGAATTTGATTATACAGATCATAAACGGATTAATCCTGGTTGGATGCCTGTACTGGAGCGGATCCGAACTATGACTTTGGCATATTCACATCCACAGAGTAGCTATTACAGAAATAAGGATTTATGGTATGCTGTCCATAAAAGCTTAACATATTTTACCAATCATAAGCCGTTACCGTATTGTGACAACTGGTATCAGCAAGGGATTACACGCCCTCAATCTTTGTCCCTGAGCCTTATCAATATGAAATTCGGTGCAAAACCTTTGGAGAAGTCTGTTGAAAAAAGTACGCTTGCAGCCATATGTAAAGATACATCCGTCACAAGCAATGGCCGTAATAATCCTATGCATAAATTTAATTTCGGCGCAAATAAAGCACAGATCGCTATGGGATGGATATACATGGGCGCATTGTTGCGGAATAAAATTGTTCTGGAGACGGGGGTAAGGGAAACGTATGCGCCGATTCAATATACAGAAGGAGAAGGGATGCAATATGATCTTTCCTATGATATGCATTACGGATATTTGTACAACGGTGCTTATGGGACAGAATTTATGCACAGTGTTATTAAAGCAGCCAGTTACACAGCGGATACTGAATATGCATTGAAAGGTGAAAAACTAACATTGTTCCGCAAGTTTATTCTGGAATCTATATTTGGTGTGATCAGGGGCAAATGGATCGACTGGAATGTTCTGGGAAGAGGAATATCCCGGATTGGGGCTACTCAAAGGGATTATTCGTCTGATCTGCTCCGATTGGAAGAAATTGATCCTCAGGGAAAAGAACAATATGAGATTATACGTAAAAGAATGAGTGGTGAAGAAGATGTCTCTTTTGGTATAAAACCTCAGCATAAATACTATTGGAATACAGATTATACTGTACATAGCCGGCCTTCTTATTTCCTCTCTATACATGCGGTATCCAACAGAAATTATGCACAGGAGATCGGAAATCAGGAAAATATAAAAGGATTCTGGGGAGCCTCGGGAACATTAAATCTGCAATTGGACGGACCTGAATATTATAATATATTTCCACTCTGGAAATGGACGAAATTACCGGGAACAACCTTACCGGATACTTTGCCTATTCCTGTCAACAAGGCTCCGGGAGAGGGAGACCGGAGAGGTACTCATGCTTTTTCCGGTGGAGTTTCTGACGGGTTATACGGAGCTACTGCATATGTCGTGGACGAAGATCTGCATACATCTGCAAAAAAAGCATGGTTTATGTTTGATGAGGAGATTGTCTGTCTGGGAGCGGGTATTCGTTCCTCCCTATCTTATCCTGTCCATACAACTCTTAATCAAACCTTCCACAATGAAGAGGGATTTTATATATGCGCAGATCATGAGGTACATCCGTTTAGCATGAATAGTAATTTCAATGCGGGAAATCATATCAATTGGGTCTTGCATAATCGGGTAGGCTATATATTTCCAAATGCAGGTAATGTAAATTTATCGGTTGAAAACAGGAAGAGCGATTGGAGTGAAATAAGACATACGGGAGAGAAAAATAATAAGAAGGTTGAAGACAAGAATGTATTTCAGTTGACTCTCGAGCATGGTGTCCGTCCGAAAAATGCAACTTATGCTTACATTATGGTACCGGAAATAAAGGAACCTGCAGATATGAAAAATTATCTGCTAAAGGATAATATTTACATTCTGGCTAACGATGATGAAAAGCAGGCCGTCTTTCACAAAGGTTTACATATCTGGCAAATTGTATTTTATAAAATCACAGAACCTTTCTCTGATGATCAGCTGAAATTGGGGTCAGATATTCCCGCTGTAATAATGCTTAGAAAACTGGATAACAGTCAATATGAGATTTCTGTATCAGATCCGACACAACAGCATAAAAAGCTCAATGTCAGTGTAAAGTTGCCTGAGAAGTCTGCTCCAATCCGGATAGAATTTGAACTTCCTCAAAAACCTTTTGCGGGTCAGACGGTTTCTAAGATAATAGATTAATACCTGCATAGGAGGTTCGTAATGCAAAATTAATACGTAAGCCTTTCTGCATTTGCAAAATTAATGTAAATTAGGACAAGGATAAGGAATAACATATCCCTTGTGTTTAACACTGACTTACCTCATTATTACTATGATTGACAATACATTTTCACTTACCAACAGGCAATTGTTAGATATTCTGATTTTATCAAAGGATGCTACCGCTATATATACAAGTGAAAATCTGATTATCGAGTTTGCAAATGACAGTATGTTGACGTTTTGGGGAAAGGATAGAAGCATAATCGGCATGGAACTGGGAGAGGTTGTTCTCGGTTTGAAAGAACAGGGTTTTATTGATCTTCTGAAAAATGTCTGGAACAGCGGAAATACATATGAAGCTAAAGATGTACCCGCCAAATTGTTTATAGACGGACAGTTTCAAACCTATTACTTTGACTTTATTTATCGCGCCTTAACAGATGAGACCGGTCGTACCTATGCTATTCTGCACACAGCTACTGAAGTGAGTGACCGGATGGCTGCCTGGAAACTTGTAGAAAGTCAGGAAAAGCTACAGCAGGAGATTAATAAAGAACTAAAAAATGTCAACAGTGAATTTAAGCAGGCAAATAAAGAACTTAAACAGGCCAACAAAGAGCTGACGACCTTATCCAGAGAACACCGTGCGATTAATTTAGAACTTAGTCAGTCGAATGAGTATTCCAGAGATGTAAATGAAAAACTTATTGAGATTAACAGTGAACTTCTGTTATCGCAACGTCAGTTTGAGCATTCGGAAATGATGTTACGGCTGGCTATAGAAGCGGCAAATTTTGGCACCTGGAGTGTCAATGTAGAAACAAGAGAACTAGTGGCTTCTATACGCCTGAAAGAACTATTTGGATTTTATCCAGAGCAGCAGGTGTCATTGAGTGATTGTCTCGGGCAAGTCACAGATGAATACCGGGATTGGGTAACCAGTTCTATAGAGACGGCTATAGCCGAAGGAAATGGGTATGATCTGTCGTATACTGTAAAAGGTTTTCATGATCAGAAAATTCGTTGGCTCAGGGCTGTTGGAAGATTGATAGGCGATGTCAGCAGTGAAGGATTATTCTTCACCGGGGTAGTAATGGATATCAGTAAGCAGAAAAGTGAGGAACAATTGAAAAATGACTTTATTTCAATTGTGAGTCACGAACTCAAAACACCACTTACCTCACTCATGGGGTATGTACAGATTTTACAGATGATATTGAAAAATCATGAAGATGACCGTCTTACAGGGATTTTAGATCGCTCAAAAAGTCAGGTTTCCAAAATGAACAGTATGATCAGCGGATTTTTAAATGTTTCCCGGTTTGAGGATGGTAATCTGTACCTGGAAAAACAATCTTTTGATGTTAACGAGTTGATCAGTGAGATCATATCGGATGTTTTGCTGACGCATAATACACATCATATTCAGTTTGTACCTACAGGTTCTATTTTGCTTTATGCGGATCGTGATAAGGTTGGTCAGGTTGTCAGTAATTTGCTGAGTAATGCGATTAAATATGCGCCTCAAAGTAAAGAAATTACATTGAAGAGTGTGTTGAATTCCGGTCAGCTTCTCGTAAGTGTAGAAGACAAGGGGATGGGTATTCAGCAGGAAGAACTGGATCGCCTGTTTAACAGATTTTATCGTATCGAGAATAAAGAAACAAAAACAATATCCGGATTTGGTATCGGTTTGTATCTGTGTGCAGAAATAATCAAACGTCACAATGGCCTTATCTGGGCAGAGAGTGAGATAGGATCAGGTTCTGTCTTTCAATTTACAATTCCTGTAGTACTTCCTGAGTAATATAATATTAATCAAATGATAATCTTAATTTTACTTTTGGCGTAGTTATTGAATTGTTTTTAAATCATGAGAAAAGTGAAACGAATTTTATTGGCAGATGACGATGCTGGAATCGTAGATTCCACTACGATGTTGTTGGAAATGATGGGATACAATGTAGATTCCACATTGGATGGATCTATAGTGCCCCAGGTGGTGACTTCTACCTCCAGTCCGGATTTGGTTATTATGGATATCTGGATGGCCGGAATAGATGGCCGTGATATCTGCAGAATCATAAAAAATGACCCCCAAACATCCAAAATACCGGTTTTAATGATTTCTGCAAGTAAGGATATTAAAGCATCCGCAATAGAAAGCGGAGCAGACGCTTTTCTCGAAAAACCATTTGAACTGCAGGAACTGATCGAAACGATCGAGAAACTGGCTAATTAAATTCCCCGCTAAAGTTAAAGGGTAATGTTTCGCATCCCTTATATTGTTCGTATGTTTGCATTATGAAGAAAATGTACAATGATGTGGTCGAATTATTACCGGAAATGATTCATTGCTTCAATAACCATTCGATGTTTGATACGCTGGAGGAAGGTGATATTATTTCCTTTGTTCCTTTTAAAGATGACGCCGTAGCCAAAGACTTTGTCGCACAAACCAATCAGATGCTGGCCGATTATTTTGAAATTGATGATGAAATGTGCTATCCGGAAGAAAGCTATAAGGATAATCATGATAATCCGATCTTCTTTTGGAAAGACTATCTGAATTGCTTTTTTAATCTGGAACTGGTGGGTGATGATATCGCTAATGAAGGATTTGAAGGAACAGCTTACGGATTGTACAAAATCGCTAAAATAGCATATATAGACGAAGTGAATAAACGTCTCAAACAAAGACGCATTAACGGACTCCGACTGGAGTATAAAGTGAAATCGACACCAATGGATAGAAATAAGCATTGGAACCGAACCTATGATAAGGACTTTTAAAGAGGTCGTATTTTCTATATTTCTGAAATAGTAATCCAAATTTTGTCAATGCAAAAGACAGTTTCTTTATGTCTTGACAGTCTCCCAAAATTTAGCTTATCCTTTGTATTAAGAGGTCCAGACTATCTTCTTTTGCCAGATTTAGTTTTTGTTTTATGCGGTAACGAGCCATAAAAATGCTTTTTGGATCTACGCCCAGACGATTGGCAATTTCTTTATTGGAGAAGCCCATTAAAATATATGAACAGTGCTTCAGATCTAATCGGGTAAGCTTATTATCAGCCAGTTGCTGCAGACGGTTGAAAAATTCAGGCGGTATATTTGTCAGACTGGCTTTAGTATGTTCGAAATCTTCATTCAGCCGCTGATCCTCTTTTAATATACGCTCCATCTGATTTTTGAGCATATCATTTTCAGAGGGAGCCGCTAATTTATCCCGCATAGCCTGTAAAAGTTCATTCTTTTGCTCGACCTGTAAATTGCCGGCCAGCAGTTCTTTTTGCAATCTGTCTTCCCTTTCCTGTAATAACTCTTGTTCGGCCTTAAGGCGTGCAGTCTCCTCAGCCCGTAGTTTTTGCTGCTGAATGGAAGATTTTAAACGGAAATGATAAGAACGAAAAAGAAATATAAGTGCAAGTATACCGGCTAAGATCAATCCGGCTGAAATAAAATTGAGTTTTTGGTTAAAAGTAGCACGTTCCTTTAAGGTTTCCAGTTCTTTTTCTCTTTTTTCAGCTTCATACTGTACTTCCAGCCGCTGTGCTTCAACCAATCTCCCGGCATCGTATGCTTCCCGTTCGTAGGTCATATATTGTTTATAGTAGCCCAATGCTTTTACAGAATTTCCACTTTTTTCCGCTACATTGGCCAGTCCTTTCATCATGGAAGCCATTACTTGCTTTCTGCTACCCGGATCTTGTGCTACTTCAGCAAAACCCATATGAAACAATCGCTCTGCTTCCGCATAATTGCCTTCAGCTATGGCATATTCGCTTAATATACCATAACAATTTGCAATAATTTCCTCATGTTTTGTCTTTCGCGCAATTGTCAAAGCCAGATTAATATACCTTTCGGCACTGTCTTTATAGTGCTTTGGGTAAAATTCCCAGTAAATATTGGCCATGTTTAAGGCTGCAGCAGCAGTATTAATATGATTGATAATGCGCTTTGGTTGCGATTGAGAGAGTGATAAGAGCTGTCGGTTGTAGAAAATGGCTGAATCGAGCAATATCTTTTGTGTTGGTTCCTTTCTGAAGTCTTGTAAAAATGATGAACCTGTGGCCAAATAAGCGTTACAAATAATGTCAGGGTCTGCTGAATGATAAGCTGAATTGAGACTAAGATGGGTATATTTTTTTAAATTTTTTACATCTTTCAGGTCAGCATAAATACTTGCCAGATAATGATAAGCTAAACTCTCGTAGGCATATGCGTGCTGTCCTTCCAGCAATTGAAGTGTACGAAATAAGCTAGCAGTTGCTTTGGTGGTATTATTTACAATATATTCCAGCCAGCCTTTTCTTAGCCATATATAACCATTAATAACCTTGTTTGAAGATTTTGCGGTATATGTTAATGCTCTGTCAATATTTTTTTGAGCCAATACAAGACTGTCCCGCTGTACGTTCAGATAAGTCAGTGTAGCGAGTGCAAAAGCACTGTACTGACCATCAGTAAGCTTATTACCAAGTTGCAGCGCTTCGTTCGTAATACTTAAAGCAAATGGCATATCTGTTTCGTAACTAATCCGGCCGAGATGAGAAAGTGCCATTGTCTTTTTTTCTGGGCTGAGTTGCGGATTGCGAAGCAATGTTTTTAATGAATCTTCAATAACAGATTGCGACCATACCGTTTTTATGCCTGCAAAGAGCACAAATACTATAATTACCAGTCTCATATAATGCTTCATAGGGCCTACAATGTATTAAGTGTGAATTCTGACCTGACCATAACAAAAATACAATTTGAAGTTAGAATTATGACCATTTTAGCTCTTTTCAACTAGATGGCTTAACGGGAAAAACAGGTTTGTAGATGTTTTATGGGCACTTTTTGTTTTTCTGTAGAGACTTTGTAGATGTCTTATTTTTCATAAATACAGCTATTGGACAGCATCTTTGTAAGAAGTAATTTAATTCCACTAATTCTAAAATTTTATTTTATGAACAACAAAACTTTAGCAATTGTATCTTACATTACCATCATTGGTTGGTTGATGGCTTATTTCTCCTATAAAAAGCAAACGGATAAAAGTACGTATGTGACTTATCATCTGGAGCAGAGTCTGGGCGTGTTTGTTTTTAGTATTATCATTTCCATTATAGCAGGTATCTTAACTTCTTTACTACCAACCTTGTCAATTGTCTTTTCTTTATTTACGCTTATTCCACTTATTTTATTGGTATTGGGGATGATCAATGCATCAAACGAGGTTACAAAACCGGTACCTGTAATTGGTGGCTTTTTTGAGAAAAAATTCGGCTTTTTAGCCTAAATGAAGTGTTTTATAATTTTTTACACCTACTAAATGAATTGGATATGAAGTATGTAATAATAGTAATGTTGTGCTTTACAACAATATGTGAAGTTTTTGGCCAAAGTACAGAAAAAGCTTGTATAGAAGTAAGAGGTATGGCTAAAGTTGAAAAAACAATTAAGACATATATACTGGATATACTGATAACTGAAGAGTTGTCTTACTCGGAGGAAAAAAGAAGTCTGGAAGATATAAAGAAAGTATTTTTTGACAGAGCTAAAGCAGCAGGTTTTGATTCTTCCCGGTTTACAGAGGATAAACTCACTTATGCACTGACACAATATGGTGCAGGTGGCAGCTTTTATAGTTTTCAGACATCCGATCCGGAAGAAGTAGTGAAATTTAATAACTTAATCATTGATAAAACAGGTACGGTATCTATTATGGCGCGCCGTGTGACGTATCTGCCGGCAAAAGATTTTTCTAAAATAATTGCGGCAGCTGTTGCAGATGGAAAAGGGCGTGCTGAAAAACTAGCTATAGCATTGGGTAAAAAATTAGGTGCTCTACAGACGATTATTGATTATTCAACATCCAACGATGAAGTGGAAGAAACCGTTTATTACCAGCCAAAGGAAGATCGTTATTACTACCTCTCATTAAAATACCTTGTGGAGTAAGTGTCAAATACGCTATCTAAAAAATAAACAGATGAAAACAAATAAATCATGGACAACAGTAATACTGTTAACTATTGCCTTGATATGCGCTGCAGGTTGCAAAAAAAGCAGCCCGGCTGATGAAGAAAGTAAAGCTATTCAGGAGATAAAACAAAAAGTTATTGGCCGTTGGAATCTGGTAGATTTTATTGAAGAAACAAAAAAGGGTGATGAACCACCCAAAATCATAGATAATGATCCTAAAAATGTCTACTTCGAATTTTTTGCCAATGACAAGGGAAAAACAAATGCGGAAGGAGAAGAAGAATTTGTATACGAAATTAAGGCCAATAATATTCTCATCTTATGGGGATATCCGACCAGTATTATCGAGTTGACAGGTAACAAGCTGACGTTTAGAAACACTGCAACTGCAGATGGTACAACCTATACACAAACGTATTATTTGACACGTTAGGTATAGATTAATTCATGTTGTATTTGAGTTTTTTATAAAATAGAAAAGCCCGCGTCTCCACGCAGGCTTTAGGTTGAAACAAAAATACCCAAGTTTTTAGGGGTATGTGGTTACCACTTTACTCACTTTCCAGACATCCTGACTGCGGGTAAGGGTTATGTAGTCTACACGAGTGAAGTTCTTAAAAGCCATTGTTGCTTTTGCTACACAGATATCACTGTTTTCATCCAGTACCTGGTATGAGGTGATACAGTCGTATTGCAATCCTTTGGTGTTTTTCAGGAACTCAGTGTATTGGTTTTTGTTAAATTTTTCATTGGGCTTACTTGCCGTATAGTATTCAAAGTCTTTAGCGAATAGCTGATTGTTGAAGTTAAGGTTGCCTAATGTGGTTGCTTCCAGAAATGATTTGACAGTACTTACCGAATTATCTTTTACCGGGTTTGTGTTTTCACCTGCGAAAGCACTTAGAGAAGTAACCAGGATCAGAGCAGTTGCGATGGATTTGATTGCGTTTTTCATGTTATTTAGTTTCTTTAGTTTTTGTTGTTATGTGTTATTGTTTGAATCAAAAGTAGGGTAGAATATGCCGCAGGGGAATAGAGATTAGATCAATGCAGCTAAAAACTCGGCAAAAACGGGGCTTCTGTCGGTGAAAATTACAGGTGGCTTAAGTCTAAATCATATAACCGGTATTATATATAAAAGGAATCGCTATATATTTGTATGAATATACATGCCCGGATTAAAGGCAATAAAGAAGGGTGTAAAATACGATAATAAAAAGCTATGACTACCGGCAAAACATTACGTTTATGTACAAAAGGGCATACGTTTTATAAAAGCAGTACATGTCCTACATGCCCTCTCTGTGAAAAAGAGAAAGAGCCTGTAACGGGTTTTCTGGCGTATCTGAGTAGTCCGGCGAGAAATTCCCTTTTACATCACGGTATAGATACTCTGGAAAAACTCAGCGGAAACTCTAAAAAAGAAATTCTGAATCTGCACGGAATCGGAAAAGCATCTATTCCGATATTAGAAAAATTGTTGAAAGAGGAGGGGCTGTCCTTTAAACCCGAACAGCCTGTACAAAAAGGTTAATTTACCGGAATAGCAATGTTCCAGGATTTTGTGCCATTTTCAAATCCACCTTTCCCGTCCATCGTAGCAAAGAACATGCAAACAGGTTTGCCTTTTTCAAAAAGGACAAATGGTCTTTCGAGTTGTCCCATTGTAATTTCTTTTCCATCTTCAAATTGCAATAACCGGGAATAGGCTTTAGGTTGTTTATCTATAGTCCATTTCAGTCCGTCTTTGGAGTGAAACAGCACTCCGGCATGATGTTCACCTGTCATCTTGCTGGTCATATCTTTCATCAGGAGATGCAGACCTTCCGTATCCTCCCAAAGAAAAGGATCTTCAAATTCACTATAGGAAGCATCAGCAAACAGCGGTAAATCATTATTTAGGACTGTAAAGGTGTCTTGTATGGATTTGGCATAGGCTATGCCAATTTTTTGTGAGGACTGATAGGGATATTTCTTGCCATAGGCTCTTCCTTTAAATACCATCAGTACGGATCCGTCTTTTCTGATCAGCGGAGCCGGATTGGAAGTCAGGAAACTGTAGAAAGTATTCGGTTTGCTATCCAGAATTGGCTTATCCAATCGTTTCCAGGGACCTGTTACAGCATCTGCAATCGCTACTCCTATACGTTTATTAGAGCGTCCTACTGTCGCATATACCGAATTAAGGGAAAGTTGCGAAGCATCTTTTGGATCGTCAAAAGGATGGGTAGATCCCATATAAAATAAGACATACTTGTTTCCGTATTTGCTGATACTGGGATTGTGTGTAGAACGTCCGTCCCAATACTGGGCACCTCTGGCCGGAAGTACCACTTCTTTAAATGTATATGGTCCTTCAGGTGTGGGCGATTCTGCCCTTACAATTTCGGAGGCTACCATCCAGGTCGGATGGAAAGGAAATTTTTTTGGCCAGCGGGATGCGAACATATGATAGGTACCTTTTTCATCTTTGATAACTGAACCACACCAGACCCAGTAATCGTCCATAGAAAATCCGGAATTGTATTTTACTTTACCAATGTGTCCGAAAAACGGATTGGTTTGTTGGGCAGATACTGTGCCGATATGCATATAGAGTACAAAGCTCAGGCTGATGGCAACAATAATACGCAACATTCCTTTGGGGGAGTTGTACATAAGGTTAAGGTGTTTTTGGTTAGGTTATAGTAAATACCGTATAAGCATAAAGCATATACGGTATAGCTTTATTCTATATAAAGTGATATAAAAATATCACATTACCGACATATGCAGGTTTAGCCTGATCTTTGATATTTAACGTGGCTTCAATAGTTACTTTGGTTACGCCTCGCAGATTAACTGCTGATATTAACTTTGCTTTTAACTGTACCGCACTGTCAACAGTAACAGCCTGTCCGAATCTAAGCTGTTCTATGCCATAATTTACTTCCATCTTAATATTGCGGACATCTGCAATCTGCTTCCACAGGTAAGGAATTAATGACAATGTCAGATAGCCATGTGCAATCGTTGTTTTAAAAGGACTGTCAGTTTCTGCTTTTTTGGAATCTATATGTATCCATTGATGATCCAGTGTTGCATCTGCAAATCTGTTGATTTGTTCCTGATCAATAATGTGCCAATCCGAAACGCCAAGCTCTTTCCCTTCGTATGATTTGTATTCTTCGAAATTGTTAATTATCAGCATAGTTATAAATCAATATTTTAAGTGTTAATGAAGATCCTTTTTTTTCCGGTATGCCGGTTGAATTACTTATTACCTGGATAACCTCTAATCCGCATATTTGTTTAATATGAAGCCGGAATTATCCTTTGTCGTTAAGTCTTTCTAAATGTACTAAATTTCTTTTTATAATAGTCAATCTGTAATTTATTATCATTCGACCGCAAAAATAGTCAGCACAGCTGCATGATCGGATGCCCATACATCATCAATATCAGGACTGGTCCTGACAATTTTGGAAGAAATAGCTTTTATCCCGCCTTTATAGTAGATAAAATCTATGCGGGCATTCTGCAACTGTCCGTATATAGGAGCAAAAGTACCTCCCTGATGTGTCATTTCATCGGGATTTAACTCTCTGAAAGAATCTTTAAAACCTTTTGCATACATAAATTTTGATGCTGGAAAGGCAACCGGACCATAGCCATAGTGCAGGGATCTGGCTCGTTCGGTCCAGTCCAGATGACTAAATGAATTAAAATCTCCTGCAATAATAACAGGCATATCCGGAGATTCCAGATATGGATTGACATCTTTTTCTATCAGATTGCGAATGTCTGTAAGAGCAAGTTCAGCGTCTTCAGCTACCCAGGTTTGGGTATCCATTCCCGTATTTTGATAAGTACAGGTATACTCGGGCCTGTAGGCATATCTCAACCAGCAGTCATTGATAAGTATATGTCTGCCGTTTGGCAAATCTACTCTGGCAGGATTCGATTTGAACGGTTCGCTGGATTTTATACTTTGAACAGGATATCTGCTCAGTAAAGCAAGATTATCTTTAGAAGATTTAGTTTGCAGATAAAAACCTAATACCTGAGCGATACTGTCCTGCGCCGAATATCCTTCCTGCATCGTAATGATATCCGCTTTGGAACGGCGAATAAGATCTGTTATTCTGGCTCTTCCGGCTTCCTTCCCCAGATGTACACCACCATGCCAGATATTCCATTGTAATACGCTGAACAGATTATTATTCATTTTGGGTGTAACATGCTGCCATACTTCACTAGTCTCTTCCTCTGGTATGTATGTCTTTCCTGAAAGTTTAAACTCGGGTACTGTTGCCCGTAGTTTATGACCAACATGTGCATCTTCATGAATGTCGAAGGTGATAAGGAAATAGTTAACACCCGGTCGTAAATGAAATTTTTTACTGTTTCTATTATTGCGGAATACCATTTCCTTTGCAGGTTTTACCGGCTGTTCAAAAAGAGGTTCCCTGACAGAGGAACGGGGATACTGCCCCGTATAGTAAATCCGAATATTGCAGATGTCTGTTGTACTAGTCTGTTCGTTTAGCCGGAGCCTGATCTCATCCAGTGTCAGTGCTTCTTTATCTCCCTGAGCAATTACTCTGATTTTCAGTGCCTGTCCTTCCTTTGTTCCTTGCTCAAGATCCCATTCATTTTGGATAACGACGGCATTGAAAAGCTGTTGCTTCCCCTCAAAGTTCTGAAATGAAGAATTGGTATTTTCTACAGCATAAGCCATGGGCAGATGACCATAGTAGTCACTTCGGCCATTTCGCAGATGATAAGCTATAGCACCTTTACCGACCCAGTTGACAGACATAACATCCTTAAAATCATCAAAGTTGTAATACCCTGTTAAAGATGAAAAATAAGGGTGCGCAGAGGTAACAGGTTTATTTTTCCATTTGTTTATATCGGATACAGGAATAGCCTTTGACCATATTCTCACCTCATCTATTAATCCGCCGAAGCAGTGTTCTTTTTCATTGAGCCCTATGGCTCCGGGAAGGATAGCTGTTGCGGTATCTTTTCTGCCCACTTCTTTGCCATCCAGATATAATACAGTTGTCCGGCCATTACAGGAAGCAGCCACATGATGCCAGTTATCATCCATCTTGACAGAAGCACGCAGCTGAGCACCTTTAGTATAGAGATAGCCATCTTTTATTACCAAAGGCATGTTATCACAGATATTGAGCTCGCTGTATTCTCCACCGCCTATAATAGCCTCATACGGTTTCCAGTTGGTGTCATTTCCTTTTATCCAGGCCTCTAATGTCCATTCGCCGGATATAATTCCTATTCCTGTCCTTACATCATTGTCCTTGCCATCCATATGTAGAGCCAGATTAGACTTTTGTGCCACACTATGAAGGGTATAACATAGAACTATAAGAATCAGCAGATTGAATTTCAGAACCATAGAAGATCAATGATATTTAGTAAACGGTTATTTCATAACATGTATATCTCATAAAACATGCTAAGGTCAGTAAAGCTGTATTTCAAATATAGCGTATTGACGACGATTATCTATGTATACTTCCTCTGGCAGAAAGAAGAGTAAGGATAGGATAATGTCAGTCCTATATCCAATCAACCGATTGACTCTATATTTTTTTTGAATTTTTGAGGTACATCATGTTGTAAGGAAGTATTTAAAATGTTACAGATTAGCGTGGCCAAAAGAAAATTTCAGCGGAGGTTAGTATAATTTTTAAAAATTATTTGGAAAAAAAACATAAAGTTTTAATTTTACATAACCAGTTATGTAGTTAGCTACTTTGTTGACGATGTGATTTGGAAATTTGATGATTCAATTGACGTTCAAAGATTTTACTATGGAATTTTTTAATAAAACGGGAAAGATGGCTTTAGGAAGCAGACTTCGATTGCTGACCGCTAAAGTAACGGAAGACGCCGCTAAGGTGTATGAACTTTATGATATGGAATTTTCGCCAAAGTGGTTTCCTGTATTTTTTATGCTCGCGGAAGAGGGGGAAAAGACTATTTCTGAAATTGCTTCTGAAATCGGGCATTCTCAACCTTCAGTTACCAAAATTATTCGTGAAATGGGAACTGCAGGACTAATTGCGGACAATCTGGATTCGGACGATAAACGCCGTAATGTGGTGGGACTGACCGAAAAGGGAAAAGAACTTTCTGAAAAGATCCGTGTGCAATGTCAGGATGTGGAAGCAGCTGTAGAAAGTGTAATGAATGAAGCCAGACATGATCTTTGGGCTGCTATTGAGGAGTGGGAAGTATTATTAGAGCAGAAATCTTTATTGAGACGGGTTCAGGAACAGCGCAAAATACGGGAGAGTAAAGCGGTACAGATTGTAAGGTATGAGCCGAAGTACCAGTCTGTTTTTAGGTCTCTCAATGAGGACTGGATTTCCACTTATTTTGAAATGGAAGAAGCCGATTATAAAGCGTTGGACAATCCACAGGAATACATTCTGGACAAAGGAGGAGCTATATTTGTTGCGCTTTACAACGGGGAGCCTCTTGGTGTATGCGCATTGATCAAGATGAATGATGCGGAGTATGATTATGAAATGGCAAAAATGGCTGTTTCACCGGCTGCACAGGGTAAAAATATTGGTTTATTGCTGGGACAGGAAATTGTTAAAACAGCCAGAAGTCTGGGGGCTGCCAAAATTTATCTGGAAAGCAATACCATACTTACCCCGGCAATAAACCTCTATTACAAATTAGGATTTGAAAAGATCATCGGGCATGCTACTCCTTATAAGCGATGTAATATACAGATGGCGTTGGTTTTGGATAAGGATGCCTGATTTTTATAAAGAGACGTAAAAATGTGTTCCGGAAGACAGTAAATCCGGGACACATTTTTTATCCGGGATTATTTCTATTCTCTTATGAGGCTACAACACAGTATTTCATTTCTGTTGTTAGTGAGCCAGAATTCTTCGTTAAAATGTTCAATCACTTTAAAATCTTTTGATCCGCGGGGAAGCTCAATATCCAGCAGATTGTTGTCTTTTATTGAAAATAATTTCTGTTTCCCTTTCCATTCGTCACTTTTGAATACCGGAGTCAGAATGAGGTATTGTTGTGAAGAACTGAATACGCCTCTTACACCGTGCTTCTTCGTATCCCTTTTAAATCCTTTTTGTTCCAGAAGCCGGTTTATCAGCTTTCCGGAAGAATCTATTTCTCCATAGGTGTAGAAATCCATTCCATATCTGTTAAGACTCATCGTATCTGATCCCTCTGCAAAAGCCAGCAATTTATTATCCATTGAAATAACATGCCCTATTATGGGAGGTTCCTTTGGGATTTCCTCAGCCTCAAATCCACCAAATCTATCCATAGGGTAATCATCCGCATTCAGACTTATTACCTGTTGCCACTGGGCTGTCTGCTTATCGAAATCAATATGCAGAAATGCCAGATATCTGTTGTTTTGTGAGGTAATAGGTTCAGAGAAGATAATAGCATAGGTATTCTTAATCTGCCCGATAGCAGACACTCCACTTATTCTGGGGGTAAGGCCAAACATGCTATATGCACCGAAGAGTTCCTTGCCCATAATACTTATTTCAGCAGAAATATCCAGATCAGTATTAAATAGTTTCAAATTGGAAAGATCTTCCACCAGGCCAATCTGTGCTTTAAAAGCAAACAGCATCATATTATGATGATTTTCGAAAGCTTCACTTGAATCGGCTACTATTTTTCTCATATGTCCGTTAGCCAATGTCACGAGAGTAACTCCTTCCAGCTCTTCTACAAGTGTTACAAAGGTGCCATTATCGAGGACGATACTTCGTCTGTCCAGTATGTAACTGTTTTCAGGAAGTGTAAACCTGTCTTTTATTGCAAGTTTGATCATGATCTGACTGTGCTTTATATGTTTTTATAATCTGAATTTTTGTTTTTACAATTCTTCTTTTTGAAATAATGCATACTGCGTTTGAATATATTTCATGACGTTTTGTTGCTGGATGCTATCTATGGGAAACGCTAATCTTTCCGCTACTTCCATCGAAAACTCTGCAAAAAGCTCTGTTATTGTAAATAGTGCTTTCCAGTTTTCTTCTATATTATGATTCGCATAGGTGTTTAAAATGCGTTGATAATGCTTTTCCGAAAGATACTGTTGCATGTATTTTCCAGATTTGCCGAATGTAACTTCAAAATTATGTTCCATACCGATTTTCCATGCAAGGACATTCATAAACATGGGTCTGATATGCAGGTCAAATGCTTCTTTAGCATATGTTATTTCCTCCCGGTAAAGACCTTTTACTACATAAGTACTGACCCACCAGAATTCGTTACAGGTTTCCGCAAATTCCTGTGCAGCAGGTTTGTTAATGTAATAGTTCCTTTCGCTGCTTTCATCAATACACACAAACAGACCATCTTTATCTAACCAAACGATCGTCAGGCTGTCCTGTTTATAAGAATCCAATTTGCCGACGGGGAATAAGGTAAGGTCAATACGGTTGAAATCTGTAAACAGCATCAGGTAAGCAAAAGATTCCGAATCCTGCCCGGGATCATCTGTAAGGTAAGTCATCGCATCAGGAAGCTGCATAATAATCCGCTCTCCGAAAATATCAATCCATGTAGGATCTTTCGTAAAACTGCCTATTTCGTTCACTACAAAGACGATATCATAGTCCTGAAATTTGTCCGGTTTAACAGCAGGATTTGCTCTTGATCCGTTCAAAAGGATAGCGCGGATACGTGAATCCGTTTCCCCGAATGCTACGATCATGTTTTGTATTTCTGAGGCTGTTCTCATTGCTGCTGATAACAATCTGATCCTGATTTTAGTTTTTAAATTTCTGATTCGTATTCACCCGTTGCAGTAATGCTTTATAATAATAGCACATTTATTTGTAGTTTTGTCCGGCTTGAAAAGATTTCTCCCCATATTACTGATGGCAATTATGCTGATACAGTCCTTCAACAGGGTCTGGATCGTGAGCTCATTCTATATTAATCAGGAATATATAGCAGTCAATCTCTGTGTCAACCGGTTTGATAAGGTGGCCACCTGTAAAGGCTCCTGTGTATTAAAAGAACGGTTGAAAAAAGAGAAGGAAAGTGAACAGCAGGCAGCCAAGCAAAAGATTTCTGATGTGTATGCTTTCTTTCAGCTCAGATCTGCTGTGCAGCAAAAAAAAGCTGTAAATCCTGACTGTGAACGCAAATTCCCTCCGTTTACATCTGACCTTTTGCCCTCAGGAAATCCTTCATCCATATTCCATCCTCCGGTATCCCTTGCCTGATTTATAATCGTACGTATTTTTTAATTATTTAGTATTAATTCATCTTATATGGATAAGCAGATGGACAACATTCCTGTTTATGATATTAGTATGTTTAATGCAGACTGTACTTTGTTTTGGATGGAAACGCTGGAAAGATGTTCCGTACGTAATCTTTGGTTACGCAGGCCTCACAAGCAACGTTTTTGTATGTTCCTTTATCTGACAAAAGCATCTGGCGTGGTGCAGATAGACGATACGACCATTCAATCGGATCATAATGAGACAGTCATATGCAGTACTCCTAATAGCGTAAACAGTATAAAACTGGAACCGGATTCAACGGGTTTCATTATAGCATTTACAGAGGATTTTTTCTCGTTACGATTCAATAGCAACATACTTTATCAGTTTTCTTTTTTTAAGGAAAATGGCAATTGCTTCTTTGGCCTTTCCAGGCAGGAGGAGTCTAAGTGGAGCAGTCTGTCGGATCTGATGCTGGAGGAATTTGCAGGTGGCAAAGGAGATATAAAGGTATTGCGATCTTACCTTAATATCCTGTTACATGAAATAGACGGACATAGCAATGTGCATATCCCGTCTTTAGCTGACGGACACGCTCACGACAAAGTAATGAAATTTCAAAAACTGCTGGAACATAATTTTATTCAGCATAAAAGCCCTTCGTATTATGCCGATGAATTGAATATTACGCTGCATTATCTGAACAAGTTGTGCAAGATGTGCAGGGGCATGACCAGCGGGCAAATAATCAAAGAACGGATTCTTACGGAATCCAAAAGATTATTAAAGCATACAACACTTTCGATTGCAGAAATCGGGTATGAACTGGGGTTTGAAAGCCCTTCCTATTTCATTACATTTTTTAAAAAAAATATAGGATATACACCCGAATCGTACAGACGAAGTGTTCATTAGATTGGTACTATCATCATCTTTGTTTCAAAATATTAAATAACAGATACGTATAGTGAAATGCCGGAGAAATGCAGCTACGTATCTTTGCAGAAAGAGGTAACCTTGACAAAACAGTTATTTATATATGTGTTATTGCTCTCATTTGCTATGCAGATGTTTGTAAGGGTTGCTATTGTCGTCGATTACAGTACAAATAAATCGCTGTATCTGCAGTATTGTGAAAACAAATCCCGACCGGAATTACATTGTAACGGCCAATGTGTTCTGATGAAAAAACTCAAAAAACAGGAAGAAAAAGAAAGTAAACAAGTTTCACAGAAACTGGAATCTGCAGCCTTTTTTCATGAGGTAGAAAAAATTGAATTTCATAAACCTCGCTTCCATCTTATTCCCGACATAAACCTATCCGGACTTATCTGTAACTACAGTTTTCAGTTTGTCGTTTCCATTTTCAGACCCCCGCTCATCAGCATCTGATTTTCCGGAGATCACATCATCAGGAAACAGCCTGTTGAGTGCATCCGTTTTTATTCCGCTGAAGAATAAGTAATGCTATTTACATGAGTATGCTATGCGCTATATCCTGCAGACGGGGAAAATAATGTGTGCTTTATCTCCCGGTTTATACGATTTAATAATATACTGATTACATCTGTCTGATGATGTTCAGAGATGCGGTATATCCTAAATCCGAAGAGAACAGATAAGCTTTAAGTGAGCTGTCTATCTGGCTCTCCGGGAATTCAAACGACTTATTAAAGATGATTAAAAATAATTTAAAAGCAGGTTTCTTAGGGATGATCTGTCTAATATTTATATACAGCTGTGGAGACAGCACAAAAAACAGTAACCTGAAAAGTGAACATGAAACGGATACTGTTAATCAGATAATCGACTTTTCCAAATTGATAAACAGAGGTGATACGTTATTGGGAAACCGGCATGTATCGTTATGGAGCATGGATAGTCTGTATACCGGATATGAGACTTTATATCTGAAAGTAGCGGATACAAACGGAAATGCTTTACCGGATATGGGTATCGATTACAGACCTGTTATGCATATGGGTATGATGTCGCATGCGGGGCCGTTTCAAAAACTGATTTCCAAAGGATCCGGGATTTATCAGGCTGATGTTGTGTTTATTATGGCCAATATGGAGGGTATGGGTAAAGGCTGGCAGTTTCATACATTCCTGACAGAGCATGGAAAGACAGATACGTTGAGCTTTGATCTGCCTGTAAAGGAAGCAAAATATGCCCGTACTCTGCCTACAGGTACCAAAGATGACGGACGTGTATTTGTTTCCTGCCTTTTGCCTGCTGAAATAAAGAAAGGTAGCAATCCGATCCGATTTGTAATTCATAAAACTGATAAAGATCGTTTTCCGGAACTGGATGGTTACAGTATTGCTTTAGAGCCTTTTATGCCGGATATGGGACATGGTTCTTCCGGGAATAAGAATGCAGAAGGAACGGGAGGTGGTGGTTACGAAGGAACTGTCCAGCTTTCTATGCCGGGAGAGTGGCTTATCAAAGCCACATTGTTAAAGGATGGGAATGTTGTCTCTCAGGATAGTCTCGTTTTCCCTGTACAGGTAAAGTAAATCAAATAATCTAAATACATATGAAAACTAAAAATATAAACTTGAAAGTTTCTTTCATCTTCTTTTTTATGGGTAGTCTTTTTCTTTTTTCCTGTGGAAAAGAGACGGAGTATATCAATGTGCCCGGCGAATCTACCTCAACAGGAAAGGCTAAACTAATTTTCGATGCGCGGTACGGAGATGAAGATTTTAAACTTAATACAGCATATGATTACAAAGTTTCCGGGACCAATGGTACTATCGATCTGAAATATGAATTTAATCAGCTGCGATACTGGATCAGTAATGTCAGTCTGATTACAGCTACAGGAGAAGAAGTCAACATACCGGATGCGTATTACTTAGTGGAAGAGAATATCGAAATTCCGGTGCAGGGAGGTTCTCACAATAAACAGTATCCGGCCAATAAACGGGAAGAAATTGCTATTGAACATATTCCCTCAGGAGAATACAAAGCGATTCGTTTTGGGGTAGGAGTAGACTCCAGATACAATGACAATCTGAGCCTGCGGGCCGGAGAATTGTCTTCTCTGAATGGGATGGCCTTTGAAGAGTGGATGTGGTTTACCAGTTATAAGTTTTTTGTTCTCAACGGAAAAATGACCTGGGTCAAACCTGCTCCGCAGGCTGTGGTAAGCCAGGCTTTCTTCTGGGATTATGCGTCCAATGATCTGTACAGCAAAAAGGAGATCCAATTTGAAAAAAACATTGTCATCGATGCACAACAAATTCCTTCAGTAGCTATGGAAGTGGATGTAAAGAAGCTGGTCAATGTAGATGATCCATGGAACAACAGCGTGATCAGTCAGACAAAAAAGGCATTGATGATCAGACTGAAAGATAATTTCATCAATAGTGCTATAACGCTTAAAAATACGAGTTCAGCTCCTGTTAAAAATTAAATGAACAGAATTAACATGTCGTTCGTAAGGCATATAATTTTTGCTTTCACTCTGGTTATGGTATTCTCCTGTCAGAAGCAGATTACTTTGCCGGATGGGACGGAAGAGTCATTTCCGACGATTTATCGTCTGGACGCTCCTGCATATTTTGGTGCCCCTGTTGACATGCCTGACAATCCGCTTACTGTACAAGGAATAGCATTAGGACGAAGATTATTTTATGATCCTCAGTTCTCTGCCAATATGCAGGTAAGTTGTGCCAGCTGTCATCATCAGGATAGAGCATTTGCGGATGATGCAATTCTTTCACATGCAGGAGTATCGGGCAAGTCATTAGCGCGACATTCTCCGGTACTCCTGAATCTGGCCTGGGCAGATCAGGGATTCTTCTGGGATGGTGGAGCCAAAAATCTGGAATCGCAGGCTTTTGGACCGCTGACACATGCTGATGAAATGGGTATGTCATTAGCAGATATTACGGCCAGACTGCAGGCAGATGCCGGCTATGGAAAACTGTTTTATGGGGCATTCGGTGAAGCGCCATCCGCTGAAGGTGTAGCAAAAGCATTAGCTCAGTTTCAACGTACACTGATATCCGATGATTCGCGTTATGACCGTTACTTGCGTTCGGGATCCCTAAAGGAACTCACTGCATCCGAACATCGGGGACAGGTTCTGGTAAAGCAAAAGTGTGGAAATTGCCATTCAGGAGAGCTTTTTACGGATTACCGGTTTCATAATAATGGACTAGATGTCGATTTCAGCGATCTGTCTGATGAATGGATACATCTTGGCCGGTACCGCATCAGTTTAGAGCGAAAAGATATGGGAGCTTACAAGACACCGACACTACGCAATGTAGCTGTCAGTGCGCCATATATGCATGACGGACGTTTTGCCACATTGGATCAGGTACTGGATCATTATCGCTTTGGTGTAAAGGCCACTGCTTTTACAGACCGGATGCTGTATGACTCGTCCGGTAATACCGGTATTTCTATGACCGATCAGGAAGAGGCTGATATTAAGGCTTTCCTGCTTGCCCTTACTGACGAACAGTTTTTAAACAATACTCGTTTTTCAAACCCTAATAAAAAATAAAAGAATGAACATATCAACTTTAAAACAATGTTTAACGGCAGCAGGTCTGTTGCTGGCTTTATTGCTGATCACCTCTTGCAGTAAAAATAATGCTCCGGAACCGGATGCAGATAAAATGGGACAATTTTCTATTGAATTCGATAATATTGTCGGTGAAGAGACACTTGGTTTTGAACCTCGGAGTTATACAAATGCAAAGGGAGAGACGTTTAGAATTAAGCAGTTACAGTATTTTATCAGTAATATTAAACTGTATAAGAATGATGGGTCTACTTATACTGTCCCTCAGGAAGAAAGTTATTTTCTGGTCAATGCTTCGGACCGTACTACCCGGTTTACCAGAGTACGTGTGCCGGAAGGTGACTATTCAAAAGTACAGTTTGTATTAGGAGTAGACAGCTTGCGAAGCACAATGCCGGTAGAAAAGAGAACAGGAGTATTATCTTTCAATCCTGAATCCGGACATGAAGGAGGAGGGATGTACTGGGGCTGGAATAGTGGCTATATTTTTCTGAAGCTGGAAGGGTACTGCGATCTTATATCCGATAATCAGCAGGGGGATCCGACTGGCAATAAACAATTCAAATACCATATTGGCGGTTTCGGCGGATACAATGCCCCTACACTCAATAATATCAAGACGATAACCGTAGATCTTCAGTCTGCCGGCATTGCTCAGGTCAGAGAAGGTATGCGTAGCAATGCGCATCTCTTTGTGGATATTATGAAGATTTTTAACGGACCGAATGCATTCAGTATAGTTGCTCATCCTAATGTAATGTTCAGCGAATACAGTGTCCATATTGCGAACAATTTTCCGGCTATGTTTTCCCATGATCATACTGAGAATTTTGTGAAAAGTGAAGACGAGTTATAGTAATGAAGAAGATTAGCGTACTGTTGATATTGTCCCTTTTGATCTGGGCCTGTAAAAAAGGAGAGGATGCATTACCGGATCTGTTTCCCGGATTTAAAAAATCAGCTCATTTTCCTGATCCTGTTTATGATTTTTCACGTAATGAAATCAGCAGAGAAGGTTTTGAGTTAGGCAAGCGTCTGTTTTATGAACCCCGTCTTTCGCGCAACAATACCATCGCCTGTGGAAGTTGCCATATACAATCAGCGGCATTTACACATCACGGACACGATGTGAGTCATGGTATTGATGATCGTCTGGGTACGCGTAATCCGATGCCCATTATGAATATGGCCTGGCAGAAAGAATTCTTTTGGGATGGAGGTGTATTTGATCTGGATCTGGCTGCGGTAAATGCGATTACCAATCCGGTAGAAATGGATGAAACGGTTCCCAATGTGTTACGCAAATTGCGGGCACATCCCGAATATCCGGCTTTGTTCAAAAAAGCTTTTGGTTCGGAGGAAATTACGGATGCACGTTTTTTTAAGGCATTGTCTCAGTTTATGCTGATGGCCGTCAGTGATCAGTCCAAATATGATAAAGTAAGACGAAACGAAGACGGTGCTTCATTTACAGCGTCTGAACAAAAGGGATACCTTTTCTTTCAGAAAAATTGTTCTACCTGCCACAGTGAACCCCTGTTTACAGATCGCACCTACCGTAACAACGGATTGGCTCCAAACAGATCGAATGACATCGGAAGAGACTCTGTAACCTTGAATCCCGCTGATAAATATAAATTCAAAGTGCCGAGCCTGCGTAATCTGGCCTATACCGCACCCTATATGCATGACGGACGTTTCCTGACACTTAACAGAGTCATCGAGCACTATCGTAACGGTATGGTCGATTCTCCGACATTAGATCCGGTTTTCAGGCAGAAGGACGGCCGCCTGGGAATACCGATGACAGAAGAAGAGAAGGAAGATCTGCTGGCTTTTCTGAATACTCTTAATGACCGGGCTTTTGTGACCAATCCACTACTGGCCGGACCGGAAATCGGAGGCTTTGTTGTCAAATAATTAGAATTACAATCATGAAAAAAATAAAATATATATGTTTAGCAATCTTGTTTTCTTTGTCGCTTCTGCCACATGCACATGCATGTGATATATGCGGCTGTGGAGTCGGTAGTTATTATCTTGGAATATTACCCGATTTTAACAAACGTTTTATAGGACTGCGCTATCAGCACAAGTCGTTGCTCACACATTTAGGGCCGACGGGGAACAGGACACCTATTACAGCAGACGAAACTTATCAAAGTATGGAGTTGTGGGGAGCCTGGAATATCGGAACCAAATGGCGTATCATGGCTATACTGCCCTATAATTTTAATACCAGATATATTAAGGGTTCCGGAGAAAAAGGTAAGAAAGACGGATTAGGTGATGTCGTGGTCATGGGGTATTATAAATTATTCGAAAAGAGTACCAGTACATCCGCAGATCAGCTGCTGGCACATTCACTGTGGATAGGAGGTGGTGTTAAAGCTCCTACAGGAAAGTACGATAATGCCGAACGTAGCGGTGTTTCTCAGGATTCGCCTAATAATTTTCAGTTGGGAACCGCCAGTACTGACTTTATGATCAACCTGGCCTATGATATCCGTCTTATGGATCTGGGGTTCAATGTCAATAGTACTTATAAACTAAATACAGCAAATAAATACGATTACCGGTATGCCAATAAATTTACTGCAAATGGTCTTTTGTATTACAAATTCAATATAAAGAATCAGGTTCGTATTGCTCCGAATGCGGGTGTTATTTATGAGACTCAGCCTAAGGATGTCGTGTATGGTCAATATGATGTAGCTCAATCCGGTGGTTATTCAACCACTGCGGTAGCAGGAATAGAGGTGAATATCGGTAAAGTCTCTCTGGGCGGGAATTATCAGACTCCGATGGGGCAACAGCTGGCTGATGGACGTGCCAAAGCCGGAGATCGGTTTATGACTCATATTTCCTATAGTTTTTAACAAATATTTTAGGAATTCATAGCCATGAAAGCAACAAGTACGTTATATTTGATACTTTATTTAATGGTCTCTTGTATAGCCTCCTGTACTTCTGAAAATTCAAAATCAGGCAGACAGAAAAATCAGGAAGAGACAGCGGATAAAAAGGAAGTACAGGCTCCGGTCCATGATTATCTGAGAGAAGGAAATAAAGGAGTAGGTGGTATAAATCATTTTGATAGAAAACCATTTGATTCTCAATTGGCAGATCAGGGCAATAAGCTCTTTATAGTCAAATGTACTATCTGTCATGAAGTAAAGGAAGATAAAATCGGACCGGCACTCTATGGTGTTACGAAGAAAAGAACACCTGAATGGATACTCAATATGATATTGACACCCGATCAGATGCTGGCACAGGATCCGGATGCTATATCACTGAGTCAGTCATACGACGGTATGATGACGAATATGGGACTTAACGAACAAGAAGCAAAATCTATTTTAGAATATCTGAGACAAGAGGATGCAAAATAAATAAGCTGTTAAAAATACATAATATGGAAAACAAGAACAGAAGAACCTTTATTAAAAATAGTCTTGGTTTGACAACAGGACTACTGATGACACAGGTATTGACCGGATCGGCAGTTCCGTCAATATTAGGAGGCGCAGATAAATTCCGTTTTGCTAAGGCAGCGTTGCCTTATGCCTATGCTGATCTGGAGCCGGCTATTGATGCACAGACTATGCAGATACATTACGAAAGACACTATAACAATTATGTGGTAGCTGCCAATGAAGCTATAGAAGCAGAAAAAGTGGATGTAAAGCAGGCACAGGATCTTTTGAAAAATATATCAAAGTATTCCGGCAAACTTCGTAATAATGCAGGAGGAGCCTATAATCATGAATTGTTCTGGTCGGTATTGAGACCTGTACGTACAGATAACAAACCTGCGGGCAGTCTGGCAAAAGCCATTGACACGGCGTTCGGGTCATTTGATAAGTTTAAAGAAGAATTCACAAAAGCGGCCTTATCACAGTTTGGATCGGGTTGGGCCTGGTTGGTAGCTGATCAGGGTAAACTCAAAATCGGCGGAACACCTAATCAGGATAATCCGTTGATGGATATTTCTGCATTTAAAGGAGTACCTCTTCTTGGCCTGGATGTCTGGGAGCATGCTTATTATCTGCATTATCAGAATAAACGTGTAGAATATGTAAATAGCTGGTGGTCAGTAGTCAATTGGGATAAGGTTCAGCAGTATTTTGATAAATCCGCTAAAGGATAAAGAATAATACAGACGGGCACAATCGCTATCAGTATTTTTTCTAAACAGGTATAAAGTCGAGCTTTATACCTGTTTTTTTGTTAATTTCAGAAATCACTTTTCCTTGAGGAGTCGTTTTTTATATTCCTGAGGCGATTCTCCCATAAATTCTTTGAATACAGAACTAAAGGCAGAAAGACTATTGTATCCTACCGCATGCGTGATTTCGACGATCTCCATATTGCTGCTTTCTATGAGTTCAAGAGCTTTCTGCACTCTGACGGATTTGACAAATTGAAATATGGTGCTGCCTGTTTCTTTTTTTAACCATCTTGATAAAGTCCGTTCAGAAAGATGAAATTTTTGTGTAAGATGCTGAACATCAAGCGGGCCGTTGAAGTACTGCTGAATGTATGCAATTATCTCCCGTAAAATCTCCGACTCGGGGACAGGTACAAATAGTTTTAAAGGAGTAGAAAGAGTCACCGGAAGTATATGCTTAAGAGTTGAAATACAGGATTCTTGGAGTCCTGTATGTTTGGTTTCTTTCCAGTGGCGGAATCCAAATTGGAGGAACTCTTCTACGAAAGTATTCGGTGGGTATATGGCTAAAGTGTAAAAAAAATCAGAATGGACTTCATTTTTTTCGGACTCCAGGAATAAGGTTGTCAGTTTGATTTGTTTGGATTTCGAAATTAACTTATACACTGTACCTGCAGGAATCCACGCATAATACTTATCCGGGATATACAGTACATTACTTTCCGTATGCAGGTAAAGTACATCATTCTCAGGGGATATCAACTGATTCAGCTGATGGTGATGAAATGTGGTATTCAAGAAACTAAATAGTCGGATATCTAATGTACCATCCGAAAAATTAGACAAACTGCCTGCAGTTTGCATAGATAATCTGGACATAGTAAGCTGAATTAAAGTCTATTTAGGAAAATAGCCTTGTATAGTTGTGTGATCAATTGCTTACATAAATATAATCAATTAACAGAGAAAGGAGAATTTGATAATAAGTTTCAGGGGCTTGCTGATCAAATGGTCTAAACCTAAGCCGAAAGTAATTTCAATCATCTTAAAAGTTGATTTTACAGGATTGCAATTCGAATAATACAGGCATTTTCCTGCATAGGAGAAGCGCTTACTTTTCGATAACTAAAACTTATCTTTATGGTCTCTAACTGGAATATACGCTATATGGAACATCAAATTTCGATTCTTAATCTGGAAGATCTTGTCGAGCATGTGAATGCTAATGTAAGGATAAAGGATTATATTGTTTTTGATACTGACCGGGATAATCTGATGATTAAAGTCAATATGTGGTACAAAGCCAATTATTCAGGAATAGTGCTTATTAATGAAGGGAAAGGAAGTTTTACTGTAGATGATAAGTCATTTGAAGTCAAAGCCGGTGATATTATTTATACGGTACTTCGTGAATCTTTTATCATTGATTATATTTCTGCGGATTATAAAGCTAAAGAGATATTTTTCTCTAATGAATTTATTAATGATGCCGGTTTCAATTATAAGTCCAATGATATGCTGAGGAGGTTGACGGATCACCCATCCGGTGTTATTGCACAACAGAAAGCTTTGTTCAGAAGACTCATGTTTCATATGGAAGAACTGGCTGAGCTAAACCAACCAGATAGCGATAATTATTATTTCAATGAAATGATCTGGCATCATTTTTCTTTACTGATGTATGAAATCGATAATTATTTTAAGAAAAATGAAATTAGCCAGTTTCTTACTTCCCGGGAGGAAGAGATAACTACCGGATTTTTCGCACTTGCACGTCAGCATTTTGTACAACATCATGATATTCAGTTTTATGCAGATCAATTATGTATAAGCAGAAAATACCTGAGTCGTGTCATCCGGAAGACAATGTCTAAAACTCCCAGAGATATTATCAATCAGATTCTGACTATAGAAGCTAAATTATTATTGCGAAATACAAATTCGAACGTGAGCCAGGTTGCTGCGCAACTTAATTTTTCCGATCAGGCTGTTTTCAGTAAATTTTTTAAAAAGCATACCGCACAAAATCCTTCAGATTACAAACGGGATGACTTGTTCTGATTAGTCTGTTTTACCTCTTTACAGACTGTTGTCTTTTTGTCATATTTGATAATTAATAAGTTAAGATTTCTTGTTATTTTGGGTTGTTTTACAGTTTTAATTTGATTTGTTAGCCTTTTGTCACGTTTGAAAACGTAGGCGACTTTTAGACAAATTTTGGCGACTTCATTTTTTTCTGCAGATTTTTTTAATCTTCATTTTTGGCGTTGATAAAAAAATCTCTATATACATGAATCAGCTTTCCGTTCTCAAGTCCTCCGGACTTATCTTATCTCTTTTACTGATTATTGGTTGCAAACAGAAGAATCAGGATCAGTCTTATCTTTCACAAGTAGCCGAGCTTCCCGTAGGTATTATACAAGCTGGAAATACAGATATGTATTCCGAATTTACTGCTGCTATAGAAGGTTTATCCAATATTGAAATACGGCCCCAGGTATCGGGATATTTAAATAAAATCCTTGTTGACGAAGGAGATTATGTCCGTGCTGGACAGCTGTTATTCCGGATTGATGATCGTCCGTTTCTGGAACAGTTAAAAAATGCACAAGCTTCATTAGCAGCATCAAAAGCAAATCTTGCAAATACTTTGCTCGATCTGGACCGTAAAAAAGAATTGCAAAAGAGCAAAATGGTTTCGGACCTTCAGGTGCGTGAGGCTGAATCTGTATATGCAGCCTCACAGGCAAATGTACAGCAGGCTCAGGCTGCAGTAGAATCCGCCAGGATCAATGTTAACTTTTGTAACATTACAGCTCCTGTAAGCGGATATATCAGCCGTTTTAATTATCGCTTAGGTAGTCTTGTTGCACCGACCAATGCTGATGCACTCACATTGCTTTCGGATATCCGGCAGGTATATGCTTATTTCAGTATGGGAGAGAATGACTTTCTTAACTTTCAGGAGCAGTATGCGGGTAAAAGTATAAAAGAAAAATTAAGTCATACCCCCGCTGTATCCCTGTTGGTATCCAACGGTACAATCTATGACAATACAGGTAAGATAGATGCTGTTGAAGGACAGTTCAATAAAAGTACAGGATCTATTACATTACGTGCAAAATTTGATAACCCGAATACGATTTTAAGAACAGGTAATACCGGAAAGATCCGTATACCGCAGCAGTGGAATAATGTTGTATTAGTTCCTATTGCTTCCACAATATCCATTCAGGATAAAAAATATGTTTTCTCACTTGATAAGGAAAGCAAAGCAGTACAGATTCCCATTGATATTTCAGGAAAATCCGGAGATAATTATATGGTTTCAAAAGGGTTGTCTGCCGGGGATCAATACATTATAACAGGGTTTGACCGCTTACAGCCTGGTATGCCTGTAAAGGCAAAGAAGACGAATAATTAATACAGCCATATCAATTTTCAGTTCAGTAAAATGCTAAAACAAATTATAAAAAGACCCGTATTGGCCACAGTTATATCCGTGCTGCTGGTCATATTAGGAGTGGTGGGTATGTTGACGTTACCGATTACTAAATTTCCGGATATCGCTCCGCCTACCGTCAATGTCATGGCGACATACCCGGGCGCTAATGCCGAAACTATTGCACGCTCTGTAGCTCCTCCTCTGGAAAATGCTATAAACGGAGTGGAAAATATGGATTACATTACCTCTACAGCAAGTAACGATGGTACGCTGTCGATAACTGTAATCTTTAAACTGGGTACAGATCCTGATCAGGCAGCCATCAATGTACAGAATCGTGTAGCACAAGTGACCAATCAGCTACCTGCTGAAGTGGTACAAAGTGGTATTACCACATTAAAAAAGCAAAACAGTATGATCGCCATGGTGACGCTGACCAGTACGGACGGTTCACTGGAAGATCTGTTTTTAGAAAACTATGCAAAAATCAACGTGGTACCTGAACTGAAGCGGGTCAAGGGAGTAGGAGATGCGATGGTATACGGTAATAAAGATTATTCAATGCGGATATGGTTAGATCCACAGAAACTTTCTGCCTACAATCTTACACCTGGAGAGGTCAGTCTCGCTATACAGAAACAAAATCTGGAAGCTGCTCCGGGTAAATTCGGAGAGCGTACTACCGAAGTGATTGAATATGCATTGCGCTATCAGGGCAAATTTACAGATCCGGAGCAGTATGAGAATATTATTATTCGGGCCTTTAATGATGGTACTGTATTGCGTTTGAAAGATATTGCAAAGGTGGAGTTCGGAGCTTACAGTTATCTCGTCAGTTCGAGAGCCGATAAAAAACCTGCAGTTACCATGGCCCTCTATCAGATGGCCGGTTCCAATGCAAATGAGGTACAAAAAGCAATGATGGACAAACTGGAGCAGCTGGCCAAGACATTTCCGGATAAAATGGAATACAATATTCCATACAGTACCAAAGAGTCACTCGATCAGTCCATCAGTCAGGTTGTTACCACACTTATAGAAGCCTTTATTTTGGTGTTTTTTGTGGTATTTATTTTCCTGCAGGATTTTCGATCCACTTTGATTCCTGCTATTGCAGTACCTGTATCTATTGTAGGAACATTTTTCTTTATGAATCTTTTTGGGTTTTCGATCAATATTCTGACCCTCTTTGCTCTTGTCCTGGCAATTGGTATAGTGGTGGATGATGCGATTGTTGTCGTAGAGGCTGTACATGCTAAAATGGAAAAACGCAAGCTGAATGCACGTGCTGCTACGGTTTCTGCAATGAGTGAAATTTCAGGAGCTATTATCTCTATTACACTGGTGATGTCTGCTGTATTTGTACCCGTAGGTTTTATGAAAGGATCTACAGGACTTTTTTACCAGCAATTTGCACTTACACTCGCTATTGCGATTGTCATTTCGGCTGTTAATGCTTTGACATTAAGCCCGGCATTATGTGCATTATTACTGAAACAGCATCATGCACATGATACTGGCAGCCAACCGATGGGATTTAAACAGCGCTTTTTTGTTGGGTTTAATGCTGCTTTTGATAAAATGACTTTCCGGTATGGGAAGGCAATTCTACTGCTGATTAAGAGAAAGTGGATAGCATTTTCAGGAATGGGAATTATTGCAGCCCTCTTTATATGGATGTTTATGACGACACCTACTGGCTTTATACCGGATGAAGATCAGAGCTTTATTGTGGTGACAGTTAACCTTTCACCCGGGGCGTCTCAGGACAGGACAAATGCTGTAGTACAGCAGGTCGAAAAAGTATTGGGTGATCATCCGGCAGTGGACCGTGTCATGGCAGTGACGGGTTTGAATATGATGAGTTCTTCTATGTCTTCTTCCGCCGGAGCACTGTTTGTCCGACTCAAGCTTCCTAAAGAGCGTGGAGAAGTGAAGCAGATTGAACAGGTGATCGGCGGGATTCAGGGTATGCTGTCTGAAGATAAGCGGGCGTCGTTTCTGGTGCTGAATATGCCTACTGTAGACGGATTTGGAAATACCAGTGGTATGGAGCTCGTACTGCAGGATAAGGGTTCCGGCGATCTCAATATGTTCGGGCAGACAGCCTATGCTTTTATGGGAGCTTTAATGCAACGGCCGGAAATTGCGGTTGCATTTACAACATTCAATACCGGATTTCCGCAGTACGAAGTCGTAGTTGATGAAGCTAAAGCATATCAGCTGGGGGTCAGTCTCGCAGATGTATTAAGTAGTATGCAGGGGTATTATGGAAGTATGCAGGCTTCAGATTTCAACAGATTCGGAAAATACTATAGGGTACTGGTACAGGCTTCGCCGGAATTTAGAAAAGATCCTTCGTCGCTGCAGGGAATTTTTGTTAAGAATAATAAAAATGAGATGGTACCTGTAAGTACGCTGGTCACGTTGAAATCTACGGTAGGGCCGGAGGTAGTGGATCGTTTTAATCTGTTTAATGCTGTAAATATGACGGTAATGCCTAAACCGGGGTTCAGTACCGGACAGGTTATGAAAGCTATCGATGAAGTGAGTACACAGGTGTTGCCCTCTACGTATACTTACGATTATAAAGGGATGAGTCGTGAAGAACGTGGTTCCGGAGCTCAATCTATATTAATATTTGGATTATGTATTGTATTCGTGTATTTCCTGTTGTCAGCTCAATATGAGAGTTATGTTCTTCCCTGGTCTGTACTGATCGCCATTCCTTTAGGTTTACTGGGTGTCTTTGTCGGAATATCATTTGCTGAAATATCCAATAATATCTATGTGCAGGTGGCATTAGTCATGTTGATCGGTTTGCTGGCTAAGAATGGTATTTTGATCGTTGAATACGCTATTCAGCGCAGACGGGCCGGTAAGACTCTGGTCGCTTCAGCAGTTGAAGGAGCAAAAGCCAGGTTGCGTCCTATATTGATGACATCTCTTGCTTTTATCACTGGTCTGGTTCCATTGCTATTTGTGACAGGTCCTTCTGCTATGGGTAATCATTCTATAGGTTTTGCTGCTGTGTTTGGAATGTTGTTCGGTACCGTTATTGGTATTTTTATCACGCCTGTTTTATTTGTGGTATTTCAGTATATACAGGAAAGAATCAGTGGCAAAAAAATAGCAGAAGAAGACTGGGAATATTAATTATTAATGAAGAAAAACATGTTTACATCAATATTAAGAGTGAAAAGAATAATCATTCCGGCTTGTATACTGCTGTATATCACGGCCTGTTCGGTACAGAAATATGAAAGAGCAGAGACTCATCTTCCGGTGCAGTACAGGGGAACGGATAGTACTGCTGTAGCAATGGATAGCACGGATAATATTGCCCGGATCAATTATAAAGACTTTTTTAAAGATCCTGTGTTGATCCGTCTGATTGATAGTGGGTTGGTTCGCAATTATGATCTGTTGATCGCTGTAAAGCAAATTGAATTTGCATCTCTCGGATACCGGCAGTCAAAATTAGCAAACCTGCCAAGAGTAGACGCAACAATAGGGAGTGCTACCATTAACCGGCCTTCTGACAATAGTATGAATGGCATGATGGCAGGACAGTTTTTGGGCGATCGTTATACACAGGACTATAACAGTGCTTTGTCGATTTCATGGGAAGCCGATATCTGGGGTAAAATCCGGGGTGCCAGACAAGAGGCATTGATGAGCCTCTTAAATACAGAGGAAGGGGCTAAAGCTGTACGAATCCGATTAATCTCGGAGATTGCACAGGGATATTACAACCTGTTAATGCTGGATAAGCAATTGAATATTACACGGTCCAATTTATCGTTCGCTGACAGTGCTCTGACCTTGCTTCGTAAGCAGTACGAGTTAGGATTGATTCAATCATTGCCGGTCGAACAACAAGTCGTATCGAGGACTCAGATCTTAAAGAATATTCCCGTTATTGAAAATGCCATAGTCTTACAGGAGAATGCTTTGAGTGTGTTGACAGGCAGATATCCTGATATAATTGAACGGTCTTCGGGGCTGGATAACAGTGATCTCTCTTCTGAGATCGAAGCCGGAATTCCTTCCAATTTGCTAAGTTATCGTCCGGATGTGAGAGGAAGCGAACTGGAGGTAAGGAGGAGTCTTACTGCTGTACATGTGGCCAAAGTGAGTATGTATCCGGCCATTAATATTACAGCACAAGGCGGACTGAATTCTTTCCGCTCCAGTAATTGGTTTAATATTCCGGGATCTTTATTTGGAATGATAGGAGGAAGCCTCAGTCAGCCGGTTTTCAGAGGTAAGCAGCTGAAGACACAATATCAGCAGTCTCAGGTCAGTTTTCAGCAGGCTGAACTTCGGTTTAAGCAAACGGTTCTGAATGCAGTGGGCGAGGTTTCTGATGCGCTTTCTCAACTTCAAAAGCTGGAAGAGGAACAGCAGATTACTGAGCAACTGGTTGTCAAAGCCGGAGATGTGGTCAATCAGTCATTGACTTTGTTTAAATATGACAGAGCTACTTACCTGGAGATTATTCTTGCGCAGACGAACAAACTGCAGGCGGAGCTGGATCTTGCTACAGTCCGGACAAACCGTATGCAGGCGTATACCCGGTTATATCGCTCATTAGGAGGAGGAAGTCTTTAAAAAAGGCGTATTGATTTTCCTATACAACATATCATCTGATCCGGTCTGCGAAAGAGGACAGGTCAGATTTAAAACTTTGAATCATACTGTTTAAATTGTTATAAAATGATTGTCTTAATTTTTGCTACAAATATTCAACGAATCAATAAGGAGTTAAAGATTAAATTTAATGAGATTCTGGACCTTGTTTCCTGGACGGTAGATCTGGAGGATGTCGATAAAGTATTGCGGATAGAAGCAGAACGTGATATCAGTCGGGAGATTGCAGATTTGTTATATAAGACAGGTTATCGTTGCCGTAGATTATATTATTAAACGGTAGAAATACTTCCGGTCCTTCCCCAAAACAAAAACAGGTATGAAAAATTTTCATACCTGTTTTTTGCTATATAAGAACAGAATCCGCAGTACCTGATAGATGTACTGTTTTAGAAAATCAGGACTAGTATAAACTGGGTTAGGGTAGGTGTAGAACCATTCACCTGTAGCAATTCCCGGTTTTGAATGGTTTCAAAATAAAAAAGAATATAGTAACGACTTTCATTAAACGGGGGTGGTTTGAAATTTAAGGATAAGAAAAAGGGCCCTGAAAGGGCCCTCTTCAAATTATAGGTTAACTTTTAGGTATATCATATCGGTACACCTTGACTCCTCCGTCAATGATTGTGGAGAGGTAAGGAATTCCATCAGCTGAAATTTTCATTTCCAGTTTATCTCCGTTTTTAGAGGTAAGCTGAGTAGGAGCATTCCAGTTATTGGTGTCTTCATTAAATGTGCGCACTACCAGGCCATTGTTATTGTCCGAGTAGGCAAAAAATACAGTACCGTTCGGATGGACGGCTACAGCGATATTATCTCTGGTAGCAGTACTGCTGGTTGTCTGTGCTATTCCATCTCCGAACTGTTTCCAGCTGGTTCCGTTCCAGTGCATGACATAAGAGGCATAGCTTGGTGAATTCACCTGATAAGCAACATAGATTTCTCCGTTTTTATCAATATCCATATCAATATTAATACCTCCCGAATTAGCTCCGCCCGGGCCTATATAAGGCGTACCTACTACAGTCCAGTTACCGTTTCTGAATTTATAAACAGTAGGTTTACGGGTAGCCGTACCGCCTGTGAGATCCATAGTAACATAGTAAAGATGATTGTCTTTTCCTCTTACCATTTTGGCGTAGAATCCGGTTGCGGAAGGGGAAAGGGTCTGACCGGACCATGTACCATTTGCATATTTACTGATATAGGTTGCACGGTTTGCCAGTGGTGCAGCTGCAGCTCCCAGTGTATAACCCAGGAACGGTGTATTTACAGAATCCAGTGCGACAAAGAAATAAGAAGAAACACGGTGTCCTGTAAACTGTTTATTTCCTACAAAACTCCATTGTCCATTCTCATATTTTTTTACAGATCCCAATTGTGCATTTGTACCGTCATAATCTTTATACGCTACATAGACAACCCCGTTGCGGTCAATGTCTATAGATGCGCCGTCTATACGATTGTCAGATATACCGGTCGCAGGACCAACATTGACCCATTTGGTACTGTCATAAGTCGCTACTACAGCTTTTCTGTTTTCAGGTGTATTGCTGTCCGTGAGCGTGTATACAAGATAAGGAAGGTTGTTAAACTGACTCACCATCAGTTTCACTTCTGAAGCACGTGCAGCGCCGATGACATCTCCAAGGTTCATTTCACTCCATACCGGAGCTGTCAATCGTCCTACTTTTACCGTAAACTGGTCCGGAGCTTCTGACTGCTCATCTTTCAGTTCGAACACGACGTCCTGTTCGTAGTTTTGCTCATTCTTACCGGAAGTCTGTGCAAGTCCTCCAACCGTTACTGTAGCTCCCTGAGAAGTGGTGTAGCGGGCTTTCAGTTTGGAAATATCAGCATCTACAGGCAGGTCTACAGTGATCTGTAATCCCTTGATAGTCGCTTTATAATCTTTGAACAGAAAATCCGGATTATCTTCTTTGTAAAATCCAAATGATAAAAAGGAAGCATTTTTTAAGGCGTATACAGTGTAAAAGGACATCCCTCCCGGAGAAGAAAAGCGATACGTTGCTGTATCAGCCAGATTAATCTGACTGATACCGCTTTCCTGAACAGTGTTGCCTACAAATGCTACAAATTTCTCGCTGTTTACTGTAAAACTCGGAATGGCCTGATTGATGTCAATACTGTTTGGAACACGGATAAATACATCATTGCCCTGAATAGTTCCTTCTACACGGTTGCTTAATCCCGGATTGGAAGCAGGTTCAAATGTATAAGATAACAACTGGACATTTCCTACGGTGTCCTCCTTTTTGCAGCTGCTGAAGATCCCGGTCAGGATCAGCAGCAAACATATTGTTATAGGGTATTTTTTCATTTTCTTTGGTTATTTATTGGTTTCAGGCAATAGGATTGCTTTCACTCGTGAAGCACCTATTACTTTAGATTTTATTCTGTTACTGATATCCGACCCCGTAATATTATCCAATAGCTCATCATATTTTGTGAAATAATCCCAGTTGCTGAAATTATAATACAGGTGGTTTCTTAGCTCTGCACTCCAGAAAGTTTCTTTCTCATACTGCTTTTTATAATCCTGTTTCAGCTGAACTTTGATGTTCGCCAGTTCCTCTTTGAAGTAGGATGGATCTTTCGCAATTTTATCCAGTTCAACACCGACTTGTTCAATAAGAAAATCTGTACGGGCAGGTTCACATGTAAAAGTAACGCGTGTACGCATCAATGGAGTAGGGAAGGATGTTGCACTGGTGCTGACCCCCACGCCGTATACTCCGGATTGTTCTTCTCTCAGGTTTTTTCTTAGTTTCACCTTGAGAACTTCTTCCATCAATGTGTTTTCCATGATCTCTCTGATGCTGTAATTCAGGTCTGTTGTCTGATAGAACAGATTGACAGTGGCTTTCTCTGCCTCGCCGGCATACATCAGGATATCGCTGTCATCTTTAAGGCTGTAATTAGGAATACGTTGTGTATGATCAATCGCTTTTCCCGGCAATCCACCCAAATAAGTTTCCACATCGCTTCTGATACTATCCGGATTAAAGTCACCGATAATGACAAACTCAAAATCGCGGGCTGAACCGAAACGCTTATGATAGACATCCAGAATCTGGTCAAATTGTAGCTCTTTTTGCAGACGGTCTGCATCAATCTCACTGGCTTCTGTATCGTCAGAACCAATCTTACGGCTTATTTGCTTATTGTATTCTGCTGTCGGTGTATATTTCCGGTTTTGAGTCGCTTCTACAGAACGCTTTTTGATATTGTCAAATACAGCCCGATCTGCTCTCGGTTGTGTCCATTTCAGATAGAGCAATTCAAACATTGTTTTGATGTCTTTCATATTTGCACTCGCTGCAACACCTTCACGGTTTTGGGAGAGTACAAATGTAGCCGATGCTGAATTGTCAAGCAGATATTTGGTAAGTGCCTGTCTGGTAAAATCTCCTGCTCCGCTTGCACCAATTATATTTTTAGCGTAGACTGCATTTACATAATCTGTTGTATCTAATGCTATGATTCCCCCTTTTCTGAATCCGGTAAGCTGTATATGATCTTTGCGGCCACTGGATGGTCTCAGGTATACGGTGATTCCATTGGACAATACCCATTTGCGCAGACCGACTTCTTTAATGAAGGTGGAATCTATTATTTTTCCGGCTACAGGTGAAGTTTTTAACAGGTGATCCGGCACAGATATCTGGTCTTTCCAGACTGGTATCTGAGCTGACCGGATCGTATTGAACATTTCCTGAAGCTGTGCTTTTGAAGGCAGCTGATCTTTCAGGCGATCCGGTCCGGATAACATTATAACTGTATTGCCTGTAATCAGGGATTGTTTCAGATACTGAACCAAATCGGCTGAATCAATAGAAGCCTGTATCTTAAGAGCTGTCTCCTGACGATATTTGCGATCCATCAGCGTAGCATCAGTAAAGAAATTGTTTTTCATATCAGCCAATAATCCTGTCGCATTCACCGTTTCATCGCGGCTTTCCAGGCCTCTTTTTATTTGTGCCACAAATTGTTTTCTGAAATCTTCAATTTCTGAATTTGTAAAGCCGTAGCGTCTTATACGTTCATTCTCCAGCATATACTTGTATATGCCGTCCTTTATATTGTCTTCATAAAGAGTGGTACCTCCTGATGATATACCGCTATGTAATAACAGGTCGGACAAAGACATAGAGCCTTCCTTAAAGTCGTTCTGTAACTGGGAAAGACGTTCAAATCTCTTTTTTACAAGATTATTGACAAAGGAACGTCTCAACGAAGATTCGAACTCTTCCATTGTGCGCACACCTTTGTCTGCAGGGATTTTTGTGACGTATGAAAAGTCTATCGTTGTCGCCTCTTTATCTGTCAGTATAGAATACAGCGTATCTGCATGCGCCGGAAGATAATAGGCTTCCCGTTTAGGGGCATGTTTTGGATTTTTTGCTTTTCCGAATACTTCTTTTATCAGTTTTTCCGTTTTCTTCAAATCCTGATTGGTCACTATTCCGATTCCCATCAGTTGAGGACGGTACCAGGTGGTATAGAAATTGACGATAGTCGGACGTTTGAAATGATGCAATACATCCAGTGTACCTATAGGTTTTCTTTCCGCGTATCTGGAATTGTTAAAGATCAGGGGAAGATACTGGTCACTCATACGGGATGATGCTCCTTGTTTGGTCCGCCATTCTTCGATCACGATACCTCTTTCTTTTTCGATTTCGAGGGAATCAAAACTGAGATGAAAAGCCCAGTCCGCTACAATGCTAATGGCTTTGTTGAGGTTCTGTTCATCTTTGGTATCGATCGTGATTTTGTAAATCGTTTCATCGTATGAGGTATGCGCATTCAGATCCGCTCCAAATTTGACACCCAGAGATTCCAGAAATGTGATGACTTCATTTTTCGGAAAGTTTTTGCTGCCGTTAAAGGCCATATGTTCCACAAAATGCGCCAGACCTCTCTGATCTTCATTTTCCTGCAGCGATCCTGCATTTACAAACAACTGCAGAGCGGTTTGTTGAGTTTTGGAATCACTTGGATACAGGTAATACTTAAATCCGTTTTTTAATTCTCCTTTTACGAGTTTGGGATCTTGCTGCAGTTTTTGTGCAGACAGAAGTGATGAACACGCTATGCACAGAACTGTGGTGATGATATTTTTTAAAGGATACTGCATTTTATAATGTTTTGGTAATCGTTAACTGTGACTGTCTTTTATCTGGTCCGGGATATCCGATCAGTATATTTTTGTCGTTTTCTGTCAGTTTAATTTTGAGTGTGTTGTCTTTCGTATTATCAATAGCATGGTTGATCCACCGGATACGGATTGTCATTTCAAAAAATCCGGGTTTGAAAATCAATTGTCTGTTTGCATCCAGCAATTCAAAATCAACCCCTTCTTTCAGACCATCGCCTACCAGCACCTGGTAGGTAAGTGTGATCGGATCATATTGCATTTTTGAACTTAGATTAACTTTATATTCCACGGTTTCATTACGGGTGGACTGTACATTGACAGCGTCCAGATTATTAACATGGATATAGAAGAAAGGCTGGTCAAACGGTTCCATTTTATTTTCATCACAGGAGATGTAAAATAAAGACAGGAGTAAGAAAGCTGTAGTATATATTATTTTTTTCATTACTGTCATTTTTTATTGATTAACGGTTGGGTTTGGCTGCATCAGAGGATTTATATCCAGTTCTGATCTTGGTATTGGCATGACGAACCTGTCATTCGGATAGGTCAGCTGACACAGATTTGAAGTACAGCCCGTTCCTCTGTTAAGAGATTCTTTATATCTCATGATATCATAGATACGTTGATTTTCAAAACCCAGTTCTTTTCTGCGTTCCAGTTTGATGATTGCGAATAATTCCTCCGGAGTGGCATATGTTATCGTGATCAGGTCTATAGAGACATTACGTGCGCGGGCTTGCAGGAGCTTGATATCCGATACGGCTTCCGTATAGTTTCCTAACCGGAAGTTAGCTTCTGCTCTGTTGAGATAAAGTTCTGCCGAACGTACGACTTTCACATTCAAAGGCCAGTTATCATTGATGACACCGTCCTCTTTACCATATTTGATACTTCTGTAATAATTAGTAGCGGGATCGATCTGAAGCATTGTTTTTCGGATATCCTGATCAGAGAATAAGGAAACATAATCCGGAGCCGCATAATACTGATACTCTACAGGTTCTGAAAACAAATGCTGAACCGTCCCTTTTGCGTATTTCTCCAGATTGAACTGCCATATCACTTCAGAAGCAATGGAAGAATAATCTGTACGCTGAGCAGTTGCTGTAAACATTTTTTTATAATCTGCTGAGCTCACCAAAGGGTATTTATTAGGCGTGATCAATTCTGATGTTTGGTTCACTACGTTCTGATATTGCCCCATGTATAAGTAAATACGTGCTCTCAACGCTTTAGCAGCATCTACAGATGCATATATTTTTGTTGGGACATTAGGGTTTTGGGAAAGTAACTGAATACATTGTTCAATATCAGCCAATATCTGCTCATAAACAGCACTAACCGATTCTCTGGCTACATGTGTTCCCGCAGGAGGCGTTTTGAGCAGGATCGGGATTCCCAGGTGTGAAGCATCCGGGCTGTAGTTGTATTGCTGTGCATATATATTAGTCATGTCAAAGTTGCACAGTGCACGTAGCAACAATGCCTGTCCCAGTATAGATGTCGCCTGTGCCTTGTCTATACTTGATTCCAAAAAAGGTTCTGCACCGTTTATGATGTTATTGATATTGTTTAGTGCAGCATACCCATTTCCCCACATTAATCGTGTAGCTCCGGCTTCGTCCTGATCATTGGCTACATAATTAAATTCTGTTTGCATCACCGGACTTGATATCCCTGTCCTGAAAGCGACATCATCTCCCCTCAAATCTCCATAGACTCCATATTCATTCATATGATATCTGGCCATCAGATTATAAGATCCGTCAAGCGCATTTTTTAATCCGACTATGTCCCTGAAAACCTGTTCTTTTCCCAGTTTTCCGATTGGGTCGACCTCAAGGAATGATTTTCCGCAGGACGATAATATAAGTGTTGCAGCAATGCTGCTATATAATAGTAATTTCATAATTGTATTCTTTAAAATGCAACATTTAAACCGAGTGATATAACAGTTTCCTGTGGCATTCCTTCAAAGGAATTTTTATAGGTATTTCTGTCACTGTTTCCGTTAGGTACCCACATAAAAAGATTATCTCCCTGTATATATGCTGATGTTGTTTTCAAACCAATTGCTTTTGTCCAGTTACTGGTCAGATCATACGCTAAACTCACATTCTGAAGTCTTATATTGCTGGTACCCATCAGATAGCGTGTAGAATTTAAGGTAGAACTGGTCGTCAGATTAGATAATCTTGGCGTCAGGGCCAGATATCCCGGATACTGCCAGTGATCCAAGATATTGACAGACTGGTTTCCGCTCAGGATATTTAGTCCGTCTGATTCGTTGTTACGTGCCAGCCTGTTGAAGGAAAGTCCGCCTTTGCGATAAAGAACAAGGAAGGATAGATCGAATTTTTTGTATTTGATTCTATTGGTAATACCTCCGTAAAAATCAGGATTCGGAGAGCCGATAATTACTCTGTCATTTGCACTATACGTTTTGGTGACATTGCCGTTGATGTCATACCACATAGGATCACCTGTTGCGGGATCTACGCCAGCCCATCTTACCAGATAATGCGAACGGGAATCGTAACCCTCCGTCATAATAGTCGTGCCGGATGAGCGTTCGAAACCGTCATAAAGTTCTAAAACCTTGTTTACGTTATGGGAAAGATTGAAGGATGTACTCCAGTTGAAATTTTCCTTTTCAATGTTGATTGAGTTTATGGAAACCTCCACACCTTCATTTTTTAATTTTCCTACATTGCGATATACGGCACGTTGACCTACGGTCATAGAAACAAGCGCATTGTTGATCAGATCTTTGGTGATGTTGTTATAATATTCTACGGCTACATTGATTTTTTTATAAATGCGGGCATCAATACCGGTATTGAACATGTAGGTTTTTTCCCAACGCAAATCCTCATTGATACCTGTGGTCATGATAGCACCGGTATTTCCTCCATATCCGTAATCTGCTGAATAGGTGTATATCCCTTTACTCAGATCCGATCCGAATCTGGAGTTACCTGTTGTTCCGTAAGAAGCTTTTAATTTAAGGAAATCTACAATCTTACTTTTCCAGAACTCTTCCTTACTCACTGTCCAGGCAGCGCCATATGAACCAAAAGTTCCCCATTTAACATTTTTACCGAAGTTGGAATCACCGTTTTTTCGTAACGTTCCGCTGAACGCATATTTGTCGTTCCAGACATAGTTAAGATAGCCGAAGTAGGATAGAGAGGTCTTGTCATCTCTGGAAGTTGTCCCTCTTCTGTTGGTCTCTGCTACGAAAGATACTTCACGGATATTATCATTGGGGAAATTGCTTCCTGTAGCACTTACACTGTGGCGTTGCGTCCGGGTCGCTTCCATACCCAGTTTAGCGCTCAGACTACCTTGCCATAACTGATTGTCATAGTTCATGGTATTGGTCGTTACCCAATTGGTGACCTGTGTCTGCTGACGTTGTGCACTTCCGTTTTCAGACTGACCGGACAGGTTGTACATGGATTTGTACTGGTCTTCGTTAGAGCTTGTGTAGTTCAGACCACTATTGTTCCGAAACATTAGACCTTTGAAGAGTTGTATATCTACACCTCCGGAGGTAAAAGCGTCCAGAGTCTTCTGTGTCCAGTCATTCTGTGCAGCCTCTGCAAGACTGTTCATCAGTCTGTTTCCTCTTTCGTCTCTCAATGCAAAATCCCCGTTCGGAAGGTAAGGATTTACAATAGGTACCCCCAGATAATACTCATCTCCTACAAGAAACAGGTTGTTGACATTGTATGCACCACCCACTATAACTCTGGCTGTAATTCTACTGCCGATTTTGCTTTCTACATTACTCTTCAGACTGTATCTTTTGGTGTCATTGGCAATGGTTGTACCTTTCTGATCATATATCCCTGCTGAAAGGTAATAACTGTTATTTTCACTACTACCTGATACCGAAAGGTTGTGCAGTTTGGTCACTCCGGTTCTGAAATATTCATCATACCAGTTTGTATTCACGGTAGGATCGAACATTGCAATATCATTCGACATACCCATATCTTCTATAATCTGACGATATTGATCTCCGTTCAGTACTTTGAATTTGGTGTCATTGATTTTTTGTAATCCTCCGCGGAAATTGTATCCGATACGTGTCGGTCCTTTCCCTTTTTTTGTAGTGACCAGGATTACTCCGTTAGATCCGTTGGCTCCATAGATGGATGTGGCTGTCGCATCTTTCAATACGGTAACAGATTCAATATCATCCGGATTAAGATAGGTGAGGGGGCTTATACTCACATTCAGACCGGGCGTCATATTGGTGGTTCCGCCAGTATAAAGCGGTACTCCGTCAAGCACCCATAACGGTTCGTTAGACGCATTCCCGTTTGGAGCTGAAGATTCACCCCTGATACGTGTGCTGAAGCGGCTTCTCGGTGAGCTGTTGTTTTGATCCTGAGCCTGAAATTGAACACCGGGTACTACACCTTCTAACAATGCATCTATTCTTAATGCCGGTCTTTTTTCCAGATCTTTTGATGTAAGCGTAAAGGCACTACCCACCTGATTGGCTTTGGTTTCTTTAGTCCCGTATCCTGTCACAATTACCTCATCCAGGTAGTCATTACTCTGTTCCAGCACAATATTAAGAGGAACGCTCGTATTTGTTACCGTAACTTCTTTTTTCTGAAAACCGATGTAGGAGATTACCAACGTGCTGTTTTTCTCTGCTTTAATGTTAAATTCACCGGCATTATTAGTTTTGACAGCATTGGCTGTGCCTTTTACCTGCACAGTTACACCTACCAGACTATATGGGGTGGGATTATCCGTATCTTTCAGTAAGATCTTACCGTTTACATAGCTGTCCTGTTTTACTTTGGTTGTAGCATGGAATAAGGTTATGGTCTTATTTACTATTTTGTATGCCAGATTCTCTTCTTTAGCGATTTTTTCCAAAGCCTGATTGATGGTCGCATCCTCCAGTTGGATTGTTAATCTTTTGTTGTCTACGACATTGTTTTCATAGAGAAAGAAGTATCCCGATTCTTTCTCCAGTGTTTGTAATACATTGCGTAAAGACTGGTTTTCTGCTTTTAGTGTAATGCGCTGCGCAAAGGTATTTGCTGATGCCATGGTAACCATTCCTAAGGTGAGAAAGGTTGCCATATTTACAGGCAGCAGCAGAGCCCTGACGATAGCTAAACTTTTTTGTAGAGGTTTAGATTTCATATAAATGATTTAGTGATTATTTTGAGTTTTTAAATTCGATGCTAACGGTACGGTCTTTGATTTTGAAACTGCCACCTGATACTGCACTTAACATATCCAGTACATCAGACAGAGAAGAATTTCGCTGTATTTTTCCGGTATATAATTTTTCCGGTACAGGGCTTTGGTAATCAAGCTGTACATTATAAAACCGGGAGAGATTGGTAAGTATGTCTGTCATATTCTGATTGGAAAAAGAAAAGATAGATGAAGTCCATTCTTTGCTAATGCTTTGATCTTCCTGTTTGGATTCCAGTCTGCCAAGCTCGTTGATGACCGCTTGCCCGGGAAGAACAATTTCAGATTGTACAGGAGTATTTAAGGCAATCTTACCTTCATACAGATGAGTTACATTGGCTTCGTCATGATAGGCTTTGACGTTAAATTTAGTACCCAGAACACGTATTGTCTGATTGTCTGAAATTACTTCAAAAGGAACTTTTTCATTTTTGGCAACTTCAAAATAGGCTTCTCCAACCAGTTTGACCGTTCGGGTTTGTTCATTGAATGCCGGCATAATAGTTAGTTTAGATCCAGCATTCAGCCATATTTTTGTTCCGTCATTCAGTACGAATTTATAGAGTTGTCCCTTTGCTGTGGATAGTGTCAGCAGCTGTTCACTTCGGTTTTTCTGATAAGCAGTCAGGTTATCGAAAGCGTTGGAGTCTAAAAAGGCTTCCATCGTTGAATTAATCTGTTGCTGTTCTCCGTCGGTGTAATTGAGATGTACTCCGGCCTGAATACTCAGATCTGCAGGCTGGTCAGGGTAGAGACGAAATGCAAGGTATCCCATAACAAGAAGGGCACTTGCTGCGGCTGCTATTCTGAAATACACAATCCGGCGTAATGGCTGCTTGTCCTTACGTCTGGTTATCTCTTTCAGAATCCGGTTTTTTATTTCTTCTTCGTCTGTCGCAGCATCTACTACAGCACTTGAATCGTCAAAACTAGTATACCAGTCTGTGATAATAGTTCGATCTGCAGGTGTGGAAATTCCCGAATTAACTTTTTGTATAGCGTCTTGTACTTCTTTAGGAATGTGCATAGATGTTTAAGTTGTTCAGTGATATAGTACACGAACTCTTCAACTACGCACGATTTAAATTGAAAAAAATGCAAAAAAAATAATTGTTTTTACAACTTTTCGTAATATTTTGAGCACTTTGCTGATTTGATTTTCAACAGTACGGGGGGAGATGTCTAATTTGTCAGCGATTTCTTTACTGTTTAGATGATCCTGTCTGCTGTATCTGAAGATAAGTTGCGTTTTTAATGGTAATTTTTCTACTTCCTGAAAAATTAATTCTTTTACCCACTTGTAATGCAAAACTTCATCCAGATTATAATCTTCTAACTGATCGAATAATCCATACTCGTTTGTGTAAAGATGCTTCTGACTTTTGTTGATATGCTTTATGATGGAAAATTTGGTTGCCTGGAATAAATAGGCCTCAAGGTTGCGTATATTCTGGGGTTGTGTATGCGTCCAGAGGGATAAAAAAATATCCTGAACCAAATCTTCTGCAATGGCAGGTTCTTTAATACGGTTTAGACATATTGCATAAACAACCTTCCAGTGCCTTGTGTATAATTCGGTAAATGCAGTATGGTCTTTTTCTGCGAGATATAGTAATAATTCGGAATCTGGAATAGATTCGTAAGCCTTCATTCTTCTAACACCACTTTTACAACGCTAATATACGAAGATTAAACAGTTATCTGAAAAGGGGTAATGACAACTGTTCTATTTATTAAGAGCTGTTCCTGCTAATTTTGTTTCCTTATACGTATATACATTGAATGGATAGCACCATTTGGCAAGGTACTTAGCTGTAAAGCTTGTGACCGCCATTGGAATGAAGAGTAAATAGCCTCCGGGGACAATGCTGCAGATTAAAAACAGAGCTGTCAGCGGAGCGTGAATAGCCGCTGATAAAGTAGCTGCTGCTCCGAAAAGTGCAAAATTCAACACAATAAGTTCGGTTCCCAGATAGGTATTGCACAATTGTGCAACGAGGACACCTAAAAAAGCTCCTGCGACTATGCTTGGCGCAAATACTCCACCGTCCCCGCCTGCACCTAATGTGAGAGAGGCGGCAAGAGGTTTTAGAATAACTAAAAGCAGCACTGTGATTCCGAACGGAATTGTGAATGATTGCTGTGTACCCATTTTAATAATCTCATGAAGACCATGATAGCTGTCTCCATATAAATAGGGGAGAAAGAAAATCAGAATGCCGACTGTAACAGCACCCAGATTTACTCTTAAAAAATTGTTACGGATACCTCCGAACAGCTTCTTTGCATGTATGACAATCTTTGTAAAATAAAGTGCCAGTATTGCGCCTAAGATTCCGACTCCGATAATATAAGGCAGAGCTGCCCAGTTCCAGGTCTCTACGGTATAGGGGAGCAGTCGTTTATTGTCAATTAGATAGATAAACAGACTTGCGATCAATACTGAACTTGTGCAACTGATTAAAATGGATCTGCTGACTTTGCGTGCGATTACTTCCATTGCAAACAACCAGCCGGCAACCGGACTGCCGAATAAGGTGGCTACTCCAGCGGCTACTCCTGCACAGATCAGTTCATTTTTATAGGCAAATGCTACTTTACTTTTTTTATGAATTGCATTTCCAACTGTGGCTGTCGCCACCACTGTAGATACTTCGATTCCGGTAGAACCGCCGAATATAACCGTAAGGAAGCCATTAAAGTAATGAGAAGGGATCTTGAACAGAGGAAGATGATCTTTGCGTGTCTCTAATGTTGTGTAGATTTCTTTTATACCCTTATTCTGCCTTTTTTTGAACGCATATTTTCGCAGAAAATAGATAATTGTTATGCCGATTGAGGGTAGTATAATATACAGGAAAGGAGAGATCTGTCCCGTTTTTTGAAATATTTTATGCTGGTAAGTTTCCGTCAGATGTTTTAAGGAATCAGCCAAAAGAGCGCTGGCAAGACCAACAAACAGAGATGCAACAATAAGTTTGAGGGAGTTATACAATACAATTTTTGTTCTCATTTTTTTTATTTTATCCTCAGAAAGCGGGGGAGAGACTACAAATTTATCAGATAAATTATCCGAATCCAAATGTTGTTTTATGGATCACCCTTTATTCTTCAATTTTTCTATGTAAGTAGTGCTGTAGTATACAGGCAGGTTTTTGAATGTATTTCTATGGAATTCCCCGTTTTCTATCATCCTGTTAGTAACAACATATATCCGTTCTGAAAATGATCATAACGAATGCTAACCTATTAAGACAGACATGCCAATAATATAACAAGTATAATATGAAGAAAACAACCGTCCTTACTCTATCTTTTTATATGCTTTTCGCCTTACTGACAGTAGCCTGTCAATCTGATATTCCAAAAGAAGAATACAGGAACTATACCGCTACGCATAAGAATGTTAAAGCATATATGAATTTAAGACTCGGAGAAAAAACATTCCATGGCAAATACCGTATAGTTTTTCCAGGCAATGCAATTGACTCCGGTGAAGTAAAAGGCAAGGTTCTTAATGATACCTTAATGGGAGATTATCGTTATAAACAGTACGGCTGGAAAGAAATGAAGATAAGACCTTTTATTCTGCTACACAAAGGAGATTCTCTTATTCAGGGTACTGGTATGGAATTGCTATATCTGGGTGTTTTCTATTTTGCCCCTGAATCTATCAGTTTTGAAAGTCCCCGTTTTGTTTTTTATCCCGACCATTAAGCATTAAAGAATAGGAAGAGACCGGACAAGGGATTGTAGGTCCGGTCTGTCTCGTTTATCAGAATTTCAATTTCTCTTCCAGTAATTCCAGATGCTGATCTGTGAAATCCAGATGTGTCACAAATCTGACCAGATATTTACCGAACGACACACAGTGTACATCGAGATCTTTTAGTTTCGCAACAAAATCCACCGATTCCATTACTTCAGATAATTCAGCCAGCACAATATTTGTTTCTACAGGATATACATTCTTAACGTATGAATTCTGAGAGAGGATACGGCCAATTTCTTTCGCTCTGCGGTGATCTTCTTTAAGCAGAGCAATGTGATGATCTAACGCATAACTTCCTGCTGCAGCGAGTCCTCCGGCCTGTCTCCATCCGCCACCCATTACTTTTCGGAAACGTTTGGCTCTTGCGATCACAGTAGAGGTGCCTATTAACAACGAACCTATCGGGCAACCAAGACCTTTGGATAAACAGATGGATATACTGTCAAACACTTGTCCGTAATCTTCAGGTTGTTGATCTGTTTCCACCAATGCATTAAACAACCGGGCTCCGTCCAGATGTAAGATAAGTCCCTTGCGGACACAGACTTCTTTTATTCTTTTTATTTCCTCAAAATCGTAAATACTTCCTCCACCTTTATTAACGGTGTTTTCTAAGGATACCAGACTCGTTATCGGCTGATGGACATCGTTTGGGTTATTGACAGCATCTTCAACCATCTGTGCCGTGATCCTGCCACGGTCACCATCTAATGTTCTGACCGAAGCAAAGGCATTCAGTGCTATACCTCCGCCCTCATACAGATAGATGTGTGATAACTTATCACAGATGACTTCATCTCCGGGTTGTGTATGTACCCGTATGGCAAGTTGGTTCGTCATAGTACCTGTCGGACAGAATAGCGCGGCTTCCATTCCAAACATTGCTGCAACTTTTTTCTCCAGTTGGTTCACACTGGGATCTTCACCGTAGACATCGTCTCCGAGTGCGGCATTTTCCATAGCTTCCCTCATACCTGCCGTAGGCAAAGTAACGGTATCACTTCTTAAATCTATTCTCATAATGTTGTATTTGATTTGTTCTTGAGCACCATAGCACGTTGCATAAAACTTTGCTCTGCTATTCGTTGCTCGGTTTCCTGTATAGCCTGAAGCAAATTATTTTGATTATTGGTTATTTCTGTCAGCACGGTAGTCATGAGGTCCCATACGGGTTTCATTTCTGCAATTAATGCAGCACCTTTAGCTGTGAGTTGCAACAGGCGCTTGCGTTCATCAATCTTGTCTTTTTTAGATCGGATCAGTTTTTGAGTCTCCAGCTCTTTCAGCAGATTAATAGTAGAAGGGTGGGTGTAACTGATTTCACTGGCGATCTCTACCACACTTAAGGTACCTTTGTGAAATAAGGTATACATGACCGGGAACCATTTTGGTTCAAAATCAATATCAAATTCTTTATATAATAATGTTCCTTCTTTGCGTAATTGTTCACTCAGACGTTGTAAACGAGTTGATAAAGCCAGTATTCCCAGACTGTCTATTATGTTCATTGTATCTTTTTTAATGTCAGTGGATTAATGCGAAATTTATTAATATACAAAACTACGTAGTTGAATACATATATTCAAATTTTTTTTGAGATTTTAGTGATTTAATACTCTTGACTTTTTCTAAGTATTCTTAGATACTTAATAGTTAAGAAGAGACTACAACGGAATAGCTGTTACCTGATGACTATCTCTGAATTGCTTATATTTTTCAAAAGCGTACTCAGGACAAGCTCCTTCTTGTGAGGTAATAAATGCACCTAATGATACGGCCTGATGCATGATTTCATGTGGAGAAGCTCCATGTTCCAGTCTTTTGGATAAGAAACCTGCTAAAAATGAATCTCCGCTACCTACGGTGTCTTTGACTTCCACTGCTACTGTCGGGTATAAATAAAAATCACCTTTAGAAGCATATAATGCTCCTTTACTGCCTTTAGAGACAATAATTTCATTCATGCCGAATATATCCTGAAGATAATTGATGCTATCTTTCTCATCTTCGTAAGTCTTGCCCAGAAAATCCAGCATCATACGGAGTTCTGCTTTGTTGAATTTGGCTAACTGTGTTTTATGTAATAATTCTTTAATGAGTCTTACATCGTAATATGGCGGTCTCAGATTGATGTCAAATACATTGTATTTGCTTGCTTCCAGTAATTCGAATAACGTATTTCTGGATTGTTGTTCGCGGGCAGCAAGAGTACCAAAAACAAATGCATCTGTCTGAGCAAGTAATTCTTTGTCTGTGGCTCTGCTGCTGATAAAATCCCATGCAACGCCCTGTACAATCTCATAATGCGCCTCATTATTTTCATCTAATGAAGCAATTACTGTACTCGTAGGATGGATATCGCTGACCTGAATACCATCTGTATGCATATTCCAATCGTTGAGTTGCTGTATAATTTCTTCACCCAGATTATCTTCTCCTATACTGCTGATCATCGTTACGTCAACACCCATTTTATAGAGATGATAAGCCACATTAAAAGGTGCTCCTCCGATTCTTCGCTGACCTTCAGGGAAAATATCCCATAAAACCTCCCCAAAGCAGGCTATTTTTATTTTATTATCCATCATGGTTATTTGTAGTATTTAGTATCGTATACCGTGAATAAGTATGACCATACTTTTATGTCCGCTATACCGATGATACATCATCAGTATTTAAGATGTATGTTTATTGTTTCCCTAATTTACATAATTTACGATATGGTCACCTTAATTAAGTGCTGCATATTCTCAGAAAGAATAAACCTGCACTGAAAATTGTAATAAGGCACGGTTATCTACCGGATTCCACATTCCCCACAAACCCAGAGGAAACTGATAGTCTCCGATCTTAAAAGGTTTGGAAAGCATAAGGCTCAATTCATTAAAACCAGCTTCTTTAGAGAAGAAATTGTTTTTTTCTCCGGCAGTATGCAATGCAAAGCTATAACCTAATCTGGCACGCAATTCCAGATCATCTTTTTTGAAAACAGGATATTCTCCGGATACAAAACTGGAATACTTATTCGCAGTATTGCTGCTGTTTCGGTCACGGCCAAAGACTACAGTATTCCAACTCAATACCAAAGGAAGATGATCACTTATCGTATAATAGGAACGAAAATCCCAAAACCTTCCGGTTTCATCAGCCGTATAATTAAAAAACTCCTTGTTGTTATAAGTGGCAGCCGGAGAGAAATTATAAATGTCCCATAACTCTACTGTGATATGCTTGCTTTTATAGCCGATATAATTATTAAATTCTTTGTAAGATCCGTCTGCGTCACCTCCTGCCCAGAATCCGCCATAAAAATTTTTATAATCTACATGGATATCTCCGGTATAGACCAGACCTGTAGCCACCTCTATTCCCCGCCAGAGATGACTGTTTCGCAATTGTAAAGCAGAATGTATTTCCTGTGCGTACAGGCATATGTTTCCAAAGATCATTGAAAACAATATCAATAATTTATATCTGACCATTTTGAATGGATTATTAAGAATGTATTGCGCTATAGCGTGAGCTGAGGTTTATAAATATTAATTTACTATATCTTTTGGTCTGATTCGTGAACCGAATAAGGCATACGAAAGCATAAGGAGTTCGCAAATAACCGTGATAGACCATGTCCATCTCCAGGACCCGAGCATATCAGCCAGTCCTCCCTGAATAAGAGTAAAGACAGCTCCGCCAAATACGGCTGAGATAAATACACCGGAAGCTTTGGAAGTATATTTGTTAAGTCCTTTTATGGACAATGAAAAAATACAGCTCCACATAGTAGAATGCAGCAGTCCGATAGCAACCAAAAACCACAGATTTTGTGTGATCATAGCAATAATGGCAAGTAGGGTAGCTAATATTGTCGTGACGGTTAATTGTGTTTTTGCTGATATATTGGTAAAAAAACTGGAAATTGCTCTTCCGACCAGAAATCCACCCCAGTATAATGTGGAGAGCAACGCATGTATTCCCAGATCAACCCCTCCGATAATAATATCTGTCTTACCAAAAAAACTCATCGGCTGTCCGGATTCCATAAGTTCAAATGCATGTAAATTGATATTTGCTCCAATGGCGACTTCTGTCCCCACATAAAAAAAGATAGCCATGACACCTAAGGCAAAGTGCCGGAAGGACCAGATACTTCTCTCCAGTTTTTCACCGGATGCTGCTCGTGTATTCTCAATATCCGGAAGGTGCAGTTTACGGGTGACAAGTGTAACAACTATCACACAGCCTATCAAAGCCAGTATGGGCATCAGCAATTGTTTTATCTCGATGTTGGCGATTGATATTCCGCTAAACATGACTACAGTTACAAAAAATGGAGCTGAGGTCGTTCCGATCGAATTGATCGCTGTTGTAATATTCAATCGTTGCACAGCTTGTGTCCCCGGCAGTTCATATGAAGCGACATAAGGATTCACAACAACTTGTATAACTGCGGCAGAAGTTCCCATCAGATAGGAACCTATAATAAATATTATAAAACCATAAGGCAATGCTGCGTCCGCAAAATGCAAGGCAAGATGAGGATACTGATAACCGAACCAGGAAGAGCATAAGTACATCAGCAGTCCCGAAATCATAAATACCAGTCCGCGAAGTAATGTATTTTTGTAACCTGAGGCATTTACCCATTTACTGGCCAGGGTACCGTTGAGCAGATATCCTAAAAAAAAGAAGAATGAAATTAAAGTTGTGAAGGTGTTTTTCAGACTACCTGCTTCCGCCAGAAAGGTAAATTTCAAGGGAGCTTGTAATTGCTCATTTACCGTAGTCAGAAAACCGACTATAAAATATATAAAGGTTACAATAGCAAAAGGCAATATGCTATTACGAAGTTTTGTTTCCATAATTTTTTAATGTTTATATCTGGTTAGAATATTAGTCCAAAATTGATTGTAATACGGCTTTCACACCTTTTTTCAGGATACTATCAGTAAATCCGGAATAGAGATTTACAAAAGAAGATACTGTAGTCAGATCCGTGCTGCGAAAAGCAGATATCCGGAGAAAATCAACCGGATCAGGACTGTCTGTTCGCTCGCGATCTTCAGCGGTAAGCCAGGGCTCAGCTATTTCAAACGGCTGTTGGTTGTCATCCGTCTGATATTTGAGGTAATGCCTGTAAGAGGCAATTAAAAAGGCAACACGACTCAGTTCCTGATCATCTTTAATCATTTTAATAAGATTAGGCATGATGTATACCGGAAATTTGGAGATGCCATCAAAACATAGTCTGCTGATCTGATCACTCACTGCCGGATTAGCAAATCTTTCCAGCAGTGTTTGTTTATATTCTTTCAGATCAATTCCAACCGGTGCCGGCACATGAGGTGTGATATCTGTATCCATAAAATCACGGACAAATTTCACAATTTCTTTATCCTGCATGGCTTCATCCACTTTGCGGTATCCGATCAGAAAAGAAGGGTAGGAGAGCAAGGTGTGAGAAGCATTCAGTAAGCTGAGTTTCATGTTTTCATAGGTGCTTACATCATCCGTAAACTCTACGCCGACACGCTCCCAGGCTGGTCTTCCGGCAATGAAATTATCTTCAATTACCCATTGGATAAAATCTTCGCAGTAAATAGGTGCTTTATCATCAATACCGCTTTTGCTGTTCAGGCGCTCTATATCCTCTTTTGTTGTCGCCGGTGTGATACGGTCTACCATACTATTGGGGAAAGTGACATTTGTTTCCATCCATTCTGCGAGTTCGGGATCCTGAGCTGCAATGAAAGTACTAAATGCACGCCTGGCTGTATTCCCATTGTGCTGCAGATTATCACAGGAAAGAATCGTTACACCTCCGTTACCTTTTACTTTACGTTGACGGAGACCTTCTGCTATAAAACCAAAAACGGTGGACGGATTGGCCGGATGATTCAGATCATATTTTATTCTTTCATCGTCCAGCATAAATTCATTTGTGACTTTATCCAGGTTATAACCACCTTCCGTAATCGTAAGCGTGATGATCCGGATGGCACTATCCGCAATTTTTTGCAGAAGCTCCTGCTGATCTTCTCCTGCCCAAAATAATTCAGAAAGAGAACCTATCCTGTAGATTTCATGTTCGCTGTCTCTTCCGCAAACTGTAAGGGTGTAATCCAACTGTTGTGACCGCAGGTTTCTGACGAGTTTCTCATCTGCCGGAAGCAGACAAGCCCCGCATATTCCCCATTGACGTTGATCTTCGTCACCAAGAAGCTGATCTGTATAGAATGCCTGATGAGCCCGGTGAAAGTTGCCCACTCCAATATGCAGAATTCCTGACTGTATCGTATTACGGTCATAATTATATGTATGTACCTTCATATTACATTATTTTTGGTTTAAATAAAATGCGAATTGGTTAACCAAATTTATAGGAATAGGGATCTTGGAATAGCATGTGTGTCAGTAAATTATTTCTGGGATCGTTCCCAAAGTTGTGGGAACGATCCCAGAAATGCTTGTTTTTCTTAACTTTGAAAAAATACATGCTGTTATGAAGCGTATCACCATTAAAGATCTTTCCAAATACTTGTCTTTGTCCACCTCTACTATATCCAGAGCATTGGTGAATGATAAAAATATCCATCCCGAAACCAAACAAAAGGTATTGGAGATGGCAGAAAAGATGGGCTATAAACCGAATCCTACTGCGCTGAATCTGAAGTATGGGCAATCCAAAAGTATTGGTTTTCTTGTTCCGGAGATGACTACGCCTTTTTCAGCAAAGGTGTTACAGGGTATTCAAAGTATTCTGTATCCTCTGGGATATAGAATTATTATCATGCAGTCTGATGAAAATCCGGAGATAGAACGCAAAAATCTGTTGATGCTGGAAGAATTCAATGTGGATGGTATCATTATCAATCTTTGCCATGAAACCTATAATATCGATCTTTATCAGCAGATTATAAATAGAGGAACAGCTCTTGTCTTTTTTGACAGAATACCTGCCAAATCATTGAAGGCCTCCAGAGTAATGGTCAACGATCATATCAAGGCTTCCCTTATGGTCGAACATCTTATTGATACCGGACGTAAAAGAATCGTACATATCAAAGGACCTTCTTCCATTCGGAATGCCACAGAAAGAGCATTGGGTTATGAACGCATATTAACCAAACATGGTATTTTTGATCCCGAATTATTAGTCAAGACAGATGGCGCAACATTTGAACATGGCAGGAACGTGGCAAAGCAACTTCTGATTAAAAACATTAAATTTGATGGTATTTTCGCTTTTACAGATACACTGGCTATCGGGGCGATGAATTACCTCCTGGAGCAGGGTATAAGTATTCCCGGGCAGGTTGCTATTGCCAGCTTTTCAGGAACAGAACTGGCGACCATTGTACATCCGCAATTGAGTAGTGTGGAACAGCCGCTGACAAAAATGGGAGAGGCAGCAGCCCGTTTGCTGTTGGATAAGATCAAAGATAATGCAAGTGAATGCCAAACTATGGTGATGGATGCGGAATTGATCTACAGGGCATCTACATTGGGATAACCAGCTGTGTACAATAAGAATAATCTGATAAATAATCTTTTAAACCGGAGTGGATGCAAACAGAAAAAGTTTATGAGTTGATGGGCTGTAAAATACCCGTGCATTTTACAAATCAGCTGATCAGTATCAAGGGGCCTGCTGATCTTAAAAAATACCTCTCTGAGGATATAGATAACAGATCTGCAGTTCTGGTCAGGCATATTAAGAAGGATTATTTTGAATTAATAAATAAGGAGCTCCTTATTACAGATGATTCTATGATTATCGAGATATGGGGACATGTATTTGCAAGTCATATTGCCGGTGCAATCAAAAATCTGGTCCAACTCAGACTCATAGAAGATGTTGCAGATTTTGTTATTAAGAGGGGAGATGTCATAGATTGTGGCGAAAGTGAAGTTGATAGTAACCGGAAGATATGGGATGTATTGTCTGGTTTCAAAGGAATTATCCTCAGTTTTATGTAGATATGATTCTTAGGCCGCTGGTTATATGTTGACAGCAATCTTATTTTTTCTTTTTTAATTTGCTAATATTTTTAGTATTTTTGTTATTCATCCATCTGTCATTTATTTTGGCCGGGGGTTGATAATAATCGACTAAATTATGGCAACACATTACTCCGTAATAACTGATATTAAAGCAATTATATCTCATGCAAAAGATAGTGCAATACGTGCTGTTGATCATCAGCGTACGCTGATGTACTGGAATATCGGACAACGTATTTTTGAAGAAGAACAGGAAGGTAAAGAGCGGGCGGACTACGGCAAATACCTTACTGAGTATATAGCACAAGAACTTGAACCAGAATTCGGGAGTGGATTTTCGAAAAGACAGATTGAGTTGTTCCGGCAATTTTACAGAGTGTTTCCAATTGCGAATACACTGTATTCGCAATTAAGCTGGAGTCAGTATAAGTTAGTTATCCGATTGGATAATGCGGATCAACGGGAGTTTTATATTGCCGAAACTATAAAAAATAACTGGACTGTCCGTCAGTTAGAGCGGCAGATATACAGTAATCTGTATGAGCGGCTGTTGATGAGCAATGACAGGGAGAGTGTGCTGGCAGTCGCTAAAAAAGAAAAGCTCCCTTCTGACGCGAGTCAGATTATAAAAGACCCTATGATTCTGGAATTTCTGGGTCTGAAGAGAGAAAATGCCTATTATGAAAGAGATCTGGAGACAGCCATTCTCACACATTTACAGGAGTTTTTATTGGAGCTGGGAAATGGTTTTTCATTTGTGGCGAGGCAAAAGCGTATACACATCGAAGGGGATGAATTTTTCCTGGACCTTGTCTTTTACAACAGGCTTTTACAGTGTTTTGTAATTGTCGAGATTAAAACAACCAAACTTACTCATCAGGATATAGGTCAGTTACAGATGTATGTAAATTACTATGATCGAATTGAAAAACTTGACCACGAAAACCCCACAATAGGTATACTGTTATGTGCCAATAAAAATGACGCCGTTGTCAAATTTACTTTACCTGAAGGACAAAAGCAGATTATAGCCAGTCAGTATAATCTTTATTTGCCTACTGCTCAGCAATTGCTGGACGAAATGAACAAAGAATTGGAGAGTTTTAAAGAGAAAGCGGAAGGTGATTAAGGAATATCATTAGGTATAAGATAGCTGTGGTTCTGTTGGACGATTACTAGCTGAAACCAGTGATTTTGAACAGATAATAGCCTGATCGGGTAACATTACGTATCATAAGTTGTATTTTTAGATAAAAGAGATCGTAATAAAGGAAAATATACTACAGATTTCAGACGTTTATAAATAAAATAACAGACATGACGAATGAGGAACTGACAGCCCTTGAAAAGGCGTCTTATAACGGTGATGATAAGTTGATCAGCGATCTGATCAATCTACTGGACGGAAAGAAAAATTTTGATGATTATAAACTCAAATCTTCTGTCAGACAGTTCATCCAAAAGGAAAATTATCAGATTCTGAATGCACTGATTGATAAAGGACTGATTGAAACAGATCTTTATGAGTACGATCGTTTCAATGGCAGCGTGATAGAAGTACTTATTCATCCCGGCATTACAGATCAGCAAGCTTTATCTGCCTATCTGGACTGGTTGCCGCAGTTATTGAATAAAATAGATGATATAGATGAAGAAGTCAGCGGAGTAACATTGCTTCAGTATGCATTGGGTATCGGAGCTCCCCTTGGATCCCTGCAAAAACTTGTAGCATGTGGAGCAGATATTCATCAGAAAGATAAATACGACCAGTCTCTGTTATATCATGCCTGCAGCGTATCGCCTATGAATGTTAAAAATGCGCCTGAAATCGTTGCCTGGCTGCTTCAAAATGGAGTAGAAGTGGATGCTGCAAACGTAGAAAACAGAACGCCTTTGTGCAGGGCAGTTTCTACCGGAAATATTTCCCTTCTTACTTTGTTGCTTGAAAATGGTGCAGACCCCTCCGTACAGGATTGGAAAGGTGAAAATGCATTTTATCATGCTGCGGTACATCTGCATAATAAAGATATGGTAAAGCTTCTGTTGGAATACCAGACTCCTGACTGGCATATGCTGACTAAGCAAAATGAAAATCTCCTGAATGCATTTCTCCGGGCTATGTTGAATGGGAATGAAGATGATTTTGAGATACTTGAATTGTTTCTTGAGAATGGTGCAGATCCCGAGATGACAAGTCAGTACTATAGCGCAGAGAAATCCGGACTGGACTGGATTGCCGAAAAACCCTTTGAAGTAATGGAGCGTTTGCTGGAGAAAGGATATTTCCGGATAGACTATCAGGATAATGAAGGAAATACACTCCTTCATAAAGTTTGCCGGTTCAATGTAAATTATGAGGAAAAGGCAGCTAAGGACCTTTACCGTAAGGTCAAACTTTTGCTGAAGGCAGGGACAGATCCGAATGTCGAAAATACAGCAGATAAAAAAGCGGTAGATTATGCGATGGAGGATAATCTTAAAACCAAAACGGTAGAACTTTTATTAAATCAGTAGAAATAAATCCATGTCACAATCATTTATAAAAGCCTGTGAAGACGGCAAACGTAAGATCGCTGAGATATTATTGGAAAAACAACAGGTGGATGTCCGATACACGGATGAAATGGGACGTACAGCACTGCATTATGCTGCCCATCGGGGGTATCTGGACCTGGTAAAACAATTGATCAGTGCCGGAGCGGATATCAGCTATGAGGAACATAATGGAGAAACTCCCGTTTTCTTCGCTATCCTTCAAAAGCAAAAGCAGACTGCCTTATATCTGATCGAACAGGGAGCTAATCTGCAAATCAATGATTTTCAAGGTAACAGTTTACTTCATGTAGCTGCGAGCAGCGGACAGCAGGAGATTGTAGAAAAACTTCTGCAAGAAGGCCTGGATGTCAACTCACTCAATAATCAGGCAGAAACACCGTTATTGCTGGCGGTACAAGGTAAATTTCCGCCCGTTGTACAGGTGCTGCTTCATAATGGAGCAAATGTAGATCTGACTGATAAAAATGGAAATACAGCACTTAATACAGCCGTAAGCAGAAGTTCTGTTCCTATTGTAAATATGCTTCTGGATAATGGAGCTACCGTTAATTTGCTGAATGATCAGAGTGAAAGTCCGTTGCTTATCGCCACTAAACTAGGTAACCGTATTATTGCGCAGAAGCTGGTCGAGACCGGAGCTGATATTTTTACAGAATCCGCAGATGGCGTATCACCTGTCTGGTATGTATGTGGCAGTAACCAGAAAGAACTTTTATCTCTCTTTATTTCCAAAGGTCTCTCTCCGGACTATGCAAGGCCGGTAGACTCGTTTGACGGAAAAGATGGACAGTATATCCAAAAACTTATAGCACGTACGGGAACACGCACATTTATTCTGGGGTATGAACCTCATTATGCAGGAGAAACATTATTGCAGACCGCTGCAAAGTCGGGCTATCTGTCATTGATGAAAGTATTAATTGACAGTGGTGCACAGATTGATAAGCAGGATGCCTCCGGTAATACAGCATTGCACTATGCTGCTTCCTATGGTAAGAAGGATGCTGTTCGGTTTTTGCTTTCTAATGGCAGTTCTCCTGATATTACTAACGTACTGGAGCAAAAGGCCATAGATTATTCTAATATGCAGGGATTTAATGAAATTACAGCCTTACTGATTGAATATGGTGCGGCACCTGATCCGGTCGTGTCAGGTGCAGTTTCTCCGGTTAAAGAGGTATCAAGAGAGGAAAAACCGGCAATGGATATGGCACAGAAAAAACAAGCTCTGTTTGATCTGAAGGATTTGCTGGATGCGGGAATTATTTCCAAAGAAGAATTTGAACAGGAAAAAAGCAAAATTCTGCAAGCCTAACAAATAATCAGGATCTGGAAAGGAAAAAAAGATCATCAAAAAAATAATAAACACGATGAGATACGGACATATTTTGATTTACATACTCCTGTTTTGCGGAACAGCTCAGGCACAAAACAAACGTCCTGTACTGGATATCATGCTGACTAATTATTCTTATCCTTATGAGGTTCAATACCTGAATTTTAAAAGTCAGGGGCAGGAGATCCGCATGGCCTATATGGATGTGCAACCCTCACAATCAAATGGTAAAGCGGTCATGCTTCTGCATGGCAAGAACTTTAACGGAGCGTATTGGAAAACTACAGTTGAATCACTGGTAAAAGAAGGATACCGTGTTATTGTGCCGGATCAGATAGGATTTGGAAAGTCTTCTAAGCCGGTGGGTTATCAGTTTACCTTTCAGCAACTGGCCTGCAATACAAAACTATTGCTTGAAAAGTTAAAAGTGAACCAGATTTATTTGTTAGGGCACTCAATGGGGGGCATGCTGGCAGCAAGGTTTACCTTGATGTATCCGGATATGGTTGAAAAGCTAATTCTTGAAAATCCAATCGGACTGGAAGACTGGAAATTAGTGGCACCCTATACTACGATTGATGAAAATTATCAGAATGAACTGAAAGCTGACTATGAAACAACCCGAAATTATCAGTCAGGCTTCTATTATGATAATAAATGGAAAGCAGAATATGATGAATGGGTGTATTTGCTGACAGGATGGGTCAAATCTCCGGATTATCCTATAGTCGCTATGAATAATGCACAGACTTCGGATATGATATTTACGCAGCCGGTAGTCTATGAATTCGGTAACATTAAAACACCAACCTTACTGATTATCGGTACGAGAGACCGAACTGCAATCGGTAAAAATAAAGTGAAAGATTCAGCAGTAAGAGAAAAAATGGGGCTTTATCAGTTTTTGGGTAAAGAGACACAGCAGAAAATTAATGGATCACAATTGGTTGAACTGGATAATGTAGGCCATCTGCCACATATTGAAGTATTTGACAGGTTTATAAATCCTTTGAAAACTTTTTTGGCTAATCAGGCTGGTAATTAGTCTGCTACGAATGCGGGACCTGCCCGGTAGACAAGTTCTTTTAAGTGATCAGCTCATCATGGGATTAAAACGGCAGTACTAGAATATCAATATAAACCTCTCTGCCCTGCGGGCATCTCTCCTTGAAAAGGAGAGAAAATTTCCTGGTTTAACCATTGCGTCAGTTGGTGGGGACACCAACTGTATAACAGATTAGATCTTATACACTTTTTTCTGGCGCAAGCCTATTGCTTGTGCCTGTATATGCAATTGTTGATGTCCTCACTAGTTATTATATAGGTTCGTTTTTATCTTATAGTCTTTAACCTCTCTGCCCTGCGGGCACCTCTCCTTAAAAAGGAGAGAAAATATCCTGGTTTAACCATTGCGTCAGTTGGTGTCCTCACCAACTACATAACACATTAGATCTTATTCATTTTTTCTGGGGCAAGCCTATTGCTTGTGTCTGTGTCGACAATTGTTGTTGTCCCCGCTAACTATTTATATAAATTTGTTTTATCTTATAGTCTTTAACCTCTCTGCCCTGCGGGCATCTCTCCTTAAAAAAGGAGAGAAAATATCCTGATTTAACCATTGCGTCAGTTGGTGTCCTCACCAACTGCATAACACATTAGGTCTTATCCATTTTGTAAAGGCACAAGCCTATTGCTAGTGCCTTTACAAAATAGATTTAGATAAAATATGTAAAGTATACTTGACATTTTGAAAAGTATGCTTACCTTTGTTTTGTAAACATTAGAATTATGAAAGCTATTTCATCACCCGGACTTTTCACCTTTCAGAAGTATATCGGTATTGTTGTAACCGTAATCGGAGCATTAATCTTTATATTTGACAGGAGACCGGAAGCAAGTACACCACTTATGATCGGATTGTTCACCCTCTATATTTCAAAGAACAGGGTAGAAGATGAACGGACATCGAGCCTGAAAACTTCTTCACTCTACATTGCATTTATACTTGCATATACGATCAAATTAATAACTTCCAATTTGTTTTCGCATGGCATGATGGGCATACAGATTACAGAAGTAGATCACTTTATTATTTTAACATTTGGTATAGCGCTGATCACATATTACATCAGGCTGTATTTCGGGAAATAAAGAATATAAATGACCAATACATTAAAGGTAGAAAGAGCCAGACGAAATATGACACAGGCGGAGTTGGCAGCGCTTGTAGAAGTATCCCGTCAGACTATAAATTCCATTGAAATAGGAAAATATGTTCCCTCAACGTTACTGGCATTGAAGATTTCCTCAGTTTTTGAAATCCCGGTTGAAAGTATTTTTAATCTGGAAGAATCGGACTGGATAAAGTAATGAATTTCTGTCCGTTTGGGCAAGTATATAAAATCAACAAGTAGCTTATGAAAAATACGGTGATGATCGATGGTAATAACATTCACGATATCTGTTCTTTTTATGAAGAGATCAATCGTGTTTTTATGGCGGGTGAAGATTGGAAAATAGCCTGTAGTCTGGATGCTTTTAATGATTTACTGTATGGTGGATTTGGTATTCTGCATAAACTGGAGCACCCCAGATTAATCTGGACGGGAATTGACAAAAGCAAGGCTGCCCTTGGATATGATGCAACAAGGGCCTATTATCAACAAAAAATAGATGCTGGTCCGGTCTTTAATACCAGTTTTTTCGAACATAAACTCGCTGAACTGCGTGAGGGAAAAGGACAGACTTATTTTGATATTCTGCTGGAGATTATAGCTGACCATCCGGATATTTCTTTAGAGATGAAGGCTTAGAAGGTCCGGATAAATTATAAATAATTTGTTAAGTTTGAGTATGGAGGAATTATTAATATCCATTTCCCGATTAAATCCTTTTGTACAGTTTCTGATCTTTCTGGTGCAAAATATTCTTGTTTTTTTACTCGGGCTTTTGTTTGGATATTATCTGTTGCGAAATCGAGCAGAACATACCAAGCAGATTTCAAAACGAGATAAAGGAATTGCAGCCGGTACTGTTCTCATTAATACCGTTGTGACATTAGCTGGATTTGTATTTTGGGAGAAAGGCTGGATTGAGATAGCATTCGGATGGTCTTTTTATGCGTTCACAGATCTGCTTATTCTGTTTTTTGCTATGGATCTTCTTATGTATATTTTCCATCTGGCTATCCATTACTCATTTATGTATACGTATATTCATACATTACATCACGAATCCGTTGATCCCAATCCTATAGATCTTTTTGTGCTTCACCCTTTAGAAACAGTTGCATTTGGAGTAATGTGGCTGCTACTGCTTTTGTGCGGAACATTTAATATCTGGGCAATCAGTATTTATCTGATTCTTAATGTAATATTTGGTATCGTAGGACATTTGGGAAGCAATAATAATGTGCCCGCTAAAGGTATATGGAGTTATCTGGGGACTGCAGATTTTCACCATGCACATCATCGGGATGTGAAATGTAATTTTGGTTTTTACACCAGTATCTGGGACAGACTTTTCCGCACTTATGCTGTTAATAAAAAGAACTCATAATTTTGCAGTAGTGGAATTCAGAAAACAGATCTAAAAAGATTCATAGCGTCCGGATTTAACCTTCCTTCTAAAGTGGGATGTTAGGTGAGTCTCCGACTTCAAAATCCCAGGTATATTCATAGTGCGGAAGATTCGAATTTGTCTCAGGAAAGGAAAGGTGTTTTATCTCTTTTGCATTTCCATAATCTTTGCCTTCCAGAAGATACACCCCGAGATTTTTGTTTATTTCTTTGATTATTTCAGGGGTTATAGCTTTATTCATTTCTCCGTCAGCAATGACTTTTACCCGAATCTGCTGTTTACCTGAATCCTTCAGATAAGCGGTAAGCTCATATGGTGCAGGAATACCGTCACCACCATGCGATTGTGCCAGTAAAGAATCATTCACAAATATTTCATAATCTATATTTCTGATATCATGATTCAGAAAGTACGTTTTGGTAACTTTAGTAGGCTCTTCTACAACCTTGGTTTCGTTGCTTACCTTATTTTTACCGATGTCTCTGCAACTCATTAAAAACAAGGTGCTCCCGATCATACACAAAATAAATTTATTCATAGTTTTTCTTTTTCTGGCAGATAATACACAGCTATATGCGAATTATAATTCTCTAAATTACATAAATTCTATAAAAGAGAAACGTTATTCGAGCCTTTTGGTTTCTTTTTGATTAAGATAGAAAGTATATGCCTAAAAATACAGCACTCAAATAGATCCATAACAGACAGAAGGTAATATGTATAGTTGTTTCAAATTTCTTCCCTTTCCATAACTCTGTTGAATATCCTGAAAACTGAACGATTAATCTCACAAACCAGAATATTCCGAGACCCAGACATATTTTTCTTCCCAACGCTGTATGGACTAATTCAACAGGAGATGTATAGCATAGTAAACCCATGAGGAAAACGCCAATCGCAATAAACAGGGTATGAATAGACATCATCTGTCTGTTGATAAGATTCAAGGATTTAAGTTCCTGTTTCCAATTGAAATACCTCGGAAATATAATATGGATTCCTGCCAGAAGGATCAACAGTATGCCTATGATTTTAAGTTGTAATTCCATTTTTTTCTAATATAAATGTACTCACAAATGGGGTTACTTTAATCTCTTCTTTTAACAGAAGACCAGCCTGCTGAAAGACATACATCCAATCTTTTTTGGAGTAAAAATGCAGAAATCCAATAGTATAAGCTAAAAAATTATGGCTATCCCGCAAGTGCTCGGTTATCATGATCTGCCCGTCTGACTTGGTCACACGGTTCAGCTCTCTGAAAAATAAGATACGCTCCTCCTGATTTCTGATTTCATGTGCTGAAAGTATCGCGAGACAGATATCGAACCTGTTATTTTCAAAGGGTAGCTGGGTTGTCTGTACGCAAACAGCATCCTTTGACGGGTATATCTTCCGGGCTCTTTTTATGGATATTTCGGTATGCTTTTCCGGATCATAAAAATCACATATCGTAAGATGAATATCCGATGAGATGCTTTTTAAGATCCTGCTCGTTTCATCAAATCCGGCATTGATATTCAATACATTTTTATGATCTATTTTACCAACCCAGCTCAACTGATACAGATCCGATAAATCATAGATATAATAAGAAACTATCAGGGAAATGAGAATGATTATCCCTGCTATCACAGTTCCTGTGATAAGAACGAATTGCAAATGAATTGGAAGATAGGAGTGAAAGAAGAGAGAAACAAATAAAATCAGTAGAGCAATGACATAAAAATGCCAGTTAAACCGGATAATATTCCCTACTCCCTCAAAAGGTTTTCGCTTTAATGCCATGACTCTGTTCTTCCTTTCTTCCAGTGATAAGGAACATTTTTTATTTCAAAAGCGCTGGATAAAACAGGCGTATCCAAATTTAAATGTTCGAAAAAATCAAAATGGTAAGCTTTTATCTGTATAGGTGAAGGTTTCCAGTTTTGACGAACACCTTCTATGATCAATACCTTTTTATTTGCTGAATTGTATGAAAATGTAAAGGGAAGTGGACCTGCAAATTTCCGTGCATCTTTCCAGTCCGAAAATATGGATCCTTCCGGGATCTGAATGTCCTCTTCTGATCTGGTGATCTGAATTTCGAAACCGGACTTTTTTGAACTTACAGAAGTACAATCATCTGTATTTTTCTTTAAAATATCTGTAGTGGAGTAATTGTAATGCGTGAAAATATTTCCCAGGTATTCCATTTTCTTTTTATCCGTTTCAGATTTTAAAATATAGAGCCCTCTGTATTTTTTTCCATTTGCATTGCTGTAGCGAACGAAGATCCGGTAGCCGATGAGAAAAAAATCGTGCCCCATAAAAGACGGAAATCCTTTGGGCCTCAGGGAAGACGTCTGTACCAATGCTACAGCTATAAAAGCCCATTTATCTTCAAAAAGATCTAATTCCAGACAATCGGGTATGAATTTCTGAAGCTGTTGTTTAGGCAAAGCAAAAGTAAGGACAATTGAACTGTCAAAAAATGCTTCAACTGCGAAGGGATGATTTTTTAAAAATTCCATATTCAGATTTGCGGTCCTGCTTTTTTATAGCGTACAAATTCAGTATAGTATATGAATCCTGCAAATAGGACGGCAAATACGAGATTAAGCCTACCCCATAAAAGAAGGTCAGGTACGACTACAAATTCTATTATATTCATCATGATCACCACGACAATCTGTGTAATAGCATTAAATCTGGATTTAAATCCTGTCAAAATCCATGCAGCCATTAGAATTTCGGCCAGCCCGATCAGTAGTGTTAAGGCTCTGGCATGCTCCTGCCCCAGTATTGTCCCGACAATCTGCTGATGCCGTGGTTCAAAGTCAAGAACTTTACAGAATAAACCATTGATCAGCCAGACCAGGCTGATGATCAGGTTTTCAAAACGAACCGGATTGCGATTGTTTAGTTGACTGGCCATACAGGTGTTCAGAATATGAATATTTTATTACCGGATGCTATAAAAATACAAATATTCCCGGCTATAAACTATTTCGCTGATAAGGGATGCAAATTCGTATTATAATCAGACGAAGTGTCTCCATTGTTCTCCTTCAGCTATGGATTTTATAGCTTCATTTCTTTTCTTCAGAAAATCAGCCATATAGGCTCTCAGGAATGTTTTCTCTGCTATTCGTCCCAGCAGACCTAAGGGGGCTTCGAAAGTAAATTTATCTATCATCAGGGTTCCATCTGTATGCTGTTAAAACAGATGTACATGTTCCATACTCTTAAATGCACCTTTCAGCATTTTATCTTCAAACATATGAGGCCTGTCAAATGCAGTGATGGCTACACTTAACTTTTGATAGATACCAAAGTGTCTGGCGCGCCAGGTCACGGTTTCGTGAAGTTCTATCAATCCGGATAATCTGCCAGCAATAGCTTTTTCATTTGTTTGACGTGTAGAAAACTGATGGATATCGATACTTCTGCTGAGATCAAATACACGTTCTATGGGGGCTTTGATCAATGTTTCAATCCGGATAGTTGGCATACTCTATTAGGATTGAAGTAATTTGATAATGTCTTTTTCGAGTGCTTTTGGTTTTGTGGTAGGCGCATATCGTTTAAAAGGCTGACCGTTTTTGTCAATCACAAATTTGGTAAAGTTCCATTTGACACGGTTACTGATAAAACCGGAAAGTTGTTTTTTAAGATATCTGAATATCGGATGCGTATCAGCACCATTGACATCGCATTTTGCAAGCAATTGAAAGGTGACGCCATGATTGACCATACATACCTGCTCTATAGTCTCGTTACTTTCTGGTTCCTGCCCGGCAAACTGATCGCATGGAAACCCTAATAGAATAAGTCCTTGCGCGCTGTATTTTTTATGAAGCTCTTCCAGACCCTCAAACTGAGGAGCTAATCCGCATTTTGTGGCTGTATTGACAATCAATACTACTTTGCCTTTATAATCGGACATCGGAATGACCTTCCCCTGGGGAGTAAGGGCTGTCAACTGATAAAATGGTTTTTCCATTAGGAATGTTTATGTAAGTCTTTTATAATTCTGTTTCTATCTGTTTTGACCTTATTTACAAATGGATTATATATATTGTTATATCGCTATCCATCCACGAAATCCTCTTACAGCATAATAAGAGGAGGCTCCATTGTGATAGATAAAAACCTGTCCGTAACGAAAGTCACCGAATATAGCTCCGCCTAATTTGCGGATCGGTTCAGGTGTACGTAACCAACTGGATGTTTTGTTATCAAAATTGCCGAGTTGCTGTAAATAACGGTATTGTTCTTCAGACAGCAACTCAATTCCCATTTCCATAGCCAGATCTATGGCATTATTTTCAGGTCTGTGTTCTTTTCTTGAATCTTGTCCTTCCCGGTCATAGCTGAGGCTTCTGCGCCCTTTTGGGGTTTCAGCAGAACAGTCAAAGAAAGTGCAAACTCCTGATTTCTTATCATAACTAACCACATCCGGCTCACCACCCGTTTCTTCCATTTCATAGAGCGACCGGAGTTTATCCGGTGCAGCTTCCAGACGGGCTGATACTTTATCCCAATGCAGATCCGGATGACGGTGAATATGTTTTTCAAAGCGTGTTTTTAATACCTCAATAAGTTCTTGACGCTGTGCTGAGGATAATTCAGGTTCGTTGCTTTTTTTCATACTGTGCTACTTACTATACCAGTGATATATATTTAACGAAATATACTACAATAATAATACTTCATTTTTGATATAAAAACAAAAATGAGCACATAGAGATCTGCAGAAGTTATAAAATTAAAAGGTATTTATTTTAGGGAAGGAGAAAGTGAATATATACACTTCCAACAAAACAGGAGTTTTTATCTTACCGGCTGTCAGAATAGATTCCCAAAGCCGGTAAGGTATTTTTTTTTCAGGAAAGCTGATTAAGCTTTTCCGAATGTTGTTGTTTTTACTTTTTTAGTATTGCCTGAAGATTCAATTGTGCTTTTGATCTCCAAAAGACCACCGTTCATCCTGTAGTCAACACTGAAGGACTGTGATTTCTGACTTTTATCCATATATTTAAAAGTGATCTTAGAGCCATATAATGCAAAAGTACCTTCAATATTATTTGCAGTAGCATCCTGTCCGATATTTCCGCTTAAGGTAAACGTATCATCAGGATAAAAATCGATAGCCAGACGATTGATCTTTACTTCTTCAGTTTTTATGATTTTATCATCCTGGAACGTATCGATCTGCTGGGATACACCAATCCACTCTGCAATAATAGGATCATCGCTACTGTCTTTGGCACAGGATACAATAAAACAGGTCAGTACTGCTACGCAGGCACTCAACCAAAATAATCTTTTTAACATGTATTTAGTTTTCTTTTTTTATTATTTGCGAAGGTAACAAAAATGAATTTTAACAAAAAAAACAATAACATTTTTGTAGACAGTTCTCTATATTTCAATTAGTTGTTGCCGGATTTCTTTTGTAACAGCAAACTAAATTCCTGGTCGCGGATCTTCGTCTGTGATCGAAATATTCACCGGAATTTTCACCTTGCGGGTCTGGTTTCCGGGCATTGCAAACAAGACTGTAATATGGCCTTTCAACGTTTCAAAATTTTTATGGAGCTTTACATAAACGCCTAATTGTCCGCATAGCACATCGTTGTATGTCCATAGTGAAAAATCCTGTAAAGGCATAATACTGTTGTTATCCTTTAGCTGAAGTTTTTCGTTTTTCTCGTTTATCAGTTCATAATCTTTTATTTCATAAGTTGCAAAGTCTGCAATATCATCCATTTTATTGACGATATGTCCGTTCTTATTGTATTCCTCAACTTTACTTTTGGCGAGCGGGTAGTAGGTCAGAAGATCAAATTCATCAGCAGGCTTTTTATGTATTAATGTCCTGTCAGAATTAAGGGCCATGACGTTGCTGCTGATCTGATCCAGAAATTCTTTTGTTTCTTTTTCAGAGTAGGGATAATTTGCAGGGCGGTTACTCTGACAAGCGAATAAGACGGGCAGAACTAAAAACAATATCTTTTTCATCGGTTTCTATTTGTGTAGACGAACTATTATGCTGTGAAGTTAGGTGTTTTAAAGTAGTATTCAGAAGTTACATCCCAAAATATTTTCCTGCCTGTATGAAGTAAATAAACCGCATAAGATGTGGTTCGACGAATCTGAAGTCATATGTTGCGAATCTGGATTGATATCCTACGAATAGGTATTCTCCGTTTTATAATACATGAATGATCTGTTTATTTGTTTCTTAGATTAGGATTACAAACCGCTGATACAATATTTCACCATTGAAGATGAATCAAACAGAACTATCGTGATTTTCTGAGAACAATAGCCAGCCTGAATTAAAATCAGATATCTGCCATTGTTAGGTGATCTTTATCCGCTTTAAAAATAAAAATGCATACACATGAAAAATACAATTATTGCCTGCTTTACTTTTTTCATATTTTTATTATCGTGTACCGATGAGCAGGAAATCGCTTATAACGAAAAAGTTTCTGCTGAGTTTTACAGCAATAAAATGCGATTTGAAGAAGTGCAGGAAAAACTGGCCAGCGGATATTTTGACAATTCCGCAGATATTCAAATTCTAAAAGATGTAAAGGATCTGGAAAGTAAATCTGAGTTGGCTGTCACTTCCGGAAAGGATATTAATACATTACTGATCAGTGAAACAGCAAAGCCATATCATACGCAGCTATTGTTGTATCTGGATAAAATACAATTATATTATGCCCTTACGGGAGAATATATCAGTAATACTGATACGGCAGCCAGAAGTCAGTTGATGGACCGCATGAATAAGGTGAGCAAGGATGTGGAAGATTTGCAAAAAAAGTGTCTGGAATCTCAGATTATTTTTTTGAATAAAGCAGGTATACAACATGTTCCTCTACAAGCTAAATAACAAATAATGAGTAATACCGTAAAGCTAAATAAAGATACGCTACGCCTTATCATTGATCCGTTATTATTCGGAGCGATATCATTTGGTCTTCTTATTCTGCTTACTTATTTGTTTCGTTTTGACAAGAATGTCACTATGGAGTGCCTGGCTATTGCAACCATTATTATCGTTTTACGTGTTTCCTATTTGCTGGATGCAGATAGTGCGAAGCATTTTCGTCAACATTATTCACAGATACATGAAAAAAAATTGAGCAATGAAAAATTCAATTATCACCATGAATATTACGAACGGCCTTCTTTTTATTTTTTTCTGATTTTTGGGACATTTGTCGGGGCTTATGGCGTATTTGTATTGTTGGAAAAGTATGTTTTCGGATTTGTACTTCTGATAATAGGAGGAGGCTACATTTACCATATTCTGAAGCCTCAAAAAAGTATAAAAATAGCAGCTAACGGAGTTTGGTCAACAGATTTTGGATTTATATATCTGAATGATATCAAAAAGTTTGAATACTACTTCTCAAATGGCAAATTTTCATCCAAGCATATTAAGATTTATATGCAGAATCCCGATTTGTATAAGATGAAATTGCCTTATCTTATCGTTTCCATGCCAAATATAGAAAAGGAAAACAGTCTTCGATCAGAACTTTCTAAACTAAAATAACGGTTTACTCCTAAGCTATTTTAGAACTTCTTATTTATCGCTGGAAAATTTTCCTTTTAAGTACATATTTTAGAGAAGAGTAGCCTTTAATTAGGTGTCGATATTTAAGTTACGGTATATTCTTTATATTTTTGTGTGGAATAAAGCATTATAAGGAAAGAGAATATGCCTGTTAAAATACCCAATAATTTGCCAGCTATAGAGCTTCTGAAAAAGGAAAACATATTTGTAATGAGTGACCTTCGGGCCAATACACAGGATATTCGTCCTATGCGTGTACTTATTCTGAATCTGATGCCTTTAAAGATTTCTACAGAAACAGATTTTGTCAGGTTGCTTTCTAATAATCCGCTGCAGGTAGAGGTCGAATTTCTCAGACTGGACTCCCATACATCAAAAAATACACCGGAAGAACATCTGGAATTGTTCTATAAGGGTTTCGGAGAGATAAAGGAAAATTTTTATGACGGAATGATCATCACCGGTGCTCCTGTAGAAATGATGAAATTTGAAGATGTTAATTATTGGGAAGAAGTTACAATGATCTTCGATTGGGCTAGAAAGCATGTTACTTCCTCCTTATACATCTGTTGGGCTTCTCAGGCAGCTTTATACCATTTTTATGGCGTAGAGAAAGTACCGCTTGATGACAAATTATTTGGCGTTTTCAAACATACGGCCACTGAAAAAACACATCCTTTATTCAGAGGATTTGATGATGAATTTTTTATTCCGCACAGCAGACACACCACGATCCTGAAGAACGATCTGGAAGATAAAGAAGAAGTATCAATCTTATCTGAATCGGCAGGTGCCGGAATTGCAATCGCTTCCTCGAGAGGAGGGCGCGAGTTTTATCTGACCGGTCACTCTGAATATGCTCCGCTTACATTGCACGAAGAGTATGTGCGGGATGTGGAAAAAGGATTGCCGATAGAAGTCCCTCAAAACTATTATACGGATAATAACCCGGCAAATCCGCCACTGGTGAGATGGACAAGTCACGCAAATCTGTTGTTTAACAACTGGCTTAACTATTTTGTGTATCAGGAGACTCCATATGATCTCAAAGATGTAGAGCATCTGGGAGACATTAAAGTCAATAGCTAATCCGGCAAATTAGTTTAGCTTTTCATTATTGTCTATTAGTTTAATCTCAAAATCATATTGAAAAGCAGGAAATAAGGCCGATTGTTCGGCGGAGGAACTGTTTTTGATATAGATTGGCTCTCCTACAGGCTTGTATCCACCCCTTACTTTTTTCCATTGATCATAGAGTACAGGCCGGAAAGTGGTCGTGTCATGCTCATTAGGTATAAGTCTGATGCATGATTTTGGCATTTTGATTTTTTGCTTCGTCTCTTTATATGTCAGATATACCGTAGTCGTCTTCGGATCATAATGATATGTGCCGGTAAACACATTTGTCCAGTATGCACCACCAGAATACCAGTCTTTAGCTTCAAAGCGATGGTCCGGCAGAAATGTCCAGATCGTACCGGCTCCTATACCTGATGAACGGGAGTTGCTTACCAGGCACCATTGTTGATTTTCCAATGTTTCCCCTTTAAGATCTTGAGCCGGAGCCTGTTTCATACAAATAAAAATACTGAATAACAGAATTGCTTGTCTACTCAAATACATATGATTTTAATCCGATATTTAATAAAATAAGACTTCAATGTACGGTTATAATGTGATAGAATATCTTCGGATGTATATTTGAAGAAACCCGGTTTATATTCGAATTATTATTTAAGTAAATTGAAATGTGAAATACAAGGTTTCACAGTGTTTACAACAAAAGAAAGCGATATCTCTTTTACTTTCCGGTGCACCGTATTTCCGGAAATTATAAAATTCGCTTTTCTCACAGACTTGTTTTTCCCAATAAGTGGCTTTTTCCGTCAGATCATAACATTCATCCGCATCTTTTGGATATCCTGTAAATTCAGTTATATCATTGCAGCATAATGGCCTGTCATCATATTGCATAAATATCGGAATATCAGGTGTCTTCTGGTATTTTTCTGTAAGTATATTTTTGTTATGTATATATGCTGCATCGTTCAAATCTTTTTGACGCAGATACTGATCTATGATTTCGAAATATGCAAAATCACAGGAATGCGTAAGATTACCTTTTAGGATACAGGAAGAGCAGGCTGCATATATATCATCATCCACTTCGCCGTTTTCCAGATGCAGTTTGCCCTGATAGGGGTACAGATCAATATCTGTTCTATTACAGACGTGGCATTCATCGTAGTAGCTGTCTAATTTTTCGAGAGCAGAATCCGCAATAAGGTCAAAAATCTTTCCCATAAGAGTGTTGTGACTTTGATAATAAGTTTACTATCTACAATATCATAATAATTCCATTTGAAAACAAAAGACCAGCACCTTTAGCGAAATACTTTATTTACGAATGTTGCAGCGCACGACACGGATCCTGGGTCAGTATACCCGGATATACATCCATATAGTAAAGGTTAGTATATTATCCCTAATTTTAGAACACATTTCAGGCGTTATGCAATTATGTCTTCAAAAATAGTCTTAAGAATAGAAAAGCAGCATTTAGTAAAAAAAGCAAAAGGAGTACAGCTGCTGTTTGCGGTACTGCTGAGTCTTTTACTGATATTAGCACTCGTTCTGAATGTTAAATCTGCGCTGTTTGCATTCGGAACGGTGGGTTTAGTATGGTTGCTGAAAAGTAAAATGCATATACGCATGAATGTCTATCTTGCTGTAATACTTTTGTTTGCAGCAATGATTTTGCTGTCTTATATTCTTCATATAGATTTTCCATCCTATCTGTTGACGACCTTAGTGACACCTGTTGTCTTACTATCAGGATCCGCTTATTTTTTTCCGGCGGCTGAATCTTCATCAGAAGTATTTTACATAGACAGAAGGCAACTCAAGTGTTTAGCCACAAAAGACAATGACTATAAATCGTATGCGCTTAATCCTTTTTCATTTTACAGATCTTTTGATACGCAGCATATTAAAGGTATTGTCTTCGGAGATAATGATATCCGGATCAATATTAATGACGAGCTGATATTACCCCGCGAGCTGGATAAAGATGATCTGCTTAAAATCCGGGAATTTGTGGAGCAGCATTTTGAGCATCTTGTGCTGCAACCTGCTATGGAAGAAGCATACAAATCACAAAATCAGTTATATCTGCTTAAACTATTGTTAGTTGTGCCTATGGTACTGAGTGGTATGGCTATTTATTTTTTTGCAGACAATGGAAGAGACACACCGTTAACATGGATTCTGATGGCTGTGGCTGCTGTTATGACTATAGGCATTTTAATCTTTTTTAATATTCAAAAGAAAAGATCTGTATAAAAATATAGCACAGCAGTTTTAAATGTTACTTTTTTCGGATATTTTCCAGTAAGTCTGACATGATCGTTAAATAACGACCGTCTCCTTCACGGTAAGACATCGTAGACAGGATGTAAGGTTTAAGAACCCACACATATTTCTTTTCCTGTTTTAAACGTTCCAATTGCTGCGCTTCGATCTGGTCATATTCAGAGCGTTTAAGTACCAGAAACTGAATGCTGAAATAGTCCCTGTGATAAGCTCCTTTTTCTGTGTCAAAGCCGGCTTCTGAAGAGGGCTCAATCTTTAACTGAATAATTCTGTCATCAAACTTCCATAGATCGAAGCTGGTATTTTGAGTATCATAATCGTATATATCAGCACGTATTTCCTTTATGGTATCAACATAATGTTTACTGTATTTCTTTACCTCATTGTAGGAAAGATAATTGACCTTTTCGGGTGGAGATGCATCATATTTATAATAATTCAATTCTTCATATGATCCCAATTTATCATAAAGATGAAAGATCAGAGAATCCAGTTCTTTTTTTGTTTCGATCTCACTATAGCCTACAAAAGAGATCAATTTATCGTTTTCATCTGTTTCCAGTTCTACCTGATCGAATACAAGTCCGTCATAGTGTGCAATACTATCCGTTTTTAAACTTTTATAATAATATCTTTTGCCCGGAACACTCTCATATACCAGATTGCTCTCTGTCATATTTACCTTCCATTCATAGTCAGCTTTCTGTTTTATTGCTCCTGTATTCTCATCCACAGAGTCCAGTACAGAAGCAATCAATTTTACAGGGTTTTCATTAAAGGTGAGCTGATTGACATCAAACATTGCCTTCCGGGATAAGATCTCCGGTTGTGGTTTTTCAGAAGGAGCGGAAGAATTGGAAGTCCCCTGACAGGCAACCAAGGTATAAAGCATTGCAAAAAATATTCTTTTCATAGATGTGATCTTCAAACTGTATAAACTTAAGAACCGACTGAGCATTGGTTTAAGCTACAATATACAAAGTCAGTACTTTAAAAACAAACTGTTAATACAATAGTAAGATAAAGTAAAAGATATTAGTGCAATATGGATGGCCTAAAGTTGTTCCCTTAACATACTCACAGAGGGTAGGGGCAGACCTTCGTGCTCACCGCTGTTCTGTAATATAGTAAAGGCATTCTTTTTAAAATATTCTTTTAAAGAATCTTCTACATATTCCGTAATCCAGATGCTGTCGTAAGACCGGCAAAGTGCCAGACATTTTTCCAGTAACGAATCCTTTGCAGTTGTATTTTCATAAGCTTTCAAAATACCAAAATCTGCGATTCTGATCATACGATTATTGGAATATGTATCGGGCCTTATACCTTTAGAGGTAATTCGGGTAAATCCTGCCGGCCTATCATCTACGTTGACCATCAGCCATTGATTGGATAAGCTATTAACCTCTTTTAACAGATGTTTTTCATCAAAATTAGCCGTTAAATAAGTCCTCAGTTGTTGTTCTTCTACAACCGATGAGAATTTTTCAGTAGAAATATCTTTAGCCAGCAGCGAAAGTCTTTCAATATCCTGTTCTGTCGCAATTACGAATTTTGTAATTATTTTCATACCATTCTTAATTTGTTAATAGCACAAAATTACGTTTCAACTCAGTAGCTGAGCGGTACAGAACTGTAAGGAATGAACGGTACAGATACTATCCGGCCAACTGGCCGGATAGTCTGATCGCTTCTATTCGTTGAGCGGTATAGTGATCTGAAAAAACTAGTCTGAAGTAATTAGAAAATATTCCTGAAAATGAAAAAGTATATCCCGGAGTGAATCGTACCCCAATCTTATTACATTGTTGGTAAAAGCTCTCCATATTAATCCGTTCAGGCATTCTGACCCATATATTGTAGCCTCCTGAAGGGCTGAGCAGCGTAATGTCCTTCGGAAAACTCTCTGTTAGAAGCCGGACTGTGAAATGCGCATTTTTTGCCAGTTGCATACGAAAGTTGCGCAGGTGGCGGTCATAACTGTTTGTTTTCAACAAGCGGTTTACGGTTTCCTGATAGACCGGAGATACACTGCTACCCAGTGAAAATCTGATCTGTTCAGCACGTTCCATAAATCGTCCGGCAGATAACCAGCCAAGTCTGATACCCGGAGCCAACGTTTTGGAATATGAGGAATACGTCATCACAAGTCCGCTTTCATCAAATGCTTTAACAGGAAGCGGCCTTTTATTCGTGAAGCTCAGATCTCCGTAAATGTCGTTCTCTATTAAGGCGATTCCTTCATATTGTATAATACGGAGCAGAGCTTTCTTTTTTTCATCCGATAATAATACACCGGTCGGATTATGAAAATTGGGTGTAACCAACACTGCTTTTATGGTATTTTTCTCACATGCTTTTCGAAAAAAGTCTACATCGAATCCACTTTGATTATCTGCCGGTATTTCTATTACTTTCAGGTGGAGTACCCGGATAATTTCCAGTACCGAAAAGACACAGGGGCTTTCTACTGCAATAATATCACCTGCAGTGCATACTGAAGATAATGCGATATACAAAGACTGCAATGCTCCGTCTGTAATCAGCAATTCTTCCGGAGAATGGACAGTCTGATACCCGGCGGCATATCTTGATATCGTATTACGGAGATCAAAAGACCCATTTGCGGGATAATACCGTAATAAGCCGGCTCCTTCTTCCCGGATAACCTGTTGCATCGTGCGGAGTAATAGCTTTTGAGGTACTAATAAGTCTCCCGGTGCTGCGACATTAAACTCAGAAAGTTGACGGCCGGAGCGGAGAGAGGTTGTAAGGAGGAGATTATTTTTGAACAGAGCATCTCTTACTACGGGTTTTCGGCGGGAGGAAATCTTTTCTTGTTCTTTTTCGGTGGCAACACGTACAAAATAGCCGGATTTGGGAATACTTTCGACTAGGCCTCGGATAATAAGATATTCATATCCGCTCTGTACCGTAGTTATGCTGATCTGATATCTATCTTTTACTTCACGAACCGAAGGAAGTTTATGACCGGGGAGATATATACCCTCATTGATATTCTTTTCTATAAAAGAGGTGAAGACTTCATATTTAAAGGATTTCATATAACTGTACCGGTTGTTTTATAAATATGGATTGACTGTACCGGCAAATTTGTGAAATTAAAAACACAATTTCCTATATAGTTCAGACATAATTTTTTGATACAGTTGTAGTAATCCTATTCATTAATAATCAGCTTGAATCCTATTCCTCTGATATTTACAATTTTGATGTCCTCATCTTTGCTTAACATCCTTCTTAATTTAGTTATAAATACGTCCATACTCCGGGAGAGCAGATAGCTCTCATCTCCCCATATGTATTTTAAAGCTATACTTCTGTCCAGAACACCATTTTTATTATCAACCAGCATCTTTAGTAACATAGCCTCTTTAAATGTGAGGTCCTGTTTCAGGGGGCCATACTGGAGAGACAAATTCTCGAAATTTAGTTTGTACTTACCGATAGCGATTTCTGGGCTGGTTGAAGTCTCTTTTATCGGAGCAGACCTTTTTAACTGAGATTTGATACGGACAATCAGCTCTTCCATACTGAAAGGTTTTTTGAGATAATCATTTGCTCCAAGTTCAAAACCTTCCACAATATCTGCGGTTGAAGATTTGGCTGTAAGAAACAGGATCGGAATATCATTATCTACTTTGCGTATTTCCTTTGCTACTGTAAATCCGTCCTGTACGGGCATCATGACATCAAAAATACAGATATCAGGACGTTGTGCCCGAAATGAAGAAAAAGCTTTGAGTCCGTCTGTGACCCATGTAACTGTAAAACCTCTGCTTTCCAGAGCTTCCTTAATAATTTTTCCCATTAAGACTTCATCTTCGGCTAAAAGGATATGGATGTGTTGCATGTTAATTATCATTAGGGATTAAAGGGATCTCAATGGTGAAAGTAGTACCTTTTGATACTTCACTGTTTACTTTAATAGATCCATTGTGCAGATGGATTATTTTTTGAACATAGCTTAGCCCCAGACCAAAACCCTGCGCATTGTGCACATTGCCAGTAGGAACTCTGAAAAAATTATCAAATATTTTATTGAGATATACCTTCGAGATACCTATTCCGTTGTCCCGGAAGATCATATGAAGATTTTTATCGTCGTTGTAAAAACGTATTAAAATATAGGGATGCTCTTCGTTTTTTCTGTATTTGATACTGTTGTCAAGTAAATTAAACAGCAGATTGCCAAAGTGTACTTTATCTGCAGTTATCAGGTCTACCTGGCTGTCATTCTGAATGTCCAGTACTCCGTTAACTTCAGCCAGCAAGGGTTTACTCTGGGTATAGAAGGTTGTCAGCAATTCGCTCAGGGAAAACTCCTCGAATTTGATGACAAAAGGCTTTTCATGTGATAATTTCAGTACCCGTTCTATCATAGAAGAAGTACGGTGCAGTTCATCAAGACAGATACCGAGATATTCATCCAGTTTTTCAGGATCATCTTTTATTCCAAAATACCGTATAGACTGAATGGCTAACGAAACGGTAGAGATGGGTGTCTTGAACTCGTGCGTCATATTAGAGATAAAATCATTCTTAATCTCGGAGATTCTTTTTTCCTCTCTCAACTGTTTGATAAGATAGATCAGACCATACACAAGGAACAGGACAATAAGCAGGGATATTATAAACGTCCAGAAAATGCTCTTCAAAGGGCCTATCATATCGTCTTCCACATGTATAGTAACAAGAAAATTAAGATCGATAGCTTTATTCTGTACAGCGATAAAATTATATTTTTGAAACTGAAGTGTATCTTTTGTGTACCAGATCCGGGGCTGTTGTACAGACTTCAGAGATATTTCATATCCGTTTGTTATCTGGTTAGCCTCAAAGTGTTTTTGTATAACCTGACTGATTGATTTTTCGGCATCGACCAGCTGATGCTTTTGCGGAATTTCTGGTTTATAAACCGAAACTTTAGAAGATTCAGTAAGCGTATTTGAAGAGGAGTCTTTTACTGAACCAATATTTTTTACCGTATCAGATTTTTTTACCGTATCAATAGTGGTGTTTATATTAAAAGTCACTACATTTTTTCCTTCTTTGGTTGAAATGGAATCTTCCGAATAAATCTGTGTCAGACTCTGAATTGTTTTGGCTAACTGTCTGGCAGCTAAACTGTCTTTTTTCTCTATTTTATACAGTTTATTCATTCTTAATAAACTGTACTGGTCGAGACTTTCACTTAACACACGTCGTATATTAGCCTGATTCTTTTCTCTGTTCAATTTAAAGTCACTATATAGCCAGTAAGTCTGAAGTATCAGCATGGCTATAGTGCTTATGGCAAGCAGATAAATAATGACTTTAAATTTTCTATTTTCCATCGGTTTTTGTTTTTCATATTGAGTAAAACAAGGATTTACCCACTTTTTTTAACACCGTTTCACAGTCGTTAACACTTGTTAACAAATCTGTTAACTGTTAACGCTAATTAACAAATAATAATCAGCATATCCGCAACTGAAGATTCATTTTTGTGAGTACAAAATAAATATATTTTATATGAAAACGAATTTAATTAAACAAAGTATCTGCATGAGCTTTATTTTCTTAATTGCAGTTACTACTAAGGTTTCAGCACAGGAATATATGGATGCTTATGTCAGATATGCGGTGTCGCATGTAGCGGATTCGACACGAAAAGACAGTCCTATCAAACAAGATATGTATGTTTATGTGTCTCCCAACTATTCTTACTATTCCAAAATGCAACCGGAGAGTTTTTCACCCAATCAAATGTCATTCTCTTATGACAATATTCCTTCAGATGTGGTAGACAGTTATCTGTACAACAAGTCTTCGCAGGAATATTTTAAAATGGAATTTGCCGGCAACCTTTTCAGAATTAAAATGGAAAAGAAATCGATTGACTGGGATATTAAAGATGAAGAAAAGGAGATAGGCGGATATAAGTGTATCAAAGCTGTAGGCACATTTGGGGGACGTACCTATGAAGTCTGGTATACTCCGGAATTGCCTTACGCTTATGGACCATGGAAACTGGACGGCCTTCCGGGACTTATTCTGGAGGCTAAAGATGTGAAAAATGAAGTCATATTTGCTTATTCCGGTTTTAATAAAATGTCTGAGAATTTTGAATTTGCCAAATTATATGAAATGCAGGAAACTACTGCTGAAAAGGTTGCCAAAGCAAAAAAAGCAATGGAAGCAGATATGCTGACATCTATGCTCGCCTCAGTACCTGCAGGAAGTAATATAACATTCACGGGAGAGGACGGCAAGGAGATATCAAAAGAAGAAGCCGAAATGCTAATTCAGCAGCATAAAAAGAAACAAGCTAAAGAAAAATCTTTCGAACTCAATAATCCTGCTGAAATCAATAAATAATGAGAAGCATTATTCTGATCATCATAAGCCTTCTGGTATTGAACCAGAAGGTCTATTCTCAACAATATGCGGAGGGAAGTGTCCGGAACAGTACAGATGCGATGATTCCTTATGTAACGGTCTCTTTGATGGATACTAATCAAAAAGTCATTAAGTCACTGAGGGCTGACAGTAAAGGTCATTTTAAAATAGAGATCGCTAAAGAACTGAACAGGGACAGTTTGTTCCTTGAATTCAAACATATTGCCTACGTTACACAGCGGGTCGAGTTGTCATCTCCTTCTGCAGTTTATGCTGTAAAGATGATAGACAAACCAATTTCTCTGGATGAAGTACAGGTGAAAAGCAAGCCTCGTATCCGACAAAACGGAGATACAACAACTTATAAAATGGGCTCTTTTACTTCAGCAGAAGACAGGAATATAGGTGATGCTATCCGCAGGATGCCCGGTATGGAGGTGGATGATGCCGGAGTTATCAAATACAATGGCAGGACAGTATCGAATATGTATATTGATGGAGATGATCTTTTGAATGAAGGCTATGGAATAGGTACACGTACCATAAAACCACAAATGATTGAAGATCTGGAAGTCATCCAGGGACACGAACATCGAAAAGTTAAACAGGGTTTGTCAAAATCTGACGAGGTGGCTATCAACCTGAAAGTAAAAGAGGATGCAAAACTGAAATGGTCAGGACAGGTGAGGTTGGGAGCCGGCTTACCATATGGCGTGGAAACAGATAATAATGCAATGACCTTCAATAAAAAATTTAAAACGTTGAACAACTTGCAGGGAAATACTGTTGGTGATGATATGGCAAAGGAAGTGACTGCAACACATTCTTTTGATCTGACCTCGGCAACTTCTGCCGGCAGTCCTGCTATACCCCTTAACAGATATAATAAAAATCACTCGTTGGCCGTCAATCTGAATAACTTATATAATCTAAACAAAAACTGGCAACTGAAGAATAATGTCAATCTTTGGGGAGATCGTGTCAACAGACAGAGCAGTATTCTACAGAATTACAGAATTGACGATCAGCTGATCAGTTACGATGATCGTATAGAAACAAAGTCCAGATCCATGTACGGGCATATCAGCCTGGGGCTGGAGTCAAACACGGATAATTACTTTTTCAAAGATTATCTGGCATTCAAAGCCGGAAGTTTAAGAGATAACTCTTTTATAACAAATAATAACAACGACTTTTTTCAGCAGGACCGGGATCAGTCCTACCGGTTCAGTAATAGTCTGGAATATATGCCAAAGCTCCGGAATAAACATGTACTGACTGTTTACAGTAATGTTTTTGCAGGCCGTCATAAGGAAAACCTTAGTGTTTCTCCTGGCATTATGACTGATATTCTGAATGCAGATAATCCTTATAAAGAAGTGCGGCAACAGGTAAATACGCCAGAGTTGTCATTCCATACAGGAGCAAGTTATACAGTACCCGGACGCTTTATAAATCAGGAGTATAAAGTAGATTATCAATATAAAGATATACGGCTGGAATCCGATCTGCGACTGGCAGATCTGGATGAACAGATCAGACCCGTCACCGGATTTGTTGACAATACGTTCAGATGGAAAGAGAATGTTGTTGAATTATCAGGAACATGGAATGCAAAAATCAAAAAATCAGAATTTCAGGTGAGATTACCGGTTCAATACGGAAGGTGGAATCTGGCGGATCCTAATTTTGATTTTCGCGATGTGGAAAACCGTATTTTCTTTAATCCTATAGCTTCTTTTAAACAATACATATATAATAAAGATTACATTAACCTTTCCTATTCACTTCGGAATGTAACGGGGGCAATAGATAACATATACAAAGGGAAAATCTTGGTCAATTTCAGAGACCTGATTGCCAATGATGCACGTTTTGATGTACGTAAACAGCAGAATATGACAATAGATTACAGTTTTCAGCGTCCTTTGGAAATGCTCTATATGAATGCCTCTGTTTCTTATTCGCAGATGAATGCCAATAATATTGTTTCCCGGAATCTGACACCTTCAGGAATCCAGTCTGTTTTTATTCCGCTTAAAAATAAGATGAATACGCTGAACTCCAATGTAGGTATTAGCAAGTACTTTTCCGAACTGAAGACTTCTACATCGTTCAAATCAGCGTATAACATTACACATTACAATCAGCTGCTGAATGCACAGTTGCTACCCTACCAGAATGCAGAACTGATTGTGGAGCCAACCGTTGAATTTAAAGGTATTCAGGGGGTAACACTAAGCTATAAAAGTGTATGGACAATGTCCAAAAATACAGTCGATGAAGAATTGGCTGCAGCATCAGCGTTTGACTCAAAAAACCAGTTATGGGTGAATAATCTGAGCATGACGTATGTGCCTTTCTTCAATTTTTTTGTCAAAGGAAGTGTGGCGCATAGAAAATTGGAACAGACCAATCTGAAAAGCATTCAAAATACTTTTCTAGATATGAATATCCGGTATAAAGTTCCGAAATGGAAAATGGAATTTGAGCTGGAGATGCGCAACCTGAGCAATATCAAAATGTATGAGTCTTATTCCATCAGTGCTGTGCAGGAAAGCATTTCAAGATATCCGCTCAACGGGAGACTCTCTTTATTCAGAATGAGCTATCTTTTTTGATCCCTTATATGTGAGGAATACAAATTCCCCGATAACACTGCTATTCCCGGGAAGGAGGGATAACCCGTATATAGCAGTATTGGGGAATCCTTACATTTTTATACTAAATATTACGCTGCTTGTGCATGGTATGGATGTGAGGGTTTTGGAAGTGGATAAACTGACGAACCGCAAATTCACCTTTTTCAGAGTAAACACGATTCGTCAGAGATCATTTTAGTTGGATTTTTTTAAGGATACGATGGTTTGCAAGACTACAGAAGTCATTACCAACAATAATCCGATGTAAAAGAACAGGTTTAATTCCTTACTTTCATCAAAAAACAGAAAGGCCAGTATAATCGCGTAAACAGGTTCGAGATTGAAACTTAAATTTACAGTAAAGGCAGGTATTTTTTTAAGCGATTCTGCAAATAAGATATAAAGACCAACGGTACAGAAGGACGCCAGTAACAGGAGATATCCGATATCTCTCCAATCAGGAAGGACAGTTTCTACGGGAAAAATATACAGATATAAAGGCATCAATATTCCTAATCCTATAGTTCCTCCAATCATTTGGTAGTAATTGATGAGCCTGCTGTCATACTTTTTTACAATACGCTCATTGAATAATGTATACAGAGCTGCAAAAGCAGACGAAATAATTCCCAGGACTATTCCTAACTGGTAAGATGAATCGAAATGAAAGATTAAAGCTATTCCTGCTAATGTCAGTACACTTAAGAGTAATTCATTGACATTGAATTTACGACGGTTGATTAGCGGGTCAAATACGGCAGTGAAAAAGCTGGTTAAACAATAACAAACTACGCCTACCGAAATGTTGGAGTATTTGATGCTGGCATAAAAAAACACCCAATGCATTGTAATGAACATTCCGATTTTGGCAATATCAAATTTTTCTTTAGTAGTGATATGCCTGGAAACCTTGAATAGAGATAAGATCATCCAAAGGATAATAGCGGAGAATAAAACTCTGTACCAGACCAGAAGGCCTTCATTGACAGCTATAAGTTTTCCGAATATGCCGGTAAAACCTGCAAGTATTACCGCAAAATGTAATACCAGATATGATTTTTTCATAAAAGAATTGTCTTCCTGTCCCAGAAGAACAGGGGTATAAAAATTAATAAATAACTAAAATCAGATTATAAACATATATGCCAATCAGCCGATCCACAATCTGTATAATCTACGTATCTGTTAAATATTAAGGGGTAGGAGGAGGAAGACTACTCTTTCTGTTCATATGTATGCTTTTCTCAAAACTAATGAATAACAGTGAAAATACCAATTATTCATGCTTACAGAAGTTTCGTGTTTGTCACCATTCCAGCATAATGCCCACGGTATAGGGAGTTAGCGATTCTATTTCCAATTGTAGAAGTTCCCGGATGTGTAGCATGTCTCCATCGTATACGATCCGTTCTTCTATTTCTAAAGCACCATCGATAACTGAAATCAAGTGGTTGCTAAAGAAGACGTTAACATCATAATTAAACGTTTGACCGCTATAAAAAGCCCCAAGAGAAATCGCAAAAGGTATGGGCTGCGTGAATTCTGCTTTTAACCACGAATTCGGCGTATCCGAAAGTTGAATTGTATATATTTCCTGCCATGGAGCTATTGCTTCAGTTTTATCCTCTTTTGGAATGATCAGGTGTATAAAATTTGTTTTTTCCTGTGCTTCTACATTCATTAGATCTAATTTTGTGGTATGATCTGTTGAAAGGAGCAAGACCTGACCAATATTGATCTGAATGATCTGATTATCGCTGTAAATCTGCAGATCCCCGTATATGGGGATAAATAGATGATAATGATTTTTCTGTAACCTCGTGTTGTAATGTATTCCGGCCGCTAAAGAGCAGTCTTTCCATATATGAGGATCCGACCTGCTCAATATACGGATTTCCGGATTCTCATATTGTTCTCTGCTGTCTGCAATATGTAAACTGATATTATTAATCATGATCCGCCAGATGAAGGTGTGTAATAGTGAGATAGGGTTGTATCCGTATTAAGTGTGTGTGATATACCGGTGAAGTCTGTTGGTCCGAACTGATAAGCATCATATCTGCAATACTATCGTGCCATTGAAATGTTTCGGAGAAAAAGGTTATGGCAATCTTAAAAGAATGAAAATGTTGCATATCAGCCTGAAGAATTTCGAGATGGAAACGTTCAAAATGTAGCATACGTACACCCTGATTATCGATGATATCAGGTATTATTTCTTTCAGCTGAGACAAATATCCTATAATTGCACCACTGACAAGATAGGGTAATCTCTTAGCGTCAGGGTATTGGAGAAGCAGATCGGAATAGGTGGTATACAATCCCGATCTGTCGTAATTCTGAAACTGCAGCCTGTATTCCATAAATGCACTCTCCAGTACCATCTTTTCCCAGACTCCGGTATGTTGAGAATCTATAATCTTGCGATATGAAAACTGTATTTTTCTGATTTTTCCCATTTTTATTATGCACTTACCCTTATCGTAATAGCCAGCTGCATTCCTTCAGACAGGGTTCCGGTAACAGTAGACATTTCCTGATCTACCCCATCGCTGAAAACATTATCCTTCGCATTATAGGTATATCCGCTTATGCCCTTAGTATATCCATAGCTATTTCCATTGGTGTTGACGGACACGGAGAGACTATCCTGAAAAGCAATCTGCGTAACCAATAATGATTTGCCACTACTGTTGTACACATGTACATGAATATGAGTTGCTCTTCCCTGATACCAGCCCGGAAAGATAGTCTGAAAAGTCACAAGACCATTGACATCCGTGATCTGGCGTCCCCGAAACCAATGTTGATTCTGATAGTTGGCAGACTGCATCTGGGTACCGCCGTATTCGGAATAATCTCCTTTTACATCGCAGTGCCAGATATCAACAATAGCATCTGAAAGAGGATTACAACTATTGTTGGTGTTGACAATACTGATATTAGTCTGCATGTCTACTCCGAGTCCGTCTCCTTTGCGTATGTCACTGCGTATATAAGAGGCAGGACTTTTAGTCGGAAACGGACCTTCAGTCTCCTGAGGGGTTACTTTACAGGAAGTACTGACTGGGACATCGCTTGTACCTGTATTTGTTTCCTCTGTTAAAGATGAATCTTTTTTACAGCCATTGACCAGCAGCGGAGAGGATGCTGCCAGAAGAGAAAGTGATCTGATGAAATTTTTGCGTTCCATAACATTGCTATTTTTAAGTGATCAAATTATGACGCTCATCGTGAAGAGCTTGATCAATAATAGCAAGTCTTATGGTTAAAAAACGTTAAGTGACGATCAACGATACAAATGTGTCGATGATTATTGCAGGAAAGATTTCAGTAATGTTATATGACGTTTGCTCACAGGTACTTCTGCGGTAGATAGCTGAACTTTTCCCTGACTTACAGAAATTACCTGCGATAGTGAGATGACATAACTGCGATGCACCTGAATAAAATGCAAAGGTGGAAGTTTTGAAAGTATACCTTTCAGTGTGCTTAAAGTCAGGATAAAACTTTTAGTGGTCAGGTGAATCTTGACATAGTCCTGCATAGCTTCCAGATAAACGATTGTATCTATATCAATTTTTTGAAGTCTGTATTCACTGTAGACCGTGATAGATGAAATGGATGTATCCGACTGAGGTTGCCGTTTGATAACTTTTGTTATTGCCTTATTAAAACGGTCAATATCAAAAGGCTTAAGCAGAAAGTCTGTAGCCTCTAATTCAAAACCGTCAAAAGCGTACTTCTGATGTGCTGTAGTAAATATAAACTGAGGGGTATGCGTTAAGCTCTTAATAAAAGAAATGCCATCCAGATCTGGCATATCGATGTCCAGCAATACCAGATCAACAGGTTGTACCTCAAGATATGCCCGTGCTTCATATGGATTATCGAATGCTTTTAACAGATGTAGCTCCGGCAATTGTGCAATGTAATGTTGAAGGAGTTGCAATGCCAGCGGTTCGTCGTCCAGTATAATACAGTTAATAGGCATGATCAGGTTATAATACTTAATGTGACGTTAAACCATCCGTTTTGCTCCTCAATTGTCAGGGTGTGTCTTTCAGGGTATATTTGCTCAAGCCTCCTTCTTGTATTTGCGATTCCGATACCGGTCGAAACCGTAGGTACAGACTGAGCATGTATTCTGTTTTTTGTCTCAAAATACAACGTATTTGCTTCTGTATATAATCGGATATAAATAGGTGAATCATTGACTTTACTGATGCCATATTTGAAAACATTTTCTACAAAAGACATCAGTAAAAGAGGCGCAACATAAATATTTGAAGCTATAGGCTTCAAATCGATATTTATAGGATGAGAAATGCTTAACCTCATTTTTTGCAAATCAGTGTAATCTCTTATACAGTCTGCTTCCTGCTGTAACAGGACAAACTGATTTTGAGAATCATCTGTGAAATAACGCATAATCTGGGCCAGTTTATAGATGCTCTCAGCTGTAGCAGGATGGTGACTGATCGCCAAAGCATATATGTTATTCAGCGTGTTGAACAAAAAATGGGGATGTACCTGCGCTTTGAGAAAGGCTAATTCTGCCTTTGTTTTTTCGCGTTCGATTTCTGTAATACGTTGTTCCGTATCATTCCAAAGACGGGTTACACGATAGGCCGCACCCAATGCCAGTACCATTACAAAAATATATAAGGTCATAATATCAATGCGAATGGGATGCTGTCTTTTCACGGGTGGTGGAGGTACAGGCCGGTCTCGATGTTCAGTGGGTATTGGAGGGAGCGGGGGATGATCATTATCCCGCATAAGCCTGTCGAATGGCTGGAATACTAAAAAAAACACTAACAAGACAGATACACTCCATCCGTAATACACGTATTTCTTGCGAAAGATAAGCCGCGGTATGAGAATATAGGTGTTGACATAATAAAGTGCAATAAAACTGAAACAAAAAATCCAATAACTGCTTCTGCCTAGCAGCTCAAAAAAATGACTGTCCTGATAGCCAATAAACAATAATGGAAACGACAAGAATAAAATACAGGCAATAAGCTGCAGATATAAGTTGATATTCCTCTTTTGCCTCATAGAGAAATAAATATAGGAATTATTTGTTTTTAATGCTCCGGATAAGTTTGCCTATTAATAGAATCAAAACTGTAAATATTAAAATCAGTGAAGAATAAAAAAGAACAACTAGCGATCCTCCCTGATGAAAATTTGATGTATTACTAAATAAGATAATGTTGAAAAGCAAATTGATTGATAAGATAATGCTAATAAACTTTTTGCTTTTACTCTTTTTAACCATAATAAAATAGAAGCCGGTTAAAAATATAATCAGATAACTTATGTACAAGAGTATGAATTCATAATCAACGGGAAGCATACGTTGTTTTTTGAAAACTAAGATATTATCTTATTTACTGATATCTATATATTTTGATGGATTATTCTAAAATAAAGTAGTATAGTTGAGCCTCAGAACCAAAATAGGGGAAATAAAAAAAGGTTTTCAAACGGGGAGAGTGAAAACCTTTATAACCAATTATAAACCTAAATTATGATGATACAAATATAGTGTATTTATAACACTAAGTGCAAATTTATTTTTATTTTTTTTCAAAATAATTCATAAACAGTAGGCAGAATATGCAATAATGTGCACATAATAAGTGGTTTTTAGGATGCTCAGCCACGTTGTAATTCAGTTTAAAAATGCTGTTTTTTAGATAGCAGAAGCGGTTTTTACAGTATTTATAAAAATATTTGTGAATAGTGATTCTTTATTTATATTTGGTCTAAATAATGATAATGAAATATCATTATCTACATCATACTTAACTTAATATCACTAATGAAAACAAAAATTGCTATCTTTTTAGCACTATGCTCTATAATGAGTTTCAGTTATGCCCAGACTTCCCGTATCACAGGTACAGTCAAAACCAGTGACGGACATATCGCTGAAAATGTTGTTGTCCTGCTGAATGGAGGAAAAGCTGCCAAAGTTTCGGAACAGGGCATTTATGAATTCAATAACCTGAAGCCTGGCAATTACAAGATTACAGCCCGACATATTGGTCTGACTTCTAAAACCATCGAAGCGGAAGTATCAGAAGGAGAGAGCAAAGTCGTTGATTTTATACTGGCAGATACCAAGCGACAACTTGATGAAGTACTCGTAGAAGGCCTGAAAGGACTTGTAGAGGAGCAACCTTCTTCCAGTCTTCGGGTGCAGACTCCTCTTCTGGAACTACCACAAAGTGTGCAGGTGATCAGTTCTTCTGTCCTTTCCAAACAACAGATTTTCAATCTGGCGGACGGTGCAATACGCAATGTCAGCGGTGTGAGCAGACAGAGCCACTGGAATGATATGTATGTCAATATTCATATGCGCGGATCACAGATACAGGCCTTTCGCAATGGAATGAATGTAGTGAGTTCATTCTGGAGTCCTCTATCGGAAGATATGTCTACAGTCGAACGTATTGAATTTGTGAAAGGTCCTGCTGGCTTTATGATGTCCAGTGGTGATCCAGCCGGGATATATAATGTGGTTACAAAAAAACCGACAGCAGAAAATAAGGGAGAGGTAACATTCTCCGCAGGAAGTTTTGAAGCCTTACGCTCTACTCTCGATCTGAATGGCAGGTTGAGCAAAGATGGCAAATTGCTGATGAGAATGAATGTGGCAGCGGATAGAAAGTCTTCATTCAGACCAAATGAAAACAACAAACGGTTTGTGATCGCGCCTGTATTATCTTATGAACTGAATGACGATACCAAACTGACCTTTGAATATACCTATCAAAAAGCTAAAATGACCGATGTGGGATCAGCTTATGTCATGTCTCCATTTGGTTATAAGTCTCTACCTCGTGATTTTACTTTTTCGATGCCCGGACTGGAACCGTTTAATGTGGATGAACATAGTGCTTTCCTGACTATAGAACATCAACTAGCTAAGGATTGGAAACTGACAGGACAGGGTGCCTATTTTAATTACAATCAGATAGGAGCGAGCAGCTGGCCGAAAGATATCACAGCGGATGGCAAAGTGATCCGTAAGTCAGATATTTGGGATGCACAGAGTGAGATGGCTATGGGACAGATTTTTCTGAACGGACAGGTTCGTACCGGTAGCATACAGCATCGTATACTGGCTGGTCTTGACGTGGGAGATAAAAAATATGACGCAGACTGGAATCAATCTCAGGTACTGGATTCTCTGAACGGTGGAGAATTTGATCCTCAAAATCCGGATTATACCCCTGATTTTGGTTTTAAACCTTTCGACAGAAGTCTTCCGGTGCGTCAGCGTTCGGCAACGGGAGGTGGTGCTATGGCCACGAAATACTCCTCTGTGTATATACAGGACGAACTTGGTTTCTTTGAAGATGCCTTGCGTCTTACATTGGCAGGTCGTTTGACAACTATGTCCGTTGCAAACTGGGGGGGTAAACCTGTGAAAAGTACCAAAGTAACTCCAAGATTGGGATTATCCTATTCCATTGACAAGCTTACCTCTGTATATGGGCTATACGATCAGGCTTTCCTGCCACAGAATGGAATACTGTTTGACGGCTCTGAAGTAAAACCGATAACCGGCAATAATATGGAGCTGGGTATAAAAAGAGATTGGTTTGGAGGGAAGTGGAATACTACCCTTGCAGTGTATCAGATAGTGAAAAACCATGAAATCACTTCTTACGGTCCGCGCCCGGAGATGAGTATGGAAATCGGACAGAAAAAAGTTAAAGGAATTGAACTGGATATTAAGGGTGAAATTGCTAAAGGACTGAATGTAATTGCCAATTATGCCTATACGGACGGAGAGATTACCAAACTTAATGAAGGCGTGGGAAATCAGTTTTTTGTAGGACAGCGACTTGACGGAGCAGACAAGCATATTGCAAATGTATGGCTGGACTATGAATTAATAAGTGGAAAATTAAAAGGATTGAGTTTGAATGCCGGTATGTCCAGCAACAGCGATCGTGCTACAGGATTTTATTCGAATGATAATCCGGACTATAATCTGGAAGACTACCTGCGCTTTGACGGAGGTCTGGGTTATAGACACAAATCGTTTTCCGTACGCCTCAATGTAAATAACCTGCTGGATAAATATCTTCTGGCCGGAGGAGCTTATTATACGAATTACTTTACAACTCCTGTATATTCCTGGCAGGCAGATGCTCCCCGGAATTACAGATTGACCATGAGCTACAAATTTTAACAAGTTTTTTTAATACGCTAATCCACACTAATTGACGGAGCTTTGCCAGAAAGGTAAGGCTCCGTCGCTATTTTTAACGAAAGAAAAGACATTGATCTGCAACGCAATCAGCGTACAAACCATGAAAATTATTAACTAACACCATTGATATTAAAATTTATTATCTAAATTGGTTGGAAGAACAGTAAACACCAATTTTAAGACCATCGACCAGAGAGAATTTTAAGTTGTGAAATGATATGGCAGATAGTCAATTAATAGATTTTCGTCAAAAGGAGGAGGCATTTGTAATGCGTAAGCTGCATGACCGGCAGTGGCAGAAGTTGTTACATTTCTGTTACAATATAGTCGGTGAAGAAGCAGAAGCGCAGGATATCGTGCAGGATTCTTTTTTGGCAATATGGAAGATAAGAGAACGCTGGGAGACTATCGAAAATCTGGATAATTACCTCTTTATGATCTGTAGAAATAATGCACTAGCATTACTCAAAAAACAAACGGAAATCAGACGTCTTGCAGAAGATATTGCAATTCACCTTCAAAATCAGATACAGCACAATGCTTTGGAACATATATATGCTTCCGAAACAAACCAACATATACAGGGACAGATTCAAACCTTTCCTGCAAAGATGAAAGAGGTTTTTCTTTTAAGCCGAGAGGAAGAGTTAAGTCAGAAAGAGATCGCTGCGAAGTTAGATATCTCAGAAAATACAGTTAAGAAGCAGATAAACAATGTGTTAAAAGTTTTAAAGAAAAAACTTTAAAAAAAATACATTTTCTTCTACTACCTCCTTTATTTTTTTCACTCTTTATAACAAATAAAGAATGATGAACCCAACGCAAATCGAAGAGCTTATACGTAAATGTCTCAATGGAGAAGCGACTGATGAAGAGCAACAGTTGCTTAATTCTTACCTGAAACAGATAAGTCAGCATGATCTGCCTATTCCTGAGGATCGTCTTTCTGATATGAAGCAGGAATCATGGACAAAATTGCAGCAACAATTTGTCAGTAGTGAATCTCTGCAGAAAAAGAAAAGTACGAAACGCTGGCTTTGGCCAGCCGTAGCGGCTGCGGTCGTTTTAATAACGGCAACCGGACTGTTATTCCTTCGCTCTCCAAAAATAGACAAACAACCTTTGACGGCAAAAAAAGAGTTGGCAGATACGGTTGTATATCCGGCGGCAGATAAAGCTTATCTGGTACTTGCAAATGGCGGGACAATAGATCTGGAAACACCTGAGAATGCTCAAAAAGAAGTAAAACAACAGCTGGATGCTAATATTAACATAGATAAGGGTATGATATCCTTCGGAAATACCGATAAAATCAAAGAAGCAGCCGGATTATATCAGACACTTGTTGTACCTGCAGGAGCAACTTACAAACTTACGCTATCCGATGGAACCAGGGTTTGGATGAATGCTGCTTCCAGATTAAAATTTCCGCTAGCCTTTGAGAAAGACAGGAGACTGGTGGAGATGGATGGAGAAGCATATTTTGAAGTTGCTAAAGATAAGGACAAACCCTTTATTATTAAAAGCAGACGGCAGGAAGTAAAAGTGCTGGGTACTTCATTCAATATGACAGATTATGAAAATGAAAAAAACAGCAGAACCACGCTGGTAGAGGGATCTGTAGAAATCGCTAATCGCAAAACTAACCAAAAACTGTATATGAAACCAGGGGAACAGACTGTAGCCGGAGAGCAGTTTAAAAAAATGAAAGTTGATCCTTCTCCTTATATCGCCTGGAAAAACGGATATTTTGATTTTACGGAATCGAATAGTCTGGTTGAAGTTATGAAACAGGTGGAACGCTGGTACAATGTGAAAGTGATATTCACGAATCCAAATGAAAATAGAAACTGGGCCGGTAAAATAAAAAGAAATATGACGCTAAATGAACTGGTGGGGCAGCTCAACTTTACCGGAATCAAATGTGAGATAGAAAACAGAAATACAATCAAAAACCTAATTATAAATTAAAGTATGAGATAGAAATTTTAAAACCAAAAAAAGGGTTGCTACTAACAACCCTCTTATTCAAGTAAAAACAATGCCCGATAGATCCATGTACCAAATACATCTAAATGGGTGTGCTATGTATTCACTTAACCTAACCAAAACTAATGAAAATTAATCAATTGCCCAAAGGATTAGGGCATAGAAAAGACTGCTCTTATCTCGTGCCCGCGATGGAGCGAACAGGACATTACATCTATCAATATCGTATAGTAATTATGAAACTCAAACTATTCGTACTATTTGCATGTATAGCAATAGGACAGAGTAAAGCCACCGTATTTGCGCAAAAATTTACTTTACACGAACGCAAGGTCTCCTTAAAAGTAGTTTTTGACAAAATCGAGAAAAGCTCTAATTATGTATTCTTCTATGACCGCAAAGAAGTAGAAGAAATAGGCCGGATTAATGTAAATGCTATTGGCATGCCGCTGGATCAGTTACTATCCATACTGGCAAAGGACAATGGATTTACCTATAAAATCGTAAAGAATAATATCGCCATCAAAAAGAGCGATAAACCCCGACGACAGGAGACTATTCCGATCAGCGGAATTGTACGGGATTCCACCGGTATCATTCAGGGAGTATCTATACAGGTCAAAAACAAACCTACAATTGCCACGTCCACAGATGTCAATGGCCGGTTTATTCTGATGGTTCCCCCAGATGCAGTATTGACTATCAGTATGATCGGATATAAGCGGCAGGAAATACAGATCAATAAGCAGACGGCGTTTGATATTTTTCTTGAAAAGGATGATGCCCAACTGGATGAAGTGGTGGTTATCGGTTTCGGAACACAAAAGAAACAAAGTCTGGTTAGTTCTGTCGCAACTGTGAAAGGGGAAGAGCTGAAAGGTTCCAACCGGAGTCTGAGTAACAGTCTTGCCGGAAAGCTGCCGGGACTTATTGCCGTCCAACGATCCGGAGAGCCGGGCTATGACAATTCAGAATTCTGGATAAGAGGTACCAGCTCTTTCTCCGGTGGGACGAGCCCGCTTATACTGGTGGACGGTATACCGCGTAATATGAATGATATAGAGCCGGATGAAATCGAAACGTTCACATTACTCAAAGATGCTGCGGCGACAGCCGTTTATGGTGCCGAAGGTGCAAATGGTGTCGTTTTAATTACTTCCAAAAGGGGTATTGGGCAGAAAACAACTATTGCCTACCGGGGTGAATATACCACGCTGAGACCTACACGTATTCCCAAATTTGCGAGTTCGGCAGATTACCTGAGTATCTACAATGAGGGGCTTATGAACGAGGGTAAAGCGGCTATGTTTTCGGATGAACTGATTGCTAAGTACAGATCAGGAGAAGACCCGGATCTGTATCCAAATAGTCAGTGGTGGGATATCCTCATGAAAGAAAATACCAATAATACGAGACATACGCTGAGCTTCAGAGGGGGAGGAGACCGTATGAAATTCTTTGTGTCCGGTGCTTATTTCGGTGAAAGCGGACTGTACAAAGTCTCCAATGATTACAACAACAATGCCGGCATCAAGAGATACAATCTTCGTTCAAATATAGATCTGGATGTGACGAAAACGACGTCTTTACGAGTCGATCTCAGTGGTCAGTATTTACAGGGGAACTATCCTTATAATTCGGCAACAAATATTTTTGAACGGTTTTCCAGAATCCCGCCTTACCTGTTTCCTGCAAAATATTCGGACGGAACACTTGCCGGACATCCGGCACAGGATGCTAATAAAGTGAATCCTTACAATCAGCTCATGGAATATGGATACCGCAAAGAATGGCGTTCGTTTATCCAGTCCAGAGTAGACCTGAACCAAAAGCTGGACTTTCTGACAGAAGGCTTAAAGGTTAGAGGGACAATTAGTTATGATTCAGAGGGATTCTTTAATATGTCACGCTACAAAGCACCGAAAACATTCTATGCAACCGGTCGGGATGATACCGGCAAATTGATCTTTAAACAGATCAGTAACGAGACGACTATAGGAGAACCTCAGGAAAGCAGCTCCGGGCTGAAAAAGATCTATATGGAAGCTGCCATCAATTATGACCGTCTGTTTGGGAATAAACATCAGGTAAACGGAATGCTATTGACATACCAGAAAGAACAGCAGTCTAATTCGGATGCTCTTGCTGTACGTAAACAAGCATATATAGGAAGAGGGGTCTACACCTTTGATAACCGCTATGCCATAGAAGCCAATTTCGGTATTACTGGATCGGAAAAATTTGCTGAAGGATATCGTTATGGATTTTTTCCGGCTGTAGGTATTGCATACAATATTTCAAATGAGCCTTTTTACGGAAATGAATTAAAGAAGGTGATCAATAACCTGAAGGTAAGAGCATCCATTGGTAAAACCGGAAACGATGATACCGGAGGTGCGCGGTTCCTGTATCGCCCTACATTCGCTGATGCAGCAGACAACGGGTATAGCTGGGGAATAGGAAGTACAGGTACGCTGAATAAAATAAATGGTATAGTAGAAGGACGGTTTGCTTCGCCTTCACTTTCCTGGGAAATTGAGATTAAAAGAAATTATGGTATAGATCTGGGCTTTTTCAATAACTCCATTACCTTACAGGTTGACTATTTTGATAACAGAAGAAGTAATATCCTGATGCAGCGCCGTACGATATCCGGTGTGGCGGGATTCAGACAAGCCCCTTTCCAGAATTTTGGTGTGGTGACCAACAAAGGGATTGAGGGGGGGATGAATATCAACCATACATTCGGAGAGTTTAAGATCGGTGCACTTGGCAATTTTACATTTGCACGCAACAAAATAGTAGAAATGGATGAGATACCACAGTTGCATCCGTGGATGAATACGACAGGAACACGTATCAATGCTTTGAACGGCATGTGGATCTCAGATGGACTTTACAGAGAAGACGATTTTAATGTAACATTGGGTACAGATGGTAAAAAACAATATAGCCTTAAAGAAGGTATTGCTACCGCTACAACGATGCCTAGTCCGTTACCCGGAGATCTTAAGTTCAAAGATCTGAATGGGGATGGAATTGTAAATGAATTTGACCGCTCACAGGATGTCGCGAATCCAATAGTTCCTGAAATTATCTATGGATTCGGACTGAATCTGCAGTATAAAGGAATCTATGCCAGTGTATTTTTCCAGGGTGCCAATAATGTATCAACCAATCTTAATAACCAGGGGAATGCTTTTCTGCCTTTCCAATGGGGACTGACGGAAAGTAATGTCAGACAGGAAATACTCGAAAGTCGCTGGACCGAACAGAATCCTTCCGATAATGTATTTTTTCCACGTGTTCGCGTTGAGAACCTCGGAAATACCAACACCGCTACGACATGGTGGGTAAGGGATGCTTCATTTTTAAGATTGAAAAATGTGGAGATCGGTTATACGTTACCCAAATCTCTTATTGAACGCCTGAAGTTCAGAAATACCCGATTGTATATTATGGGACAGAACCTGTATGTATGGGATAAAGTGAAAATGTATGATCCTGAACTGGGTAACAGTGCAGCAGGTACTAAGTATCCGCTACCCCGCACATGGACATTCGGACTGGAAATCACCCTTTAATTAATTACTACATTCATTATTGACGATATGAAAACATTATTAAAACTATTTATGTGCATCAGCCTGACGTTGGTCTTCACGTCTTGCGAGAAGTATCTTAATGTTTCGGATGAATTGGCTGAAGAAATGGATATGGAAAAGATATTTTCCAATCCTGTTAATGTGCGCAAATTTCATAGAAACATTTATACGGGAATACCTAATACTGCTGACTATGCCCGCGGGCTCACAGGATTGAATCTGCCCTGGCCGCAGATGTCTGACGAAATTGATAAGACCTCTGACGGGACCGATGATAATACATTTCTGTACAATGCCGGTTCGACTACCTTAGGGCGATGGTCACTCTATCAGCAGATCAGGCAGGCAAACGTTTTTCTGGAAAATGTAAAGGAAATCCCGAATAAGGGAGACGCCGATTTCCTTGCGCAACAAGAGGTAAATGAATTAAAGGCACAGGCCCGTTTCCTGAGAGCATATTATCATTTTCTGCTTTTTGAACTTTACGGACCTGTCCCGGTTATGAATACAATAGCAGATCCTTCTCAGAAAGATATTGACTATGCCCGGAATTCGGTAGACGAGGTTGTAGACTTTATCGATAAAGAATTGATAGAATGTATTGCTGATCTCAAAGATCCCAATCTGACTGATCAGCAAAATCTGGCTGTACCTACAAAGGGAACAGCACGTGCATTGCGTACCGTCTTACTGACCTATGCTGCAAGTCCGCTGTACAATGGCGGATATCAGGAAGCCTTGAATCTCAGCAATAAAGATGGTAAGAAATTGTTTCCTGCATATTCTAAAGAAAAATGGAACAAAGCGCTTGCTGCAGCTAAAGAGTTTATTGATTATGCCAATTCGGGTGTGTATGAACTCTACAAAGCATATGATGCCGGCAAATACAATCCGGACAGAAGTCTGTACGAGTTATTTATGACGTATAACAAAGAGACCATATTTGTACGTTCGGATGTATCCTGGGGATCTGTGCCACGTGCTGGAGTGGATGGCTTTTCAGTACCAAGAGGTGCCCGCGGAGGCGGTACTACGACAGGGTATCTTTCTGTCTTGCAGGAATTGGTGGATGATTTCTTTATGATCGATGGTAAAAGTATTGAAGAATCACCGAAATATGTAGAGGAGGGGTTTTCCAAAGCCGGGGATGACCCTTCCGGCCGTACCAAAGTTGGGACATATAATATGTATGTCAACAGAGAACCACGTTTTTATCAGACTGTATTCTACAATACCCGCAACTGGCATGTCGGCAATGAAGTTATTACTTTCCAGAAGGGAGGCAACTCCGACAATTCGCTCACAAAGATTTACCCTAAAGCCGGAACAATTCTTTACAAAAGACTGAGCAAGAAAGTATATGATCAGGGTAGTAATCCGAAAAGCGAGTACAGACCGGGGATTATCTACAGACTGGCCGACCTGTACTTATTGTATGCTGAAATCCTGAATGAAGTAGATCCTACTCATCCGGATATCGTGGAATACATAGATCGCGTCCGTTCCCGTGCGGGTATACCTTTGCTAAAGGATATCAATCCCGGTATTCTGGGGCAACAGGAGAAACTAAGAGAAGCAATTCGCAGAGAGCGCAGAGTAGAGCTTGCTACTGAAGGACAGCGTTACTTTGATGTGCGTCGATGGATGCTGGCTGAAACGGAGGGGTATAAGCAGGGTGGACAGGTTTACGGAATGAATATGGAAGCTCCGACATTAAGCGGTTTCTATAAACGTGTTCCGATCGAAACCAGATTGTTTTCCAAAGCAATGTATTTCTATCCGATTCCGTTGACCGAAATACAAAAAAGCAGATTATTAGTGCAGAATCCCGGTTATTAAGAGAAGTGATTGGATTTGTTGAGTTTATATAGTAGGCTAAAGGGTGTGGAAATCCACACCCTTTTTTTGTTTATAAATGTTCATTAAAAATCTGTACCTACACACTCCAGCTATTCCTCTGATTCCTCAAAAGCGGATAACAGGGACAAAATCCTGTTTGTCGGTGCTGCTGGTTGCCCATATCTGTATCTTTGTCCCATTGGCTGTGCCACCTCCATTAACATCCAGTCGGGAAGAAGGTGCACAGGCAGGCGTAAATGAAAAGGTCGACGTACCTCTGTTATTGGCTGTCCAGCGCTGTGCAGGTCCGTTGTCATATGTCCAGATACGCACTTGTGTTCCGTTAGCTGTACCGGCTGCAGCTACAGCCATTACTTTACTGGTGTCCAATTTACTTTTGAAGTTATATTCCGTGGCATTTGCCTTACGAATCAACCATAGTTTGGAATTATTAAGAGTGGCATTATCCATTAATTCTATTACTGTTCCGTTGGCAGTAGCGCCGTTTTTGACTGTTAAAACAGTGTTTTGATTTAATTTGGAATTCAAAGAATAATAGGCTCCTTCTATTAAAGCATCATCCGAGTTGATAAGACTTACATCGGTTGCCGGTTCAGGAAGGTTTAAGGCAGAGATAAGGGCTATCCGGGCTGGAGAAAGATTAAATCCCCATTTCTGAAAGAAATTAGTCAGATTTTTGCCGGATGTCTTTGAGGCATAGAAAGCCAGAGCTCCCAGTCTTTCATCCACGTTAGTCGTCGTTCTGTTAGGAAGGGGGTAGGTAATACCGATTTCTTCACGCACCATCTTATGCAAATTCTTCATAAAGTCTTCCCCAAAAGCCAGCATCAGTTGTTCAAACAGCATCAGTTTGGTATAGTTCTCCGCTGCGGTCAGATTCTTTGAAGCGTCAGGCTGAGCAAGATAGACTTTTGCATTTGTCCAGTTTGTTCCGGATACATAGCGGTAGGTCGGTTCGTAATGTTTTTTAGTGTAGGAAGCGTAAATGTTAGGTGCAGCCTCACCCAGTACTGTATAAGGTGTGATCGGCCATAACTGGTGCAAATGACCTATTTCATGCCATAGCCCCCATTGATCTACTGTAGAGCCGCTAACAATGTTTTTCGCCTTGAAGACCTTATCCCATGCAGCAGTACCTGTCAGTCTTACCAACCCTTTGTGGGTAGCATCCATGTAGCCGCTGTTTTTTTCAATTATACATACCTTTCCATCAGGTTCTCTATGCAGAGCACTGCTATTATCCAGTCCGCTTATTTCATTTTCACGACTTATAATCAGATCTACAGCAGAAAGCACTGTATTCGGATCTGTACTGCTATAGTTGTTATAGCGGCTGCGTGTGAGAAGAATATAGTTTTTTTGTCCGATAAGGGTGACATATTCCGCATCGCTATAGGTTGTCAGTTGATCCGACCATTCAGCAGCTGTCGTCTGGCCAAGCTTGAACAAAGGTACCTGTGCATAGCCGCTTATAAACTCTACTGTTACACTGTCATTGGTATTGGGAGTGGCAGAAACATATTGCAGATACATGTTTTTTATAAGCGTAGGATTCAGCGTATTGAGACCTGCATCTAATGCATAAGTCTGTTCCGTATCCAGCTCAGGAGTACCGACGATCAATACCGGTTTGACAGTACTGCTTCCGTGAAAAGTTACCTTTACCTGCAGAGCGGTACTCGCTATCGGTTTTAATCCTGTGGGATCAAAGTCGCTGTAGGATAGCGCAGTACGAAGCCGGTTGCCATCTGTGACATATTCCATAGATTGACGGATCGTAAATTTGCTGGTACTTTCGTATTTAATATTACTTAAATACGTGGCTGAACTGGCCAGCGCAACATTTGATAATCCAGGAGCCAGATCTGCCTTTTTAGATTCAGGACCAAAATTTTTGCTGCAGGATGTCAGACTCAGAAGGCACAGGGAGAGTGACAAACTGAGTGTCTTTACATTTTTCATAATCATGAGTTTACAGGTTTGTAAATGATTTATATTTTGTTAGTTAACCTAAATCTAACTAAAATGTTAGCATCAACAGAAGCACAAACGTTTGCGTAGTAAACGAAAACGTTATAGCCGGAAATGAAGCAAATGATCTGACTTTTAGCTATATATCTTTCTGAATAGAGAACGATACAGTTTACGACTATGGCTTTTTGCTTTAGGACTCGTAATAAATTTGATTTAGGCTTGCTATTTGCACATAATAGTCTTAGGTTTGTATTTATTTTAATTTAATCTAAATAAATACAATGGCATTTCGGACAGGATTCGGGTGGCTCGGAAAAATAATAATATGTTATCTCTTACTGATGCCCTTTATTGTGACAGCACAGCAGGATATCACGGTCAGTGGGACAGTTAAGGATAAAGAAGATCAGCAACCAAATGTTGGAGCGACGGTTTCTCTGACAGGGCAAAGTAAGGTATCTACAGATGAAAAGGGAAGCTTTATCTTTAAAAATAATAAAGCCGGAAAAGCAATATTAAGGGTATCAGCAATCGGATACCGGGATACTATCATACAGTTGGCACTTACACCAGATCAGAATAATGTAGTGTTTAATGTTTTTATTTCCAGAGATAACCGTGTTTTAACTGAAGTAAAAGTAGATGGAATCACAGAGAAGCAACAGCGTAAGACGCAGGCCATACGTGCTGTCGTAGTGGACGCCGCAGCTGCTCAGGAGCAACCGGCTACTTTGTCAGAGCTCATAAACAGATCTCCCGGCATTCGTGTGAGACAGAGTGGAGGTCTGGGGAATGAAGTCGACCTTTCCATTAATGGATTTCAGAGTAATTCGGTACAATATTTCCGGGATGGAATCCCTTTAGAATATCTCGGAGGAGGTTTTGGACTCAACAATGTTCCGGTCAATCTGTTGGATAGGGTCGAGATATACAAAGGAGTTGTTCCGGTTTCCCTGGGAGGTGACGCGTTGGGCGGAGCGATCAATATGGTCAGCAAAAAAAATACAGGTACAAAAGTAGATGCCTCGTATGAAATAGCCTCTTTCGGGACACATATTGCTTCCTTATCAGTAATGAAGACTGATAGACAGAACCGTACTTTTGGTGGTTTTGAGGCCTTTTACAACAATTCCCAAAATAACTACAATGTGGATGTATCTGTAGTAGACCAAAATGCCAATCTTGTTCCTGTCCGTGTACCCTTATTTCACAATAACTATAAACAGTATTTTGTAGAAGCTTATGCAGGTGTAAGAAACCGAAGCTGGGCAGATGAGCTGCGCTTTTCGCTGGCTCGCTATGATATCGATCGGGCTTCACAGCATCCCGCCCTTATGACTATCCCATACGGTGCTGTAATGGTCTACAATCAAGGGTGGGTGCCGAGTCTGCGTTATACAAAAAGTCTTATGGATCAACGGCTGAAAATCGATCAGTTTACCTCTTTGAGCTTTATTAACAGAGCACGGATAGATACTGTTAAAGGGTCGTATGATTGGTACGGTACTTTCACCCCGGGCAATAGTATAGGGGAAAGTCCGAGGCCAGCATTGTCAGATATTAACTTCCGGAATATCATGAACAGAACTAATGTTATATTTGATATAAATAGTCATAATAAGCTGGAATATAATTTTGTATATAATTATAGCAAACGTACAGGTGAAGATAAATATGGTATGCGGTTTAATGGAACTGATATCGATATTCTGAGCAAAGAGGCTGTATACAATAAGATCATATCCGGCCTTATGTGGGAATCGAAATGGATGGAGGGCAGACTTACCAATCAGATAACGGCCAAACATTTTTACTTCCGTACAAAAGGCATTAACGGGTTTCTGAGCAACAGCAGTAATCTGGAAGATTATACTACCTATAGCGGACACAACTGGGGAGCATCTGAAGCAGTTAAATACCAGATCAATGATCACAGCTTTGTTCGATCTTCTCTGGAATGGACTAATCGTTTGCCAAGAGATTTTGAAATCTTTGGCGATAATGATACAAGGGCTCCTAATTTTGAGTTGAAACCGGAGAAGAGTCTGAATATTAATCTGGCTTATCGCTATGGATGTGAAAACTGGTCTGTAGAAGCCGCTGGTTTCTATCGTAAAACAGAAGGACTCATTCTGCTGGTACCGGTGCAGGCTCCTTTTGCACAATACCAGAATCTGGATAATGTAAGAGGCTATGGTTTTGATATCGATGCTGAATACCGGTTGACTAAGCAGCTCCGTATTTCTGCAAATGCCTCCTGGCAGGACAATCGTATGGCAGATGTAGAAGACGGACTATATAAATGGATAGAAGGTACGCGACTGCGTAATACTCCTTATTTCTTTTCAAATGCAGGCCTTTATGGGCAGTTTAACGGCTGGGGAAGTCGCGGCAATACTTTCAGACCATATTTCAATTGGAATTTCATACGCGAATTTTATCTCAATAATATCCCGCGTGATCTGGAACCGGGCGGTTTTCTGGGATTGTCGGGAACTGCAGGTGTGCCGGTTACAAACATAGTTCCTAATCAACATCTGTTATCCGGAGGGTTTACATATCATTTTGTCAGGAATGGACTTACGATAGGAGCAGAAGTGAAAAATATAGGAGATGCCAGGCTCTTTGATTATTATAAAATCCAGCGTGCAGGTAGAAGTTACCACCTTAAGCTGACGTATACATTGAATTTAAAACAATCGTAAAATATAAAATACACGGATATGAAAAAACGAAATCTAATGGGATACATTGCACTGGGTGTTCTGGCTCTATGGATAACAGCATGCAGTAAAAACGATAATCCGACACCGCCGGTAGAAGAATCATCTTCCAGATATGTACTTATCACATTGGCCGATCGGGTAAGTGGTAATAAAGGAGGCTTTGTAAGCTCTTTTGCTACTTATCCCACTGGAGTAATCTCCAATGCGACAGCTAATTCACTGGAAGGGCAGGGTATGGGCGGATGGCGTGTACATAATAATATGATTTTCAAAATGTTCAGTACCGCAGGTTACGTTAGTGGTATAGAAAAAATTGAGGTCAGCAAGGACGGGAAAGTCACTGCAGGCAAATTTATCTCTTCCAAGATACCAACAGAAGTTGCTAAATACTTTGGAACGGGCAATCTTGTTATCCAGAATGATGATGCAGGATATTACTGGGATGCTGCAGAACCTCTGAAAGTACAGAAGTTCAACCCTACAACTATGGTCAATACCGGTTCTGTAGATCTGTCTGCGGCAGTTAATGCTAGAGGCAAGGACGAAGCATTAATAAAATTCAGAGCTGCCGGACAAAAATTCTTAGCTATAAAAGGAGGTAAATTGTACGTCAATCTTACCTATGCTAAAAATGATGCAAGTCAGGTAGGGTTTTTCGATGATTTCTATACGGATGTATATCTTGCGGTTGTCGATATAGCGACCGGTACATACGAAAAAACTATTACCATAAAGGAAACAGGAAGTATCGCATATATCAATGAAAACCATATGTATGACTTTGATACCAATGGCGATTTGTATATCGTCACTCAAGGGCGTACGGCTGTAGGTGGCAAATCCAAAATTGTGCGAATCAAAGCTGCTGAAACAGATATTGATAGTTCATGGGAACTTAAATTCAGTGATTTCAGAGCTGCAGATGATGGTAAATTTACCAATGTATTTGCGAAAGACGGACGTCTTATCTTCACACTCAATACGGAGAAACTGACGGGCGGAGCTACAGGAAATATTAATAGTGAAGATATCTGGAAATTTTATTCTCTGAATGTAAGCGACCGGAAATTCAATGCCATAACAGGAGTACCAACCGGAACTAATCCGGGAGCTGCTATGGTAGCAGTAGAGGTGGATGGGAAAGTTCTGCTTCGTGGTGCTACTAAGGCAGGTGAAAACGGATATTACGAATATAATGCAGGTAGTAATACGGCTACCAACTCTTTCTCTGTCAATGTAGGAGGGGCGGTGTCCGGATTTGTCAAAGTACAGACAAAGTAACATATTAATACCTATGAAACAGGGCGTACCGGATTCGGTACGCCTTTTTTTGTGTTTTGACCTTCGGGAAAAGACTGTTTACGCTACTTATTTATATTGAGTCTAATTATTAATAAAATGAAAAAGATGTTTATTGTATGTGGCCTTTTGTTTGCCACTGTAGCCGTTCAGGCCCAGGAGAAAACTCCGCTTTTCCGTATCGATAAAAAACAAAAAATTGATAGTGAAGTATATCAGTTGGTCTATAATCCGAGTATGGATCAGGTCTATGTTGCCGGCCCGAAACCAGGTTTCAATAAAGAAGTGGATAATTACATCTATGTACTTAACGGGCAGGATCTGGTTGTTGTGGATTCTATCAATGTTGGCAAAAATCTGCCTTTTGGTATAGCATTGAACAATAAAACACAGACTTTGTATGTTGGCCATTCGCTTCAGAGTGCGGTGAGTGCTGTAGATCTCAAAACAAAACAGGTTCAGTTAATCAAAAATGAACGCAGCAAATCTAAGATCAGAGAGTTAACTGTGGATGAGTCCCGCAATAAAGTGTATGTGTCTGATCATGGTAACCCGTCGATATGGGTGATTAACGGAGATTCCAAAAGTATCCAATCCTTTATGGAATATCCGGGTGGTTCCTTGTTAGGATTGGCTACCGATGCAGAAAAAGGGAAAGTGTATGCCACGGATTCAGAGACTATGGAAGGAAATATTCTGGTCTACAATGCAGATAACGGTGCACTCGAATCCAAATTCCAGACCTGGTCATACTGCCCTTTGAATATTACATTGGATAAGAGCGGCAACCGCATTTTTGTGAGTCAGTCAAATGATAATAATATCACTGTAGTGGATAGTGGTACAGGCAAAATCATTAATAAGGTATATCTGGGATATGATGCATCTCCGATAGGTATAGCCTATGATGCGAATAAAGATGTACTGTATGCTGCTAACCGTAATAAGAAAGAGGTGGTTGCAGTGGATATGAAAACGTATAAAATACTGGAACGTATTGAAACACAGGGATTGCCTAATACCATCAGCATTAATGCGGGTAATGGAACTGTGTATGTAACAAATAAACAAGTTGGCCGTAAAGGTGAGCCTGTTGAAAACGGAAATACGGTTATGAAAATCGTAAGAAGTTTATAATACTGCAAGTGTGTTGGTTGAGTAAAGGTCATCTCTTTGGAGATGACTTTTTTCTTCGGAATAAATATAAAAACTAAAGTTTTGAGATTGATCATCTCAAAGGAAAGCAACAGCATTTAAATTATGGAACTACCAGGCAAAAGAAACTATTATGTAACGTTCAAAAGAATATTAGAAACGGTTCATGCCTCTGGACATAAATTGACCAGACAGCGTGAGATAGTGATACAGATGATCTGTAAGCTCAAAATTATAGATGATGTAGAACAGATATGGCTCCGGTTAAAAGATGAATTTGATATTGCATTGGCAACTATATACAGTACAATAAAGCTTTTATGCTCCTTAGGGTTGATGGGGGTGAAGTATCAGACTGATACCCGGAAACGTATATATCGATTGGCAAATCGATAATTCATCCGAAAAAGGTGTCAGCCAAATTCCCTCTCCTTACAAAGGAGAGGGTTAGGGAGAGGTTTAGACATCTAATATCGAAACCTGAATCAGTAAACCTAAACCAACTCAAGTATTTAATAGCGTTATTTGGCGTCCCCGCCAAATTATAGAACCAGAATTACCATACTGCCGGTGAGGACACCGGCAGACGCGGACAATAATACTTATCCACTTAAAGCTATCCCTTCGACTTATAATAGTAGTTCTGCGAGGCTAATTCCCTCTCATTTTTAAGGAGAGGGTTAGGGTGAGGTTTTGCAGTTTTAAAATAACCTCTCTGCCCTTCGGGCATCTCTCCTTAAGAAGGAGAGAAAAGTTGTAATAACGGTTCTGCGAATGGGTAGGGAGAGGTTTAGACATCTAATATCAAAACCTGAGTCAGGAAACCTAAATCAACTTAAGTATTTAATAGCGTTATTTGGCGTCCCCGCCAAATTATAGAGCCAGAATTACCATACTGCTGGTGAGGACACCGGCAGACGCAAGTTGAAACAACAGTACTGCGAAGCTAATTCCCTCTCATTTTTAAGGAGAGGGTTAGGGTGAGGTTTTGCAGTTTTAAAATAACCTCTCTGCCCTTCGGGCATCTCTCCTTACGAAGGAGAGACAGGTTGTAATAGAGATTTTGCGAAGGGCAGAGGGAGGTTTAATCCACAACTTAATGCTGCGTTTGTATTTACTGTTCTTTTTCCTGTCTGCGGTCCTGTGCAGACTGATCCTCCGCTACACCGGCCTTCCAGTACGAAAATGCATAAAGTTCTTGATTGCTCCAGTTCAGTTCTTCCCGGAAATAGTTGCGTAATGCCTTGACAGAGCTGTATTCACAGGCTACATATGCAAAGTGTGAACCTTCGTCCGGTATAGATACTTTCAGCACTTCTTCCACCAAACTGCTTCCGGATTCAGGATGCCCGTTGAAGATCCATTGGATTGTAAATCCGGGGTGTCCGAGTTGAGGTTGTATATCTGTAGGAGAGGAGACTTCCAGAATGCAATGTCCTTTTGCTTCTGCTGGTAAACTTTCGAGAATACTGGCCAGTACCGGGATGGCTGTAGCATCTCCGATCAAAAAATACCATTCCGCAGCTGGATATAACGGATTTTTTCGAAGTTTCATCGCTACGCCCAAAGCATCTCCTTCCTGCGCATGAAGAGCCCACGAAGAAGCGGGGCCATTATCACCATGGTTTACAAAATCAATCATGATCTCTTTATTCGCTACATCTATACCCCGATGTGTATACGTTCTGACAATAGGTTTTTCATTGTCTGTAGGATTTATCCAGGCTCCCTTTTCAGCATCGAATACAGGGAAAACAACGTCTTTGGTTCCTGCCGGAGGTATAAAAATCTTATTATTAGCTCCGATAGTACATGCTGCAAATTCTGCAGCACCGTCTCCCTGAAGAGTAACCCGTATATAATGAGGCGTTATAAATTCTTTTTTACTGACATGGAATATATGTCTTGCTATAGCTGTCTGTTCCATAGGGCTATTATTTTAATGCTTTTATGATTTCGTCTATCATCATATCCGTAGAGGTAATACCGCCTCCTGAAAGATACCAGATTTGTGGATTGAGATAGATAAGTTTGCCGTTTTTGTAGGCATTTGTTTGTTGGATCAGTTTATTTTCAATTTCACTTTTATTACCGGCTTTACCGGCAACCACTGCATTACGGTCTATGATAAAAAGATAATCAGGATTGGTCTCCGCTATAAATTCATTGGAAATCTTTTGACCATGTATAGCCACTTCCAACTGTTCCTGAGCCGGCTTTACACCCAGTACATCATGGATAAAACCAAAACGGGATCCTTTACCGTAAGCACTGAAACGACCATTGTTGTGCAGGATAATCAAAGCCTTGTGATCATCTCCTTTTAGCTGACCCTGAGCCGCTTTTAATTTTTCATCAATAGCATCCAGTTTAGTTTTGGCATCTGCCTCCTTTCCAACCAGTTGCCCGATCAGAAGTGTATTTTTGCGGAAAGATGCCATATAGTCTTTATCATCTACACCGACAAAAACAGTAGGAGCTATCTTATTCAATTCATCATAAAACTTTTCCTGTCGACTGGAAATCAGGATCAGATCCGGATTCAGTGCATTGATTTTCTCGTAGTTAGGTTCTTTCACAGATCCCACATTGGCTATTGCTTCATCATTTTTGTATTTGATAAGATGGTCAGGTATATTATCTTTTGGAACACCGGCTACAGGAATGCCCAGTTGATCCAGTGTTTCTAATGCGCCGATATCAAATACTACAATCCGGGAGGGGGAAGTGACGACCTGAGCTTTACCGAGTTTATGTTCTACAGTGATAGAGTCAGTAGCTGCCCCGTCATTTTTCTTAGTACTGTTGCAGCTGGCTGCTACAGCCAGAAGTATAATACAACTTATATTTTTGATCAGTTTGTTCATATTAAGTCGAATGTTATATGTGTAAATAATAAATTTTAATTTTAAAAATCAGATATTGAAGTAATTACAGATTTTGGAAGCGCCATTTTCAATAATGTCAAATTCAATGTCAAAAATTTCCTTTAGTCTTTTTGCATCAATGACTTTCTCCGTGTCTTCATGGTAATAAATAGCTCCGTCTTTCATGGCAATAATCTGATCGGAGTATTGCGCTGCAAAATTAATCTCATGAATGACCATAACCACTGTTTTACCAAGTTCATCAACCAGTCTCCGTAAGGTTTTCATCACCTGTACAGCATGTTTCATATCCAGGTTATTAAGCGGCTCGTCCAATAGAATAAACTCTGTATTCTGAGCGATAATCATAGACAGAAAAGCACGCTGACGCTGTCCGCCACTCAACTCATCTATGTACGCATCCTGAAGTTGCTCCAGTTCCGAAAAAGCAAGTGCCTGATCGATATATTGTTTATCCTCAGCATTGAGCCTTCCCTGTGAATATGGAAAGCGTCCGAAAGAGACCAGATCCCGTACCGTCAGTTTGAGATCAAGATGATTCGATTGGCGTAGAATCGAAAGGTGTTTGGCAAAATCATTACTTTTGTACTGCGTGACGTCCTTGTCCAACAAGCTTACCATACCCTTATCTTGCTTCAGTAAACGGCATATTATCGATAGCAAAGTACTTTTACCAGCTCCGTTTGGACCAATAAGAGAGGTAATCTTTCCCCGTGATATGGTAGAAGAAATGTTTTTCAACACTTCTTTATCCCCATATTGTTTAGATATATCCTGAAATTTGATCATATGCGTTTTCGTGATTTTAAGATTAAGTACATAAAGTAAATCCCTCCTGCGAAATTGATAACAATACTTACTGTCGTAGAAAAATTAAAGACATGTTCAACCATAAATTGTCCTGAAAGTAATGCAATACAGGCTATCAGACCACATATCCAGATCATAACCTTATGTCTGGAAGACGGAATCAGTTCGTAGGTAAGATTCGTAACCAGAATTCCCAGAAAGGTTACCGGTCCGACAAGGGCTGTAGAAACGGATACCAGAAGGGAAATAATCAGCATATACCGTTTGATCAGTCTATTGTAATCCAGTCCCAGGTTAATAGCATGCTCTCTTCCCAATGCGAGGACATCCAGATATTTAATATAGCGTTGCGCCCATAGCAGTGTTCCAAGCAGGACTACTGAAGCAATCAGCAGCAGACTGCTGTTCATCTTATTGAACGAAACAAACATATAGCCTTCTATCACTGAGAATTCATTGGGATCTATGACAATCTGCATAAACTGACTGAGGGTCTGAAACAGTGTCCCAAGTATCAGTCCGATCAGCAGCAGATGATACATATTGCGCTTACCTTTTCCAAAGATCAGCATGTACATCACCCATGAAAAAAATAACATCAACAGGATCGCATAAAAGAAATTATCCGTTTGTGAGATGACCTGAAAAGTCTTATCCCCATAGACAAATACAATGATGGTCTGGAAAAGGATAAAGATCGATTCATATCCCATAATAGAGGGAGTGAGTATCTTATTGTTGGTAATCGTCTGAAAGATCATCGATGAATAAGCTACGCTGATTCCGACTACAACAATGGTCGCCAGACGAATGGCACGTCTGGGGAGCACATAATCAATATTGCGACCCGTATCGTAAAAAAGAAATACGACGATAAGTACGGCGAATAGTGCCAGCATGATCCATACACGAGACTGTTGTTTCATCTGTTACGTTTTAGGATCAGTAAAAAGAAGATAATTCCCCCTGTAATTCCGACCATCAGTCCGATGGGGATTTCGTAGGGATATATAAGAACTCTGCCCAGTATATCGCATACTAAAAGAAAAATAGCGCCTATCAATGCCGTATAAGGCAGATTTTTGCGGAGATTGTCTCCGTATATCATACTGACAATATTAGGAATGATAAGCCCTAAAAAGGGTATAGCACCTACGGTGACAATAGTGACACTCACAGTAACTGAAACTACAAATAACCCCAGATTGACAACTGTCAGATAGGGGAGTCCGAGGTTTTTTGAAAAACTCTCACCCATTCCTGCAATAGTAAAGCGGTCTGCATAGACATAACTGATCAACACGGCAGGCAAAATAATGTAGATGGTTTCATATTGTCCCTGAAGAACTGCGGAAAAATCGCCCATCAACCAACCCTGTACATTTTGGACAATATTATGCTTATAGGCAAAAAAAGTAGAGATTGCTCCCAGAATATTTCCGAATAGAATACCAATCAGCGGAATGAATACCGTACTCCGGAAGCGGATACGCCTTACCATAGCCATGAACAGCATACTTGCAGCAAAGGTAAAGCACAAAGCAAAGAGCATTTTATAGACCAGTGATTCCTGTGGGATGAGTAGTAAACTGAAAAGGATACCCATTTTTGCAGCTTCCAGAGAACCTGCCGTAGTTGGTGACACAAATTTGTTTTGTGTAATCTGCTGCATAATAAATCCGACAATACTGAGACCTCCTCCGGCCAGTATTAGTGCCGCTGTACGTGGAATTCTGCTGATCGTAAAGACCAGTAGCTGATCTTCCGACAGATGGAAGATCTCAGAAAGAGAAATCTCTTTGACTCCTGTAAAAAGAGAAACAATAGCCAGGAGTATAAGAACTATAAGAAACAGAATGCGCATTAATATCTTTTGCGGTATGCTTTTACTATAAAATAAATAGGTTTTGACAAAGACTTTCCTCTTTATCAAAACCTACGAATGAGTTTTACTTATCGGATCAGCGTAATCGTATCACCGTTGGTATCTGCAGGAGGGGCAGGCTGTCCTTCCACTGGTCTGCCACCTTTAGCTTTATTAATCACATAAGCCGCTCCCGTCTGTGGAGATACTTTTACATTATTTGGATGCGATCCTGTCGGTAAATCTGCCAGTACAGCATAAGTGGCAGCATTTATGACGGTAGTTGTACCTGTCTGGCGGTTAGCCGAATAGATTCGGTTACTTTTTTTGTCATAGCTGATACCAATCGCTCCGGCACCTGTCGGAATCGACTTGAGTACTTGTCCTGAAGTAGCATCAAGGACTGTTATCGTACCTGATTTCTGATTAGCAACAAAGATGTGGTTGCCGTCAGCTACAAGATTCACCGGAGATTCTCCTCCGGAAGGGAAGCTTTTTTCTACTTTATGACTCTTCAGATCGATCACTGCCACTTCATTAGTGCCCATATTCGTGATATACATTTTGTCTTTACGGTCATTCAATACCATACCTGTGGTCGTTTTACCGGTATTTTCGATGCTGTGCAGATAGGTGTTGGTTTTACCGTCAATCACCCATATACTGCTCGGATCGCCAACATCAGAGATATAGATCAGGTTATTGTCTTCATCTACCAGAACTTCACGCGTATGACTGTTATCTTTTCCATTATTGAATGTGGCAATCACTTTACCGGTTTTAATATCCACAGCACTGACAGAATGTGTGCGGGTATTCGTCGTGTACAACGTTTGAGTTTTGTGGTTGATTCCCAGACCAAACGGTGGATTTTCTTTCATGATAATGCTATCTGTAATCGCCAGACTTTCCGGATGGATTTTATAAATGGCTCCGCCCGGTTGTGTTCTGCTACCTGCGGAAGTCACGTAGATAAATCCATTCTGCTCATTGACAACAGCTTCATAGACACCCTTGCCGGCTGTGGAAGATTTAACAACTGATTGAGCTGTTGCTGAATGTCCCCATGCCAGGAAAGCAAACGCAAATGATGAAGCTATCAGGATCTCCTTTTTGAAGATATGTGGTTTTTTGAAATTGTACATAAATAAATCAGTTTTGATATGTGAAAAAATGATATTAGTTTAATTTTGCCTGCCACCAGTCATAAAAAGCCGGAAATGCTTTGTGCCAGTACCATGCTCCATGTCTCCCTTCCGGATTGATGCTGATTTCCAGCTGCGGATGATTTTTTTCACGAAGCATATCTGTAATTTTCAGTACATCTGTATTCATAGTGACAGTGCTGCCATCAGGTTTGATCCTGTTTTCATTCCCTCCACCATAAAAATAATAGTGCTGGTCACTGATAGCTGCCTGATGACCGATGCGTGTGATCGTTTTTTGTACCTGCCCTTCGTCTAACCATATAGAAGGAGAAAATACCCCAAGCGATCCGAATACATCCGGATACGAGAGACCGGCATATAGTGTCAGTAATCCTCCAACAGAACTTCCGGCCATAGCCGTGTGCTTTTTGTCAGGCATCGTGCGGTAATGACTGTCTATATAAGGTTTAAGAGTATGGACAATAAATTTGAGATACTCCGCTCCCTGAGGTTTTGGAAATCTGCTGTTAGGCGATACAAAATATTCATTCTGACGGTCTTCTTTGCTTTCAGCATGAGCTACCGCTACGACTATGGCACTTTGACGGTGACGGTCTATGGCCTCATCGACACCCCATTCCAGCGGACCTATACGTCCCTGAGAAGTGGCCTCATCAAATAAATCCTGACCATCATGCATATAGAGCACAGGATATTTTTTATTGGATGTATCGTAATCTTTCGGCAGATAAATCCATACGGGACGTGTTACAGCAAGTTGGGGAATATGGAATGCGCTGTCCAGCAGACGAACCTGTGGACTCGCTGTAGAAGCCGGGAAATCGTCCCTCCAACCCACGATATCGATCTGAATAACAGTATCCTTCTGGATCATTACGTTTCGCGGAGCAGTCAGCGTACCTATTGCTGTAGATTCTAATGTCTGCCAGTCTCCTCTGGTAAATTTAAATTCCAGAAGTCCGGCTTTAACCTCAGGCAATAGAATGCGGTTCTGCAAAGAAGTTGTTCCGGGAGGCAGGGTATCAAGAAGATGAAGTTTAGGATTCCAGCCGTTAAAGTTTCCGGTAATATATAAGGGGCTGTGACGATGCGTTGCCGGTGTATTCTTCACTTCAATGGTAACCTGATATTTGGACTGACTACAGGCAGGTAGGACAAAAATCAGATAGCTGAAAAATAAAGGAAGAATACGCTTAAAAACCATGTTATGACTAAATATTTGTAAAATGCAGATGTTATAATTTTGCTAATTTATAATTATTCTAAATAAATTAAGGTCTTTATTCATAATAATTATAAATAAAGACATAGCTGTGATAAATGACATTCAAAATGTCTTTACGATATAAGAAAGGGGAAATATCACATGTGATATCGCCCCCTAATAAACATAAAAACAAACTATTATCTTGAGAGCCGGTATGCTGCCAACCTTAATTTTTCTTGTCTGGATCCGGATATTGCTTTCTAATGTGCAATTCTCAGGAATTGAGCCTGCGGAGATTTTTATAAGCAAGCTTAATATGGGTTTTGACCGTATTGATCGAAACCTGCAATCTATCCGAAATCTCCTGATACTTGAGATCGCCCCAAATATTCATATCAATTGCCTCCCTTTGTCTGTCCGGTAGCAATTGTATACTCGCAGCTACATCCTCCAGACGCTGCTCATAGGCTATACGAAGTTCCATATCATCATGATCTTCGCTTAGATGGTGAAAATCCGAAGAAATATCCTGTGTAGGAATGTGTTTCTTCTTCAGTACATTGAGACAATTGTTGCGGATCGATCTTACCGCATAATGCTCAAACTGCCCCTCGATTTTCTCTGCCCTGTTCTTCTGCCATAGCAGATAGAAAAAGTCCTGAACAATATCCTCAGCTTCCTGATGATCTTTTACATATTGGAACGCTACTTTGCATAACATTTCATAGTATTGCTCGAAATATGCTTCAATCAAATTTATGTCTGATCTCTTGCGCAGTGCCATTACTCTATTTTTATTTAGATTAATTATAAATAATTGCAATTTTACGGTTTAATTTTAGCATCTGCAAATATTTATTCAGGTAATTGTGGTCTTTCTATCTCTATAGGCTGAGCAGCAAGGGCTTCCAGAAAGCGAATAATAGCTTCCCGCTCTTTCAATGTGATCCCCAGCGGCTGCAAATGGGGAGATTGTTGCGGATACAGACTGTCTGTTTCCTGTCCGGATTTTGCTTTAGGCTGAGGCATACCTGCATTATACTGGTTAAGCAACATACTTATATCATTAAAGCGTCCGTCATGGAACCAGGGAAAGGTGCGTACAGCATCTCTCAGTCCGGGAGTTTTGAAGGCTCCTATGTCAGCTTTATTAAGGGTGATTTCATATCTGCCCAGATCCTGATTTTGGGTTCCGTAGTTGCTAAAACCCAGATTATGAAATTTGCCATCCGTAAAGAAAGGACCATTGTGACAGTTGAAACATCTTGCTTTGGTACGGAACAGGTGCATACCCCATATCTGTTGATCGGATAAAGCTCTTCCTCTTCCTTTTAGAAAATTATCAAATCGGGTAATATTGGATGAAATTGTCTGCTGGAAGTAGGAGAGTGCTTCACCCAGCTGATCTGCATTCATCTTGTCTGTTCCAAAAGCAGCCTGTATCCATGTTTTGTAACCTTTGATTGCATGAATATGACGCAGAGCAGTATCTATAGGCGTATTCATTTCATTCGGATCTTCTATTGGAGATTTGGCAACCTGCCGAAGGTTATCTTGACGTCCATCCCAGAAGAAGAGCTGCTGAGACCAGATATTCTGTAGAGAAGGGGTATGTCTTCTTCCGATCCGGTGATTGCTCCCTATGGCTTTCTTACGTCCGTCTGTCCAGTGCATATCCGGATCATGGCAGGACGAGCATGATATCTGCATGGATGCGCTCAGTCTTGGTTCAAAGAAAAGCCTCTTGCCAAGGGCTATTTTAGCCTGTGTGGCAGCATCTTTTTGATTCCATATCGGAGGAGCGGGTAATGGAGCCCATTCCTGATATACAATATCTTTATCTACATGCGGAGCCGGCCATTGATCCACAGGTTTTTCGTACTGTGCCCTGAGAAGTACAAAATCCGGTTCTTTATCAGGCTCCTGTGTCCAGAAGGACTGAAGAATAACTGCTGAAAATAAGACCAGAATTAGGATCAATGTATTGCGTATCAATGTTTTGCTATATTAGAAATAAAGAAATAAGGAAGCGGATGCTCTGCTTCTGCTTTTGCCTGTCAGATCAGGTACTGTATTGGTTCGCTGGATATAGCCGAACTGAGGCTGGACACACCATTTCATCTCCGCCAGTCTGAAAAAATATTGTATAGCAATATCAGATTGCAGGTATTGAGCCTTGTCATAGTTTACATCCGATTTGATGACTTCTTCAATAAAAGGGTTGGTACTTTTGGAATTATAGGTGAACTCCGTGCTGTGTGGAGTAGAATAACCTACTCGCATCTCTACATTGAGTTGTTCTGAAAGCGTATGTCTGGCTGCTACAGTCGTGATCTGACGTCCCCGTTTACGGCTTACCATCATATTTCCGTCTGCCTGATTGGTATAGCTATTCTCTACAGAACCCCATAATGATGTATTTCTGTCCCATAGCCGGATATCTTTAAATACCTTTATTCCGATCAGCTGCTGCAGGTAGACATAGTTATTACCTGAAAATTCTACATTCAGATCCCTGCCTTTGGTCTGTGAGGCACGGATAAGGACACCCTGTCCGTGATGGCTTATACTGAATTGTCCTTTGAGCTGCTTCAGATCGTAATCACCGTACATGTCATATCCGTCATATCTTCCGGAAGAATTTCCTCTGTCATATTCTTCATGGATCGTTTGATAACCAATGTCTCCTAACAGGAGAAGGTCTTTAGACTGATATCGTCCTTCCATTCCTATACCGCGATAATCCTGATTGTTGGTATATACCCGGTCTGAGAAGGCTAATGCAGGACGTATGGTGCCATATCCGTTAGACAGCCAGTTGAGGTATTCCGGGAATTGAGTAGACTCATAATATTCTTTATTGCGGTAATCAACCTGCGACTCCTGCTGACCATATCCCCAGGTTCCTCTTACTCCAAAGCTAAGTTTAGTCCATTTTAAATTCAAACTTGGTTGCAGTTTTAGTTTGAAATGTTTGAGCACCGCTCTCGGATCGTTCGTACTGTAATGATCGCCCATAGCATAGTCCGTTGCAAGGGCAAAATAGACCGGTGACCATACTTTGATACCCGTCTGTGTATTGATTGTATAATTTGTGCGGGTGTAGTGAACGGCACGCTGAGCGGCATAAAAGTAAGGAGAGGACTGCTCGTCATCCTTTCTGTGTCCCCATCGTATGCTGTCCAGCTGTTGTTTTTCATATATAAATTTCCCCCAGAACCAGATGTTTTTAAGTTTTTTGCCACCTTCCGCTCTGAAGCTGCCTAAAGTCTGTTTTTCAGCTTCCTGATAGGGTTTGAACTTGCCTTTAACTCCTGTAAACTGAAGTTGCGTAATACTTAATTTGTTGGGCATAAGTGATTCTAACTGTACCGCATAACCTTGCTGCGCATGTTCATACCGCTCTCCTTGCATCGGATTACTCAACAGGTAACGGGAAGAGTCTGTCTGTGCATATTTTTGTTCAGCGGGTTTCTGAGCGTTCACGGATATCGGATTAGCGAAGCATACTCCAAAGGCAGTGAACAGTTGGATGCAATAGAAAAATGGGATTCTGGATCGTTTCATTGGTAAATAGCTCATAAGTATTAATCTTTGAATCCTCCCGGAATAGCAGGCATAATCCATTCAAAATCATTAGAAGAATTGTTGGTGTCCTGGAGTATACGTCTGCCGTCTACGATCCGGGCAACTTTCCGCATAAGTGCCTGTGAGCTGTACGAACCTAACGGAACAAAACCGAATCCTGCATCGAGTTCAGGACTTAGTTTTTTCGGAATACGGCGGTCTGCAGTATTGGGTTGTGTTTCCACGGCATCAATAATGTATTTTTTTGGGACCCGGGTATATAATGTTTTTCCTTCAATGGTAGTTTCTTTGACTTCTGCATATTTAGGCCACTTTTTGATATCTTCAGATGTCTTAAACAGGGCATAGCCTATACGGCCGATATTGTCCATCATCATCGTTGCACCGAATCGCTGTATGACAATGAGGCTTGTTTTGCCTGGTGTCGGAATATCGATCAGGGATTCGGAGACACCTTCCTCCAGGTAAGGTGTAGTGATAACTTCAAAATCAGCCTTACTTAAGTCTACAGTGAGGTCGGGCCGGCTCACTTCATAGACCTTTCCATTTTTATTTGTAAAAGGAGCTTTATGGTTGATGGCGCTTCGGGCAACCACAAGTCCCTGACCCGGCTGAACGGGATAAGTCGTTCCGTTGCCTGGAAACATATAGATGGCCTGTGCGTAGAGATAATCTGTATTGGCATTGGCAGGTGCGATTTCTGTTCCTAATGCCTGTCTCCAGTCAAACTGTCCATTTTCCAGTAACTTTTCAGGCATACGATAGGTGGTGGAAAGTCTACCGTAGACAAACATCATGCAGAGGCTGTCTGCATAGAGCACTTCATCAGAATTATTGTAAATTTCGAAAAAGTTGTCACGCAGAGAGGCTGCTTTATAGAGGTCCGATCCGGCATAATACAATTGTTTGATAACCCAGTCTCCGGGTACTGACTTGTGCAGGGTAAGACTAATCTGATTCTGGTTGCGGGTAGGCAATATTTTGTAGCCATTCTCTGCGGCATTAAATGTGACTTCCCGTTTGCTTTTTTCGCCGAAAACCTGTTCGTATTCCGCTATGGAAAAGTTTTTGACGACCTGTATATCGTACTTTCCACTGCTTAACTCCGGAATAAAGGCAATACCATCAGCATCAACTTTTGCAGAATCTTCTGTTCCTGTCGTCAGATTTTTGAGGTAGACGGTATAGCCTTCGGTAGAGAGTTGCGGACGTTGGTATGCGGATTCATATTCCACTCGTACCGCCAGAGTTGTGGCTTTAAGATCAGGACTGATATCTTTCTGACAGCCTGTAAATGTAAGGCATATTCCGGTCAGGATAAGACTGTAGATGTAAATATGTGGTATAGATTTTTTCATGATGAGACCGATTAAAGTTTGAAACTGATTTCTCCTCCGAATGACGGCGGATCATTGAGTACGACGCGGTTTTCTGTACCGGGCACTATATAACTCGGACGCCAGTTGAGCATATTGAATACATTAAAGGAGAAACGAAGACGCTTATTGATATCCTTGGTTACTCGCAGGTGTATATTGCCGTATTTGATGGCATGTCGCTCGTTTTCCCGTCTGTTGGATGCAGATAGCATAGCAAGATGTCCGTATACCGGGTTGTCAGGATCATAGTTTTCAATAGAATGAAAATTAAATTTGTTGTCATAATAACCTATTGGTTCTCCGGAACGGCCATATTGTGTCGAATGTGTGGTGATCGGAAAATCAGTGATCAGATTGATCATCAATGCCAGTGAAGGAATATGCGTCTGGGAAGATAGTGTAGCCCTTATCTGTTCATTACGTCTGTTTTCCGGAGGGAATACAGCAAAAATAGCTTCTTCAGAAAAATCTATCTTATCCAGTGAAGTATAGTTAAGATAAGGCGAACTATCATAATAATACGAATTGGTATAGGCACTGCTTACGGTGAATGAAGTTGCCAGCCAATGTATTTTGGGTGTATTTGCCATCAGCTCAATTCCATAGTTTTCGGATTGAAGACTATTGATCATCTGCGAGTATGAAGAAGTTTTTTTAGTGCTGAGTCCCGTTGGGCTGTAGGCCGGACGGCCATTGGCATCCAGTTTATACTGATACTGCGGGATAATCCAATCTTTGAATATGCTTTTTGTAGAATAACCGTCTTTGCTGATCTTACGGTAAGCCGTTACGGATAGGTTGACTTTGTTTTTGCTGTAGTGATACGAGAGTTCCTGAGTATTGGAACGTGTAGGCTTCAATTGACTATTATCTGCATAGGCCATATCCGCATATACCAGATAGAGTCGCAGATCCGGATCATCACTTGGGTAATTGATGAGTGGTATTTTGAAATATACGGGACCCGGATAGCGGTGAGCCAGAGAAGGTGCTTTGGTCGCATAACCCCATGCAAAACCAAGGGTAGAATGTGAGTTAAGCTCTAATCGGGTATTGACGCGGGGAGAGAAGCTCCATGCATCACTTTGATTGTCGGCCCGTATACCGATCCGAAAGTGAAGCGGCATATTGGAAATACGATATCTGAAAGCATCTTCTACATATATACCGGTGTTGAGCATAGTGGGTACATTTTTGTAATTGTAGCTTTGCTCTTTAGAGCTGGAAAACAGAGGACGTTCGAGATCAATAATCTGTCCTCTTCCTTTATTGGCGGATAGAAATGCATTTCCTCCCATACTGAGGGCATGTGTTGCTCCCCAGAAAGTTTTTGAGGCTGTCAGGCTCAGGTTCGCATTAGCAGTAATAGGTTTTCCTTCGACAGCGGTGATACCCAGGTAACTTCCATTGGCCCATTGTGCCTCGTAAATCCCCGGTGATTTGATATCTACATATGGAAAGCTCTCATCATTGATCAGATACTGCATAGAAGAGTATTGCCGGCCTGCAGATACACCCATGCTTAGATTCACCTGGTCAAACCAGCTTTTCTCTTTAAACTGATAGGAAAGCCTGTCTGTAAAACTCACATTAAAGTATTCAAATGTTGATTTGCGTTGCGCACGATCATCCTGATCTAGTTTTGCACCGTCCAGATTGCCACTGATATTAAGTGAAAAATTGTTTTTTAACTGTCTTCTTGTTCCCATTTGTATCGTGTGGGTAAGCGATCCGGTAAGTCGTTTATACGCTTTTATATTGTCTCGGGGATCATTGTTAGCCAGCAGATAGTTTCCGTTGAAGTTAAGTGCTCCCAGTTTTCCAGGCAGTATGATTCCTTTACCCACACTGTATTGAGAAGTTCCCTTTCGAAAGGAGGTGCGGAAGTAATAAGGTGATTTACCAGCCTGTGTATTGATTATGACAGCTCCGTCTGCATAGTCACCGTATTTGGCCGATGCTACCCCGGATATAACTTCAATACTTTCAATATTGTCTACGCCGATACTTCGCATATCTATACCGCCATAAGCATTGTCACCACTGGTTGTATTACGATTGTTGAGCCCCAGACCATATTCACCTGCGATATAAGGATTGAGAAAACCATTGGCTGCAGGATTTAAGGATTGCATATTAGCGTTGTTGCTGAGTTGTACGCCATCCATGTAGTAGCTGACCGAAAAAGCATTGTTGCGGCTGAAAATATCCGTATCCCAGCTGTCTCCGGATACAGATCGCAGGGTCAGCATATTGGTTTTTGCCATATTTGTTTCTGTCACGGATTTACCCGGCAGCATATTCAGGACATCCGCAAGACTGATTGCCTGTGTATTCTCTATAGCTTCCCGATCAAAAATAATAGATGAATTGGATGATCTCTTCAGGTCACGTACTGCATCTACATCAACTACAGCTAGTTTGAGATCTGAATTTACCATCCGTATCAAAATAGTATCTGTAGAGCGTTGAGCGGAAAGTTCTCTTTCTACGCTTTGCTTGCCAATGTAGGAAGCCCGTATCGTGAGCTTTTCCTGAGGAGGAAGTGACAGTGTAAACCGTCCTTTTTCGTCTGTATTTGTCCGAATCTGCAGTGCAGGTATCTGTAGGGTGGCATAGGGAAGAGGTTGACCTGTTTCGTCAAGTATACTGCCGGATACAATTCTTTTCTTCGGGGTTTTAACAGGCATATGTTTTGGTGTCGGTGTGAGCAGCAGTACTCCTTTTGACCAGTTGAATGATAATATATGGGGATCTATAATCTGTGTAAGGTACTGCTCCAGTAGGATGTTGTTAGCACTTTGTGTGACAGCAGGATGCTGACGCAGATCTGTAGGCAGATAAATTATATTGATACCAGATGTCTGCTGGATCTGAAGTAAGACACTGTTGAGCGGAGTGGGGCTTGTAATCTTTAATGATATACGCTGTTTTTGTGCATACCCCTGCAAGCTACTGATCAGACAGATCAATAGTATGGTGAAAGATTTGGTTGACATGAGGATTAGTGTAGAATAAGTTGATTGGCTTCCAAAGTAATACGGCTGTGACTGACTTGTGCTATGGCATCCAGAAGTGCGGACAACTGAAGTGTCTTTTTATCAAGACTCAGTGTCAGAGCGGGATAGGTAGCTGTAGGATTGCTTTGTTTAAACTCTTTGCCGTAATATAAGGCTATACGGGACAAAGCTGTTTCAAGCGGAATTTCCTGAAAAACCCATTTTCCGGACTGCCATGAGAGTTCCTGTTCCGCATTTACCTCCCTGATCTGCACCTTGAGGTCAGAAGGCGAGAATTGCAGTCGTTGTCCGGGATGCAACATCTGCTGAAATGTGCCATGGTGGAAGGAGATTAATCCTTCTTTCAATGTCACGTATACCGTTGGACTGTATGTATTCACATTAAAGTATGTTCCGTGTACTTCTATTTTACTTTCTTTATACCATACATGAAAAGGGCGTGTGGCATCATGACTGATAGCAAAAGAAGCTTCTCCTGATAACAGATGTACCTCACGAATCGGATGTTCAAATGATTTAGGATATGTAAGAGAGGTGTTGCTGTTCAATATAATTCTGCTGCTGTCAGCCAGTACAATTGTTTTGATTTCATTGGCTACAGTCGTTACTGTAATCATTTGCGGAGCACTGGAAGATTGCTTTAACCAGAAGTACGAGAAGCTTCCTGAAATTATCAATACTGCAATTAATGTAGATAATAACCGGTTGGTTTTCTTGTCTTTCTGTTGCTTCTTATGAATTCTTCCTTGAATATTATTCCAGGCTTTTTCTTTGTCAAATTCCATATGCTGTAAGGCTTTTATATCAGAGCCGTTTCTCTATAGACCACGAAATAAAAAAAAGGGNNCCCTTTTTTTTATTTCGTGGTCTTATGTATGTGAATGACCACAGATTAAATATTTATATATGCAATACCTAAACAAGAAATGGACGCTTGGAATTATCCTGGCGGTGACTATGCTGTCATGCAGCAAAAAAGATGTTATTGATGACGGAGGTAAGGAGCCTGAAGTAGAAATTCCTCAGAATTACTGGAAATCAATTTCTAACGGACAATCCCACAGTCTGGCGTTAAGTACTGACGGAGGCATTTATGTCTGGGGAGATAATTCTGATGGTCAGCTTGGAACCGGTAATAAGGAAGCCGTAGCTAAACCAATTATACTGACCGGATCTCAAAAATGGAGTCAGGCACGCACAGGGTACAGTCATAGTCTGGCAATTGCGTCAGATGGCACGCTTTGGGCATGGGGAGCAAATACGGAAGGGCAGCTTGGGCTGGGTAACTTTGGCGAAGCTGTGACCATACCGACTAAAGTAGGTGCAGATACAGACTGGTCTTCCATAGCTGTAGGAGGTGATTATAGTCTCGCTTTGAAGAAAGATGGTACATTATGGTCCTGGGGTAATCATCAGAGCGGACGTATAGGAAACGGACAGACATCCGGAAGAACTACAGTACCTACAAAAGTCGGCTCTGCCAATGACTGGGTGAAAATATTTGCCTGGAACAACTGGGGATGCGGATTTGCAATCAAGAAAGACGGCACATTGTGGGCGTGGGGAACCAGTCAGAATTATATGCTGGGAACAGGTACTACGGCAAACCAGCTGACTCCTGTAGAAGTCGGTAAAGGAAAAAAATGGAAGACGGTCTCTTATGCAAGAAGTCGCAATACGCTTGCTATTGCTGAAGATGGTACCATGTGGGCCGTAGGACGTAATAATAAAAACCTGTTGCAACAGGGGAATTCTACAGCTCAGGAAAATTGGGTACAAGTAGGTAAAGACAACGATTGGGAGGATGTATCTATCTTTAATCTCAGTGTATTGGCCGTTAAAAAGAATGGTGATCTGTATGGTTGGGGTACGAATACTTACGGCGAACTGGGAACAGGTAAGATCAATAAAAGCTCTACAGACGAAGAATCTGTCAATGAAATTACGAAGATCTCAGGAGTAAGCGGAGCAAAAGAAGTCCTGTTGGGATTTAACTTTTCTCTGATTCGAAAAGAAAATAACAAAAGTATCTGTATTGCCGGATCCAATTTGGGTGCATTCCCATCTTTAGGGACAGGAAATGCAGCTTCAGCTCCTATATTGACACACGGTTGCGATATCACATTGTTTTAAGCCGTTAATAGCAGCTAACAAAGAAAGGCGTACTTCAACAGGAGTACGCCTTTTCTTTGTTATATTTTCTAAAGTTAACCGGATATGGCTGTTTTTTATTTTAGTTTTGTTAATGCTTTGGCGTTTCTTAATAAAAAAACATATTGAAAATAATCAGTAGCAGAAGTGCCTTTTTCAGGAGTGATATTTTCTCCGAAAACCCTGGATTTCACCGTTATTAATTGTTGTGATTTAAAATAGGGTGATTGCTCTGCATTGATTCTAAACAGCGTAATGGTATTAGGGGTACTCAATTCTTTCAAATCATTTATTCCCTTAACCAATTGTAAGGGGCCGTCCGCATTGACCCAATCAATTTTTTCGTCCTTTGGTGTTGGGAATTGAGCATTTTTTGGAAGATACATTTCGCTGTCTAAGGTATAACTGACAAAGCTGCTGACCTTTAAGCCGGATTTCTTTAATTCCGAAGCGAATGTTTCATTACCTCCCTCTACTTTATTTTGCAAGGCATGGAAGAACCCGAAAAGACCATAAAACTTTTCATTCTCCAGTTTCATTTCTTTAACAGCATTTTTGAAATTGACAAACATGACCGAATCTCGTGATACTTTTGATGCATCATCGAATCCCTTGTCAATTCCGATCACAGTGATTTTTAACGAGTCTGCCAGCTTCTGATTATAATCGTAGATGTCACTCCATTTGTCAAATAATTCCTGACTGGATTGTTGAGGAATTCGTTTCTTTATAGCCGTAACAACTTCTTTTAGATTGTTTTCATTTTTTGAACTGTCTTTCAGAAACGTTGTTAACTTCTTAGCGGTCAGGCTATCCATTTCTGCAATATAATATCTGACTCCAAGTTTTTTATTCAGAAAGAATAACAATTCTTTATCTAATTTTTGATTATCTGCGTAGCCATGAATCTCTCCCAAAAGAAAAACACTGGATTTGTAAAAGTCCTGGTCAAATAATTCGCCGCTAATAGAATCTGTAACCTGAGATTTGTTCTTCTTCAGGTAACTGATATTGTCTTCATTTTTAGATCCCAGAAATAATTTGTTACTGATAAAAAAGTAAAAGAATGAGATTAAACAAATACTGAGAATAGTGATAAATGTGTATTTGATGATTTTTAAAAATTTATTCATTTGTGTATTGTATTGGTCAAAATGTAAGATTAGTATCGCGAACCTTTGTTTTATATTATTGAAAACAGTGGGGCAAACAGGCAAATAAATTTGGTTATAAAATTCAATTTATCAACAAGCTGACTGATGTTATAAATCACGGACGAAAATACAAAAAAATGCTAATGTTGGTGGTAGTAATTTTTTTCAAGTGTGCTTGTTTTTTAGGAGATACGGAGTGGATAGATTGCTGGTCTGTCTGATTTTTTGCTGTATATAATGGCCAAATCCGTATTACGGTGCGACAAGAGCGCTCCACGGACTCCGTACAAGTAAGTTTGGGAAGACGGGGCTGCAAATCTGGATTTTACTAAACAAGATATACTGGCTGTACGTCCGATAAGTACATGCTTTTGAATAAGAAAATAAGTAGTGATGTTTGTTTATTAGAGAGTGTCTGGTTTGCAATTTAGCCGGCGCTCTCTTTTATGCTATCAGCTATAAGATAAAACCAATTATTGTTTTGGGATGAATCCACATGCTCATTATCAACAGGATTATCACGCAAATCGCTTTGAACCTGCCACACATAAGATGACGCCCACCGTAATACCAAGCATAGCTATACTGACCGGTTCATGAAGTAATGATGCGGCAAGTGCTAATCCGAAAAATGGTTGCAACAGCTGTAACTGACCTACGGCAGCAATACCGCCTTGTGCCAGTCCTTTGTACCAGAAAATAAAACCAATAAACATACTGAACAGCGAAACATAGATAAGTCCGATCCATGCAGAGGTATGGACAGTGCTGAGGGAAGGAGGGAAGAAGTACCACATCAAAGGAATCATGACAGGCAGAGACAGTACCAGTGCCCAGGAAATAACCTGCCATCCGCCAAGCGTTTTAGACAGTTTAGCACCTTCGGCATACCCGCATCCGCATAATACAATCGCCAATAACATCAGCAGATCTCCTGTGAAGGAGGAGGTATGATCCTGAAAAACGGCAAAACCTACAACCAGCAGGCTCCCCATTATAGAGAAAATCCAGAATGCCGGACGTGGGCGTTCACCTCCGCGAAGTACTGCAAACAGGGCTGTTGTCAGCGGAAGTATACCTACAAAAACAATAGAATAGGCCGAAGTCATATATTGTAAAGCCAGAGCAGATAATAGGGGGAAACCAATAACCACGCCGATAGAAACAATACCTAAAGAAACCAACTGATTCTTTTGCGGTCTTTTCTCTTTAAAAAGCAACAAAATCAGGAGGGCAAGTATACCAGCGGTTCCTGCACGTGTGACCGTTAGAAAAATGGGATCAAAATCCAGTATAGCTGCTTTAGTTGCTGGCATAGATCCGCTAAAAATAAGGACACCAATAAATCCGTTGATCCATCCGTTATTCGTTCCGGATAATGTATCACTACTTAAAGATTGACTGTTCATCATATTGTTTTTTTGTAAAAGTAGAAGAACTGCTCGTGTGATAACAGTATCAGTTTTGAGTTTTTGGATGGACACAGTTATATTTGTAGTATGAATAAGGAGTTTCTGTATATGGAGATCGCCAATGGTATGGCGCAGCAAATCAAAAGTGGTGTTTTGAAATCCGGTGACCGTTTGCCTTCCGTCAGAAGACTGTGTGAGGAGCATCGTATCAGTATGAATACGGCTAAAAGGGTCTTTTTAGAGCTGGAAGGGCAGTCTCTTATCGATTCCCGACCTCAGTCCGGCTATTTTGTCAGCCATCATCCTTTTCCGAAACTTCCTATTCCGGAGGTGAGTCAGCCGTCCTCCGTAGCCAATAGTAATGAACCCGATGAACTGATTAGAAAAGTATATGGCAGTATGGGGAATGAAGAGCTCACTTTACTCTCCATTGCTGTTCCCGACCGTGCATTATTACCATTGGCTAAGCTTAAAAAGGAAATTTTACATGCTACACGCGAACTTCAGGGAGGAGGAGCCGAATATGAAGCTTTACAAGGAAATGCAAAGCTTCGCAGAATGATTGCTGTTCGGAGTCTGGCATGGGGAGGAAATTTAAATGAAAATGACCTCATCACCACCAGTGGCGGAATGAATGCTCTTTCGCTCTGCCTGATGGCTCTGGGAAAGCCCGGAGATACTATTGCGATAGAAAGTCCATGTTATCCCGGTATATTGCAGCTGGCCGTCGGATTGGGATATAAAGTTCTTGAATTGCCGACACATCCCATTACAGGAATAGAGATAAATGCCTTAAAAGAAGCCATTCCTAAAATTGATATTTGCCTGCTGATCCCTAATTTCAATACCCCATTGGGAAGTTGTATGTCCGATGAAAATAAAAAAGAGGTGGTGACATTATTATCCAAACATCAGATTCCGCTTATTGAAGATGATGTGTATGGTGATCTGTACTTTGGTACACAGCGACCTAAATGTTGTAAATCCTTTGATACAGAAGGGAATGTGTTGTGGTGTAGTTCGGTTTCCAAAACTTTAGCTCCCGGGTATAGAGTGGGATGGATCGCACCCGGTAAATACAAAGAGAAATTGTTGAAATTGAAACTTGTACATGCGATCTCATCCACCTCAGTAGTACAGGAAGCCGTCGGCAATTTTCTGAAAACAGGCCGTTACGAAATTCACCTCAGACATTTGCGCCGCACTTTGCAGGACAATTGCCAGAAATATGTTCAGGCAGTAGCAGCCTATTTTCCGGATGGGACAAAGATCAGCCGGCCACAGGGAGGATTGGCTCTTTGGTTGGAATTTCCGAAAGGTATCGATACAGCCCGGCTTTATGATCTGGCAATCAAACAACAGATCAGTATCGCGCCCGGAAGAATGTTTACATTGCAGGATCAGTTTGATAATTGCATGCGATTGTGTATCGGATTGCCCTGGTCAGACGAACTTAAATTTAAACTAAAGCAGGTAGGTAATCTGGCAAAGGTACTCCTGCAGGCTGCCAAATCCTGAATATAAGAGATGTGTATAAAGTGGTAATTGAAAATCTATGAAAGCCGGCCTTTGAAAGGCTGATCAATTATAAAAAAACAGCTCAACCGAATAGATTGAGCTGTTTTTTATAATATTTTTAAATATCAGATTTTTAAATCATCCAACGTAATAAACTAGCTCCCCAGGAGAATCCTGCACCAAATGCAGTCAACATAACCAGATCTCCTCTTTTTATCTGTTTGAGATTCTCCCAGATACACAGTGGAATGGTAGCTGCTATCGTATTTCCGAGATACTCAATGTTGCTCAGTGTTTTACCTTCAGCAATATTGATAGAGCGTCCTACGGCATCGATAATACGCTGATTAGCCTGATGAGGAACCAGCCATTTAACATCATCTATGGTAAGGTCATTTTTATGAAGTACATGCAGACAAGCATCGCTCATGGATTGTACAGCTTGCTTGAATACCGTTTTACCATCTTGTTTGAGGTATTTGCGCTCACTTTCCGTAGGTTCGTTCTTATGCGGGTATAGAGATCCACCGGCCTCAATATTGAGAAATTCGCGGCCTGCGCCATTACTCCTCAGATAAGCATCCATAATTCCACCTACTGTAGAAGGTTCCAGCCATACTACACCGGCTCCGTCTCCAAACAGGATATTTGTCGAACGGTCTTCTGCATTCACAAAGGTGCTGATATTGTCAGCTCCTATGACAAGAATATTTTTATAACGATTGGTTTCAATCAGTGACGCCCCCATATCGAGTGCATAGAGAAAACCTGAACATGCTGCATTGATATCAAATGCCCAGACATTTGCCAGACCCAGCTTCTCTGCAATAATATTGGCTGTAGCAGGCATTGGCATATCCGGAGTGGAGGTTGCTACCAGAATAGCATCTACATCATTGATATTCTTATCAAATTTTTCAACAAGATCATGTATTGCGCGGACAGCCATATCAGAGGTTGCCAGATTTTCTTCCAATATACGGCGCTCTTTGATCCCGGTACGCTTTACGATCCATTCATCTGAAGTATTGCATACTTTCTCCAGATCGTAATTCGTCCTTCTATTTTGGGGTACATAACCTCCTATGGCTGTTATGGAAGCAAATTGTCTTGTTGCTAAACTGTTATTCATATAATCGGATACTCTAATAATATGCTGATCCTTGGTTGCGGAGCAGTGGGCCACGAAGAAAGAGGACGTAAATCAGTATCCATAAAAGCATCCCGAAAAGCCACAGTTTTAACTGTAGTATCCGAAATAGCAAGCGTTAGAAACGTATTGGTTTTACTGGATAAAGTGGAAATTACAAATCTCTCTCTCAACATTCTTTGTTATAAAGTGCAAAAATAGAATTATTAGTTGTGTTGGAAACTATAAAATCGATTATTTTGACAGAATAATTACCGAATTCTGAAATTTATGGGATTAAAGCCACTTTAGGAGATGCATATTTATTACAGAAAAGTATAATGTCTTCCTGATAAAAAATTATATATCCTGAGGTTTGGTGTTATTGTTGTTCATATTTTGTAGATTCGGTTAACATTATTAACCGGTTGGCCATTATGAAACACAGCCTGATTCCAAATATTACCTGACAGCCAAGAAGTTTTGGGATACGGTTGTTAATACGGATCCTAAAAAAGTTATCCCGGAACTTGATAAAAAAGGGAAACCAATAAAACCTCATTGATAATATTTGATGAAAATTTTAAAATCAAAGCTTTAATAAAGGTTAACAGTTTATTTACAGAGGTATGTTCTGCCTGAATTAATATCCTATAATACTTTTATACGTAAATATTGATATGTATTGTTTAGCTGGCCATTTTCCATCCAGAAGGAGTTTACATGATTAGCGGTAAGATAAATATAGCCATCGTTACTCCAGAATAATTCTCCCGGATCTACAGCCGGCATCCAGTTTTTGAAACTTACACTTATTACCTGTTTTATTCGTTTGTCTGTGATCGTATAAAGTTCAAAATCTCCTGTAGATTCATAAGGATTAGCATATATGCTTATAATATGTTTTTTATCCGGTGATATATAGGGGAATTCTCCAAATACCTGTTTTTCTTCTCCCGACGTTTTATCAATCAGACGGTAATCCATACTTTCATAATAAGATCCACTTATGAGATAACTATTTAAGGCTTCGATCTGCCCCTCATATTTAAATATCTGCATATCTTCTTCTGCATCAGGTTTATCTGTGAATCGTACCGTTTTATTTTGCGTTTTCAGTTCAATAACTCCGTTTTTCTTTTGAATTTTTGTGGTATCAGCCAGTAAAAAATTGACGGCTGTTTGTTTTTTGCTTTCGAAAAGGGATTTATCAATTAATTCGATCTTAAGGTATTCTTTCAACTGCTTGCCGTTCTCAAAATATTCAGACTTTTCATTTTTTACCCATAATGAAATAATATCCAGATCTCCAGGAACCAATGTTATTTCTTTCATGGAGCCTGTTTTACTTTTCAGCACATATACCTTTTCCCATCGGGTTGTCTCTATTTCCTGGCCGTCCTTTGTGTGATTTCTGGTAATTCGATCCCGTACTCCATACCACTTATCATTTTCTTCGATGACTTCCAGACGTGTACCGTAGGTATATCTGCCTAGTTTTTTTGACTGTTCATTCGCTTGCTGCTTCAATTCAGCTCCGCTTCGGTCTGTGACTGTAGTTGTTTTGAGGACTTTAGTGCTGTCGAAATCAATAGGGATACCTTCATCATCACTTTCTGCGACTACACTACTATCCCTAACCGTTGTATCCTGAACGGTGGTATTAGTTGTTTTTTGACTATTCCCACATGCAGAAGCGCATACAAGCAATAAAGCAAATGTAATCGGTAATAATGTTTTCATGGATATTGGCATTTAAATAAATCGTATAAGAGTTGAAAATATCGCAATCATTCTCGCAAGTATCGTGCTAAACTAATAAAATTACATCATTAAACAGATGTTTTTAGTTTGAAAAAGAATATTAACTTGGAGGACAGGCAACTTGAATTGCGAATATAAGTTGCTTCCCGACGAATGCCGTTTCAAAACCGGCGAATCTGTTTTTAATACCTGAATAGTAATCCGCATCTTATATATTAGTTTTGATATGAACACATATTGCGTGTCATATCCGAAGAAAGACGAAAGTTAAAGAAACACAGAAAAATGAATACCGATAAAGGGCTGAGCAAACTTAAAGTAATGTCAATGGGAAAGGGTTTAATGCCTCTGATTATTTCTATTGTATTTATGCTTATTATCATACCTATGATTAAAGTTATAGTAGATAGCCTCTTTATGCTTTCCGAATTATGGATAATCTATACTGTTTGTTATATACTTTCTCTGCTTTTACTTCTGTTGGTATGGAGAATACCATTTAGTGATAAGTTTTTTAAAAATATTGGTCTTTATCTAGGCATTTCAGGAGTAATGGCCATATTTATTTATGCCTTTTTATTCTTTTTCTACTCCCTCTTTCCAGTGTTGAGGATGAACTATTTTGCATTTTCTCATCCTTTCTGGGAACAGCGTAAAGATATCCGGATAACGAAAACTGAAGTATATTATGATTTTGTTCCAAAGGGTACTGACTATGCGTATCTGGATATTTCATACAGCTATACTGATAATGCAGGAGAGAAGCATATGCAAACGGAGAAGAAAGCTTTTAAAGTATATAAGACCTTTGCGCATCAGGAAGATTCAGAAATAGATAAGGCTCAATTGAAAAATAAAGTTCCTGATCTGCTTGCACAGCATCCTCCCGTTATATTTTACAACAGTAAAGCACCGGAAGAATCCCGTCTGTTTTTAAGTAATCAATTGTTTGATTTGCATCAGGTAAGCTATTTCTCTTATGACCTTATCTTTTTTGCACTATTAATGGTCATTTTCTTGATTAGCGGAATGCTTAGTAAAGTCAAATTAAAAGAATAATCAAATTACGGATTTAAGTTCCTGGGCTACAAATTTATAACAGCTCCTGACGAATCTGAAAAGGGATAATTAAATAAGCATATCCTGTAATAGATTTGTTCCATCAAACTTCAGCAATATGTCAAAACAGGAAAATACGGGTTTAACTGTCCTTGAAAAAATCAAAAGCATAGCCATTGCCTTGGTAGGTACAGGGATGACGGTCAAAGGATTTACGTACTTTACTCCACAGCTCAGCTATGATATTCCAAGGATATTAATTCCTGTTTATAAAACACTGGGACCAGTAGGATTAGCTGTAGCTATGACCATATTAGGATTGTTACTTCTGATATGGAGTTATTCCTTATGGAAGAAAAACAGGGGTAAAGGCATATCCTGGATCATCCTTATCTCCGTATTGATCTTGTCAATCGTAGCAATAATAATTATTGCCAGTAATAAAAACAGCAGTGTGCCTGCTTCAAATGTACCTGTATCCTCACAACCTACAGCTAATTCTGTAGACACCGGGGATGTGGAGGTTGTTTTTCCTCCTGTTTTTGGAGAGGAAGCTAAGCAGCAATATGAACAACTTATTCAAGAACTGGAGGATGCTATTGCATCAAGAGATGCCGGGAAGAGCTGGAGCGCATATAACAGAGTAAATGTATTTGTTGCAAGATTAAAGACAGATCAAACGGATCAGAAACACTTAGATTTTATTGTAACACAAACAAAAAGAATGGATAAGTACAATCAGCAGATAAAAGAATTGTAGGAAAAATGAAGAATCATTAATCTTCTATAGCCTCGATGCCCTGTTCTTTGAGTTTAGCCAGATGATTCCTCATAGCCAGAAGCTGCTCCGGAGTATGTCCTGTCCAGTTTTCTACTTCACCGGTCACACGCAGGGGACTTTTAGTCCGGTATGATTTAGTCGGATTTCCTGGATATTTTTTGTCCATTAAGTTGGGGTCATCTTCCATAGCGCCTGTAGGTTCTACGGTATATATTCTGCCTTTTAGCTCACCCAGAGCCAGTTCAGCACCCCATACAGCAGCATCTAAAGTTGCAGTAAGGTAGACATAAAGGGACTGTTTCCGGCTTCCATAATTGGAATGAAAGCCGGCTTCGATAAGATCTCCCTTTTTAAGATCGGCCTTTGTACCGTGGTAAAATTTCTGTTCGTCAGATTTCTGTGCTGTTTGGTTATCTGTTTTCATAAGGCTCCTAAATATAATAGAGAATTTTGATTATTTATACGCTGTTTCAATTACTTCATACGCTGACGTAATTGATTTTCACGATTTACATCCCAGTATCTGCAATCTAGCTGAAGAAAGACAGAGCTATATGGAATAGTTTGATTTGTTTTTATCACAAGAACCTTAAATAGCTTTGAAGACTGATCCAATAAGCGAAACACGCTGTCGTGCGCTAATGTTTGGACTTCATTTCCTTTCATAGTTTTATTCAATTCCTTACGAAATTCCTCTACACCAGATGCTTGTAGCTCCGTAATATAGGATAATTCCTTATCCGTAAATGCTACAGGTTTAACATGGGTAGAATTATTTAGTTGTTTCATGACATAGTCCAGCACGGATGGCAGATTTTCATCTGCATAAATGTAATCGATACCACTGGATGATTGCAGGGGATATGCTTTGTCGACAACTAATATCCAGTTGCGATGACCAAGCATAGGTAGCTGTTCCTGAAGCTCCTTTTGCCAGGTTTTAGTCTGTACTTCCTGTGGTTTGTCAGAAGGAGGGGGATGGCAGCCTGATAACCCAAACACCAGACCTATACCGAGTAAGTTAGTAACTATTTTCATGACCACATTATTTTTAGAAGATCTCCTTCTTTCAAGAGCAATTCTTCTTTAAAGGATAGTTTTACTTTTTCTTCATCATTATAAACTTCTGACACATTGATTAATCTGTCATTCAGAAGGACCTTGAGCTGTGATTTTTCTAAATTTAAACCTTTTGGTTTTCCAATTCCAAAGGTGTGTAGCGGCAAATCACCATAAATCACAGAAAGTATACTTTCATTTTTTCCTGCATTCTGTTTTTGTGCATACGAACCCCAAGCAGAGGCAGTCGTGTAAGCAGCTTTAAATTCTTCGGCAGTTATTCTCGGAGCAAAGGCTAAGTATTTTTTAGGCCCATGATATTCATATCCGCATGCACTGATAAAGGTGCCATAGCTCGCCATAGCTCTTGCATAATGATCGCTGCATTCTATCTCATTGAATGGATTTCTCCTGGCAGCGTGATAGCGATCGTGAATGACGCGAGTCAATATCAGGCTCTCATCCGTCATGCCTTCTGCCATCATATGAGCAGCAACCTGATGTTCAAAACCACTCATACATTCATGAAAATATCCCAATTGCCAGGTTTCATTATTTCCATAGGCCTTTGCTTCATTTTTTGGATTGGTGTTCATTACCATTCCGCCATCACCTGGTAGTGCATAAGGTCTTCCATTGAGATGTGTTTTGATATATGGCCCTACATCCATTGTAAAATTGTAGTCCCACAAGGCTTTCAGCGCAGATAAGGTTTTTTGCTTCTCATTGATTCGGGACATTCCAAGCTGGAAAGTCCAGGCCTGTCCATAGACCTGATCGATATGACAGGTATTATAAGACCCTAGTTTTGTTCTTCCGGATACTTTGTCTGGTCTGTGTATATAGTATTCACCATTGAAAAGCTCTTTGTCCATATTAACAGAGCCCAGGTGAACATATGCCGTACAACGTTGTTGAAAATCCTTGTCTCCGACCTCTTCTGCCATATATGCACCTGCTTTTATAGCTGCAAGACTCAGCCCTACAATCCAGGCTATTTCACCTTCCCATATAGCATCAAGGGTGTTTTCCATTGGGGTATCGGTCATGCCATCTCCATTTTTATCCTGGTCGATGAGGAATTGAATAGCCTTTTTCAGATTAGTCCAGTTTCTTTTCAAAAAAGTACTGTCTCTGGACATCTGATGGTCGCGATAGAAGCGTAATATCACACCGGCCTGTCCATCTATAGCAGGTCTATGCTCATATTCTGCTCTGAAAATAATAGCACCTGACTCGGGTCTAAATCCAACACCCAGGTCAGTTGTTTCCCTCAAGTTTTGCTCCAGCTCAGGGAATATGCGTCCCATAGCCTGTCCATATTGCCAGACATGTGTACAGGTGCCCGCACATGCGCCTACCCCTTCCCAACCCCAAAAGCGTCCGGAGTTAAACCGGTATGTATTAGCTGTAGCCAAAGTGCCGATATTAACAAAAGTGCGGTCTAAAAACCAGTGCGGGAGGGTGGAGTCGTTCCAAGCTTTAGCCCATTGCAAGGTGGTTTTATTCAGGAATTCGTTGTTTTCGTTATAATAACGGAGTACTGCATGTGCATCTTCGAATCGCTTTCCATACCAATAACCTTCCTGTGCATCTTTCAGGCGTTCCCGCAATTTTGGGTGAGGATTGTTAAAGTGCCAGCTTACAGCATATGAAACAGAGGTCGTATCAGTTGGCTGGATTTCACGTTTGACGGATAAGCTTCCAACCTGTAAATCTGCAAAACTGACATTATTGTTGTTAACTGTCTTCATTAATTGAATAGGTGCAATAGGCCAGGATGGTACGTTGCATGCTGCAACAGCTTCAGATGTATTGCAAAAGAGTCCCATTGTTCCATTATCTCCATCCTGAAGATCCTTATCCGGTACCAGGTCGCAAGTAAATAAAATGGATTGGGCATTTTTCATTGGTCTTGCAGTTGCAACTTTACGGACCGTATCATAATCCTTACGGTTTTTATGTACTCCGTTTTCTAACCAGCCGCTGATTATCACTTCGAGAGATTGTGGTGTTTTGTTCTTAATATCCAGATGAAATGAAGTTAATGGTAAAGCTGAATTATCGGCATTCAAAGGGATAAATGGAGAAAATGCGGTCATTACAACTTCTACCGGGAAACTTTCGCTGCTGTAAGTTACTTTACAGATTGGGTAAGAAGGTTCAAATGTGATTTCGTCCCAGTGGTCTTCCCGAAGTTCTTTTACCCATTGTTTTCCATTATAATTAACTGATATAGCAAATCCCTGCTCTAAAATCCGGAGGTTATCGGCAATAGCAGGTTCAATATATGCTGCTCCGTCCCGGGGACGTATGTTAACCTGTTCCTTACCATTGTTCCATTTCACAGTTTTTGTTTCTATACCTTCCTTTGTTTCTTCGTAAGTTTCATTATATATCTGCCATAACCATAGCCTGCCATCACCACCGATATAAACTGTTCCGGCATGTAACCCACCGACAGGCATTCCAATATATCTCAACTCATTTTTGGATTTACGATATTTGATTGATTCCCCGCGTTCATACAATGAAGATAACCATGCAGCATCTATATTCTTTTCCACTGGAATATTATGTACAGGCTGTTGCCAACCGAATATACTGGTGGACCATGCCGGGAATTGTGTGGCGAATACACCTAAACCTATTAAGCCTGAATTTTTTACAAAGTCTCTTCTGTTCATATCTTATTAAATGTTAGCATCTGCTAAGTAAATGATTCGGGTATTAGCCAGATCTGGTGCAGACTTTTGAAATGGCTTAATCAGTCATAAAAATAAAAAATAATTAACATGTTAATGTAACAGATATGATTGGTTTTCAATCTCTTATTTAGGTAGTTTTCTCTCTTTTTCAAGGAAAGGTACTGTTTATTGTAAGGGTTAAAAGCGCTTACAAAGCAGACATGGTTAAATTGTTGTTGAGGACAGCAACAAACGTACACAACGCGTTTGCAGGTGTCCTCACCTGCAACACAACAGGGACACAAGCACCGCTACGCTCATGCTTGCGCCAGATAAATGACAACAGTTAAGGCAGGTCAATTCTCTCCTTTTCAAGGAGAGATGCCCGCAGGGCAGAGAGGTTAAAAGCAATTATAAAGCAGACATTGTTAAATTGTTGGTAGGGACAGCAACAAACGAACACAACACGTTTGCAGGTGTCCTCACCTGCAACAATGCAAAGGCACAAGCACCGTTACGCTAATGCTTGCACAATATGAATCTCAGAGGTTTAGCCAGATTAATTCTCTCCTTTTCAAGGAGAGATGCCCGCAGGGCAGAGAGGTTAATATACATTTATAACGGGTTACTATATTTTACAGTTGGTGGGGACACCAACTGACGCTTCATATGCGTTTGCAGGTGTCCTCACCTGCTACAATGCAAAGGCACAAGCACCGCTACGCTTATGCTTGCGCCAGATGATTTTTTAAGTGAAAAATAATTTATATTAAATATTTTTTTAATTTTAGTGTTTTCTTTCTCTTTTATTTGTTTTACACATGTTAATTTTTCTTTAAAAAATTTTTAATTTCTATAATAAACTATTTTTAACATCTTTTATTTGTTACATTCGCTTAGGTTATATAAATATTATAAATGTAAATTTAAATGATTGTAATTATGAAAATTAAAGAATTAACAATTGCTTTATTAGGACTGTCTTTGATGGCATCATGTAAAAACGAAGTGATAAAACCTACAGAAGATGTAAAAGTTGTTGATGATCAGGAGGTTTTAAAATTAAAGAACTTTTATGGTGAAATAGCAAATATTTCTACGGATAGTGTTGCCTATAATGCTGATAAGGATTATTTTGTGATAGCTGGAAGAGAGTCTATTGAGCCCAGAGAAGAGCTTGCATTAGCTTTCATGCAAGCACAATCCTTTAGCGCGGCTTCAAATAACTTATATGCTCCTGGACATCCACAATATGCAGGTTATCCAACAAGTTGGTATTATAACTTTGTTTTTAAGAAAAAACAGCCAGCTACGGTTATTAATACAGAATATTATAGTGGATCTATCATTAAAGCAGGAGCAACTTTGATGTTTCCATTCACATTAACTAGTCCTAATGGACAATTTTCTTTGCTTGCCCAAGTTGATGGTAACTTAGTGATTCGCAATAATGGAAATGGGAAAATTTTATGGGATTCGGGTTCATACAGGAAATATGGAACAAGACAAAGTTATCAAATGAGATTTCAAAATGATGGCAATCTTGTTATTTACTCTAATAAAGATGGGATATTCGGAGATGTGGTATGGACTACAGACAATTTATTTGTACCACAAGGTGACCCCGGTCTTAATGCTATAAGGAACAATGCTATGTATGTGTTGCAAGATGACGGAAACTTAGTCCTTTACTTCGCTATCAATTCATCATTTACTCCTACACGAGATATAATAGCTCAGCCAATAGCTGAAACTAAAACGTGGGGCGGCCGTATTTCAACACATTGGAATCAGATTAAGTAACTGTATTTTAATTTGATATGGTATAGGTTGTAACAGTCTATATCATATCAAATTTACAAACCACTTACGGATTCTTTCTCCAAATTTTATCTGAGGCAGGCAGATATTCCGGTAAAGCAGCTGATCCGTACCAGTTAAATAGCTCAATATCCAACAGGCCGGCTTTTACAGCTGGATCTGTTTGCAGTATTTCTTTTGCTTCATCAAGGGAATTGATATTGTTTAAGATAAAAATACCCCGGTAATTGCTTGTGTTTTTGCCCAAAGGACCGGCTACAATTAGCTTTCCCTGTTCGACCAGCCGATTGATATTTTGAAGATGTCCTCTAAAGCTTTCATTGATAAAAATCTTGTCAGTTGTGTTGTTTGTACCTGTTTTCAATACAACAAGTATATACTTTTTCATTCCGAAATCATCTCCGCCCAGTTTTTTTGCAAGTATTGCATCATAATTCTTGTTGGACGTCGCTGTATCTTGCTCTAAAGTAGTTGAATAAGTCAGTTTATGCATCTTAAATGCAGACTCTTTCTGTTTCAGGTCAGAGATCCGTACTTCCACTTCCATATCGGATAGCTTCTTGTAGGTAATCTGTTTAGGAAAATCATGTTTAAGATTTTCAAAGATTAACTCTCCATCCTTTTTTTTCATCGTAAAAGAAACTGGTTTTCCCAGATTTTGATTGACTACAGTCGCGGTATACATAAGGTTATCCTTTATCTGTGTCAGTTCCAGATATTCTGTTACGTTCATCTGGCCATCTTTCATCTTATACGAAAACCCTTTCAGCGTATTATCATTCAGCTGATCCCAATGTTCATAAACTTCTGCATTATCTACTTTCCACGTTCCTTTTAAAAAAACAGGCAGGAGCGATTGACCAAAGGATGGTACCACAAAGAACCAAAATATAAGTGCTAGAATTGCTTTCATAACATAGGATTATGGTGTGCAATTTATAAATATTTTGTGGTTTAAAAATTTATACCTTCATTTTTGAATCAGGTATATCTTAAATTTAATCCATTTCTAATTCTGAATATATCCTTTGCTGAGTAATTCAGTTAATCCTTTTCTTGCGGTATTATTAGGCAGATCTTTTATGATTCGCAGCAGTATAGGAGCGGCTTCTTTTTGTTCTTCCTTCGTTTTGAAAGCGTTCTGAAAGCAGGCAAATGTTTCCTGCATATATCCGAATTCTTCTGTACTCTGTTGAAATTCTTTATCACTGTATACTTTTCCCTTTTCAAAAAGGTCATTAAACCGGGAGGTCAATGTCTGGAGTTGTTCCTGATTTATATGTCTGTCTTTATGAAGATAAGCAGCTATAAAAAGTCGGAGGGAAGCAAAATACTCAACTGCTTTAACCTTCTGTAGTTCCTGACCACTAAGATTCCCTTTATCGTTCATAAGGTTGTTTGCAGACTCCAAAGCACCGGAGTAATCTTTCAGGGTATAATACTGAAACTGTATTTTTTCTACAGGGCTGGCATCTGCTATTAAACTGTTGAACAATTTATTACATATTATGGCAGAATAACCATAGATACTGCAGATATTTTCATCTTTAAAAAAGGAATTCACGGTTTTAGTTCTTGCCATTTCATCTGCTGACTGACTTGCCCACAGTTCTTTTAATCTGGCAATGTATATATCAATTTCTTGCTCACTTAAATCCGGAGAAGTCAGTCTGAATGCATAAGCAATTACAAGTCGTCCCTTTTCATCTTCGGCATCTAATGTGACGAAATCATCATTAGCGTCATAATTAGTCAAAAACTGTTCGTAGCTGTCTATACATTGCTGATATAACTTTTTGGCCATATAGCATCTTCCGTATAAGGTGAGAAATGCATTGTTTTTTTCTACTGTTGCATTATCCATTATTTTCAGACATTCATCATATTTTCCCAGATTCTGAGCCATAGATGCAGCATTCCAGAGTTGGATGCCGGAATCTTCCATGATGGAATATGCTTTTATTGCATATTCGTATGCTTTTTCGTTGTCCTGGAGATTGGAGTAGCAGGCTGACAGATTGGTATAGTATAACGCAATATTTTCTTTGTCTTCAGGATCACAGTACAAGGCGGCCAGACGGAATCTTTCTTTAGCTTTTTGAAAATCATTTAGTTCATACTGACATAAGCCTGCTTTGCATAACAGGTAGCTGTTATTTTCTTCCTGCAGTAAGAGCTTTTCATACGCCTGCAGAGCTTTTGTGAATTCTTTTTCTTCATAGAGACTGTCTGCAGCAGAAACCGTCCATGTATTTTGAGCGGTCAGTGAAAGGCTAATAAACAGAAAAAAGAAAAGAAGGGAATATTTAATCATCATCATAATAATTACTTGCGCAGGATTTTTTCCATAGCCTTCCCTTTTGCCAGTTCATCTATGAGCTTATCCAGGTAACGTACCTTTTGCATAAGCTGATCTTCGATCTCTTCGACCCGATATCCGCAGATGACTCCTGTTATTTTGGAAACATTAGGATTGAGCATTGGTGCCTCAGCAAAAAAAGCTTCAAAATTGGTTTTATTATCGATCTGCTTTTGCAGCGCTTCAGGGCTATAGCCTGTAAGCCAGCAGATGATTTCATCCACTTCAGCTTTTGTGCGGCCTTTTTTCTCTGCTTTTTGAATATAGTGCGGATATACTCCTGCAAATGACATTTTATATACTCTTGAATTATCCATGTTGAATAGCTATTTGATGTCGTTCATTAAAAATAGTTGTTCCATATTAGGAGTTTTTTAAGGTAGCCAGTTCCTGCAGTGCATTATCCAACCACTTCTCGTACCAGTCCAGGAATTGAATTCGTTCTGTATTACCTAATTCTACAGAAGGGTAGAGGCCGGCATCATTTGTCCGGTCATCTGTCCAAATATTTCCTTTTTCATGTCCGTTTACAATCAGGCTTATATAAACTCCACAACCATAATCAGCTATATATAATCGACCGTAATCGTGTTCTTCCGCACCAATAAGTTCCCACTTCTCATCAAATAACTTTTCTTCCAGTTCTTCATCTCCTGCTTCATATGCCTCCTCTATACGATCGTACAACGCTTCTAATTCCTCTTCGACATTCCATGCTTCTGAATGAGGAAAAGGTTTGGAGAGATTAAAATAAGTAACATTACCGGCATTATCCGAAAGATTTATACGGCTTTCCTGCAAAGGAAATAGTCCGTAGAATGGACCCGCTCCGCCATTTCCCAACTGTGTCAGAAACAGTACATAATCCTCAGGTAAAGCTACCTCATTTTCGGATTCAAATGCTCTGATTTCAACCATAGATAACGGTGCTTGTAAGGTATATGCATGATTATCGGCTCCAAACAGTTCCAAATTAGTATCTGTTTCCTTTAACTGCTGTAATTTGGTTCGTATTCTTTCAATTTGCATAAATCATTCATTTTGAAATCTAAATATAAGGAATTTACTAAAGCAGATCGGCAGACAATGATGTGTATGAATTGCATCAGACTTTAAAAGAATTAGTTCACAGGTTTGGCATCCTGTGAACTATCTTCATCACAATTTTTAGATCACTAGTGATCTAAAAGCCACTTTACACCAACAACAAGCATAATAATGACAGCTACAATATATTTAATTTTAATAACCTGACTTTTTCTGTAGCTTATGTAAATTCCTGCTGCCATAATCACAGCTATGGCAATAATGAACCATCCAAAATTAGACGCATCCCCAAGTTCTATTTGCATAATGAATATAATTTAGGTTAATAGTATATTTTTATGTTAGTCTTTCTGAATAGTGACATTCGTTAGCTGATAAGCGAAATTATCAGCTCTTCTGTCTCCTTCTTCTTTTTTAAGTTCATTGTATGAGACCGTTCCTGTGATCTTAAACTGCGTATGCTCATCCAGATTGTATTTGTTTCCGTCTTTATCGTAAACATAAAAATCTTTAAGGGTATAATTTTTCTGATCATCAGCGACATCCATTACGACCGTGTTTTTGTCTGTCCCGATTGGTAAAACAACATCTGTCACAATAAATTTTTCAGAACTTATAGCGTGAGGTTTCACGACAAAGTGCATTCCTAGTGTTTTTGACCTGCCGGAAGAAAAAGTAAAAGTCGGTGCATCGAATTCACCGGTTAGTTCTATTGTCTTGTTTTGATTTTCATAATTAGACTCCAGTGCTTTCACAGTATCTACAGATGAACCGTTGCAGGAAGATAGCCATACAGCACCTACTGCTGTAATAAATAAAGCCGGGAAAATAGATTTTGTTTTCATATTATATTAGCTTTCAGTTGTTTATAGTATCAAATATAGTAAACAAATAAACGTGAAATACTGCTGTTTAAAATTTGCAGCGGTTGGACTAATATTCGTATGAAAAACAGTTTTTTTTGTGAGAGGTTACAATAGGGCTAGAGAAGTATTGTAACCTATAAACATTTTCAATCTCGTGCTCTGAAACAGGTTTATTGAAAACAGTTGGCGGGGGCGCCAACTTACGCAATAGTTCTTTTTGAATTATTACTCTCCTGCACAGATAACCGGATAAGCTATCTACATCTTCTTTAAGATCTTTTCGAATGTATTCATATTGCGGGAAGTAAACGTACTCTTCATATCTTTCCTTCCTAATATCTTTCCGAATTCAGAATCGAGGGTATTTCCTTTAGGAACTTTCCAGTAAAAATTATTTCTGACAATACGACCTTCTTCACGTTCTGCTTTTGCAGATTTTTGAAAAGCTGCCATTAATGAATTTTCAATTTCTTCGATTCCGACAAAACTGTAAATGTGTACATCAGCCTCCGTTTCAAATGGATTCTGTCCGGTAATGGTTCCGATTTCGGATTTGTTTTTTACAAATAAAAAAGCTTCATAAGCGAAATGATCGGATAGTGCTTTTTCCAATACAACCTTTATATCATCAGCTTTTTCTTCTGTTGTAAATAGTATATTGCCGGAAGCCAGCACAGAGGATACATTTTTGACTCCTGCTTTTGCAAATACAGCGCAGACATCCGCCATTTTCATAGCGGTACCTTTGACATTTACACCTCGCAGAAATGCACAATGTGTAGGTTTTATATCCGATAAAGGTTTTTTTGTCATATTTATGGCTTAACCCTGTTCTTTATTTTTATTATTCTATTGTACTAAAAGCGCATTAGCAATATAAACGGTTTGGTATACCTTTATCAGGAGACTAATAGTTTGTCCGTCGCAATCTTACTTAAGACAACAGGTTTACCTTCCTGAATACTTACCGTCATGTTGCCATCGAATGTTTCTTTGCTCTGCACCTTTATCTCAGCTGCGAGATGGATGTTTTTAGAATTCAGGTATTGTAAAAACTCCTGAGAGGAATCTCCGATCGCCATTAAGCGTACTGTAGAGCCGGAAGCAATCTCTGTAAGTGATTTATATTTTGGAGTTATGACCTTTCCATTGACATCCGGTATAGGAGAGCCGTGCGGATCAAATTTGGGAAATCCCAGTAATTCATCCATTTTATCAAAAAACTTGGTCGATTGTATATGTTCGATCTGTTCCGCAATCTCGTGTACTTCTTCCCATCCGAAGCCCATCATTCTGGCAAGGAACATCTCAGTCAACCGATGTTTACGTAAGATCATAGAAGCCTCTTTTTTGCCCAGAGCTGTCAGCCGAATCGGTTTGTAGCTTTCATAGTGTACCAGACCCTTTTCTGCAAATTTCTTGATCATACCATTGACCGTAGGCATTTTCAGATTGAGCCGCTTGCTCAATTCATTGATACTGACCTCTCCGTGACTATTTTCAAGGGATAACATGGATTTGAGATAATTCTCTTCTGCAGCTGAATACATATTCAAAAATACAAAAAATATAAATACACAGAATATCAGCATTGTTAGTTTTTGATAAAATATTTGTTAGTCTATACTAACTTTGTATATTTGCAATAACTAATATTTATGAAAATGCAAATGAAAACAATTAAAATAAATCTTATGCTCGGCTTATGGAGTCTCGTTCAGCTATCTTTCGGACAGAGTGGAACAGTAAAGGGTAGAATCCGAGATCAGCAGGGTAATCCGATGAATGCAGCGAGTGTGCGTATATTGAAACAGGAGGGAGGTACATTAACAGATTCGTCAGGAAATTTTTATCTCCCCAATATTCCTTTCGGTAACTGGCAACTGCAGGTTACATCTACCGGATTTAACCCTCAGCTTGAAACATTAATATTGAATAAAGATCATCCTGATGCAGACCTCCGGCTCGTACTGAGCCAAACAGATGCCACATTGGAAGAAGTTGTCGTGACAGGTACTATGCGTACTGTAAGACGACTGGACAGTCCTATACCAGTGGAAGTATTTACACCGGCATATTTTAAAAAAAATCCAACTCCGAGTCTTTTTGATGCTGTGGGCATGATCAATGGGGTGAAACCTCAGCTGAACTGTAATGTATGCAATACGGGTGATATCCATATCAATGGAATGGAAGGCCCATATACCATGATTCTGATCGATGGAATGCCCATTGTAAGTGCTTTATCTACTGTCTATGGTCTGAGCGGTATACCGAATAGTCTCGTTGAACGTCTGGAAGTAGTCAAAGGGCCAGCTTCCTCTTTATATGGTTCTGAAGCTATGGGAGGTATTATCAATGTCATTACCAAAAATCCTGCACATGCACCCCGCTTTACGCTGGATCTGTTTGGTACGACCTGGGGAGAAGGGAGTTTTGACGGAGGGACTTCTTTCAGAGCTGGAAAGGCTACTTCGATGCTGGGCGTTAATTATTATAATTTTCAACAAAAAACGGATCACAATAAGGACAATTTCACAGATATGACCTTACAAAACAGAGTCTCGGTTTTCAACAAATGGAAGTTTGACAGAAAGGATAATAAACTGACCAGCATAGCCGCACGATATGTGTATGAAGACCGATGGGGAGGAGAGATGAACTGGAATAAGTCCTACAGAGGCAGCAGCGATGTATACGGAGAAAGTATATACACCCGCAGGGCAGAAGTAATCGGAATCTACGAGTTGCCTTTAGCAGAAAAGATCACTACGCAGTTTTCGTATAACTGGCACGATCAGAACTCCTGGTATGGTGATTCTCCTTATATGGCCACACAGAAAGTAGGATTTGTGCAGGCTTACTGGGACAAAGAGATCATACCCGATCATAACTTCCTGTTAGGTGCATCTTACCGCTATACCTGGTATGATGATAATACGCCGGCTACAGCATCCAAAGACGGAGCGCATAATCAGCCTGCCACCACGCCATTGCCGGGTGTATTTATTCAGGATGAGTGGAAGGTGAGCGATAAACATACTGTTTTATTAGGATATCGTTTTGACCATGATCAACATCACGGGAGTGTACATTCACCACGCATAGCCTATAAACTATCACCGGATAACAAGCAGACTATACGTGCCAGTTTCGGAACCGGATTCAGAGTGGTCAATCTCTTTACAGAAGACCATGCAGCCCTTACTGGTGCCCGTGAAGTGGTGATAGCAGAACAGCTGAACCCGGAACGCTCTTATAACAGCAATCTGAACTACAATCTGCGTGTGGCTGATGAAAACTTTTTTATGGGGCTGGATATAACCGGATTCTACTCTTACTTTACAAACAAGATTACAGGTGATTTTGATACGGATCCCAATAAGATTATTTATCAGAACCTGCGTGGACACGCAATTTCAAATGGTATTTCTGTCAATACAGACTTCAAATTTAATTTTCCTTTAAAGATTATGGCTGGTGTTACGTTGATGGACGTCTATCAGAAACAAAGAAATGAACAAGAACAAATGCAACGCGTACAGCAATTGCATGCACCGAAATGGTCCGGTAATTTCATAGGGACCTATTCTTTGCCTAAAGGTTATGTTGTGGATCTTACAGCCAACTGGACAGGACCTATGCGCTTACCTGTACAGCCTGATGATTACCGGCCTGAGTATTCACCATGGTTTTGTATTGCTAATATTCAGGCAACAAAATCACTGAAGAATGGGGTGGAAATCTATGGCGGAATAAAGAATCTTTTCAATTTTGTGCCGAAATATCCGCTGATGAGACCCTTTGATCCATTTGATAAGACGGTGGATGATCCCGTGAATAATCCATATGGGTACACCTTTGATACCGAATATAACTATGCTTCCATGCAGGGTATCCGTGGTTTTCTGGGCATCCGCTACAATATATTTAAATAATTTTATATAAATGAATAATAGTATTCTATATAAAGTAATAGTGTATGCTTTGATGATGCTTTCCCTGCACGCAGAAGGACAGTTGAAGAGCATTCCTGTTCAGAATATACCGGATAGTGTGCAGGCAAATGGAAAACCCGCTATCCTGTTGATCAGCACGGACGACTGCGGATATTGCCGTATGCAACGGCAACAGTTACAACACAGAACAGACGTACTACAATTGATGAGGGAGTTTAATTACGCCACTTTAGATGCCGGAATAAAAGAGAATATAGTGTTTAATAAACAGCTCTACCGCTATAAATCTCAGGAACATGTGCACGAATTAGCAGAATACCTGGGTATGGATGAGAAAGGGCACTTGTCTTATCCCTGCTGGATTATACTCAATAAGAACTATGATATTATATTCAGATATCAGGGTTTGTTAGCACCTGCAGATCTGAAGAATGTATTAGAAAAATCAAGAGAAATAAATTAATCATTATACAATGGAATATGTACTGCAAGTGTTGGAAAATGAAAGAAAACAACTTCGTAAAATACTGTATGAAGAAGATCTGATGAGAAGAAATATGAAAAAAGCTACTTTTGCAATGAAAAATATCAGAAATCTGGAGATTGCCATCAAATTATTGAAAAATAAATTAAAAAACTGACGGCAATATGAATACGAATATTTGTTTGAAAATCGAAGCCGAATGGCAGCATTTGACCGGATATGCAAATACAGATTTCCACAACGGAGCATTTAAGGAAGCATTGAAAAGTTATCAGTTGGCACTCGATAAGGCCGTACAATTGACTCATGAAGAGAAATCATGTAGTTTTGCTGAAATTCCATATATTCAGATCTACATTATTTCAATTAACAACCTGGTGCATACATATGAAGAGCTTGGGCAGTATGTCAAGTGTAAAGAATTGCTGAAGCGTGTGGTCGATTATCTGAGCTATATCAGGCAAAATGAAATTACAGACCAGCTCGTTGCCGGACTGGAATTAAGAAGGGCGCAGGGATATTATCATATGATGTCTACACGATTGGATCAGTTGCATAAACAGAAATAAATAAAAACATAAGTCATACAATGGACGAATTAATAAGTTATTTATCCGGTATAGACCCGGTATTAGCGGCTCTTTATGCCGGATTGTTTACCTGGGGAGTTACAGCAGCAGGAGCTGCATTGGTATATCTTTTTAAAGATGTAAACAAGAAGTTGCTGAATGGTATGCTTGGATTCACAGGAGGAGTGATGGTGGCGGCGAGTTTCTGGAGTCTGCTTAGTCCGGCTATAGAAATGAGTGGAGGAAGCGGATTTTCCAAAGTTGCGCCTGCAGCAATCGGTTTTGTGCTGGGGGCATTATTTATATTCGGACTGGACAAGCTGATGCCTCATTTACACATCAACTTTAAGCAATCTGAAGGCCCTAAGTCATCTCTTCAGCGGACCACTTTGCTGACAATTGCTATAGCGTTGCACAATATTCCTGAAGGATTGGCTGTGGGTGTGCTTTTCGGTGGAGTCGCCGCAGGAGTTCCTGAGGCCAGTATTGGTGGTGCTGTATTGTTGGCTATGGGAATCGGTTTACAGAATTTTCCGGAAGGAATAGCGGTGTCTATGCCGCTGAGAAGAATGGGATTGTCCCGTTGGAAAAGTTTTACATACGGACAGCTATCAGCTATTGTCGAACCTGTATTTGCGGTGTTGGGCGCTATGGCAGTAGGTTTTTTTATGCCTATACTTCCATATGCACTGTCATTTGCAGCAGGAGCAATGATCTTTGTCGTGATCGAGGAAGTGATACCAGAGACACAGCAGGAACAACATTCGGATATTCCAATTCTGGGATTTGTGATCGGATTTGTAATAATGATGATGCTGGATGTGGCGCTTTCCTGAGGACATCTTGCTTATTAACAGTTGTTACTAAAGCGTGATCCGCTGTGAACAAGCGATATTTTTGCTTTATTTATAGATGATCACCTTCTTTAAACGTTCCTTTTGCAATCCGGATATGTGCCAGGTGATGTTCAGCATGCCAGGCATAGATGCCAATATTTGTTTTTAATGAAATAAGAGCATTCGATTCCGGATGTCTGAATTGTTTTTCCAACTCTTCCGGTGTCAGGTTTTTTATCAGGACTATCCATCTTTCATGGAGTCCTTCCAGAATCCTGACCGAGCACATAACATCTACTTTGCCGTAATCCGGCAATTCGGCCCACAGATCTTCCGCATAGGCCTTGATAGTCGGTGTATCTTCTGTCAGAGCCAGTTTAAATCTGATCAGACTATTCATATGACTATCAGCACAATGATGTACCAGTTGCCTTATTGTCCATCCTTCCGGCCGGTAGCTTTGTTCCAGTTCCTTCTCCGATAAATCCACAACTTCTTCCTTTAATTTTTGAGGAAAGGATTCCAGTATTTTTAGCCAGCCATCTATAGTTTGCCGGTCTATATCTAAAGGCGGGACAAACTTCCCGATCGGATAGCGGAGTTTATCCATATGATGCTGCATATGTCATTGATTTCTTATTTCTGTTCATAAATAAGTTGTACAACACCGGATTTGAATGTATTGGTCCGGATAAGATTCAGTTGCACACGGTCTTTTAAATTTTCAAATAGAGGTTTGCCACTTCCCAGCGCTACCGGATGAACAGAAATCCTGTAGATATCGATCAGTCCCATTTGTATAAATGACCGTATCAGGCTGGCTCCGCCGTATAACCAGATATCTTTTCCACCCTGTGCTTTGATCTCAGATACCTTTTGTGCAATATCGGAGTGAACGAAAGTTGCATGCTCATCTATTCTGGTCTGACTGCTGAATACAAATTTTTGTTTGCTGTGGATATCATTCCATAACTGTTTTTCTACAGGTTCAGCATCTGTTTCCGGTTGATAATTACCCCATGCGTCATAACTGACACGACCATAAAATATAGTATCAATACCCGACATAAACCCGGCAAAGTCCATGTCTTCATCCATTATGCACCAATCGATTTCTCCGTTGGGGCCTTCAATAAATCCATCTAAAGTAACAGCCAGATCTAAAATTATTTTCTTCATATTTATTTGAATGCTTAACAGCCCATCGGAACATTTATAGTAATAAATTTGGTGACGGGTTTACCATTATCTTTATGTTGTCCGGTAATACGCAATTGATATCGGCTGATCCATACAGCACTTGGATATTCATTCGGAGATTTTATACTTTCAATTAGTTTAAACCAATCCCTGCCGCAGTGTTCTTTTGCTGCCCGTTGCAGATCTTCTATCGCTACATCCGGAAATTTTGTGTAATCTGCTTCTGTATAGCTGTCACATATGAACTGCCCCTTGTTGTTTAGCTTTAAGGTGTTCCATTCGGAATAAAAATGCTTCCATTCTGTCAGATCACAGTGCGGACCTTCATTCATAATCGTGATACTCGTTTCATAACGCTGTTCAACTTTCAGTCCAGTCAGTTGACTGTCTGATATGCGGAGAAGCTGTCCTTCTATAGTTTCTCCCATTTCAGCTCCGATTTGTACAGAATCTGTGTTTCGGATAGCTGTCGAACGATCTTCTTCGTAGACGACCAGCCGATTAAATGTGACCGAAAACTCGTTGAATCTGAGCCTCGTTGCTGTATCCGGAATCAGCTCTTCAGCAGGTTTTAATTCATTGCTGACCACACTGTCCGCAGACATAGTGTGCTGTTGTATAGTTTCCGTTTTGTTCGTTGAAGACGGATTGCAGGAACAAAATATACGGAGCGCAGAAAGGATAAGAATAGAAGGAAGTATGTTCATAATACTCATTTGGTATAAATATAACATTAATGCTTTGGTTTGGAACGCATAAAAATAAAATTCTTCCTGTTGCAAATACTGTGTGTTTTTTGATGTCTTGAAAATAAGTTAAGGGTCTTCGTTATTTCTTTTTGCAGCTAAGGAGGACATGTTACGGTTATAGTATTACCACTTCGAACTAAATCGTTTTCGTGATCTGCGCAATCGGTTGTGCATTGGTTAGCTCTGTTGCTATGCCTACATTTACGTGAATAAACTGTGAATATATTATAAACAAATTATCAAATTTTATGAAAAGTAGGTTGCTATCAGAGCGGTACCAGCACAGGCTTTACTGGAAGCTGTTAATGTTGAGCCCGACACTCATTTTCGCCGTCCCGAATCAGTCCTTTGCATCGAAAGTAAAGACTGAAACTAATTTTTATTCCGTAGCATCCCAATCTACTCTTTCCGGAACAGTAAGAGATGAAGGTGGGAATCCCTTATCAGGTGTGACGGTGACAGAGAAGGGAACGCAAAATTCTGCCTCAACAAATAATGAGGGTAAATTTGAATTAAAGGTTACATCCGGTAGTGCGATACTGGTCTTTACCTTTATCGGATACGAGACTATAGAATTACCTGCTTCGGCAGTAGCTTCTGTGGTCATGAAATCGGCTAATGAAGCTTTGGAAGAAGTGGTAATCGTCGGCTACGGTGCACAGAAAAAATCAGATCTGACAGGTAGTATTGCTACGGTATCTTCTAAATCATTGGAAAATATCAATTCCCCGAATATCGTGGACAAACTGCAGGGTAAAGTATCCGGATTGAACATCAATACCGGGAATGCACGTCCCGGTACGACAGCGTCGCTTTCTATCCGTGGTGAAAATTCGATTTCGGCATCAAATGATCCGTTGATTATATTAGACGGAATTCCTTTCAGTGGTTCACTGGGAGATATTGCTTCCAATACCATCGAGAACATATCGGTATTGAAAGATGCTTCTTCCACTGCTATCTACGGATCCCGTGCCGCAAACGGGGTCATCCTTATTACTTCCAAAAAAGGTATGGCCGGTAAACCGCGCATGAGTTACAACGGATATTTTGGTGTGCAGAATGTAGAGCGCAGACTTGATCTTATGAACGGGGCTGAATACATTCAGTTTATGCGTGATTATCAGATCTCGAAAGGCAAAACAGGTGATCAGTTGAATCCTGAAAACTACCTGTTTGCTAATGTATTGCAGCAATACAGAAAAGGAGAAGAAGTCGATTGGCAGAATGTGATCTTTAATGATAATGCTGCGGTTCACGAACATCAGTTAAGTTTTTCGGGAGGAAGTGATAAGTCAGATTATTATGCGTCAGTTGCTTATCTGAATCAGGACGGCTTGGTGAAAAACACACCGTATGAGCGTTTTAATTTTAACCTGAACCTGAATCAACACCTGACATCATGGATGAAACTGGGGCTGGCTGTACAGGCTTCTCAAGGTAAACGTAACGGTGTACAGCCTTCTATCGATAATGCCGTAAAAATGAGTCCTTACGGAATCAACAGAGATGAAAATGGCAATATCGTAACCTATCCGATGTATGCACAAACCTTATATCCGCATCCTTTTGCGGACGAAAATGGTATCAATGATGATATCAAAAGAACAGTATACGCCAATACTTTTCTGGATGTCAAATTACCGGTCAAAGGGCTGAGTTTCAAAACTACTTTCGGAACGAATTATCAGAATATGGAACAATCTTACTACTATGGTTCTAATACACTGAACGGTATGGGAGTAAGAGGTAAAGGTGAAATATATAATAACAATAGGTATGACTGGACCTGGGAAAATCTCCTGACATACGACCGGTCATTCGGAGATCATAAACTGAATATCGTAGGATTATATTCCGCATCAGAGTCTCAGGAGAAATGGTCCCGTCTGTATGGAGAAGACTTTGTCGCAGATGTAGGATACAACAATCTGGGATCAGCTGCCAAAAACCAGAAGATAACTTCCGGTCTGACCAATACGGCACTTATCTCGTATATGGGAAGAATCAATTATGGGTATAAAGAACGTTATTTATTGACATTGACAGGTCGTTCAGACGGTTATTCTGCATTCTCTAAAAATGATAAATATGCATTTTTCCCATCTGTAGCAGGTGCCTGGGTGATTTCAAAAGAAGATTTCTTTACCTCAGAGTTGATCAATACCCTAAAACTGAGAGCTTCTTACGGTAAAAACGGTAATCAGGCTGTAAGCCCTTACCAAACATACAACCGCTTATCCAAAATAGATTATCTGTTTGGTGACGGCGCTACTGTATCAAATGGTCTTGTTATGAATTACAATGGAAGAGGAAGTACGAACCTGAAGTGGGAGACGACCAACTCTTTAAACGTAGGTGTGGATTTTGGTATTTGGAATGATCGTATCAGTGGTAATATAGACTTCTACAACGCTAAGACTTCAGATTTGCTGATGAGCCGCCTGGTACCTGTTATGAATGGATACAATACCATTATGAGTAATATCGGACAGACTGAAAATGTCGGTATAGAGTTAGGTTTGAATACTAAAAACATTATAAAAGATGATTTTACATGGTCATCCAGCATTAATTTCGCCTATAACAAAAATAAGATTGTAGAGTTGCGGGGCGATGGTAAAGACGATCTGACAAACGCGTGGCTGATAGGTCAGCCTATTCGCGTATTCTACGATTATAAAGTAATAGGGGTATGGCAGAAAGAAGATGATATTGCGAACTCTCATCAGCCGGCTGCAAAACCGGGAGATGCAAAGCTGGCGGATATAAACGGAGATGGCAAGATCACAGCAGCAGACCGTACTGTAATGGGTAATAAAGTACCCGTCTATACATTGGGCTTCGGAAATGAATTTACGTATAAAAAATTCTCCCTTTCTGTATTTATGAACGGCGCATTTGATGTAACAAAAGAAGATAACTTCAAAAATATCGAACGTTTCCTGCCTAATAACGGAGCTAACTACCTGGCAGATATGGCGTACTGGACTCCTGAACGTCCGAGTAATGACATTCCGTCTCCGGGATACACACCTGTGAATAACCACAGCTATTATCTGAATGCTTCATACTGGAGAATCCGTGATGTATCATTAGGATATACCTTTAGTGGTGAGCGTCTGGAGAGACTTAATATTGGTTCGATAAGAGCATTTATCAATGGACGCAATCTGTATACGTTCACCAATGTAAAAGGATTCAATCCGGAAGCATTAAATGTGAGCACCGTTACAGGAAACCCGACCAATACCAATATCCTGTCTCCATATCCATCTGCGAGAACTTTCTCACTGGGTGTCAATGTACAATTTTAACGGTTTAGATCATGAAAGCAATTAAGAATATAACATATTTATTAGTAGCTACAGCAACACTTTCAGGCTGTAGTAAAGATTTTTTAGATGAAGATACAAGCGGGTTTCAGGCTCCTGACAATACGTATACCACTACAAATGGTTTTGAAACCGGACTGACAGGTTTATACGCTTTTGCCAGACTGGAGTTTCAGACCTGGACCAATGATTTCTTTACTCAGGGTGCTACACCTCAGGAATCGCTGCAGGTAGGTACAGATATTGTCGCTATTAAGACTACAGGTACAGACGCTACTTTGGCTCCGTTCTCCAACTACACCCTCAATCCGGCTTCCAGTTATGTGCGTAATTACTGGAAATTCAGCTACGGACTGATTGGAAATTCTAATCTGATCCTGACTGCTCTGGATAATCCGGATATCAAATGGACAGATCCGGTAAATGATCCGAAAAGAGTTCGTGCTACAGCAGATTTCTTCAGGGCTTACGGATACCGTTATCTGGTGAGTCTGTACGGAGATGTGCCATGGGTGGATAAAGTGTCGGAAACACCGAGAACAGATTTTACAAGAACTCCGAAAGCGGAAGTGCTGCAGCACATGATTACGGATCTGCGTTATGCATCCGAAAATCTTCCGGACAATCCGAATACAGTCGCAGACGGTAAACTGACGAAATGGGCAGCCCTTCATTACCTTGCTGAAGCGTATTTATGGGCAAATAAACCGGATTCAGCTATTATCGCAGCTAATGCGGTAATCAATTCAGGTTACTTTAAACTGAATGATCAACGATTCGGAGCAGAAAAAGATAATGCAGGTGATTATTTTCACGATATGTTTATCGAAAAAAATCAAAACCGTAAATCTGGAAATCAGGAAACTATCTGGGCAATACAGTTAGAATACAACAGCCAGGGAGGTGGAGATCTGTATACGGACTGGAGCAAACGTGCATGGGTTCCGTTTTACTCGCAACAAACGGGTTTTGTATTAGCAGATTCGTTAGGTGGCCGTGGTCTGGGACATATCCGTCCGTTTGACTGGTGGCTGAATGGTTATGAAGCTCAGGATGTACGTAATTCCAAGTATAATATTAAAAGAGACTGGTATCATAACGATCCGAAAAGTCCGCTTTTTGGTACTAAACTTAATATTACACAACAAATCAAAGAATCCGGTAACGTGTTTGCCACAACGACCAAATTCTTCTATGGCAAAACTGCGGACAATCCGGCATTTGAAGGTAACATGAAAGATCGTGTAAAAGTACGTCTTGCAGAGACATATCTGTTACTGGCTGAAGCGTACCTGCAGAAAAGTAATCCCGGATTAGCTGCCGATGCTATTAATGTGGTAAGAGCAAGAGCAAAAGCTACACCAGCCTCCGCTGCGCAGGTCAATGTGGACTACCTTCTTGATGAAAGAGCAAGAGAGCTTTTAGGGGAAGAGATGAGAAGAATGACACTTTCCAGATTTGGAAGAGAAGTGTTTTTGAGAAGGGTAAAAGATCTCAATACACAATCAAAAGCAGCAATTAAAGAAGGAAATGAGCTGTGGCCAATTCCTCAGGAAGTAATCGATGCCAATTCTGATGCTGTTTTCCCACAGAATCAAGGTTATAATTAATACAACCATCATATCAGGTATAAGAGTCCGTTAGTTAAGTGCTAACGGACTCTTTTATTAATGGGGTCTGGCTCTGGAAATTGACAGCATGAATCGGTCTCTTCGTACATTCGGCCCGTAATTATTCCTTTCATAACTTGATCACAGGGGATCTTCTACGTATTCAAGAATGTCAGCAGGTTGACAATTGAGCGCTTTGCAAATGGCGTCTAACGTGCTGAAACGTATAGCTTTGGCTTTCCCTGTTTTGAGAATGGAAAGGTTAGAAAGCGTTAGTTCTACTTTTTCTGACAGCTCGTTGAGCGACATTTTTCGCTTTGCCATCATTACATCTAAATTCACAATGATTGGCATAGTTAAATCGTCAGATCGTTTTCAGTTTGTAAATCAACTCCTTTTTTGAAAATAGTCCCGATAATATAGACTACAGCTCCCATCAGAATAAATGCTTCCCCATCGGTCCAGAATTGCTCCAAGTTGCCGGCAATACTATCATGATGCACTAATCTTTTGGTGATTTGTCCACCAATGTAAACCAGCAGTCCTGTGGAAAGCGTATAATAACTAATCAATAGAATCTGGCGGGAAACTAAACTGTTGAATGGTTTTGTTAAATCTATCTTATGCATGAGTTCCAGGACTATATAAAACAGACTTGTCTTTAAGTAACAAATAGTTAAAATAAAGACGTAGATTCCATAGAAACCGAATTTATTCTCTTTATACATCATCGTTAAGTCCAGCTTCTGATAAAGCTTGGGGACAAATTCGGGTTTGAAAATGCTGAAAAGAAGATTTACAAATAAGCCAATCATTTCAATGAATAAACCGATAAAAATTATCCATGTGATGATATACAAGGCTTTAAACACGAAGTTATTTGTTTTTGACATAACCTTTAAGTTTATAATAATGTGGTAAATGTAATAAATAATTATTGATAAACAATAAATTTTGATTTTAATTCAGTAAAATTTTATTTTTTATAGTTTGTGTTTTTAATACGGTAACCATCTTCAAAACATTTAAAATATTTCCTAATTTCGTTCTATGATTACATTTCCTAATGCGAAGATCAATATAGGTTTGCACATTGTAGAAAAACGTGCTGACGGGTATCATAATCTGGAAACCGTATTTTATCCTTTGCCCGTATATGATGTTCTGGAGTTTGTGGAAGCAAAACAAGAAACTGCTTTACATACTTCAGGTATACATATTCCGGAAGGAGGGACGAACCTTTGCCTGAAAGCATTCGATCTGCTAAAGGAGAATTTTCAACTTCCTGAGCTGGAAATTTATTTACATAAGCATATTCCTATCGGAGCCGGATTGGGAGGTGGATCTGCGGATGCTGCTTTTTTTCTCAAATCTGTAAATGATAGCTTTGGGTTGAAATTAACAACGGCGCAGCTGTGTGATTATGCAGCCAGATTAGGTGCCGACTGTCCGTTTTTTATCGAGAATAAACCTGTTTACGCTTATGATATCGGCACTTCCTTTGAACCGGTTGAACTGGATCTGAGTTCGTATTATATCGTTATGATAAAGCCTGATATACATATCTCTACAGCAGAGGCTTATGCAAACGTTTCTCCACAGGTATCAGATGTGAATCTCAAAGAAGCTGTACGTCTGCCCGTACAGGAATGGAAATTCTTGATCGGCAATGATTTTGAAGACGGTCTGTTTGAAAAATATCCTTTAATAAAATCCCTGAAAGAAGCGTGTTATGAGTCGGGAGCACTTTATGCATCTATGTCCGGTTCAGGATCAGCTGTATATGCAATTTTCAAAGAGAAGGTTAATGTAGATCATCTGCAGCAATTCGGACACGTGTATTACCCCACCATATTGTAATATCATTGCTTGAAATTAAATTTTCTGCTGGAAGTACATCTGTAAGAACTTCCTCAGGACAAGAGTTTTATAGTCCAGGAGCTGCAGACATAAAGAATAAAGGCGGCAGCTCCTTTGAAGACAGAAACACCTATCCGGATAGGTTAATTATATTGAAGTTTTTAGTAAAATGTAATAAAAATTATGAAACGTATTATTGTAATTTTAATAATGACAATATCAGTATTTTCTTCTTGTAAGAAAGATGACGATAATCTTATTATTGGAAATTGGCAAACAGTAAAAGTAGGGAATAAAGACTTTAATTATCCAATCTTTAGCTTTAAGAGTAATGGAGAGTTTTCTGAGCAATGGAGTAAAGACAACACTAAAAGAAATGGATTTTATACTTTAAATGGAAAGGAATTGATACTTAATGATGATCTAATGTTTGAAATTGTTAGTTTATCTCATAATAAATTAGTTGTATTTGTTAGTGGAAGAAAAAATAATGATGACCCGATGATTGGGGGAGAGCAAATGACTATGAAGAAACTTTGATATATCTGTTTAAATATTTAAAATGTGCATCAATAAAAACATCATATTCTTGCCAACTAAGAAAGTGTATGATATTGTATTATCCGAAAGCCGTTTTTCTCTCCTTGTTAAGGTGAGATCCCGATTTTATCAGGAGAAAGATTGAAAAATGAAATATAGAATATTCATGTAAGGTACGGGCATTACGCTCGTACCATATAGCATGCTTTTGATTAAGCCTGTTTTTTCAGATTCTTTTCGCCAAGTACCCAGCTTGCTTTTTTAGGAGGCTGTAATTTCAGTATACGACTTTCTTCTGCATGTCTTCTGATATGACTTATAGCCTCATCGATATCGTCTGTAAATAGGATTAGCTCCTGATCATCAGGACTGATTGTACCTGCCAATGCCATCGTCGCAATGTGCTCCTGAACATGCCGGTGATATTCCAGGCCCATAATTACGATGGGGAACTTTTTTATTTTACCTGTTTGGATCAGGGTGATAGTTTCAAAAAGTTCATCCAGTGTGCCAAATCCTCCCGGTAGTGTAATAATACCAAATGAATATTTGCGAAGAAGCTCTTTCCGGACAAAAAAATACTCAATATTGATATACTTATCCAGGTAAGGATTAGGATGTTGCTCGTGCGGAAGTACAATATTACAACCTACAGAAGGGCCGCCCGCATCTCTTGCTCCCCGGTTAGCAGCTTCCATTATTCCTGGTCCTCCACCTGTCATGATCGTAAACCCCAATCTGGAAACTTCTGCTGATACCTTTCTGGCTAATGCATAATAGGGATGATCTTCCTTAAACCGGGCAGACCCGAACACCGTAATGCAAGGTCCGATAAAATGCAGGGCACGGAATCCTTTAATAAACTGATATACAACTCCGCCTACATATTTTAGTTCCCGCCATCTGCTGCGGGCTCCTTCCATAAACTTCTGTTCCTCTTTTAAAAATATATTCTTCATATACGGCATTAATGCTCCGTTTCCACCGGACTGTTCACAAGTTCGTTTGCTTCTTTCAGGATTTTTTTAGCTTTTTCAGGATTTACATGTATACTTTGCAGAATACTGGGATTATCAAGTAATTCTTTGACCAGTATACATTGATTTTTGAGTAACATGCCTTTTTCACTGTCGCTCAGACAGGTTAGACAAGTCACCGGATACAGTCCGTTGTCATCTACACGTACTTTGATACTGCTGTTCTTAGGGTAATTCCAGGAAAGCAGATTCATCTTGTAATATTCTCCGAAATCCGTAGAATCTGATGTGAAATATGCATTTGTGACAAGCCATCCTTCAGTAAAAGTATATTCACCGCCAAAGAAACTAAAAGGAAGATTACTGATATCTTTGACTCTTGACATAAAATACATAGGTGTAGTGACCGAAATTTTGGCTTCAATATCATTTCTGAATTTGCATTCTACAGCCAGCATTTTATCTCCTTTGAGCGCTACTACATCTATTTCATGTGTCACAGCATGTCCCTGTACTGTCTGACCGTTAATACTTTTGTATCCTTCATCTGCAAAGAGACGGGCGATCCATTTTTCAAAATAAAAACCTTCAGGACCTAATTCACGCAATGCCTTTTTGAGACTATATCGTGCAGCATAAGAATCTCTTTGATTTTTGAGCAGATCAAAAGCAAGTTTATATAATTCTTTAGTGGATATGCCATCATAAAGATTCTGCTGAATAGATTGAAATACGTTTTCTACATCCTGGTCACTTGCACCTGATCTGGAGAGAGATTGTTTTAGACTATTTGGTTCGAAGGGAACTAACTCTCCCGAATGTTTTTTTACCTGCATAAAGTGTTCTGTTGTATAATGATCGTCAGGATCCTTAAAGTCCTAAGCGGTATGGTTTGAAAAATTTAACTAAATTTTAGGATTCTCCTCAAAACATAAAATAAGACTATTTGTTATAAAGTTATAATAAAGGAGCAAATTATGAGCAATATATTGAATTTAGCTTTAGAAAAAGTCAAGGATAAACTGGACACAGGTTGTGTTGATGGAAATGTCGGCAATTCAGAGCGTGTTCTGTCTGTAGTAGCAGGAGGGTTTATTCTTGGTATCGGTATTCGCAATATTTTCAAAAGCCCGTTGACCGGATTTTCTACATTGACCTTGGGCGGAGCTCTGGTTTGGAGAGGAGTAACCGGTAAATGTGTAGTGAAAGACACGATAGCAAAAGCTACAGGTGAACAGGATGTCACTGTAATAGAGCATCGCTATTTTGTGAAATAATACCGTCAGGATCCGGAGAGAGATCCGCAAGCACTATAAACAACAAAGCCATTGCAAATCTGCAATGGCTTTGTTGTTATACTATAAAATAACATCACTTATTTTATATCTAAAGAATTGCTTCTGAAGTTCTTTTATCAGATTCTATATCCTGTATACGAATGCTCTCTTTGGGAGCAATGACAGATTTTCTTCTAAAACCCTTATTACGTATTGCTACTACTGTAGTATTATCTTTATACAGATTCCAGTTCATCAATAATACACTGATCAGTACGACAACTAATCCAGAAATCTGCAGACTGGTCACCACGTGATCAGAGAAAAAGTAGGTAAGGATTACAGCTACGATAGGATTGACATAAGCATACGTACTCACTTCAGTAGCCGGTCTGACTTGCAGTAACCAGATGTATGAGCTGAATGCCAGAATAGATCCGAATACAATCAGATACGCTAATGCCCACCAGTTGGCGGTAGTTACAGTAGTGTAATCAAAGCCCGCATATTCGCCATTGCTAAATCCTACGATCGTAAACATTACCCCGGCAATCACCATTTGCCACGCTGTCTTGACCATGACATGAAGATCTTCTTTCTGATCTGATGGCTGATCGGCAGATTTGTTTTCCTTTTTTGCACTGTACTTAGAGTATAATGATCCTACGGTCCAGGATATCGATCCCACTACCATCGCGATCATAGCCAGTAAACGGACTGTTTTTTGAGAAGAACCATCAGAAATCATCAATTGTTCACCAAATAACATGACCACACCCAGAAATCCCAGAAAAAGACCTACAATAGTAGGAACACTGGTAAAGTTTTCTTTCCATTTGGATTTGTCCAGCAGTACAAACCATATAGCTGCAGCAGCAGACATAATGGCTACTATTCCACTGGATATATGCTGTTCTGCCCAGATAACAGCAGCCATATCAATAAATAAGAGTAAAAATCCGACAACCAATGCGTCACGAACAGCTTTCTTTTGAAAGAGTTTGTACCCCTTGATTTTGCAGTAGCTCATTAAAATAACACTGGCTGTTATAAAACGTAATGATCCTAATACAAACGGAGGGAAGCTATGAAGCGCCTTTTCAATGAAGAAAAACGTAGATCCCCATACAATATACACGACTGCATAAGCTGCGATGACCATCGCGCCATGGTTTGATTTTTTTAATGTTGCATTTGCCTGCATGATAAATACCTCCTTTATTTACTCCTGTTATTCAGGAATAACCACTTTTTGTTCTTCTTTGACCGTTTGTAAAACGATCGTAGTGCGGGTAGAAATAATTCCGTCGATCTTCGAAAAAGTATTACGCATTAAATCGACAAGACCAGAAGAGTCATTTGTTCTTACCTTAATCAGGTATCCGTCATCTCCGGCGATATCATGTACTTCTTGTACTTCAGGAATTTCAGCAAGTAATATGCCTACACCTTGTTCACCGATAATGTCATTTGCCTTGATAAAGATAAAAGACAACAATTTTTGATCTACAGCAGCGGGATTGATCTTAGCATTGTATTGTAAGATAATATTTTTTTGTTCCAGCTTCTTTACACGTTCCAGAATTGCCGAAGGAGCCATGCCCAGTTCTCGCGCAATATCTGCATTGTTTGTACGTGCATTGTCCTGCATAATACGCAGGATCTGAAGGTCAATCTGATCTAAATTATATTCTACTTTTGCCATTCTGGTGCAAAGGTAAGTATTATTGAATAATATTCAAAATATTGTATGTAATTATGAATAAAATTCTGACATTAAAATTATGTTAAGAATATTATACGGAGTTAATTTGATTTTTATACTTATTTAATAGCTCTTAAATAGCTAATATGTTCATTTTTAATTCTGTATATGCAGATGCCGGTGCCGTCAATTATTCAGCACCGGTAATGTGATATACGAACTGTTATGTACATCATGAAAAATACGTTGTGTAGCCTTCTGAAAATCCTGAGGTTCGGCCTCATAGATATTCATAAATTTCTGTGGGTTTCTATCCGCTAAAGGGAACCATGAATTTTGGATCTGTATCATAATTCGGTGTCCTTTTTTGAATGTATGGCCAACATCCGGCAATGTATAATTGACTTTTGTGATTTGTTCCGGAACGAAAGCTTCCGGTTTGGAGAAGTCGTTGCGGTATTTACCTCTCAGTATCTCTCCTCTGACCAGCATCTGATAACCTGCCATCATCGTATTTTTATTATTGGAACTATCCTCCGGATAGACGTCAATCAGTTTTACCACATAATCGGCATCTGTTCCGGTAGTGGATACAACCAGATTGGCGATTACCGGTCCGGTCAACGTGATATCTTCAGAAAGAGCATCCGTCTGATAGGTCATGACATCCGGTCGGGTAGAGGCAAATCGCTGATCATCCACCATATATTCCCGTGAACGGCTATCCCATACACCCGCCTGAAAGGGAACCGGATTATTCGGATCACTTACATATTCGTCCCAGCTATCTGTGCGTTGTACTTTATCAAAGGATAATTTACCATTCGGATGTAGATAGAGATTCCTTTGCTGCGTTTCTTTAGGAGGCCATGAATTAAATTTTTTCCATTCATTACTGCCAGAAAGGAAGATGTTGGCTTCAGCTGCATTGAAATTTCCCTGACCCTTTAAATAGTATTCAAAAAATGGCAGTTCCAGTTCTTCCTGATAATGGATGCTGGTCTTTTGATCAAATTGAATATCCCCAAAGGAGCTGCCATCACCTCTGACCCAGCCGCCGTGAAACCAGGGACCCATAACAAGTATATTGTTATTCTTCTTGTTTTGCTGTTCTATAGATTGGTATGTTTTGAATGCTCCGTAAGCATCCTCTGCATCAAAAAAACCGCCTACAACCATGACAGCAGGCTGCACATTAGTAAGGTGAGGGGTAATCAGTCTGCTCTTCCAGAACTGATCATAATCCGGATGTGCAAACAGATCATTCCAGAATTTGATGCTATCCGCAAAGTACGTATTTTTCAGATTCTTGACAGTTCCTGCGTTCAGATAAAACCGGTATTGATCTTTGATTGGAAATTCAAATCCTTTGGGCCCTTTATCCGGAGTAATCGGATGTGGGCGAGGTACGCCAAAAGTAGACATAAAGCGGAAGGCATCCATCAGGAATAAAGCGCCGCCGTGATGAAAGTCATCTCCGATATACCAATCTGTCACAGGCGCCTGAGGCGAAACAGCTTTCAGTGCAGGATGTGCATTCACAAGTGAAGCTGTAGAGTAGAATCCAGGATAGGAAATACCATATACTCCTGCCTTCCCATTATTATTTTTAATGTTTTTGACCAGCCAGTCAATAGTGTCGTATGTATCCGTACTCTCGTCGATGTCTTTCTTGGACGAATATTTACTTTGCTGAGGTCTGACATCTTCAAAAGTTCCTTCACTCATCCATTTACCTCTGACATCCTGATAGACGAATATATATCCCTTGCGCATCATAGCTGGAAAATTGCCAAGTGTTTTTTTATACTGATCTGCTCCGTATGGAGAAACGGTATACGGTGTTCTGTTTATCAGGAAGGGATATTTGTTATTTGTATCTTTAGGAATATAGATGGCCGTAAATAATTTTACCCCGTCCCGCATCGGTATAAGCTGCTCAATCTTGGTATAATGCTCACGTACATAAGCCGAGTCTGTCAATATATCCTGAGCGATTACATGAATATAAAGGGCAATAAAAGAAAATAAAAAAGTCGCTTTTAATTTCATAAGGAATAGATTATGAGATTAAAAGTAGGAAGAATCGTAAAAATATCAAAAATCAATCGGTATTTATGTCTGTTTCCCGGACAAGATTAAGTTTACGACGAAGCTTGTTAATAAAGTAAGAAGTCACTAAAGTGACCATTAAACCAATAAAACAGCCCATTCCTACGGATAAAAAGCGTTCAAAGGCGCTGAAGTAACTATGTTGTTGCTGTTCATGTACAAGTACGATGATCAGTGCTACCATAGAGGTTCTGGCCACATTAAGAATATTGAAGAGCCTGCAGACAATAATAGAGAGAAGAATACCTGTCAGCATCATGAAAACCTGATGTACAGGAATGAAATAACAAAATAAACCGATAACGGATCCGATAAAATTAGATTTAAACCGTTCAATAGCCAGCTTTTTGGCATCCTTCTCCTCAGGAGAAATAACCAGTACAACAGAAATCAACATCCAGTAAAGTTCTTTTTCAGGGAATTTCCAGTAGATATAGTATCCTATTCCAAATCCTATCAAACAGCGGAGAGCATATATGATAAGATCTGAACCTAAGCTGTAACGTAGTAGTTTTTCTTTCATATTCTATTCAAAGGTATCAGTGCGTATCCTACGGCACAAATATAAAATGTATTTAAAGGAGGAATATGAATAATTTTATGTTTATTATGCAAGTTTTTGCGTTTTTTAGTTTTAGTTAGGAAAAATTACGCATAAATTAGCATTATCTTTAAGTCTTACACTTTAGAACTTTTGTTAGTAGCTTTGTGAGCTACCTTTTTTAATTTATTAAACGTGGAAAGTATACAATCACTAGACCATTTGAGTGATCTTCTTAACGGAGACCTTTATTATAATGATACTGCACAGCACCGGACTATTCGTATAGCTTATGCTACAGATGCATCTGTTTATCAGGAGTTGCCGCTGGCTGTAGCGATTCCGAAGAATGTGCATGATCTGCACTTGCTTATGAGTTATGCTACTGCCATGGCCATCACACTGATTCCGAGAACTGCAGGTACTTCTTTGGCAGGACAAGTGGTGGGTAAAGGAATTGTCGTTGATATGTCTAAGCACTTTACACGCATCCTCGAATTGAATACCGAAGAGAAATGGGTGAGGGTGGAGCCGGGCGTGATCCGGGATGACCTGAATGCATACCTGAAACCATTCGGATTAATGTTCGGACCGGAAACTTCCACGGCCAGCAGAGCGATGGTAGGGGGAATGATAGGAAACAATTCAAGCGGACTTCATTCTATAGTATGGGGAGATACACGACAAAACCTGTTGTCTGCAAGGGTGATTCTGGATGATCAGTCTGAAGTGACATTCGAATCGCTGAATGAAGGGAACTATTTCAAAAAGTTGATTCAAAAAGATCGGGAAGGGGAAATATACAGACGGATAAATGATATTCTTACAGATGAAAAGAACCTGCAGGCCATTGATAAAGGATATCCTAAAAGATCATTGACCAGGCGTAATACAGGTTATGCGCTTGATATGCTTTCGGATAAAAGCCAACCCTTTAATATGTGTAAGCTGCTGGCCGGCTCTGAAGGTACACTGGCAGTCGTTACAGAAGCAAAGTTGAATCTTATGCCACTGCCGCCCCCTGAATTGGGTTTGTTATGTGTACATTTTGAAGATATGGTGGAATGTATGCATGGTAACGTAGTCGCACTTTCACACCACCCTGAAGCATCCGAGCTGGTAGATAAGTATATTATGGATTTTACAGTCGGCCATCCGACCTATCAGCACAATCGCTTCTTTATCGAAGGAGATCCGCAGGCTTTATTAATTGTAGAGTTCAGGGGAGATACAGCCGAAGAAGTAGCACAAAAAGCTTTGTCGCTTAAAGAAGAACTGATTTCAAAAGGATTGGGATATGCTTATCCATATGTGACAGGACCACAGACAGATCTGGTTTGGGATGTTCGCAAAGCCGGACTGGGACTGATCCGTAACCTGCCTGGAGATAGTCAGCCTGTCAATCTGATCGAAGATTGTGCGGTATCACCGGAAGATTTGCCTGCATATGTGACGGATATTCAGAAGTTATTAGAGGAAGAAGCGGTGCACGCTTCCTACTATGCACATGCTGGAGCAGGAGAATTACACATAGAACCATTTGTCAATCTGAAGACTGCAGAAGGAAAGAGAACATTCAGAAGGATACTGGAACGCACCAGTGATCTGATACTTAAATATAACGGTTCGCTAAGTGGGGAACATGGTGACGGACGGCTGAGAGGAGAATTCATAGGTAAAGTTTTAGGTGAGGAAGTTTATGCTTTATTAGAGCAGATCAAGCAGATATTTGACCCGAGAGGTATTTTCAATGCAAATAAAATTGTCAATACACCGCCTATGGATACGCATCTTCGCTATGATAATAATGATAACCGTACCGAGATCAAGACATACTTTGATTTTAGTAAAGATGAAAGCATACTGAGACTGGCTGAGAAATGTTCGGGTTCCGGAGATTGTCGTAAAACAGAGATTACCGGAGGTACCATGTGTCCTTCTTTTATGGCGACACGAAGAGAAAAGGATACCACACGTGCACGTGCAAATGTACTGCGGCAATTTCTTACGAATTCTACGCAAACCAACCGGTTTGACCACGAAGAGCTTAAGGAAGTAATGGATCTTTGTCTGAGCTGCAAAGGATGTAAGACAGAGTGCCCTTCCAGCGTAGATGTTGCAAAAATGAAAGCAGAGTTTCTGCAGCATTATTATGACGCAAACGGTTCATCTTTCCGTACAAAGCTGATCGCGAATTTTACCAAATCCCAGCAACTGGGAGTGGCGGTGGCACCATTGTATAATCTGGTAGTCAAAAGTGATTTACTCTCAGGGATAGTAAAGCGGGTTGTCGGTTTTGCACCTCAACGATCACTTCCTACAGTAGGAGGTACGACATTGAGTTCCTGGGTGAAAAAGCAATCTTACAACAGTAGTTCTAAAAGAAAAGTATATCTTTTCAGTGACGAGTTTACAGAGTACAATGATGTGGAAATAGGGAAAACAGCCTATAAACTGCTGGTTGCATTAGGTTATGAAGTAATCGTTCCCAAGCATGTAGAGAGCGGCCGTACCTATTTGTCTAAAGGATTTGTAAAAGATGCAAAAGTACTGGCAAACCGGAATGTCTCCCTGCTCAAAGATATTATCTCTGAAGCTACACCTTTGCTAGGTGTAGAACCATCCGGTATAATCACCTTTAGAGATGAGTATCCTTCCCTGGTAGATGCTGAATTAAGAACTGCAGCTCATGAATTGGGAAAAAATGCCCTTATGATTGATGAATTTCTGGTTCGGGAGATTGAAGCCGGACGTGTTCATAAAGAACAGTTTACAGCGGCTTCCAAAAAGATAAAATTGCATGGACATTGTTATCAGAAAGCATTCAAGCTTGTAAAAGCTACTGAAACCTTGCTTTCTTTCCCGCAAAACTATGAGGTAGAAGTGATCCCATCCGGATGCTGTGGAATGGCTGGTTCATTTGGTTACGAAAAGGAGCATTACGAAGTTTCTATGCAGGTCGGGGAGTTAGTATTGCTGCCGGAAGTGCGTAAAACAGATGCATCTACTCTCATTGCAGCAGCAGGTACTTCATGCAGGCATCAGATCAAAGATGGTACAGCAAGAAAATCTTATCATCCCGTAGAGATCTTATACGATGCATTAATCAAATAATTTTTTGTTCATATGACAAATGAAAAACAAAATGAATATCTTGGTGTTTTACAGTAAAAAGTAATTAATTGTTAAATCAATATTAATCAATATGAACGTTATAAAAAGTTTATTTGGCATTAGTGTTCTGGCATTAGCTGTTGCATGTGGTGACTCCGCTAATAAATCCAAAGATGGTACTAAGTCAGGAGAGGTTGCTCTTCATCAGCTGGCGGATTCAACAGATGCAAAGAAACATTTCTATTTTACAATTAAGGAAGACGGTACATCGGATTCATCTGTTTTTTATGTAGCTAAAGGCTTGTATAATACGGATACGGTAGGACTTCGTCTGGAAGTTTTATCTGATATTCAACCAGGAATCAATGCAGATGGTACACCTAATGAGGATAATGGATTCCGAAAAGGTGCTATCAAGATTTTTTCATTGGGAGCCCAATCAGATGCTTTTGTGAAAAGTGCAGCTCATTTGTTCAAAATACCGGAAAGCAAACCTATGTTGAGTTCTCCGATATTACCTACTGTATTTTCATCTAATAAAGGCAAAGTCGATCTGACTAAAAACGGAACATATAGCTTCAAATTATTCTTTGATATTCCGAATGACAAACAAGCTGAAGTGTTTGCAGTAATAGATACTTACAAAAATTCATTTGAGATTACAGAAAAGGATTCTACATTTCGTACACAATTCTTAAAAGCCTTTACTGGTGAATAAAGGTTTTGGAATGATATAAATCAGGGAAGGGATGCCATAAGGTATCCCTTCTTTTTATAGTTGATTTTTAAATTCTTATATTGGATATATGCATTTTCGTTTCCTGATCCTGATTCTTGTGTTTTTTAAGTGTGGTCTGACAGAGGGGCAACAGTCACCTGTACAGATCAATCGAAGCACTCTTGGAAAACTTACAGATTCCAGAATGCAGGAAGCATCAGGTTTGGTTGCCTCAGCTGTTAACAGACAGCATTTCTGGACACACAATGATAGCGGAGACGAAGGACGTATATTCTTAATCGATAATAAAGCTCAACTTCGTGCAATTTACACATTAGAAGGTGTAGATGCTGTAGATTGTGAAGATATCGCATGGCTGAAAATTGGCGGAGAACCTTATCTGTTGCTGGCAGATATTGGTGATAACTTAGCGCACAGATCTTCTGTCTCTTTATATCTGTTTAAAGAACCTAAGGCTGATACTTCCAGTCTTGTACATGTTATTCCTAAAGAAGAGATCCGTCACCTTCAATTGCATTATCCCGATAAGGCCAGAGATGCTGAAGCCATTATTGTGCTTCCGGAAAACAATCAGATTACGATCTTTTCAAAGCGCGATTTCCGGACGGGTATTTATGTTTCCGATATGTTGGGAGATTCCTTGAAAAATAAAGACCAACTGCGAAAAGTTGGCGAGCTGCCTTTTAATTTTATTACTGCAGCAGACATTTCCCGTGACGGACGTCAATTGATTATGAAAAATCTGATGAATGTCTATTACTGGAGGCTGGATTCTGCTACGGGAGTCGTGGAGAACCTGAGTAAACCATTTGTAAAACTTCCATACAGTCCCGAACCTCAGGGTGAAGCTATTGCATTTGACGTGGAAGGCACTTGTTTTTATACGCTTAGTGAACAACCTTTTGGTTTAAGTTCTTATCTTTATCAATATAAATTCTACAACTATGACCAAAATCCTTAAACACATTTTGTGGACGACTTTACTTCTTATTTTTTGTCAGTTGACATATGCCGCTCAGGTAGATACATTAGACATTCAGAGTGCACGTATGAATAAGAAAATTAAAACGGTCGTAATCCTTCCTGATAATTATCAAAAAAGTACATCCCTTCCCGTATTGTATCTGTTGCACGGCTGGTCAGGTAGTTATAGTAACTGGGTAAACAAAGTTCCCCATATCAAACAACTGGTCGATCGTTACAATTATATTGTAGTGTGTCCGGACGGAGGATATGACAGCTGGTATTGGGATACCGAAGGTCAGCCAAACTATCAATATGAAACATTTGTATCCGGTGAACTGGTCAGTGAGATAGACCGTAAGTATCCGACCTGTAAAGACCGTTCCGGCAGAGGTATTACAGGATTAAGTATGGGTGGACATGGTGCTCTTTCTCTGGCATTTAAGCATCAGGATGTTTATGGTGCTGCAGGAAGTACTTCAGGTGGAGTAGATATTCTACCATTTGCAAATAACTGGAGTATAAGAGAGCGTATAGGTATTCAGGCACAAAATCCGGAAGAATGGAGAAAAAGATCAGTTATTGAAATGACGCATCTGCTTACTCCGGGAAGCCTGAAATTGTTTATCGACTGCGGTTACGGAGATTTTTTCTACCCTGTAAATGTCAGGTTGCATGAAAAGTTACAATACCTTAATATCGAACATCATTTCCTTACATTACCCGGAAAACACGATTGGAAGTACTGGTCGCAGTCTATTGATTACCAGATGGCCTTCTTTAATCAGTTCTTCCATCAGGAAATTTAATTATTTTGTCTGATCTGAATAAATAATTTGCTGATTTAAATAATAGTATGCATATTTGTGACAGAGAAACCATACTAATTACATTATAAACTTATTCAAAGCCAGACCTTACTCCGTTAAGGTCTGGTTTTTTTATTATAACCTCTTTTTTAAATGGTGGTGAAATTGGCTTTGTAGAAGCGTTACTATAATCTTTTCTTTCTAAAGGAGAGGGAATAGCTTTACCGATGATAAGTATTCTTGATCGCGTCTGCCAGTGTCCTCACCGGCAGTATGATAATTCTGGTTTTATCATTTGGTGGGGACGCCAAATGACGCTGATTTGAAGGTTGTTATAATCTTTTCTCTCCTTTTCAAGGAGAGATGCCCGAAGGGCAGAGAGGTTCCCCTTATAAAAGAGAGGCAATAGCTTTACCGATGATAAGTATTCTTGATCGCGTCTGCCGGTGTCCTCACCGGCAATATGATAATTCTGGTTTTATCATTTGGCAGGGACGCCAGATGACCCTGATTTGAAGGTTGTTACAACTTTTCTCTCCTTTTTAAGGAGAGATGCCTGAAAGGCAGAGAGGTTACATGTGATTCTAAGTAGGATCAAAATAATATTTAATTTGCGAAAATATTGGAAGTAAGCATCCTTACCTGTAATAGATTACGTTTTCTTTCTCCAAAATGCTGATTGAGCAGACCTGCTTCCAGTCTTATTTTCGGACTTACAACATAACCAAGAGCTCCGTAGAGCCTGTTTTGATCGAAAGCATCTTTTTTCATGTTGATGAATACTTCATTATAGGCACTGAAATACAACGTTTGGGGTTTCATTTCCGGTGAAGAGAGCGGGACATTGACGCTTAGAAAATAGCGCATCCGCAAATCGGTACGGTTTCGTAAAAAACGTTGTTCAAAACGGTATCGGTGACTAAGCGCTACTCTTCCAAACTTTTGTTTAGTGAGAAATTGCTGATAAATCCGGTGTTCTGAAATCTGTTCCGGAAGCAGTCCGTCTATATCCTGCAGAACATAAGCATATCCAAGTAAAAGATTATTGTTGTTTTCCGAGAGATCGTATCCTACACCTGATCTTAAAAGCAACTGATCGAGATCGCCCATTATATTGTTATTCCGGTACTGAAAGTCATAACTCAATACCCATCGTTTAGCTATCTTTTCATCACCCATAAGGATATACCACGCTCCCAAATCTTCCGAAGACGCGGATTGTGCAGCTGATGGTGTCGCACTAAACATGAGCAGTAAAACTGAAACTGCAGTAAATATCGTTTTCATAGTGTTGTAGCTAAAGAATGGCAATAGTCAACACCAAAAATAAAATAATCCATGAATAACCTATTTACTGCCGAAGAATGATATGGAATTGTTACATCTCTAATATTTTTTTCTGGTGGTCAATGAAGGTATCTGATGCTAATATTAATCAGAAAAATCTACACCGAAGCTTTCGATTTAAGACTTGATTATTAGTTTTTGGTTATGGAATATAAATGAAAATAGATGCTTAGCTGTGTTTAGGTTGTAAATATTAATCTTTGGGTAAATTATAGTGCAAATTACAGATCAACAATAAACTTAACAGAAAATAAACATTGACTGTCAGATTGTTTTATCGGTATTTTATGCTATTTTTACCGGCTGAAAGATTTATGACACTATGTTTCCAAGAATATCAGCCCTTCTCATTTTTTTATTTGTAGTAAAAGTGTGCGTGGCACAAAATACGTATACGATCAGTGGATTTATACGGGATAGCAGTACAGGAGAGACCTTGATTGGTGCCATTGTACAGGGTGAAGACCCAAAATTTATAGCACGAACCAACAATTACGGTTATTATGCGTTGAGCCTTCCTGCAGGACAGCATAAACTGACATTTCGTTATGTCGGATATACTATTACTGAAGAAGTTGTCACTATTAATGATAACATGAAGAGAAATGTCGAATTGATTCCTAATCAGAATGAACTGGAAGAAGTCGTCGTTTCTGCCCGTAAGAAAAACAGTAATGTAGAAAGCCCGCAGATGGGAAGTTTCAAATTTAATACTTCCGAAATCCGTAATATTCCTGTCGTTTTTGGTGAAAAGGATATTTTAAAAACATTTCAGTTGTTGCCGGGTGTTGCATCTGGAGGAGAAGGAAGTGCTAATTTCTACGTACGTGGCGGGGGCGGAGACCAGAATCTTATCCTACTGGACGAGGCGACAGTATATAACTCCTCTCACCTTTTGGGCTTTTTCTCTACATTTAATTCTGATGCTATAAAAGACGTAGAACTTTACAAAGGTGGAATTCCTGCCCAATATGGAGGACGTATTTCTTCTGTAATGGATATTACCATGTTAGACGGGAACAGTAAAGAATTCAGTATGGAAGGAGGGATAGGACTTATCGCTTCCCGGTTGAAAGTAGAAGCTCCGATTGTAAAAGACAAAAGTTCATTTATGATCAGTGGAAGAAGAACGTATGCAGATATGTTCCTGAAACTATCAAACGATGAGGATGCTAAAAAAAGTAAACTTTACTTTTACGATCTGAATGCCAAAGCTAATTATAAACTGAATGATAAAAATACCATTTACGTTTCCGGATATTTTGGAAAAGACGAACTCGGTTATTCGGATAAATTCAGTTTTGACTGGGGAAATGCGACAGCCACCGTTCGCTGGAATAATGTAATTAATGATAAACTATTCAGTAATACATCCTTGATTTACAGTAATTTTAATTATAATGTTAATGTAAGCAGTGACAATAATGATTTTAAAATTGCCTCAAAGATCAATAACTGGAATTTTAAGGAGGATTTCCAATATTTTACCAATCCTAAGAATACATTCAAATTTGGTGTTCATTTGCTTTATCAAAAAATATCTCCCGCGAGTCTGAATGCTACAGGAGGTTCGGAAGTCAACTCTATCTTTATTGAGCCTCGTAAAGGGCTTGATGCATCTGCTTATTTTTCACATGAGTGGAAACCTACCGACAGACTTTCTATGATTTATGGTCTGCGGTTATCAGACTTTTTTGTGTTAGGTCCCGGTACCTTCTACAACTATGATGAAGAAGGAGAACCAATTGGAAGTAATACCTATGGAGATAACAAAGTCATCAAACAGTACCTTAATCTGGAGCCCAGATTATCGATGTCTTATAAGCTGAATGAAAAACAAAGCTTAAAACTATCATTTAACCGTATTACACAAAATCTGCATCAGCTGACGAATACGACATCAAGCCTGCCTACCGATCAATATGTGTTAAGCAGTGCAAATATCAAACCTCAGTATGCTAATCAGGGCGCATTCGGATATTTTCGCAATTTCAAGGATAACGCATATGAGTTTTCCGTGGAAGCATATTATAAGCAAATGGGAAATCAGATTGATTTCAGAAATGGGGCAGATCTGCAGGCGAATAAATACCTGGAAGGAGAGTTGTTATATGGAGAAGGAAGAGCGTATGGACTGGAATGGTATCTGAGGAAAAGAGAAGGCCGCTTCAACGGATGGATCAGCTATACCTTGTCCAAAAGTGAGCGCCAGTTTGACGAAATTAATAACGGATCCTGGTTCAATGCCAGACAAGACCGTACACACGATGTATCCGTCGTAGGTATATATCAATTAAGTAAGAAATGGACATTAGGTGCTACATTTGTATATAACACGGGTAATGCCATTACATTCCCAAGTGGTAAATATGAAGTAGATGGCCGCACAATGTTTTACTACACAGAAAGAAACGGATACCGCATGCCGGCTTATCACAGGCTTGATCTTTCTGCTACCTATTCACGTAAACGCCCGGGTAAAAAGTATTATTCCAGCTGGTCATTCGGTGTTTATAATGCCTACAACCGTAAAAATGCTTACATCATAGACTTCAGAGAGAATGAAGATAATTCGAATATCACAGAAGCGTATCGGATTGCATTATTCGGAGCTATTCCATCTATTACCTGGGACTTTAAATTTTAATATCATGCAAAGAATATATTATATCGTATTGTTGTTTAGTGTTTTGCTGGTTTCCTGTGAAGATAAGATTGATATAAATCTTAATGATGCCAGTCCTAAGATTGTAATTGTCGGGGATCTAAGTAATCTTTCCGATCAGCACCAGATAAGAGTGAGTAAGACAATAGCCTTTAATGAGCCGACAAACAGTATTCCGGTAAATAATGCTACTGTGCAGGTGACAGAAGTGGGAGGGAGAACCTATACTTTTCAGTTAAGCGACGAAAATGGGATCTACATAGTCCGAAATCTGCAACTGAGAGTTGGACGATCTTATAAACTTAGCGTAACAGTGGATGGAGAGGTATATGAAAGTGTATCATCGGTGCCGCCCTATGTAGAGGTTGAAAAATTCGGACTTAAGCAGGAAGAGATTTTCGGAGATACATATAAATATGTGGTCTTTACATTCACTGATCCTGTGGGAGTAGAAAACTATTACCGCTACCTGATCTCGGTGAATAAGAAAAAAATGGAATTCGCAGCCGTATTAAGTGATAAATTCAATGATGGATTATCCGTTTCTCATGATATTGCCAATGAAGACAATGATCTTGTTACAGGTGATGAGGTCGTCATTCGCAGACAATGTATAGACAAAGGTGTGTACAAATACTGGAATGAATTTCAACTCACCAATCCGGGATCAGCATCACCTGCCAATCCTACATCAAATATTACAAATGGTGCACTTGGATACTTTAGTACCAGCAGTGCTAAAGAATATTCAACCATTATTGAATAAACTTATAAAGTATGAAACGTATAGCCTAGTGCAGTAAAATGTTCCAACGTTTTAGGCAGGGTATAAGTAACTCTTGGAATGGCTTTGATATTGTCGTGAAAGACAATGACAGAGCCATTTTTTGTATACTTTAAAACGTTTTTAAGGCAATTTTCAGGTGTCAGTTCCAGATCAAAATCACCGGAAAGAACATCCCACATAACAACCTGATATTGTTGTAACTGCCGAAGCTGACTTCTTTTGGGACGTCCGTACGGAGGTCTGAAAAGATCTGTATCCATCAGTTGCTGACACTTACTGATGTTTTCGAGATATTCTTTGTCCGGTGTATTCCATCCCTTCAGATGATTGTGGGTGTGATTGCCTACGCGATGTCCTTCTGCAAGGATACGATCATAGATTTCAGGATATTTTACAATATTTTCTCCCACGCAAAAGAAGGTGCCTCTGACATCAAAAGCCTTTAAGGTATCCAGAATAAATGGTGTTATCTCCGGGATAGGACCATCGTCAAATGTTAAATACAGTTTTTTCTCTTCTCTGGATTTGTTCCATAAGATATTGTTCGGATAATACCACTTCAGAAAAAATGGTGCTTTAACTAAATACATGTTGTGAAATTCAAATAATTATACCAAATTTATGAAATCATAACATTTTAATAGAAGAATGGCCAAAAAATTGACCAACTACCTACTATTGGGGGCATGCTTATCATTGGCAACATTTTGCCAGGCGCAGAGCAATATTACTGTTCAAGAGGCTATTAAGCTGACTTTGGAGCGTAATCTGCAAATAAAAGAGGCAGAATACAGAAGGCAGCTGACAGAACAGGATGTGTCGCAGGCAAAGGGCAACCTTTACCCGAATCTTAGTGTGAGTGGTAGTCAGAGTAATAATTATGGTTTTGGATTTGACCAGGTCAGCGGTAATGTTGTTCGTGGGCAATGGAATCATAATGCGAATGCTCAGATATCTTCATCTTATGCTGTTTTTCAGGGATTTCAACTTGTAAATCAGGTGAAAGCTAATAAACTTCAATTGCTATCTGATGCAACGGCTGTAGAAAAAGCAAAGAATGATCTTATTCTGTCTGTACTCACCAATTACCTGCAGGCGATTACAAACAATGAACTGTATGAAGCCAGTAAACAACAACTGAAACTTTCCAAAGAGCAGCTACGTACGGATTCTATCCAGTTTGAAGTTGGCAATAAGACACTGGCGGATCTTTCTCAGGCCAAAAATCAGGTAGCTACAGACGAATTAAATATGCTTAACTCGAATAATGCATACGAATTATCTATGCTGGAGCTGAAGCAGCTTATGGAAATGCCTGGTGATACCAGTATCTCACTTGTTAAACCTGATATATCAGCTTTAATATCCGAAGCAACATCTTATGACGCCCGGAATGTATTTTCCCGTGCTCTGGATACACAGCCTGATATTAAACAGGCACAGATTAATACTCAGGTAGCTGAAAAGAATATAGAGATTGCACAAGGCGGATATTATCCTACCGTGTCGATCTCAACAGGATATGGAACAAACTATTCTTCCAATGCTAAAAAAGTCGATCCTAATACTTTGGATCCTATGAATCCGCAATTTATACGGATGCCTTTCGGAGAACAATTGGATCAGAATAAATCATTCTCAGCAGGCTTGTCGCTGAATGTTCCGATCTTTAATAACAGAAGAACAAAGACAGCTGTAGCTAAAGCTAAGATTGGCAGATTACAGGCACAAAATCAGGAAGATCTGGTGAAGCGGAATCTGAATAAAACAATTAATCAGGCTGTATTGGATCTGAAAGCTGCACGTCAGCAATTTGTATCTTCAGAAACTGCTTTTGTAACAGCAAAAGAAGCTTATGAAGTCATTAAAGAACGCTATGATGTGGGAATGGCGAATGCGATGGAACTGTCTACTGCACAAACGAAAATGAATAAGGCTGAATTTGATATGATTCAGGCTAAATATACATCCGTATTCAAGGAAAAAGTAATAGATTACTATATTGGCAATCCAATAAAATTTTAATTGCAAAACTTATTATTAACGATAAATGGCTAAGAAAAAAAATAGACTTCCTCTCATTTTGGTAATTGCGGCAGTGGTAATTCTCGTCGTATTTGTTGCCGGCAATAAATTGGGATGGTTTGGTGATGGTAATGTAATCAAAGTTGCTGTGGATAAAGTTCAGGAGCGAACTGTTCACGAACTGGTATCTGCCAGCGGTAAAATCCAGCCCGAATTTGAAGTCAAACTGAGTTCGGAAGTATCAGGGGAGATCATTGAACTGAATATAAAGGAAGGAGATGTCGTAAGGAAAGGACAAGTATTGTGTCGTGTAAAGCCCGATATCCTCCAGTCTGGTTTTGATCAGGCAGTTGCTTCATTAAATATACAACGTGCAACATTAGCTTCTTCTCAACAACAGTTAAAACAACAGGAGGCTAATTTTGTCAATACGGAAGCTACTTTTAAAAGAAATCAGGAACTTTTTAAAAAGCGTGTAATATCTGCAGCCGAAATGGACAAAGCAGAAGCGGATTATCGCAGTGCACTTGCTTCTATTGAAGCACAGAGACAGAGCGTACGCGCTACCCGATATGGGATAGATCAGTCGCAGGCATCGGTCAAACAGGCGGGTGATAACCTGGCCAGAACAACTATTTACGCTCCTTCGGACGGTGTAATTTCTTTATTGTCCGTAGAACTGGGAGAGCGTGTGGTCGGGACAGCACAAATGGCGGGTACTGAAATTATGCGTATAGCGAATATGTCATCAATGGAAGTGAATGTGGACGTTAATGAAAATGATATCAACAGAGTAAAACTGGGAGACCAGGCAGATATTGAAGTAGATGCTTTTCAAGGCCGCAAATTTGTAGGAGTTGTAACTGAAATAGCGAGCTCATCCAAAAGTGCTGCCACTACTACCGCTGCATCTACAGCAGAGCAGGTCACAAACTTTAATGTGAAAGTAAGAATCTCTCCGGATTCATATGCTGATATCCTGAATAATAATCTGAAGAACCCATCTCCATTCAGACCGGGACTCTCAGCTACAGTTCAGATCAGAACGAAAACAGCTTCCGGATTGGTAGTGCCGATTCAATCGGTTACGATCCGTACCGAGGAGATCAAATCTGACGAACCAAAAGGGGAGGACTCTGCGAATAAAGATGATAAAACTAAAAAGGCTGCTGCCACTGAAAATGCAGGAGCTAAAGAGTACGTATTTGTCGTAAACGGAACTGAGGTCAATATGGTTGAAGTCAAAACAGGTATTCAGGACGATAATAATATTATCATCTTATCCGGACTGAAAAAAGATCAGGAAGTTGTATCCAGACCATTTAATGCGATTTCAAAAACACTAAAAGATAAAAGTAAAGTTGAAAAAGTAGATAAGGATAAGCTTAATTAAGAGACGCTTTACCAGGCTTATTCCTATTTCTTTTTTAATGTGATACTGTTAAAAATGGAATATGAATAAGCTATTTTATTTTTTTAAACTAAGCAGAGCAGAGCAAAACGGTTTTTTTGTATTGCTTATACTGATTGTATTAATCACAATCAGTCCCCTTGTTTGGAATTTAATTTATAGACCAGCTCCTGTCTATTACCAGCTTCATGTTTTTGATGAAGAGAATGCGGAAATCAATAATGGGGAATCCTTAAATTCCAAAGTAGATTATTCTTCCCGATCCACAGATCTGAATCCTGTTACCTATTTTAACTTCGATCCTAATCAACTCTCTGCCACCGAATGGAAAAAATTAGGCTTCAAAGATTATCAGATCCGTATGATACTGAATTATACCGCTAAAGGAGGTAAATTTTATAAAAAGGAAGATTTACGTAAAATATATACTATTGAAGAGTCAGATTATGCACGGGTAGAAGCATACATACATATCGCAGATGGTTCATCAGCACCCCGTACTACTACTTCAAAGACAGCAGTCCAATATCCCGGAATGTTTCAAAATAATGTAAGCGCAGCCAGTATTGATATCAATACAGCAGATACTACCGCCTGGATGTCATTAAAAGGAATAGGACCTTCATATGCCCGGCGGATAGTCAAATTCAGAGATGCTCTTGGAGGATTCTATGCAATTGAGCAGGTGGGGGAAGTATATGGTATGGACATTGAACGATATAAAATAATCGAAAGTTTATTGAAGATTGGTAATACTGATATCAGACAACTGGAGCTGAATATACTTACGGCAGCGGAGCTTGCCAAACATCCCTACATAAGCTATAAGCAGGCTTCAGCTATTGTGAACTACCGTAAACAGCACGGAAATTATAAAAATATAAATGATTTAAGAGCAGTACTTCTGCTTGATGAAGATTTTTTACGTAAACTTGAACCTTATTTGAAATTTTAGCTTATCAGATGATAGAACAACGATTGAGAGAAGTAATCCGGGATATTGAAGACTTTCCAAAGCCCGGTATAGTTTTTAAAGATATCACACCCATACTGAAAGATGCAGAACTTTGTAAGGAAGTTGTAGAAGCTTTTGTACAACGGCTGGAAGGAAAACGAATCGATGCAATAGCAGGAATAGAGAGCAGGGGATTTCTTTTTGGTATGATGCTGGCAACCCGGCTTAACCTTCCTTTTATTCCAATCCGCAAACAAGGAAAATTACCTTATAATACGATTTCCGAATCGTATGCGCTCGAATACGGACAGGCAACAATAGAAGTACATGAGGATGCATTTGAGGCAGGGCAGCATATTTTGATCCATGATGATCTGTTAGCTACGGGTGGTACAGTAGTGGCAGCCAGTAAGCTGATTGAAAAACTAGGTGGTCAGGTCGCTGGTTTTAGTTTTGTAATCAGTCTGGATTTTCTACATAGTCAGGGCAGATTGACCCGTTTTAATCATGATATTATTTCACTGGTACATTATACCTAACATTCCAATAGCATCGGATTAAAGTCCGGTGCTATTGGAATGTTATCAGGAGTAGATTATTGTCCCCAGCGATCCAGTTTGCTGCCATCATAGTTGATCATCCAGCATATTCCGTACTTGTCCTTGAATGAACTGTATAATTGTGACCAATATGTTTCTTCCATAGGCATTTCAACTTCTCCACCCTCCGATAAACCTTTGTACAACCGTAATGCTTCTTCAGATGAATCTGCTGCCAGCAGAATAAATGAATTATTACCTCTGTTGATTGCTGAGCCGTAGTCGTCATGCACGTCAGCACCCATCAGCACAAAATGTTTGCTGATCGGAAGTACCACATGCAGTACTCTGTTACTGATTTCATCTGGTATTTCTTCATGGGAAGGCATGTCCTGATACCGCATAAAAGACCTGAATTCTCCTCCAAATACAGATTTGTAAAAATTAAATGCATTTTCGGCCTGACCGTCAAAATTAAGGTAATGATGTACTTTTGCCATAACGACTGTATATTAGTTTATATTAGTTATTGATCACTTTCATAGGGAAAAAGTGACGGTTTTTTAAAAACAATACGTACGCAGAGGTTATTTGCGACTAATGTCCGGCAGGAAATTTGTCTGCAATCAACCCGGGATTTATGCCTTGTTCCATATATACTTTCAATCCATCTACAACAGTCGTAAATCCACCGGTAGAGTCTGTCAGAAAGGAGATCAATTGCTCATCTTCTAAGACTTCAAAACCATAATTCCGAATACGTACATATGTACTTTCCGGGCTGACAGGCTGAAAGAGAAAATCTATATGCGTGCGGGGCTCACCCCATAGAACACTTATTTTTTCATTTGTGAGAATATCAAGTACTTCTACTTCTGCAGATACTCCGTACATTTCCCATGTCCAGACTACAGTCTTGCCTTTTTCAAGAATAGAACTACCGGATGTAAACCAAAAATGACGGGTTATCTCCGGATCAATAAAAGCCATAAATACATCCCCGACAGGTCGGCGGACAAGCATTTGAGCCTCAATAACAATATCTTTTTTGTTTATATTCAATGGTTTATACAATAGTTATTTAAATTTAGAAATTTTTATTCACTCGGCCAATAAAAAAGGGAAGTTTTTGCAAACTCCCCTTAACTAGAAAACTAAATATAAAAAATATATAGATACGGCTAAAAATCAAATTTAATACGTGCTCTGATTCCCCAACTTGGTGCATCCGGATGATCCAGATAGTTGAGACGTTTTACAGCATCTACACGTAAGATCTTAAATATATTGTACAAACCTACACTGGCCTCCATATAAGGGCGTCCATCTGCGAAGGTGTAAGAAATAGGAACATTATCCTCATTCTTCTGGAATGTAAATACCTTATTGGTGATGTCCGGGTTGTTTTCATTACGTAAACCTCCATACACCGCTTTGAAACTGAATACTTCTCTCCATTTTAATTTTTTGACCAATGGAATTTTATTCAGAATAAAACCATTCATATAATACTGAATATTAGTGGAAGCTGAATGATCACTTACAAACTCCATAAAGTTCATCAGGTTGAATGAATTTAACTGATATGCATAGGTCTGATTCGCTCTGTGTATAGTCAGTAACGGGAATGGAATTTCATTTCCGGCAATATAAGTTCCTTCAAGATTTACATCTGCATACCCCAGTTGTGACAGATAGAAACGTTTAAATACGCCTCCTGTAAAGTTGTGATAGTTGTATTCTCCATCAAGCAAGCCTTTGACTCCACCCGTATAGTTCAGCGTGAAAATAGGGTACTTATTAAATATTGGAGTTCTGTACAGCTTACCCTGATAATATTGTTCTTTTGGAGCCCAACGTAAGCCCACAGAGATCTCAGTTGTATTTAACTCGTTAAACAGTTTTGAATTTCCGTTTTCATCCAGCATCTGGTAGGTCAGAATACCGGCTGGCTGTTGTTTCCATTTACTGAAACCAACTGTGTAAGATAAGTTATTGTCGAATTCTCTTTTGTATTCTAAACGATAGATATCATTATACAGGTAACGTTCATTCTCTCCGCGTTTGAAAGACAATAAAAAGTTGTCTTCCTGAATAAATTCCAGATTTTGTCCCGGAATTTTGGTGTCTCTCTGAAAGGATGCGCGGATATAATGCATCGGGAATGAATACACTGATTTATTATTCAGTGAATATGTTCCGCTGATAAAATACTTCCATTTTTCATCTTTAAAACCATATGCAGCATAAGACTCCGCATAGAAACGTTTGCTGAAAGCTTCTGTTGTACGTCCCCCAACACGTAGCCTCAAACCTTCTACCGGATTGAAACTGTAGAACGTATTGACCGGGCCAATCTCTACCGGGCCAGCCTGCTTGTATCCTGAAAGCACAAGAGCTGCTATATCCATAAACCGTTTGAAAGATGGCATCATTTGTAACGTATCTATATTATGATAGATCACCGATTCATTCTTCTTTAGGGCTACAGGGCGGTGTGTGCTCCAGTATTGTTCATCAAATGCTTGTGTACCTTTTTTGCCTTCATTGACAATCACGACATCAGGACCCTGATATATACTGTCTGGTTGCACAATACCGGTCTTAAAGTCGGTATAGGAAACGGTGCGCTGTCCGCGGATACCGGTGCCTTTTTCTGATAATGCAAAATCCATAGCCAGCGAGCTGCTGGTCAGAAAGAAACGGCCACTCTTATCTTTGCTGAAGTCCAGATCGATAGCCATATCCCTTACAAAATTCAGGTTAATGCCATCAGCAACGGTTAATTCCGCTTTACGTACAGCATAGTTACCATCTAAAGTGATATATAATTTTCCCTTAAATAACATATCCGCTTTATTACGGGGGAAGAAGCTCAATTCAACCAGATATGGAGATTCCGTCTTGATCGTATCCGTAATAAAAAACTTATAAAAAGTAGGTGATGAACCGGCAATCGGACTCAAAAACTGATTGGTCAACAATGAAATGTTATTGTCGTAAATATCAATGTTTTCGTAAAGTCTGTTGAAGTAGTTACTCAGCCCGTTATTATCTACAAATTTAGGGTCAAACTGAGCCTTTTGCTCTGCGATAACAAATTGTTTAGTCTTTTTGGGACTTCTGCGTTGGTATACCTGAGATAATTTCTCTTCTATATAAGCCGGTAATACATATCTGTTTTCATTTTTTACAGAATCATCTTTTTCAAATAAAAATTGATATTGCTTGAATATTTTTCTGTTTTTAAATTTTTCAGACAGATTGCTGAGTGCCATGGAGATCTTCTCATATTGTTGAAATTCAGCATAATCCTGAGCCTCTAATCTGTTTTTTTCTTTATTATCGATGACCTTGCGAATCAATTCTACAGCTGGATTATCTTTATTCCTGTATTTTGCTTTCTTCGCTTTGACCACTACTTCTTCCAGAACATTTTCTTCCGGAACAAGATTAATGGTAATATTATCCGAGTTGGTCGGATTGATCAGAATATCCTGTGATTCATACCCCACATAGGTAACCCTGAATTTAGTATAACTTCCATCGATTTTTAAGCTGAATTCACCGCGGCTGTCCGTTGATGTGCTGTTTCCGGCTGGAGCTCCGATAACGGCAATGGTCGCGTAATCTATAGGTTTACGAGTCACAATATCCAATACTTTACCTTTCAGCATAACTTGCTGACCAAATACGGAAGTTGTGCTCATAAATGTCAATAGCACAAAGAGTAAACCCTTCCAGATTTGTTTGGTAAATATTTCACTCATAGTAGTTTTCATTAGTCTTTAGTTTGTTCGATTTACTAAAACTAAACTTTTGACTTTTTAATCAAAATGTTTAAATGTTCTAATAAACATTGCAAAATTAAATAATTATTAACAGAAAAGTAAACGAGTATACGTCTTAAAAATAATAAGAAAAGACAAAATTGCGTTAACAATAGATCCTGAGGGACTTAGGATTAAAAATGGCAAAATAATTGACAAAATTCTGACTAATTAAACCTTCTAGTCAGCTTTAAAAAGGTGCTTTTACTTCAAAAATGACTGTTTTTTTTGTGCGCGGATGTACAAATGAAAGATATGCAGCATGTAAATGAAGTCTGTTGGATTTGGTGCCATACAGATCGTCGCCTACGATTGGAGTATGCAATCCCAGCAGATGAGCAGCATGTACGCGAAGTTGATGCGTACGTCCTGTGACCGGGAAAAACAGAATCTTTGTTTTTCCGTTTACACGGGATAATACCTGAAACTTTGTTATTGCCTTCTTGCCATATTCATAACATACCATCTGTCTCGGTCTGTCATCCAGATCCAGGCGAAGGGGAAGATCAATAATTCCTTCATCTTCTGCTACTATACCATCCAGAAGTGCAACATAGCGTTTTTCAATACTGTGATTGATAAACTGCTGCTGGATAAACTTATGTGCATCTTTATGTTTAGCAATCAGCAGAATACCTGAGGTAGACATATCCAGCCGATGTACAATAATAGGTCCTGTTGCCTCTGGAAATGCGGTTTGCATACGGGTGTATACAGAGTCCTGTATATGAATACCCGGAACGGATAAGAATTCAGCTGGCTTATTGACTACGGCAATATCTTCATCGTCGTATAAGATCTCTAAATCAGATTGCGCTTTTGGGGCTTCAAGTAACGGATTATCTTCGAGTATCATGCCATCCAGCATATGTGACAGAATAGGTTCACACTTTCCTTTACATGCCGGATAATAGTTTTTATGTTTTCTTATTTCAGATGCCGGAGAATCTCCCCACCAAAATTCGGCCATGGCAACAGGTGTTAGCTGATGCAGAAAAGCATACTGCAACAATTTTGGAGCTGCACACTCACCCGCTCCTGCAGGGGGCACCGATTGATTAAATTGCTCAAATATGGAACGGATATCTTTGGATATACCTTTTTTATTTAGGAATAAATATTGTTCGAAAAGCCTGGATTGTAATAGCGCTGATTTAGCTTTTCTTTCTTCTTTAAGCAAAGATATACGATCATGATAATTATCCAGTTGCTCCTGTATCTCTGTGATCCTCGACTTCCAGTCTTTCTGCAGGACAGCCAACTCGTGTTTATCCCGAAGAGACTGTTTAATCAGATCGGCCTCTAATAGTTGAAAATCACTTGCTGAGAGGATTTCTGTCTGTATCGTACGGATCTGTTTCCGTTCTTCTTTTAATTTTTTAAGCTGTTGTCTGAAGTGTGAAATAGATTCTTCAGCAGATCGGGTTACAGCTTGCAGGTCTGTTTTTAATTGCGTCAGAAGTTCATCCTGTTCAAGTGTTGCTATCTGTCGGTTTATTTCATTGATCTCTTCTTCTTCCAGCAGAAAGAAACTGTCCTTCTGCAACATGTCGAATACAGGAGGAACAAAATGTTTATGAGCATTGGTACCGGCCAGTTTACCGGAAAAGGCGCACAGATATCCGGGAGTTCCGGAAGAATCTGTTACGACCAGTACGCCAAACATCTTGCCGATTACCTGTTGACCGGATGAATTTCCTAGTCCGAAATTATGCTGCCATTCAGACTGATGTTGCAGATAATGCTGTAATTCGTCACTGGCAATTATACTCAGTGCATGCGGTTCATAGCAGAAAGGAAAAGTAAACTTTTCCGGAACTGGAATACCCTGTATATCCTGACTGAAATAATGAAGAAATTCGGGTTTTCCCATAATCCGCTGACTGCTATATCTTTTGAAGTGGCAAAGGTAATAAATCCTAAAAACATTCTTCACGATATTGTAAACAAAGAAAATTTTGACAATCAGATCATATCGAAAAGCAAACAAATCCCGATATTGATTGTACTATAATAAAGCAATCGCATATATGAGAAAAGTAAGATTAGGCCAGTCTGATCTGGAAATTGTTCCTTTGGTTTTCGGAGGAAATGTATTTGGCTGGACATTAGATGAAAAGCAGTCATTTGATATTTTAGATGCTTACCTGGATAAAGGATTTGATGCTGTTGATACATCCAATCAGTATTCGCACTGGGTGCCGGGGAATACAGGAGGGGAATCCGAAACCATTATCGGAAACTGGCTGAAGAAGAGCGGCAACAGAGATAAAATTGTACTGATGACAAAAGTAGGAGGGACTTTTCCAGGAAACCCAAAGCCTAATACATCTAAGCAACATATTCTGGAGCAGGTAGATGTTTCCTTAAAAAGATTGCAGACTGATTATATTGATCTTTACCAGACCCATTATGATGATGAAAGTATTCCTGTAGAAGAAACATTGGCAGCATATGAGCAGTTGGTAAAAGCTGGTAAAGTAAGATGGATTGGAACCTCTAATATGTCCGCACAACGTATATTGGAGTCCATACAGGTTAGCGGGCAGCAACACTTACCACGGTATCAGACTCTGCAGCCGGAGTATAATCTCTTTTCTAGAGAAAAGTATGAGACAGAATATGAAGAACTTGCGCTAGAGCAACAGTTAGGTGTACTGACTTATTACTCTCTGGCCAGTGGCTTTCTAACGGGCAAATACAAGAGTGATGCGGATTTTAATCAATCGGCAAGAAGTGAGGGCGTTAAAAAACAGTATTGGAACGAGCGTGGCAAACGTATTGTAGCAGCTCTGGAAGAGGTCGCTGATGCATATAAAACAACTTCTACGGCTGTGGCTTTAGCCTGGCTGATCGCAAGACCATCTGTAGCGGCTCCGATTGTCAGTGCAACCAAAGAAAATCACCTTGAGCCATTTGTATCCGCCGTGCAATTACAGCTTAGTCCTGAATCTATGGAAAAGCTGGATGATGCAAGTGATTGGAAATAATAGAATTAATTTAATAATTTATCAAATATCATTATCATGAAAACTAATATTGGAATTAAAAGTGAACACTTAGAAAAAGTAGCTCAGGCATTGAATATTTTATTAGCTGATGAAACCGTATTATATGTCAAAACCAGAAATGCACACTGGAATATTGAGGGAAGTGATTTTCATGCGGTCCATTTGTTTTTTGAGGAACAATACAATCAACTTTCTGAAACAATCGACGATATCGCAGAACGTGTACGTTCATTGGGACATTATGCGGTAGGAACAATGAAACAATATCTGGAAATAGCGCATTTATCAGAATCTACGCATGGTAAAAATGACAGCAAGACGTATATGAAAGAATTGTTGGGTGACCATGAGTCTATTATTATGTATATCCGTGGACTGGTAGATGAATTTGAGGAAAAATACGGAGATAGCGGAAGTTCAGATTTCGTAACAGCTTTATTGGAGCAGCACGAAAAGATGGCCTGGATGTTACGCTCACATTTAAGTTAACAGCCCATTCTTTATAAAACAGGCCTGAGCAAAACCTCAGGCCTGTTTTTATTTTAGATATAGGTTTGGAATTCGGTGCAAGCGCTCAATTGTATCACTTGGTTCACGTTAAAGTAAGCTGATGGGAGAATTTTTCCTTTACTTATATTTCCTTTTCAAAACAAATACTGCTCTTCGTATTCGCATATTGTCCATAGTTCGGAATGACTTTAAAATGGTTTTTCTTATATAAACCAATAGCCTCAATCATTTTGTCACCTGTTTCCAGAATGCATTTTCGATAGCCCAATTCTTTAGCCCAAAGCTGTAATTCCTTCAGTACTTTTCCTGCAATGCCCTTGCCACGCATCTCAACAGGGACGAACATTCTTTTAACTTCCATAATACCTTTTCCATACTCTTTTATAGCTCCGCACCCCACTGCTTTGTCTGCTTCATAAGCCACTACTACATACTGGATAGAGTCAATTTTATTATATTGAGCAAAGAAAGTATTTGTTTCTCCATTTTTAATGGCTAAGTCTTTATCAAGTTCAAGCACCAATTTTTGAAAATCCAGGTTGTCTGAGTTTGTTCTTTTCAGGGTATAGGTCTGTTCCATTTCTTTTTTGGTTATTGGATTTCTTAGCATTAACGTTAACTGTATTTTATAATTATGATCAGGTTGTATGCCGGCTATGTAAGATCATACCTGCTATCACTAATACTATTCCGGCCAAAGAATACATATCCGGAAATGCACCATGAAGAATCAGCAGTTCGCCGATCAATGCAAAGATAACTTCCATAGACTGGGTCGCCTCTACAGCAGCAAGTTTATACGGACTATTGCGTACGCGGTCTGTTGCGGTAAAAAATAAAACAGTAGCAATGACTCCTGAAGATAATGCGACTATAAAAGTTTGTGTCAGCTGTCCGGAAGAAGGCAGTCCGTCCTGTTGATAGGCAAAGAAGCATAGGATAATCCAAAAAGGCATGCTGCAAATGGTCATGCCTAATGTTCTTTGATAAGCGTCCAGTTTGCCGTCAGTGACCATCATCATCTTACGGTTTCCGAGCGGATAAGCGATCGCTGCTATCAGGACAGGAATAGTACCCATAGCAATATCAGCCCAGCTGGTAAATTTAGCCTGACTGATCTGCATAATGATAATTCCCAAAATAATAAGGGCCGAAAATGCCAGTGATCCTTTAGAAATCTGGTTTGCTGCACGTGGGCTCAACAAAGGAGCAAGCAGCATCCCGAATATAATAGTGGTCTCAAAAGTGCTGGCGACTAACCAGGAGGGGCCAAACTTAGCTCCGAAAGTCAGTGTACTATAGAATATCCCGAATCCTACGGTGCTCCACAGTATCCAGGACCAGAAATTAGCCTTGATAGCGGTAAAAGTTGATTTTAAGCCTTTTCGGAAACCGACAATGATCATGAGCAGGGGGAGCATCCATACAAAGCGGAATGCCGCCGACCAGATCCAGTGTCCGCCATCCAGAGACATTGCTCTGTTAAGGACAAAAGTAGCGGCAAAAAACAGGGAAGATATTACTCCCAAAAAAATCGGAGATATCCTGATTTTGTTCGGCATAGTATTGATTTAGATAATTATATAAGCATATGAGGTTTCGAAAATAGGAATTTCAGTTGGCGGATAAAAGATCAAACCTGTATTTATTGTAAGAATAAATCTCTTTTTTAAATTGAAAATTGTTTATTTTGTATCATATATCAAAATTAAAACTGTAAAAAGTTAGCGCATGATCATACAACCAAGAACGAGAGGATTTATATGTTTGACTTCGCATCCGGAAGGAGCTGCACAAAACATTAAAAATCAAATTGAATATGTGAAATCGAAAGGTACTATCACAGATGGTCCTAAGAAAGTATTAGTAATAGGTGCTTCTACAGGCTTCGGTATAGCATCCCGTATTACAGCTGCCTTCGGTTCGGGAGCAGCTACTATTGGCGTTTTCTTTGAGAAACCTGCTACAGAAGGTAAGCCGGGTACTGCAGGCTGGTATAATTCAGCAGCTTTTGAAAATGAAGCTAAAGAAGCCGGATTGTATGCGAAAAGTATCAATGGCGATGCATTCTCTGATGAAATCAAAAAAGAGGTAATTGACCTTATTAAAAGAGATTTGGGTCAGGTGGACCTGGTTGTGTATTCTTTAGCGTCTCCGCGTCGTACTAATCCTAAAAATGGTGTTAGTTATGCGTCAGTATTGAAACCTATCAGTCAGCCCTTTACAGATAAAACAGTAGATTTTCATACTGGAGTAGTTTCTGATATTTCCATTCAGCCTATTGAGAATGAAGAAGATATCGCGAATACTGTAGCTGTAATGGGAGGTGAAGACTGGAAATTCTGGATTGAAGATCTGAAAGCTGCCGGCGTATTGGCAGAAGGAGTGAAGACAGTCGCTTATTCTTATATTGGCCCTAAGCTGACGTATCCTATTTATAGAAACGGTACAATCGGAAAAGCTAAAGACGATTTGGAAGCTACCGTACCTGTGATCAACGATTTATTGAAAGATCTGCATGGTATTTCTTATGTTTCGGTTAATAAAGCATTGGTAACACAGTCCAGTTCTGCGATTCCGGTAGTTCCTCTTTATATTTCATTATTATATAAAGTGATGAAAGAAAAAGGTATTCACGAAGGTACTATCGAGCAGATTCAGCGTTTGTTTGCGGAAAGATTATACTTAGACAGTACTATTCCTACCGATGATAAAGGACGTATCCGTATCGATGATCTGGAAATGCGTGAAGATGTTCAGGAAGAAGTTGCTAAGTTATGGGATCAGGTCACTACCGAAAATCTAAGTGACATCAGTGATATCAAAGGATACCGTGATGAATTCTTTAGTTTGTTTGGTTTCAATGTTGACGGTATTGACTATGAAGCGGACACAAATGAGGTCGTAAATGTACCTAGTTTAGCAAATAATTAATCGGTTTGTTTGCAGACTGATATTATACTAAGATTATAAAAGAAAATCCCCGTTTTTTGAACGGGGATTTTTTTGTTCTCTACAGATTCCATCGGGAATTGTCTTGCAAATTATTTTTTGGCTACCAGCTTTACCGATAAGGTGAATTCATCATAAATAAACTTATCACCTATATCTGAGAAGATGGATTTTGATTTATATTGAATACCAAATTTTGTTCTGTCCACCGTGATTTTATCAGCAGTAGCACTGATTGTTTTATCATTATTCCAGGTGATTGTAGCCGGAAAGCTGATAGATTGTGTAACACCTTTTAATGTCAGGTTACCCGTAATATTTACATTATTGCCGCTACCTTCCACTTTTTTGATAATAAAGTTAGCAGTTGGGAATTTTTCTACACCAAAGAAATCATCTGCTTTCAGGTGTTTTTCAAGTCCGGCACTTTTGTCGGCATCCTTAATGCTGGCCATATTGATCACAAAACCGCCACCCGTAAGTTTTTTTCCGGTAAAATCGAGTGTACCGGTAGTCAGGTCGACTGTTCCGGTATGCGAGCCGCTAACTTTATCACCTTTCCATGTAATAGAGGATTTTGACCCATCTACACGATAGGTTTCTGCTTTTTGAGCATAGGTCAGAATAGAAAAACTGTTGATGACAGTTAATAGTAAGATTGAGAAGATTTTTGATTTCATTTGAATGGCTGTTTTTTTATAAAGATATTAAGTGTTTTCTCATTGAAAAGGTAATTTTTTATGCTTTGTAAACTTCCTCATTAACAATCTGAGGCATATGGTTTGATTTAGAGGCTGCTATCAGATTATTTGCAGCCATTTTTATCATATTAGTTCGTGTTTCGATTGTTGCTGATCCGATATGCGGCAGTACGCATACAGATGGAAGTGTTAGTAAGGGACTCTCGGCTTTCATAGGTTCGGGATCTGTCACGTCCAATCCGGCTCCCCATATGTCTCCGTTTACCAGAGCTGTGTAAAGATCTTGTTCGTGAACGATTTTGCCACGTCCTGTATTGATCAGAATAGCCGATTTTTTCATTCTGGCAAATGTTTCCTTATTAAAACGATATTGTGTCTCCGGACTCAGATTGGCATGTACAGACAGTACATCACTTTGCGTCAGGAGCTCATCAAAGTTAACGTATTCGGCATTCAGAACACGTTTAGCTGTTTCATTGGGATGACGATTGTGATAGATAATCTTCATCCCGTATGCAGCCTGTGCTTTACGGGCAAGCTCAAGACCAATCCTGCCTAATCCATAGATACCTAATGTCTTTCCGTTAAGTTCTATTCCAAGGTCTTTTGTAAACTCAAAATCCTTCCACTTTCCCTCTCTGATTTCATTTGCTCTGTAGAAAGCTTTTCTGGATACAGCCAGCATTAATAAGAATGCAACATCCGCAGTAGCTCCACTAAGTACGTCCGGAGTGTTGCTTACCGGAATTCCGGCTTTGCTGGCGGCATCCATATCTACATGGTCGTAGCCTACGCTAGCCAGTGCTACACCTTTAAGATGAGCACAATTATCAAAAAAATGTTGATCCAGACGTACTCCGCCTACATTTAATAAAAGATCAGCAGATTGACACTCCTTTATCAGTTCTTCTTGTGTCAGTTTTTTATTTTCCGTATTGACAGTGTAGCTCAGACCATGTTTGCTCAGATAATCCAATCCTTCCTGTGGTACATTTCTGGATATATATACTTTCATATTGTCATTCTGTTTAAAGCTGTGAATTTATGAATTATTTAGACTAAATAGTATCTGTAAGCGAAATCATGATAAATATATGATGTTTAGGTATTGTAATTCGGTGATTTTTAGTAAAGTACAAAAATGAATATTGCTTCGTGATAATTTGTATTCAATTGGGTTAAAATCGTAGTAATTTCATATCAATAGCGGAAATGTCTTAAATCGTTTTTAATAAAAGTGTAATATGTGTGAAAAATTTGTAAAAATAGTTCTACCTTTGCAATGGATTAGGCAAACGATTGTCTTCCATTACAAAATCATCAATTAAAATTTTATATCCATGAAACACAATTTTGGAGCAGGGCCATGTATTTTGCCGAAGGAGGTTTTTCAAGAAGCTGCACAGGCTGTTATCGATTTCAATAACACAGGATTATCAATTTTAGAAATTTCGCACCGTTCCAAAGATTTTGAAGCTGTAATCTCGGAGACGGAACGCTTAGTTCGTGAATTGTTGAATGTGCCGCAAGGGTATTCCATTTTATTTCTGCAAGGTGGTGCAAGTACACAATTTGCTATGGTGCCGTTAAATCTTCTGCCAGAAGGTGGAAAAGCTGCCTATTTCGATACGGGAGTTTGGGCTACTAAAGCTGCTAAAGAAGCTAAGAAAATAGGGCAGGTAGAAGTGATCGCTTCTTCCAGTGACCGCAATTATACTTACATTCCGAAGAACATCACTGTACCTTCGGATGCTGCTTATTTCCATTATACTACTAATAATACGATCTACGGTACGGAGGTATTTGATATCCCTCAATCGGCTGTACCGGTAGTCGCTGATATGTCTTCAGATATTTTAAGTCGGGAGATCAATGTTGCTGACTATGGTCTGATCTACGCAGGAGCTCAAAAGAATATGGGACCTGCCGGTGTTACGCTTGTTATCGTTAAAGATGACCTTCTGGGTAAAACAGGACGTACACTTCCAAGTATCTTTGATTATGACAGTCATATTAAAGGCGGATCTATGTACAACACGCCTCCTGTATATTCTATCTATGTATCTATGCTCAATCTGCGTTGGTTGAAAGCTAAAGGTGGTATATCTGTTATTGAACAGGAAAATATCGTGAAAGCACGTACATTGTACGATGAGATTGACCGCAATTCACTGTTCAAAGGTACAGCAGAAGTAGAAGACCGTTCCAGAATGAATGTTACTTTCGTGATGAATAACCCTGAACTGGAAGGTGAATTTCTGGAATTAGCTAAAGAACGTGGTCATATCGGACTGAAAGGTCACCGTTCTGTAGGAGGTTTCCGTGCTTCTATCTATAATGCATTGAGTATTTCCTCTGTAAATGCATTGGTAGACACCATGCAGGAGTTTGAAGAAAAGTATAAATAATAAGATTACAGATGAAATCATCCTGATTTTTCGGAGCACAAGCTGTAAAGAATATATCAGATGGTTCCTCACTTTATAAAATAAATTAGTACTGATGAAAATATTAGCAAATGACGGAATCGATCCAATCGGAAAAAAATTATTGGAAGATGCCGGATTTGAGGTAGATACAAATCATATTCCACAAGAGGAATTAGCTGCAAAGCTGAATAATTACGATGCCATTACGGTACGTAGTGCTACTAAAGTAAGACAAGCTCTTATTGATGCCTGCCCGAATATCAAGGTAATAGGCCGAGGCGGTGTCGGAATGGATAATATTGATGTGGATTATGCGCGTAGTAAAGGTATAGCTGTTATCAATACGCCGGCTGCATCTTCTCTTTCTGTTGCTGAATTAGTATTTGCACATCTTCTTAACGGTGTACGTTTCTTATTCGATGCGAACCGTAAAATGCCTGTTGAGGGATCAACTAACTTTGCTGGTCTGAAAAAAGCGTATGCCAAAGGTATTGAATTACGTGGTAAGACAATTGGTATAGTAGGTTTCGGACGTATAGGCCGTGAAACGGCTAAAATTGCTTTAGGACTTGGTATGGATGTCGTTTTTTCTGATCTGTACGATGGCCCGGCCTCTCTGGAGCTTTCACTCTCAGGAGGTATCAAGGTAGAAGTACCAGTGAGACAAGTCGGTCTGCAGGAGCTTTTCAGTGTTTCTGATTTTATCTCCTTACATGTACCGTTTACAGATAAACCGGTAATTGGCAAAGAGGAGTTTCCACTCTTAAAAGACGGAGTAGCCTTAGTCAATGCTTCACGTGGCGGTGTGATTGACGAGCTTGCATTAATAGAAGCTCTGGATACAGGAAAAGTTTCTTTTGCTGCATTGGATGTTTTTGATGATGAACCGGCACCTCGTGCGGGAATCCTTCAGCATGCAAAGATCTCATTGACACCGCATATCGGAGCGGCTACAAATGAGGCTCAGGAACGCATAGGTGAAGAACTTGCCACTTTAATTATTCAGCAACTGAAGAAGTAATTGTTGTAAATCATAATTTACGGCACAAAGCGTAAGTTTACACTTTGTGCCGTTTTTGTTTAATAGCATTACTTTTTTTGTATATTCACCGCGCAAAACATAAAACTGTTTTATACATTTTTTTTAAATATGAAAATTCTAAAATTTGGAGGCACATCTGTCGGAAGTGCTGCACGTATCAAAGGGTTGTTAGATATTGTAAACCCTTCTGAACGTCAGATCGTAGTGTTGTCTGCTGTCGCAGGAACAACAAATGCTTTAGTCGAAATCAGTCAGGCTTATCTGGTAGGTAAGAAGGACGAGGCCAAGCAACTGATCAAGCAGCATAAGGATAAGTATGAGTCACTGATTAAAGAACTTTTCACAACAGATCAGGGATACAAAAACGGTAAAGATCTTATTGATTATCATTTTGATTTTATTGGTTCTCTTTCTAACGAGCACTTTACGCCGATAGAGGAAAAAGTGGTTCTGGCTCAGGGAGAGCTGATTTCTACTGCTTTGTTTCACTTTCATCTGAATGAGATCGGTGTCCCTTCTGTGTTGTTACCAGCATTGGATTTTATGAAAATCGATGAGGATAACGAACCTATGGTCAGTTATATCGGTGAGAAATTGAACGTATTACTTGCTAAATATCCGGACAATACGCTGTTTATTACGCAGGGATTCATTTGCCGTAACTCTTTTGGCGAGATCGATAATCTGCGCAGAGGAGGATCTGACTATACGGCATCGCTTATTGGAGCTGCTATTCAGGCTGATGAAGTACAGATATGGACGGATATAGACGGTATGCACAACAATGATCCCCGTGTCGTAAAGAATACTACACCTATCGCACATTTGAGTTTCAATGAAGCTGCGGAGCTGGCTTATTTCGGAGCAAAGATCTTGCACCCGCAATCTGTATTTCCTGCGCAGAAGTATAATGTACCTGTGCGCGTATTGAATACAATGGATCCGAAAGCTGCCGGAACGCTGATCAGTAAAGATGGAGCGCAGAAAGGAATCATCCGGGCTATCGCAGCAAAAGATAATATCACCGCTATTCATATTCATTCATCCAGAATGTTGCTCGCATATGGTTTCTTGCGTAAAGTGTTTGAGATCTTTGAAAGATACAAGACTCCTATAGATATGATTACCACATCGGAAGTGGCTGTTTCTCTTTCTATTGATGATACTACTCATCTGGCAGATATTATTAAAGAAGTGGAAGATTTCGGAACGGTATCGGCAGATGAAAATCAAACTATCGTATGTGTCGTTGGTGACTTCGGTCAGAATACACATGGATATGCAGCGCGTGTACTGGATGCTGTAAAGCATCTGCCTATTCGTATGATTTCCTATGGTGGTTCGGACTATAATGTCTCGATCCTGATGGATTCTGAATACAAAACTGAGGCATTACGTTCATTACACAACCGTTTATTTTAATATCCATATGTTCAGTACGAAACAACTGGCTTCTTTCGAGCATCAGGAGACGCCATTTTATTACTATGATATGAGTTTGCTGGAACGCACACTGGATGCGTGTGCAGCAGCGGCAAATAAAAGAGGATTTCACGTGCATTATGCCCTGAAAGCTAATTTCAATGACCGTATTCTTCAGCTTATCCAGGCCAAAGGTTTTGGGGCGGATTGTGTAAGCGGTAATGAGGTAAAGAAATCTATTGAAACGGGTTTTAAAGCTGATAAAATTACATTTGCCGGCGTCGGTAAATCGGATAAAGAAATCCGCTATGCATTGGCACATGAGATATTTGCATTCAATGTCGAGTCTATTGAAGAGATGGAGGTCATCAATGCTTTGGCAGGGGAGACCGGACAGATTGCAAATGTATCGCTGCGAATAAATCCGAATGTAGATGCACAGACACATCATTATATCACAACGGGACTGGATGAAAATAAATTCGGCATTCCTAATTCTGAGCTCGAAAAATCAGCTGCTATATTAAGAGAATCCAAGCATCTTAATCTCGTGGGATTACACTTTCATATTGGTTCGCAGATCGTTGATCTGAACGTGTTTAAAAGCCTTTGTGTAAAGGTCAATGAATGGAAGAACTGGTTTGAAGAAAGAGGTACTACGATCAAAGTCTTAAATGTAGGCGGCGGATTAGGTGTTGATTATAAAGACCCTGATGGTAATCCCATTACAGATTTTGAAGCTTACTTTGATATTTTTGACAAATTTTTAGAACGCAATCCTCATCAGGAAGTGCATTTTGAGCTTGGAAGGGCATTAGTAGCACAATGTGGCAGTCTGCTAAGCCGCGTGTTATATACAAAGAGCGGTATCAAGAAGAATTTTCTTATACTGGATGCCGGTATGACAGAATTAATGCGTCCGGCACTATATCAGGCATATCATAAGATAGAAAGAGTAGGAGAGTCGGATCAGGATGAAATCAACTATGATGTAGTCGGACCAATCTGCGAGAGTTCAGATTGTTTTGGTAAGGAAGTTCCATTACCGGTAAGCAAAAGAGGAGATCTGATTGCGATACGTACAGCCGGAGCTTATGGAGAGGTGATGTCTTCACATTACAATCTTCGGGAAGAAATACGGTATGTATATTCCGACGAAATCGTATAGTCTTACAAGATAAACTTGTTTCTAAAAAATCGTTAACAAAGAAAGCCGTACTGAATCTCAGTACGGCTTTCTTTGTTCATATAAACAATGGCCTAATTCTTTTGAGTCATACCAAATATGGCAATGAGTTTTTGCTCATGATATAGATTGAAAGTCTGTTCAGCTATATCATAGGTCAGGCCGTTAAGCGATAGCAGGTCAAAAAACTCTCTTTCTATATTATCATTGAGGCATGCTTTCTGTGTGCTCCCTACATTGGTAAATGTGATCTTATTTCCATTGAAGCGTACAGTTCCGAAATAATTATTACAGCTGGAATTACCACTGACACTATTCTTGTCAATGTCGAAATTCATAAATGCACCACTGTTCTCCTGCAGCTTTCCGCGAAGAGATAAAAGTTTCCATGTATGTTTTTCAAGAAATGCGAGAGCTGTATTTTCTTCTTTGACATTACCTGCTTTTGTTTTACTCAGTACTTTGATTACATCATAGGTATAGGAAGAAGCATCGGCCGGTACATTTTTTAGTTTAGTACGTTTTACCAGTAATTTATAACGATATCCTTCTTCGTAATTGAAATGCTGAAAGCCGGAATAAAAATATTCCCAATCTTTGCTGTTGTTATACTTAACCATATAACATTTCATACGTCCTACACCTGTACAGTCTACGCGATTCTCTTTGACTATCATAGTGATCTCTTCACTCTGATCATTAGAATCTCTGATTTTTTTCTTACTGATTACTTTTACCACTTCATATTTGTAAGATGAAGCATCTGCAGGAACATTGCTCAATTTGCTGCGTTTCACTTTTACCTTGTACCGGAAACCTTCCGAATAGTCAAAATTATCAATCGGTGCGTAAAAATATTCCCAGTCTTTACTGTTATGATATTTGACCAGATAACATTTCATTCGGCCTACACCACTACAGTCTGCTTTATTCTCTTTAATCTCCATGTTAAAGGTCTTGCTTTGAGCCAGTGTACTGATCGCAGATGTGACCATAAAGAAACACATCAGAAGAGGTGCGATTTTTTTCATAAAACTAATATTATTTCTATAATGGACAAATATATCGAAAAATGGTTTAGCGTAACTGTTAAATATTATTATAGTGTTAAGGGCTTTTCTGTTTTAGGGTGTTCATTATCGGGAGATAAAATTGCTATCCAGTATTCTCTCAAAACGGGATCTCCGGTTTTACTGTTTACATACTCAGCTCTTTTTAAAGCACTTTTCAGAATGAAGTCGCTTTCTGCGATTGCTGTTTTGAATTTCTCCAGATCAAACAGATTGAACCCGAATTTAGTAAAAGGTAAAGTCTCCATAAAAGCACGGTCTGCGAATGTAATGGCAACACAGCCTTGCGGTTTTAGTACACGCCTGATCTCTGTTAATAGGGCGGGGATATCCTCCCAGAAATAAAGGGTGTTGACAGATAGTATTTTATCAAACAGGTTGTCCTGAAAGGGAATATGCAGGCCATCATACAAAAGGAAAGACGCCTGACCCCGGCTTATTTCTTCTTTATGATCCGTACTGGCCTGCTGATGCATCGTAGAAGATATTTCAAGGCCGCGATAATGGATAGATTTCGCTTGTTGTAATATTAGTTTCAGGTGTCCGCAGTTGCCATGCCCTAATTCCAGAACCTCATCATTATCGCTCAAATCCATATTCCTGACCGTTTCCAGTGTCATGCCGATATTGTTTTCATTCATGTTATCAGCGATAACAAGTCCAAATTCTCCATTTGGATTTGCCAGTTGATTAGCGATCTCTTTAAGTTCTTCTTCTGTATATATTTTTGACATCTTATTTTATTCTTGGTATGATCAAATTTAACTTTTATTGTTCATATAAAATTCTCCTTATCCAGATAACAGGTAATCAAATAGCAATTTTAATGTCACGTTATTCAGGCTGATCTTTTTCTCTGATCTTTGCTTCTGTAATTATTTTTTTCAAGATACTAATCTGCCCCAGATGATAATGTGTATGTTCTATAACACCAAGCAGATTACGGTAATATGTTCCGTATTTGGGGTCCGTAAAGTCCTGATCTAAGCAGGAAGGATTCAGATTTTCAATCAGTACTGCTAAGCTTTCAGCATCATGAAGCGTTTTCTGAATTAAATTCTGCCATTCATCTTCACTAGTGATCGGTTTCAGATCAAAACTGAATTTATCCTGAGAGGTGAGCGGCTTGCCTGTAAGAACATCTTTGATAGCGACAACATAATAATTAACATGGAAAACCAACATGGCTATTGTATTAAGGCTATAAACAGGAGTAGTTGCCTGTATCCAGTTTATATTTTGCAGTGTATCGTTTAGATTGACGCATGTCCAGTTGCCACCAAAGTGTACATCTCTGAAATGTTTGGACAGATAGGCTAGTGAGTCTGTCATAGGATTCATAAATGGATTATACAAACAGTATGAATAATTGCTATTAAATATAGCATTAAAATAAACAGAAAAAAAGATGAACTGTCATTCCGCATATCTTGATATAATGGAATGTTAGGCAAATGGGTAACCGTATTGCTTTATGGAGCTTAATCCTTAAATTCGTTGTCTCTAACGAGTTAAACAAGGTATGAATATGAAGACGGAGAGGTTAAATTTACGCAGGTTAGACATGATTCATGCTGCATTTATGTTGAGGCTGGTCAATACGGATCAATGGAAAGAAAATATTGGCGATAGAAATGTCAACAGTATAGAAGAGGCAGAAGCATATGTAAGACGGATAATCGAAACGCCGACTATTCAATACTGGGTGGTCTCTTTGATACCTTATGATCTTCCTGTAGGAGTGGTATCGCTTGTTAAGCGCACTTATCTCGAAGATGCTGATATTGGATTTGCATTGTTGCCTGAGTTTGAAAAGCAAGGATATGCCTTTGAGGCTGCCAGCAGATTACTGATCTATATCCGGGAAAATCGTATACAGAACAAAGTGCTGGGAATTACCAAAAACAGCAATCTTAAGTCTATTCGTCTTTTAGAAAAATTGGGCATGAAGAGAGCGTCGGATATAGAGGATACTGTGCAAGAGCAAAATGAACTGATTTATTACCTGTATTTACATCCGCAATTATAGCTTTTCATGGGTATTTCTACTGATTCATTTTCTGTTGTTGCTTAATATACCTTTTGAAATCCAAATCCATAGGTTAAGCCAGCTCCGATATAGCCTTCTCTTTAATGTCTCTGCGGCATAGTTAACAGTTTTTCTAGCGGTATTTTCCTTGAATCTTCCAATATTCTTTTGTAATTTGCTCTTAAGTTGTTTATTTTAAATAAGGGTAATTTGTTGATTATCAATTTAATGGGTGTTTAGTTCTCTATCTCTAAAGACCTGAATCATAATGCACAACAGATTATGAATAATTAAAACAAAGAATATATATGCTCAAGAAATTTAAAATGTTTAGTCTACTTATAATTATGATATCGCTGATTCATAATGTACATGCACAATCTCCACCTATTTACGATACACTTTCCATTGGTAATATCAAACAGGTTGTTTCCTATAGCGGGAGTAAAGATGCTCCTGTTATTCTTTTCTTACACGGCGGTCCGGGAAGCTCAAGAATGAAGCAGGCTGAAGTTTTTTCCAACATACTTCAAAACATTTTATGGTCGTTCAATGGGATCAGCGAGGTGCGGGGAGAACTGAGACACTGAATAAATCATTAGTAACGATAACCCTAGACTTAATGGTAAATGACACATTTGAATTAATCAAATTACTTTTAAAAAGATTCAATCAGAGAAAATTGTATCTCGTTGGAGAATCCTGGGGAACCGTTATAGGCTTCAAGATGGCAGAAAAACATCCTGAACTTTTAAGTGGCTATCTTGCGTTCAGCCCAGTGGTCAACCAAACAAAAAGTGAACAAATCCTGCTGGAAAACTTAAAACTGTATGCCAAAGAGAAAGCTAATATAGAAGCTCAGAAAGAACTGGATAATGTTAAAATACCATTCAACAGTTACGAAGATATGTACTATTCAAGGAAATGGATGTTAAGTTACGATGGACACCCAGTCGCAGAAAAAGACCTGCCGCTGCTGAAGCAATATATGGAAGATTGGTCGAAAGCTTGGATGCCAACGTGGAATGAAGTAATGAAACAGAATCTTTTCGTAGAATTACCAACGATCAAATGTCCTGTATATTTCTTTTTGGGAGAAAAAGATCTACAGACAAACTGTAATGTTGCCAAAGATTACTATAAAATCTTAAAAGCACCTAAAAAGAATATATACACTTTTAAAAATGCAGGGCATTCTGTATTAGTCGATGAGGCAGAGCAAGTTCAAAAAATAATTATTTCTGAAATTTTAAATAATGACAATAATAAGGAACATTAGCCTGATGTGTCACCTCTTTTATTACAATAGGAATTTTATCATATATGATTGAGATTCCTCGATCTTTAAGAGGCAATACACCCATTTAAACTGTTAATTACTTAGCTGATAAAAAACAATCCATAGCGAGGAAGGTGTATCACCATTTAAATGAATAAGTGAGAGAGTCGGTTAAATAATTAAGATTATATATAGTTTTTAAGTTCATGCAATGAATAAAATAGAACGGGAAGATATTTATATTATAAGCAGACACAGCAATCTGACAGAGGAAGAAATTGCTGAGGTGCTGAAAGGAGATATATTCAATGACAGAAGTGCGTGGGAAAAATTTCTGCGTTTGTTTTTTATGGTACTGGGTATTGGGTTTACAGTAGCCGGAATTGTTTTCTTTTTTGCTTATATCTAGGCATGTGATCGTTCTTTAAATGTTCTTTATTCAGATTACTGATAGAAGGGTACATGAGAATCGATTATTATAAAGTTTGTTGGAAATAATATTACAAAGTTTTGAACTATCATAAATAAATACATTAGTTCAAAACTTCGCGAAAAACATTATCTACAACTTAGTAAATTAATTCTAAATTCCATTTTTGTTCACTTCCATTTTGCCAATTCCATTGGATTATTTTTGCATCATTGGAAGTTGATCCGCTACCAACAGCCATCACCAGCCCACTATTTTCATTTTTTATCTTGTATTGATTGTTAGCGTCTCTTTCTAGAATCCACTTTTGTTCACTTCCATTCTGCCAATTCCATTGTATAATATTTGCGCCATTTGAAATTGAATTTTTAGAAACTGCTAAAACCAAGTTACTATTAGAATTTGTTAATATATATGTTCCATCATAATTAGACTCTATCAGCCATTGTTGTTCTGGTCCCTGTAGCCAGTCCCATTGGATCGCTTGAATACCTGCTTTAGTCGATGCCTTAGGTATTGCTAGCACTTTATTACTATTTACATTTGAAATTTTATATCTACCATATTTTACTTTGACAAAATCAGTAATCTTAACTTTGTTTGCCTCAAAATATTCTGTAATATATTGTGCTACAATTGCTTTCTTTGAATTGTCATTTATAAAATCTGTAATGGGTTTTAAACCATTGCTACCTATATCAACAAGTACAGCATTTTCGCGTGTACATGTACTTTGCCAATTTTGAACATTTATTACTGGCAATGATGACTGATCCAGATTGATAGTCCCAAGTAAACCTTTTGTCCCGTCTCCCCCAAAAGTTCTATATCTCAATCTTTGATTGAAATTTGTCGACTTCCTAGCAATATCTGTAGTTTGATTAATGTTTATACCAAAAATTTTGTCAGCTGCAAATTTCACTCCAGCATCGGTAGCGGTTATAATTTCTCTAGTATTCGATTCAGTTGTATAATTAAGTTCCATTTTTGCACCCAGTGTAATATTCATCAAAACGTGGGTGCCATACTTTTCAACTAACTTTTGGGCACTAAGATTCTGTACATCATTTTTAAAATTAGTTGTTAAAAATTGACTCGCTATCACTTGAGGATCAGTCAATAAATTCATAGTTCTTTGCTTAATAATGTAAAAAGCTGTGGCATAAGAATATTTATTATTCAGCTTTTGAGTTTCATCAAATTTTTTATTTAAATCTGCTGTAAATAATTTAAAAACCCCATTAACACTTACTTTACTTGTCATCTTTTTAGAGTAATCTTCAGCATTTTCACCAGAAGCGTAATCATTATATTGATAAACAGCCTTATTGTCATAAAAATCTGAACTATCTGCATTTACTAACTTACTTACATCGATAATTTGTTGTCTCGAGTAATCTGAATTTGCAAATTCACCAGTTATATCATAACCGTGACCTAAAATATCATATTTTCCATCTAAAGCTGTCGCAACTAAGTTTGGACTATTCTTTAATACAGGTTCAACTTCATTTCTCTTACAATTGACAAGAAACAATGACATAAAAAATAAAAAAAAAGTGTAGGTAAAATATTTTCATATATGTGTATTTTTTTTCAATAATACGGAAATATATCTATAGTAAACAAAAAATAATTCAAATAGTTTTTAATTCACAATTCATGAAATAACACTTTGGAGAATTTTAATATAATCTCTTAGTCTGAAGATCATCATTATTAAACTCTTATCACTTTTCCTTATTTAAATCTCTTTTACAGTATTGGTAAATAGTTCAATAGTTGTTGAGCTAATTGTTCAGTATCTGCTTTTTTTATTTGAATATTCGTTTGCTACAAGTCTTTTCTCAGTAGTAAGTCCTGAATTTCATTATCTTAAATCAAAGTTGACAGCCTCTGAACCTGTTGGGGCATATGTTCTTGTATCTCCTTAAATAAAGATTAAATAGTTCAATCAGAATGAGTTAATTATTCAATTTTCGAATGTTCATTTCTTTTAGTTTAGCTCTGCATAATCATTATAATACAACCAATAGATTTTGTCAGGTAACAGAGCCGTGTGAATTTTGATCGTTCGGAAAAGTAAAAAATAACAGAAATAGTTAGATAAATAACAAACACGAAATTACAAAATTATGAAAACACAAAAATTAAAGATTGCCCTGAGCTTAGCGTTTGCGATGTCAATACTGGGCAGTTGCGAAAAAAAAGATTTGGTAAATGATAAACTTTCGAATCCGAATGCTCTTGCTCAGACAAATGGAGTTGTGGATGTTGTACTGGACTGGAATCAGACGTACCAGAAGATTGAGGGATTTGGTGCTTTCGGAGGAAGAATAACTCCGTTCTTTGAATCGGGTAAAAGAGATAGTATAATGGAATATTTATGGGGAAATACCGGGTTGCATCTGAATATGCTGAGAGGAAAAGTATTGCACACGTATCCATTCAATCAACAAACTAAAGTCGTCACGATTCAACCTGCAGGTGTGGATATCAATATAGATGTGAACAGTACACAATACCAGGCTCTTACAGAAGATCAGAAGGAACATCTGGGACAATTGTGGATTCTGAAAACCGCAAAACAGCGTCATCAGGTTCCGATCATTTTTGCCAGTACCTGGACGCCTCCATTGTATATGAAAACCAACCCTAACAGTATAAGTGGTAAGTTTTTTAATGGTTTAAACTTTAATACTTCATCGACTACATTTGCAAATTATCTAGCCGGATTTACGAAAGCTTATAAAGACGCAGGAATCGATTTTTATGGGATTTCTCCAAGCAATGAGCCGGAAAATGTATTTTCAGATTGGGATGCTTCCTATTGGAAGCCAAAAAATCTGGGTGAGTTTATTACAAATAATCTAAGACCGGCATTGAATAATGAAGGACTGCAGAGTGTTAAGATTATTTCTTCAGAAAATGCAGCATGGGGTACTGCAAATAGTTTTCTGTCTTCCATGGATAAATCTAAGGTAGACGTATTGGCGGGACATGGTTATGTGGAAATAGGAGATTTGATTTTTGGACAACGTGGTTTGAATCAGAATCCGCAAATATGGAACTATGCAACCGGAAATAAGCCGGTATGGGTGACAGAAGCTTCTGACGATAGCGGGGTGTATGATAATACTATGACCGGAGGATTGAAACTGGCTAAAAATATGCACAAATTTTTGGCGGAATGTAATGTGAACTCCTATGTGTACTGGTTAGGTATGCTGGCTATACGAAACAATGAATCGCTAATCTGTACCAACAGTGACGGGACGCTTGATTTCCCAAAGACATATGACGTCATGGGTCACTATTCAAGATTTATTAATGCTGGATATTACAGATTTAAAGCAACCTCGAATGGAGGAAGTAATATAATGGTATCTGCTTATAAAGATCCGGCTTCAGGCAAATTTACATGTGTAGTAATTAATAGTGGCACTACTGCCGCTAATTGTAAGATCAAACTTCAGGGCTTTGGAACAACCAGTCTGCAGAATTATCAGACAACAGATGCAAGCACTGGCCACTGGACTGCGGGTACTGTTGTAAGTGCGGATGTTGCAGGCGAGTTGTCTGTAACCTTGCCGGCAAAAAGTATAACAACATATACCGGAATTAAAAATTAGGCACAGCCTGTTTAGATTAAAGCTCAGTTTCTATAGAGAAACTGAGCTTTATATGTTTTAGAAAGCATACATATGATAACGGTCATGTGATCATATAGTTTTGTTCTTATATTTCAATTCCAGATTAAGGATAATATCCCGCTTTTTACCTTCTACAAGAGATAAATTACCAACAACAAATACTCCTTTTTTTCCATTCATTTGGTTCGAAATTCCATATACAGTAGATTCATCATCCGGATTGGATGATCCCTCATACCTGTAGAGATAGTCAATCTGATATTCCTCTGTATTTGTATATATTTCTTCGAATTCTACATTATAATCTATAGTATATCCCTTCTCCTGTAGTTTCGCTAATGCGACATCTGCCGTTTCGTAATTGTGTCTGGTTTCCATATTAATATTGATTGTTCTTTTTTAATAACAATCCAGCGGGCTCTTATGTTTTGATAGCGATAAAATGGCTGTGGAATTTAATATTAATTTTGTTTTATTTTCGTTTTTTTATTTGTATTAATATATTAAAGAAATTTTCCTGTTGTTTGTTGTGATTAAATTTCTTTTATATTTTTGTTTTGTAAATTTAGCTTTATATTTACGTATTATGTTAATATAAAGTTAAATTCATATGAGGGTTAAATTTAAATTGTTGGCTTTATTCAGTATAGTGTTACTGAGTATAGCGTGTATGAAAGAAGAGCGTGATAAAGTAAGTCAGGTGGAAATGATCGTTATAAAAACTATTTAAATTATTTGCCAGATGAATCGATCGATACATTATATAAGGCTGTCTGTTTTTATGTTATTTGCAGTAAGCCTGATGCTTTCCTGTTCCAGGCAAGATATGAAACCTCCTGATAATCCTGAAGAGAGGGGCATACTACTTGAACTGGATTCTGCAAAATTTCCGGTTGTCAAAAAAGATGCTGTAGTAAGGAGTGTATATGATGTTTTATATCAGCTGGATGGTATGCAGTTCTACATAAAATCACGTGGTAATTTAGTTTTACAGAGCTATGGTAAAGGGAAAAATCTGCTTCTGGAACCTATGGCGCCTGATGACGAATCGCAGTTGTTTTATTTTAGGTTTTCTCCTCCATCTTCCGATAATCCTTATATGCTCTACTCTGTAAAAGAAAATACAGCAATAGGTGTAGGCGCATATGCCCGGAATCCTGATCAGTATTTCCCGTTTACCCAACGAAGTGACAGGCCTTCTTCATTTGGTTTTTCATGGGTTCCGGTTTTAAATGCAGAAAGGACGGGTTATTATTTAGACAGTCGGGATGTATCTGGTACAAGTATGACAGGAGGGAAGCTAAGGCCATTTAATTATAGTATAAAAGCAGAGTACGGTAGATTGTTTATGGGGGAAAGAGACTTTTTGCAATATCTGGATTTTGTATTTATTCCCAATGAGGAGTTTATATTGGAAAGTGTACAGCTGGACACGATAGGAGGAAAAATTACGAATACCGGCCCAACGCGAATTAAATATGGTTTAAGGTTAAATAACAGATCTACAGAATTCCGGGAAAATGTCTTGCTGACAGATACTATAAAAAGTGAATTTTCAATTAAGGAAACATTTAATGGAATAGGTTTGAAAAAAAATGAAAATGTTGAATTAGAAACTGATATTCAAAGAGTTAATTATTCAGCTGGTGTAGCTTCTTTTGGAAAGAGGGAAAAAGTAAAAATGAATTTTGGGACAGCATCTTACCGCAAAGTAATTTTTAACTATCCTATGGAGATTGTTATACCAGCATATTCTTTGTTTTCCTATGATTTATGGATATTAAGACACACTGTTGAATTAAAATACAAAGCTGTATATCGAGGTGTCAAATCTGGTAAGATCATAAATGTTTCGGGCGTCTACATCGGAAATGATTTTTCTAATCCATTTTTAGAAGTATCTACGAGACCCTATAAAACAAATTAAAGAAGCCAATAATTTTTCGACCGTTGGGGAGTTAAAAGATGACTGTTTTTTAGACATGATACAGCTTTATTAATAGCTATATTTTTTATAATTTTAGAGGATTAGCCCCTAATGGTGGAATTGTAATTATATTCTCACTTAAATAAAAGAGCTATTAATAAGATATGAAGAAAATAATATTTAGGTTTTCACTGATTAATATTCTGCTTGGTATTGTGTTGTTTTTGCTTTACAGAGTTGTTATTGATCGATTAAATCCTTCTGATACAACAACTTTGGGGAAAATCTATACTGTTATGGATATTTTCATGCAAATCATTCTGTCCTCAGTTTATCTTGTTGCAATAGCTGTCAGTTCATTATTGTTTTTTCTAAATCAAGTAGACAGAATCAGGAATAATTCTTATTTGTCTTTTCTGACCTTTTCGGGAGTACCTCTCTTTTTTGTTCTTTTCGTAGGCGTTAATATCGCACTTGACATTCATCAGTATGATATTATACCCTCTTCTATAAAAATGCTGTTAGGCTTTTCATTACTTTATTTGTTATGTACGATTATTGAATTTTTAATTTTCAGATCAAAAATTAAAAAGCTTCAGATGCAGACTGTTCTTCTTGAAAATAAGTAAGAATAGGGGATATAAAAAAGGTTCAACTTAGTCAATTGAACCTTTGGAGATCATTTAGGTTTTATTCGTTATATTTTATCCATTTAATTTCGAGTAAATGACTATATCAATAAATTTTCCGTTATAGAATTCACTTTCTTTAAAATATCCCTCTTTAACAAAATTGCATTTCTCTAATACTTTGGCTGAGGCTATATTTTCAGGATCAATCAATGCTTCGATCGAATGCAGCCCCATTTTAGTAAAGCCGTAATCAGCAACTTGATTAATTGCTTCGGTAATATAACCGTTTCCTTGAAAATCAGGAAGCAGCATATACCCAATTTCTGCCCGATAATGCTCAGACTTAATATGATAATAGCCGATAGTTCCAATCATTTTAGGATTATCTTTTAGTGTAATTGCCCAATTGATTATCTCATTGCTGCTCATTTTTTCATCGACTATTTTTATATGTTCCGATACTTCCTCAAGTCCTGTGGCTACAGGTCTGGGAATATATTTCATGATCTGCGGATCAGAACGTAGGGCAAATAACTCGTTGATATCATTCAGATCAGCACGTCGTAGTTTCAATCTGTTAGTTTCCAATTCAGGAAACTCGGAGAAATTTACAGTAAGCATTGTTAGTTTTATATTTCTGTAAAGGTATAGTTTTTTGAGTTGCTACTTTACAGTATTCAGGTTTTGCGGGTTTATTTACGAAGTTTTTAACCAAAAATCTTTTACCGCTTCAGGTTTGAATCTGTAATTGCTTTCTATGTTTTGGAATCAGAATACGAAGGGATACTGCATAAAAAAACCTTCATCGAAAGATGAAGGTTTCTGCGGGGAACGTGGATCTATGTTAGAACACCTTGAGGGTATTTTGATGGAAATAGGTAAGATAAAAGACACTTAACAGGGTGTCTTTTATTCTTTCAATTTGCTTTTCAGCTTTTCAAATTTTATTTCATCAATTTTTAGTGGTGCAAAACTATATTCTGCATTATTTCCATCAAGGTTAGAGTAATATCCTGTATAAAGCCAAACTTCTTTAAATGGAAGGGTTTTAAAATAATCGTCCAATTTGTCGAGGTAATTTATAATGTCTTCAAGCTCATAGGTTACAGTCCTATTGTCAATAATTAAAGTTACATTTTCTTTGTTTGGATGGTTCTTATTGACTTTTTTATCAATGGCTTCTCTAATTATATTGTCAAAACTGTTTAAATCTTCGTTGATTGAACTTTCAAAAATAAACTTCTTGCCATAATGGGGGTTTAACACAGACTCGTCCTTACCTATTCCCTGTTCTTTTAAAGAGTCTATTATCATTTGATTTTTTGAATTTGGGAATAAGCTATTTAACTTAATCAGTTCATGAAATTCAATGTATTCGTGATTGCTGGTTTCGCTTATACGTTCTTGATATTTAAAAGTTTTAAACAAGTCTACTTCGTCTGCAATTGAGGTAATTTCAAGTATGATTTTTTCAGAGTTACTAAGTTCCATTTCAAAATCCCATGGGGAATCTCGTGAGACAAAACGTATTCCTGTTGGTTCTTCTACAAATAACTGGACATATCTACTTAAAAAGTGATTACATATTACTTGCTCTCTGATTTCAATGTTTGTAATGAATAAGATTATCCTTTTCTTAACACTTCCGTCCTTTTCAACCAATATAAATTCTTGGTAATTATTCTTATCGTTAAGCTCTTGAATTGGATTAAGGGATTTTGCTCTTTTATTAGTGTCTGTCATTCTATCTACATCTAATGTTTGGGTTGTGGTTTAAGCTGAGATTCCAGAATGGAACGAACTTGACAGTAAAACAGGAGTCAAGAACTATTATGGCTATTTTTTATATATCACATCTTTTGGGATAAATTTATGCTTTTTAAATTCTTCCATTGATTCTTCAAGACTTTCTATTTGTGCAAATTCCTTTAGTTTATGACCTGTTTTCAGAGTTAAAAATTCAGTCAAGAAAATTTCACCAAAAGAATTTACAAAAGAATGAAGCTCGTCGGATAATATAGTCTCTCCTTGTTCATCAACTTTCGTATAAATAGGAACCCACACATTATAGTCTAATTCTGAATCTTCTTTATATGTTGCTTGGTTTATAGTTATATATACAATAACATCAAAAGAGGATTCTTTGAATTTTCGACCTATCAAATTACATATCACTGCTAAAAAACCTTGATTAGTAAAAAAGTAATTTCCATCATTTATCAAAAAAATTATACCATTTGCACTTTCGATATTAAAAGTCTTTTTTGTTTCTTCAATTTGCTTATTGGCTTTATATATCGCACGCTCAATTGTTTTTGACGCACGGTCAATCCAATCTTTTATACACTTTTGTGGTAGTTGCTTCCCTCTCAATGTATATTCTCTTAAATCTTGCTCGGTTAACCAACCTTTTTCTATCCATTTGCCAAATAAATCAATTATTCTTGGAAAGTCTTCTGCCTCTGAAAAAACATCTTTTTCAAACGTTTTTAATTCTGCTACAATTTCTGGTCTTTGAAAAATGAAGTCCGCATTTTGTCGATCCGTTTTATTTTCCTCTAATTTTTCAACAACCGTCCCCCCGTAATACTCAACATATTCCGAAAAAAGTTGTTCCACATCAGGGAAAAAAGGTCTTTGAAGTTCTTGAGATTCGTCCATTTTTCTTTTAAATAATCAACCCAAGATATTTTTCGAACATTGTTGATTGAAATCCTATGCCGAATCTCATTGAATACTCTTTCTCAAACTCGTAAACCGTTGAACAATCTTTCATAACAGTCACCGCATCATCAATAAATTTTTCGAGCATTAGTATTCCATCCTCACCCAAAAATAAATAGTGCTTGTGCTGTCTTACCCACCATTTTATGTACGGATTTTTTTCCAGTATGTGGCTCACCACTTCGGGTGGGAATCTTGCATAGATATACTTATTGATAATCTTTGGTGCAATTTGAGGTTTCGCAAATCTCTTTATCTCCTCATCAGTCCATTTTGCCAATCTACCAAGCTCGGAGAAGAACTGACTGTATTTTGGACCGTAGTTTTGAGGCATACTTTCAATCAGTTTCGCTTTCCGTGCATGTTCCTCGTATAAAGAAGTCGTTCTACCTCCCATCAGTTCGATGGTTTCTCTTTCTCTTTTTAACTTTGATTGATAAAATGATTCTGCTTTATCATCAGCGACGTTCTTAAATAAGTCTAATACTGACTGCCTGTCAATCTCCGATTGGAAATTCTCATTTCCATCATTGTTATGGCTATTCAGCCCTTCTTCGTTATATTCCATGTTACGTTGTTTTAAACTACTTTATTAACAATAAATCCCATTATTCTTTAAGCTTTCGATGTGCTCGTCGATAGGGTTGAAATTATCCCAAGGATTTTCAATGCTTTCTAAAATACTTGTGAATGACGGATCTTTCACTTTAGCTCTTGCCCAAGCCCTCGAATCCACATTCCCAAATTCATAAGCATAATATGTATAAATGAAGCTTTCGTGTACTTGATTTCTATTCGCAAATTCTGTAACAAATTTTTTGTTGTTGATATGTGGTTTAATCAAATCTAATTTATCTTTTGAGAAAAGAAACTCCCTCGCAAAATAATCCGCTGCTTCTTCCTTTTCTTTGATGGGTAATTCATCACAATTCTCTTCGGAGATATGATATTTACTTTTTCTTATTTCTTCAATATCGAAAAGAACGTGTGAGAGTTCGTGGCATAAGGTATGCCACAGAGTCGTATAAAATCCCATATAATCAGTAAGCACTATGCAGGGCTTTCCATCTACAATGATGGTTGCCCCTTTAAGATGTAAAGATGGAACGGATTTCTGATATAAAACGGTAACTCCTAACCTAAAAAGGTCATTGACTACATTTTTTAATCCATTTTCCACGTTAGTAGATTGCCATCTTATCTCTGGAATATAGGTCATCAATGCCTTTCTATTGTACTCGTATGGGTTTGAAAGAATTTCAAAAGTTTCAATTGCCGATTTTACCCAAAACCCTTTCGAGAGAATACTTTTAGGGGGTCTCACGCCAGCACTAAATGCAACATCTTGGTTGGGTAACTTAAATTCAAATATTGATTTATACCCAAAATACCGTAGTATAGATTCTTCTATATGCCTATAATTTGCTATATCTTTAATAAAACTTATTCTTTTCAGCGTTGCGAGGTCAAAATTTTTGTTTATAAAATCAATTTTATCTTTGGGAAACTCCTGCAATTCGGGAAAATTAGATTCTAATGCTTTATAAAAAAGCTTGATAACACGTTCCACAGGTAGATTCAAAAAATTGGATAATTTTATAAAGTTTCTGGCATCCACTCTTGGGCTTGTTCCGTTTAATATATGTTGCAGGGGTCTATATTCAATATCCATAATTTCCAAAGCGTTTGTTGGAGCTATCCCCAACTCATTCACTCTGTCCTCAAACAATTTTACCAACTGTTCGTCCTTAAATATATTGCTTAACAGCTCATCGACATTAAAATGCTTTTCCGACATATCTAAATTCCATTGTAATTTTACAATAACAAAAATATGTAAATTTTGGTAAGGAAAAACGGGTGTGGAAAACTTTATTGTAAAATTACAATAAAACAGTAAAGAAATTGTCTTTGCTCCAAATTAGCGGGGTAACCAACTCGGGTTTAGTTTTGTGAAAGAGAGCAAGAATTACCGAAAATAAAAAATAAACAACGTGTGTTATAATAGCTTATCAAGCCTAATCTTAGGTCATTAATGAATGTTACAAAACACTTTTTGCCCGCAAGGGCCGCGCGCAAAAATATGCTCTGTCACGTGTAACACGAAAAAAGCAATAGGCGATTTTATACAAACCGCCTATTGCTTTACTGTGCCTGTCGTATGGTCTTGCGCCTGTTGGGTTTGATACCTTGCACCCATATTTTACTTTGATTTCGTCCAGAGAAATATTCCTGCCCTTTCTGACCTTAAACATATCGCTACGGTAATACCATGCTTGTTTTTTCTTGGCAAAGAACAAATCTGCTTCCCTCAGCTGTAAATTGCCCGAAGCATTGATGAAGATTGAGGAACGGGAAAAGAAACATTATTTAGAGGTTGTTGCGAATAACGAATCACTTTACCATCCGTCGCAGGGCAAAATTAGCGGTACGCCAAGCAATGGAGTGAGAACACTTTGTTAACCATGCTCCGTATGGTTTCACAAACACAAGAGAGCAGGCAACGAAAAAGGGATTGATAATCGTCAATGAGACTGAAGCATACGTTGTCAAGAAAATCTTTAGGGATTACCTTTCAGGCGTGCCTGCGTATCTAATACACCAATCTGCTAAGACAATGGACTTTCCACTTAACGGAAGCGATGCGATAACAAGAGTTTTAAAGAACTGCCTGTATGCAGGTCTGGTCAAAGGTAACAGCTACGGAAAAAGAACCCGAACGGCTTGTAAAAGGCATACACGAAGCTATTGTTAGTGAGGAACAATATTGGCGAGCGCAGGATATGCTGGATGATAAGCGTGTGGAGAAACCATAACCGAAAAAGGAATTTTCGTTGAGAGGGATTCTAAGAAGTAATTGCTGCGATGATCACATGACCGCAGGATTCAGTAAGGGCATGAAAAAATATTATCTGTACTACCGATGTGTCAAACATAGTTTGGTCAATATCGGGCAACGTTCTGCATGAGCGGTATGAGGAACTGCTCAAACACCTAAGTTATACCAAAGAACAGTTAACAGAGTTAATCAGTTATATAAAGAACGAATTGAAAGTAGTCGTGAAAGTCAGTAAAAAGGAAATAGAAAAAATCACTATTGAGAAAGCAATGGAGATGCTAAAAGAAGTAGGGATAAATGTCAATCAAGAAGATGCTGAGCTGATTATGGAATTTCTATATAATCTTGTTGAAATAACCATTAGGGAATGCTTTGCGGAATATATGGATTAGGGATTATATGCTTTTACCGCATCAACAATATCCTCCTTTATAAATTCCCAATATTTCCCTCTTAAACAGATTGGATCAAAATCATCATCAGCTAGCTCAAAATTGGATAGATTGTTCAATATGAGTTCTTCATCGTGTGTGTAAGGATAACGTTCTTGATGCAAAGAAAGCATAGTAGAAATATTTTAGTGGGATAGCAATTCATGCAAATCCCAGAAATCTTTCTTGCGACCTATACGTTGTACTACATCTATTTTCATAGCAATGATTTCTTCGGTAGTAGCCATTCTAATTTCATCCACAAACAAAGGAGGCTGTATAAATGTATCCGTATAAAACACATCTAATTTTACCACATTGTCCCTATCTGTACCCACACTATAAGATTTACCCATTGCCGGATCAAGATTTGAAAAATGGTGGTGGTAGGGAAATGTTTTCTCTATCAATTCATCAATAGCTTTAAAATCAATAGAACCATATAGGGCATCACTAAACAAATCTATATCTACAGACAAACGATGTCCTAATTGAAGGCTTAATGCTGTACCGCCTACTAAACGAAAAGACTGAAATACAGAGGACTCCATTAGAGTAATCAATGTACTTTTTAAAAGATCATTGACAGTATTATAATACAACATAATTAGTCTGTAGTTTTATTAGATCTGTATATAGTATATGGGCTTCTGGTATTTGACTCCCGCAAAGCTTGGCTTACTTTTTCAGTACCATAAAAGCAAATAATCTCGTTTTTATCATTTTCGTTTCCTCGCTCAAAAACGCGTTGAATAACAGCCCTGTATTGTCGTTCCCAATCTATATGTTGAATATCCGTATCCCAAAACAAAGCTTTACTCAGGATATGTAGATCAGGAGTACTTCTGATTTCTTTTTCTTTGATTTTTTGGATATCATAATAGGCTTGCAATATCACCAAAGTACCTTCTTCCAACCCAAGTTCTCGCTCAATCTTCAATGCCAATGCCGTACTGATTCCTCTTTTGCCTTTGGTAATAGCATTGAAGGTTTGAGGATGTTCTTCTAAAGACAAAGCAAAAGGACGTTGCTTTATAGAACGTTTTTTTAATTCTCTATCAAGTACAATTCCCGGATGGATACCCTTATATTTTTCGAATTGCTTAGTCATAGTATAAATATAAGCATTTTTGCTTATATATTTTATTTACTGAATGATTTAGAACAAAATAAATGATATTTAGATAACTGTACATAAGATGAGTAAATCATATATTGTTTTAATAGACCTGCTTCCTTAACCAAAGTAAGTATAATTTAAACACATTTTAGGCTGGTTATAAGTAAAAGCAGGCTACCGCTTCAGGTTCGAACCTGTATTTGCTTTCTATGTTTTGGAATCAGAATACGAAGGGATACTGCATAAAAAAACCTTCATCGAAAGATGAAGGTTTCTGCGGAGAGTGAGGGATTCGAACCCCCGGACCTGTGACAGTCAACAGTTTTCAAGACTGCCGCATTCGACCACTCTGCCAACTCTCCGCGACAAAAGTACAAATTTTCTCTATTCTACCAAATAAAATTTTACAATTTATGGCTAAAATATGCATTTAATTATGAATCAAGCTGATTATTAGCTTTTTGAAAATTGAATATCGCCTGAGATTTTTACCTCTTCACTCACCATTACTCCACCTGTTTCTAATGCCGCATTCCATGTCAGACCGTAATCGCTTCTGTTTATCTTGCCCGAAAAGGTATATCCGACTTTACTGTTGCCCCACGGGTCCACTGCAACACCTCCGAAATCTACATCCAGTGTAATAGGCTTAGTCACATCCTTGATCGTCAGATCTCCTGTTACTTCAAATTCATCTTCTGATTTCTTTACAATAGAAGTCGATACAAACTTTATTTCAGGATAATTTGCGGCATCAAAAAAGTCTCCGCTTTTTAAATGCTGATCGCGTTGTTCATTTTTAGTATTAATAGAATCAGTTTTGATAGCTGCTTTAATTGTAGCTGCAGACAGATCTTCACCATTTCCTTCTAATTGGATTTCAAAGTCCTGAAAAAGTCCTTTTACATTTGAAATCATCATGTGTTTTACTTTAAACTCCAACTCACTGTGAGCAGAGTCTAGATTCCAGATAGTTGCCATATATTTATTTTAATTTTCTACACAAAAGTAAATGTTATAACATATATTTTTGTTTTTTATATGTCATATTATAACAAAAAAGATAAAGAAGTTGTTCTGACAGGGGATATAAATAATTGCCTTGACAGGCAATGACTTAATATCGGAGCGTAAAAAAAGTATTCATTTTTTTTGGAAATATAGCGGATTTGAGTAGTTTTGCATCACCGAAAGGGACGCGCCCATAGCTCAGCTGGATAGAGCAACGGTTTTCTAAACCGTCGGTCTCAGGTTCGAATCCTGATGGGCGTACAAAAACCCCACTTAACACTATGTTAAGTGGGGTTTTTGCTTTATTATCGTTTTTATTTTTAATTTTTTTTGATCCGATACCACAGGACAAAAGGTGAAAAAATAAATAGGGGAGTGTTATATTTGAGAATTGTATTTCATAAAACCTATTCATAATTAAGCCATTCATATGATTTTAGAAGTCGCTATATTAAATGTTAAACCGGGACGGTCTGATCAGTTCGAAACTGATTTTCAAACTGCAGGTCAATATATCTCTTCAATTGAAGGTTATATCAAACATACATTGAAAAAATGTGTAGAAATTGAAAATCAATATATTCTTTTAGTCGAATGGGCTTCCGTAAAAGCGCATGAAATTGGATTCAGACAATCTGCCCAATATCTAAAGTGGAAGGAATTGCTGCATGATTATTACGATCCATTTCCACAAGTTCTGCATTATGAGGGCGTGATCGACAACAGTTAAAATGGAAGCTAATGTGAGAATCCTGACATTAGCTATCCTGCATATAACCAGGATAGCTATTTTAAATTTTTATATTATTCTACGATAATCTTCAATGAATCGGACTGCACGAGTACCTTGTTTTTTGTACGTAGAGTTTCATCAGGACCAAGCAGTTCTTCTTTAAAAGCTTCCTCATAGGGGTAAATTTTATAATCAAACCGACTTTGAGGTATTGTAAAAATTCCTTTTTCTTTAGCTGTCATTTTCATGTTGAAGATTCGGTTTTTGATATAAAGCTGACCATCCAATGTTGCCATGCGCTTACCGATATCATTTACATTCCAATCATAATTTGCGACATTAAAGTTAGCATCTATCAATTTTTTAAAACCCGGAATACCAACCTCATAGTCAACATTCCCTGAATCAATAATGGCAAATAGAGCTTCAGGAGCTCCCTTTTCCACTAAGTCTGCAGGAGTAAATTTTGAAATCTGAGAAAATTTCGAATATTCGTACAATACAAGCCTGATGGTATCATCAATATTATAGCGATCCTTGTCTGTTTCTAATACCAATTTTACGGCGTTGATGTTCACATCTTGTTTTTCTACGACTTCAATAACTGCTGCGCTACTTTTATAAATCTTTCCAGCTATTTTAGCTTCTATAATAGGGAGATTTGATTTTCCTAATGATCCTGCTTCAAAAGTGATGTCGTAAACATATAAATCACCTTGCGATTCCATTTCTCTTTCGATCTCTGAACCATCGAGCTTTTCGTATGCATCTTTGGTAGCTGAGTGCACTTTAATACTACCAGTTTCCGGTTTATTCTTAAAGAATAATCTTAATGTAACAGATTTATTCAGTTCGACTGTAGGCTGAAAAACCAGCCATATCATCTCATTATCCTGTTTCTGAGAAGATCCACCGCAAAATGTTAAGTTCAATAGTAAAAATAAACATAAAAGATGACGGGTGATTATTTTCATTTTTTAAGTGATTTAATACGTTTATAATCCGTTCAGACATAAATATAATATATTTTTTAGATATGCTGACTGGTTAAACCGCTATCGATTAAGTAATCTGGAAATGTGCGGAAGGGATTGATAACAGTCAAAGTTAAGGGCTGGGCTGATGTTCTCTATAACCCATTGACAATAAAAAAGCGATAGGATAGACTATACTCTCATGTCGCTTATTTCTATCTATTTCAGAAATTATTTAACAATCACAGTTTCTTTAACATCGAAGGTACATCCTCCGCTGGTTTTTACAGTTGCAATAGCTGTAAAAGTTCCACTTTGACTATATGTGTGGCTGGAAGTTTTGCCATTAACGGTTTGTTGAGCACCGTCACCATAGACCCATTTAACTGAATTATTCAATTGTTGCTCTCCTGAATAAGTTATATTAAAATTAATCAGTTTCGCGGTCTGATCAGAAGAAGAATGCTCCACATTTGTCAAAAGCGATTCGCCTAAACAGTCAATCATACTTTCCTCAACTTTATCACTACAAGACATAATACCTAGAATAGAAAATAGGAGGAATATTTTCAATAACTTCATAATTTTTTTTATTAATAATAAATTTATATTTTAAACAACAAAATTATAGAATAATTGTTTTATCCAATTAAAATTGATTTTTATTGGATTTGGTTCAAAGTGCTAAGATTATTAAGATTAGAATTTATAACTGTATCCCAATCGTACGACCTGTGTTTCATAGTAATCTTTACTGGTGTAATAAAAAGTATTACCTTCTATAGTCTTTTTAATCACCATGGTATTTAATAAGTCAGTTGCATTTAAAAAGAGTTCTCCTTTTCCTTTTTGGATAGGTTTTTTGATTCCTAAATCGACAGAAAACCGGCTTTGTATTTTTCCTTGCGGAATAATATCAGGGGCAAGATAGATTGCTGTTAACTGTGCATCAATTCCTTTTGGCAGATGAAATTTATTATTCACCTTCATCGTTCCCGAAAACATACGTTGTTTATCTGCATGAAAGCTATGTGCAATAGGGTAGAGGTTCTCTACAGTAAAGGCATTTATCTGATTGCGATAAATATTCCCATTGATATCTAAGGTATAAGAATCAGATATTTTTTGATGAAACATAGCTTCCATTCCGGAGTTATAGCTTCTGCCTGCATTCTGAAAAATGGCGTAGATCAGATTGCTTCCGGGTACAGTAGTAGATATACGGGAAATGGTACCATCGGCGAAGCGATGGTACAGGGCTGTATAAATATAACCTTTGGTCCAGTCACTGCGGTACCCGAGTTCAAAGGAATTGGTGAACTGCGGACGTAAAGCGGGATTACCAACCTTGATAATCTCTGCATCATCATATTTGGGAAATATCCGTATATCTACTTCATTGGGTCTGTCCACTCTTCTGTTGTAAAACAATGAAAACTTATTTTGGGAGTTTATTTTGTATGCAAATCTGACATTAGGAAAAGGTTGTGTGTAATTGTATCCGTCACTTTTGTATGTCGGATGCTGAGGGTTTACATCATACTGCAGGTTTACGTATTCCATTCGAAGACCAATTTCTGCTTCAATCTTTTCGTTTTCAAAGATGTAATTTCCGTATGCAGAAGGGATTATCTCTCTGTAAGTCGCCCAACCACCCGCATTGCTGTCCAATGGCGAATGAAGTCCCGGGATAAAGAGCATATCGGTAGGGATGCGTCTGTGTCTGAATTTCAGTCCTCCCTCTATCCGGCCATATTTAAGAGGTCTTACATAGTCAATATTCAGATCCGTTACCTGTTCATCAGATATCAGTTTGAACGCGTCTTTACCCGTAAACTGAGGCAGGATATTGTCAAAAAAGTATTTTTCATCCTCACGAAGGAAGGTATAGTTAAGTCCGGCGCTTAATGTATGTCCGGCTTCTTTAAACTTGTGCTGATAGTTAGCCGTAGCCATTACAGTCGTTTTGAGCTCGTCTTCTAAAAATTGCCACAATCTGAGCCGCTCAGAAAGGTCTGCATTAAAAAAGGGTTCATCACCGCGGTCTATTATCTTCTCACTACCAAAAAGTCCGGATACAGTCAGTGTATTCTGCTCGTTTATATTCCAATCCAGACCCATCCTCGAAGTAAAGTAGTTTGTATTTCTGTTGCGTTTGGTTTGTTGGCGGATTGTAGTACCATCTTCGTAAACACGATCTACAAATTCATTTTTATTTAATGTCTGTGTATACAGATTATCCACTGATACAAAGGCATTGACTTTATTCTTGCGATAGTTGAGGGAAAGAGAAGGATTGATCTTTGGCGTAAATGTATATTGTGGTCGGATGGTCGGTAAATTGTCCTGACGCACCCATAATGCTCCGGCACCGGTAGTTAATCCAATCTTACCATTTAATCCTTCTTTCTTCTCTTTTTTCATAATTATATTAATAATACCCGCATTTCCGTTTGCATCATATTTGGATGAAGGATTATTGATGACTTCAATACGGTCAATAGCGGATGCCGGAATATTATCCAGTCCTGTCTGGCTGCCAAATCCGGTCATCGCTGTCTGCTTACCATCAATAAGAATAGCAACTTTGTCACTGCCTCTCAGCTGTACTTTGCCCTCCTGCGTACTTACTCCCGGTAGATTTTGGAGTGCCTGTAATATGGATCCTCCGGCCTGACTCAAGTTATCGGCGACTGTAAATGTCTTTTTATCCATCTTTTGACTTATTCCGGATTGTTGTCCTGTTACTGTTACCTCGTCGAGCATCTGTTCATCAGATTCCAGATTTATACTTGCGATATCCAGGTATTCGGAAAGGCTACCTACATACAGATTTTGTTGCAGATTTTTATAGCCCACTAGTGAAATAACCAGTTGATAATTGCCTGGTTTTACATTAGACAAAACAAAACGGCCCTGTTCATCAGAAACAGTACCTGATACAAACTTGCTATCTGATGATGTGTTAAGGGTTATGGTTACATATGGTAAATATTCTTTGCTGGCCTGTGCTTTTATAGTTCCTGACAGTGTTACCGAACTCACCTGTGCAAAGCTGATATTCATGAATAGAAATATAAAAATTAAGAATGAAATGATTTTTTGATGCATGCGTTTTGAATTTATATCGTGTCAGAATTAGGAAATGTAAATTTTCATTTTAGTAACTTTCTTCCATATATCGTTTATAGGCTATGGCTTCCTTTTGTTTTTTAGTTAATCTGTAGTGATGTGTCCAATAGCTTGCTTTCATGGATAATATTCCTATGGCAGCACCAACAAGCACATCACTGATGTAATGCCTGTTATTGACCATACGGAATGTACCTACAGAAGCCGCTACACCATATGCAGCATAGGGCATCCAATGAAATCTGTCTTTGTATTCTTCACAAAGAAAAGTTGCTGCAGCGAATGCCTGAGCTGTATGTCCGGAAGGGAAGGATTCGTAGTTGGATCCGTCAGGACGTTGTTGATGGATAGATTTTTTCATAATGTAGGTAATACCGACCATAGCAGCTTCACCTTTGATTAGTATTGCTGTCCGGTTATAGAGATCCGTTTTTGAGGCGATTCCTAATCCATCCAGACTGTAAGCGGCAAGAATAGGGGAGAATTGTAAAAAATCGTCTATATGCGTACGAAATCTGGGGATATGCTCATTTCGCTCTTCTACGATTTCATTTTTAAATGATTCCGGGCCATTACTGTTCAGGGCTATACCGGATATAAGTAAAGCTCCCGGAATGTATAGTTGACGGAATTGGAAATGAGGTCTTGAGATAGCGGAATTATATAAGATTTGCGTACTATCGGGTTTTAAGGTACGTTGACTATATTGTGCCGAAACGCTGATACAGATCAGTTGAAGAATGCTGAGAAACCAGAATCGATTTACCATTGTTTGTTTTTATTACAATGATAAAAGCCAATTTTGAAGAAAATTTGAATTTTAGAAACCTACACGGAAACAATGAAGATTATTGTCAAACCGGTATGTAATATTCCATTTTTGTCTTTTGCATATTTCCTTGATAATCGGAAGTCCGAGTCCGCTTCCTGAGCTTTCGGATGTAGTGCCGGAAAAGCGGTTAAACAACAGATCCTGTCGTAGCGGACCATTGCCTGAGTTGCTGACCTCTAAAAACTGAGGGTTTAAAGCCAGTGTAATAGTTCCGCCTGGCCGGGTATGTCTTATTGCATTGATGATTATATTATTGACCAGAATTTCGATGAGTGTTCTGTTTCCGCTTTTTATAATCTGAGGACCTATCTTATCGGTGATTGTGAGTTCTTTCTGATCTGCATGTTCCTGCAAAATAAGCAGGGACTGACGGATCATCAGACTTATATCCAGATCTTCCCGATCGTCAAACTGCAAGTTTTCGATTTTTGCCAGTAAAAGTAAGTTTTTATTGATTCGTGTACTGCGGCTAAGGGCCTTATTAATATCTTCAATAATATGGTATTGTTCTTCTGTAAGTTGTTGTTGCTGGAGGAGAAGATCCAGTTTGTTTTTCATGATGGCCAGAGGCGTCTGCAGTTCATGAGAAGCATTTTCTGTAAATTCTTTCTGAGATTTGAATACCGTAATATTATGTTCCAGTAGCTTGGTCAGTGCTGCATTCAATTCTTCAAATTCCAGGGTGTCACTCTTATCAAATTCAATTGCTGTTTGTGTATTCAGGTTGAAAGTTTTGAGTTTGGATAATGTACTTCTAAAGGGGGTCCACAATTTAATGGAAAGTCTTTTGTTTAAGATCAGGAAACCTACAACAAGAATAATAAAGAAGAATAATGTAACTACTGCAATAGCAATCACGGTTTCTTCTGTCTCTTCCACATTAGTCTCTACTGTAAGCATATAAGGCTGACCGTTGACCCTGATTATTCTTTGTAACACTCTGAAACGGTCAATTTCTTCATGATCGGTGTATGGATTTGCTCTGCGGATTGTATATGTACTGTCTGCGGGAATCAGGTTGTCAGTGAACGGCCGAAGATTGGTTCCCGGCTGTATACTGTTCCAGAGTATAATACTCTCGGACAACTTTTGCGGATTCAGCTTAAGTTTATTGAGTTGATTTTCTGTACGATCGGCTACAATTTCGTTATGCTCATCCAGTTCACTTAACCAGATGCCATCTACCAGGAAATAATAGATCGGAATGCTGGAAAGCAATACTACTAATGAGTAGATAATAAATGGTTTTATGGATTTACTAAGTAATTTTTTCATCCTTCCCATTTGTATCCACTGCCGTAGATGGTTTTTAGATAAGATCCGCTGTGCGCTTCCTGTAATTTTTTCTTCAGATTTTTAATATGGGCATAAATAAAATCATGATTATCCAGCATGTCTGCTACATCTCCGGACAGATGTTCTGCGAGTGTACTTTTTGAAATGACTTTATTCTTATTTCCGATAAAGTAAAGCAGGAGATCAAGTTCTTTTTTTGTAAAGGGAACGACATGATCACCTACGGATACGGTTTTGGCTAACAGATCGATCTGAAGTTCATTTTGTACAATAATATTAGAATTTTGAAATTGCTTACGTCGTATGACAGCATAAATGCGCGCGACCAGTTCCGACAGATGAAAAGGTTTGGTCAGATAATCGTCTGCTCCGATCTGCAATCCTTTGATTTTGTCATCAAGGGCATCTTTGGCTGAGATAATAATGACGCCATCCTGTTTTTCCTGAGCTTTCAAAGTCTGCAATACATGCATCCCGTTGCCATCAGGAAGCATAATATCTAATAAAATACAGTCATAGTCAAATCCGGCTATTTTCTCCTGAGCCATCTGAAAAGTGGATGCAAATTCACACAGATAACCTTGCAGACTGAGGTAGTCACCAATGCTTTTTGCAAGCTCGTATTCATCTTCTATGATCAGGATTTTCATTTTTTGAACTGCCGGATTGTAAACTATTCCTTTAGTGCAAATTAAACATTCAATTTTGAATTATTTTTGAATTTGAATAATATGTTTCGAAAATATATAACAATAATCATATCATTTGCTTGCCAAATAATATATACAGCCGTGTAAGATTATATTTTAGTATCTGATATCTCCGGAATCATCACCATATAATGACCAGTGTGCCGGCAACGATGAGCAGGCCTCCAACTATTGTTTTAGCATCTGCCGGCTCTTTGAGGAGCCAGAAGGAGAGTCCTATGGCAATTGCTACGCTTAATTTATCAATAGGAGCTACTTTGGAAACATCTCCTGTTTGTAAGGCTTTAAAATAAAATAACCAGGATAAGCCTGTCGCAATACCGGAGAGCGTGAGAAATAACCAGTTTTCCTTATTCAGAGTTTTTACTTCTTTGATCTCTCCACTCAACAGCACAATGCCCCATGCAATGAAAAGCACAACCAATGTACGGATTGCTGTGGCCAGATTACTGTTGACACCTTTTACGCCGATCTTGGCCAGAATGGCTGTCAGTGCAGCAAAGAGGGCGGAGAGTAAAGCGTAGTATTTCCACATTGCGTTGGTGATTTTTTTAATATAATTTACCTGACTGATCCTGAAGCCGGACTTTGTTTTCTTTTCTGACGTATTTAAACTGGTTTCCCTTGTCATCCCTGAAATCAAAATCTTTGCCCTCCATCTTGCGGAATGAAGACGGATCAGGCACATTTACAATATTGGCTCCACTGTACACATGATCTTTGTCTTTTCCGATGGCAAGATAGAGATTCTGATACGTTGCTGCATCTGCTCCATTTATAATTTCTTCCTGATAATAAACTTTGTTTTTATCTTTTGCGACAAAGAAACTGGAGGAAATAAAGAGTATTTCAAATGATGATGCATCTGCTTCATTTGGATAAAATACATTTCCATCAACAACAACTTTACTATCTATACAAAGGACATTATTATGAAGCACGCGTATATCCTTGCTGTTTTGAATAGGTTGTTCGACCAGCTGAGTGACATAATAGAGTAAAGTGTTATGATTAAGCAGGATATAATGTTCTGTCAGTGAATCGATAACTGTCGGGACATACTTTGTCGCTTTTACAAACCTGTTTTCATTGATATAAAGCGCATTCTTATCTGCGGAGAACGATTTATTGATAATCCTGTAAGTCGCATAATCTACTTCCAATGGTTGGTAATTATAAAAATAACGGTTTTTATCTTTGGCCCATTGCTGGTTTGGAGCAGCCAGTTTTGTGAAAGTTTTCGGATCAGCAAGACGTACAATGCTCCATTGGTTTCTGTCTTCAGGACTACTTGGCCGGCCTGGTTCGAAGGAATAGTTTTTGGAATAGTACACATGGTCCTTATCTTTAAAGAGACCATCTTCCAGATAGAATGAAGAATAATCTACCTGTCTTTGTGCATATCCCTTGTAATATATATGTGCCTTATCTTTTGCAACATCGGCCGACAATACTTTAAATGTGCTTTTGTCAGCGCCTGTTTCTACGGAACCTCTTTCAAATGAGTTACCTCCCGGTATGTAATAAATCTTGCCGGATTTGAGATAGTAATTTTCAGATATGGAATCCAGCTGTTCAGCACAGGAAAAGAGCATTCCCAGCTGGGAACATGATATCAGGGTATATAAAATCTTTCTAAACATAGTGCATGCCTTTTAATAGATCTATACAGAAAGTTATCTGCTATGATTCATTATTCGGGGAAAACCGTTTCCGTACTACCGGATGCAGATTCCTGTTGATTGCGTTTTGAATTTCTTTCCATTGCAATTATCTCTAGTAGCTCGCTTTGCCCTTCGGTTTTCCTGATCATAAAAAATGACGTGCTTGTTTTTCTGTCATTCCATTGGTAATAGGATCGCTCCGAATCTACGACCCTATTTCCTTCCTGATCAATAAAGACAGATCCTGATTTACCCTCCTGATCCCTGTAAAACAAAGGGGATCCGTACTTTTCCTTGAAAACTTTGATCATTTCTTCGACCAGATCCTTTCCGGATATTCTTAATTCATACCTGAAGATAACTTTACTTTTTTTATCATAAAAAACGGAAATTTTCCTGAATTTATGGCTCAGGTCAATGCTGTATAACTCTGCAGGAACATCTTTTTTGAGGGTAAATTCTTCAAAATCAATTTTGGGACCGGAAGCTTTGTTATCATTATCTTTAAGGGACATTCCCCATATTTCCAGTGTCTTATCTATAGTCCTGCCAAAGCGTATATCTGAAAGTGTAGCCATCTGATTGGAATGGGCAGGATTTCTGCCCGGATTTTTATCCGGATATGTATTGCAGGATATTATTAACAATACAAATACCATGCTTACCCATAAATGTGACTTTATCTTCATATACGTTATAAAAAACCGTTTTTCGCTTAATTCTAATCAAAAATAAATTATTGTATCCGTATTTGTTCCGTTTTGTTAAACTCATTTTACTAAACCTGACTTTGATTTAATATACGTATGCATTTAATACATATCTGATAGCTTTTGATATGAAAGAAATTTGTATAAGTTTGCAAATATGATTTTTAAAGTTGCAGAAGAGGCTGATATTGAGGGAATACAGCAGCTGATACACTTAGTTAAAGAAACGGTCTTCTTACACACAAATCTGGGATCAGATGAAGAAGTGGCCTCGCTGATTTGTGAAAAAGGAAGAGGCTGGATTTGTCTGGTGAGGGGACAATTAGCCGGATTTGCCCTTTTGGATTTAAATAAAAAGTGTATTTGTGCACTATTTATTCATCCTGAATATGCAAAAAATGAAATGGAGATAAAGCTTTATCGTTTAATGGTCAGCTGGTATTTTGAAAAAACAAAAGACAAGCTGACGCTGCATATAAGTCCAAATTCAATCACAGAAAAATTTTATGAGCTGCAGGGCTGGACTTATGCGGAAAACTGCAATGCTGGTGAAATCAGCATGGAATTAAATTATAATGACTGGCAGCAAAGAACATTCTTTAATAGACCTAAATATTCTTTTTCTGACAAGATATCTTAAACGCAATACGTATTCCTGCTTCCAGAATCAGCTGCTTGATAAGGCTTTGATTTGGACTATCTGTTTTTAACAAAACTGTACCAGTCGGATTCTCCTCATTAACCCTATTTTTGTATACAAATTGATATTACATACTCTAAACTATCTCTGATAAATGAATATATATGACCTTCTCATAAATGATAAAGAACAGGTTTCCCTGGCAGATATCTTTCTGGAAGATAGCAGCAGACAATCATTTGTTCAACTCATAAAGGAACATACTTATATAGATGAATTACATAAATATGGTCTGCCAGTAAATAATAAGATACTACTTCATGGCAGTTCGGGTTGTGGAAAGACAATGACGGCAAAAGCCATTGCTAAAGAGCTGGACAAGAATATCCTGATCCTGAATCTCAGTAATATTGTATGTTCAAGAATAGGGGAGACTTCACAAAATATCAAACAGGTATTTGATAAAGCCGGCAGAGAAAAAGCTGTCTTGTTTTTGGACGAATTTGATCAGATAGGAAAGGCGAGAGGAAATGATGACAAAGATGTCGGCGAAATGCGAAGACTGGTCAATACGTTGATTCAGCTGATAGACTATTATCCTGAAAATGCGTTGTTGCTATGTGCTACGAATCATGCGGAGATAATTGATAGCGCATTATTAAGACGTTTTCAATTGCGGGTAAACTTTGAAATGCCTTCCAGAGACGTTTTGGATACCTATTACGATAAATTATTATCTGCTTTTCCGGAGGATCTGCAATATATTGATCGTAAGTATAATATTTCATTTGCGGAAGCTAAAGATCACACTTTTACCCTTGTAAAAGCAAAACTGATCAATGCATTGGAGGAGAAGAGAAAAAATGTACCGGTATGAATCAGGAAATAATCGATAACATCGCTGCTATACATGACCGCATAACCCGGGCATGTGCTCAGACTGGTCGTGACCGCAGTGAAGTCAAACTCTTACTGGCGACCAAAACGGTGTCTTCTGACCGTATAAGAACGGCACTGCAAGCTGGTCATACCCTGATCGCAGAAAATAAAGTTCAGGAGATCAAAGAAAAGTACGATGCTTTAAAAGATATTCCGCATGTCAATCATTTTATCGGACATCTGCAGACCAATAAGGTCAAAGATCTGCTGAAATATGATATCACCTGTATTCAGTCGCTTGATCGCATAGAGCTTGCCCAAAAATTACATCAGCGGTTAAAAGCTGAAAACAGGACTATAGAGGTCTTCATACAAGTGAATACATCCTTTGAAGAAAGCAAATTTGGCGTGAGTCCTGATCAAGTACTGGATCTGGTCAAAGAAGTTGCCTTGTTGGATACACTAAAAATAAAGGGGCTGATGACGATAGGGCTGCTGAGTACAGAATCCGAAAAGGTCGTTCTATGTTTTCACCTGTTAAGAGATATACAGCAGCAGATCATAGCTTTGAACATCCCCAATGTAGAAATGAGCGAACTGTCGATGGGTATGAGCGGAGATCTGGAAGCGGCTATTGCAGAAGGTGCAACTATAGTACGTGTAGGAACAGCTATTTTCGGACAGCGACCTACGTCAGATAGTTATTACTGGAACGAAAACGGCAATTAAAATAATTCCTTATATGCATATTCATTTTGTACAGCATGAACTCTTCGAAGCACCGGGAGCTTACCTGCTATGGGCTATCGAACGTCAGTATACAGTTAGTTTTTCAAAGCTGTATGATGGAGACATTTTGCCTGATAAAGTAGATCATATAGATCTGTTGATTGTTATGGGAGGACCTCAAAGCCCGGATACTTCTATTGAAGAATGTTCGTATTTTGATGCAAAGGCTGAGATCCTTTTGATACAAAAATGTGCAGCACTTGGGAAGGCCGTAGTTGGAGTATGTCTGGGAGCCCAACTTCTTGGAGAGGCAATGGGCGGGGAATATTCACATAGCCCGGAAAAGGAAATCGGAGTTTTTTCGATAAGTCTTACTCCTCATGGTCTGCAGGATGAAAAGGTCGCTCATTTTGGTCCAGCATTGGCTGTAGGTCACTGGCATAATGATATGCCAGGACTGACAGCCGAAAGCAAGATACTGGCCAGCAGTGAGGGGTGTCCAAGACAGATAATAGCTTATACAGATCTGATGTATGGATTTCAATGTCATATGGAACTTACAGCTGAAGTAGTAGAGCTACTGATTACAGCTGATCAGGAATTTCTAACCAGTAACCATACATACCCGTTTGTACAGAAACCAGAGGACATAAGAAGTTATGATTTTATGGAAATGAATCTCAAATTGTATGGTTTTTTGGATAAGCTGATGATGAAATATGCAAACAAAGTATAGTCTCATCATTAATTTTTTCAGTATTTCTAATTACACTCTGAGTTGAAGCGAAATTTTATATATTTAATTTTTATTTAAAAAACAGCTTGTTTATATATGTTTCGAAAGATTTTATTTATTCTTTTTTGTGTGCTTGCTTTGGTCATAGGACTGTATCCTCTTATGTATGCATTTGTAGAACCCAAGTATACTTTTCTGGGAACCAAAACTCCGGAAATACTTCATAATATAATATGGAAGGCTGCTTTTAGTACACATATTCTTTTTGGCGGGATAGCTCTGTTTATCGGATGGAGACAATTCGGTGCCAAATTCCGTAATAATCATATGCGTCTGCATAAAAACATAGGAAAGATATATGTTGGTTGCGTTGTGCTCAGTTCTGTATCCGGAATATATATGGGGTTTTATGCCAACGGAGGTTTGATTTCGTCTACAGGATTTATCAGTTTAGGGATAATCTGGCTGCTTACGACATGTTTTGCGCTCTATCAAATCAGGAAAGGTAATATTACTAAACATCAGCAATTGATGACGTACAGTTATGCCTGTACCTTTGCTGCGGTAACACTCAGACTATGGTTTCCTTCTCTTATTGCCCTGACTGGAGACCCTGTTAATTCTTATCTCGCTGTAGCCTGGTTATGCTGGGTACCAAATGTTATAGCTGCCTTTTTTATAAATAAACTAAATACCAAAAATAATATTCCTGCAATTGTAGGTTGAAAAAAGTTGTCCTCAACTTATATAGGGATTATTGGGGATATAGACTAAACGATAGCCTTCCTGCTTCAGATTACCGATGGTTACCTCATCCGGTACTGTTTTAAAGATAACTGATACTAATGTCTGAGCTGGTATAATTCTTAATCTGACCAGAAAATCGCGAAATGCTTTTTTACATTTTGTAAGCTTAAATAGCTTAGCATTGTTTTTCTGAGAGATATACTCTGCTCCTTTGAACCAAAAGTTAGGGTTGATTTTCTTAAAGGCGACTAAGCGCAACCCAAGGCCTGCTGCAATTTTTTCAAATTCCCGCTCAGAGACTTTGTACACAAAATTTCCAACTGGTTCATACGAAAATCGGTTTTTCCATATTTTACTCATTATCCTTTTGTTGCTGGCAAACAGATTATGCAGAAATTGAAGGAGTGGCATTTTCGAAACAGGATCCTGAGGTTCCATAATTATTATTCCGGATCGGGCTACCCTTAACATTTCATACACAGCCATATAAGGTCGCGGGAAATGATGATAGGATTCTTTACACAGGACATAATCAAAGCTTTCATCCGCAAATGTTATCTTTTCAGCATTCTGCGCTGAGCAGGAAGAGATAATACCTTCTTTCTCCGCTATAGTTAGAAAATCAGTATTCAGATCTGTCGCCAATGCTTCATTTCCGGATTTTAAGATATATTGCGCATCAAAACCGTATGCATCACCGACAGTAAGCCATGTATTGCTTTTATTTTTTAATAATGGGTTCAGACACGAAAAGAAAATATCCTGTAACCATACAGAAAGATTGTTTTTATCTGCTTCCCGGTTTCTTTTGTACAGATTTGTTTTCGATTCTGCTGAGGGAAAATGATTATTGTACCATTCGTTGTGTCTTTCATAACTGCTTTTATAAAACATGGCATAGGGCTTTATTATAATTACGGTACTGATTGGCTAAACGTTGGCGAAAAATGCATGAATTGAAAAAAATAAAAATTTTTAAATTTACCCAACGTTCTGCATCTCCCTTACGTAATACTAATATTAATGCAAAGAAAAACTGGCCGCTATATCAATTGAATGAATCTTTTTTTTAGTAAGGATAACAAATTAGTGAAAGGCTGTAAAGCCAATAAACGTCAGGCTCAGGAAGTTTTATACAAGCTTTATTATGAAGATATGCTGCGATTGTGCTTTCGTTACCTGAGATCCGATGACTTAGCTCTGGAAGCTCTGAATAGTGGTTTTCTGAAAATATTTCAGAATATCAATACATTCGATCCTCAAAAGGGGGATTTAGGGGCCTGGATCCGTACAATTATGGTCAGATCCTGTATTGATCTGAGCAGAAAAGAAGCACGGTTTAATCATTCGGCTATTCAGGACGTAGCAGAGGAAGTGTATATAGAACCTGCAGTTTTAGATAAATTATTTGCTGAAGATCTTCTGAAGCTGATAAGGCTGTTGCCAGTCGCTACACAGATTGTGTTCAATCTCTCTGTCATAGACGGATATTCTCATCAGGAGATTGCTGAACAGCTCGGGATTAGTGACGGTACTTCCCGCTGGCATCTCTCAGAAGCAAAAAAACAATTGCGGAACATGTTAAAAAACGCAACAATTGATAACCCTCTGAAAACACCAAGATCATGAAGAATTCAGTATGGTATCATAAACTTTGGCGTGAAAAGTTGAACAAAACAGAGATCAAGGAATCTCCTGATGCCGCATGGGAGGGAATGAAAAATACACTGGATCAATACCTACCTCTTGATGTTCCGGTCGCAGCAACCTCAGCTGTGTCTGTTGGCGCAAAAATATGGAAATTAATAGGTTACATCTTGCCGGCTGTAGCCGTAGTTTCTACAGTTGCATACATATATCTCCCTGATAAAAAAGAAGATAAATCTCGGGCGGTAAAGACAAAGGAGATGTATGCGGATTCTCTTGTAAGCAGTGTTCAGTCAGAAGATGAAAGGGCTAATACAGAGACAGATAGTAGCACGAATGCAGATCTGTCTCGGATTCCAGACTATCGTATTTCACATGATGATTTAGGATCAAAGCTTTCTACACCTGCTCCTCTGAAAAGAAGTTTTAAGGAGAGGCATAGCAATGTTCCTGAGGAATATAATAATTCAGAATATGTTACTACTCCGTTTTCTCCAGGAGATCGCATTGTGCATACGGATAATAATATGCTGTTTAACTATCCGCAAGCCAGAGTGCTGTATAACAGTAAAATAGAGGGAGCTTCAGTCAAATCTTTATCAGATATCAAGCCAGGTTTAGGATTTAATAGGCAAAAGAGGCCCCAATCCGCTCTTGTCGCTGAGTATTCTTATACGGATAAGGAAAGAAAGAGGAGGGGAGCAGAAAAAAACAGGAAGAATAATATCTACTACAAATCTTCAGGAAGGAATAAACAAGTAAAATTTACAACTCCCGGATCAGTATGGAATCCCTCCTATAACTTCGGATTGGAGACAGGGGCGAATATCGGAACACAAGGTACCAACTTATATGCCGGTGTTTTTGGACAGATAGCCTTCAATCATAAATGGGCTGTAAGTCTGGGGCTGAATGCGAATAGTAACCGAAAAGTATCAGGAGAATTTTCTCATCCCAGTTATTTCAGGCCGGACTCTTTAGGCTACTCATTTATGATAAGAGACAGCAGAAAGCTTGCGGCTATAGATATTCCGTTGAAGGTCGAGTACAGGCTTTCAAATCATATTTCGCTAAATACCGGTGTTATTATTGATCTACCCGTCAAACAATCTTCTAAAATGACCGGATTAGGACCTGTATACGATGTGCGCGATACACTACGACACAGTCAGGAAATAAATTCAGCTTTGACAAACATTAATGCAAATAAAGTAAATATCGGACTGTCAGGAGGAATTACGGTGCACCTCCAAAGATTTGATCTTAAGGGAAATTATCAGGTTCTCAATCCTTATCGTGTCAGTAATGCATTAGGATCTTATAAACCAAATAATGGTTTTTATAGAGTGGGGATAGGCTACAGATTCAAATAAGGAGATATACTTCATCGAAGACTTTTTTACAGCTCATTATTGGCGAAGGTTTCGCCAATAATGAGCTGTGTGTTACTCTGGGAAATGGCACCAGGGTCGAGGTTTAATGTTTGTAGTAACTTTTTTATAAAATTTTAATATTTTGGTTAATATATTGAATATAAAGATAGGGTCTTCTTGATTAAATGTGTTTATTCTGTATATTCGTGACCAATTTTAAATAAAACATAAAAAACAAAACATGCGCAAAATTTCCTTAATCCTTTTTTTATTCCTTTTTCAACTTTCATTTGTATTAGCTCAGGAAAAAGTAAAAGTCATTTTATTAGGAACTTACCATTTCAATAATCCTGGTAGTGACATGATAAAGCATAAAGAGCGAAGTATCTTATCTGAAGAAAGCCAAAAGGATTTAGACAACCTGGTTGACAAAATCAGTGCATCTGTTTATAAACCTGATCAAATATTTGTAGAGAGCTATTTCAGCGCAAAGAAAGAACTGAATACGAATTACCAATCTTACCTGAAAAATCAGTACCATAAGTTCACTGATACGATAAAACGGGAGCGGACGAAAAGGTATTACACTGAAGGTGAAACTTTCCAATTGGGATATCGGTTAGCGAAAAAGTTGAAACATGAGGAATTGTATCCTATTGATAGTTTAATTGAAATGAGGTTTGACATCTTGTTAAAAGAGGTGAATTCAAATCCTGAATTGAAAAAAGAGTTTGATGCGATAAAAACTTCGTTATCTGATAACTGTTTAGAAAAAAGTAATTTGAGTGAGATTTTTTTATGTCTGAATGAAAAATCAAAATTGGATAATAATCTTGGTTTTTATATTTCATTTGCTAATAAAGTAATGATCAATAACGATTATTTTGGTTCAAATCTGGTTACGGACTGGTATAAAAGAAATTTAATAATGTATTCTAATATTCAAAGCCAGTTAAAGCCTGATACAAAAAGTATTTTTGTTCTTGTGGGTTCGGGACACGCAGCTATATTTAGACAATTTTTTGAGGTTGATAAAAACTTTGAACTTGTTGACTTAACAAAAGTCCTGAATTAAAAAGAGTAAAAGTCTTCTTCAATGAAATTAGGAAGCCCGCTTTAAGAGTGGGCTTTTCTTTTTAATTCAGATGAGACATAGCTATCTCACTTATGTACATATTTAGATAGCTTATTTAATGTATCGACCATATGGGGATGCAAATTCGTTTATGGCTGTTATATTTGCAGCATATTCTGACGAATATAACAGTCAGAATTTATGTATGCATTTATCTATGGAACATCCTACAGCCGAAAAAATTAAAGAAATATTTGATCCTTTTTACAAAGCAGATATTCATATCTGGACAGAATTTGCAAAATGTGTACAGCTCCGTACATTCGAAAAGAATGAAATAATAAAAGATTACCATAAAACGGAAAGGTACATTAATATTCTTGTTACCGGTTCTGCCGCTCACTTTGTCCTGTCTGAGGAAAAAGAGGTGTGTATCAATCTTTATTATGAGAAGCAAATTTTTAGTGATTATCTGTCATTTCTGACACAGTCATCAACTGTTATCAAGACGCTGGCTCTGGAAGCGTCTGTAATCTGGTCCATAAGCTTTACGGATTTACATGCGCTGTATCTAAGGTCTTCGACAGGTATTTTTATTGGTAAGGCCATTTCAGATTCCATGTTTATCCGTAAACAATCCGAACAAATAAATTTGCTGACACTTTCTCCAACAGAAAGATACCTGAAACTGGTAAGAGAGCGTCCCGAAGTCTTTCAAAGAACATCATTGAAGATCATTTGCTCTTATCTGGGAATTACTGCTGAAAGTCTGAGCCGAATCAGAAAAAAAACTTCCTGAATACTTCATTTCTTATCTATCGTCAATTTTTTAGCGGAATCATATCTCTACTTTTGAAACCGTATTCAAACCGATAAAAAATGAAAAATAAAGTCAATTATTTAGCTGTATTAACTTTTTATATTGTAGCTGTTGCTCTTCGTTATCTGACCAATAAAACGGATTTATTAGAGAGCGTATCCAGTAGTTTTATAAAAGTATTGCTACAGGGGGCAGGGCCTGCCATTGGAGCTCTGGTTGTATTTTATGCCTTTAAGATTAAACCTGTACTGACACTCAAAGGAAACTATAAAAACACAATCCTTCCTTTCTTATTATACTGGGGGCTTCCTGTTGTTTTGATTTTAGGTTTTGAATATTTTTTGAAAGGTACATTTTCCTTTATGGCTATTTCCGCCATTTTAATATACGGACTCTTGGAAGAGATAGGCTGGCGCGGATTTTTACAACGCGAACTAAAACCCTTACCTGAATTTTTGAATATTCTCCTTGTTGCAACATTATGGTTTATATGGCATCTGAATTTTGATATGACATCTTCAAATTTGTTGTTTTTTGGAATTTTGGTGTTGGGATCCTGGGGTATAGGAAAAGTTGCGGATAATACATTCTCTTTACTGGCTGTATCGGCTATTCATTCGCTTAATAACTTTTTCCCTGAAATGAATACCACTAAAATATGTATTCTGCTGATTTTGTTATCTGTATGGGTCACTGCCCTTGTAATTCGGAAAAGAAACTTAAAGAATAGGGATAGCAAAGAGATTATTGCAGCCTAAGCGCTTAATTTTATAGAATTTTAGATACTTCGTTCTCTGGAAAGTTTTGATGGAAATTGCTACATTTACCTATAATCAATATTAAACAGCCTCCATGAAAAAAAATAGTATCTTGACGATTTTAATAGCATTCTTTGCCACTCCATCATTTGCACAGGAGAAACCTGTAAGCGACACATTGATGCTTGCCATTAATGAGCAAAACACCATTTCGGTGAAAGGAATATTTAATGAAAAAGATACACTTAACCTCAATTTTGATACGGGCACTACTGAGCTTGTTTTAACGAACAATACGATAGCCACAAAACTTAAGTCAAAAATTAACCTTTACAATACTGCTTATCCATTACTATTGGGTCAGAATTTGTATCGCACCAAAGTTTATGATGCGCAATTGAGTGGTCACGGAACTGACGGGCGTTTTGGCTGGGATTTGTTTAAAGGCAAAGCGGTTGAACTAAATTATGACAAAGGCCTAATGGTCGTACACAATCAATTGCCATTAAATGTAGGTAAAGATAAATCCTATTCAAAGCATACTATTGTTTTTTATAAGGAGTTGTTTTTTATGGAAACACAAATCAGGCAAAGCGGTGTAACCGTAACTGATACTATATTATTTGATACCGGATATCAACGAACGCTGATGCTGAACAGTGATCTGTTGACTGCCCAAAAATTTCCTTACAAAAAAATGAAAGAAATAAAACGTGTGCTGATGAAAGGTGCACAGGGCAACGAAATTCCGGTAGTAACCGCTAATCTGAGTACTTTGAAAATCGGACGCCACTCCTTAAAAAATATCCCCGCACAAATAGCTAATGCCAATAAACCCTTTAAGGAAAAGGATATTCATGTCTTAGGTAACGAGGTTTTAAAGCGGTTTAATGTTTTTTTAGACTTTCAGGATAACAACATTTACCTCCAGCCAAATAAGTACTACAATCTGGCTTATATCGAAGCGAAGTAATCCATGTTAAGTTTTTATCCGCGATTATAAATTGTTTGTTTTATTCCTTCATTTACTTCGTTACATTCGTAAAGACATTAGTTATTTTTATGGAGACACAAACGTTTCGTATTTAAAATCAGGAAAAAATGAAAACAGATAAATTGTTTGATGTCATTATTATCGGAGGAAGCTATGCCGGATTATCATCTGCTATGAGCCTGGGACGTTCCTTACGAAATGTATTAATAATAGATAGCGGGAAGCCCTGTAACCGTCAGACTCCACATTCGCAGAACTTCCTGACTCAGGATGGAAAAACACCTCAGGAGATATCCCGGATAGCCAGAGAACAGGTGGAGCAATATCCAACTGTAGCATTTTATCAGGGCGAAGCTGTCAATGGAGAGAAAACAGATGCCGGATTTATAATAACAACAAGTACAGGAGAGAAATTCAGTAGCCGAAGACTTATTTTGGCCGCCGGAATAAAGGATATAATGCCCGATATAAATGGTTTTTCAGAATCATGGGGTATTTCTGTAATCCATTGTCCTTATTGTCATGGATACGAATATCGTAATGAAAAAACTGGAATTTTAGCCAATGGAGACAGAGCTTTTCATATGGCTTCTTTGATAAATAATCTCACTAAAAATCTTACAATCTTAACATCTGGTCCGGCTGAGTTCGAAACCGAACAAAAAGCAAAACTAGAGAAGCATAATATCCCTGTTATAGAAAAAAAGGTTATCGAAGTCGAACATTTAAACGGACAGATTAGGAATATTCTTTTTGAAGATGGAACGAGAATGGACTTCAAAGCTGTATATGCTGCTCTTCCGTTTGTACAGAATTGTGCTATTGCAGAGCAGCTGGGATGTGTACTAACCGAACAGGGTTATATAGAGGTTGATAATCTGCAAAAAACAAATATTGAAGGTGTATTTGCCTGCGGTGATAGTACTTCTATGATGCGTTCCGTAGCCCTTGCCGTTAGTTCAGGAAATTTGACCGGAGCAATGGTGAATATGGAGCTGGTTAACGAAACATTTGTTTAATCTGCCGAAAAAAGCCTTACAGGATAGGATAGTTTTGAAGCAGGAGGATTGAGCGCTTTCGATTGAATGCTAACATGTGGTCTGTTACAAGTACAGAAAGGTTGAGTTTACTTTACCATAGGAATTACAATTACCAGATACATAAAAATGGAAATAGTAAAAATACCAAAAAAATTAAGGAATATTTTTGACACATTACGAAGTGGACAAATTGAAACGGGTTTAGAACAGTTAGATAAAATTAAAGGTTATGAACCTCAAAAGGCCATAGTTAAAGCAGAAATTAGCTATTTCAGCAACGACTATGAAACTGCTATGACAAACGATGAGAATGGTTTACCGTTCAATGAACAATGGTATGCCGGAAATGTGTTAGTTGAACACTTTTTTGCATATTCAAATTCTGCGATAATAAGTAATAATGTTTTAAGAGCTGAGTTTTTTTACAAAAATTTTCTTTCCAAGAAGGAAAATTTAAACCTTCCAAATCATATTATTAATTCTTACAGACACCAGATTAAAAATCATTTGGCAAAACTTAGCGGAGAAAAAAAACTGGAAATAGATGAAGAGCAAGTTCAAATAGTTAAAAATGGAAAATCAATTGATGAGTTTATAATACAATTAAAAAAGTATCGCCCAAAATTGATATTTGATAGTGCTGAAGGAGCGGAATATTTGCTGTATTTTATGTTTGAAAAAGGAGACACGGATGAGAGTTTGAGTTATTATGAAAAATTTGCTAACAAAATATTCAACAGTAACATCCACATAAGCGCTTCACGTCTTTTTCTTTTGACAGGACAAATAAACAAAGCACAAACATCATTAATCAATTTTGTAAATAATTGGTATCCTGTAGAACATATTCAAATAACACCAATGATACTTTTTAGTTATGAAGACTTATATCCTATTTTGACTAAAGATTTTAAGGAGGAAATTTTAAATACTCCGAAAGCAAAACAATAAACGCTATATACCTAAGCCTTCCTGAATCGAAGCCTGCGGATTCTTATTCTTTGATTACTGCAATCCAGATAATAATTCTGTAAGACAAAAGGATTAAGTTTACAAAAAAAAAGAGTCCAATTTGCATTGGACTCTTTTTAATATGTGGGTTGAAAAGGATGACAGTCGAACACTTGATAGCGCTTTTGACGTTTTTTATAGCCCTGAATAGTTGAAAATTTATTCAGAAAAGTATCAGCATTATTCTAATGCATTTCCTTTAACTTCCTAAAAATACCGGATGCAGCTTTCAGGTCGATAGCTTCCATATCCATTAGCTTCAACGACTTGACCATGTGCAGCGTTGTTGTCTTGTACTTCTGGAAATGTTCAGTCTTCAAATGCGACTGATAGGCTTTTTGGTCTTCGTACATTTCCAATATCCGCACCTGGGTCGGATTATCCTTTTGGTACATCGGAAATATAGCAACAACGCCCGTCTCCAGCCTTACGGATGCTTCTGCTTCGTATTTAAGGATAGCCTTGTATTCTTCCAAATGTTCCGGATGTATCTCGATTTCTGAAATGCGGATAATCATATCCTTTTGTTGGGCAAAGGTTGCGCTACCCATCCAGAGAAAGGCTACTGCTGTGAGGGCAACCTGTAAATACCGCTGAAAACTAATGCTGTATTGAAAACTATATTTGTCCATATCATCTGTTTTATTTGCTCATTTTTGAAAGTAAGGCTCTTGATATATCTGCCTGTTCTTTTTTTTATCACCTTTTCGATGATATAAAATGCTGTTTTCACGTCGGCGGATTCTTATTCCTCGATTGCTGCAATCCAGATAATAATTCTACAAGATAAAAAAAGATTGAGTATACAAAAAAAGAGTCCAATTTGCATTGGACTCTTTTTAATGTTGTGCGGAGAGGGCGGGATTCGAACCCGCGGTACCGTTTCCAGTACGACAGTTTAGCAAACTGTTCCTTTCGGCCACTCAGGCACCTCTCCGTGTTTCAACGATGCAAACATAACGCTAATATTTCATTCTGCAAAGCCTCTAAACGCTTTTTTTGAAAAAAAATAAAGAGCTTTTAAATAAACTTCTGAGGTTCAATTTGTTTCTGAAATATAATTAATCAGATTTTTTTTTGCTCAGATCGTAATCGATGCGCACATGGTAAATACTCTTCAACATGGACTTAAATATGCGGGCAGCTTCTGTAATATCTTTCATCGTAATATTACTGTCGATAAACTGGCGTTGGGCTACTTTATGATCGATAATTTTATCGACAAGATCATTAATAGATTGTTCGGTATGTTCCTTCATACTGCGTGAGGCAGCTTCTACCGAATCGGCCATCATCAATACTGCTGTCTCTTTTGAGAAAGGAATAGGACCCGGATAACGGAACAGGGATTCATCTACCAGCTTGTCCGGATTGTTCTTGAGAAACATGTTATAAAAATAATCCACACGCGTTGTCCCGTGATGTGTTTTGATAAAGTCTACCACTACTTCAGGAAGCAGATTTTTGCGTGCTATTTCGATTCCTTTGAGAACATGTGATATAATGACCTGAGCACTCTGCTCAGGAGTCAGTTCGTCATGCGGATTGTGACCTGAAATCTGGTTTTCGATAAAGTACTGTGGATTGATCATCTTGCCTACATCATGGTACAAGGCACCTGCTCTCACCATAAGCGGATTTCCGCCAATCTTATAGATTGCGGCTTCAGCCAGGTTGGCGACCTGTAAGGAATGCTGGAAAGTGCCCGGTGCTTTCAGCGATAATTCCCGTAATAACTTCGAATTACTGTTGGTCAGTTCCATAAGGGTAAGGTCAGAGACAATACCAAACAGACGTTCAAAAGCGTATATCAGCGGATAAGCGAGCAGGGTAAGACCCACACTCACAATAAAAGGCGCAATTTCGCTCCAGTATATATTACTGAATGATCCGTTACGCGTCAGTCCGAGACCAATATAAGCAACCAGATAAGTTGCTAATATAATAAGACTTGAAATCAGAAACTGTTCCCGTTTGACCAGGGTTTTTATGCTGTAAATCGATACCATTCCGGTCACAAACTGAAGAAACACAAATTCGTAACTGTTAGGGACAAACAAGGCTGCAATAAGGACCATCAGCAGATGTATATTCAGGGCGACACGGGTGTCAAACAAGATCCGGATTATGATAGGTACACCACAGTAAGGGATATAATATAAACTTGGAATTTTAAGGTTGACACACCAGGACAGTACGCCTAGCATAGAAATGATAACAATAAATATAATGGTCAGAAGCCTGTTATTATAGTATATGTCTTTGCGGAAGAAATAAAGAAATACCATCAGCAAAGTTATACAGAGGGAAATAATCATAAACTGGCCAAGTACTACGTAGTTCTGATTGCCGCTGATTTTGGCTTCATCTTCATAAACTTTACGCAGGGACTCCAGACGCTGATACGTTTCGTTATTGATGATTTTATCTTTTTCTGCTATCAATTCTCCTTTTTGTACGACACCTCTTGTTGTTGAGATATTTGCGAGAGCTGTCTGTTCCATTTTATTGGTCAGATTCTCATTAAAGATATAATTGATCGTAATGTAATTTTTTAGGAGTTCCAGCAACCACTTTTTGTGTGTGATTTTGCCCATTCGGGAAAGAGACAATTCAATATAATTATAAGCGGTCTCGATGGTGTAACTGTCAATTGTATTTTTCTGTTGCGCAATATTGTCACTGACGAGTGTAAAGTTATACTGTTTGGAAGCGTCCGAAGTATTTCCGCTGTCACCATCTCTGTTTTGATAGCGGTTATTAAGGGATATGACTCCTTTGGAATATATACGGGAAAGAAGATCCGAACCTACAGCTCTGTAATCGGCCATGTTATCTTTGAGTGAGTCCATCTGACTGGTTTGCCATTTTTCAGCCAGGTCCGTATTGAACTGATCGATTTGCTCCTTGGCCGTACTTGTATTCAGGTTGTAAATCGGCTGTATGGTGTGAAGGATGTTTTTGCGGTCGAGATTAAGTTCTTCCTGTGTCTTTAAGACTGCAAAATTATAAGGAGAAATCAGATTGTCGTGATTCCATACTTTACCTTTTTCAAATTCGTAACGGAATCGGGGCTGCTTAGGTAAGAATATGCAGATCAGTACAATAGTCAGTAAGACCATTCCATACTTGATCAGTATTGCATTTTTTTCGGATTGTTCTCGTTGATATTTAATTTTTAATCTCGCCACAGGATGTCAATTTGCTTTATTTAGAAACAAATGTAATTAATATTTGAGTCTTTCGGAGATTCCGGTTTGGGTTTGTCTGCTAATATTCAGTTTTTTGATTAAAGATTCGGATATCCTGCAGACTTCCGTATCTTTGCAGGATATAATAAAATTATAGAATTAATGTCTCTTCAAAAACACCTTATTGCACCTTCGGTGCTTGCAGCAGATTTCGCCAAACTGTATGATGATATTCAAATGGTAAACAACAGTGAAGCAGATTGGTTTCACATTGATATCATGGATGGTGTATTCGTTCCTAATATTTCATTCGGATTTCCGGTAATGCAGGCTATTGCAAAACACGCAACAAAACCACTGGATGTACACTTGATGATAGTAGATCCTGACCGTTACCTCAAAGTATGTAAGGATTCAGGTGCAGCTGTCATTACGGTTCATTATGAGGCATGTACGCATCTGCACAGAACGCTTGCTGCCATTAAGGAGCTGGGATGTAAGGCAGGGGTAGCGTTGAATCCCCATACTCCTGTTTCTTTATTGAAAGACGTTATTCACGATATTGATCTGGTATGTCTGATGTCTGTCAATCCGGGATTCGGCGGACAGAAATTTATCGAACAGACCTATAATAAAATAAAAGAACTGCGTATGCTGGCAGCCGGAGTCAATGACAGCCTGCTGATTGAGATAGACGGGGGAGTAGGGCATCAGAATATCGGAGCTTTACTTCGTGCAGGAGCGGACGTGTTGGTAGCCGGAAATTCTGTATTTGCTGCTGAGAATCCTACGCAAACCATTGCTGATCTTAAAGCTGTTGATCCGCAATTGCAACAGATATAAGTCTGCAACAGAAAAGATTAATTAAAGAGCCTTTCCGAAGAAAGGCTCTTTTTTTATGAGTTGTTTTATATAGTTAATGATTAATTACTTTGAGGTGATAAAATTGATTTCGAAATCATTAAATATGCATTTGTTTTAATTCATTGATAATGAGTGTTTTAAATTTTCAAGTCTTTTGCTTTATAATTTGTTTAGAATTTTTCCAAATTAAGCTGACGGGGCTTAAAAGTCATATTTGGCTATGAATTTTTGTACTTTTGTACAAATTTTAAATAAAGCTTATTTCGGTAAGCATTTCTGTTGAAGTAAATTAAAATAATAAACAAATGGCTTTTGATATAGAAATGATTAAAAAGGTGTACAGCCAATATGACGAGCGTATTACTGCAGCTCGCAAAGTGGTGAATAAACCTTTGACGTTATCTGAGAAAATTTTGTATGCTCACTTATGGGATGGTAATGCTTCTCAGGCATATGAACGCGGAACTTCTTACGTTGATTTTGCTCCGGATCGTGTTGCGATGCAGGATGCAACAGCTCAAATGGCCTTGTTGCAGTTTATGCAGGCGGGACGTCCTAAAGTAGCAGTTCCTTCTACAGTACACTGTGATCACCTGATCCAGGCTAAAGAAGGTGCAGAAAAGGATTTGACTCGTGCAAAACAGGAAAGTTCGGAAGTTTTCAATTTCTTAAGTTCTGTATCAAACAAATATGGTATTGGTTTCTGGAAACCAGGTGCAGGTATCATTCACCAGGTAGTACTGGAAAACTATGCTTTTCCGGGTGGTATGATGATCGGCACGGATTCGCATACGGTAAATGCCGGAGGTCTTGGTATGATCGCTATCGGTGTTGGTGGTGCGGATGCATGTGATGTAATGGCGGGATTACCATGGGAGCTTAAATTCCCGAAACTTATCGGTGTAAAATTAACAGGTAAACTAAGCGGATGGACATCTCCAAAAGATGTTATCCTGAAAGTAGCAGGTATCCTGACTGTAAAAGGTGGTACTGGTGCTATCGTTGAATACTTTGGTGAAGGTGCTACTTCTATGTCTTGTACCGGTAAAGGTACAATCTGTAATATGGGTGCTGAGATCGGTGCTACTACTTCTACTTTCGGTTATGATGAATCTATGGAGCGTTATTTACGTGCCACTGACCGTGCTGAGGTAGCTGATGCAGCGAATACAATTAAAGAACATCTTACAGCTGATGCTGAAGTATATGCAGATCCTGAAACCTATTTTGATCAGGTAATCGAAATCAATCTTTCTGAACTGGAGCCAAGTCTTAACGGTCCGTTCACTCCGGATTTGTATACACCGATTTCACGTATGCGTGAAGAGGCTCAGAAAAACGGATGGCCTTTGAAAGTAGAGTGGGGACTGATCGGATCATGTACAAACTCTTCTTACGAAGATCTATCAAGAGCTGCTTCTATTGCTAAACAAGCCGTAGATAAAGGTTTGGTCACTAAAGCTGAGTTCGGAATTAACCCGGGATCAGAGCAGGTGCGCTTTACAGCAGACCGTGATGGGTTGTTGCAGACGTTTGAAGAATTAAATGCGACCATATTTACCAATGCCTGCGGTCCTTGTATCGGTATGTGGGACCGTGTAGGTGCGGATAAGCAAGAGAAAAATACAATTGTACACTCTTTCAACCGTAACTTTGCTAAACGTGCTGATGGTAACCCGAATACGTTTGCATTTGTAACTTCTCCTGAAATGGTTGCTGCTATCGCAATTTCCGGTGATCTGGGCTTCAATCCGCTGACAGATACGCTGACTAACAGTAAAGGGGAGCAGGTAAAACTGGATCCTCCTGTAGGTGACGAGTTGCCAACTAAAGGATTTGCTGTAGATGATCCGGGATATCAGGCTCCGGCTGCTGATGGTTCGGCAGTAGTAGTAGCTGTAAGTCCGGAATCTGACCGTCTTCAGTTATTGGAACCATTTGCTGCCTGGGAAGGTACAGACCTTAAAGGATTGAAACTATTGATCAAAGCTAAAGGTAAATGTACTACTGACCATATTTCTATGGCTGGTCCATGGTTGAAATACCGCGGTCACCTGGACAATATTTCTAATAATATGCTGATCGGAGCTGTAAACTTCTTTAACGAAAAAACAGACTCCGTTAAAAACCAACTGACAGGTGCATATGGTCCGGTCCCGGCGACTCAACGTGATTACAAAGCTGCAGGTATCGGTTCTATCGTTGTAGGTGATGAAAACTACGGTGAAGGTTCATCACGTGAGCATGCTGCAATGGAACCTCGTCATCTGGGTGTACGTGCAGTACTGGTAAAATCTTTTGCCCGTATTCATGAGACTAACCTGAAAAAACAAGGTATGTTGGGACTGACTTTTGCAAATAAAGAAGATTACGATAAAATCCGTGAAAACGATACTATCGATATCATTGGTCTGACTACATTCGCTCCAAATACTCCTTTGACTCTGGTGCTTCACCATGAGGATGGTACGCAGGAAGAGATTCTGGCAAACCATACTTACAATGAACAGCAGATCGGTTGGTTCAAAGCAGGTGGTGCATTGAACATCATTCGTCAAAATCAAGCAAGATAAATTAGTTTATTTGCTTATAATCTTACAGCCTGGTACTTTTGTGCCAGGTTTTTTATTATATCAATGAGAAAAATATTATTGTCATTAACTGCCGCTGTATTATGCTTGTCAACGGTATCTGCCCAGGAAATGGCAGATAGAAATTCAGAAATAGGAAAAAGTATTTTTAAAACAAAATATTCAAGAACAGAAAGTAATAAAGGAAAGATATTCTTCCACTGGGGGTATAATTTTTCTTCCTATGCCAAATCTGATATTACGTTTAAAGGACCCGGATATAACTTTACACTACACGATGTCAAGGCCGGAGACCGGCCGACGAAACTGTCAATGACTTATCTGGATCCGGGACGCCTGACTATTCCTCAGTTTAATTTTCATTTTGGTTATTTTATTAAGGATAACTATTCTCTTTCTCTCGGATGGGATCACATGAAGTATGTGGTAGATATTCCGCAAAGAGTTAAAATTTCAGGTTTCATTAATCCGGAAATTTCTACACCGGGTATCCCGACAGGGGACAAAGCCGGTAGTTACAATGGGGAGATGATCACTGTAGACTCCAGTATGCTGACCTTTGAGCATACCGATGGTTATAACTTTGCTGCTTTGGGATTGGAACGATATGACGATATAATCGTCAACAGACAAGGAAAACAGGTGCTAACAATGGAATCAGGGGTAGAAGCTGGTTTGCTTATTCCGCGTTCAGATGTGCATCTTTTTGGTGAAGGTGCTAATCATTTCTGGAATATTGCCGGATACGGTGGAGCTGCAAAAGTTGGATTGCAGTACCGTTTCTACAAAGGGCTGTATCTGCAGGGTAGTTTTAAGACAGGATATACAGAATTGACAAATATCCGTACTACAGGTAGGAGAGGAGTCGATAAGGCACAACAGGGAATCTGGTTCTTTGAAAATTACTGGGTGCTAGGATTCCGGTTCTAAGCATAATCCTTAACATTCTAATGCAGTGCATGTTTTTTTAAAGCATGCGCTGCATTTTTTTTATTAAATATCCGAAAGACGGAAGGTATCTTTTAGTCGTATACCCTTCTCGGTATGCTGTAGTGTACAGCATTCATTAACGGGATCGTGTTCGAGAAAGAGAATATATTCCTGGTCAGCAATCTCTTCCCAGTAACTTTTACGCTCTTCCATAGTCGTGAGCGGACGTACGTCATAACTCATAACATAAGGAATAGGAATATGCCCTACAGAAGGCAGAAGATCTGCCATATATAGGATTGTTTTTCCTTTGTATCGGATCTGGGGCAGCATCATGGCTTCTGTATGTCCGTTAGCCAGGCGGATGTCGATGTTCTCTGTAAGCGCTTGTCCTTCTCCAATAAACTTCAGCTGTCCGCTCGCCTGTATTGGAAGTATGTTTTCCGCCAGAAAAGATGCTTTTTCCCGTGGGTTCGGATCAACAGTGGCCCAGTTCCAGTGTTTTTCATTGCTCCAGTAAGTTGCATTTGCAAAAGAAGGTATGAGCTTATCTCCATCTCTTACTATGGCACCTCCGCAATGATCGAAATGGAGATGGGTGAGAAATACATCCGTAATATCCTGTCGGTTATACCCCAGTCTGGCTAATGATTTGTCCAGCGTATCATCTCCGTGCAGATCGTAGTGGCCAAAGAATTTTGCATCCTGTTTGTCCCCTAATCCTGTATCTATCAATATTAACCTGGAGCCTTCTTCTATGAGTAATAATCGTGTAGCCCAGGTACATAAGTTTTTTTCATCTGCCGGGTTTGTACGTTGCCAAAGTGATTTTGGAACAACGCCAAACATTGCACCGCCGTCAAGTTTAAAAAAACCGGTATCAATCGTGTGTAGTTGCATATGCTAAATTTAACATAAATGATTTAACAGATCAAGTAAAAACAGATCGTGTTGCTTGTTTACATATTTGATTTTATCTTTTCCTTATAGAACATCTTGTATTCTGCTGTTATGATGTCTTTGAAAACAGATAATGCCGGATGCCGGCTTTCCCGGTCAAAAGCCAATACTGTTTCTGTGTATATAGGTGCGATTGGAAGAGGACTAAAGCGGATCTGCAGATGTTGGGTATGATGCTGTACAGATTGTGGAACTACCGCTGCACCTAATCCGCTGGCAACAAGTTCTAAAATGGATTGCATCGTATTGCACTCATGCAAAACATGTGGGTCAAAGCCCAGATAATGGCAGTAGCTTACAAATTGCTGATAATATTCCGGAGCATACTCTTTACTGTAGGATACATAAGCTAAGTCACTTAGCTTACCGCAGTCAGTATTAAATTCTTCATTAGTTGCCAGACAGAAGGATTCTTTTAATAAGGTGTAGGTATTAAGCTGATCGGACAGTATCGGTGTGCGTATGATTCCCAAATCCAGTTTGCCATTTTCCAGGGCTGCAACTTGTTTCTGTGTTGATGTTTCGTACAGACATATATGAAGGTGTGGATAGTGTTCCTTTACGATGTTGAGTACCCGAGCCAGTAATGCTTTAGGAGTAGAGCTGATGTATCCTAATCTGAATGTGCCCGATACAGAGTCCTGTATCTGTCTGGCCTTGAGTTTGGCTTTTTCCAGCAGACGTAAAATATCATGGGTTTCTTTTAGAAAGTATATTCCGGCAGCTGTCAGATTTACACGTTTGTTATTGCGCTCAAATAAGGTGACTGCAAGTTCTTCTTCCAGATCTTTAATCTGTCTGCTCAACGGAGGCTGAGATATACATAATCTTTCTGCAGCTCTTCCAAAATGAAGTTCTTCAGCCAAAATAGCAAAATAATGAAGATGTCTTAATTCCATGATACGTAAAAGGTATTGATAGTTGATAAAATTAGTATTTTTAAGGTATTATTAATGTCTTTATTTTTGAAATATAAAGGAGAGATCATATGGAACATAAATCAACATTGAAAGAGATAGAAGAGCGTTTTGATCAGGACGTTGCCCGGTTTTCCAATCTGGATACCGGACAACAGACGACTTTGGATGCGCTGTACAATATGGAATTAATTACAGACGGTATCGCTGCCAGTTATAAGCAGATCGGAGATGTACTGGATGTAGGTTGCGGAGCCGGTAATTATCCGGTCAAGCTGTTGTCAAAAGTCAATAATCCAAATATAACTGTGGTTGATCTCAGCCAACCTATGCTCGATAAAGCTGTAGAACGTATACAACCGCTTACATCAGGACGGGTGGATGCTATCAAGGCTGATTTTCAGACTCTGGAATTTCCGTCAGCGCGTTTTGATGTTATTATAGCAACAGCTGTATTACATCATTTAAGAACAGATGCAGACTGGGAGTCTGCATTCACAAAATTTTATCAATGGCTGCGTCCCGGAGGCAGTATCTGGATCTTTGATCTGCTTATTCAGGAGGGAGAAGGTATACAGCAATTGATTTATAAAGAGCGTTACGGAGCATATTTGAAAGGACTTAAAGATGAAGCATATCGTGATCATGTGTTTGCGTATATTGAAAAAGAAGATACTCCGCAAACGTTGATTTATCAGCTGGATCTGTTACGTCAGGTAGGATTTAAGACTGCAGATGTATTGCACAAAAATCTTTGTTTTGCTTCATTTGTGGCTTTCAGATAAGAGATCGTATTATCATTTCCGGTGATGCCCGTTTCTATCCGGGTGTCACTTTTCCTTTGTCCTTTCTGACGCATCTGATTGTACTTCCATTGATCTCAAAGTAATCCGTTTCTACCCATTTCCAGCTTTTTTCTTCACGCATATTGTAGCCACTGACTATAAAGCTTACAGCTAACTTATCCCCGTCCTTTTTAAAGGATATTTCATCAAATGTATTTTGTATAGTTGCTCCGTCCGGAATAGTAGGACATCCCTTTAATTCTTCCAGAACAGTTTTATCTTCGTTGAACCACTTTTTGAGAAAACCAAGATGCTGTTCAGAACACTGATATCCAAGCTGAAGGACAGTCAGTATCTTACATTTCAGATTACTGTGGTCGTCTTTATAGGGGCCGTCCCACTGGCATTCATTTCCTATAAAAGTCGCTACGTAACCTAGTGCGGCACGTTCAGGGTCCGAAAGATTTTTTGCAAGATCCTCATTGATTCTGATCATATTGAATGTGTCTTTTAACTCTTCATCATACTGAGCTTCCCGCCATAGAAACTTCTGTTCTGCGGTCTGTGTAGTTTTACTTTTTGCAGGGGGAGTTGGCAACGTGTCTTTTGATAGAATTGTGGAGTCAGCATTTATTTGTGTCTTATCCTGGGCCGGACGTGAATTGCACGCAAGCAGACAAATAGAGACAAGTATATAGTATATGTTTTTCATCGATAATATTAATTTACAGATCTTGGAATTCGACTTCGCGGATCAGGTTACGTAGTATATCTGCTGTAGAAGCTGTGCTGAACGAATAAGGCGACTGACCTACCCATATACTGACGAGGTCAGGATTCTGGCTGGCTTTTGATGCTAACCTCAAAGGCGCAGTCAATTTATTCTGATAAGGATAAGGTAGTATATTTCCGGATTCTTCGGCTTCTTTTGAAAACAGGTTGCGAATGCCACGGGCATATCTTCCTGTAAAACTGTTGGTCAGGACAACATCACTGCTTTTCAGCTGTTGTAAGCGTTCTTTTTCAAAGGGTTTTAAGATACTTTCCTGACTGGTGAGCAGCATACTTCCGATCTGAAATCCATGAGCACCTAATGTATGTGCCGCTCTCAGACTGTTGGCATTATAGATGCCACCTGCATAGATGACAGGCACACCAACATGTTTTCTTACCTGACTTAATAAAGAAAACCCACCAACTAAGGGAAGTGAACCATCCATAAAACTTCCTCTGTGTCCGCCTGCTTCTATACCTTGGATACAGATCATATCTATACCTGACCTCTCCAGAGCAAGGGCTTCATCCAGGCTGGTACATGTGCCGATAAGTATAGTTTCGTTATGTTTGAAAAGGGATATTGTAGAATCATCGAGATTTCCGAAGGTAAAGCTTACAACAGGACATTTTTCCTGCAGAATAACAGCAACCTGTTCATGATAATTATGGAGTTGCACCTGATCAAGATCCGGAATTTCAACCTGCAAATTATGTTTTCTTGCCAGGTCCTCTACAAAAGACCGAACGGTATTATATTTTGAAACGAGCTGATCTGTAACAGACGGGATAGTGTGTGCAAAGAAATTGACAGCAAAGGGTTTGGATGTTAGCAATTTTGTTTGACGAATAGCTGCTAAACATTGTTCTGCAGTAAGGTCTCCGAGTGCCAGCGAGCCCAGACACCCTGATGAAGAAGCAGCTGCTACCATCTCAGGACTGGTTACACCCAACATCGGAGCCTGAATAATGGGATAACTTACTCCTAATCGTTCTGTAATCTCATTTTTCCATTTTATATCCATACAATTCTTTTTTATGATCATTTTTCTACCGGACATCAAAATCTGACTAAGTATAAGGGCATAACGCTAATTCTGTCAGAGCATTCTGCTTAGCAGGAATATCTTATATTTCTAAAATTACAAAGAATGGCGTGAATTGTATGTAAGAAAACTTCCTGCTTTTTGATTGTAATCCGTTATTGTTATTTATGGAAATAATTTAATCCGATTATATGGTTTTTGGTGTATTATTGACACTTTGTAGATATTGATTTTACTATGAGGAATGAAGTGTGTTGTTTGCACGAATATGAAAACTTAATATTGTGATTCGATAAATAATTTATGTAACAAAGAGCTTGTAAACGGCGGGGTATGTAAACTTTTATCTACAATTAATTTTTTGAAAGTGTAGATGTACATCTACATAGTGTATGAATATTGCATCTGTAAGCGTGTTTTGCATGTTTGTCTGTTTGTTATTTTATTAGCTGAAAGTAAAATTGTCTTGTAGTGTATCTATCTTTGCATTATAACTTTTAAAATCCGACTATATGTAGTGTTTCTGAACACACTTAAAAGTTATTTATTTGATTTGGCACTAACGAACGAAAATCAAGAAAATTTTTTATTAAAATAAGTTTAGGGATATGAAGTATTCTTTATTGAACAAACAGAATGTCGTGCAAAAAATTGTATCGGGAGAACTGTTATTGAAAGAAGCTATGCTTGAGTATGATATTAAGTCACAAAAAACCATTATAAGATGGTTGGATGAATATCAACGTAAGCAACGTAAAGAGGACAACCAAAAGGTAGACCAGGAAAAAAACTGTAAGATATGTTCTGAGTTATCATCCCGTATACTGCCTGTAAATTTGTTGAATAGCTTCGAATTAATAAGAGTGGAAAAAAAACAGAGGGCGCTGTACTTCTATCTGGAAGAATATGAAAAGGCTCCCAGAGGGTTTGAAAAAGATTTATTGATATCTAAAGGATTTTTGGATTCTATAATTATTCAGGATTTCCCTATCCGTGGCCAAAAGTCTTTTATGTGTCTGAGGCGCAGAAAATGGATGGTAGACGGAGTTAACCGTATTGTCTATAATAAATGGGAGGATTTTAGTACGCTGATAAGAGTTACCAATGAATTTGGCGAATATATGAAAAGTGAATAAGTATTACTGACGGATGAGATATATCAAAAGGAATATGAAATTTACAAAATTACAGTTTACTATTTCTCTAGTAATTTCAATGGTTATTTCTGGCTCTTGTGTAAATACAACTATCAAAAATAAGAAGGAGGAAGGAGACATTAGTACTGTAGAGAGTTTTCCTGTAACATCTTCTGATGTTTCAGATAACAGCTTTATTGCTGGTCAGTCTATCTGTCAATTCTGGGACAATTTTGATTTTGATAATGAGCAGATGTATGAGAAAAACGGAGAGCAGGCTATTGCAGATTTTATTGGTCTTTTTCCATCTTCTTCTGATGCTGAAATTGAGAAGTCAGTCTTTAACATGTTAAGCAAATCGCAGAGTAATCCAAGAGCTTTTTCCTTTTTTCAGAAACTTTTTCGAAAATATCTATACGATCCGAATTCTCCTTTGCGGAGCGATCTCTATTATGAACCTGTATTGAAATATCTGATCAGTTCGGATCAGGTTTCTGTCGATGAAAAGAGTGAATACAGGCAAGTCTTAAAAACTGTTCAAAAGAACAAAGAAGGTACTCTGGCTACAACCTTTTCAGTCACCCTGCAATCGGGCAAAGTTTTAAAGCTGCGTGATATTGAATCCCCTTATCTGCTGCTTATGTTCTATGAGCCTGATTGCAACAGCTGTAAGGCTACGATTGCCAGAATGAAAGAAATACCGGAGCTGAACAGGCTGATTGATAATAAGAAATTATTGAAAGTACTGGCTGTGTATGCTGTAGGAAATGAAGAAATCTGGCGGGATTATTTTCCTCAGATGCCCGCAAACTGGTTAAACGGAATAGATAAAAATCAGCACATCCTTAGCCATAATCTGTATGACCTGAAAGCGGCACCGACTATGTATCTGTTAGATCAGGATCAACGCGTGCTTTTAAAAGATACGGATTTAGAGCATCTGTTATATTTTCTTACTACTCATAATCTGCTTTCATTAAATGCTAGTAGCGCTGAATTAAAGCATACTGACATTAAAAAATTAAGTTAAATGGAGATTTTAATTGTATTTGTTATTCCTTTTGTTTTAGCTGTACTTCTGAGTAAGTGGATTATTCCTTACATCATGTTGATTACTTACAAAAAGCGGTTGTTTGATCCTGTAGATTCCCGTAAGCATCATCAGCGTATTATTCCGCGACTGGGCGGAGTAGCTTTTGCTCCTATACAGTGCTGTGTGCTGGTGATTACTTTAGTAGTGATTTATAAAATGGGATCTTATTCGCTGGATCTGAATATTGATGTCAAGTCCTGGATTATTGTCCCGATGCTAATGATGCTGGTTTGTGGTTTGGTTATTCTTTTTTTGGTGGGCATTGCAGATGACCTTATTGGGATGGATTATAAATGGAAATTTATCACTCAGTTGTTCGTTGCCTCCCTTCTGCCTGTATCGGGTCTGTGGATTAACGATATGTATGGTATTCTGTTCATCACCTCGCTGTCTCCATGGGTTGGGATACCGCTGACCTTGTTTGCGGTCGTACTTATTATCAATGCGGTGAATCTGATGGATGGATTGGATGGACTTTGCTCAGGTGTTGTGGCAATAGGTGCTGTTGTATTGGGATCAATGTTTATTTTTTACGGTGCCTGGCTGCATGCCATGTTTGCCTTTATTACCGCCGGTGTGCTTCTTCCTTTTTTCTATTTCAATGTTTTTGGTATTGCACATCGTCGTCGTCAGATCTTTATGGGAGATACCGGGAGTCTGACTTTGGGTTATTCTATTGCTTTTCTGGCCATCAGCTTTGCGATGAACAATTCTGACATAAAGCCTTTCTCAGAAGGCGCTATTGTTGCAGCTTTCTCTACGCTAATCGTTCCTGTTTTTGATGTGGCCCGAGTAATGTTTATCCGCTGGAGAAACAAAATGCCTTTATTTAAGCCTGATCGTAATCATTTACATCATAAGTTGTTATCTATTGGTTTGTCGCATCGCCAGGCCATGCTGGCCATATTAGGTATGGCGTTATTTTTCTGTCTGGTCAACGGGCTGGCCGTGCATTATATCAGCAACAATATTGTTGTACTGGCAGATATTGTGCTGTGGATCTGCTTTCAATATGCTTTTGATAAAATCGGCAAAATCCGATCAAACCGGCTGGCTGATGATCATGCAGCGACAGCAGAAAATAAGAGTATTGGAGAAGAAAAAAGAGAGACGAGTGAAACTTTATACCGGAGTACAGATGAACCGTTCAGTATGTCTTCAGAATAACAAAAAGATTTAGAGATGAAAATAGTTATAGTTGGAGGTTCCGGTTTTGTAGGAACACAATTGATTGATCTTTTAGTAGAAACTACGGCTTACGAACTTGTAAATATTGATAAGCAGGAGAGTAAAAAACATGCGGATATCACGTATGTAGGAAATGTGCTTAACCGGACTTTACTATGCAACCGTTTGTCAGGAGCCGATCTGGTGATCTTACTGGCAGCCGAGCACCGGGATGATGTTACGCCTGTTTCGTTGTATTATGATGTGAATGTCCAGGGGATGAAGAATATTTTGGATGCGATGCAGACTAATGGAATTACCCGTATCCTTTTTACCAGTTCTGTAGCCATATACGGACTGGACAAGAATAATCCGGATGAAAGTTTTGCAGCCGCCCCCTTCAATCATTATGGAAAGAGCAAGTGGGAAGCCGAGCAGGTCTTGCAGGAATGGTATGCCTCGCATAAGGAATGGAATATAAATATTATACGTCCAACTGTCATATTTGGAGAAGGAAACAGGGGCAATGTGTACCATCTGCTGCATCAGATTGCTACCGGAAAATTCAGGATGATAGGGAAGGGGAACAATCAGAAATCTATGTCCTATATCGGCAATATTATAGCGTTTATGCGTTTTCTGGCAGAGGAAAAAAGGCAGGGTTATAACGTCTATAACTATGTCGATAAGCCGGATTTTACAACTAATGACCTGGTGTATCATACAGGTAGTATTCTGAATAAACATATTCCGGCCACCCGTATTCCTTACTGGTTGGGGATGTTGGGAGGCTATGGTTTTGATGTACTGGCCTGGGTGACGCGCAGAAAACTTACTATCAGTTCGGTACGTGTGCGTAAGTTTTGCGCTGTGACCCAATACGATTCCTCTAAGGCGATGTCCTCAGGTTTTGTTCCACCCTATACGATGGAAGAGGGATTGCGAAGAATGTTGAATGAAGAGTTTGAAAAACACTAAAAATGGATAAACGGCAGTTTTTTATTAATCTGATATCTAATCTATTAAGTGCATTTACAGGAGTGGGTGTTTCTTTTTTTCTAACTCCTTATATCGTTGAAACATTAGGTAAAGATGCTTATGGTTTTTTTCCCTTGTCCAGTAATTTCGTAATGTATACTGGCATTATAACTATAGCATTAAACTCTATGGCAGCCAGATTTATAACGATGAGTCTGGAGAAAAAAGATGTGCAGGAAGTGAACGTTTATTTCAATTCTGTGTTATTTGGGAATTTTATTATTTCGGGTCTTTTCCTGTTGGTTAGTACTGTTTTCTGTCTTTTTATTGAAGTTGCTTTAGATATCCCTGTTCCATTAGTATCTGATGTGCGGCTATTGTTTATTCTGGTATTTCTGAGTCTGATTATAAATGTCTCCAGTTCTGTTTTTTCTATAGCCGCTTTTGCTTTGAACCGGCTGGACAAGATCGCTTTTTACAATTTTGTGATCAATATTCTGAAATTACTGGTTACGGTAGTTTTATTCTATTTTTTCACGCCACGGATCTACTTTTTAGGGGTTGTTGTTCTGATCAATGCGGTGTACTTTTTTTATGTTAACTATCGTAGTACCAGAAGACTGTTGCCCGAAGTGCGTATCAGTTTGAGTTTGTTTTCCTGGCCTGCTGTATTTCTGCTGGTTGGTTCCGGGATATGGAACTCGGTTATGAGTTTGTCGAATGTTATCAATACGCAATTGGATTTACTGGTGGCCAACCGTTTTTTTAATGCATCAGGTATGGGGCTGTTGTCTCTGACAAAATTTGTTCCTACGGCCATTCAATTGCTTCTGGGTATTGTTGTTCCTGTTTTTCTACCTGAACTGATAAAAGCGTATTCGGTTAAAGATGAGATTAAGTTTAAATCCATTTTATCATTTTCTTTTAAAGCCATCTTTCTGATTGTGTTGGTTCCGCTGGCTATATTCTTTGTATACGGAGAAGAGTTTTTCAAACTCTGGCTTCCCGGACAAGATCACCGTACGCTTTACTATATTTCTTTACTTAGTTTAATTCCGGTGGTTATCAACGGGACCATTGATACGATTTACCATGTATTTGTCATTACCAACAAACTGAAGCTGGCCTCCTTCTGGGGTATCTTTATCTCCATTGTTAACCTGATCCTTGTTATCTGTTTATGTCGGTACAGCCGTTTGGGTATTTATGCTATTCCTTTAGCATCCTTGATCACTGGGGTGTTGAGCCACGTTACCTTTACTCCTTTATATGCTTCTTACTGTCTTGGAGAAAGCCGTTGGTATTTTCTGATCAAGATAGCAAATGGATTATGGGGGTTTGTCTGGCTTGTTGGACTTACGTATCTCTGGAAATATTTTAATGTTATCGCCATAAATTCCTGGCTGAGCTTTATGGTGAATGTATTGTTAATAGGATCCATTCTGTTTCTGCTGACCTTGTTTATGAAATTTGACAGGTATAAGTTGAAGTTGATGTTTTACAAGTTTAAAAAGCGGTTGTGTTTATGAGAGACGAAGGGGTTCAAGTTTCTGTAATAGTACCGGTATACAATGCAGGGACGACGCTGGAGCGTTGTGTGGATTCGATTCTGCATCAGTCTTATGTCAGTTTTGAGGTTATTTTGGTTAATGATGGTTCCCAAGATAATTCAGCGGATATCTGTTTGAGATATTCGGAAAAGGATGATCGTATTCGCGTTATACATCAGGAAAACGGGGGAGTAAGCCGGGCAAGAAATACAGGCTTGGATATCGCAACGGGATCCTATGTTACTTTTATAGATTCGGATGATAAAATTGAAGCCGAATATCTGAAAGAGTTGATGAAATGGAGAGATTCAGATCTGGTCTTGTGTTCTTCAGCAACGTTTCCGGATAATCGTAAAACTATATTTTCCGATGCTGTCTACAACTCTGTAGATGATATTGGCAGATGTCTGAGCAGCACTGTTGTTTCAGGATTTACTTATCCCTGGGGCAAATTGTACCGAAGTAGTATTATCAAACGGGAACAATTAAGATTTGATTGTGATCTTTTTAGCGGAGAGGATACGCTGTTTAATAATAAATATCTGCTGCATATTAATTCCCTCAAAGTATCTTCTTACGAGGGGTATGTCTACACACATGGACGTATTGGTCAGTTGTCATCAAAGTGGGTTACAGCGGGCTACCTGCTGGATGCATCGACACGAATAAATGTTACCTATTCGGCATTGGAAAATAAGTATCATGTGGATTTAAAATTTGCCAAGTCAGATTTGATTCAATTTTTCCTTCACCGGTATATTTCTTCTTTACACAATGAAGGGATCACAAGTATGGCGGCCAAACTTAAAGATATATGTGAACACGGTCTTGTTCATGAAATATTCTATGAGAATTACGGGAATCGGAAAGGTAAAGTTCAGCGGATGTTTGACTTGCTGGCCCAGTGTAAATATTATTATTTACTGGTGATTTTCAATAAGACCATAGGTCGCTTCTTTTTTTGAAAAGAGCGCCTGCATGTTAATTTTTAAAGTATAGAGAATGAAAAATTACCTGATAAAAATATATGTATTGCTGATGTATCCGATAATGAGGTTCGTCTTTCCGTTTCCTAAAATTGCCAGTAATGGTGAGACTTTAGCAAGTATTATAAAGACAAAGCGATCTGTTGCAAGATTTGGAGATGCAGAACTTCATATGATCAGTGGTACGGAACATTCTGGTTTTCAGAATCTTGATTCGGTTTTGTCTCAACGGCTGAGAGAAATTTTAAAGAGCAATATGGATAGTTGTATGATATGTTTAGCTCCTGGTTTGTCTGGAGTGCAAGACTTTGGTGAAGAGGGGCGGAGATTCTGGAAGCATTTTACGGTATTTCACTACAGGAGATATCTGAATTATTTAGACTTTAAGAGAACGTATTATAATGCAAATATTACCAGACCTTACATGGATTATAAAAATAAAGCTGGTGTATCAATCTTTTTCGATGGTATAAAAGAATTGTGGAAAGGTAAGCAGGTGTTGCTTGTAGAAGGCAATATGAGTCGTCTGGGTATGGGAAATGATTTGTTTGCAGGGGCAGAGTCTGTTCATCGAATCATCACTCTTTCCAGGCAGGCTTTCTCTTTGTACGATCGTATTCTGGAGGAAGTGTCTATAGTGGCAATGCAATATGATTTGATCCTTATCGCTTTGGGAGCTTCTGCTACGGTGTTAGCCTATGACTTGAGCAAACTGAATGTGCAGGCAGTCGATATCGGTCATATCGATATTGAGTATGAATGGTTTCTGCGAGGAGCAAGCTCCAAAGTTGAAGTGAAGGGAAAACATGTCAATGAAGTTTCTGAATCGCTGATGGAAGAAGAAACGCAGGACGCTATATATCACGCTCAAATCATCAAAAGTATATTCTGAAATCACATTCCAAGTAATCGTATTCCTCATTATAATAACATATATGTATAGCCCTTTAGTATCGATTATTATTCCTGTGTACAATGCTGAAAAGACATTGCAATACGCCATTGAATCTATTATGAAACAGACGTATAGGCACCTGGAGATTATATTGATCAATGATTGCAGTACAGACCGCAGTGATACCTTCTTAACCCGATATGTGGAAATACTAGAGAGCCGGCAGATGTCTGTAAAGTATATGATCCATGCTGAAAATCAGGGTGTTTCAACAGCCCGTAATACGGGACTTAACAATGCCACCGGTGATTACATATACTTTGTGGATGCGGATGACACACTCGATGCGGATGCTATTGAACTTCTTGTCAGAGAGGCTGTAAGGGTTGATGCAGATGTTGTGGGGTGCAACTGGTACCTGAGTTTTACAAAGAATGAGCGCAGGATGAATCAGCCTTCTTTCAATACCGCCTGGGAGGCTATTGAAAAAATTCTGCGCGGTACTATGCGATGGAATCTTTGGTTGTTTATGGTTAAACGCTCGCTTTACGAAAAAAATCAGATTCGTTTTATTGACGGCAAGAATATGGGGGAAGACTTGTTGATGACGATAAGATTATTTAGTTGTGCTGATGTGGTGTGTTATGTAAACCGTGCACTTTATCACTACAGCCAGTCCAATGCAGAATCCCTGACCCGAGTTTCCTCAACAGATCATATCCCTGATGTCTCGACCCATGTCGAAGAAGTGGAGGCTTGTCTTTATGCCAGTGTATATAAAGATATACCGGATTTGGAGAATCTGTTCCGCCATTTGAAGTTACATATAAAACTTCCCTTACTAATCTCCCGGAGAAAGTCAGATTATGATCTTTGGCGGGTTTGGTTTTCAGAAGTCAATGTTTATGCAACAGCTAACAGGAGTTTGTCCTGGCGTATCCGTCTGCTGCAAAGTGCTGCCGTGAAAGGCCACTATTGGTTTTTACGACTACACTACTATTTGATAATAAGGTTTGTATATGGTGTATTATACCGATAAAAGAAATAATCAGATGGAGACACTACATACAAAACAAGTTTCTATATGGGGAGGTATTCTGTGCACCATAGTCATGAGCTGTTATTTTTTTCCTTTTGGTTTTAATTTCTTTATGCCCAAAAGCTTCAATACAAAGATTGGATTTGCAGTCATAGGTGCTGTAGTCCTTGCTTACAGATGTATTGTGTCCAGAGAAATTGCTATCGATAAGGAGCTGATTGCACCTCTGTTTTTTGTGGTAATGTTTAGTCTCATTTGTTTTATTGCAGTAGATTATAACTATACAAGTGACTATACGTACGCTACCTATTTTCTTTCCTTTTTTACCTGGCTCAGCGCTGCGTATACTACGTATTGGTTTTTACGCATCTTTCATAAAAAAGTGACGTTCAAGCTGATGGTTTTTTATCTGGCCTGTGCCTGTGTGCTACAGTGTGCACTGGCTTTACTTATCGATAATGTGGATTCCGTAAAGTTCTTTGTTGATCAATATATTTCACAGGCGACTATTGCTGATTCCGATTTTCTGAATGAAGTGAAACGCTTGTATGGTATAGGAGCTGCTCTGGATCCTGCAGGTACCCGATTTTCTATTGTTTTGCTGGCTATAGGTGCTGTATTGGCTAAAGATATTTCGGCTGATAAGAATAAATGGGAGCCTTTTTTTTATTGGGGAGCGTTCTTCTTTATCAGTTTTGTAGGCAATATCATTTCCAGAACGACCATCATCGGCATGTCAATGGGGCTGTTATTGTATCTGATAGACTCTCGAATTATTGGTTCAGAGGTAAAGATAAGTACGCTGAGATCTCTGGGCATAATGGTTCTGATATTAGCATGCGCAGCATTGGCCGGTATCTACCTGTACAGTAGTGATGCTGATATGAAACAACTCTTACGGTACGGATTTGAAGGTTTTTTTAACTGGTTTGAAAAGGGAGAATGGGAAACCGGTTCTACAAATTTACTGATGAATGCCTGGATCTGGCCGCATGATACGCAGGGCTGGATTATCGGATATGGATTATTTGACAACTGGGCTTTTGGAACAGATATCGGTTATTGTCGTTTTGTACTGTATTGTGGCCTTACAGGGATGTTAGCTTTTTCTTTGTTTTTTGTTTGCAATACCTGGGTCTGTAGTTATAAACTTTCCAATTATCATCTGTTTCTTTTGCTGTTACTATTGCTGTGTTTCATAATCTGGGTGAAAGTTTCTACAGATCTTTTTTTGATTTATGCCTTGTTATTCTGTTTGGAAAATGAAACGGCAAAAGATTCATATTCAGTTGAAAATAAGCATAGCCATGTTAGCTTAACCGGCAATATCAATGTTTAAAACAGAAAATAAAAAATGAAAATAGTGTATTGTATAAATAATACTTGGTATGCAGGCGGAATGACAAGGGTTCTTGCTAATAAAGCTAATTTTCTGACAGAAGAGGGGCATGAGGTATTTATTATAACCGTGGATCAGCTTGACAACCAATCCTATTATCCACTATCCGGTAAAATACAGCATGTAGATCTGGATATAAATTATTTTAAGTACGATCAGAAGTCATCTCCGATAAGATGGCTGGGATTTATAAAAAATCTTCTGTTACACAGAAAGCGATTGAAAAGAATTCTTACTGATCTACATGCGGATATCGTAATATCTATGTTTAGAAAGGATTTCTATTTTCTGCCAACTATAAAGGATGGTAGTCGTAAGGTATTGGAGACGCATGTGTCCCGATTTACTTGGCAGTATAACAGACAAAAGAATCGAATATTAGGTAAGGTTAGGGATTTTATAGATATCCAGATCATCAGGAAGTATGACAAATTCGTTGTATTGACCCATGAGGATAAACCCTTTTGGGGAAAACTTAAGAATATAACGGTTATTCCGAATGCAAATACATTTGAACCAATAGAATCGTCCCGTTTAGATCAGAAAATTGTACTTGCCGTCGGGCGTTATAGCTATGAAAAGAATTATTCAGATCTGATAAAGGCCTGGAGCAGCGTATATCAGCAATTTCCTGAATGGAAACTGAAGATAGTAGGTGATGGCTATTTGAGGGAAACGCTACAAAAACAGATTAACGAGTCGCATCTGAGCCATACTGTCGAACTGACGCCTTCAACTCTGGATATTATGAATCTCTATCTCCATAGTTCGCTTGTTGTGCTAAGCTCCTATTATGAAGGACTGGGTATGGTCTTGCTGGAAGGACAAGCCTGTGGAGTTCCTCTTGTTTCCTATGCCTGTAAATGTGGACCCAGGGATATTATTACGGAAGGTGAAAATGGCTTTTTGGTAGAAGTTGGTGATATAAATATGTTATCCGATCGTATCAAAAGGGTGATCTCTGATGATGGGCTAAGAGTGAAAATGGGAAAATCAGCCAAAGTTCATTCCCTAAAATTCTCAGAGAAAGCCATAATGGAGAGGTGGTTAATGCTATTCACCGAACTGAGCAATGGATAAGAAAAGATGGATTTAATGAAAAATAACCAACTCTTATGATTGTAGTGTACTGTATATCAGGGACTTTTAATTCCGGAGGAATGGAAAGAGTACTGGCCAATAAAGCGAATTATCTGGTACGTCAGGGGTATGACGTCAGTATTATTACGACAGATCAGAAGGCACGTAAACCTTACTTTCTTTTAGATCCCCGGATAAATCAGCATGATCTCGGCATAAATTATAAGGATGATCTGGAGAAAGGACTGTTGACCAGAATGGTCACATATTTTAGAAAACAGAGAAAGCATAGAAAGGCATTAAGTGCTTTGTTGAAGAAGCTGAATGCAGATATTGCAATATCCATGTTTGACCATGACGGATCTTTTTTACATAAAATTAAAGATGGCAGCAAGAAAGTTATGGAGATTCATTTTTCCAGATATAAGCGTATACAATACAACAGAAAAGGCATATGGAAATGGATTGATCAGTTTCGAGCTGCAGAAGATTTAAATATTGTAAAGCAGTACGACAGTTTTGTTGTCCTGACACAAGAAGACAAAGCATATTGGGGAGATATACCTCATATGACCGTTATACCCAATGCTAACAGTTTTGTGGCAGATCAACAGGCGCTTTTGGAAACAAAAAATGTGATAGCTGTCGGACGATATGACTATCAAAAGGGCTTTGACAATCTGATCCGTATATGGCAGCAGGTTCATCAGGTCCATCCGGACTGGATGCTGAATATATATGGACAAGGGCCATTAAAAGAGTATTTGCAACAGATAATTGATGAATTAAAACTTTCGGAAGTGATTCATTTATGTGCGCCTGTCAAGAATATTGAACAAGCGTATCTGGGCAGTTCCATGCTAGTTATGACTTCCCGTTACGAAGGTTTTGGTCTGGCTTTAACAGAAGCTCAGACTTGCGGATTGCCTTTGATTGCTTATGCATGTAAGTGCGGACCAAGAGATATCATTGAGAACGGGCGTAATGGCTTTCTGATAGAAGAAGGAGATAGCGAAGATTTTGCTGAAAAAATAAATCTGTTGATAGAAAACAATAATCTGCGGAAGGAGATGGGGGGAAATGCGGTAGAAATGTCGCGACGCTACTCTGAAACAGCAGTTATGCAACAATGGTTGAACTTATTTAACGGACTTTCAGATTAATGAAGAAGACAATCGTCATATCCGCAGTCAACCTGGTTGAAGCCGGAACTTTAGCCATACTTAGGGACTGCTTGCAGTATCTCTCTGTTTTAGCCGAAAGCGGGGAATACAAGGTGGTGGCTGTTGTACATAGAAGAGAACTGGCAGATTTTCCGGGTATAGTATACATCGAAACGCAGTGGCCCAAAAAACGCTGGATCAACCGGATATGGTATGAGTATGTTGCTCTGAAAAAGATCAGCAGACAGCTGGCCCCGGTGTATCTGTGGCTTTCGCTGCATGATACCTCTCCAAATGTGATTGCAGAGCGCAGAGCAGTGTATTGCCACAGTCCGTTTGCCTTCTATAAATGGAAGTGGAAGGAACTGTTCTGGACACCAAAGATTGTTCTTTTTGCATTGTTCACACGCTATATATATAGTCTTAATATTCGGAAAAACAGATACGTTGTCGTACAGCAGGACTGGTTTAGAAAAGCGATGCAGGATTTGTTCGGGTTGCATAAGAGACGGGTAATTGTCGCTCCTCCGCCAGCTTCCAAAACATTGGAACAGGTAACAGCAAAAGATTGCAGAGTTATTTTTCCGAAATACTCTTTTATATATGCCGCATCTCCCAATAGTCATAAAAATTTTGAAGTAATATGTCGGGCTGTGGAAGAATTGGGAACCAGATACAGGCACTTAGATTTCAAAGTATATATCACCGTCAAAGGAGATGAAAATGCCTACGCACGGTGGTTGTATAAGAACTGGGGAGACCGTTTTGACTCGCTGGTATTTGCCGGATTCCTGACAAAGGACATATTACTGGACTATTACCAGAAGTGTGACTGCCTGATATTTCCTTCCAAAGCCGAAACATGGGGCTTACCTGTTTCCGAGTTTGCAGCTTTTCATAAGCCGATGTTACTGGCAGATCTTCCTTACGCCTATGAAACCGCTGCAGGAAGTGAGAAAACTGCTTTTTTCGATCCTCAGGATTATTCCCGGTTAAGCAAATACATGTATAGTCTGATACACGGAGAGAGTCATTTTCTGAAACCTCTGCCTAAAAAGAATATAGAAAAGCCCACAGCAGGTTCGTGGGAAAGTCTGTTTACGATCCTGCTGTCTGCTGATCAGAATGAAATGAAAGAGAGTATATGATGGAGAGAATGAACATATTACAAGTTGGCAAATTTTACCCCATTCGGGGAGGGGTAGAAAAAGTGATGTACGATCTGATGTTAGGTTTGTCTTCACAGCAGATCTCCTGTGATATGTTATGTGCAGCAACTGAAGATTATCCTGCCGGAAATATTGTCCTCAATAAATATGCTAAAATAATGATTATGCATACCCGGTTTAAGTTTGCGGCAACAATGATTGCACCAGGTATGATCAGCACCTTACGCAAAATAGCAGGGAATTATGATATTATCCATATCCATCACCCTGATCCGATGGCCAGTCTTGCCCTTTTCCTGTCGGGATACAAAGGAAGGGTAGTGCTACACTGGCACAGTGATATTGTAAAGCAAAAGATGCTTCTCAAGCTCTACAGTCCATTGCAAAGCTGGCTTATCAGACGTGCAGATCTTATTGTAGGCACAAGTCCGGTTTATGTCCGTCAATCCCCTTTTTTAGCACGGGTACAGCACAAGGTAGATTATATTCCCATCGGTGTACTTCCGGTCATCGCTGATGAATATAAAGCATCAGAAGTCAGAAGTAAATATGCAGGAAAGCGAATTGTTTTTTCACTGGGACGTCTGGTAGAATATAAAGGATACGAATATCTGATACGTGCTGCAAAGAAGCTGGACAGCAGCTATCAGATCGTAATCGGAGGTAAAGGACCGTTAGAAGATTCCCTTACTAAACTTATTCAGGAGCTTGGATTAGAGGATAAGGTACAACTGGCAGGATTTATATCTGATGAAGAGCTGCCGGCTTATTATGAAGCATGTGATATCTTTTGTCTGAGTTCTATTCAGAAAACAGAAGCATTTGCCATTGTACAGATCGAAGCCATGTCTTGTGGGAAGCCGGTCATATCTACGGATATTCCGGGATCGGGAGTAAGTTGGGTCAACAAAAATGAGGTATCCGGTCTCGTCGTCAATATTGAAAATGCAGATCAGCTAGCCTCAGCTATCAGTAAAGTATGTGAGGATAATAATCTTTTGCAAAAGTTGCAAAAAGGAAGTAAAGAGCGATACGAAGCTATGTTTACACGGGAGTTTATGGTAGAACGTTGTGTCAGTCTGTATCAACAACTATTAATGGATTAAGGTCGCAGGGATATGTTAGTACCAGACAGGGAGAAGTACAGAATAGCTAACAAAGTGTTTTTTGAGCAGGTCAGGCAGATACTGAACGAAAATCAGATAGTCCGGATCGCAGTCTCCGGAAACAGTATGCTTCCCTTTCTACATCCGGAGGATCAGGTTGTTTTGAAAAGGGCTGAAAAATCAGATTTGAAGACAGGAAAGATTGTGTTGGCTTTATGGAATAAATCCTACATCCTGCACCGTATTGCATGGATAGAAAAATCTGCCAAAAAAATCAGGCTGGTTGGGGATGGTAATCTGGTTCAGGTAGAAGATGTGCACATGTCCGATATCATAGCTGTAGTTGTGAGAGGCTATCGTGGTGATAAAGAAGTTTGTGTGAATTCAAAACTGCACATGTGTGCAGCATTTATATGGTATAGATTGCGTTTTATACGCCGTGTATATAACAAAATAAAGACTATAAGAGAGGAGATAAAATAATGATGAAATTGAGAACAGATATTCGTTTGAGAAAGATCGGAGAGGAATACATTATAGTAGATCCCGGGCAAGGGATGGCAGATATGTCTAAGGTATATACGCTTAATGAGACGGCCGCTTTTTTATGGAATGAGCTGAAGGGGATCGAATTTTCAGATGCCACTATTGTGAAATTATTACTGGATAACTACGATCTGACTGCTGAAACAGCACAAGAGGATGCAAAAAGTCTGATTCAGGATTTGCAGAACGAAGGTTTATTGATAGAAGTCTGAAATGATAAAGGACAGGGTAACAAACGCATTCTTTACGCTTTTGCGTTCCGGTCTCTGGAATACTTCCATTGATCAGGACACTTCTTTTCCGTTGTCTGATCAGGAATGGGAAGTGCTGTACACAATGTCCGTAAACCAAACAGTAGAAGGCATTGTATTGGATGCATTGCAACATCTGGATGCCGCATTTCACCCTCCGAAAACTATTTTGCTTAGATGGGTGGTGAGGGTAGAAAAAGCTGCACAACATAATAAGATGATGAATGCTGCTGTAAGTGAGCAGTTTGCCTTATTTGAAAAATCCGATATTGAGGTTGTTTTATTAAAGGGGCAGGGACTTTCTACATTATATGAAAATCCGGACAGTCGTATCTCTGGCGATATTGACTGGTATTTTCCCAATCAGAATGATTATATCAGAGCAAATCAACTAATAGCGGATATGGAGATTGTAATATCCCAGACAGCAGGGTATAGTGCATGTTATCTATGGAAGGGAGTTGAAATAGACCATCACCAGCACATCTTTGATATTCATAATCCGTTTTGCAAATCCTATCTCAAAAAGCTGGAAAAATCAGAATTCAGAAACAGTATACATGTCCGGATGGACGATAGAATCTGGTTGATGCCGGCACCAGTATTGAATATTCTGCAGGTCAATACCCATATCCTGAAACATCAGTTATCTTTTGGTATAGGTATACGGCAATTGTGTGATGCCGCACGTATTTACTATGTACATCATCACTATTTAGACGGAACTTATCTTAAAAAGATCTATTCTAAAGTCGGAATTATCAAGTGGATATATCTGCTTCATGATATATTACACAGGTATATCGGACTTCCGCAAGATTTTCTGCCTTTTGATACTAAACTAAAGCGTTCCGCAGACTGGATGATGCAGGATATTTTACAATCAGGCAATTTCGGTTTTCATGATAGCAGATATCAGCCGGACAGTTCCACATCTGCAACACGTACAGATACCAGAAAGCAAGTGACAGGTAATCTTATAAAATATGTAGGGTATGCACCTATGGAGGCCATCTTCTTCCCTTTGGTACAGCTTTATTCAGGATGGAGAGCTAAAAAATGATATATACAAGTCTCATCGGTTATATCAAATGGGCATCGTCCTTTGCAAAGAGTCAACGCTGGCAGTTGCTGTTGTTTTTCTGTCTGGAACTGTGTGCTATATTCTTATCTCTGTTATTTGTGTACTGGTCCAAAAAAGCAGTAGATCTGGTGATAAATAAAGATGCTGTAGCCTGGAAACCGGCACTTGTTTTTGCTGTAGGTAGCGTATTGCTTGGATTGATAACAAGATTGTACGCTGATTGGCTCAATGAAAAAGTCCGTGCAAAGATGTTGATTGAAATACAGAATAAAATTATGAAATCTCAAATGATGTCTGTGTGGAAATACGTAAAGAGATGGAGTACTGGGGATATTCAGGTGCGTATACATTCGGATTGTCAGGAGATCGTACAGATGATTGGTTACTCCTTTTTATCTTGTATACTTACGGTCATCAGGCTATTTGCTTCATTTGGATTTTTATGGCTCATGGATCCCATGCTAGCCTTGCTTATTCTGGCTATTTCTCCTTTGTTTCTGTTTTCAAAAATATATTTCAGGCGCCTGAGAGCCTTGAACATGCGTCAAAAACAGGCAGAAAGTGAGCTGGGAAATGTCGTGCAGGAAAATATCCGTTTTCGGACATCCATTCGGGCCTTAGGTATGCAGGCTGTTCGTTGGAATAAAGTACAGCACAGTCAGGACAAGATTTACAAACTTAAATTACAATTATTGAATTTCTCTACTTTTTCACAGGCTGCATTGAAAACAACTATCAATGCCGGATTTCTGATCACATTTATCTGGGGAGTATATCAACTCCATACGGCACAGATTTCTTTCGGGACAATGACAGCCTTCTTGCAATTGGTTGGACGTATTCAGTCTCCTATAGTTTCATTGATGAGTTTTATTCCACTTTTCATCCGATTCAGAACTGCAACAGACCGGGTACAGGAGCTTCTGGAAGTGGAGACAGAGGAAGAAACCGATGCCGAATATATCTCTCAGCCGGAGTCTGTATCCCTGGAAAAAGTTGATTTCAGATATGAAGATCAGCTGATTATCAATAAGCTGTGTTTGCAGATAAAGGCTGGTAAACCTGTAGCCATTGTCGGTACCAGTGGTAAAGGAAAGACTACCTTGATCCGCTTATTGCTGGCATTAATACAGCCTGACAGTGGTGAAATCCGTATACATACAACACATAATAGTTATTTGCTTACAAACAGACACCGCATCAATATGGCCTATGTACCTCAGGGTGATAAATTGTTCAGTACGACTATACGTGAAAACCTAATTACAGGTAAAGAAGAACCCACTGCGTCACAGATTCACAAGGCCTTATATCTGGCCTGTGCAGAATTTGTGTATGACCTGCCCGACGGGTTGGATACCATAATTGGTGAATCAGGCTATGGATTGTCAGAAGGACAGGCGCAACGCGTAGCTATCGCAAGAGCTATGATGGGAAATTCCGGTATATGGCTCTTTGATGAGATCACTTCAGCATTAGATGGAGATACAGCACAAAAAGTATTCAATCGGGTGAAAGAGGCTGGGAAAGATAAGATAATAGTTTTTGTTACACATGATCTTAAGTTGGCACAACAGTGTGATCAACAGATCTATATATAGTCCTGAATAATATGAGTGATACTACATATAGTTGTCAGCAGATCCGAAAGACCGTCTATTTCCGGATAGCAGGTCATAGGCTCAAACTTATTGTACCTGTCAGTATAGATCTGCAAAGGGCACTTCCTACATTTGCCGGCTTTTATGAAGAACCGGGAGAAGAGACACTATATCCTATGACTGTAGAAATTACAGAATCTGCTGTTGCAATGGAAGTAGGGGAACTGAAAATGCTAAGTAATATTTCTATCGTGTGGCAGGATAATTTTCAATTTGAAGAAGCGGAAAAGTGCTACGTCACCACTGTCAAAAGTGAATTAAGTGACCGTCGTTGGGTTATGTATAGTACCAAAGATTTTGCGCATTCAGTGATTCGTGTTGTTCGGGAAGAACTGTACTCCACATCCGTGTTAAGCTGGTTGCTGATGGTGGTTTACGGACAAGCCATTTTACCTTATCAGAGTCTGATGCTGCACGCTTCTGTAGTAGAGAAAGACGGTCACGGCTACGCATTTCTGGGTAAAAGCGGAACAGGTAAGAGTACACACAGTCTTCTTTGGGCCAAATATCTTCAGGATACTGCTTTGCTCAATGATGATAATCCTGTAGTTCGTATCCTGCCTGACGGACAGATAGTGATCTACGGATCACCATGGAGTGGAAAAACAGATTGTTATAAAAATAAAGGTGTACCGTTGCGGAGTATGGTGCGACTCAACCAGTCCGGCTCCAATATAATGCATTGGAAATCCGGAGCAGAAGGACTGATTACCGTGTTACCGAGTTGTTCTTCTATCCGCTGGAACAGAATGCTTTTTGACCAGATGACTACTACACTGACACGGATTGTACAATTCGTACCTATAGGTGTACTGGATTGTCTCCCGCAAAAGGCTGCGGCTGAATTATGTTACAATGAAATAAATAATAAATATAAAATTAACGAAGAATGAAAAGACTGATTTTTGGATTAATGTTATGCAGTGTCATATTATTAAACTCTTGTCTGATATCAAAACGAATGGCTTATGTACAGGACATGGTACCGGACTCGGCATACCGCGTTCAGGAGGCTAAATTAACCCGTATTCAGAAAGGAGATCGCCTGAGTATCGTAGTTAGTGCCAAAACCCCTGAACTTGCCGTGCCTTTCAATATCGGAGAGAGCACTTACAGTGTAACGGAAAAGGGAAATATATCGGCTAACGGAGCAGCTCCCGGCGGAGCAACTCTTACAAAAGGCTATCTGGTCAATCAGACCGGAGAAATAGATTTTCCGATATTAGGATCGCTAAAAGTGGAGGGATTGTCCATGGAAGAACTTAAAGAGTTTATCCGTAAAAAGCTGATAGATGGCAGACTGATTAATGAACCAATTGTACGAACAGAATTGCTCAATTTTAGAGTAAATGTAATGGGCGAAATAAACAAAGTAGGCGTAATAGATGTGCCGGATGGGGCTATTACTCTTTTTGATGCTGTCTCCCGGGCAGGAGGACTGACCAGCAATGGTGCGCCAAACAAAATAGCTGTCATTCGTGAGGAAAATGGTGTCAGAAAGATGACCATCAATAATATACAGTCCGAAGAAGTGTTTCAGTCTCCGACCTATGTTCTCAAGCAAAACGATATTGTATATGTCATGCCACGCGGAGGAACCGTGGGTGCTAAAGAACAGCAGAGCTGGCAATTTATTTCTACAGGAATCGGGTTAATAGGTATCCTTATTTCTACACTTATTCTACTCAAATAACAGTTGATATGAATCTTACAACACAGGACAATTTAAAAGCGGAAAAATCGGTCAATATCCTTGATCTGTTTAAATATCTGACTATACACTGGAAATGGTTTGCTCTCTCCGTGCTGCTTTTCGGTGGTTATTATTATTATCAGTACAGCCGTGCAGCTTATATGTACCGCAGCTCAGAAATGGTCATGATCAAGACCCCGATGAATACACCTTCTACAGCCCGAATTACGAAGACTAATGCTGCCTTTAACTCGGTGAGTGTGGCCGGTGAAATACTCCAGTTGAATTCAAAGGAACTGATGAGGAGGACGATCGATCGTCTTGATGCAGATATCAGTTATACCGTACGCAAGGGGCTGAGAGATGAAGAACTATATAACCAGAGCCCGTTAAAAGTGACCTGGCTGAATAAAAAGCCGGAGCAAAGCTTTTCATTTACACTTACACCTTTGGATCAGAAATACGTGTTACTCCAAAAATGGAATGGCGCCGACAAAGATAAAGAACTTAAAATAGAGCTTGGGAAAGAAGTCAATACACCTGTTGGCCGGATTATAATTACTGGAACCAAATATTTTAATTCATCCGCTTTAGGAGAGGATATAGAGGTAAACAAACATACAAGGGAAACTATGGTAGGCTATATTATGGGAAATCTCAAGATCCAGCAAATGGAAGAAGACGCCTCTCTGCTGCAGATTACACTGGAAGATCAGTCTGCTGCGAGAGCAAGTGATATTATCACCACACTGATTACAGTTTATAATGAATTTTCATTGGAAGATAAAAATCAGATTGCCATTAATACAGCACAATTTATCAGAGAAAGGCTACAGATTATTGAAAGTGAACTGGGGAATGTGGAAAACAATATTGAACAGCTCAAGACGGCCAATCAGGGAGTGGATGTGAATATGGCCGGAGAAATGTATCTCGGTGAATCTAAGCAATATCAGGGAGAAAGAAATAAACTGGAAACAGATATCAAACTGGTGGATATGATGCGTAGTCATCTGGACAATAAAGCTAAGAAAAATGAACTTATTCCCAGCAATACAGGTCTGGTTGAATCCAATATAGAAAGTCAGATCACCGACTATAACAGTACATTATTACGCAGAAACAGATTGGTAGAAGGTAGTAGTACGGAGAATCCTATAGTACAGGATATGGACAGAGCACTGGGAGCTATGCGCAGTAATATAGACCGGGCTGTAGATAATGCCACAGAAGGTCTTCGGGTAAGGATACAGAAGGCAAGACAGGAAGAGCAACAGGCGAGAGGTAAAGTAATACAGATTCCACAGAAACAGAGAATCATGCTTTCGGTAGAAAGACAACAAAAAGTAAAAGAAGAATTGTATGTGTTTCTATTGAATAAGCGGGAAGAGAATGCCTTGAATAAAGCGATGACCGATGATAATATCCGTATTATTGATCCGGCATACGGTCCGGACACGCCTGTATATCCTGTACGTTTCAAGAAAGTAATGACCGGTGTCGGAATAGGTATGGTACTGCCGGCAGTCGTGCTGTTGTTTATGTTGATATTCAATACCGGAGTACGGGGGAGACAGGATATCGAAAGTGTGCTGGATATTCCTTTCCTTGGAGAAATACCGCAGGCCGCAAAAATTAAATCTGATGACAATACCGTACTGGTCAGTAAGACTGGACGTGATGTGCTTACGGAAGCCTTTCGTATCATAAGAACCAACATCGGTTTTATGGCGGCAAACGGTAAGCCTCCTCAGGTGATTACGTTTACCTCCTTTAGTATTGGTGCAGGTAAGACATTTACTGCACTCCATCTGGCCGCTACTTTGTCTTTTCTGGACAAAAGGATCTTAATATTAGATCTGGATCTGCGTAAAGGAACAATCAGTTCCCGACTCCATATCAAAAATACATTGGGAGCAAGTCATTACCTGTCCAATAACAATGTTTCGATAGATGATACAATCAGCAAAAGTGGAATTGCGGATAATATAGATATTATACCTATCGGTATCGTCGCACCCAATCCAGTAGAACTGTTGTTAAGCAAGCGTTTGGATGATCTGGTGGCCGAACTCCGAAACAGGTATGACTACATAGTCGTGGATGGTGTGCCGGCCGGACTAGTGGCCGATGCGAGTATTGTCAACCGGATTTCGGATCTGACTATATTTATGATAAGGGCAGGCAAAATGGACAGAAGACAATTGCCGGATATTAATAAAATACGTAATGAAGGTAAACTGTCCAATATGTCCATCATTCTGAACGGATTAAAACATGGAAGAAGAGGATATGGTTACGGCTATGGTTACGGGTATGGCTACGGGTACGGCTATGGGGAGCAAAAGAAAAGCAATAAGCTCTCTATGCTTTGGAAGAAAATCAGAAGTTGATTGTGTGAGTTGATAAGGTTTATAGAGTTAAGAAGTGATAAGGTTAGAGGGTATACTGTGATTCTGGTATCTGTGTTTTTATAATAACTCTCTCCTTTTCAAGGAGAGATATCCGAAAGGGGCAGAGAGGTTGATTGTGTGAGTTGATAAGGTTTATAGAGTTTATAGAGTTTATAGAGTTAAGAAGTGATAAGGTTAGAGGGTATACAGTGATTCTGGTATCTGTGTTTTTATAACAATTCTCTCCTTTTGAAGGAGAGATGTCTGAAAGGGCAGAGAGGTTGATTGTGTGAGTTGATAAGGTTTATAGAGTTGATAAAGTTAGAGGGTATACAGTGATTCTCGTATCTGTGTTCTTATAATAATTCTCTCCTTTTCAAGGAGAGATGCCCGAAAGGGACAGAGAGGTTGATTGTGTGAGTTGATAAGGTTTATAGAGTTGATAAGATTAGAGGGTATACTGTGATTCTGGTATCTGTGTTTTTATAATAACTCTCTCCTTTTCAAGGAGAGATGTCCGAAAGGACAGAGAGGTTTAAAGCGTCAGTTGGCGTCCCCGCCAACTGTTTATGTAAGAAATATGAAATGTCCTTCTGTTTAAAAACAGGAGGATAGTTTTTTTATCCGCTGCTGTACTCGTGTCTCGTATGCCTTTATTGTATTTATTTCTTTATAGCACAGGCCATAGGCGTGCGCTAACGAGGGACAGTACAGGCTATATACAATAAAAAAGGCCGGAATAAAAGATCCCGGCCTGTATTAAAAAAAGTATAGTGTGTTGTTAGCTTGTTAGCCAATGTATATAGTTCCGCTATCTGGCAAGTACACAGCGGATGTTGTAATAACTACTATTATTAAAGTTACTAGTTACAATTGGGTTATCCCCATGAATAACTTGCAGAATATATGCTTTGTTATAATATGTCGAACCCGGAGACTTGTCACCAGTACTCGTCCAGAAAAAACCGTTATAACTAGGGCGAATTTGATCCCCGTCAAAATTAAATTGTAACCATTTACTACTTGGAGTGTTCCGGAATCTGCTATATCCAATAGAAGTAGTTGACATCGTAGCTTTTTGTTCATAAGTTTGAGGATTCTTGGACAAAGGTAGTAAAGCCTCGAACTCTTGTCGTGTAGGCATACGCCAGGTATTTAGAGGCAGTACGCTTTTACACGGATCTACTAAATTATAACGATCGAAATTATTTGGCTCGCCTAATCCTCCATAAGTTTTACTGGCCATCCAGTTCCACCCATCTGTTTTAGCGAATGATGGCTGAAGAATTTCAGTAAGCATTAACGATCTCGCTATTATATCTTCGTCTCTGATTCGGTAGGTGTTGGTACTTTTTGTGTAGTACAGATTTCCGGTCGCCCAGAAGACAGGACCTACCGGTGTTACATCCAGGATATTGATAATTGCAATTTCTTCTTTACCGGCTTTAGGTAAAATAGTGCTGCCAAAATCTATTGTTTTACCGGATGCGCTTAGCGGCCCTACAGTCAGGCTGGCTACATTGACTTTAAATGAAGGAATCGCCGTTTCCGTCGGTGTGACCGGGATCGTGTAAAACGAAGCGGATGCAACAGTAGGGGCAGGGCTTAGGGATCCGACGTTAATAGCGGATACATTGTGCTGGCCTGTTATAGTGTAAGACAGTGTACCGGATGTGGTATTCAATGCTACTGTACCTTTATTAAAATAATCGGATTGTGCCAGTGCTGCATTGAGTACAGAGATCCCGTCAGTTCTGGAGCTGGCATCAAACCGTACCGTTACCTTGGCCAGTGCATGCTTGAAAAGAATAGGTACCTGTGTGTCTTTTTGTCCGGCACCGGTACCCGCAGTCGCTGTTCCCTGTGCGATCAGCAGGTCTTTGTCATACGAAGGCGTAAATACCGGATTGGCTTCATTTGGCAGTGCTGTCACTGATGTCGATTCATTGTACGAATAGGCATACCATTTGTAGGTAGCTCCCTTTACAACATCGATTTTGACTGCATCATCCTGTACTGCACCAGACGCAGTGTTTGCTGTAGCCTGTACTGAGCCTACTACTGCACCTGTGGTAGCATCCAGTACCACCACTCTATACTTGTATCCGTTGGTCATATCAGCTGCACGCTGTTTGCTGTTATTAGGAGATACCTCCTGTGCCTTAATGGGGCCTGATGTCACGGATACCATGGCAGCGAGACCGCCGAGGTCCAGCAGCTGGCTTTCGCGCTCTGTATTGGCTACAGGTACTGCGGACCGGTTTGCTGTAGCAGCACCTGCGTCCGAAGCTTCTGCAATTCCATTCACCACAAATGACAATTGTGTTACCTGATCCGGTGGGATTTGTTTTTTTGTTTTAGCACAACTGCTCAGGATCAGCAGACCACATACGATCAGCTGTGTCCATATCATTGTTTTCTTAGTATGTATTGTTTTCATGTACATGACGTTAATTAAAAGATATTACGGACTATAAAAATAAATCCTGACTTTGTTCTTCTTTAGTCCAGTCCTCTATCTGAGGATTGGCCGAATTGGGTCCTGCTCCTCCGGGGACCAGCCTTGCGGACGAGGCTGCTATACCTTGTTCCAGTTCTATCGTGCGGGTATGCACCTCCGGAGCGACATAGTTTGTTTTACTCTTTTTATTGTTATTCATAATCCAATGATTTTTATAGTGTTTTGATTTAGGAATTCTATTCTTATTCAGCAAAAGCGATCACGGCACGGCTCAGACGGGGATCATTGTAATACATATTATCTACTCCTCCGGCTGCGACTGTGTTCAGCTGTCTTGCAGGTACACCAAATTCATTAACCAGTACACTTTTTATAGCTTCGGCGCGTGCTATACTGAGACGCTGATTGATTTCGGCTGTTCCGGTTCCTTTATCGGCATATCCTGTGATACGGTATACCTCATCTTTGTCTCCGTCTTTGATCACTTTGGCAAAGAATCCCAGGTTGACACGGGTTTCATTCGATACCTCGCTGCTTCCGATAGGGAATGTCACCAGAATAGGAGCTGCCAGTACTTTTTTATTGACCACCACATTCGTCACGCTTTTACCACCGGCTTCGGCCAGTTGTCTGCTGAGGGCCTCATTATTGGCGGCCAGTTCATTTACCTTACGGCGCAGGGCATTCAGTTCTTCCTCGTCATAGCTTACGACAATAGTTTTGCTTCTTTCCCAGCCTCGTTTCTTAAATTTATAAGTCAGTCCTATCATGGTACTTAATACTCCTTCTTCTTTGCGCCCGCCTACTTCGCCGTCAAAGCGGTCATTAACCATACTACCACGGATATCCAGTGTAAGATCCAATGCTTCAGCAAGTCTGAATGTATTGTAGAAACCCAGATTGGCACTTACCTCACGTTGGGCAGGAGCATCTTTGGTGACCATCCATCCGACCCCCACATAAGGACTTATAGTATAGAAACGGGTTGCATTGTATCCGCCAAACAGGTTGGACAGATTGAATAACATATCTCCGTATACATGGTAAGCGTTGAATTTTTGTCTGCTAAGTGATTTGGATGCATCATATACTTTGCCGGTAGAGTGGCTTCCGTTTTGGGTGAGGCCTTTGATCTGATAACCGCCGGCTCCGAGACGAAATCCGAGTCCGGGTGAAAACCACTTGCCCAGATGAAGTCCGAAGTGTGGTGTGAGATTATCTGACAATGATGCCTGTTTGTTATGATCTCCAAAATAAACCTGGGCACCTGCTCCGGCACCCAGAAACCAGTTGCTCCAGAAGGTATTGCTGATGACTTTATACTTATTGTTGTCAACAACTACAGTCGTATCTTTTCGGATACCCTGCTGACCATATCCGGTCACCGAGATGCATAGTGCAATAAAAAGTAAACTTACTATCCTCATTTTTTAATGTAATTATGTTTATTAATTCGAAAAAATCTATTTCTTGATAGTGTACATCTGTTGTATAAATTATATCAAGTTAGTGTGTTGTGATTAATGACAAAATTATGTTTCCCCGGTTAAAATTGTAGTGCTGGCCTATAGGTTTTTGTATGGTCAAATCTTAAAAACATCATTTTTACAGTGATTGAAAAGGGTAGTGTGGATGTATCTCTACAATTTTAACCTACAGAATGAAGCTATTTGTTGATGTTTTATTGTTGTATATGAGGGAGTTGTTGAGTTGATAGGGTTAAGAAGTGATAAGGTTAGAGGGTATACTGTGATTCTTGTATCTGTGTTGTTATCACATTTCTCTCCTTTTCAAGGAGAGATGCCCGAAGGGCAGAGAGGTTTAGTGAAAAGTTGATAGGGTTTATAGAGTTGATAGGGTTAAGAAGGTGATAAGGTTAGAGGGTATACTGTGATTCTTGTATCTGTATTGTTATCACATTTCTCTCCTTTTCAAGGAGAGATGCCCGAAAGGGGTAGAGAGGTTTAGTGGGAAGTTGATAGGGTTTATAGAGTTGATAGAGTTTATAAGGTTAATAGAGTTTATAAGGTTACCCGATAATTACAGTGTCTGTGTTGTTATCACATTTCTCTCCTTTTCAAGGAGAGATGCCCGAAGGGCAGAGAGGTTTAGTGGGAAGTTGATAAGGTTAATAAAGTTTACATCTGTTAGTGTCCCACCTACTGTCTTAATAAAACTTCATTATTTTTTTGATACTGAAAAAAAAGATTAAATCGGTCTACACCCTAAGCATCTTTCGGGGATTATATTATCAGTTGAGCAGATTGAAAACCTGAATAAAGATGTGTATAAATATCAAAATCCATTGCTTGCCGGTAAGGTTTGAGATACTTGTACAGTACAGCCTTTACAGGCTAAGTACAAGTAAGTCTCCATTTCAATTATGATCTGAATGATTAGACAATATATATGAATATTGAACAGGTAAAAGAAATTTTAATCCGGTACAACCGAGGGCAGGCAAGTCCGCAGGAAAAAGTAATGCTGGAAAGCTGGTATGCGCATGAAAGTTTCAGGCAGATGCAAAATCCGCAAGAAGAGGATTACGAGCGTATCAGAGATGAATTGTTTGCTACATTATCAGCATATCCGGTGAATACTATAAAAGTAAAGTCATTTAGGAGAGTATTTTGGTTGCGACGCATTGCAGCTACAGTCGCTATTGTAGGATTAGGTATAGGCTTTTACCTGATGAAACCGGTGTATCGGCAAGCTGCAAAAGAGACAGTTACTCATGAATATATAACTTCTGGTAAAATAGGTGGAACACTGTATCTAAGTAATGGACAAAAAGTCAAATTGACAGAGTCCTCAAAAGAGGAAAAAATAGAGGAAGAGGGAATCATCATTACTAAATCTGCTGAGGGACAACTGATTTATGGAAATGAAATCGGGAGTAACACTGATAAATATGTATTTAATACACTCAAGACAGACAGAGGACAAACATACAAATTACTATTACCGGACGGAAGTAAAGTGTGGTTAAATGCGGCTTCCAGTCTCACTTATACTACAGGTCTGCAACAGGATGGAGAGCGTAAAGTTATACTGGAAGGGGAAGCATATTTTGAAGTGCATAAAGATAAAATTCATCCTTTTGTAGTACAAACCAAAGACCAGCGTGTAAGGGTATTGGGGACGCATTTTAATATTGAGGCCTATGCAGATCAGTCCGGCACAAGGACTACACTACAGGAAGGATCTGTACATGTTATCGAGACACTGTCCGGATTCTCTAAAAGTGTAATTCTGAAGCCGGGACAACAGGCGCTGTTATCCAAAGGTGCTTTACAGGTAAAGGATGTGGACGCACAGATGGTTGCTGCCTGGACAAAGGGAGATTTTATTTTTCGCGAGGAACATCTTCCTGAGGTCATGGCTAAACTGAGCAGATGGTATAATGTCGATGTAGAGTACCGGAAAGGTGTTCCGTTACAGACCCGCTTTAATGCGATGTTGTCCCGCTCCAATAATCTGGAGGAAATACTTGATATTATTCAAAGTACGGGCAAAGTGAAATTTGAAATAAAGAATCGTAAGATTTTTGTATCGGCGACTGAAAACTGAAACTAACTGAATTATTGTATAGCTTAAATTAATCGAAAATGAAAAAACAAATAAAGACACTAACAGAGTAAGGAGAAAAAGGAGATCCATAGTTTATATAGCGGATCCAAAAGAATAAATATTATATAAGACAGCACCCTGTTGTCTTTATTAACCTAAAATAACCAAGGTATGAGTATAAACAGGTATAACAGCGTTGTGCCATTTTTCAGGCATTTGGATATCAGACATTTGCTATTACACTTTAATGTGCTGATATGGAGCACGCTGTTCTTCGTTACACAAGTAAGCGCCACATCTGTCTACGCACAGAAAATAACACTCCATAAGAACAATGCTCCGTTTACGGTCATATTAAAGGAGATAAAATCACAGACTGGTTACGGTTTTATTTACGATACTGAACTGATAAGACGAGCTAAAAGTGTAAGCATTAATGTAGACCAGGTATCTCTTGAAGAAGCGTTGAAGATATGTTTTGATGACCAACCCTTTAGTTATACAGTCAGCAAAAAAACAATTATTATCAGAGAGAGAGTTGAGAAACAAGGCATACAACCTGAGCCTGCACAAGTCGGAGAGATAAAAGGTAAAGTTGTAGATGAAGGTGGTAATCCGGTAGCAGGCGCTAATATCTCTGTTAAAGGTGAAAGTAAAGGAACAAAAACGAATGGAAAAGGAGAATTTTTCATATCCGATACAAAAGGTAGTACTCTGGTCATTTCACATATAGGCTATGACACAAGAGAAGTAACGGTGACTCGTAAAGAAACCAATCTGATCATAAAACTAAAACTTAAGGAGAATAAAATAGATGATGTAGTAGTAACGGGAACAGGAATAAACCGGAAAAAGGATAGCTTCACAGGAACAACTGCTGTTTTTTCAGGAGATGAACTCAAAGCTGTCGGTAATAATAATATTCTACAAAGTTTACGCACTTTGGATCCAGCTTTTTTAATGATAGAAAATAACCTTGACGGTTCGAATCCGAACAGTATGCCTGTTATTGAAGTGAGAGGCAAAAGCAGCATTCCCACGGCTACACTCAGGGATGAATTTGGCTCTAATCCAAACATGCCGATTTTTGTACTTGATGGATTTCCTACCAGTGTACAAACTATTTTTGATCTGGATATGAACAGAGTTAGTTCCGTTACTATTCTGAAGGATGCCGCTTCTACAGCGTTGTATGGTTCCCAGGCTTCAAATGGGGTAGTTGTTATTGAAACAATAAAGCCTAAGGTGGGAGAATTACGGTTTTCATATAATCAGGATTTTCGTTTAGAATTGCCGGATTTATCCAGCTACAATATGATGAATGCAGCTGAAAAATTAGAATTTGAAGTCTTATCTGGCAGATACAATGTTGGGCTTGTTAATCTTAACGGTTCATTACTGAATATGTTTTTGGATTCATTATACAACCGACATCTGGCCGCTGTAAAAAGGGGAGTAGACACATACTGGTTAAACGAGCCGTTGCAAAATGGCTATTCTACCAATTCGTCAATTAATGCCTCCGGTGGTGATCAGGCCTTTATGTATAATGTTGGTATGAATTACAGGATCGGAAAGGGAGCTATGATAGGTTCGGGACGCAATAGCTATAGCGGTAGCATCAATTTGACCTATCGTAAAAAGGCACTCAATATCAATAACATTACATATATAAGAGGATTTAAATCAACAAACTCTCCATATGGCTCTTTTTCGAATTTCGTTAATGCTAATCCTTATTTTGAAAAGAATAACGATAATCCATATCTGGAAATCAGTAAACAAGGTGATGACCTTGGTACTGTTATACGGGTAATTAACCCACTGTATAATTCCACACAGGCACAATACAGTATCGGGACAAATCTGGAAGTACAAAATAACCTGAATATAAACTATGATATCAGTAAAACATTTCGATTAAATGCTGGAATGCAAATAACCAAAGCAACGAATACAAATAAAAATTTTCAATCTCCCGAAATGACAAATTTTATCAGTACACCAAGACTAAGGAAGGGACGCTATACAGACAGCAGAGATGATGGTTTCTCTTATCAGGGTAATCTGATGCTTATCTATTACAAAACCATTGACCGGCATAATATTACAGCCAACTGGAGAAGTACTATTTCAGAAAATCAGAATAATAGGTATGGTACTATGGCAGAAGGTTTTCCTGAAGGCAGCAAAGGAAATCCCCGCTTTGCGTACAGCTATGTATTAAACGGACGCCCAAATGCTTCAGGCAATATATCCAGAACATTGAATTCTACGCTTAGTGTCAATTATGCTTATAGTAGTAAATATCTTTTGGATTTTCTGTATCGTATCGACGGGTCAACGGCCTATGGACGCAACAAACAATTCTCGCCATTCTATTCATTCGGACTTGGATGGAACCTGCATAACGAAATATTCATTAAAAATGTAAAATGGATCAATTCGTTACGTCTTACCGGTAACATGGGTATAACGGGTAATCAGAATTTTGCAAATATCACTTCAGTGTCTATTTATAATTATAATAGTAATGCAAGTTACAATAATTTCGGACAAGGCGTGAGTCTGGAAATGTTAGGTAATCCTGATTTGAATCCTCAGGTAACCAGACAGATCAGTACATCTCTGGACTTTAATCTGTTTAATAACCGGTTTTCAGGTTATTTAAATGTTTACAATAAAAAAACAGATCCTCTGGTAGTACCCATCGATCTTCCTTCATCTGCAGGAACATCTTCTTATCCCTATAATGCCGGAAATATGACATATCAGGGTATAGAATCCAAGATTACCTTTTTTCCTATATATCAAAGAGAAAAACGTTTTATGTGGAGCGTTACTTTGATGGGATCAACCTATAAAGGCAGATATGACGGATTTGGAAATATACTAACTTCATTAAACAAAGATCAGGAGAGAAGCAGAACACTGTTGAGATATACGGATGGCAACAGTCCTGAAGCGCTATGGGCTATCCAATCCTTAGGAATTGATCCGGCTACAGGTCAGGAAGCTTTTCTGACTAAATCCGGACAAATCAGTTTTGAATACAAAGCAGGCGATATTGTAAATATTGGTAATACTGTACCACATGTTCAGGGTGTCATCTCCACGAATATAAGATACAAGGCATTTTCATTCGGTATAGGATTCCGCTACAGACTTGGAGGTGAGATATTCAATAGTGCTCTTTTTTATAAAGTAGAGAATATAAGTTATAGTAGTACTGCATTTAATCAGGACAAAAGAGCTCTCTATGACAGATGGAAACAACCTGGTGACATTTCGCAATTCAAAGCTATATCGCAAACAAGTAGTACTCCGATTTCATCCCGGTTTGTACAGACTGAAAATACACTGAGTAGCGAGACACTTAATATAGGATATATATTAGAGAATGATGACTGGATAAGAAGGGCCGGACTGAGATCATTAAAATTAAATCTCATGGCCAATGATTTCATGTATTTTTCAAGCATTAAGAGAGAAAGGGGTATTGATTATCCCTATGCAAGGACATTTGCTTTTTCTTTAAGTGCCTCATTTTAACTGTTAAAGAAATGAAAAAAAACTATATAATTATAATGCTGGTGTTGGCAATCAGTTGTTTATGTGCCTGTAAAAAGTTTCTGGATGTGAAGCCCGAAGACAAGGTTTTGGAAACGGAATTGTTTGCGACGAAAGCAGGAATTAATTCGGTGTTAAACGGACTTTATATTGATCTGGCAAGCAACAGTCTCTATGGAGAAAATCTTACGCTGTCTACCGTAGATATTTTAGCACAACGTTATAATGTCGCAGATAAACACAATCTGAACAAAATCGGAACGTACAGTTATAACGAAAGTGTTTTTGTGAATCGCCTGGATGCTATATGGAAACAATCTTATGGGATTATTTTAAATACCAATATATTTCTGAAAAATCTGGATAAATATAAAGGCGTTTTAGATGATCGTACAGAACGTATCTACATGGGAGAAGCATATGCTATGCGAGCGTTTTTGCATTTTGATTTGCTCAGACTGTTTGGTCCAAGGTATGATACCGCCGACTCTACCAAAGAAAGTCTGCCATACAATGAAAGTGATAAGACTATTGTAAATCCGTTGTTGCCTGCCAATGAGTTTATCCAAAAGGTAATTGACGATCTGAATAAGGCTGAAGAATTATTGCAACAGGATGATATCGTGACTAACGGAGTGAAGATACCACGATCTGAAGATAAAATTGATTTTTTGAGGGATAGCAGAAATTACAGACTAAACTATTATGCAGTAAAAGGACTGAAAGCCCGGGTGTTTTTGTATAGAAAAGATAAGGAAAACGCTTTGAAATCTGCGAAGGAGGTAATTGCTGTGGCCAACATATTTCCATGGACTACGAGTGTCAATGTACTGAATGAAAAACAAAATCCTGATCGGGTTTTCTCGACTGAAATGCTATTTGGAATAATGAATACGCAATTGTACGACAATTATCTCAGGCTTTTTGATCCGGCTCTCACCGATCAGGAAATTCTGGCTCCCGTAATGTCGAGAATTGCTGCAGTATACGAAAGTAATGAAAATGATTACAGATATAATCTGAACTGGAACACACCTACTTCAGGTCTTAAACAGTACAGAACCTTTATCAAATATGCAGATATTGTTGATAAAACAAAATCTTTCAGATATACCATCCCCCTCCTTAAAATCAGTGAAATTTACCTTATTGCAGCTGAAAGTGAGTCTGTTGTGGCAAATAGTATCAGTTTTATCAATACAGTGCGGGTCAATAGAGGATTAACTAATCTCGCCAATAATGCAAACATCAATACCGAATTACAAAAAGAGTATCAGAAGGATTTTCCCGGTGAAGGACAGTTATTTTACTTCTACAAGCGCAGAAATATTACCTCCATTCCGAATGGTTCATCCGCAGGTGGTAATGTTAATGTCAATTACAATATACCATTGCCGGATTCAGAGACTTTTTATCGTCAATAAAATTAATCATGATCGATGTTGGTTGTTTTTTATAACGATGGGGTTGATACTTTGATAAAAAAATATGGTAACTAAACATAAAAATTAAACAGATGAAAAAAGTAGTTTTTGCAGCAATTGGTCTGCTATGTAGTGTATGTATATTTTCTTGTCAAAAAGAATTGATGAAATTCGAGAATCCGTCCAGTATTTATTTTTATCAGGCCGGAAAAACTACGGGCACTAAAAGAAGTCGTCTACGTTATAGTTTTGGATACTCCAAAGAGGATTCTTTCACTGTTGGTATGGTAGTCAGTACTATTGGAAGAAAACAAAATACCGACAGGCCCTATCGGTTAATGGTTAAGGATAGTGCAAATGCAGAAGGACTAAGATTCTATGAAATACTAAATCCGACATTTGTTATTAAAAAGGATAAGTTAACTGACACCGTATTTATCAGGTTTTTACGTATTCCGGAAATGCAAAACAGAAATTTCGTTTTGAAATTTGAACTGCTGGAAAACGAAAATTTTAATACCAATATGAATTTTAAGGTATTAAACATAGCTAAGAAGGATACCCTGTTTTATACGAAAAGCAGCTTGGTCGTTGACGATATTATTTCAAGACCAGCTTTATGGGGAGACGGATCTTTAGGTACATTTTCCAGAAAAAAAATGCTTCTCATGGTTCAGGTACTTAATGTTGACTTTGAGTATATGAATACTACTATGAATGCAGGTGAAATCCTTGCTTATGGAAAGTTTATGCAACGGTATCTTAATGAACAAAAAGCCGCTGGAAATATTATTATGGACGAGAATAACAAACCTATGGTCATGGGGCGGGAGTCGCAATAGGATTTTAACTTAACAGAATAAATTATGAAAACAAAAAAATATCTCCATGCATTTTTATTGATTGTATTCCTTATGGGGTTAGTCTCATGTAAAAAGGACCTTGGAAATTATACATATACTGAATTAAATGCTTTATCTGAAATTAAGAATATGCCTAAAGTACTTGTCGCTTCTTATGGCAAACGAATTATATTTGATCCCGAGGTTGTATTTAGTAAAGATGCGGACTTTGATGAAAGTAAATATGAATTCGAATGGTCTTATATTGAAAACCTTGCCATTTCAAGAATTAAGACATTTTCCAATACCAAAAAACTCGATATGATTATGCAGATAGAGCCTAGCATTTATGATGCTTATTATTCGATAACAGATAAAGCCTCTGGTGTAAAATATACGACTAGATTTTCATTACATGTAGTAAATGAAATTAACGAAGGCTGGATGATGATGACTGAAGCAAACGGTAGAGCCAGAGCAGATATGTTATCCCTTAACACCAAAAATGAATTTGATGTTATTACCGATATATTGAGTAATGTTGGCTCCCAATTAAAGTTAGATGGTAAACCTGTAATGACGTATACCTATAATACAGGATTGCTGATCGGACCGGATTCGATCAGATATGGTGTTTATTTGGGGACTGATAAAACGACCACAAAGGTGTCTCGCAATAATTTTAAATGGACCAGCACCATGGATTTAAAATATGAAATGTTTGGTAATGTATCTGAAGATTTTTATGCCGATGTAATTCAGCAACAATCAAATAGAGCCGCTTTTATGATAGGGAAAAATAAAGCTTACTATTTTTCCGGTGTCCAAGGAATTTTTTATTCAGTTCCGATCAGCTACATTAGTGCTGAACAGAAAGGGTTTGAAGTAGAACCTTTTATCGGAGGAGATTATTTTATGCCTGGAGCTCTTGCTGTTTTTTACGATAAAACTAACCGCAGATTTGTAAAATACTCTGGTACTGCTCCAAGTTGTTCTGTGATACCTGATCCTCCGGCAGCCAGAAGATTATTTAGTTTTAGTACAGGAATGGATCTGGCTTATATGCGCTATATTAGCTTCAATGGCGGCGAAATTTTTTCAATTCTCAAGAGTGGCGGCAAGAGATATCTGGCCAGATTTAATCCCAATAATAATGTTCAGACTTATTATGCTGAGATAACGGGAACTGATATCGCTAGAGCAGAATTTTATGCCATTAGTCCCGATTATGGTTATATTTTTTATGCAATAGGGGGTAAAGTCTATGAATATGATATGATATACAAGAGCAGCAAATTGATGTTGGATTTCGGAAATAGAAGAGTATCGTATCTTAATTTTTATGAATTTAAAAACACTCGTAAATATAAGGATGCCAATAAACTTATGGTAGGTACATACGATCCGACTATAAGTGACGGCACAGAAGGTTTCTTGAATACGTATATTGTACCCGGAATAAATGCTGATCTGATACCAGATAGATCATTCTCTGGTTTTGGAAGGATAAAAAGCCTCACCTATCTCGAATTTTAAAATAGCTCTTGAAAACCAATGGAAAAAGAGAACGATAATGGGCGAAATTTTATATGGATGATAGCGTCTATAATGTCTTTAGAGTTAACCGTGAAAGTGCTGTTACTGCTATTCTCTCCTTTTTAAAGAGAGATGCTTTAAAGTCAGAGAGGTTGATAGTGGAAGTTGATAAGGTGAAGAAGTGATAAGGTTAGGTGATATACTATGATTGCAATGTCCGTGGTGTTACTGCTATTCTCTCCTTTTTAAGGAGAGATGTGCGAAGGGCAGAGAGGTTTAGAGAATTGTCGGAGACAAAGCTTTTTTATATCGAATATTTATCCTTCAACGTATTTTTAATACAAAAAAAATCGCGTACACATGGAAGTTGAAAAAGGTTTGAGCGTTTTGTTTCAACTTTTTGTGTGGAGAGTAATAATATCAAAATACCATAACTTCCATAGTTTTTGAGTTTTAACCTTAAGATTGTTAACGCATTATGAACCTGTGTTTTTACAGTTTTTTCTGAAATTCCTAATTTAACGGCTATTTCTCGATGAGTTAAATTTTCTAAACGGCTTAATTCAAAAACTACACGCATTTTTTGAGGTAATTTGGCAATTTCTTCTACCACGATACCCATTAATTCTCTTTCATCGAGCAATTCATATGTCTGGTTACCATTGTCTGTAAAATACGAAGCTATAGACAGCAAGTAATTGTTTCGGACTTTACCTTTTTCCAGTAGTTTGAATACACGATGTCTGCAAGAGACGTACAGGTATCCGGCCAGATTTTCCCCATGCATAATTACTTCCTTTTTATCCCACAGAGAAGTAAATACATCCTGAACAACATCCTTGGAACTTTCCTCATCACGAAGGATCTGATTCACATTGTAGTAAACCATCATGGCATATCGGTTGTAAATTTCCGTATAAGCATTTACATCTGACTTATTTAACAATAGAATAAGGTCTTGGTCTGAATAATTTCTGAAGTTTACCATTGATAATATTGAATTTTTGCATTGCTAATTAAATAATATATAATTGAAAAACAAAAAATTTTTACTTTTTCCTTTTCACTCCTTTTTGTTTATGTATGCAGAAATTTTTGTTATGATTTTGGTAAAAATAAGGTTTCAAACTATTCTGATAATAATCGGAAGGAAATTATGTGAGAATTTAATAATGCAAGCAACATATTTATATTGAATAGACCATTTAAAGATAGTTTATTTCATCTTATTAGTGTATTTGATATTGTTGTCTTTATTTTATTTCTATTAAGTGTATTTGTAATTATGATCTTGATTTATAGTTGTGTATATTGCATTATGAAACTTAAATTCTGTATTTTTTCAACCTTATTACTGACGTTTCAACTCCTGAGTCAGAACTGTTACGGGCAATCTGCAAAGGCTCCGATTATGGGATGGAGCAGCTGGAATAGCTTTCGTATTCATATTGATGAAAAATTAATTCGGGAACAGGCTGATGCACTAATTTCGTCAGGTTTGTATAAAGCGGGTTATCGTTATATCAATGTAGATGACGGGTACTTCGGAGGCCGGGATAAAGACGGTAAGCTCTTTGTTGATAGTACAAAATTTCCAAATGGAATGGGAGCTGTTGCAGATTATATACACAGTAAAGGCTTAAAAGCAGGTCTGTATTCTGAAGGAGGAAAAAACACCTGCGGATCAATATGGGATAATGATGCTAAAGGAATAGGAGTCGGAATGTATGGGTATGAAAAGCAGGATGCAGAGTTATTTTTCAGAGAATGGAATTTTGATTTTATTAAGGTAGACTGGTGCGGGGGGAAGGAGATGAACTTAAATGAAGAAGAACAGTATACCAAAATTGTTCGCGCAGTTAAAGCAGTCAAGCCTAATGCCGGATTCAACTTATGCCGTTGGCAGTTTCCAGGCGAATGGGCTATCAGATTAGTAGATTCGTGGCGAGTATCAGGAGATATAAGTAATAATTTTAAATCTGTATTGCATATTATTGACCTAAACAGAGATCTGTATAAGTATGCTTCTCCAGGCCACTATAATGATATGGACATGTTGCAGGTTGGAAGAGGAATGAGTTATGAAGAAGACAAAACTCATTTTTCAATGTGGTGTATGCTTAATTCACCTTTAATGGCTGGAAATGATCTGCGTACCATATCCAGACAAACGATAGAGATCCTGACGAATAAAGAGCTAATCGCGCTCAATCAGGATAGGCTATTCTATCAGGCCAGAAGTATCCTGCGTGAAGGTAATATGGAAATCTGGGAAAAACTGCTGTCAGATAAAAAGAAGAAAGCTATAGCTATAATGAATCGTGGAGATAGCACTGCGGATTATACGTTGGTTGCCAAATCTGTAGGATTGAATGCTGGCAGTAAAATTCGTGATCTTTGGTTACATCGTTCACTCGGCAAGATCGGGAAAGAACGAAAATTTACTATTCCTGCACATGGCATTATAGTCCTTGAGGTCAGTATTTGATGTAGAAGAGGGATTCTTCTGTAATTTAAAATTCAGATCATTTGCGATACGATTCGTCTGACAATCGCAGGCACATCCAGAAAGAGATTATCCATTGAATATTTTATTGCGTTTTATGGTTTTACCTTTTCTTAATTGTATCGCATGGTAAAGAGAAGGGACGTCATTAGTCCACGTTTTTAAGGTCAGGATAATAGCCATAATCTCCAACCGTGTTAAAAGACCGAGCCACAGACAGATATGAAAAATCACATCGGATTGGCAATGTATATTGACCTCAACTAAAGTAGCAAATAAAGATAACGTCCAGATTTTTGCTCCTATAGAATGTGTGGCAACTTCTTTTTTGAACTTGATAAAACTGATTATGTATGTCATTGCTTCAGCAGCAATCAAAACAATAAGGGCTGTAGCGTTTTGATGAAAAAATCCGGGGCAATGAATATAAGTGGATACAGCTACCAGAATAAAGAAGACCTGATCCACACCCGAATCTAACCGTCTTAAGCGTTCTGTAGATACCTGAAGCTGACGGGCAATAATGCCGTCAAATACATCAGAAAGCAGGCCAAGTGTAAGTAAACTGATTGCGTAGACTTCGTAATGTGAAATATGAAGGATACTCAATACGATAAGAATAAGCCCCATCAGCAGTCTTGACCAGATTAGTATTTCAGGAATTTGTTTTTTTGTCATAATTTTTGTCTGCAACACAGGTGAATAGGGCGTTTCATATATCTGCCATAAAAAAAGCAACCTAAAATATTACTTTTAGATTGCTTAACCTATTTTTTTGATTATTTTATTTATTCACAATGTCCATCCGGTGAACAAGATGGGCCATCACTTATTACAAAAGGTGATATTGGATTTTTAGCAGTCCACTCTCCGAATGATTTATTCAATGTGTCAGCAAAAGCTTGTGTCGGTTGTGCTCCTGAAACAGCATATTTACGGTCAAATACAAAAAAAGGTACTCCCCGTACTCCGATGCTCTGTGCTTCCTGTATATCTTGTGTTACCTTGTATGCATATTCGTCATTGGATAAGGCCTCTTTGATATCGTCTTCTGTCAGTCCGATTTCCTGTCCTAATGTGGAAAGTACCTTTTGATCCCCGATATCTTTACCTTCGGTAAAATAGGCTTTAAAAAAACGCTCTTCTATATCGTCTCCCAAACCTTTAGTCTTTGCCAGTTGAATTATTCTATGGGCATTGAAGGAGTTGACAGTGACAACATTGTCAAAATTAAAATCCAACCCTGCACCCTTTGCTGTTTGCGTTACCTGATCTAACATTGCATGTACCTGATTGGCTGGCATGCCTTTTCGTTCGACAAGGTACTGTATATGATCAAATTCCTCTTTTTCAGGCAGCGTTGGATCTAGTTGAAAACTTTTCCAGATAATTTCTATATTTTCAGCGTTAGCAAATTTGGAGAATGCACCTTCAAAATTACGTTTTCCTATATAACAAAACGGACACATAATATCGCTCCATATCTCGATTTGCATTTTATTCGTTTGAGTTGTATTCATTTTCTTCAGTTCTAAAGTATCTATGCAAATTTAAAGAATTCAGAAAGGATAATAGGATCTTTAATCGACTTCAGAGATGCTCCTTTATAATGTTGCAATTTCATGATTTGCCCTTTACAAGTATATGACAAACAAGATCTAATCAAACTTTCTGACCAAGAGATATTGATCCTGAGCCAGAGAAAGATAGCCGAATTCGTATATGAAAATATAAATTTTACCCGCAGATGTTATGTACTGATGTGTAAAAAAATCAAATTGAAAACCTATATCATTAAGGTCTGTTTTATTCACTTTTACTTTATTATTTTCTCCCAGAATATCCATCAGAATTTTTCTGTTCTTACGTAAAATTGTATTGATAGATCTTACAAAAGCTGTCTGGTCACTGTTTAATCGGTTATTATAATTATTCCTGCAGCCATCATCACAAAACCGCTTGTCTGATCTGCCTTTTAATGGACTATTGCATTCTATGCATACTTTTTCTGCTGTTTTCATGGATATGCAGCTTTCTCTTAACCGTTTTTAAACGCTTATAAACGTTTATAAATGGTAATAAATGTTTAATTACCGGATATTGCTATTTGTCCTATGCAACTTTGTATCAGTGCTTCGGGAGTGAATAGTAATCACTGTACCGGACAAGGAAGTTAATTAATTTTTTTTACTTATTAAAAATTTATTATTATGAACGCTTTAAGAAACAGTATTCAGTTAGTAGGCAGATTAGGGATAGATCCTGTAATCAAAGCTACAGTCAAAGGGTCAAAAATGGCTCAGCTCCGTTTAGCTACCAATGAAGTATACAAAAATACGCAGGGAGAATGGGTAGAGAATGTTCTTTGGCATAATCTGGTGGTATGGGGAAATCTTACCCATAGGGTTGAGCAGCGCTGCTCAAAAGGCACACAGATTATGGTTGAAGGTATGCTGACTTACCGGGATTATGAAGATAAAGATGGAAATAAGAAAGTCTTTGCTGAAATCAAGGTCAGACAATTACAGATTCTGGATAAAAACAATACCTCAAAAGAGCCGGCTGATCTGCTCCAGGAACAGGTAGAGCAGGAGCAGGATCTGCCTTTCTGAGTCAATGATCATGTTGCCTGTACAGGTGTCTGTGAATACTAATATTTTATTCCGGATACCTGTCGTAAAAATCATACAGTTTCTGATCCAAAAATTGCTTTTTCTTAAACAAATATTACCCGATATGTGTTATGTAAGCGTCACTGTTTAATATTTTATACATATGGAAATAAGACATTCAAGTAACGGAAGAAATGGTGTGTTTACAGCATATATTGATGATCAGCAAAGTGGTCAGATGCATTATGAAGAAGGAGAGGACAGACTAATTATTGACAGTACAGAAGTGGACTCTCATTTTGAAGGTCAGGGTGTTGGCAAGAAACTGGTATTGGAAGCAGTAGATTACGCACGCAAGAATGATCTGAAAATTGTTGCGGAATGTCCGTTTGCAAAATCTGTTTTTGATAAAACTCCTGCTTTTCAGGATGTGCTGGCTACAGACTAAATCACCGGCGGATTTGTATAAATAGCGCAAATGAACTTCTGTTTTTGTAGATGTAAAGCTTCAATTTTTAAGTTCTACAGGTGTTTTATGTCTAATCTGAATTACTGGCAATCAATTTGAGGTATAGCCGTACAACAAGTGGTATATTTGCCCACTTTTGAATTAGACATATGAGGAAGATACAATTTGGAATTTTTTTGCTGTTAGGCTTATGGTTCATAAGTTCATGTAATACCGATAGAGAGGATACTTTTGGCGATGAACTCGCTAAAGTATTTCAACAAAAAGGATACAGGAATTTCGATACCACTGCATATTTTGCCATATTTAAACAAGAGCTGTCAAAGAACAAAAGTCAGCTTCATAATCCGAAATGGATCACGGAATTTGCGGATTCAACCTCAGGGATGACTTTTATCAGCAGAAATCTAAGTAAAGGTGTTATTGATACGTTATGTATGTATCTGCAAGAATCTGATAAACACGGTTTATCAAGTGCTTATTTTCACACCAATCAGATCAAAGAAAGCTTTGAAAAGCTGAATACATTGAAATCCGGTAAAGTGGAGGATATCTATCCATTACTCGCTAAACTGGATTTATTTGCTACAGATGGCTATGTTACCTATATCAGTATTCTGAAGGGGGGAGCGGTTAATCCAAAGCAGTTGTACGGTCGTTATTTTGAAAAATTACATAAGGTTACAAAACAACAGGCCAGAAAAGCTCTGGATAGTACAGATGTTAAAGAATATCTTTCTGAGGTACAACCTAAAAATTCCTATTACCTGAAACTGCAACAGGTGTTGCAGAAGGGGGGAATCAGTAAAGATGAGAAGGAAAATATTTATCTTACACTGGAAAAATTGCGTTGGATGGGTAAAGATTTTCCGGAAAAATATGTGGTTGTCAATATTCCTGAACAGAAACTGCGTATGGTTGATGAGCGGAAAACAAAAGAAATGATGAACGTATGTGTAGGGGAGACGATCTACGGACCATATGCCAGAAGAGCAGGAGCAACAGACAATCATGAAACTCCGGTATTAAGCGGGGAACTGGACCGTATGCAGGTCAATCCGGTATGGAATATTCCGGCAAGTATAGTTAAGAAGGAGCTTATTTCAAGTCTTCGGTCTAATCCAAATTATCTGGAATCCCGTAATATGGTGGCTTATAATAAAAAAGGACAGATGGTGGATCCTAATACGGTAGACTGGTCTTCTGATTCAGTGTTGAATTTTAAATTCAAACAGAATCCGGGGGCTGATAACTCTTTAGGCAATATCAAATTTATATTTTCGAATCCTTATTCTATTTATCTGCACGATACGCCAGCCAGACAAATGTTTTCAGCAAAGAACAGAGCGGTTAGTCACGGATGTGTACGTGTAGAAAAACCTGCGGCTCTGGCAGCATTTTTAGTAAATGACGATAAGAAAGCTGAACAGATCGCAAGTGAAATTGCTGATACTCTTAATAAAAGCCGTTGGGTAATGATGAAAAAAACAATTCCTGTATATATTACCTACTACACAACGTGGATTGATGATGATGGAAAAATATACAAGCTTCCGGATATTTATGGGTATGATGACCGACTAAAAAAGGCAATGAAAAAATATTATAGCCTGTAATTAATCAAATGGCATAATTATAATCTGTATATAAACAACAAGATCAGGCTTTTGCCTGATCTTGTTGTTTATATACTTTTACATTTGTCGATTACAAAATGTCTTCCAGTGCATGATCTAAAGTCGGGAACTTAAATTCATATCCCAGTTGTCTGATCTTATCGTTAGAAAGTCTGGATCCTGTCAGGATCATATCAGCCTGTTCTCCTAATATAGCTTTAAGTATAAACTTGGGAACAGAAGGAAGGATAATACATTTATGAAGATGTTGAGCAAGTTTATGCGTGAAGTTCCTGTTATTAACATGCTCAGATGCTACAGCATTGACAGGTCCTTTTACATGCTGCTGATCCAGTGCAAAGGCTATAATGCCCGTGATATCATCTACATGTATCCAGGGAAAATATTGTTTGCCATCACCTAAAGCCGTGTTTAAATAAAGGTTTGTAATACGCTTCAGAAGAGGAAGAGCACCTCCGTCTTTGGCCAAAACAATTGAAGTTCGGATTTTTATGACACGTTCAGCAAGGCCTTCATTTTCAAATTGATCTGCTTTTGCTTCCCACTCTTTTGTCAGATCTGCAAGGAAATCATGACCGGCAGCGTCAGATTCTTTGAATATATGATCAGAAGTAATCATGCCGTAATAACCACTTGCAGATCCGGATACAAATGTTTTGATTTTTTGTCCGCGTTCTTTTAAGGTGTCAAAAATAAGTTGTGCGCTGTCAATACGGCTACTTCTCAGGTTTTGCTTCTGTTTTGATGTCCAGCGCTTGTCGAAAATATTTGCTCCCGCAAGGTGAATAATATGATCTACCTGTTCAAATGCCTGTTTATCGATTCGCTTCTGTTGTATATCCCATTCATACTCATTCGAATTTTTTTTATGTCTGGTCAGATAACGCAATTCATATTTATTACGCAACAGGAGAGTCAGATGCTTTGCAACAAGCCCATTTGCCCCACTTATAAGTACGATTTCTTTCATAGGTTAACAATCAAATTGCCTGCTCGCTGTGTATTGTTTGGTATATCCTTCTGAAGATAACAATACAACAACACGTTCTTCTTCATAATCTCTTGGTACCTGAAAGATAAAATCCAGTTTACCGTCTTTATCCAGATCCCCTACAAAAACGAGCTCCATAAAGGTGTCATTAAATGAACTTTCTTTTAGCATAATTCCCTGATCTTTACCGTCTATAGTTAAAGCGAGTGAATAATCCTTTACTTCATGAAATTTCTCCTTTTTATCATCGTCAGTCCAATGCATTTCCGTAGATAATATCTTTCCACGACCCTTTAAGGTATATGTATTGCCTTGAAAATCAAAGGAAGCAGATTCCTCAGGCCATATTTTGCCTGTTGTAATCTTTAATGCATTTACTTTTCCGGGTTTTAACTGCGGAAATTCCAGATATACCAGCGTTTTATGTTTAGAGCCTAGGCTTTCTGTATTCATACCGCTACATTCATCATAGCCTTTTTCGATTGTATAATCCGGTTTTGCTAACTCGAACTGCCCGTTATCTTCGTTTAAACTCAGCCATTGATTACCCGGAAGAAAGTCCGCTTTCTCATTTTCATCTAACCGGTAAGTTCCGTCGAAAAAGACATGACTTTCTTCTGTTACTGCGTCAGGTACAGGTTGTGGAGTCACTGGTTGTAAAGTATCTGTGATACTATCTTTTGTTGGATGATTTGATAGCGTATCTACTGTATTTACGGATTTTGTTCCGGAGGACTGACAGCCCATAACAAGAATTATAACAGATGTGAAAAGCCAATATTTAGACATAAGTAGTATTTGTTTATTATAAAGGTAAACAAATATCGTATGCTACGTTATGGCAGAAGCAAAAAAATGGAGATATTATACTGTTGGCGGAGATGCCAACAGACGTTTCACATGCGTTTGCCGGTGTCTTCACCGGCATACTATGAAGGCACAAGCACCGCTACGCTAATGCTTGCGCCATAGAAATTGAGAATAAACCTTGTTTAATTCTCTCCTTTTTAAGGAGAGATTACGTTTATCAGGAGAGAGGTTGAAAACAGAAACTATATAAGCATATGCAACATGCTTTCGCATAAAAATGGGACTCCAACAGACGTTTCACATGCGTTTGCCGGTGTCTTCACCGGCAATACTATGAAGGCACAAGCAGCGCTACGCTAATGCTTGCAGCATACAAATTGCAAGGGTTAAACCTTGCTTAATTCTCTCCTTTAAAGAAAAGATACCGATTTATCGGGAGAGAGGTTTAAATAATATTATTAAATTTTAGGATAGTGCACGTTGCAGAACTTCATAAGATCTGAGACGTTTGTCATCATCAAAGATATATGATGTCGTCATGATCTCATCCAGATTGTACATTTCAGCGAATGCATGTAAGTCTGCTCTCAGGGATTCTTCATTTCCGGTAAATGTGCAGGAAACCATACTTTGCACAGCTTGCTCTATTTCGGTGATACCGGCATAGATAGGTTGTTCTGTAGGTGGTGAAAGTGGTCTTCGGGTATTGGTAACTATACCTGCAAAAAGATTATACAGACTTGTTGCCAGATGAGCTGCCTCATCATTGGTGTCAGCTCCTATGACATTGACACAGGCTATGGAATAAGGATGCTGCAATTGTGCTGAAGGTTTAAAGTTTGTTTGATAAATCTCCATTGCATTTTTTAACATTGCAGGAGCAAAATGCGATGCAAAAGCATAGGGGAGCCCCAGTTCTGCTGCCAGATGCGCACTATCTGTACTCGAACCTAATATCCACAAAGGTACATGTTGTCCTTCAGCAGGAAAGGCACGCACTTTAGCATTAAAATTATCCTCACTAAAAAACTGCTGCAATGCTTTGACATCATCTGCGAAGTAAAATTGTGTATGCATGTTATTTCGGCGAAGTGCCATCGCTGTTAACTGATCCGTACCAGGAGCTCTTCCTAAGCCGAGATCAATGCGACCCGGATAAAGTGTTTCTAATGTTCCGAACTGTTCTGCCACGACCAGTGGTGTATGATTAGGGAGCATAATTCCTCCTGAGCCAACTCTTAACGTAGAGGTGTGAGCAGCCACATGACTGATCAGTATCACAGTTGCCGAACTGGCTATATATTCCATATTATGATGCTCGGCAAGCCAGAGACGTTCGTAACCTAATGATTCTATATGTTTTGCAGCAGTCACAACGCGGTCAATTGCTTCTTTAGGTGTTCCTCCTTTTTTTACAGGAGCCAATTCCAAAGCAGAGAATTTGATTTTTTTCATAACATAAAGATACGAGTCCGATCAGGGAGAATTGTAATGAAAATGTAGGATTAATGTAATCTGGAGGCCATTATTACGATGTAATTATTATCATGGTCTTGAGTAAAGAAAAGGAATTGTTCTCCTCCGTCTTTGATCTTCCAACGTTTTCTGAGTTCCTCAGGTTTATCCGGAAAGTTTTTAGCAATGATATTGGCCTGTTTGGGATAATCAGCCTTTTTAAAGGCAGAATAAGGAAGTACATTCGTCACGCTGAACATTCTGCCCGGGAAGGAAGTTTCCAGTTCTGTACTTGTATAGAGATGTGTGCTGGAATGTAATTTCTGTAATTGGTATTGCTTACCGACAGTTTTGAATGCTCCGGCTTTCGTGATAGCTACATCCGGATCATAGAGATACGTCAGTGCTGTACTATAGTTGTTTGTTTCCTGCCGCTCCTGCTCATAAGTAAAGGTCAGCTGCTGTTCAGTGCCCTGAAAAAGACGGACACTATGTATTTCAGGTTCTCCTTCGAAGCCTTTTTCCTGCACAAAAAGCAATTCTTTGCAATCATTATCCACACTGATTACATAGACATCTTTTACATACTGCAGGGAAGTAAGAGCTGTGGAAATATCCATTAACGGAGCGATTTTACTGATAATTGTATTCGCTTTTGTAAAAAACAGAGTTTGAAGATCTGCAATATTCGGTTCACAATCTGTTAACAGAAATACTTTCCGGGTATTCACCCTTCTCGAAGGATCAATATATATATAATCCAGACTGTTGTCGGGTTGCTGTTCGAGATAAGTTACAGCATCTGTAGCTACAAATTTTACATTGTTGACCCCTAATGTTTGAAAATTGTGTTGTACAATTTCCGATAGGGCAGTATTGATTTCACAATAGGTAACCTGACGGGCCTTGGAAGCGAAAAAATAACTGTCAATACCGAATCCGCCCGTCATATCTAGGAGAGCAGTATCCGGCTTAATAAGACGACACTTGAATGCCGCTGTCTGTTCTGATGAGGACTGTTCAAGATTCAGTTTTTCCGGAAAGTATATTCCAGGTGTATTTGCCCACTTCGGTAATTTACGGGCAATACGCTGCCTGCCATCCAGCTGAGTCGCCAGTTCTGCAGAAGATACAGCAACAAAAGGACTTTTCTTCAGGGCAATAGCAGATGGTGAAACCTTGCTGTTGTCCTGAAGAAAATGTTGAACTTCCTTTTGTAATATATTGTAATTCAATTATTTGTTTTTAACCAGCATCTGGCAAGTATAGCTGTCCTTCAGCTCTTTAATAATTTCTTTATTCAGCAATACCCGATCTATTGTTTCCTGATTGTAATAACGTATAGTGATCAACTCAAGGCCGGATTCTACAGTCACTTTATATCTTTTCTCCAGTTCTTCCAATAATGCAGTTACGTTATCACCCGTGTTGTCTACAGCTACAGAGAACTGGATTGCACTGTTATGCATCATGTTGATCTTGATGCGGTGCATATGAAAAAGATTAAAGATATGGCTCAGGTTGTCCTCTACGATGAATGAAAAATCACGTGGAGATATATTGATAAATACCTGATCGACCTTAAATATAAAAGAAGGAACCGGTAATGTCTGATTCGTGCTTTTGATTGTTGTGCCCGGCTGCGTACTGTCTATGAAAGAACGCACATGCAGGGCAATCTTTTTATTTTGAAGTGGCTTGATAGTCTTCGGGTGTATCACCGTAGCACCATAATATGTTAACTCGATCGCATCCGTATAAGATAGCTCGGGAATAAGCTGTGTCTTTTCAAACCATTTAGGGTCTGCATTCAGTACACCAGGTACATCTTTCCATATGGTGACCGATTCTGCATTCAGGCAGGCTGCAAATATAGCAGCCGAATAATCTGAGCCTTCCCGCCCAAGCGTTGTTGTGAAGTTTTCAGAAGTCGAGCCAATAAAACCCTGTGTAATCAATACATAATCATCCAGAAGTATCGGAAGTTCTTCCCGAATTTTATCTTCTGTTTTCTGCCAGTCTACTTTTCCTTCACGATAGGTATTATCTGTGAAAATATAATCACGTGCATCTGTCCATTTGGATTGGACTCCCATATGAGCAGCATATGCCGCTATAATACGTGAGGAAAGAAGCTCTCCCAATGATACAATCTGATCATACAGATAGTCATAAGTATCCAGCGGTTCTTCTTCCAGTATCCATTCAATTTCTACAAATGCATTTGCAATTTCGTCAAAAATCGGATGGGAATGATCTGCGAATAGCTGGTCCAGAATAGAGAAATGACTTTTTTTTACTTCATTCAGAAGTTCAAAGGCATCTCCGGATTGCTGAAAAAAAGTTTTAGTAAGTTCTTCTAAGGCATTAGTTGTTTTTCCGATTGCAGATACGACGACCAAAAGTGGCTCTTCCTTATATTGGAGAATAATGGACGCTACATTCTTTATGCTTTCTGCATCTCTTACCGAAGCTCCTCCGAATTTGAATACTTGCATTGATATTACTTATGTTTTTGGTTGATTGCTGTTAATTTGCTGAAGATATACTTTACCAGAGTCGGTCAGCAGATGTTCAATTTCCTGGTAGGGGATGCGCAGAGCGGTACTTCCTTCTACGTAAGATTTGATTTCGTATGGATTGTAATAAAACAGTAGGTTATCTTTTTCCAATGCGAAATTTTCTGCTAAAGCATATTTTCCATCTTCAAAAAAATACTTTCCGGAGAGGTTTTCATTTTCTTTAAGACGTTCTGCTTTCCGAAAATATTTTTCCGCAATTTTAAGCAATTCTTTTTGTTTTTCCTTACGGATAAGATCTGTTAAGGTGATTTTTTTATTGTTGGAGATATCAAAATTCGAAAGGATTATCACATGATTGCCATGCGCTCCTCCGCTGAAATCATCGATCTGGGTAGCGATAGAAAGGATACGGGAATTATTCAGTACAACATAACTTTGAAGTTCACGAAACCAGGCTATATGGTAGCTTGGATTGGCGGCGTCTTCTACAAATTCGTTAAAACCATCCAAAAAACTTTCAGCCGCCTGACGGACACTGTCTTCACCATCAATCAGGATCGAAGATCGAAGGAGCTGATTAATCCTGTCATTCTCAAATGATGGGTAAGAGGCTTTAAAATAAGTCGTGTCAATACCCGACTCTCCTTCTATAAAATAAGGACTGTTTTCATAAAAATTAACCAGCTTATACCGTAATGTATCCTGTGTGGCCTGTGTATTGCCTTGGCTTTCATTGCCTGAATGGCAACTTGCCCAAAGTAGTGCCGTAAAGATTCCACATACTATTCCATACCTCATTTTTCCTATCCCCATTTTTATGAAAGTGTTTGTTTACGATGCTTAGTTAGAAAGAAACTTCCAGTATATAAAATATATGGAAGAATATATTTCTTTTAGTGATTAATGCTGACATTCAGCCATTCACCATCAAATGTTGCCTGATATTTTTTATAAAATGCTATTGCAGGTGTATTCCAGTCCAGCACCTGCCACATCATTCCGGAATAGCCTTTGCTTTTGCTGTATTCGACGGTTCTGTCCAGTAATTTTTTTCCAATTCCTGTTCCCCGCATCTGTTCTGTCACGATAAGATCTTCCAGATATAACCTCCGGCCTTTCCATGTAGAATAGCGGATATAATATAGAGAAATACCAACAATTTTACCGGATACTTCAGCTACAAATGCTCCCCAAACCGGATTGTTTCCAAAACCGGATTCTTCAAACTCTTCCATAGTTACAGTGACCTGTTCCGGAGCTTTTTCAAATAAAGCCAGTTCCTTTATAAGTTCAAGCATGGCCGGACAGTCTGCTTTCACAGCCTCACGTATAATTACTTCCTGCATACTTATTTTACTTTAAAATGTTTGATAACTCGTTTTCCGAATACCGTGCTTCCCAGACGAATCATGGTGCTTCCCTGCTCTATAGCCAGACGGTAATCCGAAGACATTCCCATTGACAAAGTATCAAATGTGTCTTCCTTTCTGAAAAAGCTGGATTTTACACCATCAAAAAGCATTTTTAACTCGTAAAATTCTTCTTTTATAACCTTTTCATTCTCCGTATTTGTGGCAATACCCATTAAACCCCGGATGCGGATGTTTTTAAGCGAAGAAAACTCTTCATCCCGAAGCAACTCGATCAGTTCAGTATGATCCAATCCGAACTTAGTATCCTCGTCTGCGATATATACCTGTAATAAACAGTCTATTACACGGTCATGCTTTAAGGCATGCTTGTTAATTTCCTTCAGCAGTTTGACGGAGTCTACAGACTCGATCATATGGATAAAAGGTGCAATGTATTTAACCTTATTGGTCTGTAGATGACCAATGAGATGCCATTGGATATCTTTTGGTAGCTGTTCCTGTTTTTCAACAAGTTCCTGTACCATATTTTCTCCAAATATACGTTGCCCGGCTTCATATGCCTGCAGAATATCCTCGTTTGGTTTAGTCTTAGATACGGCTACTAATGTTACGCCTAAAGATTTGATTTCCTGATTTATTTCTTCAATGTTAGCTGCAATACTCATAACGTACAAATTTAGGATATAAAATAACGAAAAGCATCATATTCCGAGCCTTTTTGTAAATTTGTTCAAAATTATAAAATGCAACGTTTATTATTCGGTATATATTTAGTGTTTTTTCTGTTTTACTCCTGTGGTGATTCCTTGCCGAAGGATGTATTATCCCGATCCAAGATGACTGATATTCTGGTAGAAGTGCATCTGATAGATGGCTATCTGAATACATTGAGTGCAGATAGTTCCCGTCGGATAATTGACGGGTATTATCAACAGGCATTTACCAATTATGGTACAGACTCCGCAACGTTCAACAGAAGCATGAAATACTATTCCGAAGATCCTATACTAATGGGCGAAGTGTATGATAAAGTCAGTGCACGTTTAATGAAGATGGATCAGGAGTACAGTAAGATCGATTCGGTTCGTAATGCGGGTATTCAGGATAGTGTGAGAAGGGTTACTCATCTGCAGACGCTGGCCTCAAAAGCGCATGATCTGATTATGAATGTGCCTAAAGAAATCAGTAAGCTGACATATGAGGCTTACCGCGAGAGCTTTATCACGGAAGCCGGATTAAGCAGTCTGATCGGGAAGTATACTCCTGCAGTTCCTATGGTTCCTGCTGTGGAACAGATCCCGGAGAAAACATTACCGCCAATACCTATGCCGGTAGAAGAGAAGGCTGTCGGAGACAGTACGGACATGCCACTGACCCCTATGAAGTCTCCTTTGGTAAAGCCGGTGATGTAAACGGAGTCGGGAATAATTAAAATGTTGGTTTATTGAAGAGAGAATGGAATATGATTTATCCTGTAAATGCAAGTGACAAACTCGGCCTCGCCGAGATTAAAACATATATTAAACAAAAATGCCTCAGTGAGCCCGGCCGTGAGATGGTCGAGCGTATACAGCCGCAGGTAAAATACGATCAGATCGATCGTTTTCTGAGACAGACAAATGAGTTCAAAGATCTTCTGGTTAATGATTCTCCATTACCTGTAGATCATTTATACCCTATCAAATCCTTAGTAGAGAAGGTAAGGGTAGAAGGGGCTTTTCTTGCAGAAGAAGAGTTTTACAGAGTGTTGCTTTCCTTGCGTACAGTATATGCTGTAATACGTTATTTTAAAGAAAGGGAAGGTCAATATCCCAATCTGGAAGTACTGTTTGAACATGTAGAGATCGAAAACAGTATTATCCGGAATATTGAGTCTGTGCTTGATGAACGGGGTAAGATGAAGAATAATGCTTCCCGTCTGTTGCTGGATCTGACACAGCAGATCCTGAAATCGGAGCAGGAAGCCCACAAGAGAATTGACAGTATCTTTAAACAGGCGCAGAGCAACGGATGGACGGCAGATGGTAATCTGACCATTCGTGACGGACGTTTGGTGATTCCAATCCTGGCAGAGAACAAGAGAAAACTAAAAGGTTTGATTCACGACGAATCTGCAACCGGACAAACTGCTTATATAGAGCCTGAAGAGGTGTTCCATCTTAACAATAAGATTCGGGATCTGGAATTTGAGCGTCGCCGGGAAGTGATTCGTATCTTGGTGGAGTTGACGAATGGATTGAGACCTCATATTCCATTATTGTTATCTTACCACAGCTTACTGACAAAATTGGATTTTGTACGTGCCAAAGCCCTGTTTGCTTTGGATATAGATGCAGATATGCCTGAATTGTCAAAAGAAGCAGAGATCATGCTTCATAATGCACGTCATCCATTATTGTTCTTACACGCCAGGAAAGATCAGCATACTATAGTTCCGCTAAATATTAATATCAATAATGCGGAACGTATCATTGTCGTATCCGGTCCTAATGCCGGAGGAAAATCCGTGTGTATGAAAACAGTTGGATTATTGCAGCTTATGGTACAGTCTGGTTTGCTGATACCTGCAGATCCAACTTCCAAAGTAGGAGTATTCAGGCAGATCTTTGCAGATATAGGGGATGATCAGTCCATAGAGAGTGATTTGAGTACATATAGTGCGCATTTGTCCAAGATGAAACACTTTACAGAGTTTGCAAATGCCCGTACGCTGGTATTGATAGATGAATTTGGTACAGGTACGGATCCATTATTTGGAGGTCCAATGGCGGAATCTGTACTGGAAACATTAAATAAAAAACAAATCCGTGGCGTTATTACAACACACTATTCTAATCTTAAGGTATTTGCGAGTAATACAGCAGGTATAGAGAATGCTTCGATGTTGTTTGATAATGTGGCAATGAAGCCGTTATATATTCTGCAGGTCGGTAAACCGGGAAGTTCATATGCGTTTGAAATTGCACAGAAGATCGGTTTGCGAAAAGATATTCTGGAACTGGCCAGACAAAAAGTTGGTACACAACAGAAAAAGGTTGATACTTTATTGGTGGATCTGGAGCGGGATAAAAAGGAAGTCATGGAAACCAAGACAGCTATTCTGAAACGCGAACGTGAACTGGTGGCTTTGAAAGCGGAGTACGAAACGCTGCAGTCTTATCTGGATGAGAATAAAAAGCAAATTCTCAAACAGGCAAAAGAAGAGGCGAGACAGATTCTAAAAGATGCAAACAAACTGGTGGAAAACACTATTGCTGATATTAAATCAGTAAATGCAGATAAAGAAAAAACTAAGGAAATAAGAGGAAAGCTCACGAAAGCTGCTGCTGATCATAAACCAGTACACGGAACAGTTGCTCCTAAAACAAAAATACAGCCTGAAGAAGATACAGCTATAGAGGTGGGTGATTGGGTAAAAATAATAGATTCAGGGAATGAAGCTCAGGTCATTGAGGTGGCACGTAATAATAATCTGATACTTGCACTTGGCGACTTACGTACAGTTGTGAAGCGTTCTAAAGTGAGCAAACTAAGAAGTAAAGAAAAGTCAAAAGCGATCAAAAGGAGTAGTAATACACCTTCAGCTGCCGATTTTAGTCCGGAAGTGGATGTGAGAGGTATGCGTACAGAAGATGCATTGAATCAGATTGAACTGGTATTGGATAGAGCTGTTATGATCGGATATCCGAGTCTTAAAATTGTACATGGCAAAGGAGATGGTATTTTGCGTAAATTTATACGGGATTATCTTCGTAAGTATAGCCATGTCTCCAGATTTGAGGATGAACATGCCGATAGAGGAGGGGACGGTATTACCTATGCTTATATAGATTAGGGAGTTGATAAGGTTAAGAGGGTTAATATAGTTGATAAAGATACTACTTGCTTACTTTTAAACTAATTCTCTCCTTTTTAAGGAGAGATGCCCGCAGGGCAGAGAGGTTTGGGAAGAAGTTGATAGGGTTTAAGGGGTTGATATAGTTGATAAAGATACAACTTGCATAGTGTTAAACTGAATTCTCTCCTTTTTAAGGAGAGATGCCCGCAGGGCAGAGAGGTTTGGGGAAAACTTAATAAGGTTTAGAACTGCTTTATTTGATGAATATTACTGTCCTCACTAGCAGATAGTTTTATATATTTGATTTCAATTTGGATATTATGTTTGGAGATTTTTTTCAGGATGAACGTGTTCAGGCAGTCTTTGTATCCATTCTATGCGGATGTGTTATCGGTTTTGAGCGTGAATACCGGAATAAGTCGGCTGGTTTCAGAACGGTAGTACTTATCTGTTTCGGATCTACTATTTTTACAATGGTCTCTATGTTAGGAGAGCAATCCGATGACCGTATTGCTGCTAATATCGTTACAGGTATTGGTTTTCTAGGTGCAGGTGTGATCTTTAAAGGTAAGATGTCCGTTTTGGGACTGACAACTGCTGCAGTGATCTGGTCCATGGCCGCCATTGGTATGGTTATCGGTACCGGAGAGTTTGTGCTTGCATTCTTTCTTACCGGTTGTATGTTTATTATTCTGGCATTCTTTCATAAGATTGAACGTATGTTGTCCGGTTTTTTCTTTACGAAGACTTTATATATTACTTTTCAGGATATTGGATTATATCACCTTAAAGATTTTGAAGAGCTGTTACTCGAAGGTAGCGTGAAGCCGGTTCGTAAAGGTCTTGAAAAGCGTGGCAACCAGCTGATGGTCATTTATGATATTACCGGCAGACGTAAACATATTCAGGCTGTCAATGAAAAGATCGTTGGACTGGATTATGTATATGAGTTCTCTTATTCTTAATACCTTGCAATTATGTCACTTTACATTCGTCAATCTGTTTTTTATATCTTTCTGATCTGTACCTTTTCAAATGCTCCGTATGCCGCTTTTGGTCAGGAAGAGCCAGCCCGTACATTAGATATCCGGATATTAGAATCTATAGCAGAAACACGTACTCCAGCCCAGAATGCTACCTTTCATTTTATATCAGACTCTCATAATTATATGCAGATTGCTATTCCTGCAGGTCTGTTTATAGCGGGAGCGATCAGCGATGATAAGCAGATGCGTCAAAATGCGGGATACGTTATCAGCAGTACAGCAGTGACAGCTTTGTTAAATATCGGATTAAAGCAGGTTTTCAAACGATCCCGTCCTTTTAAGAAATATAATAATTTCACAGCTCTGTCCACGCCAGGTTCGTTCTCTTTCCCTTCGGGGCATACATCAGCGGCTTTTAGTACCGCCACAGCCTTATCTCATGCCTATCCCAAATGGTATGTCATAGCTCCAGCTATGTTATGGGCAGGTAGTGTGGGCTATTCGAGGATGTATTTGGGTGTACACTATACTTCGGATGTAGCTGCAGGTGCCGCTCTTGGTGCAGGAACTGCATTGGGTATGGGATTTATGAAAAAATAAACAGGACTTAATTCTATAAGTTTTCTTAGTAGCCTTGTTATTATAGTTCTTATAATATAAAGATTAAATAAGGTGTAACATATATAATTTGTGTTATTTTATTATGCAAGCATGGTAGTTTATGTTACAAATCAGGGAGATATAGTTGCATAAAATTCCATATTGTGATTTTTCATCAAAATAGTTATCCACAATTCACAATTGTTAAATTTTGTTAAATTATTAAGAAATCAAGGAGCTTATTTTAATTTCTGTAAGAAATAGGCGAATAAATATAAATTTTTAAATACAACTCCTCCTATTTAGAATATTTGTAAATAACTTGATGATAATGAGCGCCCTGATCTGTATTAAGTTTATGTTAAGTTTACAAATATTCAACTCCTCTTTTTATTTTTGCAGGACAAATTTCATAATTCAAAATAATGAAGAAATCTTTACTATTTTTTGCTTTAGTTCTTGCAAGCTACGGTACGATCCAGGCGCAGGTAACGACAAGTAGTATGACTGGTTCAGTTACTCAAAGCAGTGGTCAGAAAACTGCAGGAGCGACAATCAAGGCAACACACGTTCCTTCAGGAACGACTTATTCGGGTTCTGCAAATAGTGCCGGAATATTTAACCTACCGAATATGCGTGTAGGAGGACCTTACAAAGTAGAAATTACTTATGTAGGTTTCAGTCCGCAAATCTACAATGACATCTACTTACAACTTGGACAGGCGTTTGTGTTGAATGCTAATTTGTCTGACAATGAGACAATGTTAGATGAGGTTGCTGTGACTGGAGTTAAAAAGGGAAGAAACTTCAAAACTGGAGCTGAAACAACTATTTCAAGAAAACAGTTAGAATCTTTACCTACTGTTAGTAGAAGTTTAAATGACTTTACAAGACTTACTCCACAAGCAGATATTAAAGGTAGTTCATTATCCATTGGTGGTATGAATAACCGTTTCAATCAATTGACGATTGATGGTGCAGTGAGTAATGACGTATTTGGTTTAAATGCATCAGGAACAAATGGTGGTGGTACAAATACAAGCCCTATTTCTTTGGACGCTATTGAACAAATGACTGTTCAGATTGCTCCATTTGATGTCAGATACAGCGGATTTGCAGGTGGAGGTATTTCTGCAGTTACTAAATCCGGTACTAATACTGTACAAGGATCTGCTTACTACTTATTCAGAAATCAGGATTTGACTGGTAAAACACCTAAATTTATTTTAAAAGACGGTGAGACAGCAACAAAATTAGCAGACTTTTCTGAAAAAACATATGGAGTACGTATTGGTGGACCAATAGTGAAAGATAAATTATTCTTGTTTTTTAACTATGAAAAAACACAAAGTACAACACCATTAAATAATCCTGTAGGTGTAGGACAATCTAAGCTTACAGTTGCTGAAGCAGACAGAATTGCACAGATTGCCAGAGATAAATATAATTATGAAGCGGGCTCTTACTCTGATCTTATTGATGAAAATGAATCAGATAAAGTATTTACTCGTTTAGATTATAATATTAACGAAAAGCACAAGTTATCTCTTAGGTATAACTATATTTCAGGTTATGATTTAGGGAACTCACGCAGTACTACTGCATTAACTTTTGCTAACGGGGCTGTAATCAAAAGATCTAAAACTCATAATGCAACTTTAGAGTTTAATAGTCGTTTCAATAATTCCATCTCTAATAACTTTATAGTTGGTTATAATCAAGTAAGAGACTTTAGAGATTTTAACGGAGATTTATTTCCAAGAGTTAATATTAATCTTGGAACAGGGTCTTATAACTTAGGAACTGATGCGTTTACAAACATTAATCAGTTAGATCAGGATGTTATAACGGTTACGAATAACTTAACTTTTTATAAAGGACTGCATACAGTAACTGTAGGTACACATAATGAATTTTATAAGATGTATAATGCATATACTGCCAATTCAAATGGATCTTACAGTTTCGCTAATTCTCCAGCAGCAGATGTGAATCCTGCTACAGGACAACCATATACAGCTATTGAAAACTTTGAAAGAGGTAAAGCCTTATCTTCTCAGTTCAGCTATAGTAATACGGATGATCCGCGTCAGGGAGCGAAATTCAGTGCTGCACAGGTTGGTTTCTATGTTCAGGATGACTATCAAATTCAGCCTAATATGAAAATTACTGCTGGTGTTAGGGTTGATATTCCAATGTATTTTGATAAACCAATGGAAAATACAGACTTTAACAATTCTATCTTAGCCCTACGTTATGATGTGAAAACAAATAGTATGCCTAAGGCAGCATTTATGTTCTCACCTCGTGTAGGTTTCAACTGGGATGTTAATTCAGATCGTTCAACAATTGTACGAGGTGGTTTAGGTATTTTTACTTCTAGATTTCCGTTTGTATGGGCTTCCGGAGCATTTTCTCAAAGTGGAGCATTGTTAGGGGGTAATAACTTGAGTTCAGGAAAAGATAATATTCCTGTTGTTAATTTTATAGCAGACCCAAATGCTCAGCCTAAGTTTGCTGGAAATGTAACACCTTCAGGTAATATTACAGTATTGGATAAAAATCTTAAATTACCTCAGATTGCACGTTTTTCAGCAGGTGTAGATCAGGAATTACCTTACGGAGTTAAAGGTACATTTGAATTTATGTATGCTAAAAACCTGAGCGCATTTAGATTCACTGATATTAACCTTGAAAAACCAATTGGTCAATTACAAGGTGCTGACAATCGTTTGATGTATTCAACGGTTAACAACGACAGACGTATTCTTGATAACTATTCAGAAGTTGTATACATTGACAATGTAAATAAGGGATATTCCTGGTCAGCAACTGCATCATTGTTGAAAAACTTTGATTTTGGATTATCAACGTCCTTATCTTATACCTATACGGAATCAAAAGATTTGTTCTCAGGAACATCATCTCAAAACAATTCAAATTTCTACCGTGTAGCTACAGTTAATGGATCAAATAGTGCTACGGTAGCACATTCTCCATTCAGTACAGGTAGTCGTGTATTAGGGGTTCTTTCTTATTCAAAAGAATATCTGGGTCACTTAGGTACTACGATTTCATTACTGTATAATGGACAATCCGGAGCACGTTATTCTTATATGGTAACAGGAGGATTAGCAGGTCTGGCACAATCCTCATCTAATCAGTTTGCTTTAATGTACATTCCTAGAGATCAGTCAGAAATGCACTTTGTTGCAACAAAAGATATGACTGCTGATCAACAATGGGCTGCATTCAATTCATTTATTGAGTCCGATGATTACCTGAAAAGCCGTCGTGGTAAATATGCTGAACGTAATGGTGCAAGAACTCCATTTGCTCATAAATTTGATGTGAGAATTCTTCAAGATTTATTCACTAATATTGGTAATACAAAAAATAAATTGCAATTATCAATTGATATCATGAATGTGGGTAACCTGATTAATAGCAATTGGGGTAAACAATATAGTGGAGGTGGTAGTTTCTGGGATAACGACTTCAGACCAGTTACATTTGATAGCTATATTTCCGGTACTAATACTCCGCAATACAGACTTAACAATTTGAATAACAATAAACCATATTTTGAGCAGGATATCGTTTCCAGATGGTCCGCACAGGTAGGTGTTCGTTATATCTTCAACTAATTTAGAAGATACACATCTTTTTTAAATAGAATCCCCGTCAGAAATTCTGACGGGGATTTTTGTTTTTTATAATAATCAATATTAACTGATTATTATGTTAATGTTATGTTTGTTGTTTTTAATTAAATTAAAATTTTTGTTTCGTAAGTTTATGTTGTTTAATTTAAATTTATGATTATGAAAAATTATGGTTTTCTATTAATTTGTTTGTTTTTTTTATCGTGTAGCAAAAAGGATATTATTCCTGTTGAGCAGAATACAGATAAATTATCTTTACAACAAACACTAACAGCTAACATATCAAATTATTTTGATTGGGAAAGTGCAGAACGAATGCCAACACCTACAGGACAATCTACAATTCTCTCTCCTTGGGCTTCCGGTGCGAATATTGCGTTCCCTGCTTCATTTATTGAAGATAGGTTCAAATTGGATGGATGGGAACTTGTTTATAATTCCTTTAGCAAAACGGAAGTTATCAATCCTAAATTTTTTATCCTTTATAATAAGTATAGGGGAGTGCTAAGAGCATTTTTTTATTTAGATCCTATCAGTCCTACTCCAAGTGCTCATGTGTCGCATAGTTTGAAATTAAAGGATAATCAAGCAACATCAATATTAAATTACGGAACATCAGAAATAGTTTCTCTGGCTAATAATGTAAAAGAAATATCACAAGTTCAATCATACAGAACTAGTTCTACTGGTTGCTGGTATGGTGGTGAATTTGAAATAAACTATGTACCATCACAGAGGAATATTTCTGGACAGAATAGTTTATTACAGTGGGATGTTAACTCTGTTAATATCTCACAGATATCATTAAATGGAACATCAAATGGCACAGTAAAAGGAACTATGAGTCAAAATGTCGCTGGACCTGAAAATATACTTAATAAAGCGATAAATGGCAGTCTGGAGACTATAAATAATGGAATGGTAGATCAGCTAAAAAATGATCTGAATATTAAAAGTGATTTTGTCAATGATTTTATTGTAGCACTTGGAACTGGGAGTCTTAATGCAGCTGCAGGTAAAATATTAAATGCGATTTTCGGGAAGTCTTCGGTCAGTAATTCACAAGTAATTAATTTAAAGACTTCAGCTAATTATTCTTTTACAGGAACAACTAATGATAGTTACCTTATTGCTTCACCAATACTTCTTCCTCCAGGAGCGAGTAATTCAGGTACTCAAATGGGATTATTACCAATTTACAATAAAGTACTTGGTATTTTTACTTTAGATAATACACCTTTAATTAATGCTATTTCTCAAGAAGAATGGTATACTGAAAGAGCTGAACCTAATGAGAGAGATGAAAGATTTTCTATCTTTAATCCTATTGATTATAAGTTAGTTCAAAATTCATATAATATTGTATTTAATCCTGATATTATAAATACAAATATTGATGGAGCAAGAATTGAAAATTTAAATCAAAATCTAATTAAACGTGTATCAAATAATGCCTCAATACTGGAGTATTCACTAAACTATGAATTTTCTAATCATTATAGAATTAATGTTGGTCATGTAGGTTGGAGTCCAAATGGATATACCCCTCAACCAGCTTCACCTTCTCCTTGGGATTCAAATTATTTAATGAAAGATTTTTTTTTAAGAATTACATTTGATGTTGTTCCAAATGACGGATCTCCACGTACCAAAATCGTTAAAACATTCAAGGTCAAAGCAAATGATCAAGTTATAAGGAGTTAATCCATACAACAGCCCGTCAGAATTTCTGACGGGCTGTTGTATGGAATAGATATTTGATTGATCTCTAAAAATTCGGTTTTAGCAGATATTTATCGTAGAATCTGAAAATATGTTCTGCTGCATCTTCTGCACTATCGACCACACGATACAGTTTCAGATCTTCTTCACTGATATAGGCATTTCCTAACATGGTATTCTGAATCCAGTCAATTAATCCGCCCCAATATTCGCTGCCAACCAAAACAATAGGGAAACGGGCAATTTTTCCGGTCTGAATCAGCGTAATAGCTTCAAACAGTTCGTCCATCGTTCCGAATCCTCCCGGCATCACAATATATCCCTGAGAGTATTTCATAAACATGACTTTTCGAACAAAGAAGTAATTAAATTCCAGTAGCTTATCCCTGTCAATATACTTATTGTGGAATTGCTCAAAAGGAAGCTCTATATTCAGACCTACGGATTTTCCTCCCGCTTCATAGGCCCCTTTATTAGCTGCTTCCATAATACCGGGACCGCCCCCCGAAATAACACCGTAACCTCTTTCTGTCAATAGCTTGCCAATATCGACAGCCATTTGATAATATTTATGTTCTCTTGGAGTTCTGGCAGATCCGAAAATGGATACACAAGGACCTATTTTAGCTAGCTTTTCAAAACCATCGACAAATTCCGACATGATCTTAAAGATCTGCCACGAGTCTTTCACCTTTATCTCCTGCCATGTTTTGTTCTCGAACGCACGTAAGATTTTATCTTCCTTCATATTTAAATACTGTTTAAAAAATTATAGCCATCTCCTGAGGATGACTCTTACAAGATATACATTTTTTCTAAAATCAAAAATAATTATGCTGTCATAGTTTTTATGGATGCAGAAAAATTTAGAATTACAGAACGAAAAGCCGCAGGAGAATCTATTTACAGCCAGATACCTTTTACTAGAATTCAGTACTATATTTTCTGTTTTCTGATTTACATTAATTTAACAATAGCACCATCTTTTCTTAAAGATACTGTAATATATAGTTAATATGTGAAAACTAAGTTTGCTGCGTGAAATATCGATTTAGCAGTGTCTCTAATGTTAATTTCTGACAATTGGCGAAATCCATCACACTTACGATCAGAGCTGACGACAGTTTTCAGTACATATTAATCCATAAACTATTAAATATTCGTGTGCATATGAAATATCCATGTAGTACAGAGTGTACAAATACAAATGAATATAGTTTGGATATTCCATATGACAATTGAAAATCAAATTTTATGCATATGAAACTCTACTTCAACTACATGTTACTTTTACTGGTTGTCTTTACTTCCTGTAATTCTTCGGAGATTGAAAAGCTACAGCTTTCCCAACAGTCTGCAACTGCAGATCAGGCGTTGCCGGAAGGTACAAACTGGATGAGCTTTATACCGGGAGAACGTAAACTTTCCTCGCTGAGTATTCCGGGGACACACGATGCCGGCGCACGCTATGAGCCAGTTTCGGGTACAGCAAAGACACAGAATCTGACCCTTGCAGAACAGCTGAATGCCGGAGTTCGTTTTCTGGATGTACGTTGCCGTTTTGTAGATAACAACTTTGCTATCCATCACGGACCTGTATATCAGCATCTCAATTTTGATGATGTGTTGCAATCCTGTAAAAGCTTTTTACAGGCACACCCTTCAGAAACGATCATCATGAGTGTAAAGGAAGAGCATACACCTAGTGGTAATTCGATGACTTTCGAGCAACGTTTTATGAAGTACACCGATACGTATTCAGGATTATTCAGACTAGATGCAACTATCCCTTCTTTGCAGCAGGCAAGAGGTAAGATCGTGTTGTTAAGAAGATTTACCAGTGCACAGACACTAGGTATTCAGGCTTATAACGGCTGGTCTGACAATACGTCGTTTATCATCCAAAATCCGGAATCTACTGTACAGGTTCAGGATGCCTATCAGGTGGGTAATAATACAGATAAATGGAATGCCATCAATACTTTATTAAATACAAGTAAGAATGCGGATGCAGCTTCCGGAACATTGTTCTTGAATTTTTCCAGCGGATATCAGAAAAAATTGTGGGTCATCCCCAATATTCCATCCGTATCCAATGAGATAAATCCCAAATTATTAAACTATTTCAATCAGCAGACAACCGGCCGTTTCGGTGTTATCATTACGGATTTTATTTATGCGGATCTGGCTAAAAGTATTTTCAATACCAATTTTTAAAACAATATCATATACATGAAGAAAAACTATGTATGGCTGGCAGCAATGCTGTTTTGCCATGTGGGTGTAAGCACCCCAAGCTATGCAGGCATATCCGGATTTGGGAATGCCGTTATCCGCTATGACCAGCGACCTCTGAAAGGAATTGTCAAAGGTGTTGACGGATTGCCGCTTTCCGGTGTATCTGTACAATTAGAAAAGTCCGGCAAAGCTGTACAGACAGATCAGCAGGGAGCTTTCGAGCTGAGTGCAAAGGTCGGCGATCAGCTAAAAATAAGCAGTATAGGATTTCTGACTCAAATCATTACAGTAGATGAACGTCTGCAGTACAATATAACATTACAGGAAGATAGTCAGACGCTGTCTGAAGTTGTAGTTGTCGGATACGGTAAGCAAAGCCGCAGTACAGTGACGGGTTCTGTTGCCAGTGTAGGACTAGACAGAGCCAGTTCGCGCTCCATGAACAATCTGGGGGATGTATTGCAGGGTAAAGCACCCGGTGTAGTCGTGACAAATGAGGGTGGAGATCCCACCGCAAAACCCCGTGTCAATATCAGAGGACTTGGTGGTATCAACGGAGAAGAGCCTCTGTATGTCATTGACGGATCCATATATTCCGGAGTGCCTATGCTGAATCCTAATGATATTGAATCTATATCTGTACTGAAAGATGCATCAGCTTCTATTTATGGTGCACGTGCTTCGGGTGGGGTGATACTGGTAACAACAAAATCGGGACGCAAAGCACCGGTAAGTATCAATGTCGATGCTAAACAAGGATTTCAGTCTGCATGGAAAAAACCAAAACCACTAGATGCTGTACAACGGGCGCAGGTGTCTAATCTGGCTGCAGATAATGCCGGTGTAAACCGTAATGATGCTTTCAATGCAGAGAAGTACCCGGACGGGCAAATTACCCGTACCAACTGGATAGATGAAGTCATGCAAAATGGCTACATTCAGGATTATAATGTTTCTCTGGATGGAGGAAATGAACATTCAACGATATATTCGAGTTTCAATTACCGCAAAGGAGAGGGTATACTGCTCAATACCTACAATGAACGTTATAATATCCGTATCAATGCCAAGCATGAGATCAAACCCTGGTTGACGATCGGGGAGAATCTTTATCTGAACTACGACAACGGGAATGGGGCAGCTACCGGAGACGGTTATACGGGAGCGCTGATCTCAGCCATCTATTATCCTTCAAATGTGCCGGTATACGATGAGAACGGAGCTTTTTCCGGACTTCCACTACCTTACGGACCTGGAGCATACGGAGATATTATCAATCCTGTAGCTTATCTGAAGCGTCTGGATATCGATAATCCAACTTACAATTTTGTAGTGAATCCATATGTAGAACTAAAGCTGGCTAAAGGCTTGAAATTCAGGTCGAACTTTAGTATGACACAAGGTTTCAATAACTTTAAGCAATTCACTACCCGTGTTCCTGAAATCGGAAAACCATCAAACTCCAATAAACTTACTCTCAATGATAAACGCTCCAGCGATATTCTTGCCGAACAGATCCTGACCTATTCATTGGATAAAGGGGATCACCACCTGGACGCTTTAGCCGGATTCAATTATCAGAAAATCACGTCCCGCTTTAATGAGATCACGGGGCAGGGATTTGTGAGTGAAGCTCCGGAAATGCGTTATCTGGTCAATGCAAGTGAAACTCTCGCTCCATTGGATGGCTTTGAAGCCTCGACATTATTGTCTTATCTGGGACGTGTGAATTATAATTACAAACAAAAGTATATGCTTTCCCTGACTGGCCGGAGAGATGGCAGTTCATTGGTGGCTCCGCAAAACAGATTTCAAAATTACGGATCTGTAGCAGCGGCATGGTCACTTAAAAAAGAAAACTTTCTGCAGGATGTAAACTGGCTATCCGAACTGAAATTAAGAGGTAGTTACGGGGTATTGGGTAATCTGGGAAGTCTGGATCCCTTTGCTGTAAATCCATTGCTGAGCCGTTCACAGATTTTTATGGGAAATACGCCCACACGTGTTACCTATCTGGCTGAAACAAAAAGAGCCAGCACTGATCTGACCTGGGCTGAATCTGAACAAACGAATATCGGATTAGACCTGGGGCTGATGAATAACCGCCTTTCTTTTATCGCGGATTATTTTATCAAGAATACCAATAATATGATTATGGAACTTCCGTTGCCGGGAACTACAGGATTGAAAAATCAGATTGTAAATGGCGGAAGTGTGCAGGATAAAGGGATAGAACTTGGAATCCAGTACCAATCTAAAGCAGAGGGTGAGTTTCAGTATGGTTTTGGAGGAAGTATCACTTCTGTTAAAAATGAAATAAAATCTTTAGCAGGAGGAGTGCAGACACAGGCTTTACCTATCAGTTTCCGTCAGATGTTAAATCCGGTTGTCCTTCAGGTAGGCGAGTCTCTTTATTCCTATAAAGTGGTAGAGACAGATGGAATCTTCCAGTCTGATGAAGAAGTGAAAGCTCACACGAACGGTAGTGGAGGTTTGATTCAGCCGAATGCTAAGCCCGGAGATTTCCGTTTCAAAGATGCTAACGGTGACGGAAAAATAGACGCACAAGACCGTGTTTTTGTCGGCAATGCTTATCCTACATTTTCTTACGGTATCAATTTTAATGCATCTTACAAAGGCTTTGATCTGAATATGTTTTTCCAGGGAGTGCAAGGTAATAAACTCTTCAATGCGATGAAATTCAGTACACTGAACGCTGGTGTGGGACAGCAATATAATATGCTGGAAGGTGTTTTGGATGCGTGGACTCCTGAAAATCGCAGCAATGAACTTCCGCGTGTCTCCTTACGTGATGAGAACCGTAATTTCTATGAAACATCTGATTTTTATGTAGAAAACGGCTCTTACGTGCGTTTGAAAAACCTTACACTAGGCTATACACTTCCAGCGGCATTATCCGAACGTATGAAACTGAAAAATGTACGTCTGTATGCCACAGGTAATAATGTATTTACGCTGACCAAATACACTGGATTTGATCCGGAAGTAGGTATGGATAGCTATGGAATGGATTCCGGGCGATATCCGCAGGCAAGATCTTTCATTTTTGGATTGAATATTGGCTTTTAATTGAAACAAACACATGCAAAATAATATAAAGAAAACAATGCTGCTCGGTCTTTCGGCAGTATCCTTATTCACGGCTTGTAATAAACAACTTGATATTGTACCTGAAGGTGCGCCTACAAAAGCCAATTTCTGGAAAACAGAGGCAGATGCGATCAGTGCCAGTAATGCGCTGTATGCCTTATACGATCAGTCTGAATCATTCTACGGCAGGGGATTGTTTTGGTTTATCAATGCGAGTGATGATATGGTAACCGGGAGAGCAAATGCGCAGGCGGATAATATGAAAAACTTTAGCCGTGCCTATATCGGCGGATCCTACACCGAAAACAATTGGGTAGATCGTTTTATTATTATCAAACGTGCAAATGATATTATCCGGTACGTTCCTGCCATTCAGATGAGTGCAGCAGTTAAAAACCGCGTACTTGGTGAAGCTTACTTCAACAGTGCAGTGATGAATTATGAACTGGCTGCCAATTACGGTGATGACCGGATGGGAGTACCTATCGTGACAGTGGATAATATGGATCATACGGAAGCGGTACCCCGTGCGGCTAATATTACTGAAAACTATAAGCACGCTATTAATCAGTTTAAGAAAGCAGCAGATTTACTTCCCTTCTTTGATACCTATGCTGCTGCTGATCAGGGCAGAGCACATAAAGTAGCGGCATGGGGTTATTTGTCCAAAACCTATCTGTATATGAAAGATTATGCAAATGCAGAGCTTTATGCAGATTCCGTTATTAATTTTGGAAAAAGAAGATTAGAGGATAACTATAAGGATGTATTCACTACTGCACGTAACTATGGTACAGAATACATCTGGTCTGTGACGAGCAGCGCTGCAGGACCAGACGGATGGGGTAGTATTCTGCCAGGCGTAATGCTGACCAACGGTGGCTGGGGAAAATACAATGGCTGGGGTTATTATCTTCCGACAAAAGAATTGTATGATGCATATGAGACAGGAGATGTCCGCAGAGAAGCTACGATCCTGAAGCCAGGTGATAAATTTATGTATTTCGGTGTAGAAACCACTTTCGCACCTCCAAGTGCAGCATTATCCGATTATCAGTTTAATAAATATATGGAGCCGTTCTCTCATGCCAATCCGATAGGTACATATGTGAGCCCCAATGGTGACCACAATTCAACTTCGCTCAATGTTCCTTTAATGAGGTATGCGGAGATTCTGCTGATCAAGGCAGAAGCTGCTCTAAATCTGAGAGGAAGCGGAGCAGGAGATACACAGCTCAATATGATTCGCAGACGTGCAGGTCTGACTCCAAAAACGGGTCTTGACATGACGGAATTGAAAAATCAACGTCGTTGTGAACTGGCCGGAGAATTTGCTGACCGTCACCGTGATCTGATTCGTTGGGGAGATGCAGCAGCTACCTATGCAAAAGCTTTGCATGATTCAAAAGGTAAAGTAATCTGGGCAGCAAGAAAATTTGATCCTAAGATACACCATGTATGGCTGGTACCTCAGCGTGAGATTGACAACAGCAGAGGAGTGATCAAACAAAATGAAGGCTGGTAGAAAACGGCTCTAAAGTAAAAAAGAATGATAATAAAAACAGTGAAAATATTCATATGGGGTGCGTTAATGTTAACGCACCTTTATAGTTTCGGGCAGCAGCAGAGCAATCTGCTGGATAGCCTGATGTTTAAAGGAGCTTCAGTCACTTCAGACCTGAAGATCAAAGGGCACAGTCACAATGACTATGAGCAGGATATACCATTTTACAAAGCATACTATGCCGGAATGGAATCTATTGAAGCTGATGTGTTTTTGAGAGACGGTGTCTTGTATGTTGCACATGATAAGAGTGAAATCAAAAAAGATAAGACGCTGGAATCTGTTTATTTGTCGCCTATAACTAAAGTGATGAAAGAGAATGGGGGACATGTGTTTAAAGATGGGCGTAAAAAGCTACAACTGATGATTGATATCAAAGAAGATCATGTAACTGTACTGGATGCGCTGATCAGATTGCTGTCTTCACGTCCCGAACTGGCAGATAGGAGTAAAAATCCGGGTGCCATAAGAATTGTAATCAGCGGGGATCGTCCTGTACCATCTGATTTTAAAAAATATCCGCAATGGATATCTTTTGATGGACTGGTAGGACAATCTTATACAGCAGATCAATGGAAGCGGATTGCGATGTTGAGCGCCGACCTCAAAGCATATACCAACTGGAACGGAAAAGGTACTCCGGTGCCGGCAGATAAAGCCAAGATCAAAGCGGCCATAGCTGTTGCTGAACAACAACATATTCCTTTTCGATTTTGGGGAAACCATGACAGCCCCAATACCTGGCAGGAACTCCATAAGTTAGGTGTCTATTGGATCAATACAGATCAACCGGGTGCTTTGGCCCGATTTATCGATCGTCTACCGTATGAGCAGTTTAGTCAGGCAAACCCACAAAGCCTATATACACCGACCTATCAGAGTGACGGGACTGACCGTGATATCCGGAAAGTGATTCTCCTGATCGGTGATGGAATGGGATTAGCTCAGGTGAAAGCCGCAATGGCAGCCAACTACGGAGCTCTACATATGTCCGCAATGCGTAAAATAGGCCTTTCACGTACAGAAGCAGCCAATTCGGACAATACAGATTCGGCAGCCGGAGGTTCAGCTATCGCTACAGGCCATAAAACAAATAACCGAAGTATAGCTGTAGATGCAGAAGGAAATCCGATGACAAGTCTGGCAGACAGTCTTTATAAAATGGGCTGGGGATCTGCTATATTATCTACAGGTGACCTGACGGATGCCACACCTGCTGTATTCTATGCACATGCTGCAGAGCGGGATTCCTCCCGCGCCATAGCAAAACAGGCATTGGAAGCCTCATTTGATATACTGGCCGGGGGGACCCCCGGATGGTTCAAAGATGATGAGGCTACACACTATCGTACAGCTATGCAGCAAAAAGGTATCACCTATGGGCATACAGCACAATTGGCAAAAGACAGTAAAAAACAGATTGTATTTCTGGATGCAGCATACACCAAACCCGTTAAGGACGGACGTCCTGCGGTATTAAAGGAACTTCTGAAAGAGAGTTTAAGTATATTGGACAAACAGCATGAACGATTTTTTATTATGGCTGAAGGAGCACAGATTGATTATGGCGGACATGCAAATGACCTCCCGTATGTCATTACGGAAACATTGGATTTTGATCAGGCTGTAGGTGAGGCTCTGCGCTATGCAGATCAGGATGGACATACGCTGGTCATCGTTACTGCAGATCATGAAACCGGGGGACTGACTTTGCTAGATAGTGATGAGAAAAACGGCTATGCACGCGGACATTTCAGCAGTAATGACCACACCAGTATTCCGGTTCCGGTATTTATATATGGTCCGGGATCAGATAGATTTACAGGCTATTATGAAAATACTGAAATTTTTCACCGCATATTACAGGCCATAAAGTAGAAGTGTTGATCCGTTTTTTCGGATAAACGATATAAACCGCCTATAGAAAAGGTGCTGTCTATTTAACGACAGCGCCTTTTTGTTTGTTCAGCTACAGTTGCAGCTTCTTTCTTTCCTTTTCCTTTTGTTCGTTTCAGATAGAGTAAATATCCGGTAACGGATAATACTCCGGGAGTCAATCCGATGAGAATATATAAAATCTTGATAGGATAGCCACCATATGATCCCACATGTAATGGCTGTATAGCCGCTTCCAGCTTTTTCGAAAATGACAATTCCTGTTGTATAGTTTTTCTTTCGATACTCCCTGTTAACGGATTGATAGCTAATGAACTGTTTCCAAATAATTTGCTGTCACCGGGAAGTGAACCGCTGACTCTGAACAATTGCCCTTCCTGTGCAGGCATATAGATATGTTCTATTGCTAATTGAGGCATGGCGTTTTTCGCAATCTGCAGCAGATCATCCATAGGCAAGAATCCGCTGCTATGTAACGGATTTTCTATCATCTTTTTCTTCCAGCTTTCGGGTTGAAAGGCAAACAGATTCATCCAGAATCCGGTAAAGAAAATAATAAGATTAAGTATTAATGCCCATACACCAATAATACGGTGCAGATCTGAAGTGAGCCGCCTGCGATTTTTCCAGTTGATTTTTACCCGGAATGTAATCACTTTCCAGAGCTGTTTCCTGTATACAATCAGTCCTGTAATACAGGAAATAAGCATGGTGATACCCAGGATGGCGGTGAGTAATGCTCCCGGCATACCCAGATGAAAGGAAAAGTGAAACTGAAACAGCCATTGCATAATACCGGAATGAAGATCATCGTACCGGCCTGATCTGATCAATGCACCCGTATAAGGATTGACTGTCAGAATAGCGAGATCATAGGTGTAGACTTTGCCATCATTAAGGTATAACCTGAAGTTACATGCTTCATCTGATGGCGCTTCAGGATTGGTCCATCCGATTCCTCCCAGATGAGGATATTGTGAGGTGGCAATACTATACAGCTTATTCAAAGGGAGTCTTTGTTCTTTTTTTTCTATACGGAGGATGTCGTGATTAAGTGCTGTATCTATCTCCTCCATAAATACCAAAGCAGATCCGCTGATACCCAACAGGAGCAAAAAGACCCCTGTAACCAATCCGGCGATGCTATGCAACCGGAATAACTGTCTCCATATGTTAGTGGAAGATGCCATATTATCTGATGGTATAGTTCATGCCGATTCTGAAATTAAACGGATTCCCAAGGGAAGCAGTTACAGTTCTCGAGTTTCCGCCTATAAAATACCGTTCATTGCTGATGTTGTAAAAGTTGAGTTGTAGCCCCCAGTTGTTTCTGTCATAATTGATCATCGCATCATACACCTTAGAGGAAGGAATTATAAATTTGGGATTAGACTGAAATCCCAGCTGATCACTCATGTAGCGGCCACCTACACCGACTCCCAGACCTTTCGCCATACCAGATGGTACATTATACTTTAACCATAGATTGGCCAGATGCTTTGGTGCATTCTGAAAACGACTTCCTTTTGTTCCAAGTGTATTATCTGCAGTGAGTACATGGTCATTATATGCATACCCGGCGATAATACTGAAATTCTGAATGCTTCCCTGCACTGTAGCTTCAATTCCTTTACTTCGTGTCCCGTCTATGGCAACCTGATGATTAGGGTTATCATCAGTAGGTGCAGCTGCAAGGATATTCGTATAGTCTATGTTGTAAGCAGCTAACATAAGGGAAATACGATCCTGCCAGACGGAGCTTTTAGCTCCGATCTCATATTGTGTGGCGATACGCGGGGGAAACGGACCTCCGTTTTTGACACTATTAGAGTTCTGAGGAGTGAAGGATTTGGTATAACTTCCGTAGACAGTAAGGTTTTTTTGTATAGCATAGACCAAACCTGCCCGGGGTATCCATGCACTTGTCTTGGATTGATTTCCCTGTTCACTGTCACGTGCTGAAAGGGGAGTTCGGACTAAGTCATAAGAATCATATCGCATAGATAATAAGAGTGTTAAATTTTTATAACTGATCTGATCCTGTATATACGAGCCAATTAAGCTGATACGCTGTTTGTTGTCATCATAATAATCTTTTTCAGGATTAGCTGCGGGAGGATCGAGACTATAATCCGGATTAAAAATACTGATACGTGTCGCTGCTGAATTTCTGTAATCATTCTTGTACCAGCCATAATTATTATAATCTATACCTCCTAATACCTGATGCTGCAAAACTCCTGTTTTGATTTTGTATTCCAGAAAGCCCGTAGTCTGCCAGTTGTATTGATCATATAGCCAGTCCTGGTAGCCTCTGCTGATGGAATCATTGCGGATGATACCGCTTACAATGTGATCTGTATAATCAAATTTGCTCCTGATATAACGTTGTATGACTGATAATTTGAGGTCTTTAGATAATTTGTTTTCGTAGGTCAGCGTAACTGAAGTGTTATGCGTTTTGCCATAATCGCTTGGACTTTGTATCGTCAGGTTTTTTGGATAATAATTAAAGTCAAAACTGCCGTCCGGACGGGTATATACATAGGTCCCTCTGTCATATTGCTGCACAGTTTTAGCGTAAGCATAATTGACTTCCAGGTCCAGTTTGCTTTTGTCATCAATAAGATATGTAAGCGAAGGAGCCAGTAACAGGTTGCGCACATCCTGATAATCGCGGAAGCTATTTCCCTGATCATATCCGGCTATTGCTCTGTACAACCATTTGCGATCTTTGCTCAGTGGTCCTGTCATATCTGCCGAGAACCGTTTGGAATCCCAGCTGCCATATGAAGCCGTCAACTGTAATTGTTTAGCTGGCAGTGGTTTTTTAGTTGTAAAGTTGATGACACCTCCCGGTGCACCTTCACTGAAAAGAACTGCTGCAGGCCCGCGCAGCACCTCTACCTGTTGCACATTATACAACAAAGGCTGCTGACTCCATAAATAAAGATTACCACGTACGCCGTTAAAGGTAATAAAACCGGATCCGAAAGGATAATAGCCTGTGAATCCACGCATACTGAAAGAACCCATTCCACTATTGGCTTTGACTCCTGTCATGACAGAAGACAGTTCATTGAGGGTCGATGCCTGCAGATCCAGAATAGTCTGCTGGCTGATAACCTGAATAGACTGAGGAGTCAGCAACAGAGGTGTCTGTGTGCGGGTGACGGCAGTGACGGTGTCAGTTTTATACTTTTTATGTTCTGTATTAATGACGACTTCTTCTAGTCTTCGGATAGTGTCTGTAGATTGTGCGTGTACAACGTTGGTCTGACTACCTGAATAGATCAGGATAGCGAAAAGTATTGATAAAGTAGAGTTAGACATGGTGATATCGTAATGTAATAATAATACTGCAACTGTTTCTGCTTCAGGGCAGTATGTGCGAAAAGAGGCATGATCCGATATCTGTATAAGATATTTAGCTACATATATTTACATTTGGTAACACTGCCGTATACTATGGATAAAATAGTATCCTGAATAATGACAGTGGTGCAACCGGGGCATATGTAGCCCGGAATCATGAATAATAAAGAATTACGATATACGGGGAGGCTTGAAAAGCGAAAGGGCATATGCAGAAGACATATGCTGTGTGTCGGTTATATACTGTTTTGTATCTGCTGCGGGTATAATAAGGGGAGCAGGTGACCAGTCAAATGTGATCTGTGTATAGATGAGTTCATTTAACTGTTTGATAATCTGCATATCCTGATTATGCTCTTTCTCCTCGAGTTTTTTGATTTTTTTCATCAAAACACATTGTCCGTGACAACTCAGTTCGGGTTTATCTTTGTTTTCACAGAGAACTCTGGAGATATAATCCTGATTTATTTTGAAAGAAATAAACATCGCCATTCTACTGAAGGGTTGTAACAATACAACCAGTGCCAGTATGATGGGAATGAGTTTTAATCTTTCTTTTTTCATGCGCGCTGCAAAGGTATAACAAAAAATATTTCCACAGACAAAAAAATGATCCCTTTACCTAAATTCGTGCAAATATAATCTGAAAAAATTGGGTTTAATGCTTCGGAATGTTTACCTTGTAAAGATCAGAATTGCAGGATAAAAAGGTGCTGGTTTATCCTTAAGGGAATTATTTAGTATTCCCTTTTGTAAATTTCTGGTGCTGTATTTTGGTGTCATTCTTAATCTTTTCTCTACTATGGATGATTTTATCGCTGCACGCTCGCAGATGGCTATGTCGCTGGGTTTTCATATTATTTTTGCCTGTGTCGGTATGGTCATGCCTTTCTTCATGTGTATTGCTCATTATTTGTATTTAAAGACCGGAAATGAGATCTACAAAGGTCTTACTAAAGCCTGGAGCAGAGGTGTAGCTATACTGTTTGCTACCGGTGCTGTTTCCGGGACGATGCTTTCCTTTGAACTGGGACTGCTCTGGCCTGGCTTTATGAAGCATGCTGGTCCCATCTTTGGTATGCCCTTCTCTCTGGAAGGGACAGCCTTTTTTATTGAGGCTATAGCTTTAGGTTTTTTTCTTTACGGATGGAACAGATTCAATAAGTGGTTTCACTGGGCTACAGGACTGGTTGTTGGTATCAGTGGGATTGCATCTGGCATATTGGTGGTCGCTGCTAATGCGTGGATGAATAGTCCTTCTGGATTTGATTATGTAGATGGTAAATACATAAACATAGACCCCATTCAGGCGATGTTTAATGATGCCTGGTTTTCGCAAGCCCTGCATATGATGTTAGCGGCTTTCGTTGCCACAGGTTTTGCGGTCGCTGGGGTACATGCACTTATGATTATCAAGAAAAAAAATGTGGCCTTTCACACAGCAGCTTTTCGTATATCGGCATTGGCGGCCTGTATTGCAGCGCTGTTGCAGCCTATCAGTGGTGATATCTCAGCAAAAGACGTTGGAAAACGTCAGCCGGCTAAGTTAGCGGCTATGGAAGCTCATTTTGAAACAGAAGCCAGAGCTTCTTTTTTAATAGGAGGAATCCCTGATGAAGAGAATGGGACAGTAAAATATGGAATAAAAGTGCCTGGACTTTTAAGTTTTCTGGCTTACGGAGATATTGATAAACCGGTCACCGGACTGAATGATATTCCGCGTGATGAATGGCCACCGGTAGCGATCACCCATTATGCTTTTCAGATTATGATCGGATTAGGAATGTTGCTGGTGTTGCTTTCTATCCTATATTTTATAGCTCTGTTCCGGAAAAAAAGCTGGTTGCAAAGTACCTGGTTATTCAGATTATTTGTGATCGCTATACCGTTGGGATATATTGCACTGGAGGCCGGATGGGTAGTCACAGAGGTTGGACGTCAGCCCTGGATTATATATGGTATTATGCGCACAATTGATGCGGTGACGCCAATGCCAGGAATTGCGTATTCCTTTTATGTATTTACGGCTGTTTTTGTATCCCTTTCTATAGCTGTAATTTATCTTTTGTACAGACAGATTACAATGGTAGGTCATCTCTATGATCCTACAGACCCTAATTTTAAACTAAAAAAGTAATATCATGCTATACGTTGTCATTGCTTATCTGTGGGCTGCCATCTGTCTCTATCTTATTCTGGGAGGAGCCGATTTTGGTGCCGGTATAGTAGAGTTGATCTCCGGTAAGGAAACCCGTCCCCGGGTGCGTAATCTGATGTATAAAGCCATAGGCCCCATTTGGGAGGCAAATCATATGTGGCTTATCATCGCTATCGTTATTCTTTTTGTTGGATTTCCGGAGATTTATACGACTATGTCCATCTATATGCACCTGCCTTTGCTCATGATGCTGATTGGTATTATAGCAAGAGGTACGGCATTTACTTTTCGCAACTACGATGCTGTAGAAGATAATATGCAAACCATTTACTTCCGTATCTTCACCATATCGAGTCTGATAACACCTTTTTTTCTCGGCATTATAGCGGCATCTACTGTTTCGAGTCATATTGATACACAGGCAACGGATTTTTATACAGCTTATATCAGCAGCTGGTTTAACTGGTTTAGTATTGCTGTAGGTTTGTTTACCGTAGCAATATGCGGTTACCTGGCTTCGATCTTCGCTATCGGACAGGTTGAGCGAAAGGAAGACAGAAGATTAATGACCAGACTGGCAAAGTTGTTTGTATTTGTGGTCATGGGCTGTGGTGTTTTGGTATTTGCAGCGGCGTATTACTCGCATATCCCTTTGCTCAACTGGGTACTAGGCGACATTTGGGGGCAGATAGCGATCTTTCTTGCTTCCTGTTCGGTTATATGGCTGTTTATTAGTTTTCGTAATGAATCTATTTCCCTTATGCGTATACTGGCCGGTTTTCAGGTGGTTATGATCTTGTTTGCAGCGACCTACAAGCATTATCCGAATCTTATATTATTGAAAAACGGTCAGCACCTTTCATTGGTTGAACATGCAGGAGCAGAAGGAGCGATCAGCTCTCTTGCGTGGGCATTGTTGTTGGGAAGTGTTTTTATATTACCTACTCTGTTTTATCTTATGTATTCCTTTAGTCGTAAGTCTGTAAAGGCTTATTAATTAGTTTATAATTTATTATTCGGTGTTGTCAATTTTATCACACTTTTGAGAATGTGCATACAGTGTATGCACAATTGAGCTGGAGTCAGATATTTCATTAAGATTATCAGGCAAACAGTATTTGCCTGATAATCTGATGAATCTTAACTACAAACCATAGGTTTATATTTGTTCCAGTTGTCAGCTATCATCCAAAGATTAATAGCAAAAAATGGAAGAGCAATCATTAACCCGGATGGTTCGAAAATGGCATTATGAAGAATAATGCCAACCATAATTGGAAAAATTACAATAGCTCCCAACGCTCTTGTTTTTGGAAAGATGAAAAGCAAGCCACCTAGCAGTTCTATTGTACCTACAAGAGGTATCAGGTACTTGATCTCTGCCATAGCTCCGAATAGCTTCATTTGTTCTGCTGTCAGTTCGGGCATAGGCATATAATTTAGAAATTTGTTTAGCCCGGCATTGATAAACATCAATCCAAACAGAAGGGAGAGGATGAATTTAACGATTTTCATGATTTTTAATTTTTTGTGTGTAATTGGTTTTCCTGATCAAATATAATGATCAAACAAGATATTGACTATAGTGTTTTAAGGATTTAAAATACACAAGTGAATAAGCACTATATAAAGTATAGGTTCATTCGCAAAATGATGACCGTTTTATTAATAACAGCTCGGAGATTACCTCGTTTTCATCAGATTAGCCGTTGGAATATTTTTTCATCTTTTTTCTTTATTTAGATTAATTCTAATTTATATTTGCGCTGAAAATTTAAATATATAAGATAATATAATACTATGAAAAAGAGTTATCTGATCGCTTGCGGTTTATTCTTATTGGCCGGATATGTACAGGCACAGACGCTAAAGGGAACTGTCTACAATGCTTCCGGAGAGAAAATCAAAGGGGCCAGTATCCTCATATCGGGTAAAAGCCTTGGTCAATCTGATGAAAACGGATCTTTCTCTATAAAACTTACTCCGGGAACTTATCAGGTAAAGACATCTTATCTGAATAAACAAAGCTCCGTAACAGAGGTTTTCCTGCAACAAGGGGATCTCAGAGAGCTGGATTTTACTATTGATGCTTCCAATCAATTGGAAGATGTGGTGGTGGTGGCATCCCGAAAACCTGTAAATATTTCGGATATAGCAGGTACTGTCTGGGTTTTCAATCGTGAACAGATCGAACAGCAGGCTAAAAACGGGGTTCCGTTGAAAGAAATGCTGGCAATCCTTGCGCCTGGTATGGATATCGGTCCGCAGGGTAGAACTAACTACGGTCAGAATATGAGAGGCAGGGCTGCACTGGTCATGATCGATGGGGTATCATTAAATAGTATACGTTCTATCAGTCGTCAACTTGATGCAATTGATCCTTTTAATATAGAGCGTATTGAGATTCTTTCTGGAGCAAGTGCTATCTATGGTGGAAATGCTACAGGAGGTATTATCAATATAATAACCCGGAGAGCTAATAAAGACGGATTGGGCGGTACTTCCGAAATCGGTGTAAGAGCTGGTCTGAGACATTCAAATGATCACGATTATCGTATTGCTCAATCTTTACAGGGCAGAGGAGAGAAATTAGAAGGTCGTCTGGCAGTTGCTTATCAGCAAAACGGGGCTACCTACGGGGCTGATAATGAACAGATTTTTACGGATATTACACAAACGGATTTACAGTACAACAGAAGTGTAGATGTATTGGGAACGGCAGGCTATCAGATCCATCCGAATCACAAGATCACTGTATCCGGACAGTATTATAATTCTAAATTTAATGGCAAAAGAAGTCTTTTCTTAGGTGATAATCTGAGTGCTTTTACTACCGGAAAAGGAGAATTACTTGAAATGAGAGACGGATTTAAATCGAGTGTAAATCCGGGTACTGTGCGCTTAATGGGAACTGCAAATTATCATGGTTCACAACTACTTGGCGGACAGGATCTGTATGTGCAGGTAGCCGGGCGGTCAGAAAAGCTGGATTTTTATCCTTTCCCGGGGACATTAAGGTTAGCGACAGGCGTTACTCCTTATATGTCTTCATCCCGTCAGAATACGTATTATACCGGATTGAAAGCTTTATTATCTAAAAGCTGGGACAAGATCAATATTACTTACGGATTGGATGTAGATTTTGAGAAATTCGAAGCGACACAAAATGTATATGATATTGCAAAATCATTTGAATCCGGAGGACTGGTAAATGAAACTATCCATACTTTAGGCAGATATCCTACCAATCGCTCTACAAGTATAGCCGGATACTTTCAGGGAGAATATTCAATTATCGATATGTTGAAGCTTACTGCAGGTCTGCGTTATCAAAATACGGATATTACGGTTAAAGACTTTGTAGGCTCCGTTCAGCAGACTCAGGTAGCATTTGGCTATGGAAATTCAGCGTCAGCTATTCCGGGCGGAAAGAGTTCGTATGATATGACATTGGTCAATGCTGGTTTATTACTGAAGCCTAACAGTAATCATCAGGCCTGGTTTACCTATTCGGAAGGCGTGGCACTGGCCGATCCGGCAAAGTTTTATGGTTATGGTACTTATAATCTCAATGCTACGACTAATAACTGGGATATTACATCCAGTCTCAATGTAAAAGATTCACCGCTGCAGGGGATTAAAACAAATCAGTTTGAGCTGGGATACCGTATCAATTATGCGGGAATTAAAGGACAGATATCCGGATTTGTAAGTAAATCTGATAAAGTAATGTCTGTTGATCGTACTAATTTTCAGGTTGTTGTCAATGAACAGAATCTTCGGAATACAGGTATAGAAGCTGAATTGTCCTATACATATGACGGATTTTATATAGGAGCGAGTGCATTATTAATCCGTTCGGAAGTACAGGTTGAAAACGATTGGAAGAAGCAAGAAGTCTATAACGCCAGCCCATCTAAACTTGTGGCTTATACCGGATACAATATCAAAAACTGGAACTTTCGTTTCCAGAGTTTACAAAATATGAAATTGAAGGACGAATTGAGCAATGAGATTAAGGCTTACAATACATCAGATCTTTTTGTTGGGTATACGTTGCCTTATGGTAAGGTGAATGTCGGGGTACAGAATTTATTCAATACAACTTACCAGACGATCTGGAGTAAACGATCGCAGATCCTGTATTCTACTTATAAACTGGACGATCTGTTTTATTATCAGGGAAGAGGAAGAACCTTCTCTGTCAATTATACGTTCGACTTTTAGAAATATAACTACTTAATACTTAAATGCGAAGCAGATTTGTTTCGCATTTTTTATTAAATATCAATATGATAATTTCTGTATCTGCTGCAAAATAAATATTTTTAAGCCTTAAACAAGATTAACCTAAACAAGCTTATGGTTTTTGTATCAATAACCGTTTTCGAAAGATGCAGAAATCAGAGTATGTTTTTTTACCAGTAAAATATGGAGAGATCAGTAGAACAACCAAACGGAGAAAATCAACCTGCCGGAAAAAGTAAGAAAGGTTTATATATTACATTGACTATTTTATGCTTGCTTATTTTGGGAGCAGGCGGATACTACTTTGCGGTGTATAAAAATGGTGGTCAATCCTTAGACGACAGTAATGCTGAAAGGCAAGAGGCAATAAATTCTATTTTTTCTGTTTCAGAATATGATAATATTCCTGATAACTATAAAGCGTTTATTTATAATTTTTTAGAATATAATAATTATCTGGACGGAACGGAGTTCTTAACCAAAATCGCTGACAGAGCGAAGTCTGTTTATGCTTTCGGAAATTTTACCGGCGATGACGATAATGAAGATGACATGGCTGTATTGTTCGAAAAGAATGACTATAAAAGCAGTTCTCTTGTTATATTCAATCATAAAGGTGAAGGACTTTTAATAAAAGATTATGAAAGTGAATTGCCGGTTATTAATTCATTTAAGGCAGGAGCCAGAATATACATGGATGAAGCTAAGCTTGTACCGGCTCCCTGTGCCGGGTTAATCATTAAAAACGAAAACACGAAGTATGCATTGGTATATGATAAAAAGACGAAGAAGTTTAACTCCTATTATCAATATACACAGCAGGAAATAGAAAATATGGATCAGATGGGATCGGAAGATGATATATCCGGCGATACTCCGGAAGAAATAGAATCTACACCTGATAGTACACATACTATAGCAGAGGGCGATCAATAACGCAGACTTCTCGACACTTTGTAATTTATCTTCTATCGTATTTTTGTACAATAATTTAGATAAAGAAGAATGCTTATTCTTATTTTTGCGAAATGGAATTTTCTTCAAAATTATTGCAGCAGGCAGTAGATGAATTTGGGCGTTTACCGGGAATAGGACAAAAAACAGCATTAAGGTTGGTCTTGCACCTGTTGAAGCAATCTGATGGAGAAGTTTTGCGTTTTACAGGGGCGCTCAATCAACTCAAAGAGCAGATTAAGTACTGTAAGGAATGCTTTAATATTTCAGATCATGATATCTGTGAAATCTGTAGTTCACTCAAACGGGACAAATCTTTGATCTGTGTCGTAGAAGATACCAGAGATGTCATGGCGATAGAGAATACCAATCAGTATCAGGGCGTATATCATGTGCTGGGAGGCCTGATATCTCCTATGGATGGTGTAGGTCCTTCAGATCTCAAAATAGAAGGACTCGTAGAGCGTCTTCGTGCCGGTCATGTGAAGGAAGTAATTTTAGCTTTAAGTGCCACGATGGAAGGGGATACGACAATATTCTACCTGTACCGTAAATTAAAAGAATTTGATATTCAGATCAGCACCATTGCCAGAGGTATTGCATTTGGTGGCGAGCTGGAATATGTAGACGAAATTACACTTGGGCGTTCAATTGCGACAAGAGTTCCATATGAGCGGAATATAGGATAATTTTAAATCAATAAACCGGGCTTAACCCGGTTTATTGATTTAATCCTAATCTTTTCAACGCCCAGATAAACCCAAAAGCAACCAATACCAATATAGCAGCATCGATATACCATAAGGTATGATATCCCCAGAGAGCTACTGTCTTTGTACCCAGAAAGGGACCAAAGATATTGGATGAAGCAAAAGCAATAGAATTCATACCCATATATGCTCCCTGTGTATTGCGTGTAGAGCGCAAAGCAGTAACGGTAGCCATAAATGGTAATGTAAGCATCTCTCCAAGCGAAAGCATAAACATCGCTATATACAGCCAGGCTATTCCAAAATTAAAATTGAGCATCAGATAGGAGAGACCCGCACATAATGTTCCGTAAAAGAGTATGCGTGTAATAGTGGCCCGATGTTCAACAATATGTACGAGCAGCATTTCAAATACAACAATTACAAATCCGCTGAAGCCGAGTATCATGCCGATTTCACGTTCATTCATATGGTGAACATCCTGATAGAAAAGAGGAAGTGTACTGATCAGTTGAAAAAAGGCCATTGAAAACAGACAACAGAGAATAGAAAAAAGTATAAATGGTCCATCTGTATAGGGATTCCTGTCTTTCACTTCCGTCTGTAATTCCTTTTCTGATTTTTTAGTTATTTTATTTCCTTTTTTATTGTAGAAAAAGTAAAGGAAAACAACCGCTGCTATAGCTACCGCGATAGCATTTCCATAGAAAATCCAGTTGTATGAAAATGCAGCCAGAAAACCTCCCAACGCAGGACCAATCGAAAAACCCAGGTTGACCGCCATTCTGTTTAGTGAATAAGCTTTCGTCAGGTTTTCCGGTTTGGCATAGCGTGCCACTGATACCGAGTTTGCAGGTCTGAACGTGTCGGCCACCAGACTGAGTACAAAAACAATAGCGGCCATAGATTCGAATGTACGGAACATCGGCATCAGCAAAAATAAAGGAGCGGTCATAATCAGACTGATAGACTGTACTTTGAAATTCCCAATTCTGTCTGTAAGCCATCCGCCTAGCCAGGATCCGGCTACGGATCCGCAGCCATAGCAGGCTAATACAATACCTACATGGGAGATGTCAAAGCCAAGTTGTTTGGTCATATACATACCCAAAAATGGTATTACCATAGAGCCCATCCTGTTGATTAGCATCACTAAGGCGAGGAGCCAGGCTGCCGGGGAAAGTCCACTGTAAGACTTGATATATATTTGTATAATTCTTTTCATGAGATAAATGTTGTAGTTTCTGTCAGTTCATTTTATCCGCAAAAGGATGTAAATGATTCTTTCAGAAGTAGTCAAAAAAAAATGTCAAACCGGGTGATGATGATCAGACGCCCGATTTGACATTTTAATATGCTAACTTTTTATAGTTTTTATGTTAAAATCGAGGGTTTTATATGATGATCGACCTGATATACGACAGACTCGATGCGCTTCTTTCCCGAATAAGGTTTTAAAATGAAATCAATGCGTCCCAAATTAATTCCGGCAAAACCGACCTGATTGACAATCGTCTGTTCTCCAGCCATATTACGGACAGAGACTGGTTTATCTAAAAAGGTATGCGTATGCCCACCTATAATCAGATCAATATATTGAGTCTTCTCTGCTAACACGAGATCAGAAACTTTGTCTGAATCGTATTTGTAACCCAAATGAGAAAGACAGATCACCAGATCACATTTCTCTTCTTTTTTCAGCTTTTCAGCAATCCGGTTCGCTACAGGAATCGGATCCAGATACTTCATGCCTTTGCAATTAGTAGGATCTACGAGGCCATTTACATCTATACAGACACCAAATACCCCGATTTTGATACCTCCTCTTTTGAAGATGGTATAATCCTGTGTTTTGCCCTGCAATACCGTTCCTGTAAAGTCATAGTTGGCTGTCAGGAAAGGGAATTTTGCATGATCCAGATATTTAACTAGTCCATCCAGTCCGTTGTCAAACTCATGATTACCAAACGTCCCTGCATCATAACCCAGTTTGGTCATCAGATCCAATTCCAGCTTACCGCCAAAGAGATTGAAATAGGGTGTGCCCTGAAACATATCTCCTGCATCAAGCAAAAGAACGTTTTTCTCCTCTTTTCTGATCTTCTGAATCAATGTACTTCTGCGGGCTACGCCGCCAAGTCCCTGATTTCTGGATCCATCCATCGGAAAGGGTTCTATTCGGCTATGTACATCGTTTGTATGCAGTATCGTGATTTTTACTTCCGAATCAGCCAGTGCATCCAGAGGTATGTTACTCAAAGCAGCAGTTGCACCTAGTGCACCTAAACCTTTGATAAAGACTCTTCTATTGACTGATTTTAACTCTTCCATCTAATACTGCATTAATATGTTTTCCGGCTTTCGTTTGTCTGCCGATATAATCCATAAGACCTTCACGGACTTTACTTTCATAGTCTTTTCGTGATACCGGGCTGGCTAAAGCATCCAGATTGTCTCCGCCATTAGCGATATAATCATAGGTCACCATTTTATAATGTTTGGCTGGATCAATATCCTGACCATTAATCTTCACTGATGTTGCTTTTTTACCCACGATCTCCATTCGCATACCACCTATAGGTTGACCTCCTGTCTGTGCAATGAAGTCAGCCAGTGTCAATACATCCTTACCTGACAATTCAAGTATAGAGATCTTATTCTCAAAAGGCATGATCTCAAATATTTTACCTACAGTAATATCACCTTGTCTCATATCTGTACGGATACCACCTTTGGTCGCAAATGAAAATACAGCATCCTTATCCAGTGTTTTTCCGATATCCAGAAGAGCGTCAGCAAAAAAGTTTCCAATAAGACTCTCTGCATCCCGTGTCTTGGTCAGATAGGTGTCTGAATAACCAATTACACGGTTCATTTCAGATTCCATTTGTTGCTTATAAGGTGCGTAAAGTGCTATTACTGCAGAATCTGCAGTAATAGTGTTATTCATTTCATAGCCCTGATAGGAGTCGGATGCCCGGGTGTAGAGCGTCTTGCACGAGGTGAATCCCATGAAGCCCAAACCTATTACTAATGCCAGGGAACGGATGTTAAATCTATACATAAAACGACAAGATAAATGTGTCGGCAAAAATAATTGAGACAAAGGTAGATAAAATATCCATTTTTAGCCTTAAAATACCATGAAACTTATATGAATAAATTTGTGCTATTTTTTGAGGTTAAGAAGAAGCCCGTGATTCTGTTTTTTTAAGTTGCATAGCTACTTTTCTCTCTTTTTTCAATACAAGCTGCTAATAAAATGCGGTGCTTTTTAAGGAGAGATCCTGGTTTAGCGGGAGAGAGGTTTAGTTGACTGTTTACCAATTATTATAGGAATAATACATTCTGTTGCCGGTGGGGACACCGGCAAACGCATTTAGGGCTAAAGAATCTTCTTCTGAAGGAAATGCTACTTTCATTAAATGCTACTTAAGGTTAGTTTACGCTATACCTACAAAATTCTCTCCTTTTTAAGGAGAGATCCCGGTTTTACCGGGAGAGAGGTTTAGTTGACTGTTCACCGATTATTATAAGACTACTGCATTCTGTTGCCGGTGGGGACACCGGCAAACGCCTTTGATAGTAAAGGAGAGAGGTTTAATTGCGTAAATTAACTGTTCACCATTATTATAAACTACTGCATCTGTTGCCGGTGGGGACACTGACAAACGTGTAGTGGAATAAAGATTATAAGATTTTTTAATAGTTTTATTTCTCCAAATTCTTAACTATTGTTCTGAAGGTAAGATTGATGCGTGGTCCGAAAATACGTTTGGTAGGAGGCAAGCGATGCATCCAATGGGTCTGTGTAGTACCTTTCATGACAAGCAGACTTCCATGTTCCAATACCATAGCGATTATTTGCTTGGTTTCCTTATGCTTGAAAGCAAATTTACGTTCAGCACCAAAACTCATAGAGGCAATAGCTCCGTTTTTTTTAAGATCTTTTTCGCCATCACTGTGCCATGCCATTCCTTCATCTCCGCTATGATAGAGATTTAACAGACAGGAATTGTATTTCTCTCCGGTATGTTCTTCTGCAATTTCTTTCAGTTTTAATAAATCTTCTGTCCATGGAAGTGCCGATTTAGTAATATTAGAATACGTGTAAGAAAAGGTCTGATCTCCGTACCAGGCGACCTTTCTTTTTGTCTCAATATGTTTTCCGAATATTACTGCCTGATCATTTTTCCATGCAATATGCTGAAGAAGACGTTCGTAATAGGCGGATGCTTCCTCTGCAGACAGCACTATACCATAATAATATACTTCCCCGTCTTGCGGAAGCAGATTTCGTGATATATAACTTTGATCCTCAAATAATTTCATGTCTTTACCTTTCTGCGCAGTTATGAATCGGTCACAGTATCCTGAAGAGCGCTTTCCCATCCTATAATAGCGGTTTTCCGTGTTGGTCCCCACATATATCCGCCTATTGTGCCGGACGACTGGATAACGCGATGACATGGAATCAGAAAAGCGACAGGATTACTGCCTATTGCTGTTCCAACAGCTCTTGAAGCCTTAGTGTTTCCGATTTCTTTTGCCAGTTGTCCATATGTCGCCAATTGTCCCATAGGTATTCTTAATAATGTTTCCCAGACTTTTAACTGAAAGGGAGTTCCTTTAAGATGCAATTTGATCTCCGAAAGTCTGGACCAGTCATTCTGAAAGATCAGGGCAGCATGCTGCTGCATATTATCGGTTCCTGTTATTAAACAAGCATGAGGAAAACGTTGCCGCAATTGTGCTACGCCATCGTCTTCATGATCCGTAAACCCCATAAAGCAAATGCCTTTTTCAGTAGAGCCGATAATGAGTTTACCAAACGGACTTTCGGTAAAACTATAGCGGATAAGAAGTTTTTTTCCACCATTTTTGTATTCTGCCGGAGTCATTCCTTCAATTTTGATAAAAAGATCATGCAGTCGGCTTGTGCTGGATAAACCAGTGTCATACGTCGCATCAAACAGCGAAATGTGTCTGTCTTCTCTTAAAAGTTTCTTAGCATGTTCTACAGATATATACTGCAAAAATTTTTTTGGACTTGTTCCCGCCCATGAGGCAAACATACGTTGAAAGTGTGCAGGGCTTACATGAATATGTGCCGCTACTTCCTCGATGGAGGGTTGTGTCTTGAAATGATCACGAATATAGGTGATCGCATTTGCGATACGTTGATAGTCTACTTCTTGTTGAGTCTCCATGATAATTATTTTATAAGACAAATATCCGTATGTTGTTTGTCTTATAAAATCCGAATACTGCTATTTTTCAGTATCCGGATTTTCAGTATTGTTCAGCTTACTATTGTCCATCCCTTTTGAGTAAATAATAGCTCTGCTTAAGTTTGTATTACACCTACATTGTATCGTTCTGTTATCGGAGCATGGTTTGCAGCTTCTATTCCCATACTGATTACTTTGCGTGTTTCGTCCGGATGAATAACACCATCAACCCATAGTCGTGCTGCTGCATAGTATGGACTTAACTGTTCGTTGTACTTGTCTTCAATACTTTTTAAAAGGGCTTTTTGCTCTGTTTCAGTAATCGATACTCCTTTACTTTTTAAAGCAGCATCCTGAATCTGCAAGAGGGTTTTTCCTGCAGCTGCTCCGCTCATTACGGCGATCTGTGCTGTGGGCCATGCATAAATGAGGCGGGGATCGTAAGCTTTGCCACACATCGCATAATTACCAGCTCCATAGCTGTTTCCAATCATAAAGGTGAATTTAGGGACAACCGAATTCGCCATTGCGTTTACCATTTTTGCACCGTCTTTAATAATGCCTCCATGTTCAGAACGGCTTCCGACCATAAAACCGGTTACATCCTGAAAAAATACCAATGGAATGGACTGTTGATTACAATTCATAATGAATCTTGCAGCCTTGTCCGCCGAATCACTATAAATAACACCTCCCATCTGCATTTCAACAGATCCTCCTGCTTTTTTTGCCTTCACTACTTCACGCTGATTGGCAACAATACCTACCGCCCAACCATCTACACGAGCCAATCCGCAGACGATGGTTTTGCCATAATCTTTTTTATATTCTTCAAATGTGTTTTCATCAACAATAGCTTCTATTATACGCTTCATATCATAGGGTTTTGTCCTGTCAAGAGGCATAATATCAATAATTTTTCCTGCCGTTGAGGCTGGTTTTGATGATTCTTTTCTGTTAAACTGTGCTTTAGGCTGTTCTCCGAATTTATCTATCACTTGTTTGATGGCATCCAGACAGGCTTCATCTGTAGGATACTTATTATCTGTAACACCGGAAATTTCAGAATGCGTAGCTGCACCTCCCAATGTTTCCGCATCAACTGTTTCTCCTATCGATGACTTGACCAGATAGGGGCCTGCAAGGAATACCGAACCTGTACCTTCTACTATAAAAGCATAGTCTGACATGATAGGGAGGTACGCACCACCTGCCACACAACTTCCCATTATAGCAGCCAGTTGTGGGATGCCCATAGACGACATTTTTGCATTATTTCTGAAAATACGTCCAAAGTGCTCCTTATCGGGGAATATTTCATCCTGCATAGGTAAAAATACACCTGCTGAATCTACTAGATAAATAATAGGGATATGGTTTTCCATAGCTATCTCCTGAGCACGGAGATTTTTTTTACAACTGATCGGAAACCAGGCTCCAGCTTTGACTGTAGCATCATTGGAGACGATAACACATTGTTTGCCTTGTACATAACCTAATACACATACCGCCCCGCCATTTGGACAGCCACCTTCGTCTTCGTACATTCCATCTCCCGCAAATATACCTATCTCCAGAAAGTCACGATTGTCATCCAGTAAATAGTGTATGCGTTCCCAGGCCGTAAGTTTACCCTTTTGTTTATGTTTCTCAATTTTGTCCAGTCCACCGCCTAATGCCAGTGTCTCTTTCTTTTTGTTTAAAACATCAATTAAGTCATTCATTTGCAATTTTGGTTTATAAGGGGTGTTTATATTAATAATTTCTTAATACGGGATAAAAATAAAACAATATTTTGATATTTTTGTAATTGTATATATAATAGTTTGTATATATTTGATTCGAAAATCACCAATAATTATAAACACGTAAATAATAAATTATGTTTGTCGCTAACGTAGACCAGATGGAATTAATCAGGCAGAGTGCTGCTGATTTTGCAACGAATTTTATTAAACCACATATCATGGAGTGGGATGAGGCTCAAACCTTTCCCGTAGAGCTGTTCAGGAAGATGGGATCTTATGGTTTCATGGGAATTATTGTGCCTGAAGAATACGGAGGTGCAGGACTAGGTTATCAGGAGTACATTACTATTCTGGATGAAATATCCAAAGTTTGTGGTTCAATAGGGCTTTCCGTGGCAGCACATAATTCATTGTGTACCAATCACATTCTTAGTTTTGCGAATGAGGAACAAAAGAAAAAATACCTGCCTAAACTGGCTACAGCCGAATGGATAGGCGCATGGGGGCTGACAGAAACCGGTTCCGGATCTGATGCGGGAGGTCTGACGACTGTTGCAGAGCGGGATGGAGATTATTTTATCCTGAACGGGTCGAAAAATTTTATTACACACGCCATCAGTTCTGAAGTTGCGGTTGTTATCACACGTACCGGTCAAAAGGGGGATAAAAAAGGTATGACTGCTTTTATCATCGAAAAAGGTACACCGGGATTTTCAGCGGGAAAGAAAGAGAATAAATTAGGAATGCGAGCTTCAGAAACGGCATGTTTATTCTTTGATAATTGCAGAGTACACAAGGATCAGATCATCGGTGAAGAGGGACAGGGTTTTGTACAAGCATTAAAATTACTGGATGGAGGACGCATATCTATTGCTGCATTATCACTTGGTATAGCACGTGGTGCTTATGAGTGTGCCTTAAAATATGCGAATGAACGCGAACAATTTAATCAGAAAATATTTGATTTTCAGGCTGTAGGGTTTAAATTAGCAGAAATGGCGACACAGGTAGAAGCTGCAGAGCTTCTGACTCGCCAGGCTGCATATTTAAAAGAATCAGGTACGAAGTCTTCCAAGATCAGTGCAATGGCGAAGTTATATGCATCTGAAGCCGCAGTAGAAGTGTCGAATGAAAGTGTACAGATTTTTGGAGGATATGGATTTACAAAAGATTATCCTGCAGAAAAGTACTTTAGAGATGCCAAATTGTGTACCATCGGAGAAGGAACATCCAGCATCCAGAAAATGGTTATAGCAAGAGAAATTCAAAAAGATGTCAGATCTTAAAAAAAATATCACTTTAGTAGAGTGTCCGCGTGATGCCATTCAGGGATTGCACGGACAGATATCTACAGAAAAGAAAGTTGCATATATTAATTTTCTGATTCGTACAGGATTGTTTGAATGTATAGATTTCGGAAGTTTTGTATCTCCTGCAGCTGTACCTCAGATGTCAGATACAGAAGCTGTTGTCCGGCAGCTGGATCTGGTCAATGACACCAGACTTCTGGCTATTGTAGTCAACGAGAAGGGAGTGGAGCGTGCTTCTGCTTTTGAGCAGATCCATTATCTGGGCTATCCTTTTTCCATATCAGAAGAGTTTCAGCTCCGCAATACCAACGCAAATCTGCAGCAGTCTTTTGAACGGTTGAAATATATTGTCGAACGTACTAAATCCGCAGGAAAAGAACCTGTGGTTTATATTTCTATGGCATTTGGTAATCCGTATCAGGAGATATGGAGCGAGCAGCTGGTTATTGACTGGCTGGGCAAAATTGCTGAATTAGGCGTCACACGGTTCTTGCTGGCTGATACTACGGGTGAGGCTTCTGTAGCACAGATCGACAGCCTGTTTCATAAGGTATATGAATTGTTTGGTGGGCTACACATAGGAGCACATTTTCACTCTACCAAATTGAATAGTATGGACAAAATAAAAGCTGCTTATGCATCCGGATGTAAAACATTTGACGGGGCTATGTTAGGATATGGCGGCTGTCCTTTTGCAAAAGATGATCTTGTTGGTAATATTGCAATGGAGGATCTTCTGTTGTTTTTTGAGAGAGGTAATGCGTCCCAGATTGAGGAGTTGAAACAACAATTTAATACATTAATCAGTTAGTACCATGAGTAGCATTTCCTATCATTTTATCCGAACCGATCTAACAGACCATGTATTTTACCTCACCTTAGCCCGTCCCGGCAAACGCAATGCTTTTACACCGACTATGGTGAATGAGATCAGACATGCATTACAGGAAGCAAATAATGACACAGCTGTACGCGTAGTGGTAATAAAAGCTGAAGGACCGGTATTCTGTGCAGGAATGGATCTCAAAGCATTTGAAAATCCGGAAGCTGATACCATAAATCCGGATATTACGAATGCCGATATTTCTCTGGGAGCAGTCATAGCCGAGCTTAACAAACCTTCTGTCTGTATAATAGAAGGAGACGTATATGCCGGAGGTTTTCTTATCTTTCTGGAATGTACTTATGTCTTTGCTAAGCAAAGTGTACGGTTTTCCCTACCGGAAGTACGTATCGGAATATTTCCCTTTCAGGTGCTGGCCTCTTTGCTCAAACATCTTCCGGATGCTAAGGCTATGGATCTGTGCATACGAGGTACTTCATTTACCGCCTCACAGGCACATGAACTTGGATTAATCACGGATTTTGTTGAAAATGAAGACGATCATAAGATCAAAATGCTGATTGCTGATCTGATAATGGGTGCTCCATTGGCAATAAAGAAAGGTTTTGAAGCCTTGAAACAGATTAAGGAACTGGCTGCTACTGACCGCTATGCGTACCTGTTAAAGGTATTACATGAACTGAAAGAATCAGAAGATGCCAAAGAGGGACTTGCTGCCCAACGTGATAAGCGTCAGCCGGATTGGAAAAACGGTTAAATTTATACAGAAAATAAAAAGGGATATTCAACTACTTGAATATCCCTTATAATAACATAGACAGATTAATAGGTCAGTCTGTGAATACCATTAATTGTTCCGCCCTCGACTTTCAATCCCTGTGTAGCCGTGTTTGTTGCAGTATCAAAGATATAAACATAGCTGTCCCCTGTATCTAAGGTTAAGCCTACATATGCTTTGGTTCCGTCCGGAGAAAGGGCTCCGTAGTTGCTCGATGTTGTACTTGCTATGTTAACAGGGGCACCTGTAACCCAGGTAACAGTTTGAGCATATACATCAGCAATCGCAAATTTGATTCCTACAGTAGATTTTGATTGTGTATATGACTGCACCAAAAATTTACCTTTACCGATATAACGTGCTGAATTGATTTTGAAGCCATTTGTTTTCTCCTCAAAATTGAAGAAATAGCTTTTGTCAAATTCCGTAGTTCCTTTTTTGATACGAACGATAGCTGATGGGTTTTTTGAAACAATATTTTCTCCGATTTTTACAGTAGCACCTGAAAAGCCATATGCATCTCCCTGCTCATCTACAAATAATCCATTTTTAAAGTAACCACCCAGGTAACTGGTACGGTTGTCTTTGATTACTTTTTCGACTTTCAGATCCGGAAAAGATATTACAGCAACCCATGTGCTGTCCGGATAAGCGGTACCAAAGGTATCTCCGCAACATCCCTTTATACTCATATAAGGAGCCAGTAACTTATCTCCAAACTGAGTGGCCCAGGTAAAGTGAGCACGTTCACCATTACCTGCTAATTTGACAATATTGATTTCCTTATCTGCTTTGATTCCCGGGTTTACTGCATCAATACGATAGACAAGGGAATTTTCGTTGCCTGAACGAGGAACTTTAAACAGAACAAGTTCATCATTCATCGGCGCAAATACCTGAACAGTCTCAGTCACAAAATTGGAGACTTTTACAAGCTTACCTTCTGTATTTAATGCGTAAGACGTAACAGCGCCCGGATTACCCTGTCCGTATAGCATGCTGAAGAATTTATTCTGGTTGACTACATAGTACCGCCACGTTCCGTCCTGTTCGATACCATTACCTTTTGTAGAGATAGAGCCTTTTGTCAGGTCATCAGTTGTCAGTAAATAATCTGCAGTTCCGGCCTCTGCACTGGTAGGATGAGCAGCAATAACATATTTTACTTTATTCCCTTCACCTGGTGTAATGTTGGTGTCAATCGTTCCTTTGTCTTTGGAACAGGCGTTAAAACCTATAAGGGCAGTAGCTGAAAGTAAAGTTAGATTTTTAAATGTTCTGATCATGAGTATGTAATTTTAGTTATTAATATTATTTTGAGTTGTAAAAAAAATCTAGTTAGATATAAAGTAGCGTGCTTTCAGGAAGAATCCTCTTGATGGCTTCGGCAATCTGAAATTGTCAAATAACTGGGCATTAGTTATATTTTTGCATTCCAGACCTATATTATACCGACCATTGTTAAAGCTATATACAGCATTGACATCATGCCCCAGTTGTGTACCGATGTCCAGTTTTTCTGCGCCCTGACTTGGCCAGTAGAGATACATGCTGTGTACATAGAGCAGGTTGTAACCGATACTCAGATTGTTCCCTTTTGTGCCCAGATCGGAGAGGAATACTGTTGCATCAAAATTGCCGTACAGATAAGGAATATTTGGCATCCTGTCATTGTAGACGATACTTACATTTGCGTTGTCGTTTTCGTATTTGGTTTTATTCCTGAAGTCATGATAAGACATATTCGCTCCTGCTGTGAAGAATTTCTTATAGGAATACCGAATCTCAGCGTCTATACCTTTATTGGTTACACTGGCTCTGTTTTCCATAATAGTCTTGACCATGTTTACATTAAATTTTTCACGGATAAAATCTTTGGAATCTCTGTACAGAAGTCCCAGATCCACAGCAAATCGGTGATCATGATTAATCGAGAACATATAATTCACACCCAGATTATAATTGTCACTGGATTCCGGTTTCAGGTCCAGATTACTTGATTTCAAAATTTCATCCCCGAATACCTCTTCCGCTTCCGGCATACGCTTCGCATTTTCGTACGAAGCTTTTAATTGCAGAGAAGGAGTAAGGAAATAAGTACCGGCTATTCCATATCCTATTTTGTTATAATTCGTTTGCTGATGGTTGTATGCTACATCACCGTAGTTGCCAGATGGATTATAGCTGGAGCTGTATTTAAGCCGTTGGAAGTAATTTTTGAAAAATCCTGTGACATTCCATTTGCCATCATGATTGTAGCGGTAGGCTAAGCCTGTAATATTTTTACTTGATTTTCTGGGAAGATCATAGGCGACGTTTTCAGGATACAGTTCGTCAGATCCTTTTCTGTTAAATGTAGAATAGGTATTGTTCAATACAACAGCATTTCGTTCATTAATATCATATGAAATCGTTGTAGCGGCCAGGCCTGTATTATTTCTGTACTTGTAGAGACTTCGGCTTTGCTCGCCCCCCAGACCCGAATAGTATTTAGGCGTACCGTACCAATCGTACCTCACATAAGTCGTATCGATGTTCTGTTCATGCCCCAGGTTAATATTCGCATTCACACTTGCTGTCAATCCTTTAATGAAAAGATCTCTTTTCTGGTATCTCAAAGTGGGTGTAATAATGTCTCCCTTGCGGTACCAGGATCCGAATACAGATTCAATACGCGCACCAGTCTGCATTTCTTTATAACTCTTACCCAATTGTATTCCTACTAAAAGTCGGTCTGCATAGCTTTTGCCAACGACTCCGGTCTGAAGAATAATCGCTTCATTGTGGTAGGTGTCGTGAAAGCGTTTTACATTTTGAGGACCATCAGGAACAGATATTCTGTAGTTGTTGTCTGAATAATTCTGGTAAGCATTTAGCTGTAGTGTATAGCCGGATTTAGAAGTCAGACCCGCATTTATAGTGGTTCGGTGTGTATTAAACGATCCATAAGAATAAGAGGCATCTATATAATTCTTTTTAGAGCTGCCGGTGACGATATTAATTGCGCCTCCCATAGCATCAGCGCCCAACCATACAGGTACGACACCTCGGTATACTTCCACACGTTCGGCCAGATTGATCGGAATATTATTGAGTTGAAAAGAAGATCCGAAGCCTTCCATAGGAATACCATCGATGAATATTTTTATCTGTTTACCAGAGTAACCATTGATAGACAGATTCATATCTGAACCCACACCACCGGTTTCCCGGACTCTTACTCCGGACACTCTATCCAATGCATGTCCAATATCAAGTGTGGTATTGTGGAGTTTTGTAGCATCTAATGCGGTGACATTGTAGGCTTGTTTGTTGACTTCTTCTACTTTAGTGCGGCCTAACACCATGACTTCCTCTATTTGCTCTGTAGAGCGGGTAAGTGAAATGACGGGAAGTGTCTGCTTGTTTGGTCCGATTTGGATCTCTTCACTCCATCTGCTGTGTCCTATTGCAGATACTACGATTTTATATTTCCCTGAAGGGAGATTTTTAAATGTAAATTTTCCGTTTTCATCGGTAATCGCATTTTTGGATAAGGAAGGGATTTTAACTGTCGCACCGGCTAAAGGTATATCTTCACTCATTATCTGCCCTGTAAGTTCATGTTGCTGAAGCTGAATTGTCAACAGGCTGTTATTCGGATTGCCGGCTGCATAAAGAGCAGAACTGCAAATCACATGGGCAAAGAGAAGGGCGCCACATATTTTTTTGCCGGAGATATTCGGAAGTAGATTAAAAATGGGGTAATTGTGTTGCATGTTGGATTTGTTCAATAGATGTCGTTGATGTTAATAGTTGCAAGTGAATAATATGAGCTGTAAACCTATTTTTACATATCAGTTATTTGCTTTATAAGCATGTATGAAATGCTTTATTTTTATTTAGATTAAATATAAACAGTGCAAATTTAGAAAGAAATAATAAGCAGACAAGTTTTTTTTAATCTTTTTTGAATAGTTGTGTTTTAGGCCTTGTTTATATGTTTAGGGCTTATTTTTTCCTCTTTACAATATCTTTTAGGAATAGAATCCTTATAAAAATGGTGGGAGTCGTGCTTATTAAGCTTACTAAAAAAAACTGATCAAATAGAATTCAGAATGGATCGGGCAGGGGTAATTTGCTGATCCGATCGTTGAATTTGATATGCAGTAATTTGGTAATATCTTTTATTGATAACCGTTCGGTGATCACGTTTGTATCGGATAGAAAATCTTATATTTTTTGATTTGCTTAAGCTTTACTTTGTAACATGAGCATACTGTACTTCTGATACTTAAGATTAATCAGATAGCCCGCTACCGCATTTTAGAAATTAATTATGATTTTTTATTGACAAAAATGGATTTTGTTCTATATTTGCATCATTGTTTATAATCAGTCTAAATAAAAAATATGAAAATTATTACCCAATTATTTTTGATTCTGATTTTACTTGGCGGCAAACAAGTAGCAATGGCTCACGCTGTATGGATCGAGAGCAAAGCGTCCGCAAGTAAAAATCAACCCCACGATGTAAAAATATTTTTCGGAGAATATGCTAGCGGGGAAAAGGAAAGTACAGATAAATGGTACTCTGATCTCAAAAATCTGGAAGTATGGTTAACGACTCCGGATAACCAACGTGTAAAGCTTGATGTGAAGGATGAACAAGGCCATTTAGCAACATCCTTTGTTCCTGAGAAAGACGGTCTTTACTATATATCTACTGTACACGCAACAAAAGATTTAGGTGGAACTACAAAGTACAACTTTTCTTCACTTGTCCCTGTAAGTGTCGGCAAATTGGTAAACAACGCAAATTCTCCTAAAGATCTTCCTTTTGCGGTCGAAAAAGTCGTTACAAACGGAAAGAATAAATCTGAAGTAGAAGTGCTTGTCAGCAGTAATGGTAAGGCAGTCAAAGATGCTGAAGTTATCGTGATGTCTGAGACAGGATGGACCAAAACATTCAAAACGAACGAAAAAGGTATTGTTTCTTTCTCTCCGCAGTGGAAAGGTAATTATGTAGTGGAAGCATCACAGATGAATGATGAAACCGGGCGTTGGAATGATAAAGACTATACCCGTAACTGGCATGGTGCTACTACATTTTTTGAACAAAAATAAAAATTATAAAAGTTATCCGTAAAGCTGGAATAATGCCATATCACTACTGTCTTCAGGCAGAATGATGCTACATTATTAACAGACATGCTTTTGATGGTTTTTTCTGAAATCCACATGCACCTGAAAAGGGTAAGCGGTATGACAGCGAAATATACGGACAACTCTAAAATAGATTAACGTTTCTCTCTCTTTAATGTTTCAGCGGTTGGTCCCTATGATCAGCTGCTGATTATTTAAAGGAGCTTTGATTTAACTTATATATGTTTAGCACTAGTTTTTTACTTGTTTTTATAGGTTTTTTTCTCTGGTACAATACATCCAAAAAGGCCGGATGGAAAAATAAACCCGCATATCTGGCCAAACTGGAATCAAGGCCGCAGTTTAGTAAATTCCTATGTGCCACATTATTCATAATTGCAACCGGATTATTCGTTTATTATTTAGGTTGGATGAGTGGAATTTTTATTGCTATAATTAGTATTATGACGGCAGGAAGTCTGCTTGTTGCTCTTTTTCCATTTCGCTATCTGAATTATAAGTCGGTTCTGGCTGCTTATGCGGTATGTCTGCTGTTTGAATTTTTTATCTAATACATATGCCTGCTAATAAAAAATATTTAACCAAGTCTCCCTGGCTAAGACTTTCAAAAATTCTGGCCGGATTTGTAGGAGGATATGTAGTCATGCTGAGCTTCCATCTGTGTCTCATGTATATATTCCCACAGGAAAATGTTATTATTACATCATTTATCACCGGATACATTTTATGGGCTTTCTTATTGTTATGGGCCTTTGTTGCTGAAAACATCTGGAAAGTATGGCTCACTTATATTGTATTAAGCCTGCTCTTCTCTATTCCTTACTTACTTAAATAACAACAATGAATATCAGAAGATATAACATCTATTTTCATACACATACCATCAGCGGCATACTCATTTGTGCATTATTATATGTGATCTTTTTCGCCGGTTCATTTACTTTTTTCAGAGAGGAAATATCTGCCTGGCAAAAGAATTTTTCATACAGTGCGCATAAAGGGATAGTAAAAAAAGACTACAATTTTCTAGTGGATTCGTTATCTACCAAGTATAACTTAACCGGAAGAGATTTTTCTTTTTATGTCAACCGGAATGACATGGCTACTTATGTAGACATGAGTGTCTCGGCAGATACCACTATCAGTAAAAAGAATCCGGAAACAGAAGGTAAAAAGGGGAGAAGAGGCCGGAGAGGAGGCAATGAAGATTCAGCTTATTTTACATATGACTTTGCTAAAAAATCAACATCTGATTATGCAAGTTCCTATGATATGGGCGAATTTTTATACAGACTTCATTTTCTGGCGCAACTCAATCAGATCCCAATCAATATCGGGACACCTTTCGGATATCTTTTAGCAGGCTTAGTATCTTTTCTTTTTTTATTCGCCCTGATTACAGGGGTATTTCTTCATTGGGATAAGATCAAATCCAATTTTTTTATATTCCGGCCCTGGAGTAAATGGAAAACGGTATGGACGGATATTCATACAGCTCTCGGTGTAATCGGTTTTCCTTTTCAATTTATGTTTGCTGTTACAGGGGTAATACTGATTATCAATTTTGTATTGATCATGCCCTACAGTAAGGTGCTGTATAAAGGAGATACGGAAAAGGTTTATCAGGCTTTGCAATATTCTGATGATGCAAAATATGAATATTCGTATCAGGCGCTGAATACTAAGTTTGATCTGAATGCCTTTGTAGAAGGAATAAATGAAAGATGGCCGGGAAGTACCATTAGCCGGATGTATGTACGAAACTATAATGATGCAAACATGCATATTATTGTCGAGGCTAAACCTGATGCAGATATCAACTTTTCCGGAGCCGGAAAATTAGTGTATCGTGTGAAGGATCAAAAGGTATTAAGTGAGAAAACACCTCATCTGGAATCCAGCTATCTCGATCATGTAAAAGCATTGATTTATCATCTTCACTTCGGCGATTACGGAGGCCGTGCATTAAAGATTATTTATTTTGTATTAGGCGTAATGGGGTGTGTGGTTATTATATCCGGTATTTTGATCTGGCTGGTTGCACGGGATAAGACGAATGTACCTGCACATAAGCGTAAGTTTAACTTTTGGACCGCTAATGTATTTCTGGCTTCCTGTCTGACTATGCTTCCGGTTACAGCATTTACATTTATTGTATTACGCTTTTTAAATACGCCTACGCAGAGTGATATTTACCATTGGTATTTTTATTCCTGGTTGGTGCTGGCGGTCTATTTTATTGTACGCAGGGATATCGCATTGACTAACCGCCAAACAGTATTTTTATCCATATTGCTGTGTTTGGGTGTTCCTCTTGCAAATGGTATTATGACGGGCAGCTGGCCATGGGCTACCTATCGGTCAGGAGCATTTGATATTCTGTTTATCGATTTACTGTTTTTTGCATTGTCTCTGGTCTCACTGTATGTATATATAAAGATCAGAAAACGAAAATATACGGCTTAATTGAAAATTTTAGGCATTGATCCCATTGTAAATATGGGAGAAACTATTGTCATACTTTGTACTGCCCTTTATGCATACAGGTATGACAATTTTTATTTCAGACCGATCTGCAATTATTTACCGGCTTTGATTATAGTCTTATGTTCTATTTTGAAATTGAGTGAGTTGGCTATAAAGCAATACGTATTAGCCTTGCGATGTAAGTCTTCCGCCAGTGCAATTTTATCTTCTTCTGCTATTTCTATTTGCGGATGTAAAGTTATTCCGGTAAAATACCCACTTCCATCTCCATTTTCCAGCATAGTTCCTTCCGGCTGATCCACATAGGCCAGTACTGTAATATTGTGCTGTGAACAGAAGTGCAGATACCAGAGCATGTGGCAGGAAGAAACAGAGGATAGAAGCAGTTCTTCCGGATTGTATCTTTGCGGATCTCCTCTGAAAGCCGGGTCTGAAGAGGCTTCAATAATGGCTTTGTTTTCAGACTGGATAGTATGGTTACGGCTGTAGGAAGTATAACTTTTAGTCCCTAGACCCGTATTACCAGTCCATTCTACCGTTAAACTGTATTGATGCTGTTTACTCATTGTGATTTTTTATTGGGGATTGCTATTGTACCATTTTTATAAAGTTGAATAGCCTGATATACTATATCTTTGATGGAGGAAAGCGGTAAATCTTTATCCGAATCTAAAAGCATGATCTTCATTCGTGCTCTTTTTTCAGTTATCAGCATGGGGTGTATAATGTGCTTACCTTCCACAATTCCAATATAGGGCTGTCCATGGGATTTGTGTATCCATAGGTAGCAGAACATTTTTCCTTTATAACAAAAGAAAGGCATACCATATTTTAGCTCATGTGTTATATCCGGATCTAAAGTCAGAATAATATCCCGTAGTGCTAACAGACAACTTTTATGAGGTTCCTGCTGTGATAAATAATAATCCGCCAGTGTTTTCATACTGTCCTTATATTAACCAGTATAAAAATAGGATTTTCTAACGTGCTTTGCGGATACGTCTTTTTTTATTTTTCAGAACGAATCTTCTTAACTGTAAAAAACCTATAGTTACTTTTCGGTTGGTCTTGAGATAGGGTATGCTCATTACTGCGAGTAAGGATACACAGGCTGAAGTGCCCAGTGCACCACCAAAGCCATCGAAAAAGCGGCTTGTATTCAGGAAAATAAAGGTAAAGATCAGTCCGGCAAGTCCTAATCCCAGATAGCTGGACAACTGACCGGAAGACACCATACCAATAAAAGAGGAGCCTATGAATACGTAAGGTATATTTTTGGTAAGATAAGGCGACAGCAGTTCAGGGAAAAAATAAAGAAATCCGGCAACCAGCATAGTCAGTGAAGCGGAAGAACGGATCGGCCCCTGCTTCAGATGAACACTTGTATAGAAAGATAAGAGACTTCCGAAAATACCTACACAGATTAAAATAAAGACTTCCATTAACTAACGAATAAGAAAGATAATCAGATAAGTGATAGACACACCCAAAAAAGCCAGTGTTCCCAGTTTACCTCCGATTCCCGAAAACAAGCTTTTGGAAACAACCAGTAATACAGCAGTACAAATACTCGCTGCAAGGATAAAAGTAAAACCATTGGCAATACCTTCACTGGACATCCCCACAAAAGCTCCGCAATAAATAGCGGCAGGCAGCTGCTGAAGATAAGCGGACCGTTTATTCAGAATCGGGACAAAAGAACCTGCTGTACCTATAATACCTGCCGAAAACACAGTTCCCAGATGAAAGTGAGTATGCAGGTAGTAACAGCTTATTGCGCCTAGAGGTACACCTATTGACACCAGGATATGATCATAAAGATGTTTGTCGTGATGAATGGGAGCTCTGATGTAGGATACGAGAATAAGAATAGAGATGGCTATAATAAAAACAGATACCCAAGGAGACTGCATGTTTTCACGGAATATTGCCAGAAGAAATAGCAGCTGAATGATAAACAGGAGTCCTATCAGAAAAAAACGAAGTAAGCGATGGTAGCGCATGCCTTAAATTTGCTGTGCAAAAGTAAGTAATTACATTTTAAAATGTTAAAAAATCTTAAAAAGTTGTGCTGGATGTAATGTTGGAGGCTTTAGGATCGTTATATCGGTACTTTTCATAATTTAGGTTAATAATTGGTTAGAAAGACGCCCGAAGTTCCCCGCTTCGGGCGTCTTCTTTTTTTATGGTTGTACTTTTTAAGGTTTCGCTTGTCCGTAAATGTTACAATAAAACTGAGGATTTGCGTAAATTTTATTGTTAACTTTATATAACCCACTAAAAAGGAGGTTATTATGAACCTGGTAAGCAAGATTGAGCACTGGGGAGATGCCCATCATCCCCGTTGGCTAGACGTACTAAGAATCGCATTAGGAATTGTGATCTTTGCAAAAGGAGTGAGTTTTATTATGGATACGGATTCCGTGTCCCGGCTCATTCAAAAAACCAACTTTCAGTTATCCATATGGTCTGCAGTCCACTATGTAGCATTTGCTCATCTGGTAGGAGGGTTGTTTATTGCTTTAGGGCTATCTACACGGTTAGCCGTTGCATTTCAGATACCTATACTACTTGGTGCGGTTTTCTTTGTCAATATTACAGATGGATTTAGTTTTCTGAATTCTGAATTATGGTTTTCTTTGATTGTACTGGTATTACTTATTGTATTTTTTATTATTGGTTCGGGACCTTATTCCCTTGATAATGCAATGAATAAACCCGGATATCTACGTAAAATATAGGAAACACATACTTCCGGTGAAAATTATAAAGGCTGTCTATTAAGATAGCCTTTTTTGTAAAGTTTAGAAATAAAATAGATGCTGAAGGAATTATTTAACCTATTTAGGTTAAATAATTTTATTTTGAATGGATGTTTTGTGTATATTTAGTTCTTAAGAGGAATTGGTTGTTAATTCAATCCTGCACATTCATACACTAACGCCTGCGCTATTGCATTAAAGAATTCTGATAATGATAGTTTACATAGCCAATTATTCGTTCACAGGAATAATCCAGATTAAAGTCCTGTTTTTTAGCAGCGCTTGTTTCTTCAATCATGTTTTAAAATTTAATACGATATAAAGTTTAAAGATAATCAACTATGGAAAATTTTGGGGAAATGATAAATGAAAATTACTCTTATCCAAAGGGAAAAATAAGAAGGGAACTGGAGCGTATATTGAATAAGCACGGTGTAAAATCTCAAATTTCGAAACAGATATTTTATGACAAATGCAAAATAAGAAGGCTGGATAAGGGAAGTCATATATTTTCTGAAGGTCAGGTAAACGATTCAGAATATGTATTACTATCCGGAATACTACATCGATGCAATGCCTGTGAAAAAGAGCATATAGTGACCACAGGTTTTTACAATTCTAAGTCCCTTATTACTCCTCATTTCCTGCGAACCAGAAACAATAAAAGTATCTTCAGCTTGCAGGCTGTAACTGATGTTATACTTGCAGAAATTTCATTAAAAGAATACAAGAGATTACAAAAATTAAACAAAGAATTTGAAGTTTTTGAACGACACTTTGTTCAGGAAGAGATTTTACAGATTTCTCATAATAAGGTATTTCTGCGTTGCTACGATGCTAAAGAGAGGTTGTTATTTTTTCGGGAACAATTTCCTGATCTTGAAGATAATATACCTCATGGTCTGATCGCTTCTTATCTTGGGATTACACATGTCTCTCTCAGCAGGTTGAGAGGAGAAATAGCGAAAAGTAAAATAAATCATGAGTAAAGGCAAAATTCATGAGTAGCAAAAAGAACTGGAAAAAGTCAAAAAAGTGATTTAGCTAAGCTTAATATTTTGATGGTGAAAATTTAACAATATCTTAATGTGTGCCAATTTTAATCAGGTTCAGCATGTTAATTTGCTTATTTATAGATCTGTATCTTATTTTTAATCTTGCCTTTTGAATGTCACAGAGATATCAATTGGTGCTTGTTTTGCTAATAATTTTAGTTGTATATTAGGAATTGGCGCAATAATTGCGTATATTAGTAAAAATCAAAAAGAAAGGAATAATATATGATTAAAAAACAAAAAGTAAAACAAACTCAACTGCAAAAGAATCCCTACTTGTATTATGTAACTAACTGGGGTTTTGTAAATCCAACAACAACTGAGACTCCCTCAGAATCCAAGAAGCGTTAACACTCCTGTTAACCTTCTCTAATCAACAGAATTAATAAATTTTTAAAGATGTGCTTTTTACAGAAAAGCATTTTTTTGCTATATCCTGTTTTTTAGCCTGTCCAAAATACATTGATAATAAGATTGCTTATCATTTTCATTGATGATAACGATCTTTACATCATGTGTTTTCAATAAATCCAGCTTCGCTTTTGACCGTTCGGTATAGTATTCAGGAATGTAATAGTATATAGTATTGCGGATAAATGGATTTCGTTTGTAAAACTTACTCCTTGCCCTGTAGGTCAGGAGCCACCACAAATCCGTTTCTACAAAATCCAGCGCAAGTCCGAAAATATGGATATCAGTAGTAAAAAACAGATCAATCCAGGATTGACAGACTATTTTATTTCCCTTAGCCAATTGTCTGATAAAGGAAGTATTGTCGACTCTGGAATTGCTGTAATTGGTGCCGGATATGGTATAATTTCTCATTCCCTGTAGCTGTCCGCAGTAATGCTCATAGCCGAGATTTATAGAATTCGGACTGTTGCACTCTCCGTGAATATGCCAATACGTTTTTTTATCCAGCTGATGTCTGCGATATATACTGTAGGTTGTTTCCTTAACGACGCTATCGTTTTTAACAGGTACCTGACCCTCCAGCGTATACTCGTAGTTTGTGGTCATAATGTGGGTCACCGGAAGTTGGCGAATTTGTTCGTGTATAGTGTTTGGATTTATTTCAGAAACCCGATTTGCTATATAGGTCTTGAGCTCCTTTTCGTGGAGCATTCCAACCCTTATTGCTTTTAAAAAGATTTCTTCATAGAGCATTGGAAAAGGCTTATCTGTATCTTCTATATCCTGGATACGAAACTTTGTTTTTATTTCCTGAAGGAGGTCATTCCAGCTTTTTCCGGGAGAAATATTGTTTATATCATTTCCAATCAGTAGAGCGTATGTATGTGCTGATTTTTCCATCTCAAAATGCTTTATAAGTGAAAATTTCCAAGCATAATGCAGAGGAACAGTTACGCCAATATACCTTATTAATCGCTAATTTTCAATAGATCTCCTGTTATTGATCCGGAAAACTAATGACCCACTGTTGTTATCTGAGACGTTTTCATAGATCTCATGAAAATGAACAGGGATAGTGCTATACATAGTGCAAATACAAAATAGCTTACCGCCAGACCTTCCTGACCGTCGATCTTAATCGTCTTGATCAGCATCATACTCGCCAGAGAGGTGACCAAATAGCAACCGCCACTTGTCAATCCGCTTGCTACCCCAGCATGTGTGGGAAACCGAGTAAGACAATACGTAAAGTAAATATTATAAATAAACCCCGACATCACATGCAGACACAATACGAATGCCATCAGAACATAAATATTTGGATTGTATCGTGATGTAGTATACATAATAACGGAAAGTGCGAGCTGTATGGTTACAGCGGTAACGAGCTTTGAAAAAAATGGTTTATTCTGTAATGTTTTACCTAGAATTCCGCCTGTCATAAGTCCCAGACCCGACAACAATGCACAATATCCTGTAGTGACAGCAGAGAAGTGAAACCGTTGTTCAACGATAAAGGGAGCAGCCATTCCAAATACCATTACCATACCATAACTGAATCCCAGCACAACCAGACCTATACTAAAATCCGGGGCTCCAAGGACATGCTGATAAGACTGGCGGATATTTTGTGCATCAAAAGGTTTACGAATCTGAAGTGCTTCTCCTGAAAAAAACAATTCAAGCAAAAGACAGATCAGGGAATAGCCCGCCAGCAGATAAAAATTTGCTGTCCAGCCAAAAGCCTGCTGCAAATAACCGCCTATAAACGGGGCAGTGATAGGAGCCATAGCCCAGATAATCGTAAGCATACTGGTGTAATGCTGTAATTGTCGTCCGGAATAAATATCCACAAGAAAAGCGCGTTTCCCAACCACTATAAAAGCGGCTGAAATTCCCTGTAAAATGCGCATTAAGTATATAAAATGAATATTGTGAACAGTCGCAATAGCCACATTACTTAGCAAAAATACGGTGAGTGCTACCAATACAATACGGTATCTTCCAAAACTGTCTACAATACTTCCTGCCATAAGCAATGAAATACCGTAGCTGATCAGGAAAAATGTTAATGTTAATTGAATACCTCCGGCATTGGTATGCAGCATTTTCTGCATTTCAGGGAAGGAGGGAAGGTATACATCTGTGACAAGACCAGAAAGGGGTATCATCAGAAAAATAGAAAGTGTACAGATGCTTTTGTATTTGGGATCGTATAATTTCATAGACTTATTTGTGTCAGATCAGAGTACAAAAGTAGTTCATATGATAAGAGTAAAAAATAAGGAATTCAAATCAAAAAGTACAAAAATCAAATATGTGTTGCCGATGTGAATTTGTATTGACGGGGACTTTCTCCCATATGCTTTTTGAAAAATGTATTGAAATGCTGAGGATATTCAAACCCAAGTCCGTTTGCAATTTCGGCGATACGCCAGCCACTGTGCAGCAGAAGATTTACAGCCTCAGCGAGTATACGCTCCTTTATCCAGTCACTGGTGGTTTTGCCTGTTTGTACTTTAAGACTGTGATTGAGGTGGTTCACATGTATATGCAGGTTGTCTGCAAAATGGGCAGGAGTCCGGAGCTGTAAACCCGGTACAGGGGATTCGATCGGAAATTGATTGTCCAGCAGATCCATAAAACGGGTTACGATATCCTGTTGGTAAATACCCGAATCATGAGGCATACTGGTCGTCTTGATCTTGATCGCCGTATAAACAACAAGATTCAGCAAATCTTTTAATAACAGATCTTTATCACTGAAATTGCTGCAATACTCGCGCTGCATGCTTGAGAAATAGTGATGCAGATGCTCATATTGTGTGTCATTTAGAAAAAGAAAGGGATATATATCATCTTTAAATAAGGAGAACAGCTTTCGGAAAGATTGTCGTATTGTTGGTGTGATAAAGTATTCATTAAATAAACAGGTGAAACCCTCCTGATCTTCAGGTAGATTCTCCCATCCAAAACGAATATTTCTGTCCGAAAAGAAGAGCGCTGGTTTATCAATCAGCACTTCTCCTTTTTCAGTTTGTAGAAGCGCTTTCCCACGGGTAAGAACAATCTTGTAATAGTCTCTCCGGGCAAAATTTAATGTAGTAAAACAATTTCCTCTTTTCAGAATATTGAAGTGTGCAGCATTGGCTCCATGTATACTGAATTCCAGAGGAACCGGTTTGCTTAACCTGCTGTAATATTCCTCTAAAGTTTCCTTTGCTTCCATGTTGCAAAATTATAAAAATCAAATGAGGGATATGGTTATGTTTACGTAAAAAAACATATACTCTGATCATTTTAAGTAGAGCAGCGAAAGACATTTTTTTTATTGATTACATAATATAATACTCTTCAGGTGCAGGAGGAACGGGTTTAGATACATTTTTCTCACCTATCTGTTGCAGAATATTCATTTCAATAGTCTGGCTTAAGGTTGTCATCGGTGTATCCATAGGCGAATTTTCGAATGGATCCTGCATCATAATAGCTGTTTTCTCAATAGCAATAAAAATTACGGGTATACCTATCGTGAGTGCAATTTTGGCATACATCAGATTGTCGCTTAAGCAAAAGGGAAGCATAACAATGAATACACAAATCATAAAATGTAGCAAAACACTGTAAGATGATGGGAATACTGTGTTTTTTATCCGTTCACATTTTCCCATTGAATCGCAGAGACGTACTAATGTTTCATCTATCTGTACCTGACGAAACTCTGTGATCTGCTGTTGTTCTGCCAGTCGCTTGAGCTGTAAACTATGCGCACTGAGTATGGTATTGGGAATATTGTGATCATGTATGTTATTTTTATCCAGGTAGTGCTGTACTTTATGTGAAAACGGAACTCTTCTCAGCGATTCACTGAGGGCATAATTCCAGATGATCTGACGTTCGGCAAATGAATTAATTTCCTGTTGTGAGCTGTCTGGCAGAAATTGTATTAACTGGCGTATCAGTGTACGGGAATCATTAACTATTCCGCCCCATACAATTCGTGCTTCCCACCATCTGTCGTAAGATTGTGCTGTCCGAAAGGCCAGTAATAAAGAAACAATCGTTCCCATAGTAGAAATAATAGGCAGAGGAATAACAATAGATTCCAGATATTTCTCATGAGAAACCCATCCGATCAGCAGGGAGAAGGTGACAATATAGAGTAAGTCAAATTTTATTATTTTAATAAAATCCCATACCGATATACGTTTGTTTAATAGCATATGTTTCTAATTAAATAGTGTTGCTGCAGCTGTTTAAATGCAGATTAAGTAAGAAACAATATTTTATATTCATTGTTTTACGAAACGGTATTTATACTGAAAAAAAGAAAGGAGGGGTAGAGTGGGCAGATCTTAAAGTATCTTTAAAAAAGAAAGAACGGATCGAATCGTTGAAGACTGTAAGAGTTAGTCGGGATGGCCGGATTTGAACTCTTATCATAAGTTTTGGAATCCATCACATACTGCTGTCTGTCTTTTTTTTCCGATAAGTCCTGTAGGATCAAATACAGAACAAATTATAAGATCTTGGCAAAGAACTGGGATTTTGAAAAGGAAAAACTTAAGCCAAGTTTCAGCGGAGCTTTAGAATTAAATGCTGAACTAAACAACCTTGCAAATCTTTGCATTCGGGAACCAATGGGCAAAAAGGATGAAAACCAGTTTCTTTCCAAGGAAGACTACAAACAGATCATAAAGGGTTATATCGACAGGGACAATGCGGTAAGCAACGTGATATCTATTTCTCGTCTGAAAACACAGTTTGTCTCCTATAAATCTAATTTTGTCAAAGAAGGCACACTAAGAAAGTAAGGACGGTATTCAAAGGCTTAGAAGACTATAGTTCGTGCTAAATTAAAGAAAAAAGAGCATTGGCGGATAAAAGTACAAAAGTTGAGTTTAGCAATTAACCGCGCATTTCGCCAAACCGATGCTGCATTTTTAATTATTTGTAATTATTATTTCTTCAAGTGTTGTTATATCATTAAATTCGTTCATTTCTTTTTGGAGTTCGTTATCGATAATAATAAATGGATTTAATTCAATATCTTGAATGTTTTTAAATTCTTTTAATTCTTTATAGAATTTAGATATATAAATATCTTTATCCCACTCAAGTAAGTTGTAGCTAAATAAATAAAATTTATCTTGTGATTTAATTACAGACGAAACAATATGACTATCGTTACTCATTGTGTAATAATAAGTGTTTATGTAAACTGACTTGTTATCTATTTTGAAACGATTACTTTCTTGTAATAGATTATTCCAAGTGTGGGGTAATTCAAGTTCAGCACCATACAACATTCTTAGAATTACTTCAGCTGGACTATCTTCAAATTTTGAAAAATCTTCATCGGGATACAAATTTTTTAACTTTATTGCATATTTGAAATTTTCAATATTGTTTTTGTTTATTAACAATTCAGAAGTCAATTTTCCAATGTTTTCGATTCTGCTATCGTTTTGGGAAAATAGCTTTTGAGAAAAAATGGATAAAATAAAAAAGAAATAAAATTTTTTCATAAATTTTTTTTTGACAGCACTGGTTTTGTACTTTCGTGTAGCGTTGTGGGGCTTGGCGTCAGTTGCGGAAATTGAAACGAAAAGTTTCAATTTAGCGATACGGTAAGCAAAAAGTTAATTAATTGGCTTTTTGCGGAATAAAGTGCCGAAACTTTAAATTTTAGCCTTAACCCGCCATTGCGCTAAACCCTTGTTAGCTGATGTTTCTTATTCATTAAACTCCCAATTTAAATGATTACAAATTCCAGTTATGTCTGGAAAAAGTGTTTGATTATTTATGCCAAACACATTTAAGCTTTCTAATAAATTTGCTTTAATTTCTTTAGGTATTGTAACTTCAATTATAGCATCTTTAATCTCTATATTTGTTCTAAGATCAACAAAACTTTTAGTTTTACTTGAAAATTTATGTGCTGTAAACCAACCAGATTGCGCTATTATTCTCTCATTATTCAATGTAGGTTTCAGTACTCGTGTTTTTGCTCTATCAAACGGTGATATTCCTTTAGATTTATCTAGAAGAAATTCTTCAGCATTTTTTAAAATATAAACTGCAGAATTAATTTCCTTTTTGAATTCGTTACTACACGCAAACCATAGAGCTGTTAAAGGATTACTACTCCAATCTAATAGTCTAGTTTTCATTCCAAAATGTTGAGCATAGACTAACCAATCCCAATCATCAAATTGATTACCGTTAAGGTATAATTTAGTTCTTCTTTTTAATTCCTCTAGCATTCTTTTTTCAATTTCTGTTGTATTCTTTTTTGAATCGCTTCTTGCAATAGAGGGAATTAATGGTTTTTTTTCACTTTGACCTCTGAATAGGAGTATGTTAGATTTTTTAAGTTTATGTTTATTAATTACTTCAAGATACTCAAAAATATCTTTAATGGTAGTTTTTTTCATATAGTTGGTTTGAAATATTAGCTAACAATTGTATGTTCAAAATCAATATACGAACTATTTCGCAAATTCACATCTATATATAAAATATGTCTAAAATTTTGTAGTAAATCATAAATAACTGATTATAAAATATGTATATTTATTTTTTTTACGAATAGCGAAATAAAATTGCTATAGTATTTATTTTACGGTAATGAATAGCGAAAGAATAGTCTGTGCATTTGAAAAAATACTAACCACGAAGCGATACACGTGCAATACGATTCGGTAATATTGTGGCTATACCAGTTTATTTCTAAAGCCTGTATCGCAATACGCATATCTGAAAGATGTGCCGATCAAAATTGAAGGTAGATTTCACCTTACGACATTCGTATGCGACGCACTTGATACAATCGGAGATTGATATTCGTATTGTCCAAGATTATTAGGTCATGAAAATGTAAAAACAACTATGATCTACACACATATCACGGATATTGATAAGAAGAAGACCCCAAGCCCACTAGATTTTTTATAATTTCTAAGCAAAACACCACATAAAACTACCTTAAGCTAAATTTACCTATCTTGATATTAAATTGAAAAACTAATATTTTTTGTTCGAAATATGTCCGAAAATGGAGAAATCTACTGATAATCAATGGATTTTGTCGGGATGGCCGGATTTGAACCGACGACCTCCAGCACCCCATGCTGGCGCGATACCGGGCTACGCTACATCCCGAAAGGAAGTACAAATAAAATAAAGAGAACGGTTATAATCAATTTTTTTTGATCTAAACCGGAGATTTTTTAATTTATCCGGAAGCATCAGCTTTGACTGCTTCCGGATAAATTAAAAACTGAAATCTGGGTGTCCAGAAAACTGTTTTAATCTGTGTATTTTTTGAAAATAGAAGTCGCAATATGTCCGCCGAATCCGAAAGTATTATTCATTGCATAATGCAGTTCTTTATGCTGTGCTTTTTCTAAAGTAAGATCGAATATATCTTTAAATTCGGGTTCAATATCAACCGAGTTGATTGTTGGAGGGATTATGTTTTCCTGTACTGCTTTGATAGAGGCAATGGCTTCTATTGCACCTGCAGCTCCTAACAGGTGTCCTGTCATGGATTTTGTAGCACTGATATTTACTTTACTTTCAGCTCCGAAAACACGCAGTGCGGCTCTCAGTTCACTCAGATCCCCCTGAGCTGTAGATGTCGCATGTGTATTGAGATAACCTATATCTTCCGGCTGCAGACCAGCATCTTCCAATGCTGCGAGCATCCCCAGATAGGCACCTTCACCTTCCGGATGTGTACCGGTCATGTGGTATGCATCTGCGGCCATTCCACCGCCAACAATTTCTGCAATAATAGTTGCGCCTCTTTTCTTTGCGCTTTCCAGATCTTCCAGTATCAGTGCGCCGGCACCTTCACCCATTACAAAGCCATCTCTGTTTATATCAAAAGGTCTGGATGCCTGCTGAGGATCATCGTTGCGTGTAGATAAGGCTTTTGCAGAATTGAATCCACCTATTGAACTTTCTGTAATAGGGGCTTCCGAACCGCCTGTGATGATCATGTCAGCTTTATTCCAACGGATATAATTAAAAGCGTCTATAATAGCTGTATTGGAGGTGGCGCAAGCAGATACAGTAGAAAAGTTGATACCTCTGAGGCCGTATTTTATCGAAATCATACCAGCGGCAATATCTACGATCATCTTAGGGATAAAATAGGGATTAAATCGAGGAGTACCGTCTCCAAGTGCAAATTCGCTGACCTGCTGCTGGAAGGTTTGTATTCCGCCGTTTCCTGACCCCCATATCACTCCGATCCGGTTTCTGTTTAACTCTTCAAAATTGATATTGGCATCTTTTATAGCCTCTTCTGCGGCTATAAGTGCATACTGGGTAAAAGGATCATATTTGCGGATTTCGGCCTTGTCCATGTAATCCAGCGGGTCAAAATCTTTGAGTTCACAGGCAAATTTTGTTTTGAACTTGCTGCTGTCAAATTTTGTAATAGCCGCAGCTCCACTTACACCATTGATAAGGGAGTGCCAGAATTTTTTTACATTGTTACCGATAGGAGTCAGAGCTCCCATTCCAGTGATAACTACTCTTCTCATTTTCTTGTTATTTTAGCAGAAGCTCTTTTTTAATTGCTTCTTGTATTCGTTTGAAATCATTTTTGTCTGTCAGCCTTGCGAGCGGAACAATAGCCACCATATTGGATATGATCAGAAGAGCTTTTGTCCGGATATCTGTATTGAGATTAAAAACTCCCTCGTTTTTACCTTCTTCTAAAAATCCGGTAACCCAATCCAGCATGGCGGACGAAAATTCCTTCAGTTTATCTGTCATACAGTCTTCCAGCATATGATAATCAGGAGCTAACGAGGCTATGATACAGACCCTTTTTTCCAACTCTATCTGGGCATGAATAGCGAAGAAAGTTTCCAGTTTGTCAATGGCGGAAAGATGTTCGGAATTTTGTCTTGTAATGTTGAATTGATCAATATGATAATCAATTACAGCAGCTCCCAATGCGGTCTTGCTAGGGAAATGATAATGAATGGACGCATTTCTTATATTCAGTTGTCTGGCAATGTCAGAAAAACAGAATGCATTGAACCCTTTCTCCCGAATGAGTTTATCTGCTAATGTAAGTATGGCTGATCGTGTATCCATATCAAATGCAAATATACTTACCTACATGTAGGTAGGCAAATTTATTTTTTTAAATCCTTACTTACAGATGAAAGAGAAGAAATAAAAAAATAAGGATACATAAAAAAGACGGGAAGCCAAGAGGCTTCCCGTCTAAAAAAAATAAAGCTATTTTTAAGAAACTTGTGTCGTATTGAATACATCTCCGAAACGGGAAAATGTTTCATTGGCGATTTCTGCGGCTTTGTGATGTGTCTCCGGGTTTTCGCCTTGTGTATTTAGAGCAGCAGTGAAAATACCCCACATCTTGCCTGTGTTCTCACCATAGCCGGAGAAGAAGGAAGTACCTTTGTGTATACCATATTTATTGAGCATCTGCACAATGATTGGTCCTCCCATGATCGAGCCTTCCAGTACATACAATGCACTTAATGCTTCTAAAGGATTGCTGATCTCCGGAACTTTGATATCAGATCTGTTTTCTACAGTTCCGCCCAGCGACTCAATATCTGCTTTGATGTAGTCTGACTTTCTGCGATCAGCATAGTCGTGTAGGACATCGGCACTGATGTAAGGCTGGATTGCCTTTTCAATAGCATTAAAATAGATGTAGAAATTGTTTAAAAAGTCTGCGTAATCAGCTTCTGAACGAATGGCTTTCATTTGTCTAACGACAGTGCCTTCTAAGGCCTGATGTGCAGATTTGGTAGATTCTTTGATATGTTGACTTAACATTGTATATTCTTTTTTTATTTAACGGTTTAATACAAATATTCGTATTAATTCCTTCTCTTGTATGCTGATTTTTGCTTATTAATCTATGAATTTCGCTTTATTTCAGTTTCAGATCTCTTTTTATCATGGGTACATAAGGGACGGCTTCTTGTTGTTCTGTTTGTGTGAGCTGTGTAGTTGCTGAGCGCGCTGAAGTGGATGATTTGACTTTCCCGCTGATTAGATCCAATGTTGCCGCCAGATAGGGTTCATTGGGATCTCCCAGAGGCAGAGACGGGACCCCAGTGACATTCACATCTACCGGTATACCATTAAAATAGTCTGACCAGCCATTTGCATTGCGAATCAGAAAACTGGCAAGATAGAGTTTATACTGATCAATATTTATGGCAAAGAAGCCAACAGGTTTACCGTATGTTTTTTGTCCTATCAGCTTAACGGGGAAATACGGCATGAGACTGCTGATGACTAACTCGCTTGCCGAAGCTGTTCTGCCGGTGACAATAAAATAAATGTTTTTGACAGATTCCAGTTTTCCTTTCTTTTCGAAAACTTTTGTAGTCCCTTGTTCTGAAAAATTCACATCTGCCATTGTTGCCACACGTCCCTGATAGGATACTGTTTTGCCCTGTTCGTTCAGAAAGACCTGACGGGTTAATATAGTGGCTTTACCTTCCCGCATAATCGGATTGAATTGTTCGGTGAACATGACCTTTCCGTTGAGAGAAGTAGGAGCAATCAGATCCGTCAGGTATTTCGCAGTCTCCACATAACCTCCTCCGTTACTCCGCAGATCAATAATCAGGTTTGTAGGCGCAAACGCAGCCATTGTCGCAAAGGAGTCATCCAGAGCCGCCTGACAACTGCTCAGTATAGGGAAGGAGCCCAGCGCTATATATCCTATACTTTGATTTCCTTCCTGCCAGGTTTTCTGATACAGTATCGGGGATGAAGTCGCTGCGATAGCTGCAGTAGATCCGGATTGGGCTGTTCCTTTTTCAATATTGGAATACTTCGAAACACCTACGCCTATTGGGTTTTCAAAGGGAATGCCAGAGCTGTTCTTTTTGTACTGCGTAATGTCAAACAGTTCTTTCTTAAATGCAGTCAACTCCGGGTTGATGCTCCCATATCTTGTCCTGGGATCAAAATCCTGATATGTCGGTAAGGCATCCTGCCATAGGTATACCTGACGGGCATACAGAAAGATCGAATCCAGTGTAAATTGTGTACGTGTCCCTGTAGTCGGTGATATAATTTTATCTTCTTCCGGATCGGTATCCTTATCTTTCTTACAACTGGCCAGAAAAAGAACGGGAAGTAAGAAAAAAAGCAGATGTCTGCTCCATATCTTGTGATAGGGCTGCCGGGACGTGTATATTTTTTGCATCTTTTGCGGGTTCTTTAGTTAGTTAATTCAGAGACTAATTTACTGATTAGATTTGATAGCATGCTTATCGCGTATACATTTTTAAAGGTGCTTATGTAGAATTATAGCTATAAATTTTGTGATTTTTACAAACTTTAACATTTTATCTTTCATATAATGGGTTGATAATTATATTTTTGCAACCTTAAGATATATATGTCTAATGGTATTATTACTGTTGACAGCAAAACCCCGGAACTTAACAGCTTCGGGGTTTTGTGTTTTATTAGTCTGGTATGACGGGTCTTTCTGTCGCCGTCGGTTCACTACTCAGAGATTCTAAAAAAGAGACTATTGCTTTCCGTTCTGCACTCGTCAAACGAAGATTTTTGATATGAGGGGATAGTTCTCCATTGATCTGTTGTCCGTTTGCCTGGGGCATTCCCTGACTCAGCAGATCGAGCATTTCTTCCAATGTGGATACAGTACCGTTGTGCATATACGGGTATGTTTGTGCAATATTCCGAAGACCTGCTGTACGAAACTTCCCTCTATCGGATTCTATGCCTGTGGCTATAAATCTGCCGTTGTCAAGAGTTCCTGTGCGATCTGTTGCATATCCTAAATTATGGTATTCCAGATCTGTCAGAAACGGACCATTGTGACAATTCAAGCATCTTCCTTTTGTGCGAAACAGATGCAGACCTTCAATCTGCTGGTCGCTCAGTGCCTTGTACTGACCTTTCAGAAATTTATCAAAAGCTGTTTCTCCGCTTACAATACTCTGAGAATATACAGCAATAGCATCCAGTATGCGCTGTCTGTTAATTTCCTGATCTCCGTACGCTTCTGCAAAAAGAGCCAGATAACCCTTTACAGCAGACAGCTTTGCAGGCAGGGTATAAGTATTTCCTCCCATTTCGATCGGAGATTCGATAGCTTCTGCAATCTGCTCTGCATACGTCTTTGCACGGCCGTCATGAAAGAGCTTGCCATTGACAAACCACACATTTTCCATAGAAGGAGTATTGCGGTGATGTGTAGCTATACCTTCAGCAGTTTTTTTTCGATCTACCCAGTAGGTTGCAGGATTATGACAGGAGGAACAGGAATTGTCACCACGACCGACACGCGGATCGAAGAAGAGCACTTTACCTAAAGCGATAACTTTACGCTGAGCAACAGCATCAACCGGTCCGGCAGGCATGACTGCCAGCTCCTGAAACAGGATACCTTCATCCAGCACAGGTTTGGGCCATAAGGTCGAACGGGTTTCATATTGCTCTCGCAGGCTTTTCTCCTCCGGAATAACAGGAGGATCTGTATCCGGACCTTTTGCTTTGCTACACGCGCAAAAAACACATATGATTAGTATAATTAACCATTGAAAAGGAGAAGATAACATGAAATCGGAAATTAGGATTTAGTAAATAAGTATCTGAAATGTTGTATTCCAGATACTCATTTTTATGACTAAAGAGTTTATATTATCTGTGACAGGATAACGCTCTTCTTTTCTACTGTGTAACGGTATAATTGGTGGTCACAAGACTGCCTATTAATACTCCGCTTTTATCATAAGCATTGAAGGATCTTATTCTTCCTAATGCTACTGTCTGAGGAATAGTGACTTCGATTTTTTGAGTAGATTCATTGAAATTTACTTCTGTAACGGTATGTTCTACCCGTCCCAGATCAATTAGCTTGAATGAACCCACGTTATTGCTGTAGTATTTTTTGAATGCACTTACACTATAGTTAAGCAGCATTTTTTCGCCACGTTTGATATTGCGTGTAACCATATCATTGGTTACCAGTGCGGCGAATGCCGGAGGAGCTATTTTGAATGCTTCTGTTGTAACCGAGCGTATTCCTGAAACAATCTTAATCTTATACGTACCGACATTTGGTTCTGTTGGTACGACCACACTGATGCCATTTGCTTCTAATGTCTCTATGGTTAGTTTGGTTTCTTTATTGCTTTCGTCAATTAAAAAAGCAGTTGTTTTATCTTTATCTGTCAGTATATGCTGCGTACTCAATCCGATTGTTGGTGAAGATCCGATGTTGTATACCAAATCAGCAGACAGAGATAGTGTGGCGCTTATCATGGGCTGATTGACCTGTAGTTTTAAAGTATATGTTCTGGTCGTTCCGTCTTGCGCTTTCACAATATATTTGGCAGACTCATCTGTTTTAAGGCTTATAGCAGTTCCGGAAGCCGGACTGATACTGGCACGGTCAGATACGACAATAGTTGGTGTCAATGTAGTAGGTTCTTCCTGATAGGGTGGCCAATACAGGATGATTTCATTATTAACGATACTGGCTGAGAGTGTTTTGCCATTGGCGTCCTTTACTTCAAAGCTCTCGATCTCATTGTAGGGGAAGTCTACATATTCCTTGGAACATGAAGATAATAGCTGCGTAAAAAACGCAGAAAACAGGAGTAAAAAAGAATAGCGTTTTAATGTTTGGGTAATAAGTTGCATAGCGCCTACAAATAAAAGTGTATGCGGATGTGTGATTGAAAATGGACTGTCGGCACATCCACTTACCGACAATCCATTTTGGTTAAATTTTATAAGGTTTTGAATGCAATATTTGCATCAGCTTTAACCTGAAGACCTGCTCCTGAACCTGTTTGGCTTACATTTGTGAATTCGATTAATTTCACAGCGTAAGTAACTGTTCCTGCAGTATTTCTTACTAAAATAGTACGTCCAGCGATAGCTTCGTTAGCGCGTGTTGTAGTATTGTATGTGTACCATCCGTATGGAGGAGTAGTAGCTGTTTCACGGCCAAGAGTAGTTACTGCAACTGCACTTGTTGAATTCCAGTCTGTTGCCACTACAGTGCTGTAGTCTTTATTGATAAATTTGATTGAGTATCCTTCTCCTGCAGAGATATTACCATTTACATGGCTACCCAAAACAATTTGATGCGGATCCAGATCATCCAGACTTTGTGCTCCTGTTCCGGATATATCTACATAGACATTTGGCCAGTTAGCAGCATTCATTGGTGACCACCATTGGCCATCAATAACATATAAAGAAGAGTTTGCCTGCGCTTTATTCAACTCTAAAGGAGTTACTTTTTCATTGTCTTTGTTACAAGATACTGTAAGTGTTGCCAAAGCAGCGATGGCTAAGGCCGTTTTGAAGAATGATTTTACTGTTGTCATTTTTTTGTGTTTTTAAAAATTATTAAATAGTTAAGATATATATGCCCAATGGGCTTGTGGATGCTATGTTGTAATATTCAACCAGGCGCTTAAGGTCACTGACTTCCATCCTTCGAAGTCAAATCTGACGTTTACAACAGGTAAATTTCCTGATGGAAAATCTGTTGGGAAACCAACTTTTAGGGCTGTTCTGCTCCATGATTTGACAGGCAGAACATAATCTTTTCCATTAACAGTCGCAGTCACCTTTTGTAATCCCAGAAATACGGTGTTGGATTGCGGAACAATTTCCCACTCATCTGTTTTCTTAAGATCTATGGATGATTTAGGAAGGTAAACATCAGGTTGTACATAAGAGATTGTCAAAGGTTCTGCGATAAGTGACGTATGTCCCAGACTTTGGACTTCTACTTTGTACGTGCCATTGGTAATGTCAGCAGGAATTCTATCTATATATTCGGTACCGGTAAAACGTAAAAGATAAAGGTCTTTCTCTATAGTGGATAATGAAGCACTGTTAACCCCCATCGTATATCGCTTTTGATTTTCCTGATTGATCAGGGTTACTTTAACGAGTTTGGCGTTACTGTGTGCAAAATTTCCCAGGATAGCGGGCATAGTTTTTCCTGGTGATTGATTAAGAGAAAGTGGAGTCTGCCAGGATACAGCCAGTGAAGATGTACTTTGAAGAACTATTTGCAATGTATATGTTCTGGAAATACCATTCGCAGCGGTGACTGTATATGTTGTTCCTGTAGCTTCTACCTGAATGGGAAGAATTTCTTCTTTTAGTTTGGCTCCGTTAGAAAGCTTAATTTCCGGATCAATTACAGAAAGACCGTAATAGAATGGAAGATATACCGTAATTGTATTTTTTTGATTATCAATAGCACCATAGATAACCTGATCATCGGTAAGATTAACTACTTTGTATTCCAGTATTTTATCTTCCGGTAGCGGTTCCAGCTCTTCTGTCTTCGTGCAGGAGCTGAGGGTCATCACTATGCAAAGCAGTGCGCATAGGAATGCATATAGTTTATTCATGTTATTGGTTCGTGTTTGTGTACTAAACATCTGGATTCGGATAAGATTAAGGTTATTATTATTTGATTTCAAATGTTTTACTACCTGCTTTTACCAATACATACTGGAAGGTAAAATAAGGGGTAGGGGAATCTTTATACCAATCTTTAGGATCTAACAAGTCTTTATAAATACTCTGTATCCTGACTTTAGCATAGTTACCTTTCGCGGTGCGGACAATGATTGTGTGACCTTCTATCGGATAACATACATGGGCTTTACGTGGATCAGAACCACCTTTGATTGTTCCTCCGAAATCATAAAGGTACCAGCCCAGCCCTTCCCCAAATGCACCGGAATCATCTGTGCCGTACGATTTTTCTCCTGTACGGAAAAGATTGTCTGCCGGAACCTCAGTTACATCTTCGAATTTTTGTTTGACGATTAGAATTCCGCCTTTACCGGTTCCGCCTCGTAACGGTGTATTGCAATTGAGGAAACTTCGGTATATATCATCAAATGAAAGGTCCCATCTGGCGGTCTGTTTGTAATCCGGATTGATTCCTTGTTTACTTTCCAGACTAAAATATATAGGAGATTGTTTTGTAGTTGGTTCACTTCCCTGTGGTAAGGCTTCTCCGAAGTTTTTGACTGTAATGAGTGTATTAAACATACTCTCTGCAGTGGGCGGCTCGGGTTCCGGATCAGGTTGTGGAGTATCACTCTTACTGCAGCCGATAAAGATAAAGCCTACCAGTATGGGCAGCAACACGGTCTTGTAGATCGTCATGATGCAAGAGTTGATGGTTGTACTTTTCATGTGTTAATAATAGTTGTTATTTTTATTTAAATTAATTCTAAATAATAATGCTAAGATAGAAGTATTTTTAATAGGTGATGCTATTAAAACTGCTATTTAGTGTATGAAATTCGGTTTCTTATAAGATATTTGGATTTCATTTAGTTCTTTTTATTATCTGGTAGTCAGGTTTTTACTTCCGTCTTGCTGAACAAAATAGCGAAATGTATAGTAGGGTGCAGGCCAGTTGAGGTTAGTGACTGCCGGAGGATTACCTTTATATGCATTAATGAGCTGAAGTTTAGCATATTTTCCATCAGGAAGGCGAACAATATAGGTACGGTTGGGCAAAGCCTGCATGATATGGGTATCCAGACTGTAGCGAAACCAGCCATAAGATCCCTGTGAGGATGCCCATCCGATTTTGTTTACTTCACTTTTGTTAAATGTTGCATCTTCGGGAGCTGCAGTTACATTTTCATAAGCCTGGTCAACCAGAACAACAGCTGTATTGGACGCCTGTCCTCCGAATCCCGGATTGTATTCGTAAGTGGCATTATTAACATATATTTCTGAATTGTATGGACCTGTAAATGCAAGATCCCAATCTTTGGATTTGAGCCATTGAAGGGAGTCTGCCTTTGTTTTGATCCAGATCTGCCGTTTGTCACGAAATCTATAAAGGAAAGTATAGAAGTCTCTTTTCTCCTTGCCATCTACATTACCTGCCATTGAGGCCTCAGTATCTCCCGGCAAATCATAGATAACCGTACTTTTACCATCTTCTAATGAGGGGCGGGGATCATCTTCATTTTTGCTGCATGAACTGCTGCTGAGGATGAAAAGGACGCTTAACAATCCAAAGCCTATCTTTCTGAACCAGTGTAATGGGTACAATTCATTCATAATAAGATTTTTATCTTCCATTTGTATTTTGGGGTTTAGCATATTCAGATACTTCATCATAATTTGTATTATAGCGGTGTATGATTTGTGTTATTCTTTAAACCAGCGATAACCGACACCTCCCAGGATGACTCTTCCGGGTTGCCCCGGCATATACTGATGTGTAAAGTTTAATATATTGTCGCCTATGACCCGCAACGATAAGCGGTCGTTCCATAGTTTTTTCTCTATCGTGATATTAAGCAGGACATGTTCCGGTACAAAAGCGTCAAATTTGTCAATAAACTGATTGCCATTTATTTCCTGGAACGGGTATTTTCCACGAATATTAGCTCTTACATTCAGGCTCAGATCCAGTGGTCTGTACACATATAATGCTTTGAGATTGAGCATGTGGCGCGAACGGTCTTCGATTCCCCAGTAGCTCTTGGTTGTAACAGGCGTGGATTCTCCTGTCACAGGATTGTTGATCGTCTGATTGAAGGGCCATCTTCCTGCACGAATGCTGTCTAATACACTCAGATCTTTAGCGATCAGATACTGGTAACCTGCAGAAAGCTCCAGATCAGTAAGCAATTGCGTTGTCAAAGTGAGTTCTACACCCTTGTTTACAGCTTTGGGGAGATTACGGTATGTATATATCTGACCAATAGTAGTGCCCGAGCCTACCAGGACATTGTTGATCTGATTGTTGATCCGATGATAGAACACCGATACTTCAGCTTTGAAACGTTTCTGAGGTTGCCATACTAAGCCTGTGTTTAGAGACATACTTTTCTCTGCCTGCAGATTGTTGGCCATTTTATTGACTACATAGCTGTTTTTGTAGCTCAGTTCACCTGCATTTTCCATTGCCTGCAAAGTCTCTTTAAGTACATCAGTCCCTAATACAAGGTAATTGGCTGCAGGATTAAAGAAGGCCTGGTATCTCATTTTGTAATCCGGAGATTTGAAACCGGCACCGATTCCGGCTTTAAAGAGGAGGGTAGATGAAACGCTGTATTGTAAGCCAAAGCTGGGACTTGCTTTTCCGCCATATACATTTGTACGGTCATAGCGTATGCCAGCCAGTGTATTGAGCTTATCTGAAGTTTTCCATTCGGCCTGTATGTATCCGAAAGCGGTGTTGAGTGAACGTTCTTCACTCAGTTCCTTATTGTCCATAAGTTCAAGACTGCCGCCTAATCCTCCTGTCAGTTTGAGTGATGATATCGGCGAGTACGCAAATTGCTGCTCAACCCGGTGTACCTGTTGTCCGAATTTTTGCGCACTTATCAATGCACTTTGTTTTACCCATTCGGCATCCATCTGTGTTTCATAGCGGGTGTAGTAGTATCTGCTCATACTGCGGAGCCCGTTTTCAAACTGGTGATCATAACTTGCGGCTAAATTGAGATCCCGGTCTGTCTGGTTGTCTTTATTAACCAGATCATCAGACCAGTCATTGATCATCGTGGAATGCCGTTCAGCATATCTTGCCGTGAAGCCGACAGTTCCATTTTTGGTAAGACGATACCGCGTACGTCCCTGAAAACTATAATTGGAATAAGGAGGTAGCGTCGTACCATCCTTCATATAAGAGTTGCTGTTGAAACCATCTGTACGGTAATAGTTGCCTGATACAACTACGGATCCCCTTTGAGAAGCAAATGGTGCTTCTGCTTCGAGAGTAGCATCTACAATATGGAGACTGCCGTAGAGAACAGAGGCGTTTGCCTGAGGAGCTAATGCTCCGTGTCGGGTAATAATATTGATTGCTCCACCAAGAGCATCACTTCCATACAGACAGGAAGAAGCACCTTTAATGATTTCTATACGTTCAATATTAGTTACAGATATTCTGGAAAGATCAAAATTTCCGTTATTGCGACCCAACATAGGCTGTCCGTCGATCAGCACCATTACATAATTGCTGCTGAAGCCTTGCATTTGGACACCAACAGCACGGGATCCGCCTGATATATCATTAACAACAGCCACACCGGTCTGCTCTTTCATGACCTCATCCAGACGACGGCTTCCCATAAGCTCAATTTGTCTGCGTGTGATCACCGTCACCGGCATAGCTGCCTGTTCTGCACGGAGCAGATTATCCACGCTGGGTATTCGTTTTTCAATCTCAACTTCGCTTAAACTTGTTTCATCGGTTTCAACGATGAGTTTTAGTTGCTGCAGACTGCGTTTTTCAAGATCAAGCTCCTTTTCTAAAGGTTTATAGCCCACACATGATATCCGGATCTTGTACGTGCCCTCATATAATTCCGCAAAACTGAATCGTCCTTTTTCATCTGTCATTACTACTTTATTGTCTGGCAGCAGAGTTACAGTTGCATTAGGGATAAGCTGTCCGTCTGCATCTGCTATATAGCCGTTGATATGAAGCTTTTGCTGGCTGTAGACAAGCTGATGCATGACCGTAAAAAAAAGTATACAGATAATGTTTTTGATATAAAAAACGATTTGATTCACTATTTTTATTTTTAATCAATCTAAATAATATTGCAAAACAAATCATTGTCATCGAGAAAACCTGTATGAAATCTGCTAAATATTATATGTAAAGTGATATTTATTTGATGGGAAATGACTGATTTATTGATCTTAATTTTCAATGAATCAGATTGTTATGTTCTTATTGGGGACGAAAAGAGGAGATGTTTGTTAAATGTAAAATTTTTATTTAGACTAATTATTGATTGTTTTGTAAAGTAAACGGACACATTGTAATCAGGAACGAATGACTTTTATACATAAACTACTGAGTTGTTTTCTTTTTTTTATCTGTATATCTACATCTGTATACGGGCTGCCTAAACGTATCATCACTTTAAGCAGTTCTTTGACAGAGACCGTATATGCTTTAGGGTACGGCAGCGCTATCGTAGCCACGGATGTGACAAGTGTATCTCCGGCTGCTGCAAGTGCATTGCCAAAGGTGAGTAAGAACCGCTCTGTAAGTGCTGAAGTCCTGATTGCTTATCAACCAGACCTGATTCTGGCGCCTGAAGGTGACGTTAGTGCCGGAGTCATCCGTCAGTTAAAATCTGCCGGTATCCGTTTCGTAACTGTCAAACAGATTTATTCTGCAAAAGGCGCAGTAAGTTATGTACAGACTGTCGCCCAGGCATTAGGCGATAGTAATAAAGGGAAGACACTGGCGACCAAACTCAGTAAAGATATGGCCGAAGTACAGGCAGCAGCTCAGAAGAATCTGAAAGGGCGCAAACCGAAAGTCTTGTTTGTATACGCAAGAGGTACCGGTACGATGAGTGTGGCGGGTAAGGGCAGCAGTCTCGATGCTATTATCGAATTGTCCGGTGGACGTAACGCCGTTCAGGAATTTGCAGATTACAAACCTTATACAACAGAATCTCTTGTGAAAGCAAATCCGGATATTATTTTAATGTTTGATTTTGGGGTAAGTAGTCTTGGAGGCAGGGATGCGGTATTGAAGATGCCGGGCATGCGGGTGACTGAAGCCGGAAAGAATAAAAGAATTATCCAGATGAATGGTCCATTGCTGATTAATTTCAGTACGAGACTGCCTGAAGCTGTAGCACAGTTGAATAAAGCTATTGTAGCTTCTTTGTAAAATACCGATGAAAGAAAAAATTATTATTATCAGCCTTCTTATTATTCTGCCAATTGCCATGATTGTCGCTATGGGAATGGGGGCATTTTACATTCCTGTACGGGATGTGCTGATATTGCTGGGGCAGAAGATTGGGTTAGCTTCTTCTGTTACCGTAGATAATATATATAGCGATGTTTTGTTTATAGTGCGCCTGCCGCGTGTTTTAATGGGTGTATTGGTAGGTGCGGCACTTGGGATTTCGGGAGCTGCTATTCAAGGCATCTTCCGTAACCCTCTTGCAGAACCCGGACTGATTGGTATATCTGCCGGAGCATCCTTATTTGCTGTGCTGATCATTGCATTTGAAACTGTACTTTTCGTTGGTCTGAGCGAATTAATTGGTTATTATCTCCTGGCTTTCGGAGCTTTTGTAGGAGCGGGTATTACTTCTCTACTGGTCTATCAGTTGTCCCGAAAAAAGGGAAGACCCCGGGTCACAACGATGTTGCTTGCCGGGATAGCTATCAATGCTTTTGCAGGTGCACTGACAGGTCTTATTACATACATGGCGGATGAGCAGCAGCTTCGTACCATTACTTTTTGGATGTTGGGCAGTCTGGGGGGAGCTACCTGGGAAAATGTAGCCGCTATCACTCCATTTATACTGATTCCATTACTGATATTGCCTTTTTTTAGTAAAGCTTTGAATGCCTTTGCTTTAGGTGAATCCCAGGCGGATTTGCTGGGTATGCGGACTGACCGGGTCAAGAGATGGGTGGTACTCTTATCTACTATGGCAGTGGGAGCTTCTGTATCTGTATCCGGCATTATTGGCTTCGTAGGATTGTTAGTTCCACACACCGTACGTCTTATGGGAGGAGTGGAACATCGATACGTACTGTTGAGTTCCGCATTGTTTGGTGCCTTGATACTGACAGTGGCAGACATTTTAGCCCGGGTACTGGCAGCCCCGGTGGAGTTGCCTATAGGTGTTATCACTGCATTATTAGGAACTCCGGTTTTCCTTTATATTTTATTGACTGAAGAATAGCAAAAACTAAAAGTATACAGCATGTTGCGTGTCGAAAAACTTACTTATGAACTAAAAGGCAGAAAGTTGCTCAAGGACGTCTCTTTTCAATTGAGAGAAGGGGAAGTATTAGCCTTGCTGGGTGCAAATGGCGCTGGGAAATCTACATTAATGCGTCTGCTTAGTGGCGATATAGAAGCTACAGAAGGCAGTATTCATCTGTACGGGAAACCACTGGGTAGTTATCATGTAACAGAACTGGCTAAACGAAGAGCAATGCTTTCTCAGCAAAATGCCATGAGTATGGCGTTTAAAGTGAAAGATATCGTTATCATGGGCAGGTATCCGCATTTTAAATCAAGTCCTGGAAAACATGATCTGGATATCGTGAATGAGGTGATGAAGATTTGTGGAGTAGAGTTGTTTGCAGACCGTTCTTACCTTAGTCTTTCGGGAGGGGAGCAACAGCGTGTGCAACTGGCTCGTGTACTTGCACAGCTCTGGGATAATCCGGATAGCCTGCTACTTTTGGACGAGCCTGTTTCGGCATTAGACCTTCGTTATCAGCAGCAGGTGCTGGCTATTGCCAAAGCCTTGTCCAGAAAGGGATTTATGGTGGTAGTGGTGCTGCACGATGTGAATCTGGCCAGTATATATGCGGATCGTATTATTATGCTCAAAAACGGGCGAAAATGGTTTGATGGTACCCCGATAGAAGTGTTGGATAAACAAAGTTTGTATACTGTATTTTCGGTAGAAGCAGATGTGAATATACATCCCAAAACCCTGAAACCGCTGATAAGACTGGAAGAAATCGAAATGGATGCTTCTCATTTCAATAGTAAGCTCCCGGCACGTAAGATGGAAGAAGATTTAAGAGAACGCTATTTGCAGCTTCAGGACCTGCAGCCTAATGCATCCTTGCCCATGCTGGCTAAACAGCTCGAAATTTCTGAAATGGATTTACTCTTTATTGTGTATCCCAATCAGGTGGCTATTCTTAATAAAGATAATACGGGCTTGCTCAAAGGGTTGGCTGGATTGGGAATTATCAATTCATCGGTAGGGAATGAAATAGTACAGATGGATATTCGTTGTCTGCTGGAAGATCCTGAACTGGAGGAAGGATATTTTATATTTCGGGATAGTGCGTATGAAATACAGATCGAACTCTCAAAATGTAAAACGGTTCTTGCGGTAGCGCATCAATGGGAAAAGAGCCTCCGATTTTATGATGAAAATGGTCACTTGGTATTTATGGTAACATTGGGAGACAACCTCGACAATCAGCAAGCGTATGTGGATTTGCTGAGTTCTTATAAAGCTACCGAACAGAAACTCCCGGTAATAGAAAAATCATGCGAACGTTTGTCGGTCAAGCAGGAAACGGTGTCTTATGATCGTATCACTAAAAAGGATTTTGCTTTCTTCAAAAGGATACTGGCAAGATGTGCTGCGGAGCAGCTCCCTGTTTCTTTTTTTATTCGAAATAATGTTTGTCGTCAACACTATAAAGGTTGTATTCAAAATCTGGTGGATCAGGGGTGTCGATATATGATCCTGGATAAAAAACTTGTTCTTACGATCGATAATATACAATCCAGTCACATATGGTTAAGTAAGGTAGCAAATGATACAGAGTTGATTTCCATAGATGTATGTGATAACCATCAGAATATTATGATTTCCGTGCAGGTAGATAAAAGTGTAATTCCGGTGGATAATTCACAGGAATGGTCTTCTATTTTAAATACGTGAGTTAACTGATACCCATTTATAAAACAATTACTTATGAGCAATCTATTATCTTCCACTCCGGTAAAAGTACAGCAAATGTTGGAATCCTATTATGCAGAACAACAGTTACAACATTCCAAGAAAAGACAGTATATTTTGGAAAATATATTGTTACAGCGTGACTGGATTGATGCTGTAGATCTGTGGATCAGTATGCAACGTCATGTAAGTATCAGTTGTATATATCAAACCTTAAAACTATTAGTAAAAGCAGGGATTGTAGAACAGCGCACAGGAGAGGATCGTAAAACTCATTACCGGGCTTTGTTACAGATGAGCAGGCAGGCATAAACCTGAAACTTTTTATTGTACATTCTATTTAGAAAGATTTTAAATAGCTGATATTTCCTGAAAAAATCCTGTATCTTTAGCCCTAACGTAATCCTGTTTCATCTGTATGTTGATCAAAAGTAAAATAGAAGAATTAGATGAATGGCTTTTTATAGAAGAAATTCCTGATCTGTATATTCCGGATAAACCGTTGGTCGAAAAGCGGGTAGAAATCAAACGGGATCCGATTACGATGACCAATTTTCAGTTATCCACGAGCGGCCTCTTTATTTTACATACCAATATGCGCTTTGATCAACCTGTACATATCTATACAGAGGTTGAAGGAGAGGCTATTACCAGTCAGTTTATCTTTTACAAATCTATTGACAGTAAGTCGCAGTATGGGATGAGCAGACATAATATCCGTTATATTCCTACCGTCAAGTCCAGTCATGAAGTAAAGACAGGAGTGGATTACAGTTACTTTATTGCTGTGATATCTAAAGAATATTATCTCAACCTGATCAAACGGGATTCTTTAATTCACAGAGATTTTGTCAAGAATATAGAAAAGGGGCATTATACTTCTTTTGCGGAAGAGGATCTGATGGCTACATATGAGATGCAGCATACTATAGATGAACTTCTCACTTCAAAGAAAACGGGAGAGATCCGCAGACTGCATACTGAATCCCGCATCGTAGAATTGCTGATGTACCAATTTGAACAATATAATGAGCAGGGGACACCCAATAATGAACTTTTCAATGAAGATGATATATATCGTCTGGAAATGGCACGTCAGATACTGGAACAACGTATTGCAAATCCCCCCACGCAAAAAGAGCTGGCTTCTGAGGTGATGATGAGTGAAAGTAAGTTGCGGAAAGATTTTAAAGAGTATTTTTCTGTTACCATCCACGATTACCTGACACGCGTACGTATGGAAAAAGCGAGGATCTTACTGCTTGCCAAACAAATGACGGTATATGAAGTCGCACTACTTACAGGATTTGGTCATCAGAATAATTTCAGCAGTGCATTTAAAAAATACTACGGAATATCTCCGGGTGAGTTAAAAACATAAATATACACTGTAATTTAGAGTATACTCATTGCCGATATAAAAACAAAGTCCCCAAAATATTTTGGGGACTTTACTATATAATGGATGCCTTATTCAGCAGTCCATCCACCACCTAAAGCTCTGTAAAGATCTACTATGGCTGCCAGTTCAGCTTTTTTGAGCTGGGCAAGTTCAAGTTCACTCTGTAATACATTGCTTTGCGCTGTAATGACTTCCAGATAGGTTGCCATACCCGTTTCAAACAGAAGATCAGCATGTCCGATCGCGTTTCTCAATCTGTTGGTTCGGTCAGAAGCAATTACTTCCTTTTCTTTGAGCTTACGTATAGAGACCATCGCATCCGATACTTCTCCTACAGCGGTAATAACAGACTGTTTAAATCTGATAACACTTTTTTCCTGTTCAACACGAGATACTTCATATTGTGTACGTAATTGTTTGCGTTGCAATATGGGCTGTGTGATGCTGCCCGCCACAGATCCGAAAAGGGAAGCCGGCAGATTAAACCAATTGCTGGATTTGAATGCATTGACTCCGGCATCGGCACTTATCACCAGTGAAGGATACATACTTGCTTTTGCAGCTTGCTGATTCGCCTGAGCTGCTGCTATAGCTAGTTCTGCACTTTTTACATCTGGTCTGCGGCTCAGCATCGCTGCTGGAATACCGACCTGCAGATGCTCAGGGAGTGTAATGGTATTCAATGTTGCTGTCGTCGCAATGGCGTGTGGCAACTGACCACTAAGCACGCTGATGGCATTTTCCTGGATCTGTACCTGTTGTTCAAAATCCGGAATAAGAGCTGCAGCAGCCAGACGCTGCGCCGCTACCTGTTCTACAGCTAATGAACTGATATCACCGACTTCATATTGATATTGAACAATGCGTAAAGTACTATCACTCAGACGGAGATTTTTTTTCGCAATATCCTGCAATTGATAAAGCATTAACAATTGATAATATCCCTGTGCAACCTGAGAAACCAGCTGTGTCTGCACTACTTTACGGGCTTCTTCGGTCTGGAGATAAGATGCAAGTGCTGCGGCTTTTTGATTTTTGATCTTGCCCCAGATATCAGCCTCCCATGACAGCGACAGGGCAGCTGTATAATCTTCCACATGATTGGTGCCCAGGAACTGATTAAGGCTAAGCCCATTCATACTGTTGTTAGACGGGTTTGTACTGGTTGCATTGACTCGCAGCTGAAGATTCGGCAGATTTGCTGCTTTAGCCTGACTTAACATCAGTCTGGAAGCTTCAATATTTTTTACTGCAAGTTGCATATCCATATTCTGGCGGATGGCCGAATCTATTAATTGTTGCAGCATCGCATCCTCAAAAAATTCCCTCCAGGGAATGGAACCGATGGTATTTGTATCTGTCTTGAGCGCATCGCTATCCCGATAATTATCGGGAAGCGTGACCGGTACATGCGTAGCTAACCGCTCTGTCTTACATCCAAAGAGAATGAGAGAAATCAGAAAGAGACTTGCGCTATAGAATTTAATGTTCATATAAATAATGTATATAGAGTTGGACGTTAAGATTGAGAAGGATCGACCATCTGTAGTTCATGTCCTGTCAAAGCTGTAACTGCTGACCCGTTTTTCTTTTTAAAGTTTGGCTTTGATACTTTTTCCTGTAAGCTCTGAAAAATAATAAACAATACAGGTATGATAAATAGACCAAGCACTACTCCGGAAAACATACCTCCTGCAGCAGCAATACTGATAGAATGATTTCCCTGTGCGGAAGGTCCTGTAGCACCCATCATCGGAATCATACCTACAATAAAGGCTAATGAAGTCATGATAATAGGACGAAGACGGAGTTTCGCTGCTTCAAATGCAGATGCCGAGATAGAAAGACCTGTCCTACGCCTTTGAATGGCAAATTCTACAATCAGAATGGCATTCTTGGCCAGAAGTCCGATCAGCATGACAAGCGCAACCTGTACATAGATATTATTTGAAATACCAGTCATGCCGATAGCTGCGAATACGCCAAATATTCCGGTAGGAATAGAAAGGATTACGGCTAAAGGAATAATATAGCTTTCGTATTGAGCGGCCAACAGAAAGTATACAAAGACCAGACATAGAATAAAGATCACTGTAGACTGACCTCCTGATGTGATCTCTTCTTTGGTCATACCCGAGAACTCATAGGTAAATCCGGAAGGCAGGTGCTGAGCCGCAACTTCTTCCACTGCACGGATAGCATCTCCTGAACTGAAGCCCGGATTTGGAATCGCATTGATACCGATAGAGTTAAACAGATTATAACGGGAAGCGGTCTCCGGACCGTATACGCGGTTGAGCCTTACCAGGGTATTGATCGGTACCATCTCCCCAAATTTATTCTTCACATAAATACCGTCCATAGCCGAAGGTTCAGAACGTTCTGTCTTATCTGCCTGTAGCATGACACGGTAATACTTACCAAACCTGTTGAAATCTGATGCCTGTGCACTACCAAAGTACGACTGCATCGTCTGCAGAATATCTCTTGTGCTTACACTTAACTGTTCAGCTTTTACATCATCAACTTCCAGTTCGAATTGTGGATAATCTGCTCTGAATGTAGTAAAAGCCACCATAACTTCGGGACGCTGCATCAGTTGGCCGATGAATTTCTGACCTACAGTACTGAATTTACCGAGTTCACCTCCGGTACGATCCTGCAATACCATATCCAGTCCGTCAACGTTACTGAATCCCGGAACAGTAGGAAAGGTGAAGACAAAGAAATTCGCACCTTTAATTCCGGCCAGCTTTTGATTGATATCGCCCATTATGGCATTGATATCTTTGATATCTCCGCGTTGCTCATGAGGTTTGAGCAGAATAAAGGCCACTCCGGCAGATGGACTTGTCGATTGTGTCAGGATATTAAATCCGGAAAGTACATTGAGAGTCTTTGTAAACGGTGCATGTTGAAGTTGTTTTTCAGCTTCTTTTAAAGCCTGATTTGTGCGGTCTAATGACGCCCCTACAGGCATAGAAAGAGATATGGCAATAAAGCCCTGATCTTCAGAAGGAATAAATCCGGTAGGCGTTTTACGTACCATCTGTACGGTCAGCAACACCACAATAGCTAATCCTGTAATTCCTACCCATTTGTATTTGACCAGAAATCTGAGACTGCCGACATAGTTTTTGGTCAGACGGTCAAAACCTACGTTAAAACCAGCAAAAAACTTCTCTTTGAAAGATGTTTTCGGAGCCGGATGCTCGGAGTGCTGCGGTGCTTTCAGAAATAATGCACATAATGCAGGACTCAATGTCAGGGCATTAACGGCAGAAATAACAATGGCAATAGCCAGTGTAAAAGCAAACTGCCTGTAAAATACACCTGTAGATCCTTCCATAAAACCAATAGGCAGGAATACGGCAGACATGACCAGCGTGATAGAGATAATGGCTCCGGTGATTTCACTCATGGCTGAAGTTGTGGCCAGTTTTGGTGACAGGTGCGTATGTTCCATCTTCGCATGCACAGCCTCCACCACGACTATAGCATCATCCACTACGATACCGATAGCGAGGATCAATGCAAACAGGGTAAGCAAATTGATAGAGAAACCAAATAGCTGCATAAAGAAGAATGTTCCGATAATCGCTACCGGCACGGCAATAGCCGGAATAAGGGTGGATCTGAAGTCCTGAAGGAAAAGAAATACCACCAGAAAGACCAGTAAAAAAGCCTCTATAAGGGTATGCTGAACCTGACTGATGGATTGATCCAAAGCATCTTTAGTGTTGTAAAGCACTAAGTATTTTACACCTTTTGGAAAGTCTTTTTCCACTTTTTCCATTAATTGCTGTATAGCGATCTGGATCTCATTGGCATTAGAACCTGCCAACTGCATAATTCCGATATTGATACCTGCTTTTTCATTAATACGGGTATTACTACCGTAGGTATATGCGCCTAATTCTATACGGGCAACATCTTTGAGTCTAAGTATAGAACCGTCTGCATTGGAACGGATAATAATATTTTCATAATCCGCAGGTTGGTTTAATTTACCTTTGTATTTGATGACAAATTCAAATGCTTCGCGGCTGCTTTCTCCAAATTTACCCGGAGCAGCTTCTACATTTTTGTCCTGAATGGCACTCATGACTTCCGAAGGTGTCAGTTTGTAACTGGCCATTTGTTTCGGATTCAGCCATACACGCATAGAATAATCTTTACTACCACCGAAGATCAGCGCTTGTCCTACACCGGATATACGCTTCAATTCAGGAATAATGTTAATCTGTGCATAGTTATTCAGAAATGTCTGATCATAACGGCTCTCATCTTCTGTATAAAGATCGAGTACCATAATCAGACTGTTCTGTTGCTTAGCTGTAGTAATACCGGCCTGTACAACCTCACTTGGCAACTGGCTGGTCGCCTGTGCAACTCTGTTCTGCACGTTCACAGCGGCCTGGTCAGGATCTGTTCCTAATTTAAAGTAAACCGTGATCATCAGTGAACCGTCATTACTTGCTGTAGAGCTCATATAGCTCATGTTTTCCACCCCGTTGATGGATTCTTCAAGAGAAGGCGCTACAGCGCGCAGTACAGTCTCTGCATTGGCACCAGGATAGAGTGCTGTAACCTGTACAGCCGGAGGAGCGATATCCGGAAACTGTTGAAGAGGCAATCGAAGCATTCCCATTACGCCGAGGATTACGAGCAGGATGGAGATTACCGTCGCCAGTACAGGTCTTTCTATAAATTTTTTAAGCATAGTCTTTTGTGTATTTCAAAATATTATTTGTTGTCATCAACTTTTTCGGTCTGTGGAGCAATGACCTGTCCTTCCTGCAGCATGTCTATTCCTTTGACTACAATACGGTCACCTTCTTTCAATCCATCTTTTACCAGGTAATTAGTACCGGTTTTGCCCAGTACCTGAATAGGTTGTTGCATTACTTTGTTATCCTTGCCAACCGTATACACAAAGATCTTGTCCTGCATTTCAAGGGTAGCTGCAGCAGGAACCAATAAAGCCTGATCGATTGATTTACTCAATCTGATACGACCTGTATTCCCACTTCTCAACAATCCGTCCGGATTAGGAAAAGTAGCACGCAGGGTAATCGAACCTGTATTTTTATCGAATTGACCGTCTACCATATCTATTTTTCCGGTATGTTCGTAATTCTGCTGATCAGAAAGTACAAGCGTGACAGGAGGGAGGTTCTTTATTTTCTCTTCTATAGACTTTCCTTTTGCATTGTTCTTGAACTGAACGAAATCATTTTCACTAAGGGAAAAGTATACATGCAGATCTCTTATATCTGACAATCCTGTTAAAGCCTGTGCATCCATAGGCGTAATCAGGCTTCCCTGTTTCTTCTGCAGGCGACCGATATAGCCATCAGAAGAAGCCCGGATAAGGGTATATCCTACATTGATTTTGGCTGCTTCTATAGCAGATTTAGCCTGTTGTACACTTGCTTTTGCTGCGTTTCGCGCACTGACAGCTGTTTGCAGCTGAAAGTCTGTCAGAACTTTATTGTTCACCAGACGATTCTTTTTCTCCACTTCCAGCTCCGCATTTTCCAGTGAAGCCTGAGCCACCTGCAGATTGGCTTTTGCCTGATTCAACTGCTCCTGATAGGGCCTGTCGTTGATCTTAAACAGTAATTGACCTTTTGATACTTTTTGACCCTCATCTACATAGATATGATCCAGAATGCCTTCTATCTGAGGACGTATTTCGACATTGGCCAGTGCTTCTATAGATGCAGGATATTCCTGATATGTAGTTTCATCTGCCATCTGGATTGCCATTACTGGTAAAGCGGCAGGAGGAGTTGTCGCATCTGCTGGTTTACTGGTTCCGGTAGAGCAGCTATATAAGAGTGCTCCTGAGACATAAAATGCTATTTTAACACTATTAAAAGGTTTAACACTGTTAAATGATAAGCGATAGATCTCTAAAAGATTAGTAAATAGTGATTTTTTCATTATTAAATTAAGATTGTATGATGGATGCTAAATGCTCTGTTATATTTGTTTAACATAATTAAATATGCTAACACTGTTAATTAAATTGTAAAAATAAACTGCCATTGTACGACAGGATGGATATGTATTATTAAGTGAATTATATATTTAACACTGTTAAATTACCTAACAACGTATTTGTTAAAGGCAAAAAAAATTAATCTTTCAGCGATCGTGTGATACCATAAATAGCATCGCGTAATACCTGCTGATTGGTGGTATCGCCATTTCCCTGATTAACCAGATTAATAGATATTAGTCCATGAATAACGGACCAGAAAGTAAAGTACTTCCGGCATATCAATTCTTCTGAAGGCTCCTGATCTTTCATGATCTCCCGAATGACATCGCTTATTATCTTACCGTGCGATTCCACACAAAGGAAGGATTTTTCAAATCCGCAACATTGGGTACCTACACCAAACATGAGTTGGTATAGTTCCTTTTCTTCGAACGCAAAGTTCCAGTAGGTAAACCACATAGCTTCTAACTGTTTCTCCAGTTCTGCTTCCTGTAATTTAGCCTCTTTAACGCATATAGACAACATGATATATCCCTGATTAGCCAGTTCAATAAGGATGGCTTCCTTATTCGCAAAATACTCGTAGATCATGGGAGCAGTATATTCAATGATATCCGCTATCTTCCGCATACTCAACGCATGCCATCCCTCTTCCTTCACAATTTGAAGAGAGGCGTCCAGAATTTTACTTCTGTTTTCATCTTTGAGGCGTTGAATACGTTCTTTGCTACCCATTTTTAACTATATCAAGTTATTTAACATCGTTAAATGAATTGCAAACATCGAAAAAAAAATCATACAAAATGACATGATATTGTCATTAAGTAAATCATCCGAAGGGAGATTATAAAGGTTATGAATATAAAAATATTCTTTAAATGGGGGTGAAGACTATTTACATACCGGGAATCAGTACGCATTCCCGGTATGTAAAAAATTATTAAATATCAAGATCCTGCTGTAACCGTACATCATCAGATGCCGATCCTATACGGATCTTAAAGCTGCTGCCTGGCTCTAATACTTTTTTCATCTGTGCATTGATAATGGACAGATCGTCCTCTGTCAGTATAAATGAAACTGTTTTGGACTCACCTGTTTTCAGATGTACACGTTCAAAATGTTTTAATTGCTGTACTGGTTGTGATACGGATGCATACTGATTACGAATATACAATTGAGGCACCTCATCACCATCATATTTTCCCGTATTGCTCAATACAAATGATACCCGGTAATCCTTGTTGTCTTTTTGTATTTTAAGGTCTTTATATTCAAAGGCAGAGTAGCTTTTACCGTATCCGAATGCATAAAGCGGGGTTGCGGCTTCCTCTACATAGCGGTGATCCAAGGGGCTTTTGCGATTGTAATGAATGGGTATCTGCCCCACACTCCGCGGAACGGACAGCGGCATTTTTCCTGCAGGATTATAATCGCCGAAAAGTACATCGACAATTGCATGACCACCTTCCTGTCCGGGATACCAGGCACATAAGAGAGCATCAGCCTGCGTTGCAGCCCAATTCATATTCAACGGACGGCCCTGTATGTAGATGACAATAATAGGTTTGCCTGTTTGCTTTAAAGCCTTTAACAATTCCATCTGTCTGCCGAGAAGATCAAGAGTGGAACGGTCAAATCCTTCTCCGCTTTCCATATCGCTTACATTTTTATCTGAGGCTACTGCAGCACCTGTGGATATATATTCAGTCTTGAAATCGCGGGCACTGGAGCCTCCCACAACAGCCACAATGACATCTGATTGCTGTGCAACTGCAACTGCAGCAGCAATATCACTGTTAGTCGTATCTCGTATAGCACATCCCTTCGCATAGGATACCTGTGCTTTAGGAAGTCTTGCCGATATAGCCTGACGGACAGTAGTTACAGCCCCATCGGGTTGTGGAGCAGTATAATCGCCCAACATATTGTATACATTGTCCGCATTAGGGCCTACGATAGCGATCTTGACATCTTTGCGAAGTGGAAGAATATTGTTTTTATTCTCCAGTAATACAATAGATTCTCTGGCTACCTGTCTTGATAAGGCAATATTTGCTTCGGTTTTGACTTCTTTTTTTGCTGTTTTCGCTTCTACAAATGGCTTTTCAAAAAGTCCCATTTCAAATTTTAATGCCAATACTCTGCTTACAGCCTGATTAATACTGTTTTCCTGAATTTCTCCATTTTTGACAGCCTCGATCAGTTTGAAATAAGCATTGCCTCCGAGATCCGTATCAAGCCCTGCTTCTATGGCCAATATAGCGGCCTGTTTGTGATCTTTGGCTACACGGTGACTTCCCTTTATACCTTCGATACTGCCCAGATCGGAAACTGTAAATCCGTTAAAATTCCATTCCTGACGAAGGATATCCGTCAGCAAAAATTTGTTAGAAGAGCAGGGGATACCATCTACAGAATTGTAGGCCGCCATTACAGATTTTGCTCCTGCGGCTACAGCTGACTGAAACGGGGGTAGAAAGTATTCTCTGAGTTCGCGTTCGCCTACGCTGGCTGCACTTCCGTTATGTCCGCCTTCAGGAATACCGTAAGCAACAAAATGCTTCAGCGTAGGAATAGTGGCAAACGGATCGGCAAGTTTACCTGACCCTAATCCTTTGACTATAGCCGCAGCCAGCGTACCGGTCAGCACAGGATCTTCGCCATAGCTTTCTTCTACACGTGACCAGCGGGGATCGCGGGATAAATCTAAAACAGGACCATAGCTGATATGAGCCCCTTGCTGCCTGACTTCTTTTGCCACTGTAGCAGACATTTTTTGTAATAAAGCCGGATTCCAGGTAGAGGCCTGACCGATACCTGTCGGAAATACGGTCGTACCAATGGCCATATGACCATGGGGAGCTTCTTCAGCAAGAAAGACAGGAATACCAAGACGCGTATTCTCTATGATATACTTTTGTAAAGCGTTTGCAGCTTCAGCAGAAAGTTGCGGATTAAGACCGTTAGCAATTGTTTTTTGCGTCCAGGGATCAGCTCTGAAGGTAGCCCATAACATTCCGATATGTTTACTGGCTACGATATCTTTGAATTTTTGTGATACAGTCGCTGTATTTCCTTTTCGTTCATACATTTCCCAGCCAAGCGGGCAAAGTAACTGACCTACTTTTTCTTCAAGCGTCATACGCTGAATCAAATCCCGGGTTCTTATCTCAACGGATTGGGATGCGTCTTTGTAAACAGGTTTTTGGGCAGCTAATGGTAAAGGGACGGATAGCAATAAAGCATAAATAGCAACAGATAGTTTCCTCATGAATTAGTAGTAATGTAAGTTTGGTTTAATTTGTTTGTAATAAGTGATTTATGTTTTCTCTAGTTTAGCTTTTGTTGATGTTAATTTTTTGTGGGACTGTAGGTGTCTAAGCCTGCATCAAATGCATCAAATAGCGCCTTTAGTTCTTGTGCTTTTTCCGGAAATTCATGTATAACATTCGTTCGTTCACTTGGATCATAGGAAACATTAAATAACTCTTTTGCGGCTTCGTACGGTTTGCCGGAATTGTTATTCACACCAGCTGGAAGTTCTCTGTATTTCCAGCTTCCTTTTCTTACGGCTTCTACTTTTCCATGATTCACCAGATAAATTGGCCTGTGGTCTGCTGTTATATTTTCCGATTCAGAAGTCAGCAAACCAGCAATAGATTGTCCGTCTAATATTCGGGATGCCGGAACGGAAGCTCCTGTCCATTCTGCCAATGTAGGTAAGATATCGACATTACTGATCGCATTACGGAGCGTGAGTCCTTCGGGTGTGTGGTTCTTCCAGTATGTAATAAACGGGACACGTACACCACCCTCATAAGTTTGTGCTTTTGATCCTCTGAATACTCCGGCTGTACCTACATGCCAGTTTTTGGTTTTGTGATCGCCGCTCATACGGACAGGATATTCGATCCATGGACCATTATCACTGGAAAACATAAAGATGGTATTGTCTGCAAGTCCCTGTTCTTCCAGGCTGGCCCACATGATCTCGAGTTGTCTGTCCAGATCTTCCAGCACAGCGCCCAGCGGACCAGCAAAATGCAGGTCTTTCATACGGCCTGATTCCGCAGAAAAGGCAACCGGAAGGTGCGGCATATTATGTGCATAATAAAGAAAAAAAGGCTCGCCTTTCTTTTGCTGGCGAATATATTGCGTCACTTCTTCTGTATAAATACGGCTAAGGGCAGAATCTGCAGGCCGACTGACAACAGGAGTCTGATTTCTGAATATTTTGATGGTGGTGTCGGTTTTGACATAAGGATCTCGGTAGTCATGACTGTAGAGCATGCCGTAGAAATAATCAAAGCCCTGTTTGTTAGGTAAGTATTCTCCATGATCACCTAGATGCCATTTACCTATCAAAGCTGTATGATATCCTTTTTCTTTAAGCATTTCTGCAATGGTCACTTCCTGAGCAGGCAGGCCGTTTTTAGCGCCAGGACCTATAGGATCAGGCAGGTTATAACGGGAGGCATATCGTCCGGTCAGCAGTGATGCACGGGAAGGTGTACAGGAAGGACTCGTTACCATATAGTCTGTAGCACGAACTCCTTTAGAAGCCATTTTATCTAAAAAAGGAGTCGCAATACTCGGATTTCCGTAACAACCCAGATCTGAATAGCCCAGATCATCCGTCAGAACAAAAATAATATTAGGTTTTTGTTGTGTATATCCAGCTATAGAAATCAGACATAGTAGATATAAAAGTATAGGTTTGAGATTCATGTGCTAAAAATATAGAATAAATTATTAAAATCAGAAACAGACAGCTTAATGCTTTTTTAGGTAAACCAATAGCAGCATTATAATGCTGCAGCTATCAATTCTAATTGTTCATTAGCTTTTAAAGAAATAGTGTACGTATTCTTTTCTTTTACAAGAGATTTGCCGTTTTTTTCTTTTAAATCTTCTGCGGATCTGATATGTAATATTCCGGTATGATTTGCTTTGATCTTTACGGATTTTAAGTGACCATGTTCTTTACGGGCACTAATAACAAATCCTCCTTCAGTAAGTAGATTGGTAAAGGAAACATCTGTCCATGATGCCGGGACAGCGGGAAATATTTCTATATAGCCGGACTTGCTTTGCAGCAGCAGTTCATGTATACCCTGTGCAAACGCAAAATTGCCTTCCAGTGTAAAAGGTCTGTATGTAAATCCTGAATATTGTCCACCCTTTTGATCTCCATTGAGATGAAAAGAATTTGTTGAGCAAAAATTACCTGCAAATTTCTGAAGATTGTTTACGGCCTTATCTGCCTCTTTGGCTCTGGCATGGAGACATGCCATCCAGCTAAAAGAGTAACCTACCCATGTACGCGTACCCAATTTTTCCAGATGTCTCAATGAATTAAGAATGACCGGAGCATCCTTGGAATTATTAATATCCAGCCTTGCCAGCGGATAAATAGCCATATAGGGGGACATATGCCTGTGAGAATGTTCCATACGTACATCCGGCGCCATTAGCATCCCGCTTTCATCTACTGCATAATCAGGTAATTGCGAAGCAATCTTCGTCCATTCCGCAACCTCATTCTGATGCCCTGCAGCAGCACTTACTTCTGCTGCTGCATCAAACAGAAAATGTGCTAATCCCAAATCAAAATTGGTCCAGTCTTTAAACCATGCGTTTATACTGTTATCATTATATTCCGGACTGGAACTTAAAGGTAAATAACGCTTTCCTTCCCGTAGTTCTGTAATATTTTTCAGATAAGTAGCCGCTGCAATAATATATGGATAGGCTCTTTCTTTTAAAAAAGTATCATCCATACTATATTTCCACTGCCAGTAAAAATGCTGAGCAGTCCATGCACTTACAGTAGGAGAGAGCGAATATTGTATCCATCCGCCCATAGGCAAACCATTTAGAGTGAGTACACCCGGAATATTTAATCCTTCTACTCCAAAGTAATGTTTAGTGTAATCCATATTAACCTCCCGAATACGCCAGAGCCAGTCCGTATAGGTCGCAGCTTCAGCCAGCCTGTTACCGGTATAAGCCGGCCAATAGCTGAGTTGCGTATTCAGGTCATTGTGAAAATCACCTTTCCACGGTGGAAGACCTCCGTTATCGGCTGTCCATACAGCCTGTAAAGTTATGGCCGGAGCATCTTTACGGGCGACTGCACCAAGTTTGTACATGTCCAGATAATACTGACGCTGCAATAAGGTGTCAGGAAGGGAAACGGAAGACATATTCCAGTAATTATCCCACCAAGTAAGATGGCTCTTTTGTAAAGCCTGCTGAGATTTTTCATTCATCTTTTTGGAGATGTCTGCCTTTTGGTTCTTGCTTACAGTCCACATACCGATCAGTTTATCCTTTCCGGATCTTCTCCATTCCAGCTCTACTTCATAAAAATTATTTTCATAAGTTGGCTGATGAAGCAGTTGTTGCTGTGCAGAATTCTTTAATACACCCTGCTTATAACCTAATCTGGCTAAATGCTGTCCTTCTACAACACTTGCCTGAGTTGTGCCGTTTCCTTTTGCTTCATACTGATGTGGCAGTAATCGGGGAATCAGACTTTCTATCTGCTCTGCCCGTATTTCAAAATAGCCAACCGGTTCGGTTGCATGTATGTAACACTTGAACGTGTTTCCGTTATCAAATACAATTGTGTTTTCAGCTCTCCGGATATCCAGTGTATTGCTGATTACTTTGCCCAATACCGAAAGATCAAAAGACATCGCTGCAGCAGGTAGCTTGGTAGGATAGGGAGATGCGTCATAGGGAGCATCTCCCCATTGCTGTACCGTTTCATAAGTTTTACTATTTACATGTTGTTGTACCCAACTGAAATTATGCTGTTCCCATTCAAAGGCTTTTCTTTCATCCCAGAGATCTGCACGATCCAGAGATAAGCGAAGTGTATTATCCTTTTGCCATATCAGAGCTCCTAACATACCATTTCCCAGCGGAATAGCCTCGTCCCATCTTGTGGCGAGGTGATCAGACTGCAGATTATATTCCTTCATGTTTTGCGCAGACAATTGCAGCACAGCATTAATCGTCACATACAACAGGATAGATTTCTTTATATTCATAATTGATAAGGGGTAGAATTTATAAAGTTAAAGCTTTGTAATAGTAAGAATTACACTTATTTTAACCATTATAGCAACTAAATTGACATTTTTCAAGCTGTTTTATTGAATGTTTAATATTTCCTAATCGGCTAATTAAGTTGTAGATATGGTTAATTTCGGTTTACTAAGGTTGAGAGCAATCTCTTATCTTTATAGATTCAATCTATCTTAAATTATTATAAACCTTATGAATTCTAACCGAAGAGATTTTATCAAACTCGCCGGACTTTCCAGTCTAAGTGTACTCAGCAGCAGCCTGTTGGTGCAAGCCAATACCTCTTTACCTGCAACCAGTGAAAATAACAAGTTGGCAGGAATCAAAACATTTAATATGTGTGGTTTCCAGGCTCCTAAACTTGAAAAAGTAAGAGTTGGCTTTATAGGTGTTGGCAATCGCGGTTCAGGTGCGGTATATCGGATGAACCATATCGATGGCGTGGAAATAAAAGCCATCAGTGATATCCGCAGAAATGTAGCAGAGCGTTCACTTAAAAACGTATCAGGCGCTGCACCCGATATATATGCAGACAAGGAAGATGAATGGAAGAAACTTTGTGACCGTAAAGATATTGACCTTGTGTATATCTGTACACCCTGGCATTTGCATACACCTATGGCTGTATACGCAATGAAAGCCGGGAAGCATGTCGCTATAGAAGTGCCGGCTGCTACAACAGTTGAAGAGTGCTGGCAGTTGGTCGAAACTTCCGAAGCAACAAAAAAGCACTGTATGATGCTTGAAAATTGTTGCTATGATTTCTTCGAATTGATGACACTCAATATGGCGAGACAAGGTGTGTTTGGTGAAATATTACATGGTGAAGGCGCATATATCCATGATCTTCTGGATAGCAATTTTGGCAAGGATTCTTATTATGATATGTGGCGCCTGAAAGAAAACTTCCGTAATGGTAATCTATATCCTACACATGGACTGGGACCGGTATGTCAGATCATGGATATTAATCGTGGCGATCAGATGGATTACCTGACTTCTGTTTCTACTAATGATTTCAGCATGTCTGCCCGCGCAAAGGAATTAGCGGCCAAAGACGAGTTTTATAAGCAGTTTGCGAATAAGCAATTCAGAGGGAATATGAATACAACTACAGTCCGTACCCATAAGGGAAGGACTATTATGTTGCAACACGATGTATCAAGTCCTCGTCCGTATTCCCGTATTCATGCTATAAGTGGTACAAAAGGATATGCACAGAAATGGCCTGAACCGGGGAAGATTGCCTTTGGACATGACTGGATTTCTGCAGACGAAATGAAGAAACTAGAACAGCAGTATACTCCTGAAATTGTATTGAAAGTAGGAGAGATGGCTAAGAAAGTCGGTGGTCATGGTGGTATGGATTTTATGATGGACTGGAGACTGATCGATTGCCTGAGAAACGGACTTGCATTGGATCAGGATGTATATGATGCTGCACTTTGGAGTGTCATCGGTCCACTGAGTGAAAAATCTGTCAAAAACAGGTCTAATTCAGTAGATATACCAGACTTTACAAAAGGAGCCTGGAAGACTAATCAACCGGTAGAACTTACCCTGAAAGGTGGAGGAACTACAGGAGTTAAGGGCAAATAATAAATATCATGAAATCCCGGAAGTTCTTCCGGGATTTCATGATTATACACATCTGTACGTATGGCACATTCTTATTTAAAGGCATTAATTTATCTATTTGTATCTGCATCCACTCTTGTTGCAGAAGGACAACAAGAAAAACCAAATATCATTTATATCTATGCAGACGATCTGGGATATGGTGAAATAGGAGCTTACGGGCAAAAGCTTATAGAGACTCCTCATCTGGACCGCATGGCTGATGAAGGAATGAAGTTTACACAGCATTATACTTCTTCTCCGGTATGCGCACCTGCCAGAGGTATGCTCCTGACGGGAAAGCACGGCGGACATGCTTATATTCGCGGCAATTATGAAATGGGTGGATTTACAGATTATACAGAAGGCGGACAGATGCCGTTACCGGAAGGAACCTTTACGATACCTCTAATGTTAAAAAATGCCGGCTATGCAACAGGTATTATAGGTAAGTGGGGCCTGGGAATGATAAATACTACAGGAGATCCTAATAAGCAGGGATTTGATTATGCATACGGATATCTGGATCAGAAACAGGCGCACAATTATTATCCGACCCACCTCTGGGAAAACGGGAAATGGGATACCTTACGAAACAAAGAAGTTAATATGCATGTGCGGATTAATCCGCAGACAGCTACTGAGGCTGACTTTCAAAAATACGAAGGACTTGATTATGCACCTGAGAAGATGACGGAAAAAGCTTTGGCATTTATAGATCAGCATCAGCATAAACCTTTTTTTCTCTATTTGCCCTATACTATCCCTCATGTAGGTCTTCAGGCTCCTCAGGAGTGGGTAGAAAAATATATAGGTAAATTCAAAGAAGAAAAACCATACTATGGAGAACAAGGCTACAACCCTTCCAGATATCCGTTGTCGACCTATGCCGCTATGATCAGTTATCTGGATGCACAGGTAGGACTTGTAATGGACAAAATCAAAAATCTGGGACTGGACGGGAATACCATTATTATGTTTTCCAGTGACAACGGGGCTACCTTTAACGGAGGTGTGCAGGCCAAATATTTCAACAGCTTAAGAAATCTCCGGGGATATAAAATGGATCTTTTCGAAGGCGGCATACGAGAGCCTTTTATTGTCAGGTGGCCTGGTAAAATAAAAGCAGGTACACAAAGTGACCTTATTTCCGTGCAGTACGATATGATGGCCACATTTGCTGAATTGGCGCAGACTGAAACTAACTATACCGACGGAATTTCGTTATTGCCCACACTAACAGGGCAAACAGAGAAGCAGCAACAACGGGAATATATCTATTTCGAGTATCCTGAAAAAGGAGGACAGGTAGCTGTCAGAATGGGACAATGGAAGGCTGTACGTATTGATGTGAAGAAAGATAAAAATAGTCCGTGGATGTTGTTTAATCTGATGGAAGATCCTTCAGAACAGCGTAATGTTGCACTGCAACATCCGGATATTATAAAAAGAATGGATGAAATCCAGCAGCGGGAGCATCAGAATTCACACATTCTGGAATGGGAATTTTTGAATAATAAAATGAAAAAGTAGTGCTGTTGTAGTTGCCGACTATCTCTTCGTCTGCTACTACAATACTGATATAGCCGTAATTTGTTTTCTGAATAGGGCTGGAGACATACCGTATTCATTTTTAAATGCGACAGAGAAGGAGGAAGGTGTTGCATACCCGATCTGATAGGCAATTTCTTTAAGGGAATAGTCCTGCTGTTCAATAAGGTTACGGGCTTTTTCCATACGCACGGTGTTGGCATATTCAAAAATACCTTTACCATATAACTGTTTGAAACCCTTTTTTAGTTTGAATTCATTTATAGCAAACTTTCTGGACAGAAATGTAATCGTAAAAAATTGCTCAGAATTGAGGACTATAAATTCCTCTACCTTTTGTAAAATATGAACATCCTCTTTTCTCCATATAAGGATTGAGCTTTCAGGTACCACAGTCTCATATTCTCCAATCTTAAAAAGAATGCTCAGCAGATACAGGATTTTGCTTTTGATAAAATAAAATCTGCTTACACCGTCCAGTTCACAATTACGTATTTCGTCGAGTATAGAAATGGTTTCCTTACTAAGCGGAATACCCCTGTCAAAGAGTATAGCGTATTGGTTTTCATTTATCTTGCGGACAAATTCCATTAGTGCCGGATTTGCATTAGCCCATTCGTTAAAAAAGGAAAAAGATACATATATATCCAGGTTATGATAAGCGATGTCTTTTTTAAATTCTATCTGAACCTTAGATTCAGGAGGAGTGTAATAAATATAACTATGGAAAGGCAAATACACGTTAGGGTGAGTATTGATTATATCCTGCACAGTGATTGTATTAAATAAAAAACTGATCTCGATATATGAATTTCCTTTCGTTATAAAATGATGCGTGTAATCATTTTTATAGCTGAAATTGTAATCCCTTACTATAAATTCCTCGCAATCATATATATAACCTGTACTGAATTGCCCCAGATCATTTTCTAAAACTTTAGTCTGATAGTTTTGAAGTGGCTCCTCTGTTTTTGGAAGTGTATCTATTTCGAAGAAATGTATGATCTGAGTTTGCGGATTTTCCATGACTGCAAAGTCCTCCTGAATTAAAAAGTAATTATACCAACTGCAAAACATCCTTTTAGATCTGAATTATATTTTTGCGCTGTTATCGCAAACTTAATTAAACTAATTCTAAATAAAGAAAAAGATGCAACTTAAATCAACTGTAAAAAACCTGTTCCTGCTTGTTCTTATGTTTCTGCTTATGCCAGCAGATATATGGGCTCAGGGAACAGGCCGTATAGAAGGGAAATTGACAAATTCAAAGCAACAGCCGCTGGCAGATGTCGTAATGCTATTAAATAACGGTGTGCAGAGCGCAACTTCGGATGCCGAAGGATATTTTCATTTTGATAATCTTAGGGACGGTCATTATACCATAAAAGCCACCTATTTCGATGCTGTAGACGAAAAAAAGGTAGAGATTAAAGGAGGGGAAAGTATAAAACTCGATTTTGTACTCGGTCATCAGATCCGTCAGTTAGATTCTGTTTCCATCAGTGTAAACAGAAAATCAATACCTTCTTCTACATTACGTTTATCCGAAAATCTGCTTGTCACGCCACAAAATATAGTCGTTATAGATCAGCAGCTTATTTCCGATCAGATTATACTCTCTACTGCTGAAGGTTTTACAAAAAATATAAGCGGAGCCCGGACTATTTATCATCAGGAAGAGGGAAGTGTCGGTATTGCTGTGCGCGGATACACCGCATCCAACCTTAGAAACGGAATGGATGTAAGCGGAAGTTTCGGACCTTTGCGTGAGGACATGGCTTTTGTAGAACGTATTGAATTTGTAAAAGGTCCGGCCGGATTTATGATGGGAAATACACAACCCGGAGGATTTTATAATGTGGTGACCAAGACACCAAAAGGAAATGGTGCAAACTCGGCACAACTAACTTTAGGAAGTTTCGGACTCTACCGGGCGCAGGCGGATATAGACAGTAAGTTATCCAAAGACGGTAAATTTTTAGGACGCTTTAACCTGATGGGCACTAAAAAAGGATCACATATGATGAATGTATCCAATGAACAATTTGTACTGAATCCGTCATTTAAATATATTGCCTCCGACAAAACAGATCTGACAGTCGAATACATTTATTCACAGAACAATTTTACAGGCGGATTTGCCAAATATGCATATGGTCTCAAAGGTTTCAAAGAGCTGCCACGCTCCTTTAATTTTGGCGATCCTATTCTGGATCCAACAGTTGTAAAAGAACATAATATCTTCGGGACGGTCAATCACCTGATATCTGACAATTGGATGCTGACAGCAAAGTTTGGCTATATTAGTTCAGCAATGGAAGGCGAGTCCCTTTATGCGAGATACAATACAATAGATAGTACAGGGTCAGTAGATCGAGGATTGAGTGTGAATGATGCCTTGAATACCTCTACTGTAGGGCAGGTATTTACAAAAGGTAAATTTAATATAGGAACTGTTCAGAATAATGTATTAATAGGTCTTGATATGGGAAGCAAGTTTTATGTCGCAGACTGGTCTGAAGTCCCCGGATTAGTAGGAGGCAAATTCAATATCTATAATCCCGTATTCGGAAATCTGACAAAAAGCAATCTGCCATCATATGACAGAAACAAACCTTTACGGGAAAGAGGTGCTGCAACACTTACTGAATACACCTATTATTCCGTGCATTTTCAGGAAGAAATGCACCTGATAAAGGACAAACTGAGATTAGGAGCTGGTTTGAGGTATACGACAACCAGTAAAATCAGTAAAGCCTCTGATGGCAAACGGGTTAATAATAATGCCCTCACGCCACGCTTTAGCATTACCGGTATCCTTCGTCCCGATCTGACACTCTATGCACTTTACGATCAGAGTTTTCAGGAACAAGTCGGAACACAGGTAAACGGAGATCCGGCAGATCCTTCAAGAGGAATTAACACAGAAGCAGGCCTGAAAAAAACATGGTTTGACGGTAGTCTGATGACAGGTATCACTGCTTATCATCTCACAAAAACCAATGTACTTACTTCTGCAGGACCCGACAGACCTAATCTTGTAGAGCAGTCTGGGGAAGCGACATCCAAAGGAATAGAAGTCGATATAAACGGAAAGATAGACAGAGCCTGGAATATTATGCTTAATTATGCATATACAGACGCGAAGATATCCAAGGATAACGATGCTGCTAAAATAGGGCAGATGCTGTACGGAACAGCACGTCACATTGCTAATAGCTGGCTTACCTATACTGTTACGGATGGCGGGCTCAGAGGGTTCGGCATTTCTACAGGATTTGAATTACAGACCAAACGTGCAGCATGGCCAGTCACAAAAGAGAAATATCTTCCGGATAATTTTTTCTCAATCGATGCCGGCATGTCTTATAAGAGAGATAACTATAACATCGCTCTTGTGGTCAATAATGTGACCAATAGATATAATTACGTAGGTTTTTATCCGGGAGCCTGGGGATACAAGCATTATGGATGGAGAGCTATGCCGCCCACAAATTTCAGATTGAGTCTGGGTTACAGTTTCTAACGGAGACAGACAGCTTAGCAATCATTATGAACGGATTTTTAAAAGACCATGCTGTACAGGCATGGTCTTTTCTTTTTTATACGTAAACAATATTTTACGTTTGTTGCAAACTATTGTTCTTCATTAATCGTACTTACTAATAGATTCTAACATAAAAAAGATGAAAAACTATCTGATTATAACAAAGAGAATAATCGTAACGGCTACTCTCTTGATCTGTATCGGCATCAACATCAATGCGCAGCAGACCACTACCCGAAATCCGTATTACTCCCGCACAGATACAAAGAAGCTAAATGTCAAAAACTCGGAATGGAAGAAAATTCTGGATCCGAATCTGTATGCCGTAGCAAGGGAAGCGCAGACAGAACGTGCCTTTACCGGTAAATATTATGAGTATGATGTCAAGGGAACCTACTATTGTGCCGTATGTGGTAATCCATTATTTCGTTCTACAGCCAAATTTTCTTCTACTTGCGGATGGCCATCCTTTTATGAGCCTCTCAAAAAAAACAGTGTTATCTATAAACAAGATAACAGTTACAATATGGTACGCACAGAGGTATTATGTGGACGCTGTAATTCGCACCTGGGTCATATATTCGATGACGGACCTCCGCCCACTGGCAAACGGTTTTGTATGAACTCCATATCGCTGGAATTTGAGCCTGATCAAAAAAAATAATAAAAAATAAATCCGCTCCGCTATCGATGTCGTAAATGAGGTAAAGAAAGCAAATAAAAGAATCAATTTTCAAAACAAGACATCATGAGAGCAACATCAAAATTAATCGCCCTGAGTTTATTTTCACTTAGTCTGATTTGCGGAGCAAATGTATCTGCACAACAAAATCAAAAAGAAAAAACAGTAATGGTAGGAGGTGCTCCAATGTATCCATCCAAAAACATTGTAGAGAATGCGGTAAATTCTAAAGACCACACAACATTGGTAGCTGCTGTAAAAGCTGCAGGTCTTGTAGAGACATTGTCTTCAAAAGGACCTTTTACTGTATTCGCTCCTACAAATGAAGCTTTTGCCAAATTACCGGCAGGTACAGTAGAATCTTTGGTGAAACCAGAGAATAAAGCAAAGCTGACAACTATTCTTACCTATCATGTTGTCGCTGGTAAACATGATGCCAAGAGCATTATGAATATGATCAAAGCAGGTGGAGGTAAGGCCAGCGTAGCTACTGTACAGGGTGAAAAAATTACATTCTGGGCAAAAGGAAAAGATCTGTATGTACGGGATAGTAAAGGTAACGATGCCAAAGTAACCATAGCAGATGTGAATCAATCAAACGGTACTATTCATGTAATTGATCAAGTACTGATGCCGTAAATAAATAAGGTGAGGTAAATGTGAGGTCGGTATTTACGGCTTTGAACGGAAGTAAACTTAGGTTTACTTCCGTTTCTTTTTTGCAGGGAATTGCACTTTATATTCTACAGGATTGAGCTGGTCTATGGGTATTTAAAAATAAGTTTTTAAAGCGGAGCGGAGATTGTGCTAAAAAAATTAAGCTATATAATTTCTAAAATTAAGCTGTTAAAAGATAATATCCGGTTACCTGCAAACAATTTCAACATTTTTTATCTTTTTAAGATGATGGAAAACTGACTGAAAAACTATTGTTTTTTTACAGAAACCGGTCTTTTATTTATTGATTTTTAAAGAAATCACAGGATCAAAGATAATATGGTAAAAATCTGGTTTTCAGTATCCGTACCCAATTATTGATGATCAAAAATATTAACTTTAATCCATCAAATACTGCTTAAGGCAGCAACATATTACCAAAAATAAATTAAATGTAAACTAACAAATATCTTATGTCCCACACATCACAAGAAAATTACAGCTTTTTCAAAGGTGTTAGTCAAAATTTTGATAAAGCAGCTAAATTCACTTCCTTTTCTTCCGGAATACTGGAACAAATCAAAGCTTGTAATTCTATTTTACAGGTCAAGTTTCCGGTTAAGATCGGAGATAAAATTGAAGTAATTGAAGCATATCGTGTTCAGCACTCTCATCACAAGTTGCCTTGTAAAGGTGGAATTCGCTTTAGCATTGAAGTGAATCAGGATGAAGTAATGGCTTTAGCAGCACTAATGACTTACAAATGTGCGATTGTCAATGTACCATTTGGAGGTGGAAAAGGAGGGATAAAGATTGACACCCGGAAATATACTGAATTTGAACTGGAAAAGATCACCCGCCGATATACATCAGAATTGGTGAAAAAGAATTTTATAGGTCCCGGAATAGATGTCCCGGCACCGGATTACGGTACGGGAGCCAGAGAGATGAGCTGGATACTGGATACCTACTCTTCGCTGAATCCTAATGATATCAATGCGCAGGCCTGTGTTACTGGAAAACCTATTTCGCAGGGAGGTGTGAGAGGACGTACAGAAGCAACCGGACTGGGAGTATATTTTGGTGTTCGTGAAGCATGTTCTTTTGCAGAGGATATGGAAAAACTTGGACTCAGCACCGGGATAGCTGGTAAACAGGTTATTGTGCAAGGATTAGGTAATGTGGGTTACCATGCTGCCAAATTTTTTCAGGATGGAGGAGCTCTTATTGTTGGTCTTATTGAATATGAAGGAGCGATATATAATGCGGAGGGTTTCGATGTGGACGCTGTACTTGCACATCGCAAAGCGACTGGCTCTATTCTGAATTATGAGGGAGTACAAAACTTTAAAAATGGAGCTGAAGGATTAGAACAGCCTTGTGATATCCTTATTCCGGCGGCCTTAGAGTCTGTTATCCATGAAGGAAATGCGGATCGAATCCAGGCAAAAATAATCGGAGAAGCAGCCAACGGACCACTCACTCCCAAAGCAGATGAAATTCTGAATAGAAAAGGTATCCTGATTATTCCGGATATGTACCTGAATGCCGGGGGTGTAACGGTATCGTATTTTGAGTGGCTGAAAAATCTGAGTCATGTGAGATATGGACGTCTGGAAAAACGATTCAGTGAAAATATGTATGCGGAGTTGGTAAATATAATAGAATCTCTGACGAGCAAGAAAGTGTCCGAACTGGAACGTAAGATCATCCTGCGCGGTCCGGACGAAATAGATCTGATCTACTCCGGTCTTGAAGATACCATGATCGGATCGTATCAGGAGATTCGTGAAGTATATAAAAATACAGCAGGCGTAGAGGATTTGCGTACTGCAGCCTTTATATGTGCGATTAATAAAGTCGGTGCAGCATACGAACAATTAGGAATCTTCCCATAAAGGATGATCTCATCAGAAACAAAAAAGCCTGTATACTAATCGTATTGCAGGCTTTTTTAATACACTATATAAATAAGGAAAGTTATTGGACATCGTAGATATCAGGTCTGTATCTGAAAGAAGGCGTAAGCCAATAAAGCAACACAACTCTGGAATATCTGTAATTGACCGGAGCCATTAGTATGGCCGCAGATAGCGATACCCCAAGATATAACCAGGGAGACTCAAGGTTGTTTGTCAGGAAGTAAGTGGCAAAACAAGCGGTTAGCAACTCTGCGACATTAAATGCATAGCTGATATACATAGCTACATAAAAGTAACCGGGCTCTTTTTCAAATTTGAGACCACAGTGCGGACAGGTTTCGTTCATTTTCTTAGATCTGAAACTGAAGAGAGGAGCTTTAAAAAGATCTCCCTTTCTGCATCGCGGGCATTTGCCATCCAGGGCAGATTTCAATTCGTTTGACAGGGTATATTTCATAGCTGTTATATGTGTTTTTTTCTAAATTCTTCGGGAGTAATCCCTTCGTTTTTCTTAAAAAATTTTGTGAAATATGAATTATCATTAAAATTCAACCCGTAGGCTATTTCACTAATGGAATAATCCTGGATAACCAAAAGGCGCTTTGCTTCCAGTAATACCCGGTTTCTTATAAGCTCTCCCGCTGATAAACCCATAGATTCTTTCACCAGTGCATTCAGGTGGTTGGGAGTTATAAACAGGAGCTTAGCATAATCTTTAGGCAGTCTGAGTGTTCTGTAATTGCTCTCGATAAGGCTCATGAAATTCCTTAATAAGGTATGATTATAGGCAGCACTCTCGGATTTATTTTGAAGTACAGGACTTCTTTCCAGTGTTTTGAACAGATATAATAAGGTAATTTTAGCAAAATCCAGATCTCGTGTAGTTAGTAGCTCCCGGAACAATCTCATAACCTCATCCTGCAAATCCGGACTGATATCGAATACCTGGTCTTTTATTAAGCCTGAAAAGAACGAAAACTGACTCAGATATTCAGGCCGCAACAAAAAAGTATGGAAAAAATCTGGTTGAAAATTCACTATAAATCCATCCATTTCACCTTCAAAATCCCAACGGTGTATCTGACCGGGTAGCATCATGTAAATCTGCCAGGGAACTACATTAAATGTTTCAAAATCAATCGCGTGTGTTCCTGCGCCCTGTGTGAATAACAACAGTTGGTAAAAACTATGCCGGTGAGGAAATACAAGATTTTTATTGCGGGACAGATAAGAAGACAACGCCTCTACAGTGATCGTATTCTCCTGTGTCCGGGACAAAGAGCATTGGTCTAATATAGGGATGCTTGCTTCCATGTCTACAAAATTAGCGTAATAAATACCATTTGTATGGTGTAGTACATTTCTTTTGTGGTATTTTTTACTGATTATACAATTTATTATACCACAAAGGCCTCTGTTAATGATTTGGGGCGTTATTTATATCTAAAAGCAAGATCAATGGAGGAATGGATAAAATGCTTAATTTCATTTCACTTAACAGCTATGAAATAATTATGTAGTATCTGTGATGTATAAAATGGGGAAGGGGAAGCCTGTTTTAAAAACAAAAATCTCACCCTTTTCAGGGTAGAGATTAGTGTGTGAAAGTATTGTGTTGTATCTTATGTTATATTGTTATTGCTCATTCTGAGCCGATGTATCAGGCACTTCAAGGATAGCCATTAGTAATAGATAATATCCTTTTTCAAGTCCTAGTTTTGCTGCATTTTTTTCTGTAGTTTCCATACTAATTTTTTATTGATTGATTATTCTATTATTAACTCATGATAAGTTTTGCAAATAACATGCACAACTTCTAAGACCACCTTGTTTATATTTCTTTTTTTATTTTTTATTAGTAATAAATAGCTAATAAACAGTTAGTTTACTTTCTTATCAATTGTTTTTTACCTTATTTTTAAGTCTTAGTTATAAGCTCTTAAAGTGTATAGTATTTAGTACATTTTTAACCTGTTATAATATAAAATACCCTGTTTAAACTCTGTTCAAGCAGGTTTTTTGGGATTTTCCGTCTAAGTACGAAACCACTAACGGTAACCGGAGATTGTCTGTGTAATATCACAAAATTAAATTGTGCACAATTTAATTTGATTCAATGTATATCTTTGTTGCCATGGAAGAAGAATTAATGTTAGATCATCAGGTATGTTTTCCGATATATGCTTTATACCGGGAAATAGTACAGCAATACAGGCCAATGCTGGACAAGCTGGATCTGACCTATCCACAATATCTTGTATTGTTGGTGATGTGGGAACATCCTTTGCAAACCGTCAATCAGATCGGACAACGCCTCCGGTTGGATAGCGGTACGCTGACACCTTTACTGAAGCGCATGGAGCAAAAGAGACTGATATCCCGCCGGCGCAGTGCTCAGGATGAAAGAACGGTTGAAATATCCCTTACAGATACAGGTAAGGAGCTTTCTACAAATGCCAAATGTATTCCCGGCCAAATGCTGAATGAGATGGGCATTACTTTAGAAGAACTTTTACAATTAAAAACTATTGCCAATAAAATATTAAACAGGAATCACTAAAAAAGAACAAGGATAATATGAAAACTTTGTATACAGCAGTAGCAACTGCAACAGGTGGTCGTAATGGCCATGTAAAGACTGATAACGAAGTACTGGATCTTCAGGTCAGAATGCCCAAAGAACTCGGAGGTGCTAATAACGATTATACCAATCCTGAACAATTGTTTGCAGCAGGATATGCGGCTTGCTTTGACAGTGCATTAAATCTGGTGATTGGTAAATCTAAAATTAAAACAGGTGAAACAAGTGTCACTGCACATGTTGGAATAGGAAGCATAGAAGGTGGTGGTTTCGGATTAGAAGCCGAGTTAAAAGTAAATATTCCGGGAGTAGAGTTAAATGAAGCAGAGGCCTTGGTCGAACAGGCACATCGTATTTGTCCGTACTCTAATGCTACAAGAGGAAATATAGAAGTCAGATTAACAGTAAGTAATTCATAAATTTTACCCTTATGATAACGATCATTGCAAAGATATTCGTCACTATTGTAGCGCTGGAACATCTTTACATCCTCTGGATGGAAATGTTTGCCTGGGAAACAGCAGGCCGGAAAGCTTTTAAAGGAGCTTTACCAGATGAAATGTTTCGGCCAACAAAAGGTTTGGCTGCTAATCAGGGACTTTATAATGGTTTTCTTGCAGCAGGGCTGATTTGGTCATTCTTTATAGAAGATCTGGTCTGGCAAAAGAATATAACATTGTTCTTCCTGGGATGTGTGATTGTGGCAGGTATATATGGAGCGGTCTCCGCATCCCGTAAGATCTTTTTTGTACAGGCATTGCCCGCAATTCTTGCTCTTGTATTTGTATTGTTATCTTAAAAATATTAAAAAAACAAGTTATGTCATTATTAGAAGATTTATCATGGCGTTATGCCACAAAGAAGTATGATCCTTCAAAAAAAGTAAGCACAGAAGATGTGCATAAAATTATTGAGGCCGCCCGTCTTGCTCCGACATCCTCAGGTCTGCAACAATTCAGGGTACTTCTTATCACAAATCAGGAATTAAAAGAAAAAATCGTTCCGGTAGCTATGGATCAGCAGATCATAGCAGACTGCTCGCATCTTTTGGTATTCGCTGCATGGGATCAATATACAGAAGAACGCATTGATGAGATCTACAACCGAACTACAGATGAGCGTGAATTACCGAGAGGTCGTTTTTCCTCGTATACAGATCGTTTGAAAAGCCTGTATCTTACCCAGTCAGCAGAAGAGAACTTTGTACATACTGCACGACAGGCTTATATCGGATTTGGACTTGCTATAGCTCAGGCTGCAGAATTAAAAATAGATACTACTCCTGTAGAAGGATTCAACAATCAGCAATTGGATGAATTGCTGGGATTGACAGAAAAAGGATTGAAGAGTGTTACTTTGTTACCAATAGGTTACAGAGATAATGAGGGCGATTGGTTAGTCAGCATGAAAAAAGTAAGAAATCCGCAATCCGAATTCATAATCGAATACAATTAACATTAACTATTTCATAAGACAAGAGCGGGACTATTACTCCCGCTCTTGTTATTTTATGTGGATTGTCTTTTATTAATACCTATTTAGATGATTCTCCTTTTCCACCAAAGGTTATCAATACCATACCGCTTATAATAATAAACATACCGAGAATCTGTGCCCAGGTAAGAGGACTTTTAAAATAAAGGGCCATCGTCAATTGAACGGTCAGGAATGTGCCTCCCGAACAAAGCGCTATTACAATAGGCTGAGATACTGATCTGAATAGTTGTACTAAAAACCAGCTTGCCGATAACAATATAATATTACCTATAATCAAGGTCAGCCATTTATACTTCGGATGAATTCCACCATATTTAAAGAGAAGAGTAGAAACACACTGACAGGCCCAGAATGCAATAAAGTAGACGTAGTTCATGCGGTAAAGATAAACTTTACTTTGAATTTATCTATATACATCCTCCTCAACTTTTATTCTATTCTAACGATCAATTTTGGCTGCATTCAACCGTAAGGAGTTTAGAATAACTGATACGGAACTGAAGCTCATAGCTGCAGCAGCAATCATAGGGGATAGCAATAGCCCGAATACCGGATATAGAATTCCTGCTGCCACAGGTATACCCAATACGTTATATAAAAATGCAAAAGTCAGATTCTCCTTGATATTCCGTGTTAATTTTTCACTCAGGATCTTGGCTTTAACTATTCCGGTCAGATCACCTTTTAACAAGGTTACCTGTGCACTTTCAATAGCTACGTCTGTTCCTGTGCCCATCGCTATTCCTATATCTGCCTGGGCAAGTGCCGGTGCATCATTGATACCGTCTCCGGCCATCGCTACAATTTGCCCTTTATTCTGCATTTTCTTTATTTCCTGTAACTTATCTTCCGGAAGTGCCTGAGAGAGAAAATGTTTAATACCTAATTCATCCGCTACTGCGTTAGCCGTTTTCCCATTATCTCCTGTGATCATCACTACATCTACTCCATGAGCCATCAATTCCTGAATGGCAGTTTTGGCAGTAGCTTTTATTTTATCCGAAATGGTAATAAATCCCACCACATCTTTATCAATAGCCAGATAGGATACCGTTTTTCCCGTTGCCTGCTGTGTTTCCACTTGCTTACGTACTTCTTCTGTAATCGCTATGTCCTGATCCATTAATAGTTTTTCATTTCCAAGAAGCACATGTTTTCCATTGATAGTCCCGGATACACCTTTACCTGATATATTCTCAAAATCCTCCACCTTATCCAGTTTCAAATCTTGTTCTTTTGCTTTTTTTACCGTAGCTTCAGCCAGTGGATGTGTACTGTTCTGATTAAGAGCAGCTGCCATTTGCAGTACCTGATCGGCATCAAATGCATTAACACCAAATACCTCATTGACTGTAGGTTTACCCTCTGTAAGTGTTCCGGTTTTATCCGTCACCAATACATTTACTTTATTAAGTTTTTCCAGTGCTGCAGCATTCTTAATTAAAATTCCGTTTTTTGCGCCCTTGCCTACACCTACCATGACTGACATTGGAGTCGCCAAACCCAAAGCACACGGACAGGCAACAATTAATACAGCCAGTAAATTGGCAAATCCAAAAACCATTTGTGGTTCAGGACCCCAGATCGCCCATGCAATAAAGGTTAATATGGATATGACAATCACAATCGGTACAAAAATAGCCGAAACACGGTCTGTTAGTTTTTGAATAGGAGCCTTGCTGCGACTGGCATCATTGACCATGTTGATAATCTGAGACAATAACGTTTCATCTCCCACACGTTCAGCCTTCATCAAAAATGTTTTGTTGCCATTAATGGTTCCCGAAGAAACTTTATCCCCGACCTGCTTATCTACAGGAACTGGCTCTCCTGATATCATAGATTCATCAATGGTCGCACTACCTTCCACAATCTCTCCGTCTACCGGAATTTTATCACCTGGTTTTACACGCAATACATGACCAATAACAATGGATTCCACTGCAATTTTTCTTTCTGACCCGTTCTCCACAAGAGTGGCTTCAGATGGAGCCAGTTTGATCAACTCTTTTATGGCTGAATTTGTTTTCGAATGCGCCTTAGCCTCCATGACCTGACCAAGAAGTACTAAAGTCAGGATCACACATACAGATTCAAAATACAAACCTACATTGCCGTGATGTCCCCTGAATTCCGCAGGAAACAGCTGAGGGAAGATTAATCCGACGAGGCTGTAAATAAATGCGGCTGTACCTCCAAGACCAATAAGGCTAAACATATTCAGCTTCCATGTTTTGAAGGATATCCATGCACGTTCGAAGAACATCCATGTAGCATAAAACACGACTGGCACAGTCAGTGCCAGTTGTATCCATCCGTTAATATGTGCAGGAATAATCTTACCTATAGGATCTCCCGGAATCATTTCGCCCATGGCGAGTATAAAGATGGGGATCGTAAATCCTAAGGCTATCCAAAACTTGCGTAACAGATCTACATAAGTCTTATCTTCATCATCCGGAGTTATCGGTACCAGATCCATACCACATATAGGACAACTTCCCGGTTCATCTTCCACGATTTCAGAATGCATAGGGCAGGTGTATTGCGTGCTTTTCCGCATATCTGGTATCTTCTCCAGATTCATTCCGCAAACCGGACAATTTCCAGCCTGATCATAGACTTTGTCTCCTTCACAATGCATAGGGCAGTAATATTTGCCAGCTTTGTTGTTTTGAGATTTTAGCGGTTTGTTTTCATGTACCTGAGAACCGCAACAGCCTGCTGAGTTAGATTCTTTATTTTTCTTTTCCGTTTTTTCAGTAGATACTAAAAACATACCGCATACCGGACAACTTCCTGGTGCATCGTAGACTTTATCACCTTCACAGTGCATAGGACAGTAGTATTTACCATCTTTATTGTTTTGTGATTCAGGTTTCTTGGAGCTGCAACAATTATCTTGGTTATAATGGCCGACTTCTGTATCAGGTTCTTCGGTAGCCACAAGAAACATACCGCATACCGGACAACTTCCCGGTGCATCATAGACTTTATCCCCCTCACAGTGCATAGGACAATAGTATTTACCATCTTTGTTGTTTTGTGATTCCGTTGCTTCGGGGCTCTTTGAACCGCAACAATTATCTTGATTATTCTGACTTACCTCTGTATCAGGTTCTTTGGTCGCCACAAGAAACATACCGCATACCGGACAACTTCCCGGTGCATCGTAGACTTTATCTCCTTCACAATGCATAGGACAATAATATGTACTGCCTTTTTCAGACACCGAAACAGCTCTTTTATGCTGATTATTTCCTTCAATACGGCCATCCGTTGATTTTTCTTTTTTCATAATGTTATATTTTTCAACAGTAATAACAAAGATTGAAAATCTATGTAGAAGATATGTTATACAATTATGAGGAAAACGTACAAGTTTTCAATCCGGAGATCAGTATAGGATACCTTCTGACTGTAAGATATTAACAACCCATATGCTTAATTTGTTTAAGATGTTTCGTATTCGTGAAATGATTTTTTAGATTGAGGTGTTTTGTAGAAAAAATACTTATGTTTTATTTAATGATATTGTTATATTGTAGAATCTTTTTATTTTCGATTACTTTTCTTTAAGGCTAAAACCTAAATCAATGGTTAGTTTTACAAAATACAGTGATTCTGAATTGATCGCCTTACTTAAGCAAGGCAATAGTAATGCTTTTACCGAGGTTTACAATCGTTATTGGGATAAGCTGTACATTGTCGCAGCTAATAAGCTTAATGATGAATATCTTGCTGAAGAGGTTGTACAGGACATATTTCTGGATATTTGGAAACGAAAAGAGATGCTTGGTCTTTTGCACAATATAGGCTCCTATCTCGGCGCTGCTCTAAAATATAAGATCATTAATATCCGACACAGAAGGACTATCGAACAACGTTACCAAGACGCGAGTGAAAATCTCGAATTATATTATTCAATGGAAAATTATCTGCAATTTGATGAACTCAAAGACCGTCTGGAGAAACTAGTTGCACAACTTCCGGAGAAATGTCAATTGATTTATAAATTAAGCCGTGATGAAGGCATTCCTCAAAAGCGTATAGCACAAATGCTTAATATTGCGGAGAAAACAGTAGAAGCACACCTTACACGTGCACTGAAAGCATTGCGATCAGGAATCAAAATGATTATTTCCTACATTCTTCATTCAAAGTTTCCTAATCTCCAAAGGAGAGCATAAAAGTAATCTTCTATTAATCAGGAATAACCAAGCGGGTTTTAAAAAAAGTGACTTGCCTATGTAGGGATATGGACAAGTTATTTGACTATATAGATATAAAACCAAATTATATTCCTAATAAATGAACAAACAACGACTGGCAGAACTTGAGTTAAAATGGCTGAAAGGCGAGATCAGTGAAGACGAATCAATAGAGTATGCGCTATGGTATAACGAGGGACAGAATGATCAGCTTCAAGTTCCGGAAGATATTGCCGATAGTAAATCCGCGCACCGGTCAAAGCTGTGGAAAAATATTAATCAGAAACTTGCTAAAGATATTAATACAGAAGTTGGCCAATCTTTGAAAAACAGAAGTAGTATACCGTATTTCTACCCGCTGACAGCGGCCTGTGTACTGATTATGGTGGCATTGGGATTTTGGATGTATAATCTGGAAAAACCAATTCCGTCAAATATTATAAATGATGTGAATCCGGGACATCACGGAATGATTATTACGCTGGAAAACGGACAACAGCTTATCGTTGATTCTCTTGCTGACGGTTTGCTCGCTATACAGGATGGTGTGAGAATCATAAAAAAACAAGGCATAATCTATTATGAAGGAAAAGCTAAAAAATCAACTTTTAACACTGCTTCAACAGCTAAAGGCCGAAAATTTCAACTGTTATTGCCCGACAACAGTAGAGTATGGCTTAATGCAGAGTCTTCTATAAAATATCCTACGGTATTTTCCAATGATGAAAGAAGGGTCGAAGTGAAAGGTGAAGTTTATTTTGAAGTTGCTTCTGATCCCGGGAAACCATTTATTGTACAATCCGGTTTACAGCAAATTACTGTTTTAGGCACCCGATTTAACGTAAATGATTATCCCAATGAAGATGCTGTCATAACGACACTGTTGGAAGGCAAAGTAAGTGTTGGTGTGAATAGACAAGGTACTATTATCCGTCCGAATCAGCAGTTAGCGTTATTCCGGAAAACAGATGAAATACGGATTTCCAATGTAAAAGCTACAGATGCTATTGGCTGGATTACAGATGAGTTCAGACTGAATAATACAGATCTGGCAACTGTTATGCGACAGATAGAACGTTGGTACGGAGTAGAGGTTCGGTATGAAGACGGAGTAGATAAGCATCAGACTTTCTTCGGAAGCACCCAAATGAATCAAAAGTTATCTGAAGTGTTAAAAGTGTTGCAACTCAGCGGTGTAAAGAGTTCAATTGATGGTAATATCGTTGTAATTCATAAAAACTAACCTAAAATTATGAAAGCAATTTTTTACATTCTCTTTGTAGGCTTTTTGCTTTTTTCTGAAAATGCCTATGCGCAAAAAATAACATTACACGAAGATAACTCAACCCTGAAAGAGATTTTGGATAATATCACTAATCAGATTCCTTATAAAGTGTTTTATTCTTCAGAAATTATTAAAAAATCAAAAAAAGTTTCGATCCATGTTACAAATCAGGATTTGATTCCCGTACTAAATAAAATCTTCGAGACTCAACCATTTTCGTATTCAATAACAAATAATACAATTGTCTTAACCCCATTTAAAAATAAGGTACGTGAAATATCGATTACTTTTAGAGATATCTCATTTCAGCAGCCTTCCCGCGAAGAAAAATACTCTCTGGTATACGGTCTGGTGCAGGATTCTTTAGGTAAACCTATGGTGGGAGTAAATGTAATCAATAGCCGGGATCCCAAAAACAGCATGACGGTTACTGATAAACACGGCAGATTTACTATTTCAGCTACGTCTGGTGATATTTTGACAATCTCTTCCTTAGGATTTAAGGAAAGAACTTTTTGTTGTCAGGAAGAAGACAAGGTTATTATAGAAATGAGTGAATCTGTGATTCAGATTTCAGATGTAACGATAGAAGTTGAAATCAAGAAAAAACTAAATCTGAATACGCAAATCGATCTTTCTAACCGATCTTATATGAATCTGGCACAGGTATTACAAGGCACAGTACCCGGAATGACTTTGCAGTTCTTACCAAGTAACAAGAAAAAAATTGAAGGAATCAATTATGGCGCACGTGATCCTAATCAGCCAGGCCTTGTGATAAGTAAAATCTATTATACGGTAGATCAGTTTCTGAAAAGATTTCATCCTAACGGACAGCAGATTTTAGATGCGCTACAGAATGGAGGCTCATTACCCTTAGATATGGATAGATCCCGTTTTGAACTTGTCTATTCGACAAGCTCCGGCATACAGCTCGTTCCGGAGTTACGGGGAGCCGCCAATTTTGGCAATACAGAAGGAATGATGGTGATCATTGATGGATTTCCCTTAGATGAATTTCCGGCTAACTATCCTATGGCCAATGTAGAATCTGTAGAAGTAATCAAAGATCCTAAAGAACTGATAAAATGGGGCCCCAGAGGTTCAGCAGGCATTATAATGGTCAAAACAAATGCAGCCAAAGTAAATAAATTAAATATAAACTATAGTATGAATATGTACTATACACCTGCACCTAAGTTTGACAGAAATAAATTACAATTACCCTCATCTCCTAATATTATAGATTACCTCAGAGATCTGGTGGACTCGAATATGGTCGCTGGTGAAGCTACTTCTGAAAATATGAATTTTGCCGAACGTGTGGTGCGTAAATATAAAAGTGGACAACTGACTGAACAAGAGTATATAAGACAGATGGATTCACTTAGTAATCTGGACAATCAGGATCAGATCAGTCTGTTACGTCAGAATGCTGTTTCGCAGAATCATATGCTTACAGTCGCCGGAGGAACAAATCATTATCGTTTTAATGTAACAGGTATTTATAATAACATGCGGAATAATGGTCTTAATAATAAAAATGAGACCTATGGCTTAGATGTAAAGAATATCTTCAATTTTCTGAAAAATAAACTCCGTGCTGATTGGCAGATTAATATCAGTTCCGGCAGAGCGCAGACAGGTGGGGATAATCTGTCAGTTTTTGATCTTCCACCACCATATCAGATGCTTCTGGATAAAAACGGTAATTATATCTACGATTACCGTTCTATAGGGGCGGAGTATAACTCGCTTATTCAAAAGGCAGGCTATTTAAATCATGGTGTAAATATACTGGAAGATGCCCGGCTGAAAAGTAATATTACCAGAACTTTACAGAAACAAACAAGATTTAATATGCGCTGGGAAATGGCAAAGGGATTAATGATGAACAATTCCTTTTTTTACAGGGATGTTACTAACAATAATGAGTTAAATAAGAATGAAGCTCTAAGCGAAGTTCGTCAATTGATCAATAATTATGGTGTTCCGAATGCCAATGGAGTTGATTTTTACGTTCCTCGCGGTAATATTGTCTTAAGAAATAAAACGCTATCCAGGCAATGGAATCTTCGTTCGGGATTAAATTATAATTTAACATTGAAAGAACACACATTAGATATTAATCTGGGAGGAGGAGGAGCTAATGATATTTATCTGAGACCATCCGGCAATACTATATTTGGGTATAATAATAAAACAAAATACGGAAGCGCAGTCTTTTTGCCGGGAGGAAATCCGTTTGGGGGGATTCGTAATTATCGCCAGTTATATTCTAATATTTCTACTGAACTATATCCTTATACACTCCTTACCTCTACGGGGGGGGACAGCACAAGTGCACCTACGCTAAACTGGAATGCCGGATTAAATTATGGTTTTCTGGATAAAACAATTACTTTGAATGGTACTTATTCACAGTCGTTAAGCTCCGGCTACGGACAAGGGTCATATGCAAAATCCACAATTTATAACGGAGAACTGGCATGGAGAATAAAAGCTAAGCGTATTGGACCTATACGGATAAGTACCGGTATAGAAGGTAATAAAATGCCGGATCTCCCATCAAATATTCAATCTAATCGATCCAAGCAAGCCGATTGGAATAATTACGCGATATGGATTACCAATTTTATTCCTGTGCAGCAGTCAGGTCAGTCATCCACGAATATTTTTCAACGGGTTACTTTTGACCTTTTTAAAGAAAAACTTAAACTGAGCGGCACTTATAATACACAACGAATGAAGGGTATTTCAACTAGTGGATCACTAATTGACTCTACAGCATTCAAAACAAGCCGTACTATCCGGTACTTCAGTGCGGCTGCAGAAGGAAGTTTCAGGGCAGCAACATTACTGTTTAATGCGAACTATTCACGTTCACCAGAGGGGCAGCAACAGTTTAATGGCAATGTTTCGTACGATATTAAGAGAGAGACATATTTTCATTCTGATGTGATCAGCTCCCTGTTGATAGGTGGTACTATTCAGGATATCAGTTCTTTGCAGGGCTTAGGACTAATGATGGGTACCAATGTTGCTCAGGGCGGAGGCTTTGGTATGGCCACTAATAACAGTTTTAATATCCTTCCCCCGAAGAATAAGAATATGGAAGGGTATTTTCAATTGGGATTAAATCAGGACAAGACCAGAATAGATATACGCTATTATAAACGCTCAATTATTGGATTGTCCAATAATATACCGCTTCCTACAGATCCGTCTACAGGGCTGAATAATCAGATTACATACAGTAATATTGTTAATGAAGGGATAGAATTTTTTGTTAAAAGCGATTTGGTACGCAATAGAAAATTCAAGTATAGTATAGCATTGAATGGTGCTTATAACAACAATTATGTTAAGGAAGTACCTGAAGTACCATTTACCACTACAGATGATTATCTGCGGGGGTATCGTTCAGGTTATAGTACCAATAATGTCTGGGGATATCGCTGGGCAGGACTGGATGAGAAAGGAAACCCACAGATATATGATTCAAAGGGAAATAAAACAGCCAATCCCGAAAAAAGTGTACTTAGCGAGTCTCTGGTATACATGGGCGTGAGTCGGGCACCCTGGACAGGTGCTTTGATTCAGGATATGGGTTACCAGAATTTTTTTATTCGTGTCACTCTTATGGCAAATTCCGGAGGTATTATGCGTCGTTATATTCCAGCTCCATCCAAAGAATACGATAATAGCAGTCTGATAGCAAACCGTTGGAGAAAACCCGGCGATGAAGCCTATACAGATGTACCCGCAATAGCGAATGAATCGGCAACTGCATTACGGGGTTATCTGACAAGGAATTCTTCCAACAGCATTATGTCATCCGATTTTGTGCGTCTTCAGGAAGTGATGGTAGGTTGGAGTTCTCCTTCAAATTTTTGGAAAAGCAATTATATAAAATCTATGTCTGTAAGTCTTCATTTGCAGAATCTTGCTTTCTGGGCGAGGAATAAATATAAACTGGATGTAAATGTTGTAGATGGTACAGGAAGGATAGGACTTCCTATACCATTGCAATGCGGTTGTAGCCTGAATATTACATTTTAAAATCAATTGATAATGAAATTATATATCTCAAAATCCATACTGACTATTTTGGTATTCCTTTTTCTGTCAGGCTGTGACAGTTTCCTGAATGTTAGACCCAGTACTTCCAATGTCAATCCTTCAACTATTAAGGATTTTCAGGAAATGCTCAATAGTGATTCGTTGGCAACCAGCAGTTTTATTCTGGCAGATATCATGTCCGATGATGCAATGATGGTGCGTAGTGACAAAAATGAATTTTATGGTAATGCTTATCTGTGGAACAAAAGTATCTGGACGGAAGCAGACAATGACTTTATGTATAACAGTGCCTATACACGTATTTTACAACTCAATATCTTATTGAATAAGGCCGAAAAAGTTTCTACCGGGAATCCAGCAGATCTGACTGCTAAAAATATTATTCTGGCACAGGCAAAAGTACATCGCGCATGGTTTTATTTACAGCTTGTCAATCTTTATGGTAATGATTATACATCCGGCAGTCCCCAGACAGATCCTGCTGTCCCTTTAATATTAAACCCCGATGCTGGTGTTAAGCCTAAACGAGCAACGGTAAAAGAAATTTACGATCAAATTATTAAAGATCTTTCGTCTGCAGTCACCACTCCAGATCTGCCGGCTATGGGACAGACAGTTATTCATCCCGGAAGAGCCGCCGCTTTTGCATTGCTTGCCAGAACATATCTGTACATGGGCAATTATTCTGCTGCACTGACCAATGCAAATGCTGCATTAGATTTAAAAAATACATTGGCGGATTATAATGCACTTGAAGTTATTCCTGTTTCGCTCCTGGATCAAAAAGATAATAGAGAAACAATGTTGGCAAAGATGGGGCAGGATGTGCATTATATTAATCGCTATACTTCGTCGATGTTGGGCAGTGACGAAGTATTAGATTTATTAACGTATCAGGATCAACGACGAAATTTAAGCTTTTCCATGTATGGAAATAACTACATATCTGTAAATGGGATAATGACTTTTAATTATAGCATAGGTGTTCCGGAAGTCATGCTTATCAAAGCCGAATGTCTGGCCCGAAAAGATAATACAGAAGAAGCACTGTCATTAATTAATGCTTTAAGGGAAAAAAGACTGAATAACCCTGAGCCTTTAACAGGTATTTCGACTGATATTCTCAAAATAGTTCTGGAGGAACGCAGAAGAGAATTGTTTTTTCATGGCGGCCTTCGCCTTTTTGATCTTAAACGGCTGAATCGGGATGAACGATTTAGAAAAACTCTGGAACGAACGGAACAATATCAGTCAACTGTGCTGTCTACACTGGAGCCAAACAGTCCTCGTTATCTGATGGAAATTGCTCCCAGAATAATAGACAACAATAAAGATATAGTCCCCAATCCGCGTTAGCAGGATAAAGGAGTATAAAAACCTTTTATATCAATAACGGTAAATAACAAAAATATGAACGACTGTGTAAATAAATACAATGGAAAATGCAGGAAGTTAACATATTTTCTTTTGTTAACTCCCCTGTTTATGTTTTTTTGGGGTTGTAAAAAAGAGCAGTGGAGCGAGATGAAGGATATCTCTGAGCAATTCTCAAATTATAAATCTTCCTATATCGGAAAGGCAAGTTCTTTGTTTCTCGGGGATAAACCATTCGTCAACTACACTTCTGTGGCTCCGGGATTACCTGTTTTACTTGAAAGGGAAGTCAATGAAACAGTAGTTGTGGAGGGAAGGATAGATACCAGCCTGATCAAGACTTATAATGATTTGCAACAGACCAACTTTCCTTTATTTCCTGTAAATGCGTTTGAACCGGGAAATAATGGCCGGATAAAACTTGCTCCCAATATGCTGCAATCCGCAGATTCATTGAAGGTTTTTCTTAAAGACGCTACCGGACTCAGGAACAATACAGTATATCTGATTCCTGTACGTTTGACTGTTTCTTCCGGTACAGCCAGATTGAAGAGCTCGGTGTTGTTCCTTAAGATGCAACTTATAGTCTCTGATCTCAAAGGAAAAATGAACGCTTTTGTCAGTAGTCCCAATTTTAATGTTACCAGCTCCTGGAGAGTGAACTATATTGCCGGAACAGTTAACAACCTGAGATTAAACGGAGTTAATGACGGACCCGAAGCCATAAGTTTTTCTGTAAGACTACTGGATACTGTCCCGAAAGAAGTAAGGGGTGGAATTCAGGAAAATACGAGTGATTCCATTTTTATATGGTACAGTAAAAACATTGCGAACGCACCATTAAAACGTATCCCTCAGGATGCTTTTAAAATCACACAAAAGAATGTAAGTATCCCTTCTAAAGGTTTTGTTTCATCTGATAATTTTTCAGTTCAGATCAATTATGATATGCTCGCTCCGAGTGATACCGCATATCTGTTGATTCTGGAGATGGAAAATACGTCCGATAAATCTTTGATTACTCCTGATACAGAAGGAAATGGACATCGTGCATTTATTCAGGTTTATATGAGAGAAATTATAACCGGAAATGTTGCAATTTCTAATGATGGCCTTTCCGGTAGTATGATGAACAGGCGGAACTGGTCATCCACTTCAAGTGGAGGAGCTTCAGATGAAGAGTTTCCGGCAGCTAATGTATTGGACGGATCTGTGGAGACCTACTGGAGGGGAGCGAATGCAGGACCTCAGGATCTGATTATTGACATGGGTAAAGTACGCACGCTTAAGGGCTTCTTCCTGACTCCGCAATATAAGTCGATATATGAAGGCTTTAATAATATGAAAATCTATTCCAGTAACGATGGTAAATCATGGATTTATCAGGGTATGTATCAGGGTACTAACACAGACTGGCAATCGTCTATTACTAATCCGGATATCAAAACCCTTCGGTTTCTTAATCCGGTAAGTTCCCGGTATATAAAATTCGGACTGATGAATGCTTACGGTAATCCGGCCATAGCAGAAATTAACGGTGTAGAGTAGTTAGGATAGTTAATAATTTTAATATAATGTATAAAATGAAAAATAAAATAATTTACGCTTTAGCGACAGTATTACTCCTTTGGAATAATGTTGGGTTCGCTCAAAAAAAATATGCTGTAAAAGGTAATATACAAGGATGGACAGAAGATTATATCGTTCTTGTCAGACGAGGCAACTACCCGGGAACTGATTCTGTGAAAAATGTAAACGGAAGCTTTGAATTCAATGGAACAATTGATGGCTTCACGAGTGCTTTTATTGTAGCACGGACTACCGAACCGAAATATAAATTCTTCTTTCTGGAGCCCGGCACTACGGAGATCAATGGAACATTCAGTAATCTGGCTGAAGCAGATGTAAAAGGTTCCCGGGCTACTGATGAATATCAAATAGTAAGACAAGCCCATAAAATTTTTGAATCGAAAAAAGATTCGGTGTTTACCCTGCACAGAGGAGAGGCTGATTCACTAAGAATGCAGACATACAACCAGCAAATAAAAGATTTTGATGCAGAAGAAATGGATTTTGCAAAGCAATTTATTCAAAACCATCCGGGAAGCCCTGCCAGTTTAATAGAATTAGGGAAGATAAATTTAAAACTGGATTATAAGGAGATCAGACAATTATGGGATGGCCTGGACAAGGAACTGAAATCCGTCACCGAAGCAAAAGAACTTGGAGATCTTATAAATAACCTGAAAAATGTTCAGATTGGCGAATTAGCGCCAGTTTTTTCACAAAATGATACGTTAGGACGTCCGATCAGCCTGATTGATTTCAGAGGCAAATATGTACTGGTTGATTTTTGGGCAAGTTGGTGTGTTCCGTGTCGGAGAGAAAACCCAAACCTCCTGAAAGCATACCAAACATATAAAGACAAGGGATTAGAAATATTAGGTGTTTCATTGGATTATAGCAATGGAGAAAAATTCTGGGAAAGAGCCATCAAAAATGATGGTATTATTTGGCCGCAGGTATCAGATCTGAAGGGCTACGATAATGAAGTTGCTGTTCGCTATGCTATACAGTTCGTACCGTCCAATTTTTTGCTGGATCCACAGGGAAGGATTATTGCGAAAAATCTTACCGGAAGTAATCTGAATGATAAATTGAAAGAAATTTTTGAAAAGCAATCCAAGGAGCACATTTAATTTATACAAATCAATATTTTAATATTTAAAGAAATGAAAAAAATCAGTTTAATCGCATTTGTCACATTTGTATTTACGGCATATGGACATGCTCAGGAATCGCCTTATATAGTAAAGGGGAAAATTGCAGGATGGCCTACAGAGCAGGCTTATTTGGTCAGACAGGGAAATTATCCCGGAGCAGATTCTGCTGTTGTCTCAAATGGTGTTTTTGAATTTAAAGGAACAATCGCAGGTCCCACTATAGCTTACTTAATTACGAAAAAAAAAGGAGGAATGGCTAAGTTTCTTTTTGTAGAACCCGGATCTATTACTGTCGAAGGAAATTTTGAGGCTTTTAAAGATGTAAAGATTACAGGGTCACCTGCGTATCGGGAATTTGAATTATTAAGAGATGGTCATGATGTATATGACAAACAGATGAACGATAATATACTTCTTCAGGTCAATACAACAGATAGTCTTGAACTTAAGTCGATATATGCTGACATGGAGAAGATTGGTCTGGCAGATCTCGAGTTTTCAAAAAAATTTATTCAGGAGCATCCGCATAGCCCGGTAAGTGTGATGGAAATCAAAAATCTTGTAAACAGAATAGATAAGTATGCTCTGAAGAAATTATATGACAGCCTGAATGAGACAATTAAGCAATCGCCTGACGGAAAAAAACTTTTACAGGAAATTGAAAATACAGTTGCTGAAACAGCAGAAATTTCAACAAACTAATCTTTAGTATTAAATTTTATTGAATATGTACCAATGCACCGTAGACAAAGTCAATTCTAAAAAATATCATTTTAATAAACATCCTATGACAGTAAAATTTCAGTATTTGGTTAGATTGCTGATGCTGTTAAGTTTTATTCCTGGACAGTCTGTATCCGCACAATACAATTCAGATACACTGTTTTTGGATGATAGCAGATTTAGTAAAGATCTTGAAAAGAAAGTATTGCACGCCTTTGATCTGTACAAAGGAAAAACCATACTTCAGTTGCAGAATGAAGTATCTTCAGTCAAAGAAGGGATTTCCGCAAAACGGAAAATAAAAAGTAGTAAAGAAAATGCTATCCTAACTGCAGAACAGCTTTATGAACAAAGAAAACGAGCTGTGATGATAGTGGGAAGAATAAATAATAGTTCCGGCGCGGATAATGAGGCTAAAGCAGATCTTTTTGCGACTGCATTTGTCATTTCAGAAGATGGTCTTTGTATTACTAACCGTCATGTATTTGCTGAATTGCTGACGACCCATTCTGAAAAAGATGCTATAAATAATCAAAAGGACAAAAGTACATATTTTGTCCTGTCTTATGATGGAGATGTATACTTCATCGATCAGGTACAGGCATATTCTACCGTCAATGATATCCTGATTTTTACCATAAAAGGTGCCGGTAAAAAATTACCTTATATTCCATTGGGAGAAGCATTACTTCCTGCTGCGCCAGTATACATTATTGCACATCCTGATAACAATTATTTTTATTTCAGTCAGGGTGTAGTTGCAAAAAACAGCCTGGTGGTACAACCTGACTCCACAGAACGACAATGGCGTATGGTGGTTAGTGCGGACTATGCTGTAGGATCCAGTGGCGGCCCTATCATGGATCAATCCGGCAATCTCGCAGGCATAGTATCTACTACCAGAAATATCTATGCAGATAACAGGTCTCCTCAGATGGTATTAAAAAATGCTATTTCTGTGCTGGCGATTAAAAATCTATTAAACTAATGATATACAAATGAGAAAAATACTGCTGTTTTTATTTTTGTCTCCCATATTCATATATGCCCAAGGTATTGATTTTGCAGAGGACATGAACTGGGAACAGATCATGATGAAGGCCAAAGCAGAGAATAAGTATATTCTTGTTGATTGCTCTACAAGCTGGTGTGTGCCGTGTAGAGTAATGGAGGAAAATGTTTTTAAGGTTGAAGAGGTAGGGAAAGTAATAAATGCTGACTTTGTGTCTTTGCAACTTCAGTTTGATATTGATACTCTTAAAAATCCTGAAAAAAAAAGCTGGCATAGATTAAGCCAGAAGTTTAACAATTTGTATAAGATTTCTGGTTTTCCCACCATTTTGTTTTTTGATTCGGACGGCAATCTTCTTTATCAGTTTACAGGAATGAAAAATGTCCCTGAATTTTTGAAAATAGTAGCACGTGTATCTAATGGAGAGCTTAAATATTATGCCCTCAACAAAAAGTATAAAGAGAGACCTGATGATATGGATAATCTTTATCAGCTGATTCTGCTTTCAAAAGGTCTCGACGAAACCAATGTTCAACACTTGTTGGATGAATATTTGCAACACAGGAAGGGGGTACACTCCGTTAAGGATGCACAACTTGTGTATGATGTAACAAATTCTTCTTCAAATCATTCCTTTAAGTTGCTGAAAGAGGAGGAAAAGGCTATCAATAGCTTTTTAGGAGAAGGTGTAAGTAATGATTTAATCCGGGCCATTGTTTATTATGAAGAAGCGTATTATAAACTTGGCAACGTATCTGCACAGGGCTATTTTATCAGAGATCCCAATCCGGACTGGAATAGTCTGGAAATAATTCTCCATGATAAATATCCGGATTTAACAGAAGACCTTTTAGCTTATATTAAGCTTAATTTTTATCAGACAGGACATTACTGGGATAGATTTATTCCTGCTCTTTCCGAATATATAACGCACTATGGCAATACAGTCAGTGCTGAAAAAAGAAAGGAATATGCTACAAATGTGGCAACTTATATAGATGATAAACATTTGATAGAAAAAACGTTGAACTGGTCAAAGCAGGTGTTAAAGGATGGTCTGACAGCTGAAAATTATAATACATTAGCTATATTATATTACAAAGACGGACAAACAGAAGAAGCACTTAACTGGATGGAAAATACTATAAAGAAAGATCCTGATGACAAATACAAGAATAATATGACAAAAATGAAAGCCGGTGAAAACCTCACTTTCAAAGTGCCTGTATCTTATTAAATAGATTTGATTCCGGAGTCATTAACATTTCAAAAGATGTCAATTACGAAGAAGCAGGAAGGGATAAAGTAATCTGACAATAAAATGCAGATTACTTTATTTATCTGATTATCAAATTCCCATTTCCTTAATGATGAACTGCGCATTGTCGATTTTATCAGCAATCCACAATACATAGCGTATATCCACACCTATGGAACGGCTGTAACTCTCATTCCATGCAAAATCATTGATAGTCGCATCATATGAACGATCAAAATTAACACCAATAAGTTCGCCATAAGCATTCATAATAGGGGAACCAGAGTTCCCTCCGGTAGTATCCATATTGTAAAGAATGTTGACAGGTACGTCTTTAAGGTCTTTCTTTTCATAAGCACCGAAGTTCTTTGATAACCATGCGGTACGGATTGCTTCAGGATAGACGAACTCAGGGTTGTCGGAATTGCCTTTTTCCAATATACCTTTAACAGTTGTAAACGGCTTCATATAAGTAGCATCGACAGGATTATATCCTTTGATATTTCCAAATGTAAGCCTAAGTGTCGAATTTGCATCCGGAATAAAGTTTTTGGACTGATAGATTTCTTTTACAGCTACGTAATCACCCATTAACTTGTTCAGTTGTCCGTCACGGCGTTGCTGTTCTTTTCCGAAAGTAGTCAATTCTTGATCCATAGCTTTTTGGAAGTTCAGCAGATTATCATTATATGCTAATAAACTTTTTGAATTTGCCAATACATCTTTAGTTAAGGCAGCTTCCTTATTCAACTTGGATTCTTTGATAAGTTGGATCGCATATTTGCTCGCCTGTTCCTGGTTAGCGAATTTCAGATTCTGAACGGTTTGGATAGTATTTGAACCTTTCAATTCGTAAGCATCAGCAAACATACGAGCCACAATTGTTTCATCAACCTGCATATTATAGCTTTCGTAATATCCGGCTATAGTCTGTTTTACTTTAGCAATATTCAGCTCAAAAAACTTCTGCTGATCTGCAGCACTTTTATATTTTAACATTTCAGCTTTGAAATCATTAATATCACGAGCCACCTGCAGCAGTCTGGTGCTGGAATAGATATTATTAAACCAAAGTTCTTTCTTTGCATCTTCAAATGTACGTGCATAGAAGTCTGCAATATCTGACATCAAGGTTCCGTATTTGGTTTTCAGTTCAGATTTACTGTTGATAAATGCAGCAAGCGCTTCATCTTCCTGTTTTTTCGAAGAAATCAAATCAATATTGCGAAGACCTTTTAATTTACCTCTGTAATTCTTCAGTACATTTGCATTTCGTTTGATACGGGTAGCCAAAGCCAGTTCCGTTGCTTTATCATTTTTACCAGCCAGTTCCATCTGTTTATTCTGAAAATCATAAAGCTCAGAAGTGTAAGGTAGTAAAAATTGCTGCTGGTAGGCAATGTATTGTGCCGGACGATGTCTGAATGTACGGCCCGGATATCCCAGAATAAAGACAAAATCATTTTCCTCAACACCTTTAGGATTTACTTTTAAGAATTTTTTAGGTTCATAGGGTACATTATTTTTGGAATATTTGGCTGAAGATCCGTCCGGAGCAACATAAGCACGTACAAAAGAAAAGTCTCCTGTATGACGAGGCCATACCCAGTTGTCTGTTTCTCCGCCGAATTCACCGATATCTCTTCTTGGGATGTAGACCAGTCTGACATCCTCTATCGTTTTATAACGGAAAAGTACATAGGTCTTACCGATAAACATTTCAGAAACTTCCGCTTTGATTGTAGGATCTTCTTTCTGAGCCTTAGCCGCAAGTTCTTCCCGTTTCTGTTTGATAATGGCAATCCTTTGGCTAGGATCAACTACGTTGGAAACAGCTCCAAGTATTTGATTAGAAACATCCTCATATGAATCTGTAATGCGGATAGTTAAGCCTTTGGCCTGAATTTCCTGTTCATGAGAATTAGCCACAAAGCCATTTTTAAGATAATCGTGTTCTTTAGTACTTGCAAGCTGTACAGCACTGAAAGCACAATGGTGATTAGTCACAATCAATCCTTTACCGGAAACAAATGATCCTGTACATCCACTGATTTGTACCAACGCATCGACAAGACCTACCTGCCCCGGGTTATAAATATCTTTTTCACTGATCTTTAGTCCGGCTGCTTTTAGTCCAGCTTTACTTAGCTCGCTGAGTGGAAACATTCCCTCATCAGGAACTTTAGCTGAAAATTGAATCGCACTTGTGGCAAAAAGGAGTGCCAGAGCAAATCCTTTTTTGTTAAAAATGTTCATATGTTCGTTGTTTTATCTGCGTATGGATATAGTGATTGAAAATAAATTCAAAAATAACAAATCTTTACAGGGAATAAAGAGGAATTGCAGAAAGACAGGTATATATTGAGCTTTTGCTTAAAAACTTCCTATTTTTGTATCATCAAAATTGATCTTATGACGCTCGTCCAATTGGAATACATTATAGCTGTTGATACTTACCGTAGTTTCGTTGCTGCCGCAGAAAAGTGTTTTGTTACACAGCCAACGTTAAGTATGCAAATCCAAAAACTGGAGGAATCGCTGGGCGCCAAAATATTTGACAGAAGCCGGCAACCTGTGGTGCCGACTGAAATTGGAGAGAAGATCATACATCAGGCACGGATAGTGCTTACAGAAAGTAAAAAAATCACAGAGATCGTACAGCATAGCAGAGGGGAATTAGAGGGGACATTGAAAGTAGGTATTATTCCTACAGTAGCTCCTTACTTATTACCACGTGTATTGTCATCTTTTATGCAGCAATTTCCAAAACTGCAACTGCAGATCTGGGAGTATACAACGGAACGTATTATTCATGAACTGAAAGTAGGAATTCTGGATTGTGGCATTTTATCAACCCCTCTTCATGACAACAGTATTCAGGAAATACCGCTTTTTTATGAAACATTTGTGGGGTATGTGTCCGAAAAAAGCAACCTTTTTGAGAAGAAAATGATCAGTCCGGAAGATATTGCGCATGAAAAATTATGGTTGCTTAATGAAGGACATTGTATGAGAGGGCAGGTGCTGAATATCTGTCATTTCAAGCATAATCAGGATACAGAAGGTACTTTTGAGTACAACACCGGAAGTGTAGAGACCTTAAAAAGAATGGTAGATATCAATTCAGGAATGACTATACTTCCTGAAATGAGCATCCTGGATTATGATGAGGAACAATTATTGCGTGTAAGATACTTCAAGTCACCGGAACCGGTGCGCGAGATCAGCATCGTGACAACTCAAAATTATGTCAAGCGCCAGGCTATACAGGCACTTGAAAAAGAAATTCTGAAAGCGGTGCCAGACAGATTTAAGAATAAGAAGAAAAAGGATATCATGGAGTTTGGTCTCTAACCCCGAAAAGTAATGAAGATAAATTTTAGACAAAGGCTTGAAATACTGAATAAATGGCGCATGAAGAAAATTTCTAACCGAAATTTTCTGATTATTCTGGCTTTTGTAGTTGGTATCATTGGAGGTGTGGCTGCATCTGTATTGAAAGGGATGACTCATTTTATAGCGTCTGCTTTACAGGATGATGTAGAATGGCATTATAAATATTCGTTTTACCTTGTGTTTCCGTTGATAGGTATTCTCCTAAGCGTATTGTATATCCGAAAGTTTCTGAAAGGAAAAAACTTTGAGCACGGAATTACCCCCATTATTTATTCCATTTCCCGAAAATCCAGTCGTATAGAACCGCATAACGTGTATTCACAGATTATTACCAGTGCTATTACAGTTGGTTTTGGTGGATCATCCGGGCTCGAAGCACCTATTGCTTACAGCGGATCAGCGATAGGATCTAACGTAGGTCGTTTCTTTGGACTGCAGTACCGCGAAATCACTATGCTACTGGCTTGCGGAGCTGCAGCAGGAATTTCAGGTGCATTTAACAGTCCGGTTGCGGGAATGATCTTTGCCATTGAAATCTTACTGCCTGAGTTTTCAATTCCTGCATTTATTCCTTTGTTGATATCATCCGCTTTAGCATCAGTAGTATCCAGATTGTTATACAGCGAACCTCTGTTCCATACTGCTACATCAGATTGGGAGTTTAATGCCTTATTCTTTTATCTGCTTATGTCTGTATTGATTGGGCTTTATACTGTATACTTTGCTAAAATAAGTGCTCTTATAAAGGGTTGGTTCAGTAAGATTAAGAATCCCTATAATAAAGTTTGGTTCAGTGGTATTTCACTTGGATTGATGATCTTTATTTTCCCGGCGTTGTACGGAGAAGGATATTTAACTATTCAGCAGTTATTGGATGGGCGTTTCGACTCCATTGTCAAAAACAGTTTGTTTTCCAGTTATAAGGATATTGGCTGGGTCGTGGTTGTTTATACCGTTCTGACGCTGTTTGGTAAATCATTTGCAGCTCTTTTCACCTTAAACGGAGGGGGAAACGGAGGAGTGTTTGGTCCCAGTCTGGTCATGGGTGGCCTGTTGGGTTTTGCATTTGCATACGGAATGAATCAGACAGGTCTTGTGACATTGAATATTCCTAATTTCGTAATGGCAGGAATGGCAGCAGCATTAGCTGGTATTATGCATGCACCACTAACCAGTATTTTTCTGATCGCAGAGATCACAGGAGGTTATACCCTGATGGTGCCGCTTATGCTGGTCGCTTCTATAGCTTATCTGATTAACAGGGCTGTACTTAAACACTCTATTTACACTAAAGTACTGGCAGATTCAGGTGATCTGGTTTCCTACGAAGACAAAGATAGATCTGTTTTGAGCATGATGAAGCTCCGGTACGTATTGGAAACCAATTTTGTAATATTAAGACCTGGGGAGACTCCTAATGAGCGTAAGCATGATATTATACATTCTAAAAGGAATATCTTTCCAATAGTGGATGATAAAGGTAAATTTCTGGGAATCTTATATATAGAATACTTACTTTCTATTCTTTTAGGTGAAGAGGAGGGAATTGATAAAGACTTCGGAACTCTGGTGCAGAAACCCAATGACATTATCAAAGGGGACGAGAATATGGAGATCGTAATGTCAAAAATGAATAAAGAAGATGTATGGATCCTCCCTGTGGTAGACAAAGAGGATCACTATCTCGGATTTGTTTCGAAGTCCAGTGTTTTTAATAAGTACAGAGCCTTATTAATGCGTCAGGGACATTATCTGGAATAAGATCTAATTTCTCAGACTCATTATTTTAGCTACATATTTGCCCACAATATCAAATTCCAGATTAACTTCGTCACCTACATTGATCTGTCCCAGATTGGTGTGCTCCAAAGTGTATGGAATAATAGCTACTGAAAATTCATGATCTTTAGAGCCGACTACGGTAAGACTGATTCCATTAACAGTAACAGAACCTTTTTCTACGGTCATATTCTGTGTGCCGGGATCATATGTAAAGGTGAATATAGTACTGCCGTTCTGATCTTCTTTTGCTGTACATACTGCCGTCTGATCCACATGTCCCTGTACAATATGTCCATCTAATCGGCCTCCGATCAACGTGCATCGTTCCAGGTTGACAATATCTCCGGTCTTTAGCTTACCCAGATTGCTTTTCTTCAATGTTTCATCAATAGCTGTGACTTTGTGTATATTTCCTTCCAGACCTACGACAGTCAGGCAGACACCATTGTGAGAAATACTCTGGTCAATCTTAAGTTCATTGGAAATCGCAGATTCTATATATAAATGGAGATTACTGTCTTCACTGACAATATCTTTGACCCGGCCTAATGTTTCTATAATACCTGTAAACATAATATAATTTAATTTATACAAATATACCGATTCGAATGCTTCTTACTGTCATTTGTATGCTGAATTATAGAGGGTCATAAATAGGATTATGTCTGAAGACTATGTACGAATCGGAGTGGCAAAAAAAATGTAAAAATAAATTTGCATAGTGTTAATAATACACTATCTTTGTGTCATCATAATTTAGGTTTATAATTGGTTATAAAGGTTTCCACTCTCCCCGTTTGGAAACCTTTTCTTTTTTATCCGGTTTTTAGATTCTTAAGGGGAGTTAGACCTTAATCTTATTTAGCAATTCACGTAAAAAATTAATGAGCTTTGATGTTCAGAAGATAAAACAGTTGGCGTGGACGCCAACCAACACGACATGCGCTTTGGCTTAGCGCGTTGGTAAATATCATCTCATATAGCGTCTGCAGGTGTCCCCACCTGCAGCATCGAAACGGAAATGCTTTGATATTGTATAGATATAGCAGTTGGCGGGGACGCCAACCGACGCAGGGTGAGTTTCGGCTTTGGTTTATTGCGTTAGTAAATGTCATATCACATGGTGTCTGTAAGTGTTACTGCCTGCAGTGTAAAAATGAAAAGGCGTCTGAAGGTATCCCACCTGCAACATAGAACCGAAAATGCTTTGATATTGTATAGATATAGCAGTTGGCGTGGACGCCACCCGACGCTACGTGAGTTTTTGCTTAGGACTTTAGTAAATGCCATCTCATACGGCGTCTGCAGGTGTCCCACCTGCAGCATTGAACCGGAAGTACCTTGATATTGTATAGATAAAACAGTTGGCGGGGACGCCAACCAACACGGTATGAGCTTTGGCTTAGTGCGTTAGTAAATATCATCTCACATGTCGTCTTTAAGTGTTTGTACCTGCAGTGTAGAAATGAAAAGGCGTCTGCAGGTGTCCCCACCTTCAGCAGAAGAATCGGAAAGAATTTTATATACTTCTAATTCAAAAAAAATAAAAAATATTTTGAATAGTGTAATATGTACACTATCTTTGTGCTATCATAATTTAGGTTTATAATTGGTTATTAAAGGTTTTCATTCTCCCCGTTTGAAAACCTTTATTTTTTTAAAAATTTTATTGTTATTCGATAAAACAACCGGTTGTAGAGCAACAATCATCAGATAATTTCCCAAAAAGATAAAATAAATTTGCAAGTTAATTATATTACCTCTAACTTCGTCTTAGGTTTAGGTTGATTGCCTCGTTAAGAGGTATTTTAGAGCCTGGAAAATCGCCCGATTCTTCCAGGCTTTTTCTTTTTGTATTTTATTGTATCTTAAGATTTGATTCGCTTACATAAAATCCTATTTTTGAAATTCAAACCATAGCACCATGCAATATCCATTTAGCAAATGCTCAAGAGGCGTCAATATATCTAATCATTTTATGTATTCGTTATACTCGGTTTGGATCAAAGACAAGTGGATAACCTTTTAAAAGGCAAATTATTTACATATGAAATATCCATGTAGTAGAGACTGCACAAATACGAATGAATATTGTTTGGATATTCCATATGACCATTGAAAATCAAATTATTTACATATGAAATTTTATTCCTTTTTATTTCTTTTCCTTATTTCAACAACCTTACTAGCGCAAGAGTCAGGATATCAGATTTCTTACCTGAGGAGCAGTAATGGTAAAATCCATGAGAAGCAAAGCCCGATCCTGGTATACGCAAACAAGGATCAAACTGCTGTGACCAGTCAACAGATCCTTGAAGGTAAGGCCCGCTTTCCTTATGAGCGCTATTTTGTGAATCGTAAAAGCGGAGCCTATTATAAAATTTCAACTTTTGAGGGAGGACGTGAAATCGCGACTGTAGACTCAGCTTTGCTGGATAAGCAAAAACTGGTGATCACAGGAGAAACGAAAAAAATATTAGGTTATACGGTTAAGAAAGCTACTACTTCTGTTAATTCTAATACGATCGATTTATGGTTTACGGAAGAGCCCGGAATCAAAGGGTCTCCTGTTGAATTAGGACAAAACCTGGGACTGGTACTGGAAATGGTTCGAAATGGCAATTCCGCAATAACAGCAACGAAGATGGAGAAAATAAAAAGTATTCCTGCGGCTATCAGTTTACAGGAATCGGGTTCATATGTGGATGAACTTACGTACCGGGATTTGTTATGGAAAAGCAGATTTGTAGATATTCCTGTTTTCTATAAGCAACGTATCCGTTTTAATGATGCAACCCGTTCGGATAGTATCCTGAGGTTTGCAAACGGAACAGTCATTGTCAAAAAAGTAAAAATACCGGAACTTAAAAAAAATGAAGGACAGGCTTTTGTAGAAGTTATTCAGCAAGCTAAGGGAGATGCATATGACCGTACTGGTTCAGTATTCCTGATTCCGGCAGATCGAGATATCAGTTTTCTGGACGGAATGAAAAACGGAATGAATACTTTGCCGGCATATGAGAATGGTAATGGGAAGAAATATCAGGGAATGACCCAAACTGCTAATTTTGAACCGGTACTGGAGCTGATGCGATTTTTTACACCCTTTGGTGTCAGTCAGTTTAATTATATCAAAATAAAAGGTAAAACATGGCAGGACAGTGTGAGCTATCGTCAGGAAATCTCTGAACTTCTTCCAAGATTTGCAGGTAAAGAGGTATATATCGGTACGTATATCGGTAACTATGATAAAGAAGGACATGAAGTCACTGTTCGTCTGACTATACATCCTGGAAAACCACAGTTTTCGGAAGGAGCAAAAGTACTTTCCCTTTTCAATACTACAAATGTAATGGAAATGGGTGGACAGGAATATCCGACAATGTTTAATCAGGAGAAAGGAGTGGAGGTCAAATTTACGTTAGATCAGGATGTTAAAAATGCACAGTTACGATATATTACTACAGGTCATGGTGGCTGGGGTGAAGGTGATGAATTTGTTCCTAAAGCAAATACCATATTTTTAGATGGTCAGCAAGCTTTCAAATTTACACCCTGGAGAACAGAGTGTGGTTCTTACAGATTATCTAATCCTGCATCCGGAAATTTTGAAAACGGATTGTCATCTTCAGATTTAAGCCGCTCTAACTGGTGTCCGGGAACTGTTACAAATCCAATATACATTGATCTCGGCGATCTTAAAGCCGGAGAGCATACTATACGTGTTCATATTCCTCAGGGCGAGCCCGAAGGAACAAGTTTATCCTATTGGAATGTTTCCGCAGCTTTACTCTATTATTAAGCAACAAAAAAGCCTTCCTGTATGACGGGAAGGCTTTTTTGCTCGATTATAATATATGTTTATACGTTAAATCTGAAGTGCATAATGTCTCCATCTTCCACGATATACGTTTTACCTTCCACGCTAAGCTTACCTGCTTCCTTAACCGCTGCTTCTGAGCCATATTGAATAAAGTCTGCATATTTAATCACTTCTGCGCGAATAAAACCTTTTTCAAAATCAGTGTGAATGACACCTGCTGCCTGAGGTGCAGTATAACCTTTTTCAATTGTCCATGCACGGACTTCCTGTACACCAGCAGTAAAATATGTAGCCAGATCAAGCAGAGAATATGCGGCACGGATTAATTTGTGAACACCAGATTCTGTTAATCCAAGATCATCCAGAAACATCTGGCGCTCTTCAAAACTTTCTAATTGTGCAATTTCAGACTCGATTTGTGCAGAGATAATCAGTACTTCCGCATTTTCGTCCTTTACAGCTTCTTTTACTTTTTCAACATAAGCATTTCCTGTATTTACAGAAGCTTCGTCTACATTACATACATATAGTACAGGTTTTGCAGTTAACAAAGCCAGATCCTGAATAAATTCAAAGTCTTCTTTCTCTATCGGTGTTGTACGTGCTGATTTACCGGATTCCAAATGTTCTTTTACAACAGAAAGGATGTCAAATGTACGCTTAGCGTCTTTATCTCCACCTGTTTTAGCCATTTTTTCTACCTTCTGAATACGTTTAACAACAGTATCCAGATCTTTTAACTGCAATTCTGTATCGATAATTTCTTTGTCACGGATAGGATCTACAGATCCGTCCACATGGATCACATTACCATCATCAAAACAACGCAATACGTGAATAATTGCATTTGTTGTACGGATATTGCCCAGGAATTGATTGCCGAGACCTTCACCTTTGGAAGCGCCTTTTACCAGACCTGCAATATCTACGATCTCAATGGTATTAGGAACCAGACGCTGAGGTTTGACAAGATCAGCAAGTTTATTTAAACGTTCGTCCGGAACAGTAATTACTCCGACGTTCGGTTCTATTGTACAAAATGGAAAATTTGCTGCCTGTGCCTTCGCATTAGACAAGCAATTAAATAACGTTGATTTGCCCACGTTAGGTAGGCCAACTATACCGCATTGTAAAGCCATGAATTGTGCTGTTTTTTAAAATTGTACAAAGATAGAAAAATCAAATCAACTAATCGTATATTTAAGTATGCAATGGATAGAGATTCCTTCACAATACCTCAATAATCCGGAAGAAATACGTTTAGTGAAAGTTCCGGGATTGAATTTTTGTCTTACACAGCAAGGCGGTGAATGGGTCGCTTTTTCGGAGAAATGCCCGCATGCGGGTGCTCCTTTGTCTACCGGATGGTGCGAAGAGGGGCGTGTAATCTGTCCGTATCACAGACATGCTTTTTCCCTTAAAACCGGGAGAGGAGATCCCGGACAGGGTAATTTTGTGAATTTATATCCTTTGAAACAGGAGCGGGATAAGTGGTTTGTGGGCCTGGAGAAAAAATGGTGGCAAAAGTTATTTTAGCCAAATGCTATTTGTTTGATATTGAGATTTTTGTGTATTTATTTTGCACCGTTGATACATTGTAAATTTTGTTTTATATTTAACTCACTAACCCCAAATTATAAACGGTATGAAAATTTTAAAGAAAATCCTGTTAGCTATTCTGGCTTTAGTTGTCATCTTATTGATCGCAGCTTTGTTTTTAAAGAAAGATTATGCTGTAAAACGTGAAATTGTTATTAACAAACCTCGTGAAGTGGTGTTTGAATATATCAAATACATCAAAAACCAGAATTATTACAGTAAATGGGCAACTATGGATCCCAATATGAAAAAAACATATACCGGAACTGACGGAACGCCTGGATTTATTTCTGCCTGGGATAGTGATCAAAAGGATGTAGGTAAGGGCGAACAGGAAATTAAGAAGATCACCGAAGGAGAACGTATCGATATGGAGATTCGTTTTATAGAGCCATTTGAATCTAAAGATAAGGCTTATATGATCACAGAAAGTACTTCACCTACATCTACAAAGGTTATTTGGGGATTTGACGGACACATGGATTATCCTATGAATCTGACATTGTTGTGTATGGATTTTGACAAAATGTTAGGCGGAGATCTCGAAACAGGTTTGCAAAGATTAAAAGGACAGTTGGAAAAATAATATTGGCCAACTGTATTTTAGAGACAGTTGCCGTATTTTTTAGGAATGGTAATTTTGTAAATTATCATTCCATATCTTAATTTCTTTATCAGGTATTTAATACAGCATCAGGTATGCCGGGAAATCTTTTATGCCTCTTTAACTCTTATCTGTTGAATATGAAACATTTGGATATTTCTGTACAATAAAGTTTTGTCTGCACACCTTCAGACCTCATGCTGCAAAGCATCAAATAGACTGTTTCCGTTTTTAATTGAGTATATTTGTAACGTTAAATTTGAAAGAAATTAACGAAATCGTATGCAAAACAAACAAATCGGTGTAATTGGCAGTGGGAGTTGGGCTACAGCTATGATTAAAATGCTGACAGATAATCTGTTGGATAAAACGGTGTTATGGTGGGTTCGTAAACCGGAAGATTTGCAATATATATTGGAATATAAGCATAACCCTACTTATCTGAGTGCTGTTGAAGTTAAATTGTCAGAGGAACAAATTTCAACTGATGCTGCCCAGCTTATCCGCCGTTCAGATATTGTGATTTTAAATACTCCGGCGGCTTATCTTAAGGCGGCATTGAAAAATGTAAAACCTGAGGATTTTGAAAATAAAATTGTAGTCTCTGCGATTAAGGGGATTGTTCCGGATGAAAATCTGGTGGTAGGTGAATACCTGATGGAATATTATAATGTTCCGTTAGAAAATATAGTGGTTGTAGGAGGTCCTTGCCATGCAGAAGAGGTATCACTGGAAAAACTGTCTTACCTTACGCTGGCCTCTAAAAATTTGGACCATGCAGAAGAAATGGCTAAATTTCTAAGAAACAGATATATCAAGACCATTATCTCAGCTGATATTTTTGGGGTGGAATATGGGGCTGTGCTGAAGAATATATATGCTTTGGCAGGCGGTATATGTCATGGGCTGGGATTTGGAGACAATTTTCAGGCTGTCCTTGTCTCTAATGCAATACGTGAAATGGAAACCTGTGTGGATGTCATTGACCCTCAACCTCGAGATATAAATCATTCAGCTTATTTAGGTGACCTTTTGGTAACTGCCTATTCCCAATTCAGCCGCAACCGTACGTTCGGCAATATGATAGGTAAAGGTTATAGCGTTCAATCTGCTCAATTAGAGATGAATATGGTAGCGGAAGGTTATTATGCCTCTGCCTGTATTCAGCGAATTATTCAAAAATTTGACCTTAAAATGCCTATATGTGATGCTGTATACAAAATACTGTACCAGCAAAGTCCAGCATTACCAACAATCAAAACCCTAGCAGATTCTCTAACCTAATTTTTTACATGATAACGAAAGAACAGATAGCCGAAACATATAAGTCTATTCAGCAAGAAATTACCGATGCTTTAGAAGTATTGGATGGTAGTGCTAAATTTCAGGAAGAACTGTGGGAACGTGATGGCGGAGGCGGGGGCCGCACCCGTATTATACAAGGTGGCAATTTGATAGAAAAAGGTGGTGTTAACTTTTCTGCAGTTCACGGGACACTCCCGGAACCTATAAAAAAGGCTTTTGGAGTTGAGGATGATCAGTTTTTTGCAACAGGAGTATCTATTGTACTTCATCCTAATCATCCGTTAGTGCCTATTATTCATATGAATATCAGGTATTTCGAGCTGAATGAGCAAACCAGATGGTTTGGCGGAGGTATAGACCTGACGCCTCACTATGTATATAAGGAAGATGCGCAACATTTTCATCAGACATTGAAAACTGTATGTGATAAGCACAATCCTGATTTTTATTCTGAATTTAAAACATGGGCTGATAATTATTTCTTTATTCGCCACCGGGAAGAAACACGGGGAATTGGTGGTGTATTCTATGACCGCCTTACTCCTGCAAAAACAAATATGTCATACGGACAGATCTTTGATTTCTCCTGTGATCTGGGACGTACTTTTGCAGGTGTGTATGCTGAATTAGCAAACAGACATCGTCATGAAAGCTATTCAGAAGAACAAAAAAACTGGCAGATGCTCAGGAGAGGCCGGTATGTTGAATTCAATCTGGTGTATGACGCCGGTACGAAATTCGGGTTAGAAACTAACGGTCGTATCGAATCTATTCTGATGAGTCTTCCTGCACAGGCGAACTGGGCTTATGATTTTAAAACACAGCCCGGATCAAAAGAAGAGGAAACACTTTCTTTACTTAAAAAAGGTATTGACTGGGTTTAATATTCATTATTAAAAACTTATGATCAAATTTCAAAAATTTGTACTTGATAACGGACTTCGTGTATTAGTACACGAAGACCATACCACAGCAATGGCCTGTGTCAATATTTTATACGATGTCGGGGCACGTGACGAATCTCCGGATCAGACAGGATTTGCCCATCTCTTTGAACATCTGATGTTTGGCGGGTCGGTGAATATTCCAAATTACGATATGCCTTTGCAAAGAGTAGGAGGTGAAAATAATGCCTTTACCTCCAATGATATTACAAATTATTATATTACTCTGCCTGCAGCAAATATAGAGACAGCATTTTGGCTGGAATCTGACCGGATGCTTAGTCTTGCCTTTTCAGAACAAAGTCTTGACGTTCAGAAACAAGTTGTTGTTGAGGAATTTAAACAACGTTACCTTAATCAACCCTACGGTGATGCCTGGCTAAAACTGAGACCGCTTGCTTATCAGGTACATCCATATAAATGGGCAACTATAGGGAAAGAGATTTCGCATATTGAAGAAGCTCGAATGGAAGATGTGAAGGCATTTTTTGCAAAACATTATAATCCGCAAAATGCTATTATGGTGGTTTCAGGAGATGTAACCTTAGCGCAGGTAAAGCAGCTGACAGATAAATGGTTTGGGGATATTCCTTCCGGAGTAAAGTATACCCGAAATCTGCCATCTGAACCTGTACAGACTGAAGCCCGCAGACTGGAAGTAGATGCCGATGTTCCTGTTGATGCTATACATATGGTTTTTCATGGTCCCAGCAGACTATCTCCTGAATACCAGGCTATGGATCTGATATCAGATATATTATCCAGAGGATCTTCCTCGAGACTGTTTCGTAAGCTGGTTAAAGAGAAAAAGATATTCAGTGAAATCAATGCCTATGTCACCGGAAGCATCGATGACAATCTATTTGTTATTGAGGGCAAACCCAGTGAAGGTATTACTACATCGGAAGCTGAGGCTGCAATCTGGGAACAACTTACAGTTCTGCAAAATGCGGAAGTAAGTGCAGGTGAACTGGAAAAAGTGAAGAATAAGATCGAATCGACTTTAGTATTTGCTGAACTCTCTATTCTGGATAAAGCTATGAATCTGGCTTATTACGAATTACTTGGCGATGGAGATCTTTACAATGTCGAAATTGAGAAATATCTGACTGTAACTGCAGATGAAGTTCGTACACAGGCAAATCAGATTTTCCGAAAAGAAAACTCCTCCACACTAATTTATCACGCTAAACCGGAACCTATTCATGCTTAACAGATCTTTTGCTCCTTCATTCAACACTATTGCCGGTATTGATCTTGTCCATCCTGAGTCACTTACATTTGATAATGGACTTAAAACATTTATGTTTCATAATCCGGATCAGGAATTAGTACGTCTGGAATGGATTTTCAATAATATCTATGACGAGTCCGAGAATCCATTATTGAATACTACGCTGAGTGCAATGCTAAAGGAGGGGACAGCCAATCTTTCCAGTGCTCAGATTGCAGAGCAGGTAGATTTTTATGGTGCTTATCTTATTCCGGAGTACAGTTATGATCAGACCAGTCTGACCTTATATGTCCTGAATAAGCATGTGGATAAACTGTTGCCACTTATTAAAGAGATTCTGACTACAGCTACAATTCCACAACATGAGCTGGATACGTATATACAGAATAACAAACAAACATTAAGCATCTCCCTTCAAAAGAATGATTTTGTAGCAAGGAGATTATTTTATACTGCTGTATTTGGAAATAACCGATACGGAAATGTACCTACTGCACAGGCTTATGATGCGATTACCAGAGCGGATTTACTGCATCTGTATTATCAGCAGGTTCTGCCTCATAACTGCACCTTGTTTATCGCAGGTAATGTCAGTGAATCATTGATAGATCGTGTTAGTCAGCTTTTTGGACAGGAGTGGCATTCTGATACGTTAATTGTTCCGCAAGAAAAACCTGTATTTAATACGCTTGCCGGTCAGCTTATCAAAGAAAACAAGAAAGATGCATTACAATCAGCGATACGCCTGGGATATCCGATGATCAATCGTACGCATACCGACTTTCCGGCTGTACAAGTGGTCAATACATTATTTGGTGGTTTTTTCGGATCCAGACTGATGCGTAATATCCGTGAAGAGAAAGGTTATACCTATAGCATTGGTTCAGCAGTAGCGAGTCTTAAGTTTTCCGGATTTTTTACAATTGCTTCGGAAGTAGGAGCGGACGTTACCAGTCAAACTCTAGCAGAGATTGATAAGGAGTTAGATATCTTGTGTACAAAGCAAGCTGAAGAAGAGGAATTAGCAGTCGTTAGAAATTATATGCTCGGTTCTATGCTGGGTAGCCTGGAAAGTATATTTTCTCATGCGGATAAGTTTAAAAATGTATATTTCTCCGGAATGACACTTGACTATTATGATCGTTATGCGGAAGTGGTTAAGACTATGACATCTGAACGTGCACTTGAAATTGCTAAGCAATACTTTAGAAAAGAAGACCTTATAAAAGTAGTAGTAGGGAAATTAAAAGATTAAGAGTTAACAGATTCTTCGATTCCCTTTGGCGCAGGCATTTTGTTTTAACCTCTGAAGAATCAAGATCTCTCCTTAGAAGATAATAAAATAATTGGGCTAGGCATTATTATTTGTCTGGCTCATTCTAATGCTAATAAGCAAGCGTCCGCTTGTACCTGTTCAGCAATTCAATAAACCATTGTATATCTTACAAAGAACTATAACCTTTGATTTCTTATCAGCGCAAAGGCTCAACATACTCTTCAATAGGCGCCCGCTTATATATTCAATGTCCATTTGATCAAAAAACTACCATTATCAGGGATATTTTCATCTGGTATCTCTTGTTATCTTTAAGACATAAATTTACAGAGAAGTATTATTTAGAATCTTGGAAAGTAGAAAAACATGAGTAAAAGCAATAATAAAATAAAACTGAGTGAAGAAGAAGCGGTGAAAATAATCGTCGATCTCGATCAGATTGTCATTTCCCTCGATAAAATAAAAAGTCATTTTGCAGAAGACAGCAATTTTCAGAAACATGATAAAACACTTAGCGACTATATCATAAACGAAAAAGTTAATCAGACACTGGCACAAATCAGAGGTTTGTTATCCTCTAAATTTTCACTGAGCGTTGGTGAGGATGATATGGATGATCTGGAAAGAGCTTGTAGCACCAATAGATATTGGACTCCTGAGAACAATGAAATGGATGCTGTTTCTGTAAATCCTAAAAATTGGCATGAAACGAATCTTCCTGTTTTATCTAGTTCAATTGTAAATGAATTCGTTTTTTTTCATCAGCTTTTCAGTAAGAAAGAACAAAATATGTACGCCTTTGCTTTGATACTGGACGATGATTGCCTTACCGCTTATTCAGCAGTTTCTACAACCGAAAGCTTAAAGAAAATCCATAAAAATAAAGAATGGGATGCTCCTGAATGGTGTTTCTGCGTTAGTCAAGGCGCTGTAAAAGAGGGTGTAGATACTTTTACCAGATTGCTTTTAGACCGTTACAGAAAGGATATTGTACCGTTATTTCAACAGGGATTTGACTATGCGTCCGAACGACAAAAAAATCTGCAGTTATTTACAGATGCTCTGCGCATTGCCAAACAGGAACTTGTGAAAAAATATGGTAATGAAGTAGAAGAAATGGCTTTTTACATAAGCATACCGGGAGAGCCAATTGTAGAAAAGAACACTGCATTGGCTATCAATAGTGAGGGCAATACGAAAGTAAAAGAACTATTGGATAGCTTATATATTTAGAATGAAATTTTGAAATACTGGTCGCTGAAAATGATACTTCAATACATTAGAATGATATGAAAAAAAAACTTACAAACCCACCATCAGATAAGCGTGACAGAGAACTGTGGATGCAGCATGGGGCAGGTTATATTGTATTCGAGAATATCCGGAAATCTGCTATCAGCAAAATCCCGCCAGAAGCTGACAACACACTTCGGGAAGCTCATCTAATAGCGATAGACAACACCATATATGGCATGATGATGCAAATGGACGGAATATTTGGCTCTCTGGAAAATGAAAACTACCGCCTGGATCTGCAAACCAATATTGTCCTTTATAAAGATGGCGAAGTGGTTGAAGAACTCAATACTCTTGAAGGAGACGGAATGTGTATGGGATTTCATGGATGGATAGAAAACGATTTTGGAAGCGATGAAATTGTAACTGATTAAAACATGGTCTTTAAAAGTATTTGAACAAAAACCAGATTATGTGCATCAAAACCCTGGGAGTGGAAGTATAACAGTTCAAGAAATTATTGCGATGATTTTGGACAAATTTTGAAAATCAATGTTAACAGGTAATGTGGATACGAGCAGGGAGAATGCTGATCAAACGTAAAACTCGAAAATATTATGGCCAATTATATGAATGATACACTTAACAATTTTAAAGTTACAGACAGGCAAAGCTTCATTAAGTTTCTTGACTTATTACGTAAGGACCTTTTAGACAATCCTGAAAATTGGGAAAACAAAACATTGCCCGATTTTCTTGAAGCTTTAAGTACATACACCGAAGACGTTCAGGGGTATTACAACAATATGAAACTCGATATAAATGCTGACAAACCAGACTGGTCTACCTTTGCAGATATTTTTAAAGGTGCGAAGGTTTACGAGTAAAGATATCACCATGCTAACGAGCTTTGTTCTAATATTTTTGATCAAAAAGCCACCGTTATAGTCTGGGAAATACCAGAAATATTTAGAGAAACTGTTTAAACATGCCTATGAATACTTTAGAAGACTTAGAAAAAGAATTTAACTTTACTTATCCGGAGCTTTATAAGCAATTATATGCCGACAAAATGCTGGATTGGGGTTCTGATGGAAACGGCTGGTATGCTAATGTTTTTCCGAAGTTAAAAGAAAATCCGCCTTTGCTTCTGTTTGGAAGTGATATCGAAATTTGGGATCCAATCGTTTATCGTGATGGAATCAGGGAAATGATTAACCACGAAATCTACGATATAAATCCAAAATACAGGATGGTTCCCTTTGCAAAAAATGGAGCTGGTGATATGTTTGTTTTCCAATTGGATATGGAGAATAATGGTGAAATTCCCATTACTTTTTTCGGTCATGATTCAGATGCTGAAATTTTAGCCAAAAATCTGCAGGATTTTATCTTCAGACAGCTTTTGGAATCTCTAACCGAAATAGATGAATACTCGATGTTCTATGAGGATTCTGAAGAGAAAATCAAACAGAACCTGCATAATCAGCTGAAGACACACCGTAAGTATTTAAAAGCTGAACAAGTTGAAATTCTGGAGGATTTTTACCAGCGTGATATTTTTGAATATACTTACAAAACACCCAATGGTAGTGAATTTGAGGCAAAAGGTTTGCTGACTTTTGACGATCTTGAAAAGCTTATTAAGCAGGAAATGGCTTTTGAAAAATTGAATATAAAATTTGATTATTGGAAATAGAGTAATTGACTGAATAATTATAAAAAAACACAATGATGAAAAAGAATGTTGCTTTCATGATTTTGAGTGCGCTGCTGGTTGTGTTCTACAGTTGCAAAGAATCGGAAAGAAAAAAAACGATTTTTCCGAATTATCTGAAAAATACCAACTGGATTGTTAATGAAGGAGGACTTATAGCTCCGGATGGTGGGAAAACTTATTATATGTCTCCAAGAATTGACACTGCAGTTATTTTCAACTTTCAGGCTGTTAACTTTTTAGATGAAGAAAAATTCAGCAGTTATGATAGTTGGGAATGTGGAAATGATTGCTTTACTGAGGTGCACGGAAGGTATTATTTTACAGAAGCTAACCAGATCAAAATGGAAGTTGACAGCATTAGCAAGTCCGATTTCTGTGATGTACCAACACAAATTTTCAAACCATCGAAAGAAATGGTTTTCGACCTTGTAAAAGAAGGAGAACAGTTAAAAATCACAAGAAAATAAAATGACAGATTTAATAAAGATTTTTCCGGAGTATGAAGATGTGTTTTATGATGACATGGAGAATCATAAAAAATATTTTCTTCCGATTTGTTCAATTAATTTAAAACTTCTGAATCCAGCAGAAGATCAATGGCTGCACATTGTTTCTGTAAAGGAAATTTACGATGGCTGTGTCGGAGAGGATACACCAGAATACCATACAGAATATACCAAAGCAGATATGTTTGGTTTCGATGTAATTGATGGTAAATACAAATTTGATGCAGATTGGAATTATTTTTCAGCACATACCGTGATTTCTCCGGAAGATTATGTAAACAGTTATTCAGATTTAGAGATTGAATACAACATGAATGAGGCCATGTACCAATTAAAAAAGGAATATTATCAAAAACATAATAAGCTTTATGATAAAGATTTCAATCGACCGGGCTTAGAGGTTTACGACATTCGTCGCTTAGAGCGTTTACGTAAGCTTACGGTTGAAGATCTGGAGAAAGATAATTACTCAGAATATGCAGAGGAACGTTTACAAAATAAGATTTTCGGTATTTTTGAAGAACTTAACACCAATGCACTCCCCTTGGAAGAATGCAATTTCGGAGGTGAAAACCTCATTGAAAAACCCTTTAAACCTGACGGAACCCTGATGGATTATATTGCATGTTTGGAAGGCTATGATTTTCAACAAAATTCGGCAGATCAAGTATTTTTATTTTATGACAAAGGGCTTAAAAAAGCAGTTATTTGTTTAGAATACACTTAATCTGATAGAAAATTCAACTTTTTTCAAAAAGTAAGAGAAATAGAAAGTTGGATAAGAAGAGCTTATTAAGTTGATGAAAAACTTCAGAAAAGTCGATTATAAAGCAATAAACGCAACCCAGCAAAAGAAAATATAAACTGTTTTTGTTTTATTTTGTTTATATTTTCTAACTAAAAACTGATTCACAGAGAGTATGAAATATTTGTTTTTTATAATATTGGGACAATTTCCACTTGTATTATTTGCTCAGGACACCTTATACTTTGATAGGGACTGGAACCATACCACACGTGATAAACATGAATTTTATCGCTTGTTACCAATGAAACGTACAGGAGAAATCGTTTTTATACAAGATTTCTATAAAAACGGACGTATGCAGATGCAAGGATATGCGCTTGCCAGTGATGAACAATCTTATGTAGGCGATTCTTACTGGTACGACGAAGAGGGTATCGACAAAGACATAAAGCAGTCAGCCAATAATAGTAGTGTAAAAGAATTAATCTACTATCATCCTGATGGAAGTATATGGCAGAAAATTGTTTATAACAGCAATGGCAAAAAAGAAAAGATCACTGTTTATCTAAAGAACAAAGTTCTTTCAACGGGTTTTATAAGTGAAGACAATGTTTTGTCCGGTGTTTTTAGTCCAAATGCACCGCAATTCTATTATGACGAAATCAATATTGAATCTGAACCCATGATAGATTCTGCCGAAGCTGAAGCTGTAGAATCAGAGCCCATGATAGATACCGCAGCTGTAGTGGTTGATGGTGAAGAACCTACCATAGTAGAGCCTATACCTGTTATGGCCAGTCCTGCAAAAGTAAATTATACTGAAATCTTGTATTGGTCAAATGGCCAAAAGGCACGTGAATACACGTATGGAGATTACGGAAGTTTGATAAAAAGTAAATATTACAGTGAAAAGGGACAATTGATTAATGAGTTCTCCGGAGATGAATCCGGTACATTGTTTACATACTATCAACGAAACGGTTTTGCTCTGGCTATAAAAACAAAAGATGTTCGTGTACAGGGAGAAGGCGGGGGAAGAATAGTAACTGAATATAATCTGAAAGGACAATTGACAAGAAGATCCACCTTCCATGAGGGAGAACTGGCCGAAGTCATCATTTTTAAGGAAGGAAAAGAGAAATCAATACAAAAGTATAAAGATGGGGAACCATTTGATGGCTTATTTACAAACGAGCGCTGGAACAAAGTAACGACATACCAGCTGACCAACGGACAAAGGGTAGGAAGGGAAGAAACTCGTAATATGGAAACCGGGGAAATATTTGCTTCCGGTACATATAAAGACGGTCAACCCTATGAAGGATACTTTTACACCGGGAATGATGAATATTTTCTTTTACACTATAAAAATGGAAAGCAGGAAGGTGTACAACAGGAGTTTGTAGATTCGGAATCTACACGCCTGCAGGAAGAGTATGAGATGAAAGCCGGAAAACGTGATGGATTCAGACGGATTTACAGAGACGGAACAGTGGAATTTGAGAGCGAGTACCGTAATGATGTTCCCGTTTCAGGTACTATAGTAGATGATGGAACTCAGGCAATATATGAAAATGGTACGATTGTTAAGAAGCTGATATTTTCCAAATACAATACTGATAACCCATCTTCAATCGAGAATTATAGCAATAATACAATGAAAACCATAGAATATTTCGATTTTACCATTTCCGAGCATCCTCAGGAATCCTATGTAGGTGAATATAAAGATGGAAAACCTTTTGACGGGTATTTTAAATCAGATACGCTGATTGATAATATTCAGTTGGTAAGTTACTACGAACAAGGAACATTAAAATATAAGTATTCCTTCGAACTGCTGGATCAGCTGGAGAATTATATGCATTATACATATGATCGTAAATCAGAATATAACAATGGCAAAATTGTAAACGGACCTGATTATAAACTGGCAGACAGAAATGCACTTATCACTTCGCATTATGAATCCGGAAAAGTTACAGCTTTTGATGTCAATGTATTTGCTATGCATTATTTCAACCGGATTATTTTTAAATATTCCAATGATAAGCTATTGATATCAGAAATGACTACTCCGTTGCGTATTGTTGCTTTTGCAAAAGACAATAATATTGTGGCTGAATTGTGGAAGGAAGATGATATGATCAAAAAAAGCCGTGGTATTACGATGCCTGAAGAGGGCACCCGTAATTCGATCACCAGATTTTATGCAGATAATCAGCAGATCAAAAAATATATCATGGCAGTAGATAGCCTGGATGAGCAAATTGATGAGGAAGATAGTAATTCACTGGTAAGTAAGCTTTTTTATCAGTTTCCTGTAGAAAACAGTGCGGATCTAGGCAAGGTTTTTAGACGCTTCTATGATAACTTCAATCAGGAAGACCTTAACAGGGTATTTGAAATGAGTATTAATGAGAATTTTCCGATTAATGAAACGAATTATCTCGGAGATCTGCAATATGATGAGCATGCAAAACCAGTAATGGGACTCCGGATTACACAACAAGCAGACAAAACAGTTGTGGTAGAGACCATAGTCGATGGCAAACTAAAAGCTACAAATAAGTTTAAATCTGTAGCTGCACTTCTGGAAAATGACAGAGCAGAATTACGAGAACTGGAGCATAAGATGTTAAATGAATATTAGAAGGGACAGGGTCTTTCTACAATTGCAACAGGAGTGTAATTTCAGTGCAATTGTAGAAAGCTGTTTTATGGAAATGGCAATTGATACTGTTGATATCGTGCTTTATTAATGACCGTAACTTACTACCCTTGCTATTTTCCAACCGTCAGCTGTCTTTTTCCAGATATGCATAAATTTGTATGTATCGCAATTGGTTAATGTTCCGTTTACGAACTCACAAAACCGGTGTTCACCCGTTTGAATAGCTCCATAATCCTTGACAGGATACACTTCTACTGTTTCCTTAATAAGTTCCCTGCGGACTGCAGGATTATTCTTCGCTATACTTCTTAGCTTTTCCATAGTTACTTCATAATTGTCAAGGCCGCCTGTATCGTGATAGAACTCCAGATCTTTCATGAAAAATGTACCTTCTTTTTCTACATTTCCGGTATTTACAGCATCGAAAAGTAAACTATCCATATGGAGAATAGTATTATAAAGTTCTTTTGAAACAGGAGTGTAAGAGTTGGATTGTGCGGAAACATGGATTTGTGAGCTAATTGCAAGTGCCAGCAATATTATTTTACTGTATAGATGTGTCATGATATTGGTTTTTAATGCGGCCAATATAAAAAGACAGCTGTTTCCTACCTATGATTATTCTGTAAATGAAGGAACAGGGTCGGTTAAACACAGGTTTTGAACGGTAAAATATTTGGAGCAGAACTCTCTACAGTGAATAGAACAGGTCTTTCGGCTGTAGAGAATTCATTTGATTTTTTAATATGCGTTGGGTTCTATATGTATCAGTACATGACCTAACTGCGGCATTTTTGCCCTGAGAAAATCTTTGAGATCATGAGCAATACGATGACCTTCTTTGACTGAGATATCAGCTTCAACAATAGCATGCAGGTCTACATGATAAGTAGTTCCGGATTTGCGGACGAAGCACTTTTCTGTTCCCAACACACCTTCCACTAATATCGCATTATTTTTAACCTGTTCTATTATCTCCTCATACACGTTCTCATCCATGATCTCGCCCAATGCAGGTCTGAATATATGATAACAATTATAGAGGATGAATCCGGATGCAAACAGGGCAGCAAAGTCATCTGCACTTTCATATCCTTCACCCATAATCAGCGCAACAGAAATACCGATAAATGCAGCGACAGAGGTAATGGCATCGCTTCTGTGATGCCAGGCATCCGCTTTCAGAGAAGAGCTGCCGGTCTCTTTACTCTTTTTTATTACTATCCGGAATGAGACTTCTTTCCATATAATAATACCAGCTAATACCGCCAGGGTCCACGGTTTTGGAAGTTCATGAGGGGTACCTATATTTTGAATACTTTCATAAGCAATGATGGTTGCAGAGACTATCAGAAATCCGACTACTATAAAAGTAATCAAAGGTTCTACGCGGCCATGGCCGTAAGGGTGATTTTCGTCAGCTGGTCTTTTTGCATATTTGAGCCCCAGCAGAACCAAAAACGAAGAAAAAATATCTACAGTAGATTCTATAGCATCTGCTATCAATGCATACGAATTGCCGAAAAAACCCGCAAGCCATTTCAATAACGCCAATGCCGTATTACCAGCTATACTAAAATATGTGGTTTTAATTGCTTTATCTTCACTTGTCATTATTAGTGCACTTTAATTTTTCAATTTTATGAAAAGGGTCATACTTTATGTATAACAATTTGTCTCCAGTTTGGATTTAGAATTACGAATGATTTTGATCTCTTATTTCCTGTAAACTTTTCATTCTAATTATATGGTGTAAAGTGTTACAAGTAATATGTTTATGAATCAGAAACTCTTAAACAAAGAGATTGCAATCAAAGTCTGCTTAAACGGATTGAGGAGGCTGCCATATGGCTGAGGGATTGTAAGGAGGGATTTCCTTATTAAGATAAAAAACAGGCAAGTCTGTCTCTATACAATATGCAGCACTTGTGGGAAGAGTAACTGTTGAAAAAGGAAGCCAAAGCGTGACCTGAAGGATATTAATATGTTGCGCAAAAGGCAACTTCATATCGGTATCCCAATCGGCATCCTTTTCGTGACCTGCATAGTGATGCACGAGATAATCAATAATACTTAACTTGTCATCGTATTGTTTGTGTTCTGTATAGTGGTGTACCAATACAGGGATCTTGAACAATTGTGCAAGTTCTGTAGTGGAAAACAGATATACAGAAAGAAATAATAGGACAATACTATTTTTCATCGACACAAATGTAGTACATTTTTATATTCCATTGCAAGGATAAGGTTACCGTAATCTGAAGAGATTATCAAATTATGCTTATACGTACAATTTGTGTCCTTTGATTTAGATATAAAAGTTAATGCTAGTCTACAATGAGATAAAAAAGAAATCCTAACGAATATAGACTCATGTTGTACGAATAGCGAATGCTTTTTTGTACAGATCATAAATTATTGTTTATTTGAGTGTCTTATGGTTTTTAAAACTAAGAGTAATGAAATTAGATTTGTCAAATAAAGACTTCTGCCTGTTCCTGATGACAGAGTTTCCCTTTGGTTTTAATGATAAAACAGAAACTATGCTTTCTGATTATATTATTGAAAATTTCGAGATGCCTTCGGAAGAGTGGTTTGAGGAACTGGCAGGTAAGACTGATGAAAACGGAAAGGAAGCGGAGCCCTGGAACGGTTATACCTGGATGTATCCTCTAAATGATAAGGTGACATTTTATGCTGAATTTCACCCAAATGAAACCATCTATTTTTTTAATGATACTTATCTTGGCAATACAGGTGGACATTTTCATCTTTCATTAATACACTGGACGGAATTAATGAGAATGATTGCAAATGAACAGAGTGATCCTTCTTTGCTGTTTTTTATGCTGCTTCCACTCACATTGGGCGACATATCCGAAAGGGAGGCTATCAGATCCGAAATCTCTGTACATCTGAGTAAGACATCAATAGTGGCAGAAGATGTTATAATGAACGATATAATAAATTTTTTGACAAACCATGTGGTTGCAGATGAGGGATTTGATTACAGAGAGGGAATCGGTTTTATCACGCACCGGAATCATTCAGAGAGAAATCATATGCTTAGTGAAGAACATCTCAGAAATATAAATGAGATTATAGGATTGGCAATACAATAAGGATAAAAAGGTAATATCTGATAGGATAGGAAATTACTTATGAAGGCAATAGATAATCTGACTTTAAGAGCTCTACAGGCAAGTATGTTTGCCTGTGTTGTGCTTGTCTTTACGATAGCGCAGGGGTACTGGGCATTATGGGAGTACCGAACTGCTCCTTCTTCAGCTTGTCTGGACTGTAGCTTTTTACCTGATCTGGTCCTGTCTTCTTTTTTACCCTTGACGGCGATGATCGTTATACATGTCATTTTTATTTTTATAAAACCTAAACGGATAATGAGAACATGCGTAGTTGCGTTTGCATTTATGCTCTGCTGGTATCTTATTGATATTGCCATTTTTGATGAAAGAGAGGCTTTCTGGAGTACATATACAAATATATGGGTTACGGGGCTATACCTTTGCGCTTTACAGATCAGTGTATTTGGATCAGTTACAGCCGTCATATATTATAAATTTCTTTCCTGTCAAAACAAAATTATATAGCTATGAAAAACATCATTCTTAAGGTTTATGGAGTTATAACTGTTTTACTGGCAGCAGATTTACTCGCCTATGGTTTTTTCAGGATAAGTCTGCAGGGTTATTATAGTGATGTAGCATTGGTATGGTTGTGGTTTTTAGGGAGTTTTATTTCAATTATTTTATTTTGGAAAAAAATACTGGCAAAACTTCTTTTAGGCGGCATAATTTTAGGTCTGGTATTAAGTATGTTGCCAATGGGAATGCCGTTTTTTGCATTCATACTTTCTACCACACCCTTTGGATTATGGTTGAAAACAGATTTGAATTCGGAATACCGCGCTCAGATAGTCGGCTACAGCGTCATGGCATATCCTGTCTTGCAGGTTATCGAGAAAAAGGGACTGATTGAGAAACAGATCTTTCAATGTGATGACCACGATTTGCTTAATGATAATCTTGAAGTTAAAATACGATATGCCAAGGATATTCTGTTTGAGAGTGAAACAGATAGCACGCTTACATTGACTTTATTCTATGGCGGCCCGAATAAAACATTGACATTTGACAAATCCAGCGGTAAAATTATTAAAAAGAAGGTTTTCTTCAGGTAAAGAAACATCAGTATGCATACAAGAGATATCATTCAAAAGCCGGAAAAGCATATAGGTTTGCATTGCTTACTTTTTGCTTTAGGCTGGTTAGGTTATATGCTTATATTTCTGCCTTTTGCAGATAAAGTAATCGGTCCATGTGAAGGTACTCCCGGACACGACTACACAGGAGCTCTTTTCGTGTTACCTCTTTATTTTGTGGCATTTTTCGGATGGATATTTTACATCAGCAGAAAAATAGTCCGTAAAAAAGCTCGCCTGATTATCACTGTTTTGATTTTGTTTATAATACCGTTATGTACTGCTGCTTTAGTCAGCAGATTCTTTTATTCGGACTATATAACTGGCTTTATTAATGATCTTGGCTGGTTTACTTATTTTTATGAGTATGGGTGTTATGGAGATTTTGATTTGAAGGAATTACCTTTTATGTTCTGTGTAAGTGCCGGAACAGGACTCTCTTTGTATCTTTTGTTGATGATTTTCAAAAATAAAAATACAGCGATGACACGTTTTGATTAATTTTATAAATTATTCTGTCATTTATAATTATACTATATGTCTGCAATAAATAGTACACCTGATCATCTGCATGATAGGGTGACGGATTTGGATAATGACACAGTCAGATATTTTGATGAAAATCCTGTCTGGCTGGATAGTCTTGATTGGGTCGGAAAATTATCATTTAAGGAACAAACCCTTTTTCGGATTTATTATTCCGGTACAACAGATGACTACGGAATTATTATGAATGACGACGACACGCCTCTTGTCATCTGGGCAGAGCCTGTTGGCGAAAATCTAAAAATTGTATTGTTTGATGAAAGAATACATGGTTACAATGCTTTGTTAGTCGAAACGCTTAACTATTCTTCTGCAAAAAGTAACCAATATAACGATAAAGAGGGAAGGAGTGAGTTTAATATATTTATGTGGACCAACTCGAGTGTAGATTTTGAGGATGAATTTGAGTTGAATGAGGATCGGGAAATATATACGCTTGAGAATCAATACAGGAGTCTGGCATACTTAAAAAGAAATGCTTTTGATTATCTGGGGATTCTTATCCGGAATGAAAATCAGGAGGAAACAGTATTGCTCGATATGGAATTAGCGTAGAAACAGAATGAGATACAACGTTCCATCTTTTTTTTAATATATTTGAATATGAAATTATCAGATTAGCATGTTATTGAGGATTTAAGTTGGGGTAGAAAAACAGACTGCCCTGTTATTGAATTGGATTTAAAATAATATGCTATAAAAATGAATAATTTTTTCGAAAGCCCTTTCAAGGGTAAAATCATAAGTGATCATATCACCAACCCTAATATTATCGCAGGTAAATATTCCTATTATTCCGGTTATTATCATGGTCATTCGTTTGATGACTGTGCCCGCTATTTGTTTCCTGACAGAGATGATGTGGACAAATTGATAATTGGTTCCTATTGTTCCATTGGCAGTGGTGCGAGTTTTATTATGGCTGGTAATCAGGGACACCGATACGACTGGGTATCCAGTTTTCCCTTTTTTTACATGTCTGAAGTATTGCATTTTTCAGAAAGTAAAGATGGATTTCAACGTGCAGGAGACACGTTAATAGGTAATGATGTATGGATTGGAAGTGAGGCGATGATCATGCCGGGTATTACTATCGGACATGGAGCCGTAGTCGGAAGCAGGGCTTTAGTTACGAAGGATGTAGAACCCTATTCGATCATTGGTGGCAATCCTGCCAAATTGATTAAGAAGAGATTCAGCGAAAATCATATAGCACTCTTACTGGAAATGAGATGGTGGGATTGGGAAGATTCGGTTGTAAAAGAAGCAATGCCGGTTCTCTGCTCAAATGATATAGATACACTTTACAGTTATTATAAGAAAAACGTGAAATAAAATAAAAAGCCTGTCTTTGAAATTAACCAGAGACAGGCTTTGAGTTTCATTAATATTGTTCTATTGCTTGATCAGTTTGAACTTTTGCGAATTTCCTGTTCCCGAAGTCCATATCTGCATCAATGTACCGTTGGCTGTCGCACCGTTTTTGACATCCAGTGATTTATTAGTTCCTACTGCAGATTTTAAGTATACATATCCAGCACCTGCATCAGCTACATCCCAACGCTGGGCATTTCCGCCATGGTATCCATACACAATAATAGTGGTCCCGTCAGCTGATCCGCCACCTTGTACATCTAATACTTTTGTGGTATCTGCCAAGGATTTGAATACATACTGTCCTCCTGATAATCTTCTGGCAAGAAACTTTTGATTATTACTTGCCGGATTATTTCTGGACCACAAAGTAACCGGAGTGGAATTAGCTGGTGTATGGCTGTTTACATCTACCACACTGCTATTGTTTACGGCCGAAACAATCTGATAGATGTTTCCATTTTCGATTAGACTTTGTCCCGGGGTATAGGAATCTGTCAGTTGGGATAGATCATACGGTGGCGAAGGCAAATTGAGGGCTGCTACTGCAGCATAGATATTCAGACTGTTGTCCTGAATACCCCATGCCTGAAAGAAGCTAGTCAGATTATATCCGGACTGCTGACATGCTTTTAGTATAAAATTCTTCTTTTTTGCATCACTAGAGCTGTATGTGCCCGTATCTTCACGAACAGAGCGATATAGATTGGTATAGAAAGAGTCTCCATAGGCCAGCCATAGCTGGTGAAACATAGCTAACTTCACCCATACACTCTGCGAATCAAAATTTTTGGTACCTGTACCCGTCAGGTAAGTATGTACCTGAGGCCATATATTGTCTTTGGTTAATCTTGTCGGTGTGATCCCCAATGCACGCTCTGCTTTCAGACTGAATATATTAACGGTAACCTCACCGAGCCCGTCCCAGTCTATAGGATGCATTTGCATCAAATGACCAAATTCATGCCATACACCCCAGTTGGTTACGATATCCTCCCCAAATACTTTATGAGCGTCGTAATTTGCATAAGCTGTACGATAAAAGAAGGCATAGTATAAACCAAACGGAACTTCTGTCTGTACCATCAAATGTGGGATTATAGGTCTCGTATGCTGTGTGCTGCTGTTATTTAAGCCTGCATAATTGTAGTGAATATCCCAGGCTGCATCAGCACTATTTAAAATCAGATCATTATTTTGGGTTGATACAGCAGCGTGTAAACCTTTAGCATATACCATATATACATTTTGCCCTACCATCAATACATCCGTGGCCCCATTGTAGGTGAGGAGTTGATTTTGCCAGTTGCTTAATGAGGTGCTATTCTTGATATAAACCGGTATTCTGGAGATACTTCCGGAAAAGGAGAGCAATGCGCTGGCCGCCGGAGCAGTAGTTGCATTGGTCGGTTGCTCATACGTAATCCAGATAATTCCTCCATCCGCATTTGCTGTAATAGTATTGTTTCCTGAGGACAGATTATATACAGGTGGATTGTATGAATAGTCGTGATTGCGGGAATGTGTTCCCACCTGTACTTTAGGCAAAGTGGAACCCTGTTGCAGATTTACATTGATAGTAAAGGTCTGATTAGGAGCTACGTAATATCCCGTGGGTAGAATCCGGGTAGGCTCATAACTTGTTTTCAGGCGGTTTCTCAAAGTTGTGGAATTGATTGTCTCTCTGAAAATTTGCTGAGGCTTGCCTATGGAATCCAATACATAGTAAGGGTTGGTTGGAACAGCGGTACTGGTATTGGCCATATCCAGCGCAGTTGGGTTTTCATCGGTTTTTGCATTTAGAATTTCCTTTGTACAGGAGCTTAATAACGAAGCTCCAAAGAGTAGCCCACTCATAAATAGAAGGGCAGGAGTTGTCCTGTTTTTCATAATTTGATAGAATTGAGTTAGACTAAACCGAAAGCCAAAACTGTGCCTGTATTCTTAAAAGGAAAAAACAGTAATAATTAAAGTGTCTTAAAATTCTTTAATATTCATTTTTTTAATTAACGCAATCGATTGTTCTATTTTTTTATTTGCGTAAAGTTTGTATCTGTCAGATATACAGCTTTGTAGCAAAATAGTAAAGAGCGTATGTATCTGTAGACAATGATATGTAGAATTAAATTACAAATTGGATTTGCAACTATAAGATTATAAATTCTCGTTCCCAGTGATTCTACCCGTAAGTATGAGACTTAAGGATTAAAGGACTCTCTGTACGTTTTTTGCGAGATGAATAAGAGCTTTCTGTGTATCCGGATCTGCTATCTGACCCTCCTGATTTATTTTGCTTTTTACAGCCGGTATATGCAGACAGGTGTTTTCTTCTACAGATGCACCCAATGTGCGTAACAGCATCTGAAGTTGTTCATGCGTATTTTTTCCATCTGTAGATGCAGTAATAATACCAGCAGGTTTATCCATCCATATTGTAGTAGCCACACACCATTCCAGAAGATTTTTTAATCCGCTGGGAATACTGAAAACATATTCAGGTGTACAGATCAGTACCGCATCTGCATCCTGTATAATCTGTCGTAGCGCAATAATCTCTATAGGGGGGCGATCTATACTCTCTTGCGGATCAAAATGTGGTAACTCCTTCAACCGGTCAAATACCAAAAGATTAATCTCCTTTTCTAAGTGAGTTTTTAAAAATTCCAGAATCTTATGGCTTGAAGATGCTGCACTTGCGCTTCCTACTATGGCTATGATATTTTTCATATATGTGTACCGGCTTTGGGAGCGAAGGTAACATTTCCTGCAATCATTTGAAAAAATTACGGGTCATTTGCAAGTATTCGGAAACGGGATTGGCATTATAACAGGACAAATCCTGTTATTTACAGCTTTGCTTTACTTTCCATACTTTCCCAGAAATCCATAGATTCTGCATATTTGGGTCTGATATATCGTATCGTAATAAAAGTTCCCTGCTCTTCATTTCCAGAAATAAAGAGATTAGCGGCCCATTTATCGGACAGTGTGAAATGAAGAGCCGCCCCGCCATCTTTATCTGTTTTGATCAGTTCTTTATTGAGATTGGTCAACTGTAAGTAGGTTTGTGTTAATATGGATTTAAATAAAGTATTTTCCCGTAAATACAGAATGTTAAGCAATAATTCCTGTTTTATAGAAGATTTGTTAAATTCCAGTTCCTTTTTAAACGGTATAGTACGGCTGAAATAAAGTTCAAGATCCTCACAGCCGCTCAAATTGGCCGTAAATTGTGTGCGATCTGATAAAGTAATAACTTCTGTATAGTCTTCATTGAACTGATCATCCATACCTGATGTGATTTTTAGCTGTTGCTGATTATCCGAATTAAATATTTGTTTCTTTACATCTGCCACAGGACAATTTTTATAAGTTTCTTCAACAATTTTATTATCCTGAAGGGAAAAGACGACTTGTACGTGTTTCAATTCGTCGTCATCATTATCACTGGCTGATCTGGACATTGGATTTTCGTCGTAGGTGGCATATATTTTTCCTTTATCTACACGATCGATAGATAAATGACCAAAAGAAAATTTACCGCCACCGAAAATTGAATATTGATCGATGATAGTTTTTTTTGCATCTAAAAGCACTATGATATAATTAAATCCATAAGCGTTGCCGCCGCCTCCGAGCCCCTCGTCCATAAATTGAAAAACGGCATCCGGAAAACCGTCATGATTGAAATCATTCACCCAAAGTGGTGAAGATTCAGCAGTATAGCAGGAGAGAAAATTTCCATCCTCATCTCTTACACAGTTATCTCCCGGTGTGGTTTTTCCTTCCGCCTGTTGCAATTCCAGCTGGACAAGCTGATCTCCGATTTTTGCTAATGCAACTGAATCAAGGGTCTGTGCATAAAGGGACATACTGCTTAATATCAGCATACAAAGCATTAAATAAATGGATGTTAATTTCATATCATCAGATTTTGCAACCTAAAGCTAAATAAAAGGCCTGCAAATCCGGAGTATGGATTTAAATTCGTTTAGATTGGCTTGTAATTTGCGCAGATCAATCTTTAATCCGTTAACATGATTATTCAGATTAAAACTAACCAGAGCTAAGTAACTCTTTAACATTCTAATGACAGGCGCACCGGCATTGCTATCTGTACGTTATCGATATCTGGCAAATAATGGTCAGATTGATACTAATCTGGACTGATCATACGCAAATGTATATTTGTACATTATATTAAGCTCGTCATAGTTACATTTGCTCTGGATTAAAACGTTTGACAGCATATGAAGATTAGAGTCTGTGCTTAGAATATGGAAAGAATTTAATACGTAACAGTTAATTTAAGAAAATACAATGCAATCTACTGAAGATATAAATACATCAAGATCGCTGAGTGCAAAGCTCCTGGCGCTCCTGTATATTCTGATCTTAATCTATCTTGGACTTATTCTTCCTTCCGAAAATGATCAGTTTTTAATACCGGTAATTTATTTAGGAGTGATTGCCGTATTACAGTTCAGCTTTGTTGCCTACTACAAACCCAGGTTTAAGTCAGCAGCAGTTATTTTTTTAATTCTGCTAATTGTGTTACTCAGCTTGTTTGCAGGATTTCTTTATTATATCAGTGGATTGGCTGCAGCTTATAAAAACTAAATCATGAATATCCTCAATAAAATATACAGTCTGTTGATGCTGATCATTATTGTTTTAGTGGTGATTGCCTTTATAGACCGGAGTAAAAAGATTGATTACAGTACATTATTATTTACATCTGAACCGCTAAGAGTTCGGGAAATCTATCTGAAAAGTGGTGACAGTGATGATTATGGTAATTTTAACTATCCGAATCCCGATTATTTTGCCTGGAAACAGTCAGATCCTTCAGTTGACAACAGTTTTTTGAATTTTCCTGATTCACTCTATATTGTATATTTCTCTTATACGGATAGTCTATTCTACCGTAGCAGTGTCCCGATTAAAGATTTCAATCCGGAGGCATGGGAAAAATATAAGAAAGCCGGTCAGCATAATACATTTAGCCTGGGAATCGCTAACAAAGGCTGGATCATGTTATGGTGCAGTAATGAGGCGATGGGAACAACATTATTACTCAGAACAAAACTAACTCCGGTAGAACCAAGACCACAGGACCTGTATTATGCTAAGCAATATAATAAACAGGAATATATAAGAGAGATGTTTGACAAACTGAGTGACAGCATCAGCCTAAATATTAAAAACAACTATTATAATACAGATTATCAGGATAGTACAACCTATAATCTGAAGTGATAACTAATAACATATATTTTAAACAAAGAAATCATCCATTACATTATGAAAGGAAAAAAACGCACCATGTTGATTGTAATTAGCAGTATTATTCTGTTTGTCTTATTATTTCTTCATTTTGTGGTTGGCTGGCACCATATCCCTCATCATATCCGTGATTTCAAAGATGAGTTTCTGAGTAGCTCATCTTCATCAGATATAAATAACGGTGAGGCTGCCGGAGCAGACACCATAAGTGTAGGAGTAGATTATGCAAGCCGTGCTATTTCAGAACCACTGGATACGTTGATGTGGGGAAAGCAGATCAGGACAGGCGAGTTTGTTCCTGAAAGTGTCAAAGAGGAATACGATTATATTAAAACCATAGACTTTAGTAAGTTAGTGCCAGCAGAAGATGTTCCGACAGATGAAGAAGCACAATATGCGATAGTAAGAAGGTATAAGCAGGAAGTAGTCAATTTATTAAAATCTAACGATGCACATATACGGATCGGAAAAGGGTATAATGCTCCACTTCAAAAAAGAGATGATAACGAAGAAGAGATTGCACGGGTGACTGCTATGGTGACTGCATACAATACTAATGGGGTAAATCTGGGTAATATCCAGATGCCACTGAATATAGTCTATGACTTTGTAAAATTTGCAAGTGATCCAACAACGTGGTATATAACAGATTTCAGCCAAACTATTCCTTTTGATTATGAACTTAATAAAGACCGTCTCGACTAAATTATTTTGTATTACAGGTGCTGTAATTTCTCTGTTTGGAGGATGTAAGGATAACGGAAGCAAAAGTCCGGCAAAAACTAATCTTTTCATCACGACAAATGCCGGCAGTGTCTATGCATTTGATATTGTACATGATCAACTGCTGTGGGAAAAAGAAGTCCGGGATAGCAATATAGATGAACTGACTTATTTTTCCTTTTACAAAGATGAAGTTATAAAAAGCCATTTGAACGCCCGTATAGTGGGACTGGATCGTAGTACAGGGAAAGAGAAGTGGACTTATGAAGATAAGGTTTCTCCGGATCAGCAATATTATGACTATAATTTTTCGGATGTCAGATTTGTGCATTTTTATCAGGAGCCTACCGTTTACCAAAATGCAATGTTATTTGCAAATAGTCATGGCGAGATCAAATCAGTAGACATTCCCACATTAAAAGAGAACTGGATATACCAATCTGAAGTACCTTTATTAAGTGCTCCGCAAATTTTGGGAAGTTCAGTCTATATGAATATTGGTTACCGATTACTGAAGTTATCCGCCACAAACGGAAAACTGCTGCAGAGTTACAATTTTGATGAAGGGTCATCTTTTCCCGTCAGGATAAATGAAAATAAGATTTTTCTTCTGACAGAAAAAGGTACAGTAATTTGCTGGAACGATAATTTGGAAGCTGTATGGACTTTTTCACCACAAGATGAAAATCTGTACATCAGTACCAATCTGCTGATACATGATGATCAGATCCTGATCGGAAATAATAAACTCCTAAGTATAGATAAGGGGAGCGGAAAATTAAAATGGGAGCTTGACTTAAAGGATCCTGGTATATTTTCTGACGGAAAACATGCAGAGGAAGTGTCCAATTCCGGAACAGAGATTCTTTCATTGGTACCAACTGATGACGGTTTTGTGTTGAATACAAGTACACACATTGTTACGGTCAGTAAAAAAGGAAAAGTGCTGCAGAAATATGCATGGCCGGAATCGGATACGCTGATGGGCTTATCTTATCAGAACGGATATTATTATGTCGTAACGAAATCGGGAAAACTATTTAAAACAGATCAGGATTTTAAAGAGCGTAAACTGCTGAAAGAAAATATAAATTTCAATTTTGAAAGAGGTCTTGAAGATGTCTTTTTTAAATTTGATTAAATAAAAAGGTTATGAGAAATCTGATTTTGCTTTTGACGATTGCCTTCCTTATTGCGTGCAAAGGTTCAGATAAAGGAAACTCAGATACAAAAAAGTATCTGAGTCATGAAGATATGCCTAATGCAGCAACAACTTATGAAACTATTGAAACTACAGGTGTTACCGATAATACAGCACTTCTAACTTTTCTGCAGGAAAAGTTGGAGAAAGCAGGTTTTCGATTTGAAGAGGCAAAGGATCGGGGAGGTTGGTCTTACAACAATTGCGAGGACAATAAAATAATCTCTGTGAAAGGAAACGGCATCCGTTCCTATTTTTCAAGAAGTAAACAGCCGGAGAGTGGCACAAAAGATATCTATCCTGATTTTTCTATCCTTATCTATGAATTTCCAACGAAGGAGATTGCGCAAAAAAACTATGATATCATTTACAAAGCCTTATACTCCAGAGGAGCATTCTGTAATGGCAAAGCTCCTGACAATCTGGTTATCAATGGAAATGAAATATTTCATTTGTATACCCGGGCTGAAATGTTCAGAACTTATACTGAACGATACGGAGATCTGATTCAGAACTTTGGAAAAGGAGTAAAATAAGCGCAGTAAGATAAAAAGTTTAGACATAGTTGCTTTGAGTAGCTTTTTGTCGCTTATGAAACTAATATAAAAATCATCTGCAGCCACGCTTAACGTTTTTTTCATATATAACTTAAAATTTAATCAGAAGCTCGTTTTTTTAACATATCAATAGTATGTTAATTCATTAGTGATATGAAATGGTAATACTTAATAAAAAATTAAAAATAGATTAACCATAGGATTTTATTGTTTAGCTAACTTTGGTTAACTTTGAAAATCTATCATTCACTAATGAAAAGTTTTAAGATCCTATTGGGTCGACCGAATGATTATTTTCTATAAGTTTTTAATATTATTAATCTAATTAATGTTGATGAGAAAGAGCTGGCTCTATTTGCTGGGATGCGTCGTTTTAATGTTTTCTTCCTGTCGCAAGGAAACTGATCTAAATTCAAAAGGTACCTCAAATCAGGTATATTTTTCAAGTTCAATTGCGGGTTTACCGCAAACAAGAGTCCAGGGGACACAGTGGAGCGCTAATGATGCTATCGGTATCTTTATGTTTCAGAACGGTGTGCCGCTTAGTGGTACATCTGTTGTAAACAATGGGTTTAATAAACCCTACACTACCAATGGTAACGGTAATTTTTCCCCCTTGGATGCACAATCCTCTCTGGAATTTCCAACGGGAAGTAAAGTGAGTTTTGTTGCTTACTATCCTTATCAAAGTAACAGTACACTTACACCTACAGTTAATATTCTAAATCAGGATAATCAGCCATTACTTGATTTCATGATCGCCCGTAATACAACCGGTCTAACTTCCGGGCAGGGGCCTGTAGCCCTGTCTTTTGAAAGACAAATGACTAAAGTTGAACTCAAGATAAAAGGAACAGATCTGAGTGGTCTGAAAGCAAATTTTACTGCCCTTTCGTCCACCGCTGTAGTCGATCTTTCGTCAGGTCAGTTAACAACAGATAATACAGCAAAAGATATTCCTGCAAAAATATACCTGAATACAGCTAATGAGACCGTTGTAGAATGGACTCTATTCCCTGGAGTGCTTAGCGCACAAAACAAGATTATCTTTACCAAGTCTGATGGAAAAACCTATACCTGGACGATAGGTGCCGGAACAACTTTAGCCAAAGGACATCGCTATCAGTATGATATTACACTTGGGCAGGATGGGGGAGTAACACCGCAGCCAACAGTATCTTATATGGAACTTCCCGTGATAGCTGAGCAAACCAATATCAAGTATAATCTGAAAATGTCTACCACGACCAGAAGAAATTACTCGATGCTGTACGATACGCAGTATAAAGTAGCCTACTGGGTAGCCTATCCGTTAAGTAATGACTATCTGGGAAGCCAGGACCGTACAGATAAATGGGCATATGATCCTGCTTTTTTACAGAATCTGCAAGCAAATCTGGAAAGCGGATATCCGAATAATGCCAGTCTGCAGATTGACAGAGGACATCAGTTACCCAGCGGTGACCGGACTTATAATCGCGCGGAGAATGAATCAACCTTTTATTATACCAATATGACACCCCAAAACAGAAGCCTTAATCAGGGAGTCTGGGCTAATCTCGAAAATAAAATCCGTACCTGGACTACACAGGCAGGAGTGGATACGATGTATGTCGTGACGGGTGCTATGGTAACTACAGCTACAGACAAGACTGTTGAATATGTACAGGATAATTCGGGCAAACAGGTAGCCAAACCAAAATATTATTATAAAGTACTTGCGATGAAGCAAGGGTCCAATTATTATACAATCGGATTCCGAATGAACAATGTATCGCCTTCCAATACAGACTATATGAACTATACCGTAACGGTAGAATCATTAGAGAAAGAGACCGGCTTTACATTTTTTCCGGCACTGAGCAAGGAAGCCAAATCGACCATAAATACACAAATATGGCGCAAATAGTTATTAGTCAATAAAATATAAAAACCATTTATTCTTTAACAAAACATGAAAAAGAATCAATTTCTGGGTGCTGCTTTAGCACTTATTGTTCTGGGACATTCGTGCAAGAACGATGACTACCGCGATTTGGGAACACAAAACAACGCGCAGGTACAATTTACTTCTGCTATTGCAGGTAGTGTAGGTACACGTGTCACAGGTAATGCCTGGGATGGAAATGATGCTATCGGTGTATTTATGAAGCAAGGTAACGGATTGGCAACTCCTTTAGCTGCAAATAAAAAATACACAACAGGTGGCAACGGTAATTTCTCTGCACAGGGAACAGAGATCATTAACTATCCGGAGACTGGATCGGTTGATTTTATTGCTTACTATCCTTATAATGCAAGCCTTTCCGGTACTACCTTACCAGTGACAGTAGCGAATCAGACTACACCTGCTGCGATTGATGTATTGTACTCTAACAATGCGACAGGATTGACCAAATCCAGCGGAACAGCTAATCTTAATTTCAGTCACAAGCTGGCGAAAGTAGAACTGACTGTTAAACCGGGTACAGGTGTTACAGATGTCAACGGTCTGCAGGTAGCGTACAATAATGTAAACACTACAGCATCTTTAGATCTGGCTACAGGTACATTGAGCGGAGCTGCTGCAGCACAGAATGTATCGGCTAAAACTACAGCACAAACTGGTGCTCAGTTGGTAGAAGCTATCTTGCTTCCTGGGGATTTTTCTTCAAAAGAAGTTGTATTTACATTGGCATCAGGTACATTTAAATGGACTATGCCGGCAAGCACAACATTTGAAGGTGGTAAAAAATACACGTACGATATTGTTTTACAAACTACAACAACAGGAAATCAGGTAGCCGTAACAGGTGCAGGAACAATCACAGACTGGACAACTGTACCAGGCGGATCTGTAAATGTAGGTGTTGATGGAGGTACTAACCCAACTAATCCTGGAACCGGAACTGAGCAAACATTGTTTTTAGAAACATTTGGAACTCCTGATCCAAAAGCTACAACTAAGGATAGAATAGAAGCTTATACAGGTTACAGTGCAACAGGAATAACTTATACCGATATGTATACTGCTACTTATGCTGATATCCGTGCTACTTCAACTATGGACGGTCATGTGTGGTTGCCTTCTAATAAAGATACAGGAATCAAAATTGCAGGAATCAATACAACCGGAGCAACTAATCTTAAATTATCTTTTGATGTAACTGCCAATGCGAATGGCGCACCTGTTACAACAATTAAGGTACGTGCTAACGGTCAGGATATAACAGTTCCTGCAGGTACCGTAGCAACGTCAAATACGTACGTTCCTGTTAACATTACCGGAATTGCGAACAGCAATAGTGTTACTTTAGAAATCTTTGCGACTGCAGCTGATAATAAACAAGGTTATCGTATAGATAATATCAAATTAGTAGGTACAAAATAACTTTTATTACCAATCATTAACACTATAAACAAGGGGAGGATTATCCTCCTCTTGTCTATTTTTTTTTACTTAAAACAATACTATGCGTAATACGTTATACGTGTTATTTTTTCTTCTGGGATGTTTCCAGCTTAGTTATGCTCAGGAAAAGGCACAATTAAGGGGAACACTTGTAGATGAAAAAAATAAAACGCCTTTGGTAGGAGTCGTCGTTTCGCTGGAGAAAAACAAGCAAACAGCCACAACCAATACTGATGGAGCGTTTATATTTGTGAATTTGGAAGCCGGAGATGACCAATTGGTCATTAACTCAGCAGGCATCAGACCTTACAGCATGTCAGTTTCTCTAGCAGCTGGCGAAAATCAAACATTACCGGCCATAACATTGGTACAGGAGAATCAGATCGATGTACAGACCATTCTGGGCGTTATAAATGATGATATTCTCAATGACGATGGAGACATCCATGGTCAGGATATCCGTTCTTCTGTGATTTTATCCAATGATATTTACCTTAACAAAGTTGGATTCAAATTATCTCCTTTTCGCTTTCGCGTGCGGGGATATGACAATTTTTTTGAACAAACCTACATCAATGGTATATTGGCTAATGACCAATATCGTCGCGTCTTCAACTTTGCATCTATAGGTGCATTGAATGATATGACACGAAACGGAGATGTGGTCAATTACAATAATAGTGGAAATTTCACTTTCGGATCTATTGGAGGAGCCGAAAATATTAATATGCGTGCCAGTTCATATGCCAAGGGTGGTAAAGTAACAGGTTCTTACACAAACCGCAATTACTATGCGCGTGGGATATTCAGCTATTCTACAGGGTTGATGGATAATGGCTGGGCTTTTACCGGAGCTATAGGAGGGCGGTATGCTGATAAGGGATTTGTAGAAGGAACTTCTTATAATAATGTATCCTATGCTTTTTCAGCGGAGAAGCAGTGGGCAGACGGAGCGCATTCTCTTTCTTTTGTTACTTACGGATCTCCGGTAGTACGCGGGCAACAGGGCGCGTCTTTTCAGGAAGCCTACGATTTGCTGGATAACAATATGTACAATCCAAACTGGGGTTATCAGGATGGAAAAGTGCGTAATTCACGAATGGTAACGGCTTATGATCCTACAGTGGTGCTCTCGCATATCTGGAAAATAGACGAAAAGACGACATTGACATCCGGTGGTCTGTTGCATTATGGCCGCTATGCAAGTTCAGCACTCAACTGGTACAATGCAATAGATCCAAGACCGGACTATTACCGTTATCTGCCTTCTTATTTTGCAATGGATCCGGCGAATACGGATCAGTTTACTTATAACTACTATCGGGATTTGTGGACATCCAACAATACAGATGTAACACAAGTCAATTGGGATGAAATGTACAGACAGAACATGGATCCTGAAAACAGACGTAAATATAACGGAGCAGCACTTTATATGGTAGAGAAGCGTCATTCAGATCTTCTGGAAGGAACACTTAGTTCGACGTTCAACAAGCTTTATGACAACAATATGCGTCTGACAGCAGGAGTTGAAGCACGTAAAACAAGATCATATCAGTATAAAACTGTTGAAGATTTGCTGGGTGCAGACTATGTTCTGGATAAAGATAAGTTTGCAGAACGCGACAATCCCGGAAATGAAGATATAAAACAAAACGACTTGCTGTTTCCGGATCGTAAAGCATATGTAAATGATATCTTCGGTTATGACTTTGATATCGATGTACAATCTGTTAATGCCTGGGTGATGAATCAATATCAGACCTCAAATATTGATTTTCATTATGGCACAAAACTGACTTATACTGATTTTCAGCGTAACGGTAATATGAAGAATGGCCGTTTTCCAAACAACTCTTATGGCAAAGGTGCAAAATATCATTTCTTCGATTACACGTTGAAAGGTGGTCTGACCTACAAAATAAATGGACGTCATTATTTATCTGCAAACACGAGCTACAGTACAGAAGCACCTATTCCTGATCGTGCCTATGTCATGCCTAGGGTAACGGATCAGGTGGTTAAAGGACTGACAAGCAGCAAAATTTTTGCTTCCGATATCAACTATATTTTCTCTATGCCTCGTTTATCCGGTCGCGTATCTGTTTTTCAGACAAACTTCTACGATCAACTGGAGCGTATGGCCTACTATCATGATTCAGAACGTACATTTGTATTTCACAATCTGACAGGAGTAGATCGTGTACACCGCGGAGTAGAAGCAGCTGCTACCTACCGTTTGGATGACAACTGGAGCTTTGATTTTATCGGAACAATGGGTGAATATTACTATAGCAATAATCCATTGGGCATTATGAATTCGGAGAATGGTAAATTGATAGATATTGAAGAGACAGTGTATATGAAAGATCTGTATGTGTCGGGTACTCCGCAGTTTGCAGGTGTACTGGCCGCAAGGTACTTCTATAAATACTGGTTTTTTGAAGTAAGTGCCAATGCGGTGGGTCGAAATTATCTTTCAGCATCGGCTATGCGCAGACTGGCTTCAAACTACGTCAATATCAATCCATATGATGAGGATAGTTTCAACGCATACAAAACACTTACCAGTCAGGAACGCCTGGATGATGTTGTTACGATGGATGCCTCTATCGGGAAAATGTTCTACCTCAAAAATCGAAGAGCATTGAATTTCAATTTTTCTGTTATAAATTTATTAAACAATAAAAATATCCGTACGGGTGGTTACGAACAGGGGCGTTTAGATACAACGTATCCTAACCGTTTTGCTTCCCGTTATTTCTATATGCAGGGGATGAATATCTTCTTAAACGTAAGTTATAGATTTTAATACGCTATGAATATGAATACACTTAAATATTTATTTATTGCGGTATGTACACTTCTGTTGAACATATCGTGTGAAAGAGATTATATGGCTCCACCGCTTAATGAGCCTAAGTATGAAGGTGCACTGGACAATATTTCTATACTCCAGTTAAAGCAACGATACGCCAGCATCACATCACCACAGCTTATTGCTGAAGAGTTGATCATAAAAGGAATTGTTACCGGCAATGATGAGTCCGGTAATATCTACAAACAGATCTATGTTCAGGATGCTTCCGGAGCGATCAATATTGGTATCGATCAGAACTCTATTTATGCAAGCTATCAGGTAGGTCAGGAAGTATTTATCCATCTTAAGGACCTGTATGTCGTCAAATATGGCGGTGAACTACAGATCGGTATGGGTACTACCAATGCGAATCGTATCAGCTGGGAAATGTTTAAAGCAAAAGCTTTTTCAAATTCATGGCCGAATGTTGCCAATGCAACACCAAAAGTAGTTGAACTTAATGCATTGACAGATAATATGGTACATCAACTGGTCGAAATCAAAGATGTAACATTTGTCAATGGAGGAAAGAAAGCCTTCACCACCGGAGATGCGACTACCAACGAACAGATCAAAACAGCTTCTGGAAATGTACTTGATGTGAGATCGAGTAACTTTTCTGATTTTGCCAAAGATATCTTACCTACCGGAAAAGGAACGGTAGTGGGTATACTGGGACGCTTTAACGGCGGATGGCAGTTGTTCCTGCGCACCAAAGCTGATGTGAAAGATTTTGATGGTAAAGCTCCTGAACCGGAGCAACCGCAGGCCGGAACATTCTTCAAAGAGACATTTGGCTCAGGTACTTATCCATCCGGAAACAGACCAAAAATCAATGATTTTACTGATTTTGACATGAAAGCACCCATCAAGTATACAGATGAGTCGGGCGCTGCCGATATCCGTAGTGTATCCGGAGATAATGGCGCACATATCTGGCTTCCGGCAAACAGGGATGCAAATATTAAAGTGACAGGGATCAATACTTTAAATAAAGGTGATGTGACACTGAGCTTCCAGTTGGCTGCAAATTTGTTTGATGCAGGTACTTCTGCCAATGTCAACAATATTCAGTTAAAAGTAAATGGTACTGTTATAACGCTTCCTAGTCAGGTATTATCAAATGCTGCCGGAGATAACGGTAAATTCTATACGGTAACTATTCCTAATATAGCAAAAGCAGAAGCGGTAATCTTAGAGTTTATATCGCCTGCTGACGCAAATAAAGTAGGATTCCGTTTTGATAATATTCAGTTGGTGGGCGGAGCTTCTACAGGAGGAGGTTCCAATGGTCCGATTATCGTGACACCATCTAAATAAGATATTGCAGTATGATGAAAAAAACATATTTCAGGTCGCTCTGTATCTTATTTATTTTTGTTGTGCAGACCCATATTTCGGTCGCACAACAAAAAAAATATCAGGTGTATGCAGCTGCCTTTTATAATCTGGAAAATTTGTTTGACACAGAAAAAGACACCTTGATCAATGACGAGGAGTTTACATCTGAAGGTGGTAATCGCTGGACAGCAGAGAAATACAGAAGGAAACAGCTCAATATGGCAAAAGTCATATCCCGCTTAGGTAAAAAATACTGTCCCGCAGGTCCTGCATTTGTAGGGCTTTGTGAACTCGAAAATCGTAAAGTACTGGAAGATCTTACCCAACAGCCGTCACTGGTATCTCTGGGATACGGTATTGTACATTATGATTCACCAGACAGACGTGGTGTAGATGTAGCTTTGCTCTATAATCCGGGACTGTTTAAAGTAAAAAGCTCAAAAGTGTTTGCATACAAAGTTGATCATTTGCCAGAATACAGAACCCGGGATATTCTACTGGTAACAGGTGAACTGGCTGGAGAGGAAATGCACGTTCTGGTCAATCACTGGCCTTCCCGGTATGGCGGTAAATCTTCCGAACTTCGGGAGCATGCTGCTACTATCGTACGTTCTGTAGTAGATTCATTATATGCACAGGATTCTCTGGCTAAGGTCGTCATAATGGGCGATTTGAACGATGATCCGGTAGATAAAAGTGTACGGGTGGTGTTGAATGCTAAAAAAACACAGCCGGAAGTTGCAAAGGGCGGACTTTTTAATACCATGTGGCAACATTACGATCGTGGTGTAGGTTCTTTGGGCTATCAGGGGAAATGGAATCTCTTTGATCAGATCATCATATCTGAGCCTCTTTTAGGGGAGAATCGCTCAACCTTAAAATTCTGGAAATCTGAAATTTATAATCCCGAGTTTCTGATTACGCAGGAAGGTAGATACAAAGGTTATCCGTTTCGTACATTCTCCGGAAATGTATTTCAAAACGGATATTCCGACCACTTTCCGACTTTGATTTATCTGGTAAAAGATTTGAATTAAATCTTTAGTTTTGAAAGTTCTATGCGCATCTTGATTTATCTGTATATCAGCACTACACTCTTCTTTGCCACAGGTTGCGCAAAGGATGATAAGGATACTGCTATTCCAGTGTCTGCCCGTACAGTAATGGTGTACATGGCAGCGAACAACAGTCTTTCCTCAGATGCTTATAAAAACCTCAATCAGATGGAAGAGGGGTTTACAGGGATCGATGGAAAGCTCGTCGTTTATGCGCGTATATTCGGTCAGCAGCCCAAACTCTACGAGATCGTATACGATACGAGTCCGGAAATAAAAAGCAAGGTGCTCAAGACCTATAATGATCATGATTCTTCTGATCCGGATATTATGAAAATGATATTTGCCGACATGAAGAATCTTGCTCCATCTCATTCATACGGAGCGATATTATGGTCACATGCCACAAACTGGGCCCCGGCTAATGCAGGCAAAATCAGTGTACGTTCTTTTGGAGATGATAACTACAGCAAGATGGATGTACAGGTGCTGAAATCGGCTCTTCCTTCAGAATTGGATTTTCTGATTTTTGATGCCTGTTCGATGGCTTCTGTAGAGGTGCTGTATGAACTTCGAGATGTTGCACCCTATATTCTGGCTTCTCCAACTGAGGTGCTGAGTGTAGGTATGCCTTACCATCAGATCAACAGCCTATTGTATGATACAGATGTAAAGAAAGGGCTTAGTGCTATTGCTAAAGCCTACATTGCTTATTATGAGCAAAAGTCAGGTTTGGAGCAGTCCGCTACTTTTTCATTAGTAGATACAAGAGCAATGGCGGGACTGGCCAGAGAAACACAGCTTTTGCTTTCTCAAAATCCAGAAGTTATTCCTACGATCAATCGGAATATGGTGCAGCGGCTAGATCTTGATCCGGCAACACCGGTCAAAGCATATGATTTTCTGGATATGTTTGAAAAACATTTTCAACCGGAGAAATTACAAGGCCTGAAAACAGCTATAGAAAAAACAGTTGTTTATAAAGCACATACCGCCAATTTCCTGGGAAAGCCTATTCTGGCCTTTTCAGGATTATCAGGTTATATTCCAGTGAAAGAAGAAGCTTCCTTAGCTCCCTTTTATCAGACTTTGTCCTGGTCAAAAGATGCGGGTTATGACAAGTTATTCTGGTGGTAAGGATCAGCAAAACAAAACAGTCCGAAATCTACATTTCGGACTGTTTTGTTTTATATCTATAATTGATCAAAGATTATGCGGATGGCGGGGTATTTCGCAGATATTTTACTTCTGTCTCAGAGAAAACATCCAGATTAATAATGCTCATTGTTGCATCAGCATACCAGTTTCCTTCTTCGTCTAATTTTTGTAGTTGCCATTTATATTCATGCCCCTTTTTTGAGAAAACCTTGATTCTAAAATATTCATTAAATCGAATGTTATTTTTTTATTAAATTTAATTCTTCAATCGTTTTGTTAATATTGTTTTTTGTATAATTGGAATATTTTTAACTAACAAAAATTATGAGTTTTTATTTTCGATTAAGTTTTATAATAATATTATTATTGTGCTTTCATAAAGGCAATGCACAAAATTTATTAAATTTTGAATCATGGAATGTTGGAGCAGCTCCTCAAACATCAAACTTGGAATACTTTGGTTCAGATGAAGATAATATTCTCATTTGGGAAAGTGTTCCAAGAGATGGAAAGAATGTAGTCTGGAGGGTTAATGGAAATTCTGTAGGAGATCAAGTGGGGGGATTTATATTTAAAAATCAGACTGTAAATCCTTGGAAGATGTATAGATATAGTGTTTGGATTAAAATGTCCATGAATCATGGTCAAATTTCGCTTGGAGTTTTTAATTCTCCAATAAAGAATTTGGATGGATCCATTAATCAGTTTGGAACATTCTTTTCTGATAAATTACCAATATTGGAACGATGGTATTTAGCAGTTTGTTACATACATCCTTTTAATAGTAATTTACAAGAGCATACAGGAGCAATTTATGATGGAATAACAGGGCTTAAAGCATTATCAATAAATGATCTTAAGTTTTTGAATGGAACAACATCAATTAATTTATTTAGTGATTTAATTATAAATGCTACGAATCCTGATCCATCTATATATACAGATTATTTTGCCCCAAGGCTAGAAGAAGTTAATGGTAATGAAATGCAACTTTCAGGTTTACTTGGCTTAACTACAGGAGTTGGTGAAACATTTTTTAAAGATAATGTAGGTATCAAAACTGAAAATACAAAGGGATACACGTTAGCAGTAAACGGTAATATCAGAGCCAAAGAGATAAAGGTTGACGCTGCAAATTGGCCAGATTACGTCTTCGATCAAACGTATCAACTCAAACCTCTCCATGAAGTTGAAAAATTTATAAAAAAAAATGGACACCTTCAGGAAATACCAAAAGCTGAAGAAATTGAAAAGGAAGGGCTGTCTCTTGGTGAAATCAACAATTTGCTTATAAAAAAGATTGAAGAACTTACTTTGTACATTATAGAAATAAACAAAACTGTAGATAAGCTTAAGCAAAATTAAAAACTGTTATGCTGACTTTAAAGTGATTAATAATTTCTATTAATCACTTTAAATAATTCTTCACTCACCGTTTTACTTTGATTCACCGTCATAAAATGTCCGGCGTCTTCAATACGTGTAGCTATATTTTTAACATTCTTAGCAGGAAGAATATTATCTTTTGTCCCATGAATATGTATATAGTTTGTCGGTTCCTGTAAATTTTTCCAATTCAAAATTTCATTAATCGCCCACGTCATAAACAGGGGGTCTGTATCTTTTAATATTTCCTTGAGAAGTTGCTTATCTTCAGCTGTATGAATACCGAATAGCCATCCTAATACAGGATTATAGCTTTTGAATAGGGATGGAGGAAATATTTTGTGCAGTTTTAATCGACCCAATAATCTGTATAAAGCCGGAATTTCATGTCTTGTTTTAGCTGATGCGAGTAATATGAGTTTATCATATACTATTAATTTAGAGATCTCAACTGCAACCATTCCTCCAAAAGATAATCCTATTATAGTTGGATTATCAGTATGTATCATTTGAGTCATACGTGCAGCATACTGTTCAATAGATTCTTGACTGTGTGGAGGAATCCAATCCAGATATTCAACATCAAGACCATTGAAATCAATGTTACTAAATACTCTTTTATCCACACCCAATCCGCTGATAACATATATTTTCTTCATAACCGATAATAACCCTTGTCAATATAGGTAAAAGATAGATCTCCTAAAAGCTATTACTGCGCATTCTATCTGCGTAGCAGATTATAAATCAAAAGCCTAACTTTAGACTATTTAATATTATTTCATTGTAATTCAGCTTGTTGTTTTTTTTGTTTTAGACTACGAAAAAGGATTGCATAGTCACTTTTGATCTTTGTATTGACCTTGTTGTAAACAAGATAAAATATACTTGATATGAGAGATAGAATACTTAAAAAATTAAATGAAATTTCAGTTGCAGAAAATATAAAGATACTTTTTGCTTGTGAATCCGGGAGTAGAGGGTGGAAATTTCCTTCTATTGACAGCGACTACGATGTTCGCTTTATTTTTGTAAGAAAGCCTGATGCCTATTCAACTATTTTTCCAGCAGTTATGGATCTGCAGTTTCCGATCCATGAGGACCTCGATATGTATGGCTGGGATCTCAGAAAGGTACTTACTCTTTTATATAGTAGCAATGCGACACCTTTCGAATGGATACAATCTCCTATAGTTTACTGCCAGGAGCTAACTTTTAAAAAGTTTTTTTTACAGTTGATAGAGTCTTATTTTGATGAGCGAAAGCAAGTACATCATTACCTTGGGACGGTTAGGAGCAAGATCGATATCCTTGAATATAAAAAAGTGAAATTAAAGTCATTATTTTACGTGCTGAGATCTTTGTTAGCAGCAGAATGGAGTTTAAATAATAATTCATATCCTCCTATGATCTTTGACGAGCTGATGGTGTTGATGCCAAAAGATATATGTAATGAAGCAATAGACCTTGTCGCATTAAAGAGCAATGTTAATGAACAATTTGAATATACCTTAACCTCTTCTCTTAGACAATATATATCAGATAAATTCAGAAGTCTGGAAGCAAAAGCCAAATTGACAGAAAGCAAACAGTTTGATAAAGATCATTTAGAAGAATTTTTTAAATCTATATTACATCAATCATGACAATACAGGATCTTAAGAATCAAAAACTGATACTATTTGAAGCTATAGTTGGAAGTAAAGCATACGGTCTTGCTACAGATGAGTCAGACACAGATATAAAAGGAGTGTTTTATTTACCTAAAGACAAATTCTTCGGTATGGAGTACATTTCTCAGGTGAACAATTCTACCAATGATGAGGTTTATTATGAATTGGGACGATTTGTTGAGCTGTTGTCCAAAAGTAATCCTAATACATTAGAATTACTGGCCAGTCCTGAAGATTGTATTCTGCATCAGGATCCTTTGTTTAAGATGTTTGATATGGAAAGTCTTGTTACGCGTGAATTAGTGGAGACTTTTGCTAATTATGCTATGGCTCAGGTGAAAAAAGCTAAGGGATTAAATAAAAAAGTAAATAATCCATTAGACGAAACGCGTAAAAATCTTTTAGATTTTTGTTTTGTAATTGATGGCCATGAAAGTATAGCCTTACAAAAATGGTTGAAAATAAAAAAATGGAACCAAAAGCATTGTGGATTGGTAAAAATTAATCATAGCAAGGGGGTGTACGCTTTGTTTTATGATACCACTGGGATGCACAATTATAAAGGTATTTTGCTCAAAAATGATAGTCAGGAGGTTTCTTGCAGCTCCGTGAAGCCAGGAGAAGTGCTTAAAGCTTATTTGTTTGTGAATCAGGATGCATATTCTTCTTATTGTAAGAGTTATAAAGAGTACTTTGAATGGGTAAAACAACGAAACGAAAGTCGTTATCAGGGAACATTAAAACACGGAGGGGGATATGATGCAAAAAATATGATGCACACGATCCGCTTATTAGATATGTCAAAAGAAATACTTCAATACAGAAAATTGAATGTAAGAAGACCTGATAGGGAAGAATTATTGAAGGTAAAAAAGGGGACATATACTTATGAAAAGTTGTATGAGGAATGTGAAAGATCTATTAATGAAATCAACTCAATGCTGGATGTATGTGCTTTTGCGCAAAAACCGGATATTTCTAATCTGGAAAGTATTTTAGTGAAAATCAGAAAAGAGTTATATAAATAGTTTTTGTGATACACTTTTACACCAGTCATTTTATTTTAAAATGACTGGTGTAGATTCATAGGACAAATGTCACCTGAATATAAAACATGATATCCCAAACTATTTTTGTGGTCTGTTTGATCCGGATACTACCATATTCTTATTAAATTGTGCCTGTAATAAAATAAACGGCGGCTATGGCAGAGGAACATAACAAGACTGAATTTTGGGAATCAGCATTTAATGATAAAAAGGAAATGTGGGGTTTTGAACCTTCCAAATCTGCTGTGTTGACGAAAGATTTCTTTGTGCAGAAAGATCTCCGGAATATACTGATACCCGGAGTTGGTTATGGGCGGAATGCACAGATTTTTAGAGATAACGGAATAAAAGTTACAGGTATTGAGATATCACAGACAGCCATCCAGATGGCGGAAAAACATTATGGAACAGATATGCTTATTTATCATGGTTCTGTTACGGATATGCCTTTTAACAAGGAGTTGTATGACGGAATATTTTGTTATGCTTTGATTCATTTACTGAATGAAGATCAACGAAAGAAACTGATCAGAGACTGCTATAATCAATTGGTACCAGGAGGTTATATGGTATTTACAGTTATTTCCAAATCAGCACATACATACGGTCAGGGACGCCTGATCAGTACCGATCGCTATGAAATATACGAAGGTGTCCATATGTTTTTTTATGATGAAGATTCCATCCGGACAGAATTCGGGGCATTCGGACTATTCGGGATCACAGAAATAGACGAGAATCAGCCGTTCTATTTAATCAAATGTCAGAAAGAACAATAAAAGTAAAATCATGATAGTTTTGCAGATCTTATGCTAGTAGCGGACGGCCTCACTTTTTAAGCATTCTGTTTAAAGTAATTTTAATACGCATCCGTCTACCTCTCTTTAACGACGCTAAATATGGCAAAAAGACTTATTCTGATATTATTACTTTTTCTGGTTGCAGATATATATTTCTATCAGGCGATCACTACGCTTACAGAAAGTACATGGATCCGGACGATCTATTGGTCTGTAGATGTATTGTTGTTTTCAGGAATTATCGCTATCGTATTTCTCCGGAGAGCAGGTAACAATCTGCAACGATTCATTCCTGTATTGATTACAGCTATGCTGGTTATCTTTATTCCCAAACTATTCTCCTTTCCGATACTTCTGGCAGAAGATATGGTAAGGCTATTTCGGGGATTTCCGGCAAGGAGTATATATGTTAGTGAAGCAACATTAGCCCTTGCTGTTATTATGGTATTGATTATTCTGTTTGGCCTTACACGTGGTAAACATTTTTACAGAGTGAGAAAAGAGACACTCTTCTTTCCTGATCTTCCGGAAGTTTTTGACGGTTTTACCATTACACAATTGTCCGATATACATTCCGGAAGTCTGAATGATATCAAAGGAGTACAAAAAGGAATAGATCTTGCCAATGCACAAAACAGTGATCTTTTGTTGTTCACAGGAGATCTTGTCAATAATATGGCTAGTGAAATGGATCCCTGGATTCCATATTTCACAAAACTCAAGGCTCCCTATGGTAAGTATTCCGTATTGGGCAACCACGATTATGGAGACTACATCCGTTGGGATAATAAGGAAGCCAAGGAAGCCAATCTTAACCGTCTGAAACAGGTACATGCCGAAACTGGTTTCCGATTATTACTCAATGAAGCGGTAATTATCAATAAACAAGGTCAAAGTATAGCACTGGTAGGAGTAGAAAACTGGGGTAAGGGTGGTTTTCATCAATATGGCGACCTCAAAGAAGCCACTTCTCATATTCCTGATGATGCATTCAAAATACTGATGTCTCATGATCCTTCTCACTGGGATGAAGTTACCGTTGATCACAATCAGCGTGTACACCTCACTTTGGCAGGACATACACACGGGATGCAGTTTGGAATAGAGCTATTTGGCTTCAAATGGAGTCCTATTCAATATTTTTATAAACAATGGGCAGGTCTCTACCAGAGAGATGGTAAATATTTGTATGTCAATCGAGGATTTGGATATCACGGACTAAAAGGAAGGGTAGGTGTATGGCCGGAAATAACGGTGCTTACACTCAAACGAGAAGTTTAAGTGCTTATTTACTGCTGTAAGCGGATCTGGCAATAAAATTTATACGTTTATGTGGCTAATCAGATAACTCAGTAAAAAGTGGTATCTTGTATCTGTTATTTCATCCGGTACTATTATTACAAGGATGAAATAACAGATGATACAACAGCTATGGAAACGGATCAGTATCCCCGAATTTATCTTTACAGACGCATAGTACAGGCTAAGCTTTTTATAGAAAAGTATTATGCTGAAAAGATAGATCTGGACAATATTTCCGATGAAGCTTGTTTTTCAAAGTTTCATTTTATCCGATTGTTTAAGTCTGTTTATCAAAAGACACCTCATCAATACCTCACCAGTATCCGGATTGATAAAGCACAGCTCTTCCTTCAGGAAGGCAAATCTGTTCGCGATGCCTGTTTTTTAGTTGGATTTGACAGTATTTCAACCTTCAGCGGACTGTTTAAAAAAGAGGTAGGTATTAGTCCGGCTCAGTATGTAAATAATTATAAGCGACGTTTAGCAGATATAAAGCGTAGCCCTCTGGCTTTCGTTCCGGGATGCTATGCGTATATGCATGGCTGGAATGAAAATAGCAATTTTGAAGAAGAGTCATGAAAAATGGTTTCGGATTTTTGTAAGGATAACTTTAAACAAATAGATTATGATTACGAAAATGACCGTTACAAACATCCACGTTATTAATCAGGACAGTGCGTATGACTTTTATGTAAACAAATTAGGTTTTAAATTAGTTGATGATATTCCGATGGGTCCCGACACCCGCTGGCTCACTGTATCTCCTCCTGAACAGCCGGATTTGCAACTTGTCCTGTTTCCTGTCACTGTCAGCAAGATGTTTCCCAAAGAAACAGCAGAAACATTAATCGGACTTATACGTCAGGGAATATTCGGCTGTGGTGTACTGACCTGCAATGATATTTTTGCCACTTACGAAGAATTAAAGTCCAAAGGTGTCGAGTTTATCAAAGTTCCCACAAAGGAGTTCTATGGCACAGAGGCTTTATTTAAGGATGATTCAGGAAACTATTTTTCATTACAACCACTTAACAATTTTGATGATGAAAACCGTATTTGACCAAAATCTTAGAGCGCATTTGATATCCAGAATTCAGTTGTTAAATGAAGAAAGTAAACCTGAATGGGGCAAAATGAATGTGTTTCAAATGAGCAGACATTGTTCCATCTGGAACGATTGGGTGCTGGGGAAGAGTAAACAAAAACATAAACAATCCTTTATAGGAAAGATTTTCGGTAAAATAGCACTGAAAACCACCCTGAAAGATGATAAACCTATGGGAAAGAATATGCCGGCCGGAATATTTGTAGTAAAAGAAAAAGAGGGCAATCTAAATATTCAGAAGGAGGTCTGGACTTCTCAAATAGCAGAATACAGCCATTTTTCGAATGAAGGATTTGTACATGATTTCTTTGGCAGGATGAGCAAAGAACAAATCGGAATATTTGTTTACCAGCATATGGATCATCATTTAAGGCAGTTCGGAGTATAACTTCTTTCTCTGGCAGACTCATTTTTAAATTGAAGAAAGCTAAAATATTCATAGCTTATTAAATAATTCTTATATCAGAAAGCTTAATGCGGGCTTATGTTTAATCTCCCGAAAACGAGTTTCGGGAGATTAACTGGTTTGATTAGTTCGTGCGGTTTCTCTCCTCCTCATTTCCGAAATTCCTTTGTCTGGATTTTATTTCTTTGTTGCCGAATTTATAACTTACAGATATGCGGAATCCTCTGCTGTCGTGGTAAGATTTGACATCATTTTTGATCCCATTGGAGTAATAGCTGATAAGTGGTCTTTGTGCATTCAGCAAATCTTCTCCTGTAACTGTCAGCGTCAGATTTTTATTGAGCAATAAAAATTTCATAGAAATATCCATAATATGAAGCCTGGAAATATGGAAGATCTGATATCTTCCGGGAAGCTGTAACCCATAATTCAAACCAAAAAATATGGATTTTGACGAATTCAGGGTAAAATCGTTATTGCTGTAAAAATAAGCGTTATAGCCATCGACAGATTCTACGAAATTTGTTTTTGATTTCACATGCTGATAGTTTACATTGAATCCTGTAAAACTATTCCACCAGGACCATTTACTGAAATTGTAATACGTTGAATACCCGATCTGATAGGTGTCCGCATAGTTTAGAGGAGTGCTTTTTGTCACATTGCTTACCGGATCAACAATAGACAGTTCCTGTCCAAAATCTGAAACCCGAGAGAAGTATACCGAACTCATCCATTTCTGTTTGTAGATGTAGGAAAATTCAAGATTATCAATAAAAGAAGGTTTCAGAAACGGATTTCCTTCCGAATAATAGTAGGGACTGGTACGGATCACGAAAGGATTGAGATAGTCAAAATCCGGTCTGCGGATTCTCCTGCTATAATTAAGAGAAAATGAGTTACTGTCATTGGGTACATAGGTAACATAAGCTGTCGGAAAAAACTGAATATAATTGTTTTTATTAGCCTGATTCAGATTGGCGGAATATCCCTCTGTTTGCGTAGCTTCCATTCGCATCCCAAATTGCGTTTCCCAATGTTCATTCAGCTTTCTGTGAGCCGAAAAGTATAATGCTTCATTGTATTCTTTATAATTAAAAACATTAGACTGATCCGTATTCAGTATTGGTGTTCCGCTTAGATTGTCATATACCTGCAGATCGTTATTCGTATTTGTATAGGATATTTTTCCTCCGAAACTAAGATTAGCCCATTTGTAAGGTAAGGAAACATCTATCTTTCCTGAATAGTTTTTTATCGTATTGATATTGCTGTTTGTAGATGAAAAATAGCTGTTCGGGATGGTGGTACGGTTTGCGTCCAGTTCATGACCGGCAAAAGAACGGTAATCCCCCTTCTTATACCGGAAGTAGTCCAGATCCATAGTGATGTTCTTACCGGATGAATCTAAAGCAAGACTATGATACCAGTTAAGTGCATTCATTTCAGGCTTATTATGCGCTTCTACATCAGATGCAATGTAGGAATTTATGATTCCGTTTGAAGCATTAAATCTTGTAGTGAGGGGATTATTAGCAGAAGTACGGTCTGTGAAACTGCCTAAGTATTTGACTCCAGTAGTCCATTTGTCCGTTATTTTGTAATCTGCTCCCAATCCCAGACTCCAAATAGAACTTACAGATTTGTTTCGAACCTCCTCTGTCCATAATTCGTCTGTGTAGAAGATGCGTCTGTCTGAGCGGGTACTCAGTTTTTCAGTACCTTTACTCATACTGGTTTGTAAAGATAACCGATTATGATTGTAGTTGAATAATCCCTGCAGATTGCTTCCTGCATATGTTTTCTGCGTATAAGTTGTGCCTATATTCGCAGTCCAGGAATTAGCTTTTGCAGTTTTGAGTTTAATGTTAATCAGTCCACTGTTTCCTTCAGCATCATATTTGGCAGGTGGGGTAGTGATGACTTCAATGCTTTTGATGTTGTCTGCCGGAATAGATTTTAAAAAAACAGCTACATCCTCTTCTGACATCCGTTGTAACCGGTCATCTATCATCACCAACACATTACCCTTACCTACAATAGAGATATTTTCGTTTTGTACTCTTACCGTGGGTGTGGCTTTCAGTGCATCCAGAGCCGTACCTCCGGTAGCGAAAGTTGAATTCTCCACATGAAATACCAGTCTGTCTACCTTTTGCTCGATTTGTTTTTTTCGACCAGTTACCGTTACTCCGTCTAATTCGGTTACCTCATCTATCTCCACATCTGCCAGGGTTGTATCCTGACGTAAAAGGAGAGGTATATTCTTAAATTCTTTTCCGAATTGCTCAATGACCAATTGGTAATCACCTTTGGATGTTTGGATAGAAAAATATCCAAGACTATCTGTGAATGCCTGATGAATCCGGACTGAGTCCTTATTCAGGAGATTGATATGTACAAATTCGACAGGTTGCCGGCTTAGATTGACAATTCTGCCTTTTATCCAGATCTGTTGTCCCATAGCACTCAACTGACAAAGAATAGCAACTATAAAAAAGATAAATGTTTTCATGTGTTTAATGTTAAATCCGGACAAATATTCTCCGAAAAATAGTATTGGCCTATTTTTTTCGACAAACCCCTCCAGTTTATCTACGAATCCGTTTTTGTAGACTTTGATGAATGAGTACCTTTGAAAAAAACTAGTTAGATGTTGTATAAAGGAACATTATCAAAAGCAACGGAAAGATTCATCCATCTCATATTTTGGCTGATTGTAGTGTATTTTACATTCGTGAAAAATCCCTTATATGCAAAGTTTGCAGTACCGGATCTGTTTTACATGACTTACGTGATCTGTTTTGTTTCCACCTTTTACTTTCATTATCTGATCGTCATGAGATGGGCATTTAATGCCTTTAAATGGAAAAAACTGTTTTTGGGAATATTTATTTCCTATCTGGTTTTTACAGGTTTACGGTGGGTGTCAGAACAGGTGGTTACGGATGTATTATTTCATAAAGTCAATTATGTCAATACCACCTTTATCAGTTATATGCTGGATAATATGCATTACAGCAGTATGCCTATTGTTTTCAGTTCTTTACTTTGGTTTGCTATCTATTTTATAAGACTGCTGGAATACAATAAGATTATCCTGGAAGAAAACAAAAACACGGAAATTAAATTTCTGAAAGCACAGATCAATCCACATTTTGTATTCAATACCCTTAATAATATTTATTCAATGGTTTATTTTCAATCGGATAAATCGTTGCCTGCCATTGAGAAACTGAGCCAGATCATGCGTTTTACAACGTATGAGTCTCAGAAAGAAAAAATAAAGCTGGCAGATGAAATCGGCTATATTAACGCATATCTGGAGTTGGAACAGTTGAGACATGAGGAAAATGCTTTTGTTGAATTGCAAATGGAGGTACTGAATGAGGGTATGGAAATACCGCCTTACCTTTTGTCACCTTTAGTTGAAAATGCACTCAAACATGGAATTGCGTCTAATTCAGCTCCTATTATAATACATCTTCATGTCGATGCACAAAAACTGACTTTCAGAGTGGAAAACGGGATCGGAAATCATAAAAAGGATAAACTAGGCGGTATAGGATTGGATAATCTAAAAAAGCGTCTTGAAATATACTATCCGCAAACACATGATTTAAAACTGCAGAATAAGAATAACTTGTTTACAGCTGAACTGCAAATAAATTTATGATAAAAAGAAAAATAAACTGCGTCATCTTAGATGATGAACCTTTTGCAGTAAAACTTCTGGCAGATTATGCCTCTAAAGTATCACAATTGAATATTGTATATGCAGGGACGGATGCTTTTGAAGTCATTGAAATATTAAATTCCGCATCTGTAGATTTGATATTTATAGATATACAGATGCCTCAGCTCACAGGTATTGAATTAATGCAGATGTTTAACCAGAAGCACAATTTTGTTATCACTTCGGCTTATTCTGAATATGCATTAGATGCTTTTCAGTTTAATGTAATTGATTTCTTATTAAAACCGGTCACCTTTAACCGTTTTTATCAAAGTGTAGAAAAATTCAACCGCTGGCAAGCTGCGTTTGCAAACAGTGAGGCTGACAATTCGCTGTTTGTGAAAGTAGACCGCAAACATTACAAAATCCAACCGGATGACATCCTTTTTATAGAAGGACTAAAAGATTATATCCGTATTCATACGGTATCGGAGCGGATCGTGGTATTAGAAAATATGAAAGATATTCTGGACAGATTGCCGCAAAACCAGTTTGTGCGTATCCATAGGTCCTATATCATCCCTTTAAACAAAATCAAAGTAATAGAAGGAAATCAGATCGTCATGACGAATGGTGAATATCTTCCGATCGGGGAGACTTACCGAAAACTTATTGGTGAATGGCTGGGGAAAAATTAACCGGTCTTTCTATAAAATAATATTTCGCTTGAATGCACAGCCCAGTTCAATAATGGAATCTGTCTTTGCAATTCCCGGAATATTATCAATTTTTTCATACAGTAATTGCCTCATATGTTCATGATTTTTGGCAACGATTTTAATGTATAAAGTATAGTTTCCTGTAATGTAATAACATTCGGTGACTTCAGGGATTTTCTGTAATTCTTCAATTACCCGCTTTGAATCGTAATCTTTTTCCAGACTAATACCCGTGAAAGCTCCCCAGTCGTAGCCCAGTTTTTTTTCATTTAATACAGGTTTAGTTCCTTCTAATATACCCTGATCGGATAGTCTGCTTATGCGCTGATGAATCATCGTATTGGAAACGCCCATTTCACTGGCAATAGCCGAATAAGCCATTCTTCCGTCTGTGTCCAGCGTTTTGAGTATGCGGATATCAAAATCATCTAATGTATACATGGTTTTTGGAGTTGAATATTCAAATTTAGTATAATTTGTTATTTTTTAAGTCAAATTAAATATTTATTTGTGTTTTACATGTTATATTTTATAAGTTTGAAAATATGAATAATAATATTGAGGATATGAATATTCAAACCGATAAAACCAAAAGTGATGCTTTTATAGCAAAAGAAAACCAATATGGTGCACATAATTATCACCCGCTTCCTGTTGTATTAGAAAGAGGAGAAGGGGTATTTGTCTGGGATGTGGAAGGTAAAAGATATGTTGATTTTTTATCAGCTTATTCAGCTGTAAATCAGGGCCACTGTCATCCGCGTATTATCAATGCGCTGACCGAGCAGGCTAAAAAACTAACGCTTACTTCACGTGCATTTTTCAATAATAAACTTGGAGAATTTGAAGAATACATCTGCAGGTTATTTGGATATGATAAAGCGCTTATTATGAATTCCGGAGTAGAAGCCGTGGAAACAGCCATGAAACTCTGTCGTAAATGGGGATACCAGGTCAAAGGAATCGATAGTAATCAGGCAAAAATTGTATTCGCCAAGGATAATTTTCACGGGAGGACCATTTCTGTGATTTCGGCTTCTAATGATGAAGTCAGTACCCATGAATTTGGTCCTTTCGTAGATGGAATCATTCAGGTACCTTATAATGATGTCGAGGCTTTTGAAAAACTCTTAAAAGAAGATAAGAATATTGCAGGCTTTATCGTAGAACCCATTCAGGGGGAAGCCGGGATTATTATTCCTGATGAAACATATCTTTCTGCAGTCCGCCAATTGTGTACAGATTATAATGTACTGTTTATCGCAGATGAAATTCAGACAGGTATCGGACGTACAGGAAACTTATTGGCATCCTATGATGTCTTCGGATCTGTACATAGCAGTAAACCAGATATTCTCATTTTAGGTAAAGCATTGTCCGGAGGTGTATTACCGGTATCTGCAGTGCTGGCTAATGATGATATTATGCTTACAATCAAGCCGGGAGAACACGGATCCACCTATGGAGGCAATCCATTGGCTTGTGCTGTTTCCATAGAAGCGCTACAGGTGGTGCTGGATGAAAAACTCACTGAAAACAGCCGAAAAATGGGTGAAATATTGCGGGCCGGGCTGAAAGAAATTGCCGGAAAGATAACATTGATTAAAGAAGTAAGAGGAAAAGGATTATTAACAGCTATAGAAATGAATTGCTCTGAAGAGGATGAATTAGCCTGGAATCTATGTCTTGAATTCAAGAAAAATGGTCTTTTGGCCAAACCCACACATGGCAATAAAATTCGCCTGGCCCCGCCATTGGTAATCAATGAAGAACAGATAAGAGAAAGTCTGCGTATTATCGAGAAATCCTTAAATACTTTTGTATGAAAAGATCTATAGAACTGATTAAGAACAGATCTGATATAGGTGCAGGGACAAGAGGATCAGATCTGGGGATAGACGCAATAGAGATTGCCGCAATTAATAAAGGCAGTCTTTTCTTTAGAAAATATCCGTTTGTGGATGTACAGACACGTAATGATTCCATTTATGAGAATGATCTCAATCCATTCGGCAAACATATAAAACAGGTATATCAGCAATGTAAACAGGTGGCTTCTATTGTGGAAGACAGCATATTGAAGGAAAATTTCCCACTTGTATTCTCCGGTGATCATTCTTCAGCAATCGGTACGATCAGCGGTATAAAAGCTGCTCTTCCCGATAAAAGGTTGGGCGTGATCTGGATCGATGCCCATGCAGATATACATTCCCCTTATACGACGCCTTCCGGAAATCTGCACGGAATGCCGATCGCTGCAGTGTTGCAGGAAGATAATTTACTGTGCCGGATTAATGAGGTGGACAGCCATACACAGACATATTGGGAAAAACTAAAGCATGTAGGTACAGCTGAGGCCAAACTGGTAGCTGAAGATCTGGTATATTTTGGCGTCCGCGATACGGAGAAACCTGAAGATATGCTTATCGAAAGGTTGGGCATCAAAAACTATCAGGTAGGAGAAGTACGTGTTAAGAATGTAGAGCAATGTATTACAGAGGTATTTGAACAATTGAAAAACTGTGATATTATATATGTCTCATTTGATGTAGATAGTATGGACAGTGAAAAGATTTCTGAAGGAACAGGTACACCCGTACCCGAAGGATTCTTTCCTTTTGAGGTTACCTTACTCTTGCAGGAACTGATGCGTTCGGAAAAAGTAGTTTGTATGGAAGTTGTGGAAGTGAATCCTCTGCTGGATCATCATGGAAACAGAATGGCTGAAGTTACATTTGACATCCTGGAGAAAGTAGTAACTGTTATAGAAGGTACTGAGTAAAATCCGGAATAGCTTTCCTGTCAGCTTATAAAAACCGCTTCGAAAGAGGCGGTTTTTTATTTTGATAACAACTTATGTAGGTGAAATATTTTTATTTTTCTGTAAATATTAAAATAGACTTAAAGAGATATGATAACTCTCTGAAAAATCACTTAATTTTAAATGAGAATAGTAATCGTTTGTATTTTGTCAATATGAGATTTTGAGCGACGTGAAAGCAGAGAAGCAAATTAAATTCCTGAAGGAAAGATCAGCAGAATAAAGAAAAGTATGTGGTTACTGTCCTGGAATTTAAGAAAGATATTACGAATATTTTAGAAACGGGAACAAAATTGGGTGGCTTACAATTGAAATTTTCAAATTTTTAATAAGATGAAAGAGATAGAGGGAATACATCAGAGTATAAAAGGAGAATTACCCGATACGACAAGGATGGTTATCACAATAAAAAATGTTGACCATGTTGAAGAAGTCCTTAATAATGCTAAGGAAATTATGAAATGTATTTCTAACTATGCTTATACAGATAATTGGCCATCAGATGAAGAATGGAAATCTATCCTTCCGAAGTGGTTTGTGGAAAGTATGACCCAAAAATCTATCGAAACAATAATGAAAACCAAAGGCCAATGGCATTATGAATCTTGGATAGAGAGTATGTACCATAGAGCATGGGAATGGTATAGTTCGAAGATTGAAGGTAGTACAATAACGATTGTGCTTAAAATGCTTAATCTCCCATATATTTTTGAACAATTTCTTTATATATTTTATTCTCAGGGAGTACCAATGAGTAATATTACAGATAAAGATGATATATATGGGGAAACCCAACATTAAGTTTTAACGCTTTGCATGAAGCAGTTTTTTTTATTTAAACCATTTTTTTATCAAAGATCTGTTGACAAGAGCCGTTGATTTTTTTCTTTACTGATCCGGGAATTTAAGAAAGATATTACAAATATTTTCAGAAACTGGAAAAAATAAAATGCGACATACAGAAAATGTAATTAGAGTTATTGCACTAAAAATATTAAAGGATATTGAAATATAAAGAAATTGTAGACTCAACCGATAGCATTAATTATAGATAAATGAAAAGTGTAAAATGGTTTTGGATTGTAAACTGGTTATTAACCCTTATAAGTTTATTTTTTTTGGTTTGTTTTATAATAGATCTGAATAAATTCTCTTCACTAAAAAATGTTTATTATCTGGTGACTTTGGATGAGTCCATTACTCCCTTTCTTTTTATAATGGAGTGTATTCAGATTCCGTTAATACTAGTGATTTTATTATGGAAGAAGCAAGAAAGAAGAACTCTTCCATTATTTTACTTATTCTTTCTTATTACTTTATGCGTTTTGAAAATAGTATTATACTTTACTACAGCTCTTGGTTTTGCATATGGAGAGTATTAATTTATTCTTCAATAGAATCGGAAATTATATAAAATGAATTTTTAAAAAAACAAAAATAGGATGTTGTCACGCAGTGTTTATTGGGAAGGTAAGACTTTATTCCGATGAAACAGGAGAGCCTGTTTATTATCAGAATTTCAATTATATAATAAGAGAAATCGGAAAGGATGCTAATGGAAAGTATTATCGCATTAAGGACTAATGCTTTATAACGTCTTGACCACTTCATAAGTAGTGGCTTTTCTGAGATAAGAGAATATCCTCTTTTGCCTTGAAGAAGAATTGGCAGATAGTGCTTTAATACCGTCGGAGAGAAGGTTGAAAGTCAGATAGTTTATTAAGACAATAAGAATTATGATTCCAATAAGAGAAGAGTATGATAAAATATCAAACAGAGATTTAGTAAATATTATTTCGAAGGAAGGGAAGATTAATATTAATTATTATCCTGTTTTAGCAAAAAGAATGAAGGACGATTCTAGATTTGAAAAATTCTTATTGGCAGAAGTTAGCTCAGAAGATAATATCAATGAGGTATTTTTTGGTTTTGCTAAAATAGCGTGGATTCCGTTATTATCAATTATAGAATATAGTACATCTAACTTTATAAGGAAAGGGGTAATTGAGTTTAAGAAATGGTCAGAAATAGAGAAAGACGTTTTTATAAATTATATTAAAAACGAAAAAATAATTAAATACTTTTAATTCTGTAAAATATAGTGAATAAACTTTTGACTATTCTTAAATAACAGAGAGTGTACTTTTTGTAAGAGCGTGTTCAGAAAGCTGGATTTTGAAATTAGTCAAAATTGTCAAAGAAAACCGAACTGGAAAATATTAAAATCCAGTATAAAAGTCGACCAAACGGTGTTTATTCCTTCGCTATTTTCACTGTTTTTCTACTGTTATCTTTATCTTTTATGGTGAGATTCAGGCTTTCTCCGGTGAAGTAATTTCCAAAGAAAAGTTGACATATATCCTTGAATTCATCAACTTTATAATCATTGATCTGCAGAATAATGTCTCCACGTTTCAAGCCTGCTTTTTCAGCATTTGAACCTTCATATACAACGGAGACTATATAGTCATCATTCACAAGCTGGGAATCAAAACCATAAAAATTACTGTTCTTAACAATTTGTCTGGCCTGATAAGGGTGAAAATAAAAGTGTTTGTGCAGATAATCGAGAGTGATTACGCCATATTTACCAATGGGCATGCCTATGGCGTTTTTATTCTTATGCTCCGATACATTGGTTATAATGCTGTCCAGTATTCCGGGGCCGATTTCAATCTGATTAAGCAGTATTCTCCATTCATCTCCCTCTTTTCCGGCACCGAAGAGTCCTGATGAAACGGAGCCTTTGCCTTTATACAGCATTTTCACTTCTCCTTTATTATTCAATTCGTTATAAGTAGGGTAGGACACCGCTAAAAGTTTATCTGAGCCGCTGTCAAATAAAACCTGGAATGGATTACTGCCAGCTACTTTTATGTTCAAAAACGGCCTGCTGTTTTTGTCAAAAGCCAGGGCCATCCTTTCGTCAGGAAGTACGGTGAAGTTTTCGATTTTATCGGTCAGGATGAGCAATTTTTTTTCAAGATCGATCTGTACGATACTATGCTTAAGGATTGTACTTCCTAAAAGCCCATCTACAGAAAAACACTGCAAAAGGCCACTGGCAGACAAGTCATAAACCAGTGCCTGTGTATTTGAAAAAGCAATATTTCCGATTTGTATATCCGGCATTTTCACAACCGGAATGTCACTTGATTTGCCTGTAACATCCGTTGTCGCTATTTTATGTCTTGATTTAAGGTTAAGCTCTGCGCGTAACTGTTCTGATATCAGAAAAGGGGCGCCGGTATCCAGAATAAATCTTCTTTCTTTATTTTCAATGGTTAGCTTAATAATTATCTTATTCTTTACATACTCAAAGGGGATAGTATCACAGAAATTAGAAACCTTGATTTTCGAAGCATTCAGATTTTGTGCATACCCAATATCAGGTAGCATGAAAAGAAATGCCATCATGGCAATAAAAGATAATTTAGATAGAGTCATTGTTCAGCAACGATTAATAATCACAGTCCACAATATAATAAAATTGTATTTACTTCCAGTCACTCAAAATTCTGATAAAAAATATACTTTGCAATAGTATTGCAAGTAATAGTTTCATACATTTATGCGATCATGAAGTGTCTGATTATCATATGGGCCTTTTATTTTGTTGCGCTATCTATAGTTCCCTGTAGTGATGGCATAAATAAATGCGAAGATTTGTCTTCTTCTCAGCAGAAGGCAGAAGATTCGCTGCTTCATGACCACAACCAGGATCAGGACGATTACTGTTCCCCTTTTTGTCAGTGTAGCTGTTGTAGTGTTACACTGGCTGTATTTCATTTTGAAGTATTAAAGATGACCGAACCTTTTTCTCAGTTTACAACTGATAATGCGGCCGTAACCGGTTCATCTGTTGTCCGTACATATACCGGAAGTATATGGCAACCTCCTCAGTCAATAGCTTAGTTCCTGATACAGGAGCTGCTTCCTCATTCTCCTTTGTTTGCATTTATCAGAACAAAGGCTGAAAACACAGTTAGTCAATTACATATTACCGAAAAACAAAAATAGAATAGCTTGTGCTATACGCGACCTGTTACGTATTGTTCCTGTATGAATGCAGAACAATCGTATCTATGTTTTAAATAGCATATAAGATCTATTTACACTGTCACTGTACAGTATCAATAAAAAAATTAGATGGCATTAAAAGAAGAAATGGAACAGCAGGGTAACTGGTTGTTCCGATACAGAAGTATTTTACCCGTTGGCATTCTGGTGCTTGCACTGATCATTTTTATAGAGATGAAATTAAAGCAAAGTCCATTATCAGCATGTGATTATGTTTTTGAATCATTCTGTTTACTCATTAGTCTCGCAGGCTTATTGATCAGAGCCTATACAGTAGGATATTCACCTAAAAATACCTCAGGACGTAATACAGCACAGGGGCAGGTCGCCGATACACTAAATACTACCGGCATATACAGTGTCGTCAGAAATCCTCTTTATCTGGGTAATTTCTTTATGTGGCTTGGCCTTGCATTACTCACGGAGAACGGATGGTTTGTCATCAGTTTTATCCTCCTTTACTGGATGTACTATGAGCGGATCATTTTTGCCGAAGAACAATTCCTCGAACGTAAATTCGGAGATCAATACACCGAATGGGCCAAAAGAGTCCCTGTGTTCATCCCTAATTTTAATAAATTCAGCAAACCCGACATAAAATTCAATATCATTAAAGTTCTGCTCAAAGAAAAGAACGGCTTTTTTGCTTTGTTTCTGTTATTTAGTTTCTTTAATGTTATTGAGGAATATATTCGCAAACATACACACTACAATATGGTTTTTATAACAGGTTTTCTGATTGCAATGGTTAGTTATCTGATATTAAAGTGGCTAAAGGTGAGTATGTCCAATGAAAACTGATAAAATAAGCATGGCTATGAAAAATGAAATAGAAAACAAGCTCAAAGCTAAAAACACGAAGCCAACGAGTATGCGCATATTGGTGTATGATTTTTTAGCTTCTCAGCAAGTAGCCTTATCTCTTTCCGAAATTGAAAATTACTTTTACCCGGCAGATCGTATTACTCTATACAGAACGCTAAAGACTTTCGAAGAGAAAGGAATTGTACACAGTATACAGGAGAATAATACCAGTAAATACAGATTGTGCAATGACGATTGCAGTGAACAGACACACAGAGACTGGCATCTGCATCTATATTGCAAGGTATGTAAGCAGACAACTTGCAGGACAGACATTAGTTTCAAGCAGCCTTCAGGTGCTGCAGTGCAAATAGACGAAGTAAGATTATTTGCCAAAGGTATATGTGAAATCTGCCTGCCCAAAAGTATGCAATAGTATTGCAGATATAAGCTGGTTAGATTTGTATCCGTGAATAAATGATTAAGTATTGAAATAAAAAACTATCAGATCATGACAACAAACAACAACAATACACCGAAAAATAATACCGATTGCTGCACATACACCGAAAAAATATATGAAAAAGCAGGAGCGAAGGATCTTATAGACGGCAAAGGAAAAAAAGATGACCATAATCATGATCATGGCGGACATAGTGATGATGACGGTCATGATCATTCTAATGTAGAAGGAAGTCCCTTTAAACTCTTTCTGCCAGCCATTATTTCTTTTGTGCTGCTGATGGTGGCTATTACTTTTGATAACTGGCTGCCTCAGTCCTGGTTTACAGGATGGGTGAGAACTCTCTGGTATGTAATTGCTTATATACCTGTAGGACTTCCGGTTATCCGAGATGCTATAGTCAGTGTTAGCAAAGGAGATGTATTTTCCGAATTCTTTTTAATGACCATAGCCACTGTGGGAGCATTTGTTATTGCTGAATACCCTGAAGGTGTTGCCGTGATGCTGTTTTATGCTGTAGGTGAAGTTTTTCAGACATTGGCTGTGTCAAGAGCCAAAGGAAACATCAAGGCATTGCTGGATCAGCGTCCGGATGAAGTCACGATTCTGGTCGATAATCAGGCAAAAACAGTCAAAGCAGAAAGTGCTCAGATCAATGATGTGATACAACTCAAACCCGGAGAGAAACTGGCATTAGATGGTGAACTCTTATCAGAGTCGGCTTCCTTCAATACGGCAGCACTGACAGGGGAGAGTAAGCCGGATACAAAAGCGAAAGGTGAGGTTGTACTGGCCGGGATGATCAATCTGAATACAGTGAGTCTGGTAAAGGTGAGTACAGCTTATACAGACAGCAAGCTGAGTAAAATACTGGAATTAGTACAAAATGCGACTGCGCAAAAAGCTCCAACTGAACTATTTATACGCAAATTTGCTAAAATATACACGCCTATAGTTGTTGTATTAGCTATTATTATTTGCCTTGTTCCGTACTTTTTTGTGCAGGATTACCAGTTCAATGACTGGCTGTACAGAGCATTGGTTTTTCTGGTTATTTCCTGTCCGTGTGCATTGGTGATTTCTATACCTCTTGGTTACTTCGGCGGCATTGGGGCAGCCAGCAAAAACGGCATCTTGTTTAAAGGCAGTAATTTTCTGGATGCTCTGGCTGAAATACAGCATGTAGTAATGGATAAAACCGGAACAATGACCGAGGGTGTTTTTCAGGTTCAGGAAGTAAACTTTAAACCGGAGTATAACCAGACCGAGATATTGGGAATGGTAAATGCGCTGGAAAGCCACAGCACACACCCGGTAGCTACCGCCATACATCAATATGTAGGAGAAATAGACAGCAAACTTATTTTAGAGCATACGGAAGAAATAGCGGGACATGGATTGAGAGCACAGATCAACGGAAAAGAGCTGCTGGTCGGTAATTTCAAGCTGATGGATAAATTTAAGATTGCCTATGATGTCGATCCCTCTTCCATAGTATACACCTTGATAGCCGTTGCGTATGATGGACAGTTTGTCGGCTATATGACTATTGCCGACAGTATTAAAGAGGATGCTGCAGAAACGATCAGACTTTTGCATAGTTTTAATGTAAAGGCGACGATGCTCAGCGGTGATAAAAGTTCTGTGGTACAATATGTAGCAGGACAGTTAGGGATTGACAATGCCTTCGGAGACTTATTGCCAGAGGACAAAGTAAGCAGACTTAAGGAAATAAAGGCTGGAAATGTACGTGTAGCCTTTGTTGGTGATGGCGTAAATGATGCTCCGGTGGTGGCCTTAAGTGATGTCGGTATAGCGATGGGGGGATTGGGCAGTGACGCAACCATTGAGACTGCTGATGTGGTAATTCAGGATGATCAACCATCTAAAATTCCGATGGCTATCCGGATCGGAAAGCAAACAAAACGCGTGGTATGGCAAAATATAACGTTAGCATTTGTCGTAAAAGGAATCGTATTGATTCTGGGTGCCGGAGGTCTGGCTACCATGTGGGAAGCAGTTTTTGCAGATGTAGGCGTTTCTTTAATTGCCATTCTGAATGCTGTACGTATACAGAAGATGAAATTTTAGAAAGATAAGGAATAAATGGTCTTTTCTGATTTCGCTGTCCGGAAGCGGGTATAAAACTTCCGGGCAGCAAATCAGATAACACACTGTAGAATTAAAAGGTTACCGCAGTTGTTTTATTAAATCCTGTTTTAACAAAAGGTTTCAGCTGAGGTGTAAATAATTGTGGTGCAAATTCAATTTCCTTTGTTGTCTTGTTGACAATCCATTGCGATCTCTTCTCCAGTATAAATTTTAGTCTTTGCTCCGGTGACAGACCTGGCAGGGTATAGTAAGTGATATGTTCGCCTTCTTTTCCGTTATTCTCCCGATAAATCCCTTTAATACGTACATTGTTCCTGGTTTCAAAAGATTTGATAAAGGGGCCGTCTTCATTTGCAATTTCCCAACGGGGATCTTTCGGACAACAAACCGATCCGTACTGTTCGGACCGATAAGATACAAAGTGATCTTTAGGTATATCCGGATTCTTAAAATCAAGCTGAGGATGACCATTTCCGGATATGCGCATACTATCCACGCTAATCTGATCTTCATTTCTTTTAATATGATAATACACATTTGTCGTAGCGGGCTCCAGAACAATACCGTTTTTGGTAGCATCTTCTGCTACACGCTGGTAAAACTCCCAGTCCGGAACTATGAGAATAAACTCCTTTACCGAAGGATAAAATGATGTTGAATTTTTGAACAAATCTACAGGCACTCTGGCAGATAAGAAGAATACATGTAATGTGTCCTGATCTTCTTTCAGAGGTATATCGATCAGATAATTATCACCCTGATGTGCGACATGCTCATTTTCAATCATAATGACTTCACGATAAGCAGTGTCCAAAAAATTGACTACCGTATCGCGGACGGTAGAGGAAAGTGAAGAATTACCCGACTTTTGCAGGTTCATGCAACTGCAGGCAAAAGCAAGTACAGAGGAAAAAGTGAAAACAACTAATTTTATCATAAGCGGGTTTTTAGTATTAACAGTCTATCCGTTTCTTAGTTTTAAAGATATCACTGTTTGTACTAAATGTAATATCCTGATCTATATTTGCAGGAAAAGAGTTGATAAGCGTATAATTCACAGGAATATTTTTCTTCTCTGATTATGAAAAGCAGCTTGAACATCCTATTTTTACTGCATAACCTGATTACGGATGAATAGAATAATAAACGGTGTAATACTCGTTTGCTTTATAGCACTGGTTTCCTGCAGCACATATAAATTTATTGAAGGCTCTTTATTAAAGAGTTGGGGAATCAAACCGGGAGAAGCAGCAGTCCTGAATACATCAGATTCTAAAATATACAGATTCCTGATTATCAACAACTCGTCTGAGGATAATGATCTGACTGTTAAAAATGCAGATGGCACATTAATACGACAGATTGCACAACATGATACTGTAGAAGTGAAAGCGGCACTGAATGGCATTCGTATTGAAAACAGCGCTGTAAAAGACGCTATTTTTACCCTGAGTGTCTTCTTGAAGCGGGAGACCTTTAAAATGCCCGAAGTTAAAAAGCAGCCGCTTTGATTGCAGGCGTTAATACTCCTATCAAAGAATGAACCTGGCTATTAATAGCGCATTTCCTCACAGTTGTAACCAATTTTATTTAAGAAACTAACGATATCATCCATACGAAAGGACTGACCTTCCACACGCAGTACATTGTCACAATCCATCAGATCAAAATTAATGGCAAATCCCGGATATTTTTTAAGGAGTTGCTGGACAATTAGATAGGCTATGTCAGAATTAGCAACATCTGTTTTATATACTTTTATCATCATATCATTTATAAAATTAGAGTGTTTGTTATTTTCTTTTGATTTTTGAAAAAGGATTGAAGGATAGACCTATATTAAAATAGAATGCGGGATCTGGCTTTGTTTTGAAAATATAATCATCGAATGATTTTTCTTTTTCAAACACCCGGGCTGTAGGAACGATCCTCGCACCTGTTTTCGCTGCTATAATAAAATAATTGCCAAGCAGATGCTCATAGACAAATCCGGAATTGATATCCATCTGGCTATACTGGTATTTTTGGGAAGTACCATCTATATTATAGAGATAAAATGAAGTGCCATCCAATTCTGCACCTACAGAAACTCTTCCCTTACGGAAAACATGTTTTCGGAGCATTAGATTTCTTGGCAGGTTTATATCTGCAATGAATCCGTTATCAAATTCATGTTCATACAAAAAGGTTGGAATAATAGGGATTTGAGCACTGGGATCTATATTCCAAAGGAGTCCGACAGCCATTTTTGTTTGTCGGTTTGCCTTTAATATCATTGTACCCGTTACTAAACCTCTGACTCTCTCCAAATCCTTTTCGCTGCCATCTACCATTACGCTGGACGAGAAAATGGTCATTTTATTCCATAATCTGGCAAAGTAAGCCAGATTCAGGGATGTAAAATGTGTCTGATACTCATCCTTTTGTATAGCTTTATCTGAACCGGATGGATGTATAAGTTCGGATTCTGCCATGATATATCTGTATCCAACGGTTGTTCCCAATGCCCACTTCTGTTTTTTGATCAGATTCAGATTGACACCAACCCTTGCCTGTGAAAAATTGGTCATTTTTCTATCCGGAAGATTTTCAGCAGCTATCTGAGATGAGTAATTATAAGGAGTCAGATAGGAATACTCTGCATTAAAGGGTCTTAGTTCTGTAAATTTTAAGGCAGCATAAGCCAACGTAAGTTTCGTTATTTGTGCGTTTTTGGAAACACTATCTGCAGATTGGGCAAAAACCGTAGTTATGGATAAGATTGAAGAGAAAAACAATAATATTCGTATGCTGATGTTCATGTCTTAATAAATAAGGAGATTGATTTCAGAAGCAAAAAAAGCAGTTATAACAAAGCGGAAATGTGTTTTTATACGAAACGGACTGTTTTTTATACCAAATGGATATTGAAAGGCAGATTTGTATAATAAAAGTAGGCATTCGTATAATTTATATACCTTATGAGGTATATGTTTATATTTTTGTGGAGTTGATTTAATCCCGACAGCTTCTATGAGTTACAGACCGCAAAAGATGACAAATAATCAGGTTATTAATTTTATCGTTGATAAACGGTATAGTGTCTGGCGTCATATAGCTCTTCTGATCACGCTATTTTTACATCTCTATTATTCGACTTCCTTAGATGCTGTTAATCGGGATATTAGTTATCCGGGGCTGATAGCCGTATTTATTACGTTCACGATTATGTTTTACATTAACATATATCTGTTAGTTCCCGCCATATTTTTAAAAGCTGAATATGCTTTATATTTTTTATGTCTTGTCATTTTGGTCGTCGTAGGTCTTACCTCTCTGGTATTTATTTTCAATAATTATATTAAACCGGATGTAAGCATTAAAGAAAAGTTTGAAGTAAACCGCTTTTACAATGGGGCAGTCTTATCTATAATTATCATTCTGATAAGTACACTGATCAAACTGATGCAACGATGGGTAAAGGACAACGAACGCATAAAAGCATTGAGTAATCTGACACTTAGTATGGAATTAAATGAATTAAAAAATCAGATCAATCCGCATTTTCTTTTTAATATGCTCAATAACGTAAAGGCTTTAACCCGTACCAATCCGGAAGCGGCTTCTATGGTTATCATGAAATTGTCCGAATTTCTACGATATCAGTTATATGAAAATAATGACGATAAAACCCTTTTGGTGTCAGAAATCAACTTTTTATCCAATTTTGTAAATCTGGAAAAAATCAGGAGAGACAGCCTTTCTATCGATATACAGAATGATGTAGACCCCCGGATACTCAATGGCATTTTTATACCGCCCAACCTCTTCACCACCTTTGTTGAGAATGCTGTTAAGCACAGTCATAGCAGCGATAACGGACACGCCTATATCCATATTCACATCATGTCGGAGAACAACAGACTCAAATTTGTCTGTAAAAATTCTAAAACAGAAGATGATCAGAATCCGGACAAAACAAATAGCGGATTAGGACTGAATAATATTAAACGGCGTTTACAGTTGTTGTACGACAAACAATACAGCCTCGATATCCGGTCTTCTGATCATGAATATATTGTTAACTTAAGTATACCCGTATGAACTGTATAATAGTAGATGATGAACCTCTTGCCAGAGATGAAATGCAATCGCTGATTTCAGAGGTTTCTGAAATAGAAATATTGGGTAAATTTTCGAATGCCAGACAGGCACTTGATTTTTTAAAAGAGCAGCCTGTAGACCTGATCTTTCTGGATATACAGATGCCACTTGTTACAGGTATTGATTTTGCTCAGCAAATTTCCGGTCAGAGCCTGATTATCTTTACGACAGCTTATCCGCAGTACGCTTTGAAAAGTTATGAACTGGATGCATTGGATTATCTGTTGAAACCTATAGAGAAACTACGTCTGGAAAAAGCAATACATAAGTTTCTCAGTTATAAAAATCTTCTTTCGGATACAACGGTGAAAAATACAGTTGAGGCTAATACAGAAGATTTTCTGTTTATAAAATCAGAAAGAAGGTTTTACAAGATCTATTTTCAGGATATCCGGTTTGTAGAAGGCCTGAAGGATTATGTAGTTATTTACACTAAAAGCCAGAAACTGATTACAGCAATGAACCTGAAGATTATGCATCAGAAATTGCCGGTCAGGAGCTTCCAGCGTGTCAGTAAATCTTATGTAATCAATGTAGATTTTATAGATTCCTTTGATAACCATACCATTTATATGGATGAGAATGAAATTCCGCTGGGAGAGGTTTATAAAAAAGAATTCTTCGAACGGTATTTAGGAGGATCTCTTAATGCACAAAAATAATGCTCTGGATCTTTGTAGTATATTTTCACTGATTTCAGCGATATAATTCTAGTAAATGATTCCTTATCTTCGAAGATACGGTACATTAAAAATCAGAAAGATGTCCAGATTATATTTTATATTATTCCTGCTTCTCTTTACTTTTAGCCGTAGTGTCAATGCCCAGATTATTAGTGTAGGGTACAAGTATGAAGAGAAAAGTATGTTTCAGAGTACGGTTAACCTTCCCTTTCTGATGGATAAAAATAAGCCTTATGAATATATGGCGGGCATTGACTACACAACCAAAAATTCATTTGCTCCTTCAGGCATAGCTCCGCAGCTGACCGGGGGATATTATATAATAGACGATAAACATAAAAGTAATATTCTGTCTCTACAACTGAGCGCCGGATATCTTTTCGATCTGAATAAGAATTTTCAGAATCAGGTCCGGTTATCTCCTCATGTATACTTTGAACTGAACGGTATTTTTAATTTCAAAGCTGGGTATGACTTTTTTATGCCTCTGGAAAAAGGATATCCATATGTATCAATAGGTCTTGGCGGACTGCTTTCGCTCAGACATATGAATATAGGGTTCTGAAACCTTTTTTAGGTGGCTTCAGTTATGATCTGCTCAATGCGGATATGGCTTCTTTTCTCGTTTTTACAAAGTTGATACGACCTGTTTTATTGCTTTCATATATAAAATCCCGCAGGCTTTTACTGGAATATATTGAAAAATCACCTATGATTGCCATACGACCGCTGTAGGTAGAGAATTTCTGTAGAATATCACCTGCAATACCCGTTTTGAGATCAAAAAAATCCGGATGTACATGTGCTGCAGTAATTATAACGCTGTCTGCATCCTGATACTTACAGTTCATGATAAGCTCCAGGGCATCCTGTGCCGTACTTATTTCTATGTTATCAGATTGTAATTCTGCTATTCGGATTTCGTTGCTCGTTATAAAGTCTATATTCATATCCTATAAGGGTTGCTTTAACTTCTGATATATTTTGGAAATCAGGGTCAAAACAAATATAGTCATCTTCGGGCATAATGTTCTTCGGAGAAGATTATACTAAAAATCATCTTATTCATTACAAATAAGATGATCTGAATTGTACTATATAAAAATTATTTCTGTTGTGCTTCTGCCCAGGCTTTAAATTGTGTGATCGCTTTGCTCAACACGCCCGCCGATCCTTTAAATTTTCCGGAACCACTGGGAACATTTCCTTTTCCATACCATTCGTAAAATCCCTGAGTCCGGATGACCCGTTCCAGCATGGGGCGAACTTCTGCATAGGCTTCATGGGCAAATCCATTTGCGATGAGTTGCTGGATCATTCGCCCTCCAAACCATGTCCAGTCACCGCCATTCTGATATATATAGGCTCTTGACATATCTCCTCTGAAAAATCCTTCAGGATAAGTCGGATACAAGGTTAGCCCTATACTCGGCATTCCTGACAAGCGTACGTTTTCAACCATTTGCTTGTTGACGACAGCTATTTCTTTTTTGGAGAGTACGCCGGCTTCTATTGCTATAGCGGTCCCGCCGTGATAATGAATCTTGTTTTCATCAAATCCATCAGGCAGAGGTGACTTTCCGGGATAGATATGAGGGATGAATTTTTGATTTTTTGTATCCCAAAGGTGTTTTCGGATATTAGTATGAATAGATTTTTGCAGCTTTTTCCACTGCGCTACTTCGGGAGCCTGCGGAGCAATACTACATAAGTCTCTTAAAGCAATAATCAGCATAGCATTATCATATACATCTATAGCTTCATTGGAAAGCTCATTCCAGTCACATCCAAAGTTATCATGTGGCTGCACATCTCCCCAGTCCGCGGTCATAGCACCATATAACAATCCATATTGTTTATTGTAGCGTTCACGCAGAAGGTAGTCTATCATTTTATTCATGCGGGCGAGTACAGTTGTTCCCGCTACATTTTCCTGCAGGATACCATCGTCACCTGTTTTGCGGATGTATTTACATACAAGTTGTATCAGAGAAGTTTCCTGATCCGTTTCCACTGTATTCTTAAACCCTACATGACCCGGAGCCGCTGCTGCATAATAAGGGGTGTCATCATTCCATGTAAAATCCTTTTTCAGTACATATCCGTCTACCATTTCGTCGTTAGGTTGCTGCAGAGCGAAGAATAGCAATATAGCTCCTCTGACATCTTCTTTAGAACGTTCTTCCAAAGCTGTTTCAATAAAAGTATTGAGATCTCTTGCCCATATCTGCGAGTAACCACTTCCGGCATTAAATCCTTCTTTTATGACCGAGCGGGCCAACTTATCTACATGTGTCAGGGAGGTGTCAGCCAGAATAGCAGCTGATAATTTTTGATTTTCCAAGTGTTTGCGGGAATGACAGCCTGTCAACAAAAACAGACCGCACAGCCAATAAAGCATAGTATTCATAATGGTGTATAAAGTTATATGTATATACATGCAATGATACGCATAATTGTAAGATAAGCAAGTGATGATTTGTAATAAAAGTATTGATACATTAAAATAATGAAGTTTTGTAAGGCTTTTATATATAAGATAAGTATTTAATATTTTTATTATTCGGAATAATAAAATATATTTGCTTTTATATGTATATACATTTTGATTTAATTAATCATATCTACATACACGTCAGAAATTATAAATTATGAAATATCCATGTAGTACAGACTGCACAAACAAGAATGAATATAGTTTGGATATTCTAAATGACCATTGAAAATCAAATACATATGAAATATATATTTATCACCATATTGTCAGTCTGCACCTTTGTTATTCAGGTATACGGACAAACTGCCGAAAAGCCTGTACGTTATGTAAATCCAAATATTGGTACAGCACATAGCCGCTATTTCTTTTACACACCTGCAGCTTTACCATTTGGGATGGCCAAATTAGCGCCCAGTACAAATGGAAGTTATGGGAATGCCTCCGGATGGGAAGCCGTCGGATATGATGAACGACACGAATCTATTGCAGGTTTTTCCAATTTTCATGAATTTCAGATTGGGGGTGTAGTATTTGCACCTACTGTAGGAAAGGTAAAGACATATCCCGGAGTATTGGAAGATCCGCATTCGGGTTACAGATCGGCATTTGACAAAAAAGATGAATTCGCTACTGCCGGTTATTATCAGGTCGGGCTAAAGGATTATGGAATTAAAGCGGAATTAACGGCCACAGCACGTGTGGGATTCCATCAGTATACTTTTCCAAAGACAGATTCTGCCAATATTATCTTTGACATTGGTCACAAGATGGGAGAGAGTGGACCTGTGCTGGACGCTCAGGTAAACTATGAAGGCAACCATATTTCAGGTTATGTGGTGACTAAACCGGTATATGTAAAGAAGTATCAGGAATCGGCCACAGTGACGATGTATTTCTATGCAGAAATAGATAAGACACCTGTAGCCTACGGTACATTTACAGACAGTACAACATATGCCGGAGAGAAAGAAAAGAGTGGAAAAGGAGCAGGACTCTATCTGGTGTTCCATACAAGGGAAGGGGAGGCTATCGGTATTAAAACCGGACTTTCTTATACATCGATTGAAAATGCCAGAATAAATCTGATAAAAGAGGCTAAAGATCTTTCATTTGATAAAGCCAAAGAGCAGGCTTTAGATAAGTGGAATACCGCATTGTCACGCATCACCGTAAGCGGAGGTAAAGAATCAGACCGCATCAAATTTTATACAGGTCTATATCATGCATTGTTAGGCAGAGGGCTCGCCAGCGATATAAATGGTGCTTATCCCCGGAATGATGGCGGAGTGGGCCAGATAGCACTTCGTAAAAACGGAGAGCCTGTACATCATCATTACAATACGGATGCGATATGGGGAGCTTTCTGGAATCTGACACAATTGTGGGCGATTGCTTATCCGGAATATTATAACGACTGGATTCAAAGTCAGTTACTGGTCTATAAAGATGCAGGCTGGCTGGGAGACGGCATCGCAAACAGTAAATACGTATCCGGAGTGGGAACAAACTTTACGGGATTAGCCATCGCTGCTGCTTACAATATCGGCATACGGGATTATGATGTAGAACTGGCATATGAAGCAGTCCGCAAAAATGAACTTGTATCTGATGGGCGTATACCCGGTGCAGGTAAATTAGATGTAGGCGTATTTGTCCGTCAGGGGTATTCACCTTATCTCATAGATAAATCAGACAGCCCTGAACTCATGGTGCAAGGTTCGCCATTCGGAGCCTCGCATACCCTGGAATATGCTTTCTCCGCTTACGCCGTTGCTCAGTTTGCCAAGGCTTTAGGAAAAAATGAGGATTACCGGACACTGAACAGATTATCCAAAGGCTGGAAGCAACTGTATGACCCAACAACCAAGTTTATACGACCTAAAGACGTTAACGGACAGTTTATAGATAAATTCAATCCTTATGAATCCTGGAGAGGATTTCAGGAAGGTAATGCCTGGCAATATACATTCTATGTACCACACACTCCCGAAGAACTGGTATCCCTTGTGGGGAAAGAAACATTTAATAAACGACTGGACAGTATTTTTACGATCTCCCGCAAGAATGTATTCGGAGGAGGTACACATATCGATGCTTTTGCAGGTATTGAAGGATTATATAACCACGGCAATCAGCCCAACTTACATATCTCCTGGCTATTTCATTTTGCAGGAAGACCAGATCTGAGCCAAAAATGGGTACGGGCCATATGTAATGAATTTTACGGAACAGATGGCGTACATGGCTACGGCTACGGACAGGATGAAGATCAGGGGCAATTGGGAGCATGGTATGTATTATCAGCAATGGGTCTGTTTGATGTCAAAGGACTAACCGCTCCGGATGCCTCTTTGCAGATCGGCGCACCCTTATTTGACCAGATAAAGATTCAGTTACCTGAAGCTATACGTCAGAAACCTTTTACGATTACTACCCACGGGCAGAATCCGCAAGCAATTTATATCAACAATATGAACCTCAACGGAACAGTACTTAAAAAGCCTGTACTGCGCTTTGAAGAACTGCGCAAAGGCGGTCAACTGGATATTTACCTCAAAAAGTAATAATAAATCTTGACATCATGCTGATTCCGGATGATATATCTCGGAGGGAGGAAAATAATTGTTATTTTGAGCAAACGATTGAGTTGGTTTAAAAACGCACTTTATGCTATTTTCAGGCATTTTATCGCCAGAATATTACATTTAACAGATGGCTTAAGACGTTTTATTGCTCTATTTTAGGCATATCTTATTCCAATAAATTATGAAAAAAATAGTACCTCTGTTGTTACTCATAATGGGTAGCTACGCCACTCTACAAGCTCAGTCCGCTGCAAAACTTAAAGAAACCTATAAAGAACTAAGCGTCTTTTCAGATCCTTTGGCTACGCAATTAAGAAAAGGAATTAAACGTGCTGATATTGCCAAAATTACAGATCCGCAGATCCGTAAGGTCGCAGAACAATTGCAGACAGGCAAATACGATAAAAATTACAGATTAGCTTCCTACCATGCCATTTTATCACCAAGCGAGCTTGGGGAACAATTGTCTATCGGCGATGGATACAGTAAATATCAGAATATTACAGGCATTTATTTGCCAATCGGCAAACAAACCATCCTTGTAGATGGAATTTCCCATGATAATCATATTAAATTAGTTGTTCCAAACTGGGACAGACATGCTCCGCAGGGAATAGACCCGACCGATGATCCTAAAGGATGGGGAATAGAAAAACAGGAGTTTGACCTGCGTAACGGAGTGAACCTTGTAGATATTAAAAATTTCGGAGGATTGGCATATATCACTTACTTTTCGGATAAGCCAAAAGAACAAAGTCCTATACAGGTTCACTTTTTGAATGCAGCTGTAAATGGCTATTTTGATATTAGTAAACACAATGATCAGGACTGGAACAATCTGGTCGATCATGCAGTCTATCCTATAGTGGATGCTGTTGGAAAACATATACAAATAGCTTATCCAACGGAAGCAATTAAGAAGTATGCATATGGTAAAGGTGTGGAACTGATCAGTAATTATGATTCATTGGTCTATCGTCAGCACCGTATATTGGGATTGATTAAGCACAACAGAGTGCCTGAAAACAAGATCCTTTCCCGTGTCAATTACAACTACTATATGTTCCGTGACGGAGACGGAGTGGCATATATGGGAGATAAACCCGGGTATGCAATGGCGATGGTCGTAGATCCTGCAAGTGTAATAAAGGGAGATCCTTGCTGGGGATTCAGTCATGAAGTAGGACATGTGCATCAGACGCGCCCGTACCTCAGCTGGGGTGGTCTTGGAGAAGTGAGTAACAATATTTTTTCCTTGTACGTGACGACCTCATTTGGTAATAAAAGTCGCCTTTCAGAACAAAAGAACTATGACAAAGTTCGTAACGAACTGTACGGAAAAGGTAAAAGTTACCTTCAGGATCCAGATGTATTTAACCAGCTGGTCCCTTTCTGGCAATTGCAGTTATATTTTGCCGGACAAGGTGTAAATCCTGATTTTTATCCTGATCTTTTTGAAGCTTTCCGCCAGCAGGCAGCTGTTGATCTGACTCAAAACAGAAGAAACAGAAGAAGTAATTTCATGGATAGAGGAAAGAATCCGGCCGTATACCAGCTCAATTTTGTAAAGACTGTTTGCGAAATTGGTAAAGTAGATTTAACAGAATTCTTTGATGGATACGGATTTTTCTATGTCGGCAACTTTGAGATGGATGACTATGGTAAATATAATTATGAAATGACGCAGGCAATGGTAGACGAATGCAAAGCAGCTATACGCAACATGAATCTTCCGAAACCAAAAACTGATCTTTCTCTATTAAAAGATTAGATTAAAGATTCCTGCTAAGGCTCATTTTCTAACGGAATAAAAAAGGGCGCTGAAAACAATTCAGCGCCCTTCCTATATTATACTTCCATATCTTTTCGATATTCTCTCGGACTTTTTTGCATAATCATTTTAAAGAACTTATTGAAATTCGTTAGGTTCTGATATCCGCTTTGGTAACAAATCTCTGAAATAGAAAGTTGTCTGTTCATGAGTAATTTACAGGCATGACCGACTCTCATTTCATTGACAAATTTAGAGAAGGACTTTTGTGTATGTCTTTTAAAAAAACGACAAAAAGCATTGGGTGTCATATTGACTATTTCTGCTGCCACACTTAGGGAAACTTCATCTCTGAAGTTTTGCATCACATAGATATATACGTTATTGATCCTGTTGGTATCCTGTTCTCCAAATGTAGGCTTGTAGCCAATAGATGCCAGATTTTCACATTCACTCGTTTGATGAAGGAGTTCAATGAGATTCAAAAAGCCTGTGATTCTTGAAAAACTCTGTTTATCAACAAGAGATTTGATTTGATGACTGGCTTTTTCTAATACTTCTCCATAGAAACGTAATCCTCGCTGAGCTTTTTTTATAAAATGCTGCATAGAATGGATAGTCGACTGATCATCTGTCAAGGTAAGCAGAAAATCTGCCGGAAAATAGATCACAATAGCTTTTGCACGCTCTTCATGCATAGGATTGAGAAATACATCATCATTTCGCCAGATATGGGGAACATTTGGTCCCATTAATACCATATCTCCTGCCTCGAAAGAAGCGACATGATTTCCCACTATACGCTTGCCGTAACTTTCTAAGATCAATACCAGTTCACATAGCTCATGAAAGTGAAGAGGATTACTCAAGAAGTTCTGATCTACAAGTTTGATATGAATGGTTTTTTCACTGGGCGGTGACAATTCGATGAATTGCGCTTTCATAATCGGTTATCGTTTATAATGATATCAAATATAACCAATTAAAGGTTTTAGTTAAACAATAATGATCGTTATTATTGTAACAAAACCATATATGGGAGTAAAAAGTTTTATTTTATGTGTATCGGGTTTTAGTTTGCTGCTTGTGTACCTTCTACCTTTGGTTGAACTGATTTTTTGGAAATATAAAGCGTTGTTTCCGGACAAGGTCAGATTTTGTAAAGGATAAATTCAGTACCCAAAAAAATGATTCCGATGAAAATATACGAAACCATTAGTCCGACATGGAAAACAGATAAAGAACTGTTTGAACGGATCCGCAGCGAGCTCTTTACGGCAGTGGTAGGGGATGTGATGGATCAAATGGGATTATATCATCAGTTTTTACCTCCGGATATTCGTGCTCTTCGTAGTGATATGATAGTTGTAGGCCGCGCCATGACTGTTTTAGAAGCGGATGTATCCTCACAGGGGAAAACGATATCCCGCAATCCGGTATTAGCCAGTGCATTCGGTTGTATGCTGGAAGCCCTCGATGATCTCAGAGAAGATGAGATCTATGTCTGCAGCGGCTCTTCTCCGGATTACGCAGTATGGGGAGAGATTATGAGTGCCCGTGCAATACAATTAAATGCTGCAGGAGCAATTCTAAATGGGTATTCCAGAGATACAAATGGTATATTAGCACTAAATTTTCCTTGTTTCTCATTAGGCAGCTATGCACAGGATCAGGCGCCCCGTGGAAAAGTAATAGACTGGAGAGTACCTATCTGTATAGGTAAGGCTCAGATTGAAGATGGAGATCTTTTGTTTGGAGATATAGATGGTGTATGTGTAGTACCAAAAACACAGGAAAAGGAAATATTGACCCGGGCATTTGAAAAAGCCAGAAGTGAAAAGGTCGTCTTTCAGAAAATAACTGAAGGAATGGCTGCAAAAGAGGCATTCGAGAAATACGGAATTATGTAAACCTATGAAAGTAAATACAATAGCAGTATGGGTAATGATTTGTGCATTTGTTTCGGTGACAAAAGCCCAACAGCTTAAAACACGAACATATCTGCCTCCGATTCCGGCAGCAGTGACAGGTACAGATCAGCCCAGCCTATCGCTGAATGGCATGTGGAATTTCCGGTCAGACCAATCCTCAACATCAGCAATCAATGTCCCCGGTGAATGGGAAATGCAGGGTTATCATATTTCACCAGGAGAAAAGGCGATCTATGAGAAAGAATTCACTCTTCCTGCCTCATGGGTAGATAAACGTGTGTTAGTCCGCTTTGATGGAGTGAGTTCACATGCTGTAGTCAAGGTAAATGGTATCATGATAGGAGAGCACGAGGGAGGATTTGTAGCCTTCCATATGGATCTGACTTCAGCTATAAGACCCGGCAAGAATATACTTACGGTGGAAGTACAGGCAAATACGATCAGTGATATATTAGGTTGTGTCTCTCAGTATGCAGCTCATACAGTCGGCGGTATATTGAGGAAAGTGACATTATTTGCTCTTCCACAAGTTTACATTTCAGATCTGGATGTAAACAGTAGCTTTGACAGCCAGTACAGACATGCTAAACTTGACTTAAGTACGCGTATTATGAATCATACCCGTTCTATACAAGACGCAGGCATAAGGTACACACTGAAAGACAAGGAAGGAAAAGTGGTCTTTGTAAAGAATATTTCTGAAAAAGCTCTTAAAGCGCTGACATCAGAGCAGCTGGCTGTACGTGTAGCTGTAGATAAACCTCATCACTGGACGGCAGAAACTCCATATCTCTATGAGTTGACGACAGAATTGCTGAATGATCGTCATGCGATTCAACGCAATGTACAGAAAGTAGGTTTCAGAGAAGTAAAGATAGCCGGCAATCAATTACTGATCAATGGTAAACCTGTAAAATTAAAAGGCGTAAACCGGCATAGCGTTCATCCGCTGCTCGGCAGAGCTTCTGACCCGGAACTGGATCGCAAAGATGCAGAGCTATTTCTGGCTGCTAATCTCAATTATATACGCACTTCACATTATCCGCCTTCTGAAGAATTTCTTCATGCAGCAGATGAATTAGGCTTGTACGTAGAGAGTGAATCCGCATTAAACTGGATCCAGCATCATGCTTCACCAATCTGGCAACACTGGGATTATCAGGATCCTAAGTTTTTACCACTGATGATACAGGCCAACAGAGAAAATGTAATGACGAATAAAAAGCATCCTTCTGTTATTCTGTGGTCGCTGGGAAATGAATCCAGATGGAGCAATTTATGGGCTGAAGTCAATAAAACTGTTAAACTTCTGGATAAAAGCAGACCGACCAGTTTTCATGACCAGACATGGGGAGGATTCAATAACGCAGGCAGTAAGGCAGATATAGCCAATTATCATTATCCTGGCATCGACGGACCTGCAAATACAGATACGATCTCCTGTCCCACACTTTTTGGAGAGTATGCACATTTGTCTACATACAACAGAAGGGAATTGCTTACTGATCCCGGAATAAGAGATCTGTTTAACGCACCCATGCGCAGTTTCTTTGATTCTATATACGTACATAAGGGTAATCTTGGGGGAGCGATATGGAGTGGAATAGATGACACATTTCATCTCCCTGATGGAAGAATTGCAGGTTACGGACCATGGGGACCTTTAGATGGCTGGAGAAGAACAAAGCCGGAGTACTATGGTATAAAGAAAGCTTATTCACCGGTAAGGGTACTGAATATGCAGCGAACAAAAGACGGAGTAATGTGCACTGTTCAGAATCGTTATGATTTCTGCTCTCTTGAAGATATTAAGATACTGGCCGTTATTGACGGAAAAGAAATACGGCTGAAATCATCAATAAAACCACATAACACAGGTCAGATCCTTATTCCACAAGCTAAAGACGCTGATACCGTTGAGATTATGTTTACGGATCCGAGAGGATTTGAAATTGAACATGAGATATTCACAGATAAGAAGCCGGTTCAGGTAGCCCATGTGTACAAATCCTTGTCTTTAAAAGAAGATTCTGCATTTATTTATATTACCCAGGGAAATATAGATTATACGATCAGCAAGACATACGGAGTGATTACTACAGTCCGTAAAAATAAGGAACTGATCCTCACCAAAGGGCCCTCTTTAGCCATTATAGCCGCAAATACAGAAGATGGAGGCAAACCTAATGTAGCAGGAGAAACCTATCAGAATAATATCTATCCGCTCAAACATTATCCCTTATATACTTTATTTGCAAAAAATGTATCTGTAGAAAATAAAACAGACAGTATCCTTGTCAACCTCAACCTTTCCTATCAACAAGGGGAAGGAAATCAACAGTTTGTCTTTACGAAAGATGGCTTTTTAAAAGTGAGATATGAAATGGAGAATAAAAAAAGTGATATCCAGGTCTATCAGTATGGATTAATGATGGAACTTCCTCTCACTTTTGATGAACTTACCTGGCACAGAGAAGGCCCCTTCAGTTATTATCCAAAGGATCATATCGGTCGGAATAAAGGGTTTGCAAAACTTAACGCAAATAACATATATGAAGTTGAAGCACATGGAAAACCTTTAGCAAGAGACTGGAAGGATGATGCCAATACATTGGGATCCAATGATTTCAGGTCTACAAAAGCCAACATCATCTCTGCCGAACTGAAACACAATACACAAAGTACAGTAAAAGTAATGTCCAATGCTAAGCAGGCATCCCGAAGCTGGAAACAGGATGAACACATCCAATGGCTGATTGCAGACTATACAAATAACGGATCAGAACCTTTTTACGGAAGTCCGCATAGTTCGGGACGTCTTACACTCCGAAAGGGTGATAAAATTAAAGGAATGCTCTTGCTGAAAATTGATTAGGAAAGTGTAAATTACAAGGATGAAGGCATCCTCATAAGTTGATCTTCTTCTCTGTTTCGAATGTATTAAGAGCAGATACAAAATATATGCATAAACCTGTTTAAATGAAGATAGTAGATGTTAAAGTCTGGTTGGTGGAAGGAGTAAAATACAACTGGACATTGCTGAAAATATATACTGACACCGGACATACAGGTGTAGGAGAAGCCACCAACTGGCCAGGAAGTCCCATTGTTTTTGAGGCCGCAAAGCATGCGGGTCAACGGATCATCGGACTGGATCCTATGCGGACCGATTTTATATGGACCAAACTGTATCGTGATCTGAACTGGATCGGACCTTATGGTGCCAGTATGTGTGCTATAAGTGGAATAGATATGGCATTACTGGATTTAAAAGCTAAAGTCCTCGGTGTACCCTGTTATGAACTTTTGGGAGGTGCTTTCAGGAAAGATATTCTGTTATACGCTAACTATTGGTTTACAGGTGGCGGGCATAATAAGGCAGACTATGCTGCTCAGGCATTGAAAGTGAAAGAAGCCGGTTTTACCGGACTCAAGTTCGATCCGTTTGCACACACTAATTATTTATATGGAGAGGACCTTTCATCTAATCTGACACTGACATCTGAGCAGCAGGATCTTGCATTCGAGGTCAGTAAAGCCGTTCGTGAAGCCGTGGGGCCGGATTTTGATATTATGATCGAAACACATGCTATGCTCAACTTTCGGGTCGCAGTCAAGATGGCCGAACGCCTGTCTACTCTGGATATCACCTGGTATGAAGAGCCCGCCGGTCCGGAAAACGCAGATACATTAAGAGCTATGCGAGAGAGAATTCCTTCCAGTGTTTCTATCTGTGTTGGAGAACGGCACTACACCAGACATGGTATTCGTCCGGTACTCGAAAAGAATGTTTGTGATATGATGATGCCCGATATTACACGCTGTGGCGGCCCTTCAGAGATGAAACGTATGGCTACAATGATGGAAGCATATAATGTGCTGCTGGCTCCTCATAATCCCAATGGTCCGCTGTCAACGCTGGCAAGTGCCCATGTATGTGCTGCAATACCAAACTTCTTCAGACAGGAATTTATGTTTAATGATGTCCCATGGCGGGATCAGGTTATCGATCAGCCTATAGCGGACATGATCAGCAACGGAGTATTGACACTTAGCGATCGACCGGGACTTGGAGTTGATCTGGTAGAAGAAGAAATGCTGAAACATCCCGGTATTCTCGAACCCAGATCTGGATTTTACGTATAGACAATGGCACTTACAATAGATTTAACAGAAAAGAATGTTCTGATTACAGGCGGCATTTCAGGAATAGGATTAGGAACAGCCATCCAGTTTGCAAAAGCAGGAGCAAAGGTAATCGTTTGTGCTGAGCGATCTGTACATGATGAACAGGTTCGGACATTCTATAAAGAGCTTTATCAGTACAGCAGCGAAGTGTATTATTATCAGACAGATGTAACAAATCCTGTTGAAATAAAGCAGTTAGAAGAAGAAATCAGAAGTCAGTTCGGTCGGTTAGATATACTGATTTCCAATGCCGGCAGGAATATTTTCACTACACTGGCAAATTGTGATGAGGAAACCTGGAATACCAATCAAAAATTAAATCTGGAATCCCATTGGTTTCTTGGTAAAACAATGAGACCAATGCTGCAAGCATCGGGGCAAGGGGTCATCATTGTATTATCCTCTAATCATGCATATAGTTCAATGCAGGGGTGCTTTCCTTACAATGTGACAAAAGCAGCGCTCCCTGCTATGGTCAGAGCAATGGCCATAGAATGGACACCTTCCATTCGTACGGTTGGAATAGCTCCTGGATTTATTGACACGCCCGGAAATCAACTGTGGTTTGATTCATTTGAAGACAGCCAAAAGGCGAGAGCTGATACCATCGCACTGCACCCTGTCAAACGCCTGGGTACACCCGAAGAAATCGGAGGATGGTGTGTTTTTTTATGTAGTGAATATGCTGTTTTTGCAAACGGAACAACCTACCTGATTGATGGTGGCAGAAGTGCATTAATGCAGGATTGAGATGGAATAAACACAGCTTATGATTGTAAATATGAATAATACAACAGAGCTGCAATATCTACCGTTAAAATAGTGTCACTACCAGTCATTTTAGTTGTAGTGGTCTTCCCAAACTCTACCTAATTTTACAACTATACAAAGCTGTACTTACTTTATGTTTTTTAATGAAGTATAGCTGTATACTATAAACCTTAATCTACTTATAACAAGTCTGTTTTGAACAGATTAATATCTTTAAGTTGATTATCCAGTTGTAAATAAAAAATGGTTAGAAAAATTATTGTGTGTGCAGTTTTACTGCTTCTTGTCATTGGAGTAGCCTTGTTTGCTTTTGCAAAAGAGGACCCTGTAGATTTTAGTACTGAAGTCAAGCCCATACTGAATAAACACTGTATTACCTGCCACGGAGGAGTAAAGAAAAACGGAGGGTTCAGTATACTTTTTGAGAACGAAGCCTTCGCAAAAGCAGAATCCGGAAAACCAGCTATTATTCGCGGAGATGCGGATCATAGTGAATTTATAAAAAGACTAACCCATGCAGATCCGGAACTTCGCATGCCTTATAATGCTGCTCCACTCAGTGAAGCCGAGATTGATATCCTCAAAAGGTGGATAAATGAAGGTGCTAAATGGGGAGAACACTGGGCATATACGTTGCCCGAAGAAGTAGAAGTACCCAAGCCATTTTCATTTGCCAGACTATTCGGAAAGTATCCGTCAGGGATTTCAAATGATATTGATTATTTCGTACAGGACAAATTCAGTGAAAAAGGATTGAAGTTTTCGGGTGAAGCGGATAAACAAACCCTGTTAAGAAGAGTATATCTGGATCTGACCGGAGTGCCGCCTACCTGGGAAGAGATCCGTAGTTTTGAAACCGACACACGTGAAAATGCATATGAAATACGGGTAGACAGTCTGCTTTCCTCATCCCGTTACGGTGAAAAATGGGCTTCATGGTGGCTGGATATGGCCAGATATGCCGATACTAAAGGTTATGAAAGAGACGAGTCCAGACAAATCTGGAAGTATAGAGACTGGGTGATCAAAGCGTTTAATTCGGACAAACCTTACGATCAGTTCACTATTGAACAACTGGCCGGAGATCTGTTGCCTGAGCCTACAAAAGAGCAGCTTATTGCTACAGCTTTTCACCGTAATACAATGAACAATGACGAAGGTGGTACAGATAGTGAAGAATTCAGAGTCTCATCTGTATTAGACAGGGTCAATACGACCTATCAGGTATGGCTGAGTACCACATTCGAATGTGTCCAATGTCATAGCCATACCTATGACCCGTTTAAATTTGAAGAATACTATAAATCTGTTGCTTTTTTTAATAATACAAGAGATGAAGACACCTACGGTGATCATCCTAAATTACGGTTCTATACCGCTGATGATGAAAAAAGATTGGATAGCATTAAAAACTGGATCAGTCAGTCCGGCAATCCGCAGTTAGTCCGTTCTGCAGAACTATTTCTTCACACATTAGAACCTAAGGTACATGCACATTACAGTGATCAGATCACTAATGGTGCTTTGTATGATACCAAGTGGCTGGGACTGCGCAACGGAGGAAATGCAAGACTGAAGAAAATAACACTGGACGGTAAGAAATTATTCTTCCTGAATTACTGGACATCTGCTCCGGGCGGAAAGCTGGAAATCAGAAAAGATGGTCTTCAGGGACAGATACTGACCAGTATTGATCTTCCGGCTACACAGGGAAGGCAGGTGATCCATGTTCCGATTCCGGAAATATCCGGTGTTCACGATCTTTATCTGCTTGCAAAAAATCCGTCTATAAAAACAGATGAGACTGTCCTGATGATCGAATGGTTTGCGTTCAGAGAAGGATTTCCGGGGATGGATAGCCCGAAAAGCCAGCATATGGAAAGCACCTTTATGCAACTGGTAAATATGAACCCCGAAAGTGTGCCCGTTATGATTGAAAATCCTAAAGAGATGGCACGTACAACTTACGTCTTCGAACGCGGTAACTGGATGGTTCACGGAGATGCGGTCACACCTGCAGTACCTGCTGTTCTCAATGATTTTCCTAAAGGTGCACCAAATAACAGATTGGGATTCAGTCAATGGATTGTAAGTAAAGAAAACCCGCTTACCGCTCGTACATTAGTGAACAGAGTCTGGGCACAGCTATTCGGAAGAGGATTAGTCGAACCGCTGGGCGACATGGGTACTCAAAGTATTCCGCCTATACATCGTGAACTGCTGGATTACCTGTCATTGAAAGTAATGAACGAAATGAACTGGAGCGTCAAATCTCTTGTTCGGGAAATGGTAACATCCTCTACATACAAACAATCTTCAGGTTTAAACAACAAGCAGGTGGAGAAAGATCCGGAAAACCGGTATTGGGCACGTGGGCCACGTTTCCGTCTTTCTGCTGAACAGATCAGAGATCAGGCTCTTGCCGTCAGTGGTCTGCTGAGTTCCAAAATGTATGGTCCGGGTGTCATGCCTCATCAACCGGAAGGTGTATGGATGACTGTATACAGCGGCGAATCATGGACTAAAAGTACCGGTGAAGATCAGTATAGACGAGGTATATACACCTTCCTGAAGCGCACAAGTCCTTATCCGTCATTTATCTCGTTTGATGCTTCCAGCCGGGAAGTCTGTCTGGTGGATCGTATCCGGACAAATACACCTTTACAGGCGTTGACAACACTTAATGATCCTGTCTATCTGGAAGCAGCCAAAGCTCTGGCCACAGAGATGGAGAAAGATGCAAAAGGTAATGTCAGGCAACTTATAGCTTCCGGATACAGACGAACGATGTTTAAAGATCCGGCTGAAGATAAACTTATCGCTTTGGAAAAACTTTATCATCAGGCACTGAATAATTTTAAATCTCATCCGGAGGCAGCCACTAAATTCCTGAGTATAGCGCCTGCCGGTAAGAAAGATCAACAACAGATAGCGGCTAAGGCTGCAAGTACTGTGGTGGCAAATGCGTTGTTGAATCTGGATGAATTCTTAACCAAATCCTAAAGAGTATGGTAGACTTAGATAAATTGATGCGTGAAGCACAACAATACAAATTGCAGGCTGTTACCCGCAGGCACTTTCTCAAAGATTGTGTAGCAGGGATAGGCAGCATTGCACTTGGCAGTCTGTTAGCCAGTTGTGGTGGAAGTGGACAGGGAGATGCTCCGCTTAATCTGAATGCGCTGAATCCGATGATCCCCCGAGCACCGCATTTTCCGGCTAAAGCCAAAAGTGTAATTTATTTGCACATGGCGGGAGCGCCCTCACAACTCGAACTTTTTGACTATAAACCGGAACTGCACAAGTTACATAATAAGCCATGTCCGGATTCCCTGTTGAAAGGTAAGAAATTCGCATTTATCCGCGGCACACCTAATATGCTGGGACCACAGGCCACATTTGCACAATATGGAGAAAGCGGAGCATGGATATCCGATCACTTGCCACATTTCAGCAAAGTAGTGGATGACGTCAGTTTTTTGAAAGCGGTACATACAGATCAGTTTAATCACGGACCGGCTCAGCTGTTTATGCACACCGGTAGTGCCCGGCTCGGCAGGCCGAGCATAGGTTCATGGGTCACTTACGGCCTTGGCTCGGAAAATAGTAACCTTCCGGGGTTCGTGGTGTTGACATCCGGAGGAAAAACTCCTGATGCAGGTAAAAGTGTGTGGGGAAGTGGATTTTTACCCTCGGTATATCAGGGTGTACAATGTCGCTCAAAGGGAGATCCGGTCTTATATATTGCTGATCCCGACGGGATGGGAAGAGATCTTAAGAAACATACGATTGATGCTATCAATACAGTGAATATGGATGAGTATGAAACGTATAAGGATCCGGAGACTCTGTCCCGTATCGCACAGTATGAAATGGCTTATAAAATGCAGGTTGCAGTACCTGAAGTAATGGATATTGCTTCGGAACCAGAGTATATACATGAATTGTACGGCACGCAGCCAGGTAAGGAGTCTTTCGCAAACAACTGCCTGCTGGCGCGTAAACTTGTAGAGCAGGGGGTACGCTTTGTACAATTATTTGACTGGGGATGGGATAGTCACGGAACCAGTGCTTCAGATTCGATAGACCTGGGATTCAGAAATAAATGCAGGGAAATAGACCGTCCGATGACAGCTTTGATTATGGATCTCAAACAGCGCGGACTGCTGGATGAAACTCTTGTTGTATGGGGTGGTGAATTCGGGCGCACACCTATGCAGGAGAACAGAGATAATCGTGACATGCCTTTTATGGGCAGAGATCACCATACAGACGCATATACCATCTGGATGGCAGGAGGTGGTGTACGTAAGGGAGTGACCTACGGAGAGACTGACGAAATCGGATTTACGGCGGTCAGTGGCCGGTCTTCTGTACATGATGTACATGCGACTATGCTGCATCTGCTGGGCTTTGACCACGAAAAGTTTACATATGAGTTTCAGGGACGTCCATTCAGACTCACTGATGTTGAGGGAAACCTCATCAGCGATATTATATAACCAATAGATTATGGGGAAAATAAAACTATTATTAACAGCTATCCTTACATTATTCATGATGCAGCATGTGCATGCTTCAGCAACATTTAAAATTCGTTTTTACGCTACAAACTGGGGAATGAATGAATCCTGGGACAGCTATTGCGAAAAAGTCAAAAAAGCCGGATACGATGGTCTGGAGGTATGGGTACCAGGAAGCAAAGAAGAACAAAAGCAAATGTTTGATGCGTTCCGGAAGTATGGTCTGGCATACGCATTTTTAAGCGGAGGCGGCGGAGCAACTTTTGAACAATATTACAACAGCTATGTCAAAAATGTAGAAATGGCCATGCAGCTTAAACCGGATTTTGTCAATTGTCATACCGGAAAGGATTACTTTACATTTGATCAGAACAAAAAACTGATTGAAGCCGCTGATATCATCAGTAAAAAATACCATATTCCGGTTATGCACGAGACTCATCGGGGAAGATTTAGTTTTGCGGCTCACATTACAAGACAGTTTTTAGAACAGATTCCCCAATTACAGCTTACACTTGATATCTCTCACTGGTGCAACGTTCATGAGTCACTGCTAGGTGATCAGACAGAAACAGTTGAACTGGCACTATCCCGTACAGCGCATATTCATGCCCGTATTGGACAGCCGCAAGCGCCTCAGGTCAGTGATCCGGCTGCTCCGGAATGGAAAAGCACAGTGGAGCAACATCTGGCCTGGTGGGATGAAGTGATCCGTTTGCGTAAAGAAGCCGGAGTAAATCAGTTAACGGTTACCACCGAATTTGGTCCTTCGGGATATTTGCCAACATTACCCTATACACAACAGCCGGTCGCAGATCAATGGACTGTAAATGTATATATGCTTAATCTTTTGAAGTCCCGATACCAACAATAATGATCTTTATAGAAGAATTACTTAGTTTCACAGGCCGCTGGCATCCTGTATTGGTTCATTTACCTATCGGAATACTCTTTCTGGCTCTTGTATTTGCTGTTTTCGCACGCTTTGAACGCTACCGCAATTTGTCTTTTGCAATTCCGTTCTCCTTACTTTTGGGTACCGGAGCCGCTATTCTGACTTGCATAACAGGTTACCTGTTATCACTGGATGGCGGATATGATACATCCGTGTTGAGTTTTCACCAGTGGCTGGGAATTGCTGTTGCCGTCATGAGTTTGTGGACATATTCGCTGTACAGAGCCGCTGATACAGGTGCAGGGCTGTGGGCAAAACTGGTAAAACGGCGTTTTTTCTTTTTGATAACGGTTGTCGTTTTATTGGGTGCAACTGGCCATTTTGGAGGAACACTTACACATGGAAAAGGATATATGAAAGATGCCCTTCCTTCTTCAATCAAGAAAATTGCAGGTATTCAGGCTGAAGAAGAAAAACTGATTTTAATCGAAAATGTTCAGGATGCCCATGTTTATGATGCTATTATTCAGCCTATTCTCCAACAACGTTGTCAAAGCTGTCATGGAGATAAAAAGCAGGAAGGAGGGCTCGCTCTGCACAATCGGGAAAGTTTGTTAAAAGGAGGGGAAGATGGATCTGTGCTGACAGCCGGAAAACTGGATAAAAGTGAATTGTATGCCCGTCTTATTCTGCCTGAAGGTCACGAAGGGCGTATGCCACCAAAAGGCAGAACACCTATCAGCCCCGAACAAATACAGCTTATTGGCTGGTGGATAGAACAGGGCGCAGATTTTGAAAAGAAAGCAAAAGACCTCAAACAAAATGAAAAGATTGCAGCACTGTTAAAGAGTCTGGAAGAAGGTGACTCGTCTGCCAAATCAGCATATGCTGCATTGCCGGAGGCTCCGCCACTGCCTGACGAGGCTATTCAGCAATTACAGCAAAAAGGGGTGAAGGTCATCCCGTTATCTGCGGACAATAACTATGTCATGGTCAATGCAATCAATTATCCCGAATTCTCAGATGCAGATATGCAGGACTTGCTAAAGATGAAAGATAATATTATTCAGTTAAAACTGGGACACACGGCGATCTCTGATAAGGCTTTGTCTGAGATTGCAAAACTGCCTGTACTCATGAAACTTCATTTGGAACATACGGCAATTACAAATGAAGGATTAAAATATCTGAAAGGACATAAAAACCTATCTTACATAAATTTATATAAAACAAAAGTATCTGATGAAGGGCTCTCTTATCTGCAGCATATTCCCAAGTTAGAACAGGTATATGTTTATCAGACTGGGGTAACTCCCGGAGGTATAGATAAAGTTCGCCAGACCTTATCAAAATCACATTTGGATACCGGAAATTATCAATTGCCATTTTTGGCAACAGATACGATGCAATATCAATAAATACGTCTGGAGTTTAACGAAGAAAATACAGTACACCAGATGGGGCCGGATTTTTAAATCCAGCCCTTACTGATAAAATATTGGATAATCCGCTATAACTGTATGGTCTGTTCTATATGAATTTGAGACAGAAAATATTCATCATGTGATATAGCGAGTAATGTACCTTTGTAATCATTTATAGCAGAGGTCAGAATTTCCATATTCTGAATATCCAGATTATTGGTAGGTTCATCAAGAATAATAATATCAGGTGCTAGATTGCCTATGGTAAGACAGCACAGCATCAGCCTCATTTTTTCTCCTCCGCTCAATGCATAGCAGGGTTTATCCCATGTATCTCTGTCAAAAAGAAACCGAACCAAACGGATTTTTATTTCATGCTCCTGTAAAGCTGAAGAATTAAAGTGTGATGCCTGTTCAAATACAGTCAGGTCACCATTGATAAGAGAATAATCCTGATCGATATATACAGCATGCCGGATCGCACTGAACAGATTTCCTTTACCCGGCGACAAATTGCCCAGTATCATATTGATCAATGTTGTTTTACCGGAACCGTTTACACCTTTTATGGCATATCTGTCCCCACTGAAAATTTTAAAAGACACATTGTTTTCCCATATAGCAGACTGAGCATAAGTGTAATTAATATCTTTAGCTTCGACTAATACTTTTCCTTTATGCAAAGAAGACTGATCAAATCCAAACTTCATTCTGTCCGTATCAGATACTTCCTTGCGTAACATATCCAGATCATTTGTGATATGACTTAGTTTTTCGGCATGGACATCCTTTATTTTTGCCGTACTTCGTTCCGCACTGTTACGCAGCGTATTCATGACAATGGTTGGAAGACCTGCTTTCTCCTGTTTCTTTTTTCCTCTGGCGTCCAGCTTTTGTTGCCTTTCCAGTGTTTCTCTTTCCACCTCCTTAGCCTTACGCAATGCTTTTTCCTTGCTTCTGATATCTTGTTCCAGCGCTTCTGACTCGATCTTCTTTTGCTCTACATAATGGTCATAATTGCCACCGTAAATCCGGATTCCTTTAGGACTGAGTTCATAAACCGTATTCAGCAGATTCAGTAACTGGCGGTCATGACTTACGATAAGCAATGTCAGATTGGTCTGTGTAATAAACTCATACAGCTTCGTTCTGCCGATACGATCCAGATGATTACTGGGTTCATCCATCAATACTACATCCGGTTCATGAATCATAATACCGGATAAGAATACTTTCGTTTTTTGTCCTCCACTCAGACGGCTCATAGACTGCTGCAGATCGATATCCTCAATTCCCCAATACTGAAAGGCTTTCTGGCAACGTTCTTCAATACTCCAGTCATCATCCAGTATCTGCAAATGTTCATCTGTCATGCGGCCATCCAGTATTTCATAAAAAGCCTGCAATTTGGCACTTATACCTAATGCTTCAGCAACAGTACTTGTGTTATATTGTCCGTAGTGCTGCGGCACGTCATAGCATTTTGCGTCCACATGAACCTGTCCGGCAGAAGGCTGAATCTTACCTGCAATAAGTTTGAGAAGGGTAGACTTGCCCACTCCGTTGTTACCAATAAGTGCAATTTTTTGCTGTTGCTGTATGTGGAGTGAAATCTGGTCGAATAAGAGCTCCTTATTCGGGTGTATATATGTAATTTGTTGTAAACTAATCATCAGTAATTTCTTTAAAAAATTAAACAATAAATGGGCTGACTTGAGAAGTTCTGATCCCTGTTAATGCTATTAAAAGAAATTTGATATTACATATATACTGTTTTGGTTTTGTGCTACAAAGGTAGGAAATTTTCTTAAATAAATGCTAACACAGTATTTGGTATAATAAAAAGGCCGAATTAAACATATGCTGTCTAACCGGCCTTCTATGTATATAAAGGAAAAAATTATGCTAGTTTACAGCTTGCTTTACAACACCAATGTATAAAGGTGTGTTGGTATTATCCTTCTTCCCAACCAGGATAATAGAGTAATAATTATCCGGATCTAATTTTATACCCTCTCTGCTTACCAGTACGTTACCGGATTCATCTTTTACAGATAATTTAAATGTTCCGCTGGCCTGAGATACAAAAGCCTGGTTAGCTGTTGCTGTAGTCTGAGTTTCGGTTACTCTGTCTTTAAATTTATCTTGGATAGCCGCATCGCCGATCTGCAGAGAAACTTTCCCCGGCATATCAGCTAAGTTAAAGAACCGGAGACCTGCAGGTTTATCAGTTGCCGGTGTAAGGGTAGTTTTCTTGTCTTCTGTAATAAAATGTTTTGCTTTATCCTTATTGCCAAAAGTAAATGAAGAATAATAAACACTGTCTTTTACAGCGAAAGTAGTATCTACAAGTGTTTTAGGATCCTGAGTTCCTTTTACAATAATATTACGGTTTCCGGTGAACAGCGCGATCCAGTCATACCCTTTATACATTAATGGGAAATACGGATTCTGGATAGGACGCTGATCAGCATAATAAACAATACCCTGAGCATCCGAAAATCCATTGACCATGGTTAGTCCGCCTGCAGGAATATCAATATAATTGTTGTCATTGTCTTTCAGACAGCTGCTCAGTAAAAAGCTACTTAATACAAAGCAGATCATTAGATAGAATGTATGTTTTTTCATGTTTTCTAAAGTTTAGATTTCCGTTTTCCGGAATTTAAATTATTCTTTCTCTTCTGGGTTATAAGACGGATGGAGAAATCGAAAAGCTACAGATTTATAAAATTTTTTATAATTATTCCTTCTTTTTAAGTTTTAATTTTCTGAAAAACAGATTTTTAAAAATATATGAAGTGTTTTATGGCTATTGAAAAAAACGTAGTCCGGAAGATGATTTAACATTTTAGTAATCACGAATTATGCGTAAAAAAACAGCAAACATTTATACATCTCAATGGTTTTAACATAAAAGAAAATATTATGGCTATAATTGATCAAATTACTACTTACCTCGGCAATGAAGCTGATGAATTACTCCGTTATGAGAGTAAAGCTGTTGCCAAAGATATACTTCATCTTCCATCGCCTGATTTTATCGATCAGGTATACGGCATTACTGACCGTAATCCGCAAACCATACGTAGTCTGGGACAGCTTTTTGGACATGGACGCCTTGCAAATACCGGATATTTATCCATTTTGCCGATTGATCAGGGTATAGAGCACAGTGCCGGCGCATCCTTTGCTGCCAATCCTTTATATTTTGATCCTGAAAACATTGTAAAACTCGCAATTGAAGGAGGTTGTAATGCTGTTGCTACCACTTTTGGTGTATTGGGTTCCGTTGCCCGCAGATATGCACATAAGATCCCTTTTATTGTAAAAGTAAATTATAATGAATTACTGACGTATCCCAATAAAAGCGAGCAAATCCTGTATGGAACAGTTCTTGAAGCCTGGAATCTGGGGGCAGCAGCAGTAGGAGCAACAATCTATTTTGGATCTGAAGACTCCGGAAGACAGATTGTAGAAGTTGCAAAAGCTTTTGAAGAAGCTCACCGGTTAGGTATGGCAACTATTCTGTGGTGTTATCTGCGTAATGATGCTTTTAAAACTGGCGGGAAGGATTATCACCTTTCGGCAGATCTGACCGGACAGGCAAATCATCTGGGAGTGACGATACAGGCGGATATCATTAAACAAAAACTGCCTGAATTGAACGGTGGTTATCAGGCGCTCAATATGGGGAGCAGCAGTTATGGAAAACTTGATGAACGGATGTATACTGAACTGGCGTCATCTCACCCTATTGATCTTTGCCGCTATCAGGTATTGAATTGCTTTTCCGGTCGTGCAGGGCTCATCAACTCAGGAGGTGCTTCCGGTAAAAATGATTTTCCGGATGCTGTTAAAACAGCTGTTATCAATAAAAGAGCAGGTGGAACCGGATTGATATCGGGAAGAAAGGCCTTTCAAAGGCCTATGGATGAAGGTGTACAGCTTTTGCATGCTATACAGGATGTCTATCTGAGTAAAGATGTTACGATTGCTTAGATAAAGAATCTATTTATATAAATCTTATTCGTAAATCCTCTGATTTTGAATCAGGGGATTTTTACTGACTAATTTCTAAACATGGAAATTAATTCCGTAAAAAAGATAGCTTATTAGTTGTTAAATGTTGGAATCTATCACTTTATTATACCCTGAATGATTTGCTCGTTTATCTTTAATGGCAATTATGGACAAATCCATATAACAGACAGCAGTTGAGTCTGGCAGGTGACACTTTTCAGATCAAAACTATACTTCCTGATGCTATTATATAAAGAATGATACAAAAGCATTCCTTTGCTGAAGGTTGACTTTCTGTTAAAAGTATTATCTTCACGTTCGGAAAATAATGAATAGACATGTCAAATAAAACCAATGCTGTCCGGATGCTGGATCAGCTTAAGGTCAATTATGAAGTACGCGAATATGATGTGGATGAAGATGATCTGAGTGCTGGTCATGTTGCAGAATCATTGGGTCTTGATCCTAAAACATTATATAAAACCTTAGTTCTGAAAGGTAATACCAGTGGATATCTGGTAGCTGTAATTCCTGGAGATACTCAACTTGATCTTAAGAAAATAGCAAAGGCTTCCGGTAATAAGAATTGTGAGATGATCCCTGTAAAGGATATACAGACCCTGACCGGATATATACGCGGAGGTTGTTCACCTATAGGGATGAAGAAAGCATTTCCTACCTATATAGAACAATCTGTTCAAATACAGACTGCCATTAGTATCAGTGCAGGGAAGAGGGGATTGCAGATTATTCTGAGTCCCCAGGATCTGGTAAAGGTTACGAATGCCCGATATGCTGAATTGATATAGTTACATATTTTCATATATAGTTTCATTATCAGCAAAATAGAGTCCTAATTATAAAGTATAAATTGACATTATCATTATCTTATGTTTAATTCTCCTGCAGGTTTAGCCTCCTCAAAAAAGCATTACGCCATATTGGACGGACTGAGAGGTGTGGCCGCTTTGGTTATTGTGATTTTCCATTTTATGGAATGGGTCTATACCGATTTTAGTGATAATATTGTAGGACATGGCTATCTGGCTGTAGATTTTTTCTTTTGTTTGTCTGGCTTTGTTATTGGCTATGCTTATGATGACCGTATTAATCAAATGGGCCTTAAGCAATTTTTTATTTCCCGGGCTATACGTTTACATCCTTTAGTTGTTCTGGGAGGCATACTGGGTTTATTAGGCTATTTCTTTGATCCTTTCACAGGACCGGAAGAAGTTTTGTCTACCAGCCGTTTGATCCTTATAATAGTCTTTACCTTACTTCTGATTCCGTTTCCGGTAATGAAAGACAAGGTTTATAATATGTTTGGATTGAATGCTCCGGCTTGGTCTCTTTTTTGGGAATACATCGCCAACATTGTATATGCGTTGTTTCTGTCCCGTATCAGGAGAACCTTTCTTATCCTTTTGACTATTCTGGCTGCAGGTGTTTTATGTTATGTCAGTTATACAGCAGGTGGTTTGTCTGGTGGGTGGGGAAAAGGAAACTTTTGGGAAGGTGGTGCACGCATTGCCTATTCTTTTCTTGCAGGTCTGCTCATTCACCGTTCCAAATGGATTCTGCAATCAAAACTAGGCTTTGCAAGTCTCAGTATTTTACTGATACTTCCTTTTATGATGCCGTTCACCTCGTGGAATTGGCTGGCAGAATCTGTCGTAGTACTTTTCTATTTCCCATTACTGGTATCTCTGGGAGCAGGAGCGGTTCTTTCACCCTCCTTACAAAAGATCTGTAATTTCTCAGGACAGATCTCTTATCCGATCTATATGACTCATTATTGGGGAATTTGGGTATTTGCTCATTATTACACCACGTACAAACCCAGTACAGAACAGCTTTTTTATATCATACCGGTCTGTGTTATATTATTAGTATTGTTCGCGTACCTGACAATGATTATATACGATATTCCTGTTCGGAGATATTTAAGCCATAAAATGCGTAAATAGTTATCCTATTTTCTATGTAACCCCAGTCTTTTTACCTTTTGCAGCCACTTCTGTCTTAATGCAGGAGAAGAAGTCTTGACAATACCGACATATGTCACCTTTACGGGACTGATTCCGCAAAACTGTAAAACGGAACGCTTTAGCTGATTAACACTGGGACGTCCAAAGAAAAGGCGGTAATACCATCCCGGCTGATCCAATGTCGTAATGATATGAGCCGATCTTCCTTTTAACAATTTATCCCAGAAAACAGAATTCGGGCGATACTGAAAAGCACGGCCCGGAAGAAATAAACGATCGATAAACCCTTTGCTGATGGCAGGAAGACCTCCCCACCAAACCGGATGAATCCATACGATATGTTCAGCCCAAAGGATCTTATGCCAGGCTTCCTGCAGATCTGGTTCCAGTTCTATTCGCTGACGGTATCCATACTGAAGGTTAGGATTAAACTGTAATTCTGAAATGATGATTTCCTGTATCTGAGCTCCCGCCTCCAGCGCTCCCTGCTTATATGTTTCTGCAATTGCTGCGTTGAAGGAGCTGCTGTTCGGATGAGCGTTGATAATAAGTATTTTATTCTTTGACATTATACTGTTGTTTATACAAAAATACCCTATAAAACAACAGGACTTGCAGGACAAATGTCCTAAAAAACGATTTCACGTCTGATACGGCTGAGGTGTCTTTGTGTTATACCCAGATAAGTAGCCAGATAGTGGAGAGGGATTAAGCGTATATAGTCAGGTTGGTGCTGCAGTAAGTCAGCATAACGTTGATTGGCTTGCTGGCGCTGCAGTTGAAATATACGCTGCTCCAGTTCGATATATTGCTGTTCAGCTATGGTTTTCTGAAACCTGATCCAGTTTGGATAAAGATCGTCCAGTTTTCTGATATCTTCAGCACTGATTACAAACAGTTCCGCATTAGAAATAGCCTGTATATTTTCCTGACTAGGGGTCTGCTGTATAAGAGAGGAATAAGCCGCCATCAGTTCATTTGGAAAACGAAAACAATAGGTAATTTCGTCCATATTCTCTTTCAGATAGTAAGAACGAAAAATTCCGGAAACAATCAGTGCAACTTCGCTGGACTCATTACCTTCTCTGATAAAATAATCTCCCTTTTTCAGCGACTTAAATTTAAAATGGGAGGAGATGGCATCCACTTCTGAAGCGGAGAAGAACTGGGAGTTTTCTAAATAGGAATTGATCATCATATTAACAGCATCATTATGCCCAAGGCATAAATATACGGTAATGAAGGGTGTTATTTCTCGATTTGGCATAAAATCTGTTTTTTAAAGGTTTTATTTAGAATCAGACATTTATAAGACAAACAGGGGACGGCAAAATCGTAACTTGTACACATTCATTAAAATTAATTCATTATGGGAATTTTAGAAAATAAAGTAGCTATTGTAACCGGAGCAGGATCAGGGATTGGTCGTGCTGTAGCTTTGTCTTATGGAAAAGAAGGTGCAAAAGTAGTAGTTTCAGATATTAATGAGAATGCCGGACACGAGACGGTAGATACGATTGTGAAGGGCGGAGGAACGGCTTTCTTTTTTAAGGCGGACACCTCCTCTGCAGAAGAAAATGAGGCTCTTGTGGATGCAACGATAGAGAAATACGGGAAATTAGACATTGCCTGCAATAATGCAGGTATAGGAGGTTCAGCTGCATTAAGTGGCGATTATGGATTAGAAGATTGGAAAAAAGTAACGGATATCAATTTTAACGGCGTATTTTACGGTTGTAAATACCAGTTAAAGGCGATGGAAAAAAATGGTGGGGGAGCTATTGTTAATATGGCATCTATACATGGTATGGTCGCTGCACCTATGTCATCCGCCTACACCGCATCCAAACATGCTGTAGTCGGGTTGACCCGCAATATAGGTGCCGAATACGGTCCGAAGAATATACGTTGCAACGCTGTAGGTCCCGGATACATTATGACGCCTTTGCTGACTACACATCTGAGTAAAGAGCAATTGGAAACCTTACGCGGGAAACATCCGATGGGACGCCTTGGAGAAGCAGAAGAGGTGGCAGAATTAGTGCTGTTCTTGAGTTCTGACAAAGCATCTTTTATGACAGGAGGTTACTATCTGGTAGATGGAGGTTATACCGCAGTTTAGTAGTTTTATAAAATCGAAAAGCGTGACTGAATATGGATTTAGTCACGCTTTTTTTATAACATCAATTTAATAGGATTTTTCATAAACCTCTTCTTACGGAATCTTCATCAGGAATTCTATATACTTATATATCCTATAATAAAAGAGTTGGCGGGGACGCCAACTCACGCTTGAAGTTTTACCTGTCAGCGTCGGCTGCTGTCCTCACCAGCAATAAAGAGCCGGAGTGGCTTTGCTACGCAATTGAATTTAAAACGCAGTTTTAGAGAAAAAATACTGTATTTTAGAGAAAAAAGAAAGTCATCGAGCCTGATGAAAGCATTAACATTCATTATAATAATTTTAAGTATCAGTTTTTCTGCAGTAAAGGCTCAGCAGCCTACGGTTGAATCATTGGTAAAAGCCTGGAAAGTAAAAGACAAAACACAGTCCTTCAAAGCTGAAGAAACCTATGCACAGTTAAAGCAAAAAAGTGGATATCCGGCTCATCAGAAGTTAATGACCAGTTTGTATTCCTATCTCAAATCCCATCCTGACGACAGACTGAAAGTGCGTATAGATATGTACGATATATTAGGAAAAAAAGAATATCATAAACTGGTAAACGAAGAGGATTCTGTTCGGCTATATGAAGATATCATGATAGCCCACAAACTGGAAGACGAGCAACTGAAATCAGAACTATATACCTTATATGCTGAAGTAGGACACAATAATTATGTATTGTACAACCTTAAAGCCTTGGAACTGCAGAAGAAAATAGGCTTAGCACATTTCAAATTTGTTCACAACAGATATTTCAATGCCAGCTATGGACTATATAACAATAATGAATACCAGCAAAGTATTGATTACGGACTTCAATGTCTTCAGTATAAAGATGTAGCTGTAGAAACCTGGGATCCCAGAGTGTATATTTTTCAACTGGATATTGTGGGAGCCTCATATCTAAAACTGGCCAGATATGACAGCTGTATTTATTACTACAGGCAGATACTGGACACGCTGCAAAAGAAACCTGATACATCTCCTTACATCCAGAAGTTATGGCTTGGGATCGCAAACGGCAATATTGGCCATGCACTAATCCTGAAAGGAGAGGAGAGGGAGGGCTTACCTCTTGTACAGCAATGGCTGAATAGCAGTACGGAGTTTAATTCCTACAATAATATATCCAAGGCTTTAAATGTATTGGCAGGAGTAGACTGGCAGCACAATAGATATACGGATGCGTTGCAAAAATGGAAATCAAGTTATATAGCCGCTGAAAAAGTAGGAAACTATATCGATGAATTTAAAATTGAGGCACTGGAAGGTATAGTAAGGAGCTACCGGACATTACATAACCCTGATAGCGCATATAAATATGGCGATCTGTCTGATAAATTAAGTAAGGAACGTTTACTGGCCATAAATTCAAAAAAGCTATCCGTCATGAAAACGCAAATGGCTTTTGATGATATGCAGGTCAACTTACAAGACATGAGTAACTACCTGAAACAGGAAAGAACAATTCGCAATTTCTCCTTAATCGCCATTGTATTACTGACTATTATCAGTCTGTTGATTTACAGCAGGCAAAAGCTTACGGCTCAGCTCTTACTTTCCAAACAGGAAACAGCTAAAAAAGAAATAGCCGATGCTCAGGCTCAGTTAACGGAGTTTGCCAAGTATATCCGGCAAAAGCAACAGCTCGTGCATCGCTTACAGTTGGTCATCAGGCAAAACAATTATTCGAATGAAGAAGAGGAAGAAAATATTAATAAGGATCTTTCCCATTATGTGTTGGTTACCGATGAGGAATGGGTGAAATTCAAGCAAGCATTTAGCAAAGCGTATCCGCTGTTTTTTATTCGGCTCAAAGAGATCATTGAACGTATCACGCCAGCTGAAGAACGATTGGCAAGTCTTATTTTCCTGCAACTGAGTAATAAGCAGATCGCAAATACATTAGGAATCAGTACAGATAGTGTAGCCAGAAGTAAGAGAAGGTTGAAATCTAGAATCAACCTTCCCTCAGATACCCGATTTGAAGATTACATCAGCACGCTGAATGAATCATCTGCTGTATAAGGATTATCGAGCTGCGAAAGCAGGATAAATTTTCCTTTCGTTTAATCCGTATTAGCTTAAATCAGTTGTGCAAGAGCTTCTTTTGAAAAGCCTTTCAGCTTATCAACTTGATTTTGCCCGATTTTCTGTACCCATTGCGGATCTGCTAACAAGGCACGTCCTACAGCCACAAGATCAAAATCTCCTCTGTCGTATCTGCCTAATAATTCATCTAAAGGACTTGGTTGGGAACTTTCACCTGCAAATGCCGCCAGAAACTCACCATCAAGGCCTACAGAGCCTACTGTAATAGTAGGTTTTCCTGTTATTTTCTTTGCCCATCCTGCAAAATTAAGATCAGATCCATCAAATTCGGGTTCCCAGAAACGGCGTTGTGAACAATGAAAGATATCAACCCCTGCTTCGGAAAGCGGTAAAAGCCACTGTTCCATTTCCCGTGGAGTCTGTGCAAGTTTATACTGGTAGTCCGCTGGTTTCCACTGTGACAACCTGATAATGATAGCAAAATCTTCACCCACTCTGCGTCTTACCTCTTTGATGACATCGATCGCAAATTTGGAACGTTCTGCCAAAGTCTCTCCGCCATAGCTATCTGTACGGTTATTGGTGGCTTTCCAGAAAAACTGATCTATAAGATATCCATGCGCACCATGCAATTCCACACAGTCGAATCCCAATCTCTGCGCTTCTGCTGCAGCATCTCCGTATGCCTGAATAGCAGAAGCAATGTCTTCAGTGGTCATGGCTCTGCCATTGGCAAGACCCGGACTGTTGTACGAAGACGGTCCTTCAAAAGGAGAAGATGGTCTCCATCCGGAATGATGGTCAGGCATAATGCCCATATGCCAGATCTGAGGCCCCATACTTCCTCCGGCCTGGTGAACGTCATTAATGACTTTCTGCCAGCCTTCTAATGCTTCCTGTCCGTAAAAATGAGGGACATCGGGATCGTTGGAAGAAGATACACGGTTGATCACCGTACCTTCGGATAGTATCAAACCTACGTCAGCAGCTGCACGTCTGCCATAATAAGAAGCGACATCGGAAGTGGGAATACCTTGCGGAGAAAAGGATCGTGTCATAGGAGCCATTACAAATCTGTTTTTTAGATGCAAGGATTTGAGTTGAAAGGGCTGAAATAAATTATTATTGCTCATAAAATTCCTGTATTTTGTTGTTATAGTTCGTCTTTAAAATAATCACTTATTAACTGTAAAATTTCTTCATTCCGTTTGTAATAGGTCCATTGTCCTATTTTGACGGATTTTACCAGATTGGCTTTCTGCATTATGGTAAGGTATTCGGATACAGTAGATTGTGTCAGTCCGGATTTTTTTTGTATCTGCCCCACACAGACCCCGACTTCACGAAGATCGGCATGTTCCTGCACTGGAAAGTGTTGTTCCGGCTCCTTTAGCCATTGTAAGATTTGAAAACGCCCCTTATTAGAGAGCGCTTTAAATATTTCTATAAAATCCATAAAGCAAATATATCGGGATTTCCCGATATACATATATCATTTACAAAACATGATGAATAACTGACACTGCATGTATATCCTGTGACAATTAATATGGGAACTATAGCATCTGGAATATCTTTTATAATTTCACTTTATACATTATCCGCCTTTTGTCCGTCATAAACCGGCATGACTTTTTAATGTAAATGCTACTTTTGATTATGAAAACCGGTAAGAATTCAAATCGGATAGTTTTACTTATTATACTGCTGGCTTTGATGCTGATGCTTGGCGTATGGCTTTACTTTGAATGCCGGATAAGACAAATCTGATTTTTGAGAATTCTGAAGTCTGTTGCTAAAGCAGAAGAAACAGGAGAGTGGTATAAGGCAATTCCTGGCTACAGACAGGGTATATAAAAATGAAAAAGGAGCCGAAGCTCCATTTATCACACATTAAGTAAAGTTTCCTTTAGCTCTCGCCAAAGCTAATTAAATATATTTGGTTAAACAAGAGAATAATACTGAAATCACTTAAATTATTTTAGGGTAAAATTAATACAATCAATTACTTATACCTCTTCTTTAAAAGTTTTGTTCTCTGACTATGTAACAATTTCTGCAATCAATTTAAAGCAATTTTAAAAAGGAGCTTTTACATTTTTATTAATTTAATTCTGTTATCCATCATTTTTAAATTTAACATTTCCTGCTAATGAAAGTTTAGCTTAGATTTGAGCCTGATGAAAAATAAAAATATTGCTGTACCGGCAGCTCTGGCATCTATGATCTGTGTGCAGGGTGGGGCATCTATCGCAAAAAAACTGTTTCCCGTTCTTGGTCCCGGTGGCACAAGTACCTTACGAATAGGTTTGTCGGCCCTGTTACTGTTTATTATCAACAGACCAAGATTGTCTGCATTGAATAAACAACAGTGGTTATACTGTTTTGGATATGGTGCCTGTATCGGCAGTATGAATCTTATCTTCTATTATGCAATTCAGCGTATTCCTCTTGGATTAGGAGTAACGGTAGAATTTATCGGGCCGCTTTTACTGGCTCTTTTTCTGTCACGCAAACTTTTGGATCTGGTTTGGGCTTTATTCGCATGTGCCGGCATATTGCTTATCGTACCCTGGCAAAGCAATAATATTGACATAATCGGACTGGGGCTCGCTTTTCTGGCAGGTATATTCTGGGCCGGATATATTGTGATGGGAGGTAAAATTTCTCAGGTAGTCGATAACAGAGTTGCTGTTACTGTAGGAATGGGTATAGCTGCTATACTGATTCTGCCGTTTGGTATTTTAAGCGGAAGTCTGGCACATTTAAGTTTCCATTATTTGCTCTTGGGATTTGGGGTAGCTATATTTTCCAGTGCATTGCCTTTTACACTGGATATGATAGCATTAAAACGTCTCCCTCCGAAGACATTCAGTATCCTGACAAGTCTGCAGCCCGCATTCGGAGCTCTGTCCGGCTTGCTCTTTTTGAAAGAATATCTGAGCTTTTTGCAGTGGATGTCTATCCTTTGTGTAGTTATTGCAAGTATGGGAACTACTCTTACCAACAGATATAAAGATACGTTGTAACCCACATTAAGGTTCCTGATAAAAAAGACATCCTATCCAAACCCGGATAGGATGCCTTCAGACTTGCAAATTTTCGTTGTATGGGTGTAACGTATATAAAAAGGCTTTTTATTAACCCAGCTTTTTCATCTTGATAATCAAAGGAGCTTCCTGAAGTTTTTCAGGTACAATAGCTACAAAGTCAAGAATATAGGATTGCTGATTGTGTATATCCAATCCCTGCTGATCCTGCCATATTTCATAGAAAACAAACCGATTCGGATCTTCCATATCTTCATGCAGATCATATTTTTGACAAGCCTTTTCCTCCAGTGTTTTGCTGACCATATTCTTCAGTGTCTCCAACACCTCATCTCTATATTCGCTTTTGGCTTTAATGACCGCTGTTAAGTATATATTCATAGCTCTGATATTTTTTATTTAGCATGCTACAGAGTTCAGTTCCTCTGCAAATACATTTTTCAAATGTAAGCGATATTGTTCCATATCCCGCTCAACCTGTGCATTTTTTTCTACATCATGAAAATGAAAGCTTTCCATTTTTTCCAGGGAGACAAAAGCATTCATACGATGAAAACCAAACAGTGCCCCCTCATCCACACTGTGTTGCTGGAAGAATTCTCCCGGCAATGTGAAGGCTGTAGCCGGAGCATTCCAACTGGTTGTCAGCATGTATTTACGTCCTGCCAGCTGACCTCCCGTGCCGTAATTAATTGCCGGATTATCGGATGAGCGTCCATCACTATGGTATATGCCTTTATTGTGACCCACCGTAAACACTTCATCTATATACTGCTTGAATTTATGTGGCAACTGGAACCACCAGATCGGGGTGTGGTAGATAATGTAGTCCGCCCACACAAATTTGCGGACTTCTTCCTCTGGATCATATCCCTTATCGATGTTTGTCAACTGAACCTCAACATCTTCCATTTCATTGAAGAAATCAAATGTGGTAGTCGCTATAGTAGTATTGAAACGCCCTCCGGAATGTCCGAAATGCTGTCCTCCATTAATGATAAGTATCTTTTTCATATATATTGTTTTGATATGTTACAAAAATACGGTGGTCAATACTATTATAAAAATAAGATAATTTATATATTTGTATCATAATTATAATACTTAGTAAATGGTAAATCTGGAATGGTACCGCACGTTTAAGGCGATTTATAAAACAGGAACCCTGACAGGTGCTGCTGAGGCACTTTTTATTTCTCAGCCGGGTGTAAGTCTTCATCTGAGTTCGCTGGAATCTTATGTAGGATATAAATTATTTGACCGCACCGGTCGGAAAATGGTACCTACAGAACGAGGCAAAGTGTTGTATAATGCGGTCGTCGATGCACTGACAAAACTGGAAGAAGTGGAGAAAAACTTTCAGAAAAGTACGGAACAGCATACGCCCACGATAAGCATAGGGATGTGCTTTGAGACCTTTCAGATCACTCTCGAACAGTATGTTTCTTCGTTACCCTTTAATCTTATTATCTGCTTTGGAGAATATCCGGAAATGCTGGATCAGCTGGACAAGGGAATCGTTGATCTGATTATCACCCCTCAAAAAGGAAATTCCTCACAACTGGAATTGGAACCGTTTTCCTGTGAACAGATCGTACTGGTTGGCGGAAGCGATGTGAATAAAGCGGCTTTTGAGGCCATTCGGAAGACAGATGATATCCATCAGACCGAAAACTGGCTGAAAGAACAAAAGTGGTATGGCACAACAGGAGATATGGAACATTTACTACGATTCTGGAAACTTAATTTTGACCAGCAACCCAACTTCCGGCCTAATTATATTGTACCCAATCTTAATTCCATAGTACGTTGTCTGAGTGGAGGAACAGGGCTTGCCGTGATTCCGGATTTTCTATGCCGTCAGGAAATAGAAAACGGACAGATACAATTGATATGGGAAGGAGTGAAGCCTTTGAAAAATACGCTTTACTTTGGTACCCGCAAACAGAATTCACATCAAAAGGAAATCAATCGTATCAAAGACCTTTTCAGAAAAGTGATGGGAAGAGCTGTAGAACAGGAAACCACTTAAAACTGTTCTACTATCAGGAATATTCTGTGTTTTATCTCAAATCAAATAATAAATAGAACATCACTAATATCTCAGCAAATTCAACGAATATCATTCCGGGCTCAATTTTTGACAAGAACACTGTTATATTTAAGTTGTCAATCCTTTAAACATGACATGATTGGAATGAACGAATTCAGAGAAAAGGAAATAAAGAATATCATCAGATTGCGACAGGTAGTAATGACAGTATTGCTGCTGGTTAATTTTTCGGTTATATTCTTTTTTGGCTACAATTTTCATGTCGTTTACACAGAAAGAAAGTTATATCATATTGACTTCCTGAGCTACGTACTACCTACTATCCTTTATCTGCAGGTAATACTGGCTATACCATTTGGTATACTTCTTTATCTGACCTACAGACGGACCGCGATTTTCATTACTATACTAAGACAATTGGATGAGGATAATTTGCAGCTGTATCACCGGTATGTGCAAGTTATAGGAAGGTTTTGGGCCGGTATTGCGCCTTATGTTTTCCAGACACGCCATATTATTATTCCGACACTCGTATCGCAAAAGAATATCCCTTATACAGATATTATGGATGTTTCATTTTCGAGATCCAGACCCTATAAATCACCTACTGTGTATAATATGAAGATCAGAACTTTTGAGAATAAAAAACACAGCGTTACTTTCTATCAGTATGCTCAGGCACAATTTGCCATTCAGACATTTATGGAAAAACAACCCGGAATACCTGTGGTAAATAGTATAGATATCAGATAAACAACGGAATGAGCAAGGAACAACTTACAGTTACACTTAAGGGAAATATCTTTGATAAAAAGGGAATCTGGCTTTACACTTTATTTTCCCTGCTGATCATGCTTCCCTTTGGCTACTTCTTTTACGCCAAAGGCTATGATCTTTTGTTTCAGCTATTTGGCTTCTTGATTACAGGCCCTGTGAGTATCGTACTGATTGTACTGCTGTTTGCAATCGTGTATTATGCTGCTATAAGTTTGTTTAATCTTCTGTTGAAACCCGTGGTGACCCTCTCCCTCGTAAATAAAAGTCTGGAGATCAAAAGCAGGAATCAATTTTACAGTATTCCGTTGGATTCTATTCATATTGTTAAGGCTGTGATCAGAAACAAGCGCTGGGACAGACTGAGTATAATTACAGAAAAAACCATTCATATCAATACAGGCAATGTATTTATGGGTATTGTAAATAAAGAGCTGGATGCCTTCTGGTCCCGGTTGAGTACTATACTGGAAAAGGAATACCAGTATAGTACTCATAAAAATGTGGGCCAGGTAAAAAATGTATATTATGAACAGCTTTTTGTGTACCAAAAAGGAATGCAGATTGAAACGGTCACACGTCCGCTTAAGATTAAAACGGTTCTCTTTATATTACTAGGTTTCTTTCTGATATTGGCTGGCATTGTTTATTACCTGATTAACAGGAATAATGATGACGATCCGGATAATCAGGTTGCCCGAAATGGTGTATATCTTCCGGGTAACGGCAGTCCGTATCTAAGCTATAATAACGAGGTGTATTTCTTAAGAATGGGAGATGGTTATTTTAAGGTAAAAGAGGCCAGCCTTAGCAGTTTTAAACAACTTACTTACAAGAATGAGTATGGAAGCAAAATGGGTATTGATGCAACTCATGTATATTCTGGTAATAATAAGATACCCGGGATTGACCATACAGCAACAATATATGTAGGACAGAACTTTGTGAAGGATGGTAAATCTGTTTTTTATAAGACAAGAAGAATACCGGGTGCCGATGCAGCCAGTTTTGAAAGCCTCCCTCATCCGCGTATCAATACACCAATATTCAGTTATGCGAAAGATAAAAACAATGTGTATTATCAGGATTACATATTACCTGGGGCGGATGTATACAGTATTTCATCCATAACTGGAACAGTGGAATATGTAAAAGACAGCAAACATGCTTACTATCATCAATATCTCTTACAGGGCATGAATGGACGCAACTTTACTGCAGAAGAATTAGATTATGCGCTTACATATGGGACTGATGGCCGAAACCATGTGGTAAATGGAATTATTTTTCCTGCTAAAGTACAGGACAGGCTATGGGGATCAGTAACTCCGGATCTGAATCAAATGGTCTTGCTACAGAAGCGTGCTTCAGGAAGATTACATCTGCTCTTTTCTGATCTCAGATCGCTTTACTATTTCGATTCAGATAAGCAGGCTTACATACATGCAAAAGCGATAAAAGGACTCCGACCATTTGTAAATGGCATATTTAAGGATGATAAGGTTATATATTTTACAGCTTATCAAAATATAAGAAGCCGTAAATACGGACATTTGGGAGAGGTGACTTATATACACAGGTCGAAAATTCCTCAACAGGATTTTGTAAAATACAAAGAGGACGAACACCTTATTGTATACAGACAAGGCAATCAGTTTTACGCTACTGTAATTGATTTGCCAAATATTCACCCCATTTATTCTTCCCTATATCTTGTGGAAAATATCAGTCATCTGGAACGCGAACTGACAGCCCGAAATTATGATAATGTAGCCAATCTGCTGAAACTTATAGAAGGGGAAGAATGTGCTATTATCAGAACAAAAGAACAGGCTTTTTTGGATAAAGAAACAGATTAATTAATACGATCTAAATATATGAAATACAATATTATTAAAAGGAATTACTGGAAGTACATAAGCTTTTTAGGATTAATATTTACAGGTATGGTTACAGAAAGTGCCTTTGCACAAACAACTATTGATACTCTGATAATTAAGGCTGGAAATATAGAACGTGCTTATATGGATAAAATCAGTATTATCGGCATTTTAGCACAAAAACCGGTAGTACTTAAAGATGGCTCCTACAGGCTGGAGAGTAAAAATCAAACAGCTGATATTACACTGTCGAACGGGCTTATCTCTGGTGCTGTATCAGAAACAGATGGTAATACGAAAAATGAGTATACTATTACCAATTCTTTAATTATGACCTATACTTCATTTACCGGGGCTATCCCGACAGTAGAAACGTATAGAAAGGAAAAGAACCTGTTTTTTAAGCAATATGAAAACAGTATACTGAGAACGGAGGGCTGGGTGTCTCTGGACAAGAACAAGCACTATGGAAGAGGTGTCAGTAAGACCTATCACCGTAATGGTAACATACAGCAGATTTCGGATGAGGTCTCGGAGACCTACACGGAATATTATGAGAATGGCAACAAACAAAGAGTATCAGCAATAGACAGATATGAAGCATATGATGAAAACGGCAGACTGACCAATAAGCAGTATCAGAAGAATAATGTGAGATACAGCGATGATTATACAGCAGGTAAGCTCTATATGCGTACCTATGAAAACAGCGAAAAGGATGAGGTAAAAGAATACTATGAAAATGCTATACTTCAAAAGAAAGAGGTGATCAAAACGGTCAACGGTATTCAACGGTTACTTACTTATAACAAAGCTGGAAAATTAATCAGCAATGAACGCTACTTACCCGTGGAAGAAGCAATTATATACGATGAGAAAAAACCCTCCGGACAATAAATCGTTATTCTTATGAAGCAATTATTAGCAATTACGTTATTCATCTTTATAATTACTTCCTGCAAGGAAGGCCATAAAAAAAGTGTTACCAATCCGTCCGGAAAGCAGGTGACTGCAGATACCAGTATTAAAACAGGGAATGAAGTCAACCCATTGAAGGAAATAGAGAAAAGTGGAAGCTCATTTTACGATTGGTATTTCAATAATGATTTCCAGTATATTGATATTGTTAAGGATAAAAATGGAAAATCTTCTTTGGATACAGCTACTTATTTTAAAGCGCTCAGGTCGCTTGGCACTGTTTCGGAAAAATTTATCAGGGAAGAAAAGAAAAGGCTAAACAGGTGCTATTTATTTTTAGGGACGGTTAATTTTGAGGATTATGAAAATGCCGATGCGTATACCTATGATACCTATTGCGGAGATCTTTATTATATGTACTGGATCAAAAGTCAGGAACCACCAGATGAATATACTGTTCTCAATGTAAAACAGCTATCTGAAAACAAAGGAACAATGGATATTTACCTGAATTATGGTGGTCAGGGAGATCCTTTATGCAGAATAGATGTGGAAAGGGAAGGCGCAGGCTGGAAAATAGTACATATTGATTTTTTCAACAAAACCAATCCCGATATAGAAAAGCAAAAATTTTACGGATACAAATGGCAGAACGGGAGAGTAGCCCTGAATATAGGAGAAAGTTCTCTGGCATTTGAATACCATGGGCAGTGTGTTTATTTCTACCCGGTGCGTAAGATCAGCGATACCGAATTTGAAATGATCTGGGAAAGAGATGTAGATTGCAAATTTGATAACGGTACAGCTGAAACTTTCGGGCTGAAAGAAGTCCCTCAGATGGGCAAACCCTTCGCCAGATTCCGCTTAAAGGATAATATCCTGTATGCGACCTATTATTACAAATCCTGGGTGAAAGCGTACTCCGAAAAAGTACAGGATGGGGTCTTTACAGAAACTTATTTTAAAATGGCAGAGTAGTTACCTTATGGATAGATAAAAAAACAGATTATCTCGTAAGATCCGAATTCAATTTTTAAGAAGAGCCGGCATACCAGATATACCGGCTCAGTACTTCTAAAGAACTTTAATGAAAAAGTCAAAACTGCTACTATTATCCTGATATCCACAAGTACCTATCGTAGGTAACCAGGCATCATGAAAACGTATACGCATAGCAACAACACCTGTTTTAGCGGTAGCAGGAATCGCTATAGTTCTACTTACTGCTACCACTGTGGCACTATTATCGCTGGCATTGTTACCAATATAAAAAATACACTCAGCAGTATTATCAAATACGCCATCTCTGTTCCAGTCCACCCAGGCAATAATCCTGTTCCATTTTGTAGAGGGACTGTTGTTAAAGTTCAGTGTAAAAGATGTACCCCTTTTGGCTTCTATTAGTTGTGTCGTATAGTTTACATATCCACCTGCAGGAAAAGCACTGGCAGTATAGCTGATGTTTTGTGTTGCTCCAGAAGTAGATAGGCTTTGTATATAGCGATCGGCAGGAGAAACGTCATCTCCGGGAGCACCACAATATTCAAGGGCTCCATTTCCAATTAAACTTGTTTCTAACTTATTGATCCCCATAGCTCCGCCTGCTACGTTGACCTGATTCCAGTCAAGATTACAAAATCGCATAGCATAACGGGCATCAAGATAAGTGGGAGACGAAGGATAATCAGGCATCCATATTCCTATATTATAACTTCCAATATTCTGTGGCTTATCAAAATTTGCCGAAAGTGTTTGCGTCACTCCTGTATGCCAGTCCGATGGCTTATTAGTTAATGCTTTAGATTCCACAACAGATCCATCTGCTCTCATTAATACTAAAAATACCTGACGTGGATTATGGATAGCGGAGAAGCCATAATTACGAATGACAATATTGCATTTGATTTGATTTGTTTCTTCAATTACATTTGAGGCAGCATAATCCACCCAAAGGATAGCCAAGGTGATCAGCTACGTAATCGTAAACACTACGCGTTACTCCACCATTAAAATAAGCCGGATCGTAAGGAAAATCATTGGCATCCAACTGTCCTTTTGTAATTGGTGTATTTTTCCAGTTTTGAATAGCCTGAGGGTAACTGTGAGTCACACTGAAAGTGGTATAATGATGGTCTTTAAACTGCTTGATAGCCTGGATAGGATTCACATAATTTACATTCCATTCACCTGTTCCTTCATAAGGCATTTCTCCGTCCATTAATGTCGATTTCGAATCAGTAGATACTATGCTGTAGTTTCGGGAAGACCAGAAACCATCACTGTATGCATGCTGATGGGTATTATCTGTTAAAAAATCATTATGAAATCCTATCCGGCTTTTTTCACCGGGGGAGAGTGTTGAAGCGGTTTTGTAAGCAGGCATACGTAATTGTGTATTTCTTTGCTGGGGCAAAATGCTAAGTAATTTTTGCAGCAGATTATCCTTATCTGTTTGATTGTACGCATTGTTATAGTTATGCCATTCTCCCCATAATCCTATAGTACCAGCCTGCAGAACATGTATTATGTCAATGTTGTTTTGTATGATAGGTTTTAGTTGATCAAAATGGGAAAGTATACGTGACATAGGCGGATAAACATAGCCCCCTGTACCATCGTAAGTATATGCAAATCTTAGTACCACTTTATAACCCTTATTTCTTCCCCGTTTAATACTGCAGATACAGTATCCAATGCAGCTTGTGATAATGTATTTGTACCTGCAAAGTCAGTAAGATACAGATATAACTGAGACACTTTTATATGTCCGTCACTCGCATTATAGTTTTGCTCCAATCTGGTTAACCAGGTATTGACATTTAATTTACGATTGCTATCCCAGGGAAAGATTAATGAAGGGATTTTAGCCATTTCCTCATACCTGAATCCTCTTTCGGGATTGGGTAAATGTGATTGCGAACTTCCTGAGGGAGTTAACCCTGATGCCATGCCCATTTTATTGGTTAACAGCATTTCGTTATTCTCGGGTATAAGAATTTCTTTATTGCAACTATAAAGAATAAAACACAACAGTACTGTACCCAATGAATAGATAATTGGTTTGAAATTTAACTTTTTCATTGTAAAAATTGGTTATTGATTAGTATAAATTACACGTAATATCATTTGATATTCAATATGTATGAATTTCAAATTTTACGCTTTTTGTTAAAATAATTTATTTTATCTTTTATGTTGCTTTCGAAAACTGTAAAGCAACTGTTGTTAGTGTGATCCGAATCTAAGATTAAATAAGTTAATACAATACTAAGTATTATTTAGTAAATATAAATATTTTTTTAAAAATATTTATTAAACTTATTTGTGTTAAGCATCTTATTTTTAAGAGCTTGAAATTATATACTAATAGATCGCTTTGGTTAAATATCTGCATTTTACCAGTCTGGCTGATGTATTTTTTAAAAAGCTATTTTTCTAATATGATAATAGTATAAGTCGGAAAACTAAAGGTGAAACAAAAAATCCCCACATTGCTGTGAGGATTTCTGTGCGCCCACCTAGGCTCGAACCAGGGACTTTTACTATTTTTTTCAGCTACACTCTTCTATAAAAAAGCTTAGAAGCAGCTTACCAATACCTAAAAATTAAAATCACTAAATTTAAATATATTAAAATTTGGGAAATGCAAAATATATCCTGAATGAAAATAATTTCAAAATATAACCTCAGGTTGTAGGATAGCTAATCATGTTGCTTTAATTTTAGTTTTTATTGCACTAACATTAAATTACTTAAAGTATGAAAAAAGTCTATTTTTTGATTTTTTGTACACTAGTCCTCTCGTGTGCGAAAAATGATGGGATCAATGATAATAATACCATCAGTATAGATGATCTGCAAAAGAGCTTCTATCAGCAGAACCCAGATGCAAACAATCCTTACTTTCTGAACCAGAGCTACAAGACATCGATTAATTGGGAGAATGTAGTCGAATCAAATGATGGATCTTTATATGTAAAAGTCAACAGTCCGGATACATTAAATGTTACAAGCAATCTTAGATTAGAAAACTATTTGTGGTTAAAAGCAAAAAAAATCGATAAGGAATGGATATTTTCTTTTATCGCTTTTATTCCTGAAAATGTCGATAGTTCAAATTCTTTCTCAGGAACGATAGTGACAACATATCTTCCCAATAAAGAGATAACACTCGAATTATACAACAGTTACGGACCTGGTTTTTCTCTCTTGGCTCCAAGATTGCCTAAAGATCAGGACTGCATCTATGGATATGTCAATGGACAGTTAAATGCACTTTACTGTGGCTCAGGCTCAACAAAAGATGATTATGATAAATGGTTAAAAGGAAATCCAAAAGATTATATGAATACTAATCCATCCAAAGGAGGGAGCCCTGGTGGTGGTAACAAGGGTAATACTGGCAGTAAAGTATACGTAGAGAACTATATTACCAACCCTTGCCTTAAGAAAGTTGTTGATGAAATCATAAGCAATGATATTGCTTCATTAACAAATGAATGTCTGCTGGAAGTATTCAAACAAAATGACAAGGTCAACCTTCGGTTTTATGAAACAACCGGACTTCCTGATCTGACATCGGGTGTCGCTAAGACAACTTATAGATCAGGCTCACCTTATCTGGATGTTAATATTGAATTGAATGTAAATACACTTCCAAATGCTTCACAGGAATACATTGCTACAACTACTTTACATGAATCTATTCATGCTTATCTTTATACCAAAGGTTATTTTAATCAGGCAATAGGCCAGCATGATGTAATGTGGTCTAATTATATTGATGTAATGGCAGGTTATCTAAATCAAAATTATGGCACAGATATAAATGAGGCCCAAATTCTTGCTACAGATGGTCTATACAACACTTTTGGTAGTAAAATTACCGAAGAGGTTTATACAAAATTAATTAACAAAAAACCTTTTCCGAGTGACCAAAGGTCTGCTCTGATTGAAAAATACAGACTAGGACAAAAAGGTAAAAAATGTAATAATTAACAAAATAAAACAGCTACGTAACATGGAAAATTCAAAAATAAAGTACATCCTTATCATTATGTTTTTAAGCCTGATAGTGGGATGTATAACAAGCAAAAAAAATGACTGGCAGGGTAGCTACACCAAAAAGAATGTGTACGATAAGAATATCGAAAAGGACAAAGTAGCGGTTTCGATTAATCTCTTTGACAATCGAGATAACAGTAAAATTGACATATCAGATGTAAAAGATCTGCCCGGAAAAGTTATTGCTACATCAGAAAACTCCAAACTATTATTATTTCATAAAGATTCGGTTCCAGAAAGTATCTGGATTAAAAAATTAAACAAATCCACTATAGTGATTCATCCAAAAGAATATAGGAAGAATTTGATCATCTACAATATTTATCTTGGTCACAATCCTAAATATATATTGTAATACAATAGGCATCATTATTTTGAGAGATAAAATGTATTGAAATATTGATGTACAAGATTTATTATTAATGTTTTAATCTTTTGAAGAAATTATCCCTACATGATTAATACCATGTAGGGATTTAAAGTTATGCAGTATTTCTTAAAAGATTTTTTTTGCCCCTTTCTTAACAAACTTGGGTCGAGCCCTTGGCTACGAATGGTCTATATAACACATTTGGCAGTAAAAGTCTGCAACAAACTTATGCTGTTTTAAGTCAAAAAACAGTACATCAATGACCGAATGCGCAAATATTATAGAATCATATAAAACCGGAGCAAAAGGAAAAAAAATGTAAAAATTGACAAATTAAAAGTAATACCATGAAAACAAGAAAATCACACTTTATCTTACCTCTAATCTTAATTTTTTTCATGAATTGTTCAACTACAACGAAGCTTGGAAAGTCGGGAAAAATTAGAGAGAAGAATATTTACAGTAAAAAAATAGATAAAGATCATATTGGAGTCTCTATAAGATTATATAATTTAAAAGATAATAAAGAGCTTAACATATCTGAATTAAAGGAGTTACCCGGATTGGTAATTGACAGCGCTTTTAATTACAAACTTCTTGTCTTTCATAAAGATTCTATTCCTAGACAGTTAAGGGTTGAGAGAAATGATAAAATGCCATTGGTTGTTTACCCAAAAAAAGGGAAAAAGAATCTGATCATGTATAAAATCTATCTTGGAGATGATATTAGAAGTGTAATGTGATTATTTGTTTAATCAATGTAAGCGACAAACAGAATATGCAAAATTCAAAAATAAAGTATATCGGTATCATTATGTTTTTAAGCCTGATAGTGGGATGTATAACAAGCAAAAAAAATGACTGGCAAGGTAGGTACACCAAAAAGAATGTGTACGATAAGAATATCGAAAAGGACAAAGTAGCGGTTTCGATTAATCTCTTTGATTATCGTGACAACAGTAAAGTTGACATATCAGATGTGAAAAATCTTCTGGGAAAAGTTATTGCTACTTCAGAAAACTCCAAACTATTATTATTTCATAAAGATTCGGTTCCAGAAAACATCTGGATTGAAAAATTAAATAAGGGTGCTATAAAGATTCGTCCTAAAAAAGAACTTAAGAAGAATTTAATCATCTACACTATTTATCTTGGTCACCTCCCTAGAGCTATTTTGTAATATTATAGGCATCATTATTTGGTAAATGTGTCGATTGTGCTTTGTTGGGATTTTTTGGTAAAGAGGGACTTTTACATTTCAAATTCCATCTGTTTTTTATGATGTCATAGGCTCTAGCGCCAGCAAAAGTTCGTAACGTAGTTGTAACAAACCCGCATGGAGTTTAAAAAAAATATGTCAATATACTAATAAGAGGGAACTCGTCTAATAATTGTTGCTGACGATAATCAGCATCCTAAACCAAAAAATCCCCACATTGCTGTGAGGATTTCTGTGCGCCCACCTGGGCTCGAACCAGGGACCAAAAGATTATGAGTCTTCTACTCTAACCGACTGAGCTATAGGCGCGGTTTTTTTGTTGTCTTTTCAGCAGTTATTTCTGTTTTGACGATGCAATTATCGATATTTGTAACGATAAATCAAAATTTTTGTATGCAAAAAGTTAAAAATATTATTCTTGATTATGGCAATGTGATCTTTATGATCGACTTTATGAGAGCACAGGAAGCCTTTACTGCGCTGGGTATCAAAAATGTAGATCAATTTTTTGCGCACAAAGGCCATGCACCAATTTTTGATGCCTTTGAGAAGGGAGAAATCTCCGCCGAAGCCTTTAGACAGGGAATTCGTGATACCGCAGATGTTCCTCACCTCAGTGATGAGCAGATCGATGCTGCCTGGAATGCATTGCTGATTGGTGTGCCGGAGGGAAATCATGAACTTCTATTGGAGCTGAAAGAGAAGTATCGTTTGTTTCTGTTGAGCAATAATAATGAGATCCATTATCAATGGATATTGGATTATCTGAAACGGGAATATCAACTGGAAGATAATACTTCATTTTTTGAGAAGGATTATTATTCCCATCTGATGAAAATGCGAAAACCCAATGCCGATATCTTCGAATATGTATTGAATACACATGATCTCAACCCGGAAGAAACTGTTTTTATAGATGATAGTCCGCAACACCTCGATACCGCTGCAAAATTAGGTCTTCAAACGTTTCTGCTAACCAAGCCTGATACATTACCAGCTTTACTGAAACGTGAAAAATTAATAGACTGATCCGTGAGCAGGAAGAATCAAAAATATATTTGAATTAAATTCGTTTATTGCAGAATAACTTCCTATCTTTGTGACCACAAAAAAAATTAAAGAGCTACGAAAGGAGGTATATAGAAAGCATGATCATTGTAAATGTAAAAGAAGGAGAGTCATTGGATAGAGCATTAAAACGTTTCAAGAAGAAATTCGAGAAAACAGGTGTTTTAAGAGAACTTCGCTCACGCCAGGCTTTTGAGAAAAAATCTGTTACCCGTCGTATTCAGGTTAAAAAAGCAATCTACAAACAATCTTTAAATCAGGAAACTGTTTAATTATTGTTTCGACATAAAAAAGGTTATCCCCACAAAGGATAACCTTTTTTTGTTTTAGGGCTATTATTTCTATTCTGATGAGGCTAAAATTCTGGTCAGGACCTCAGCTTAAAAGAGGGAAGGAGATGGGCTTTATATAGGTTTGTATTTCTTTTATTATTCAGGATTTCTGACTACTTCATCGTGTTCTCAGCACTTGTCTGATAGGGTTGTGGAAAGTATATTATTTAAGCATCCATTACCAAAAGCTAATTTATGAACCATTACCTTATTCTATCTTTGATCTTATGTCTTTGGTTAACCGGCTGCGATCCTGGAGCTGATTACAGAAGTTTACCAAAAGTAACAGAGGCACCCTTACTTCCAGCTTCGTGGATCGCTTCATATCCGACATCAGGAGGCTACGAATTACCCGCAGATGTACCTTGGGTATCGGAAGATTATAACAGCCCGTTATTTCTGAATGCCATGAACGATGGTGATCTTGTAAAACTCCGCATTATCTCATCCGGATGCTTTCAATACAGCATTTATGAGATTCGCATCATAAAAAACAAAGCCACATATCAAGTGCTATACGGAAAGAATATAAAGAATCTGACTCTAAGCCAATGGCGGAGTTTGATGAAATTTGAACGGGAGCTAAGCCTTCAGAAAAACAATACAGGTAACTGTACAAATATTGACACCTATATCTTATCCGCTAAAGGGAGAGAATTCACTATAAAAGATTCCTCATGTCGTTGGAGTGGAAAACAAAACTTGCTGGAAGCATTACAACTAAGTTCAGAATAAATTGTGGTGACCGGACCGAGACAAAGCTAAAGGTGAAAGGGAATTAAAAAAAGAAAGCTCCAACAAAAGTTGGAGCCTTAAGTGTTCCCGGAGGGAGTCGAACCCACATCGACAGAACCGGAATCTGTAATTCTATCCATTAAACTACGGGAACAATTCGCAAGCGAAGATAATGAAGTTTGGATTAATATCTATATTTTTTTTAACATTTTAAGAGAGGTTCATCAGCTGTGAAAAACAGCTTGATGAACCTCCTGAGTGATAATCCTGTTATGTGATTACCTAATCCTTACAGATCAGGCATTTGCCTGAATGTATATGATTCTAGTGACCGTGGTCACCTGCATGTATAAGATGTAAATTAACTTTCAGGTCCAGATCATTCTCACCGGAGAATTTAGTGAAATTCACATTATTCCAGTCAGCTGCTGTAATACCAGCCTTTGCACCAGGGTTAAGATGACGTAATACATAGCGGAATGTAAAAGAATCAGATGTTTTCAACACCGTAAGATATCCGGTAACACCAACATTCACTTTGGTATTATCTGCTTTACGATCCGCATATACGTATTCTAATGTTCCTGCCGGTGCTCCCAGTAAGAAAACCTGATGGATATCATCTCTGTCCACAAAAGTTTGCTGTGTTTCGCGACCTGCAAAATCTTTAGCGACCATACTCAACCGGTATGTTTTACCTTCTTCCAGATCCAGATGCGCTCCTACAGGTGGCAATAGTGGATTACCACTGAAAGAGACAGTCTCTGTTTCAGCTCCCGTAATATCATTGTAATGATAGTGATCCCCGTGTGCTTCGCGCTCTACTTCCGTAAAGGTTAACGTCACGCCACCCACTTCTTCCTGATCATCCTCAGGAACCGGATCATCCTTAGAACAAGATTGAAGAGCTACAAAAGATGCAGAGAAAAGTAATACGAGTAGATAATGATTAAGTTTTTTCATGTTGTTAAATGTTTATTTAATAAAAAGTCAGCACTTGTACGGAATGATTCAGACAAGTGTATTAAAATTGATAAGCTACACGGAAAGAGATATTCCGGCCTGCTCTGTGGGCATAGTACCGGAAGGTATCCATATAATCCTTGTACAACTTATTCATCAGGTTTTCTGCAGAAAGCGTGAGGTGCAGCTGTTGTTTTCCAATAGCCCAACTTGCGCCTGTGTACAGATCCACCAGGTGATAGGCAGGGGGAGGAGCTACATAATCCATGTCTGCTTCAAAACGATCCTGCCGGGCCACATACCGGTGGCTTAATTTAACATACGGTTTTTGCGCCCATTTTGCGGATGCCAGATTCCATTGTATACTCTGTGTGACTCTGTCCGAGGGAATAAACGGAAGGTAAGTTTTCAAAGAAGTATTTTTAGCTCTCACGGCAGAAAATGCCAGATCATATTGCCAGTAATCAGAGATATGATAAGACCCTTTGATGTCCAGCCCGTAGAAAAAGGCATTATGCTGCTGATAACTATACACCGGGAAAGTGCCACGTATAGTTTGTCTCACAGAGTCCGGGTTAGGTACAGCATAAATGTAATCGTAGATATATTGCGCATAGATATCCATATTGACATCTATTTTACCCGGATTATAAAGCAGGCTATTGACCCATTTTACTCCTTTTTCACTTTTCATGTCCGGATTACCGACTTCATAAATACCGCTTCCATGATGCAGGCCATCGCTGTACAATTCATTTGCTGAAGGCGCTCTCCATGCCAGGCCTATATTACTCTTCCAGTTGAGGGCAGGCGTAATATGGTATAACAGTCCTGCTGTTCCCGAAACGTTGTGAAATGTCCGTGTACCGGAATACAACTTTTGATTGATAGTCCCGTCATCATTCGGATTCCGGTAGTCATAACGGTAACCTGCCGCATCAAAGTAGCGGTAATCATAACGCAGTCCAACTTCAAAATGGTAGGAATTGTGATGAAACTGTGTAAGTCCGAATACACCAAAGCTATGATTGTCATAATTTGGAATAATCGGTGTAGTACCTGTTCCCGGCTTATTGTTGTTGATCTGTATAACTCCGTTAAGACCAAACTGAACAGCAGGTGTGCGGTACAGTACATCCAGTGACTGAGTAGTGAGGGACATATCAGCCATAGGCAAATCATCAGCTTCCACACGACGCAGATCGTATTCCCTGCGGTGATTGCGCTGATAACCATACTGTACCTCCATTGTACCCGAAGCAGACAATTGTTGCTGCCATTTCACTTTTGCCAGATCATGAGTTACCTGTTGACGCGGAGCTTCTATAGTATAAGAAAAATCATACTGATCAAGTGGTCTTCCGTTTTCGATAATGGTATAAATATCTTCACGTGTTCCGACATGGGCTCCGCGAAATATTCCCAGATTGGTTCCGAACCGACTGAAATAGGTCTCAATATGTCCGGACTTCAGGCGATATTGCAACTGACCGGAAAAATTAAGTTCTTCCACACCAGTATTGCCGAGATAGTACGATCCTGTGCGGATGTTCCCCAGTTTCTTTCCTGATGCCTGTAAACGCCAGGCCAGATCAGGAAGTACTTTTGTATTTCCTTCCAGCATTGCCGAAGTGGTACCTCCACGTCCGTTGCTTTCGCCTACTAGATCCAGTCGGCCGCCGATCACTTTATCGTAACGAAGTTCGGCAGGAGTAGTTACAACTACACCACCCAAAGCATCCGCACCATAACGTACAGCCTGCGCTCCTTTAATCACTTCGATCTTATCAGCTGTAAACGGATCGATCTCCGGAGCATGCTCTGATCCCCATTGCTGCCCTTCCTGTCTTATTCCGTTGTTCAGCACAAGTATCCTGTTGCTGTGCAGCCCGTTGATGACCGGCTTCACGATTGAACTCCCTGTACTAAGCGTAGTCACACCGGCAATCCTGCTCAATGCATCACCTAAAAGCTTTCCTTTTGTTTCGGAAAGATCCTGAGCCGAAAGACGGTGTTTGCTTCCTGAAAGCGCTGTATTAGAAACTCCAACCACTTCTACATCATCCAGATGAATATTAGAAGGACGGAGTGTAAAATTCTGAGATTTATCTTTAGATAAGACAATCTGATCAGATTGCAGGGCATCATATCCTACAGAACTGATATGCAGAGTATACGTACCAGCACAGACAGCAGACAAGCGATAATAACCTTTGGCATCCGTCATTACAGATTTGCCGGAAGGCTGAAGCATGACCGTTGCATTGGCAACAGGAAGTTTGGTTGTTGCAGATTGAATCTGCCCTGTCCATACATACGGACAGGAGGACTGGGCAAAGGACAGCGAATAAGCTGTGCACAATAGTAATATAGCGATTACTCTTTTAATCATTTAAAATTGAATCAATGACAATGGGCATACACATTTGCCTCGTGCAGGTCACAGCGTAACAAAATGAATCTGTCGGATACATCTACGCTACAGACTGCAACCTGTCAGGCTAGCTGTGTGATGATATTCTTGAATGTGGCGACAAATACTATCTAAAAGCACTCCTTAAAAGAAAATCCTGTTAAAGAATTCACAGACAGATTTATCCGCAAAAAGTATGTTAAAAGGGGGTCTCTAACAAGGAGGATCCTTGTTGGATTTAAGGGCATCAAAGCCTTTAGGTATCTTAAATGCTAACTCATCCTGAAGCAGTCTGTTGACAATCTGCTCAGGAGCAGATAACGTCAACTCGGGAGACAGCGGTAAGACTGTACGATCTGTATGTATAATATGACAGATAGCACATTCTGTGGCCGAGTCCTTAGCCGGGGAAGAATTATTACCCGATGCATGTACAGGATGATGATGTGTGTGGGTATATTGTACAGAATAGAAAAATGCAAGCAACAACGCTGCTAAAAGCGTGCAATATTGGGTTATATACTTGCGACTATTCAATATAATTATGTTTTTCAGTATGCAAAAATACATCAAATACAACTAGGTTGCAAGTTTAATTAAACAATGTTGCATTTGTTTTTATTTTATTTTACGATCTGGGATGATATTGCGTGATGACAGCATGCAGATAATCCCGGTCTATATGCGTATAGATTTCTGTCGTAGTGATACTTTCATGCCCCAGCATGTCCTGTACTGCCCGAAGGTCAGCACCACCTTCTACCAGATGAGAAGCAAAACTGTGCCTGAATGTATGGGGACTGATTTCTTTCTGAAGACCTGCTTTTGCTGCCAGATCTTTGATAATTAAAAATATCATAACTCTGGAAAGTGAGGTTCCGCGTTTATTGAGGAATACATAATCTTCAAATCCGGATTTTACAGGCTGATGTACCCGTATTTCATTCAAATAAATATTAAGGTACTTTATAGCGTGCTGCCCGATAGGAATTAATCGCTCTTTATTTCCTTTTCCTTCTACCTTAATAAAATCTACCTCTAGAAAGAGGTTAGATATCCGCAGGTTTACTAATTCAGAAACCCGAAGTCCGCAACCGTATAATATTTCAAGGATCGCCTTGTTACGCATACCGTCTCCAGTACTCAGATCCAGCGCAGCAATCAATTGGTCAATTTCTTCTATATTAAGCACCACAGGAATCTTCCGGTTCAATCGGGGAGACTGAATCAGCTCTGCAGGATTTTTGGTTATAAGTCCTTCAAGTTGAAGATATCCGAAAAAAGCTTTCAATCCTGAAATAAGACGGGATTGGGTATAAGGAGAAATATTAAATGTATTCAGCCAGACGAGAAACTCCTGTAAATGATGAACAGACAATTGGTTTACAGTAAGCTGTTGATCGGTGCAGTATACTTCCAGCTTGGAGATATCATTCAGATATGCTTCAATAGAGTGGGGAGCAAGACCTCTCTCCAGTTGTAAATAACGTTTAAAATCTTTCTTGTTGATTTCCCATTCCATATTTTGTACAATAGTAAATAAAATCTCTTAATAATATTAGATTGATAAAGAAAATATATTAACTTCACGGCGAACTTTACATAACTTAATTTAGTTACACTACTAGTATTATGAGATTATTAAAACCTATGGCCCTGGCATTTCTATTGCCGGCGACTTTTTCATTGGCGCACGCCAATACGCATTCCCCTACCAACATTCATCAGGAAGCACGTCAGATCTTAGCAAGCGACAGTATATCCTGGAATACAAAACTGCCTTTGGATAATGAAGTCCTTACAGGTAAGTTGAAAAACGGATTTCAGTATTTTATTCGCAAAAATACGGAACCAGAGAAAAGAGTAGTCATGTATCTGGCAAACAAAGTAGGCTCTGTGCTGGAGTCAGAAGAACAATTGGGATTGGCTCATTTTCTGGAACATATGAATTTTAACGGATTAAAGCATTTCCCAAAGAATGCATTAGTCGATTATCTGCAGAAAGCAGGAGTTCGTTTTGGAAGTGACCTTAATGCATACACCAGCTTTGATGAAACGATATATCAACTTCCTATTCCTTCTGATGATCCTGAATTGTTGAAAAACGGATTACAGGTCATGAGAGACTGGGCGCAGGATGCATTATTGACCACAGAAGAGATAGACAAAGAGCGCGGTATCGTACTGGAAGAAATGCGTGGCGGAAAAGGAGCACAACAACGTATGCGCGATCAGTATCTTCCGCTTTTGCTCAACAATTCACATTATGCCAACCGTCTTCCTATCGGAACGGAAAAAAGTATTTCTACCTTCAATCCGGATGTGTTGCGCCAATTCCATAAAGACTGGTATAGACCAGACCTGCAGTCAATCATTATTGTAGGGGACATCGATGTTAAGCAAATGGAAGCAGAGGTAATCAGATTATTTTCTGATCTGAAATCTCCTGCAAAACCAAGACCTCATGTAAAATATAAAGTAGATCTGGCTAATAAAAACCAGTTTATGGCTGTAACCGATCCTGAAATGTCGCATACAGTTGGTCAGATTATTATTAAACATCCGGAAGAAAAAACGGAAACAGTTGGAGACTACCGCAGAGCATTGCTTAAATCAGTCTATAATGGAATGATCAATGCACGTATGAGTGAAATACTGCAACAATCTAATCCGCCATTTATTCAGGCCGGGGGTGGTGTTGAAGAATTCCTCGGAGGACTAGACAATCTGGGCTTATACTTTGTAGCTAAGCCGGGAGAATTTGAAAGCGGATTCAAAACATTGGTTCGGGAGATGGATCGAATTCAGAAATTCGGGTTTACACAAACTGAATTTGACCGTGTTATTTCTTCTATCCGTAAGAATAACGAAACAGCATATACCGAGCGTGACAAGAAGAAATCAGAAAGTTATGTGCAGGGATATATGAATTATTTTCTGGAAAAAGACCCTGCCTTAAGCAATGAATATCGTTATCAGCTCACTAATCAGCTTTTGCCTTCTCTGACCCTGAAAGAGGTTGAACAGATCAGTCAAAAGTATTACGTAGACAACAACCGGGATGTACTGATCCTTGCGCCTGATAATCAAAAAGCAAACCTGCCTGACGAAGCAAAGATCAACACCTGGTTTGCAGAAGTTGACAAAGAAGAAATCACAGCTTACGAAGACAAAGTTTCCAAGTTACCTTTGTTGGCGAAACAACCTGTAAAAGGAAGTATCGTGAAGGAAGGCTCTGCCAATGCCATAGGCGTAAAAGAGCTGGTGTTGAGCAATGGCGTAAAAGTGTTACTTAAACCTACGACATTCAAAAATGATGAAATTCTGATTTCCGCTTTCAGTCCGGGAGGAACGTCCTTATATACAGATGCCGATTACAACTCCGCTTCTAATGCTGCAGGATTAGTTGATGCCAGTGGTGTCGGACAATTGAATAATGTAGAATTACAAAAATACCTTACCGGCAAACGCGTAGGTATCACACCTTATATCAGTGAACGATCTGAAGGATTCAGCGGACAGTCTGACAAAGAAGGTTTGAAAACAATGTTTGAGTTATTGTACGGCTACTTCACAGAGCCAAGATTAGATGATGATGTTTTCCAGAGCAACATTACCAAATCTCTTTCCTCTATTGCAAATATGGAAAATGATCCAAGTTTTGTCTTTAGAAAAAGTGTATTCAGCACATTATACGGAAATAATGTTCGTCGACAACCAGCTTCAAAAGAATCTATACAGCAGATTAATAAGAACAGAGCACTGGAAATCTACAAAGACCGCTTTGCGGACGCTTCCGATTTTACCTTTACTATTGTAGGTTCATTTACGGAGGAAGAGATCAAGCCACTTCTGGAAGAGTACATCGCTGCATTACCGGCTAAAAACCGTCAGGAGAAAGCAAAAGATCTGGGTATTCAGGAGCCGGCAAAAGGTGTCGAAACTGTTGTGAATAAAGGTAAAGAGCAAAAAGCTACTGTACAATTAGCATATTACGGCGATTATACTTACTCAGAGCAGGAAAATATAAATCTGGATGCACTGGAAAGTATTCTTAATATCACGCTGATCGAGCGCCTTCGTGAAGAGGAAAGCGGCGTATACGGAGTAGGAGCAGGAGCCAATTACCGTAAATTTCCAAAACCAAGATACAGCTTCAGTATCGGCTTTGGATCTGCAGTAGATAAAGCACAACCCCTGATTGCTTCTACACTGGATGAGATCAACAAGATTAAGAAAAACGGACCTACGAAAGTTGATCTGGAAAAATTTGTGATTGAACAAAAACGTCAGTTAGAGGTGCAGTTGCGCGAAAATGGTTTCTGGCTGGGACATATTGTCAATTCAGCTCAGAATCAGGAAGACGCTACGCATATCCTGAAATACATGGACGACCTCAATAAGGTGACGGTTGAATCTGTAAAGGCTGTAGCAAATAAATATCTGAAAGAAGATCGTTTATTCAGGTTTATTCTGATGCCGGATCAGGTTACTGCCAAATAAAGGGTAGTACCGAAAAGCAAAAAGCTCAACCGATAACGGTTGAGCTTTTTTTGATAATACTATATTAGATTATTAACCTAAATATGATTTCAAAATTTTGCTTCGTGAAGTGTGACGTAAGCGCTGTAACGCTTTGTCCTTGATTTGACGAACACGCTCCCGAGTTAGATTAAATTTTTCGCCGATCTCTTCCAGAGATAATTGATGATTGGAACCTAATCCGAAGAAAAGAACTATAATTTCACGTTCTCTTTCTGTCAATGTTGCCAAAGAACGCTTAATTTCCTCTGACAGGGACTCATCGATCAGTGAGCTGTCTGTGTCCGGATCATGATTTTCCAGTACGTCTAACAGGGTGTTTTCTTCCCCTTGCACAAAAGGTGCGTCCATGGATACATGTCTTCCGGAATTGCTCAACGTGTCAGATACCTTGTCTACTGTTGTTTCGAGGATATCAGCTAATTCTTCAGGAGATGGTTCGCGCTCGTATTCCTGCTCCAGTTTGGAGAAAGCCTTGCTGATCTTGCTTAAAGAACCAACCTGGTTTAAAGGTAAACGAACGATACGGGATTGCTCGGCGATAGCTTGTAAGATCGACTGACGAATCCACCATACAGCATACGAAATAAATTTAAATCCCTTGGTTTCGTCAAAACGTTTAGCTGCTTTAATAAGTCCGAGGTTACCTTCATTGATTAAATCTCCTAAGGTCAAACCTTGATTCTGATACTGTTTTGCAACGGAAACTACGAAACGTAAATTTGTTTTCGTTAATTTTTCCAAAGCGACCTGATCGCCCTCACGTATACGTTGAGCAAGGATCACTTCTTCTTCTGCGGTGATTAAGTCTACTTTACCAATCTCGTGAAGGTATTTGTCTAGTGACTGTGATTCACGGTTGGTAATCGATTGTGTAATTTTGAGCTGTCTCATTGAATATTATAATACCTTTCTGGCTGAAATGTTTGCAAAAATACAAAAAAAATGCTTAAAAACATGAGTTAAATGTAAATTATCTACTCATTATTAGTTAGTTATGACATAGTGCGAGATCATTTTATAACATCAAAAACTGTTCCAGTATTATACAAATAATCTATACTTCACAGTTTGAGTATTCGATATAATTTATATTTTTATATAAAAAGCTGATAAACAAACAATTAATAATTACTTAAATATTTGTTAAAAAGCAACAACTAATCTCCCTAACTGACAAAATACAATTTTTAAATTCCTGTCAATTACCAAACAATTTTTTATAAAAGTTGTTTTAAAAAAGTAAATTGAACCAAAATTGTTAATCATCCCCTATAATACATCATTACATATGCCTATTATTATACATCTGGATGACATAATGTCCCAACGAAAAGTATCACTCAGCGAGCTGAGTAATATGGTCGGTATAACCCTTTCCAACCTCTCTATAATTAAGAATGGAAAATGCCGGGCTATCCGTCTTCATACACTTTCAGCGATATGCAAAGCGCTCGATTGTCAGCCCGGAGATATTCTTGAATATACAGATCAGCCTGCATCAGCTGGAGGCAAAGCGGTAGCCACGTAAAAACTCATCGGTCAACATACGTTTCTTACCCTCAATCTGCAGGGCTTTCAGATGGATATATCCGTCCTGAGTAGCGTATTTAAGATAAGTTTTTCCATCTGTCACATACTGACCTGCCTGAATGTCAGGCATTGTGATTTCTTTTTCTACTTCGTATATCTTGAGAACTTTCCCATCCAGATAGGTGAAAGCAGCAGGATAAGGACTCAGACCTCTTATAAGGTTGAACACCGTAGTGGTACTGTTGTCCCAATTAATCAGACAATCTTCTTTAAATATCTTTGGTGCATGTTTAAGTGTTGAGCCTTCGATCAGTGTATCCTGTGGAATAGGGGTAAGAGAACCGGATTTCATAGCCTGAATCGTTTGTAATAAGACTTCTGCTCCTTTATGCATCAGTTTGTCATGAATTGTACCGGCATTATCACTTTCTGTAATAGTAACTTCCCCTTTGAAAAGAATATTTCCGGTGTCTATTTCGTGCTGAAGTAAGAAAGTGGTTACACCCGTTTTATCTTCTCCATTAATGATAGCATGATTGATAGGTGCCGCACCCCGGTATTGAGGAAGGAGAGAACCGTGAACATTAATTGTTCCTTTTGCAGGCATATCCCACACCAGTTCCGGCAGCATACGGAAAGCTACCACGACCTGCAGTTCAGCTTTGAATTCTTTTAACTGCTTCAGAAATTCGGGATCCTTTAAACGGACCGGCTGTAATACCGGTATCTGATGTTCTACTGCAAATTTTTTGACAGCGGACTCATGAAGCTTCTGACCTCGGCCAGCGGGTTTATCGGGGACGGTCACTACCGCTACAACATTTTCACCCGAGTCCAGTAAAGCTTTTAATGAAGCTACTGCAAAATCAGGAGTTCCCATAAAAATAATACGCATCTCTAAATACTGATTAATGTTAAAAAATTCTCTTTCTATGCCGAATGACAAAAATGATTACCTTTGCGAAGGTACAAATTATATTAATCAGGCTTGAATTTTCCTTACTTCCTTGCTCAGCGAATTACTTTTTTAGGAAAGCGTACTTTCTCTAAGCTGATTGTGCGCGTGACAGTCAGTGCTATTGTACTCGCCATAGCGGCTATGATCTTATCTGTCGCTGTACTGAGAGGATTTAAAGATGAAATCACCGAGAAGCAACGTGGCTTTTTCGGAGATATACTGGTTACCAAACAAGACTTAAACAGTTCCTACGAAAATACGCCAATGTCCCTGAGTAAGGCACGAATGGATGCCATACGGACTTCACCTAATGTACAGTCTATTTATCCTTTCGCGACTAAGGCAGGAATTATGAATGTAAACGGCGAAGTTGAAGGTGTACTTTTGAAAGGTGTCGATTCGACATATGATCAGCGGTATCTTTCTAAAACTATTGTGGAAGGAGACACAATAGATTTTAATGCGGAAAACGGCGCAAATACCCAGATTCTGATATCTTCTTATTTTGCCAAACGAATGCGTCTCAAACTGGGAGATGATTTTATTATGTATTTTGTACAGGAACCTGTACGTAAGCGGAAGTTTGTCGTAAAGGGAATCTTCAATACCGGTTCACAGGAACTGGATAAAGTCTATGTTGTGGGGTCTTTATCACTCATCAGAAGACTCAATAATCTGGATGATCAGGAAGCCGGAGGATATGAAATACGGGTTCGTGATTTTGAAAAACTGGTGCCGACTACAGAGCAGGTAAATGATCACCTGCCCATTGATCTGAATGCCAGAAATATTGTCGAGCAAATGCCGGATATTTTTGAATGGCTCAACATGCTGGATATGAATGCAAATATCATATTTGTGCTTATGGTAATCGTGGCTGTTATCAATATGATCTCTTCTCTGCTGATCAGTATTCTGGAACGAACATCCATGATTGGTATACTGAAGGCTTTAGGATTTAACAATCGCGGCATTAAACGTGTCTTTATGTACAATGCACTGTATATTATAGGGTTGGGACTTCTTATCGGAAATGCACTTGCTTTAGGCTTATTTTATTTCCAGCAGCAGACCCGGTTTTTCAAACTGGATGAAAGCACCTATTATATCTCTTATGTGCCTGTCAAAATCTTCTGGTATGATATAGCCGGACTCAATCTGGCATTGATAATAATAGCCATGATATCGCTTTTTGTACCCTCCATGCTGATCAGCAAGATCAGTCCGATCAAAGCAATCCAATTTAAATAAAACTAGTGTCATAAGACTAAGTTTTCCTCCGTTTTCCCGTTGTTTTTTATATTTTTGAAACAATTCATGTTTAATCCTGTATTAAATTAATCACGCAAGAAACTTTTATGAACAAAACTCTGGAACACTTACAACACGCCTTTGAGGCTCCCCTCAAAAGTCCCGTCCTTATATTTGCCCTTGTTCTTTTTATTATTCTGCTGTCACCGATTTTATTGCGTCCCATACGGATTCCCGGAATCATTGGCCTGATTATATCCGGAGTCGTCATCGGCCCTCACGGATTGAACTGGCTGGAGAAAAACTCTGCAGTAGATCTTTTTTCTACCATCGGACTGCTTTATATCATGTTTATAGCAGGTCTGGAGCTGGATATGAACGAGTTTAAGAAAACCAAACACAAAAGTATCTGGTTTGGATTTTTCACTTTTATAATTCCGATTGCGATAGGCTTTCCTGTCTGCCACTATATTCTGGGGTATGGCATTCTTTCCAGTTTGCTGATCGCCAGTATGTTTGCCACTCATACGCTGGTATCTTATCCTATTGTCAATAGCTATGGTATTTCCAAGAATGAAGCAGTAGCGATCACCATAGGAGGTACCATTCTGACAGATACCGCTGTATTGATTATTCTGGCTGTTATATCAGGAGCCACGCAAGGCACTATCAACCAGGAATTCTGGGTTACATTAGGTGTGTCATTTGCTGTCTTTCTGTTTATTATGTTTGGCATTATTCCACGTATTGCCAAATGGTTTTTTGAAAAGGTTGAAAGCGAGAAAACAGCCAATTATATTTTCGTATTAGCGGTTGTGTTTTTTGCCGCTTTTATGGCTGAAATGGCCGGATTAGAACCGATTATCGGCGCGTTTGTGGCCGGTCTCGCTCTTAATAAACTGATTCCGCATTCATCAGCATTGATGAATCGAATTGAATTTATTGGTAATGCTATCTTCATTCCTTTTTTCCTGATCAGCGTAGGAATGATTGTCGATGTAAGTGTATTAATGCATGGGCCTACAGCGCTTATTGTAGCCTTTACATTGACTATAGTTGCTGTAGCCGGCAAATATCTGGCCGCCTGGATTACGCAGTTGGTGTTTAAATACAGTAAACAGCAACGGAATGTAATTTTTGGTCTCAGCAGCGCGCATGCTGCAGCTACACTTGCCGTCATAATGGTAGGACACCGCAACGGACTGATCGATGATAATGTACTGAATGGAACCATTTTACTGATTCTTGTCACCTGTATTATTTCTACTATCGTAACAGAGAATGCATCTAAGAAGATGATTATGGCCGGAGATCAGGACGAACATCATTATTCTGAAGTTAACGAGAAAGATGAACAACTGATGATCCCGATAGCGAATCTGAATAATATGGAACCTATTCTGGATTTTGCAACATTGATCAAAAGTAAAAAATCACCTCATCCGATCAGCGTGGTATCAGTAGTGAAAGATGATTTTCAGGCCGAGAAGAACATGGCGACAGCACGTAAAAATCTGGATAATACCGTTAAATACGCCTCCGGTTCAGAGACTGAAGTAGAGATCATGGCTCCGGTAGATATCAATATCGCTTCAGGCATAAGTCATACCGCACAGGAAATCATGGCGAATTGTCTGATTCTGGGATGGCCGCAGGAAACCAGTTTTGTAGAAAAAATAGTAGGAGAGAAGACCGAAAGTATTCTCAACCGTACGGATGCAAATCTTTTTATGTGCAGATTTGACAAACCTTTTATTTCACACAAATCTATTATTTGCTTTGTACCCTCACTTGCTGAATCAGAACTCGGATTTGGATACTGGATGGAAAAAATGCTAAAACTTGCACAGGAACTCTCTGTACCTATGAAGTTTGTTTGTAATTCACGTACGCAGCTGGAAATAGAAAAATATCTGGAAGAAGAGGCGATAAGTGTCCCCGTCTCTTATGAAAACTATGAGGAATGGGATAATATATATGGACTGTCTGCCTATGCCGAAGAGAATGCATTACTGGCATTTGTTTCTTCCCGTTCAGGTGAAGTATCCTACAGGGATTCACTCGATGGACTGGCAAAACGTATTGGCCGGTACTATAAGGAACGAAATTTGATACTTATATTCCCAAGCAGATTACCGAATGAGCATATCGATGCCTATGAGGATGTAAAAGCTGCTCCAATCTTCCGTAAATTAAGCAGGGAGATCGGTAATATGTTCAGTAAAGACAAAATATAAACGAAAGCACATGAGTAGTAAAATCACTAAAGACCCGAAAGGCCAGTTACAAGTTCCGGACAAACCTGTTATTCCATTTATTATCGGAGATGGTATAGGTCCGGATATATGGAAAGCTGCAGTTCGTGTATTTGACAGCGCCATTGCAAAAGCATATTCAGGTCAGAGACAAATCGAGTGGAAAGAAGTACTTGCCGGAGAAAAAGCATTTGAACAGACAGGAGAATGGCTGCCTCAGGAAACATTAAATATCCTGAAGGAATATCTTGTGGGTATCAAAGGACCGCTTACCACACCTGTAGGCGGAGGAATACGCTCTCTGAATGTCGCTCTTCGCAAAGATCTGGATCTGTATGTGTGTCAGAGACCGACGAAATGGTATGAAGGTGTTCCTTCTCCGGTCAAACATCCGGAATATGTAGATATGGTTATCTTCCGTGAAAATACAGAGGATATATATGCAGGAATCGAATTTGCTGCCGGAACACCGGAAGCCCATCAAATACAGGATTATTTAAAAACGGAACTTAAGGTAGACTATAATTTTTCTGACACAACCGGTGTAGGTATAAAGCTGGTTTCTGAAGAAGGTTCCAAACGCCTGATCCGTGCTGCTATTCATTTTGCTATTGAACAAAACCGTAAATCTGTTGCTCTGGTACACAAAGGTAATATCATGAAATATACCGAAGGGGCATTCAAAAACTGGGGATACGAAGTAGCCGAAAAAGAGTTTTCAGATCAGACGTATACCTGGGGACAATGGGAACGTACAAAAGCTGAAAAAGGCGAACAGGCAGCCAATGAGGAACAGAAAGCGGCTGAAACAGCAGGTAAAATCATTATAAAAGATGTTATTGCAGATAATTTTTTACAACAGATCCTGCTCAATCCAAGAGATTACGCTGTCGTAGCTACCCTTAATCTGAATGGTGATTACATCTCTGATGCACTGGCAGCTATAGTTGGTGGAATTGGTATCGCACCAGGGGCGAATATAAATTATGCTACAGGTCATGCTGTCTTTGAAGCTACTCATGGAACTGCCCCAAGATTTGCAAATACCAATACAATGAACCCATCTTCTGTTATTCTAAGCGGGGTTATGATGCTGGAGTATATGGGCTGGCAGGAAGCTGCAGATGCCATTATTCAGGCACTTTCTCAGACTATCCGTGAAAAAATAGTAACAGTCGATTTCTATAATCTGATGACAGATGCGACATTGGTCAAAACCAGTGAATTTGCAGATAAGATTATTGAGAAATTATAATATTAAAAGAAGATTTAGCATTAAATAGAGGATTCTGAATCCTATAAAATAAGCCTCCGAATTATCAACGGAGGCTTATTTGTGTTTTAATAAGACTGATTTTCACAGATCAGTATTAAGATTTTATTCTTCAAATGTCCGTAACTGTTCCAGTAACTTACAGATATTCTGACCACGTAAAGTATGGCTGTAAGAAGAAGTCGTTTTGGTTTTCTCCTTTTGCAGTAAGTCATCCTTAATCAGTTCATTCAGCTGTTTGGCAAGCATACGGTCGCTGACATTAGGCAACAGAGACCGGAGTTCGGTATAAGTCTTTACTGAAGCCCGTGTTGCAAACAGAATCGATATTTTCCATCTCCCGTTAAAGAGCTGCAAGGTTTTCATAGCCTGACAGTAGTCTCTTAAAATTGTTTCATTTTCCAGATTTGCGGATGATTCTTTACGCATTACTAACAATTTTGTAAGTTCTTTTATAGACACAAATTAGCTTTTAACTTTGATTCATCAAAAAGTTAAATATGGAATTAAAGGAAAATATCATTCGCTTTCATCATGTCTGTATCAAAGCACAGGACATCACAGAGACAGTCACATTTTATAAGCAGTTTGGATTTGAAGAAGTACATCACTGGTCTCTTCCTGAGTTTAAACTGGAAATGTGTATTATGCTTTATCATAGTGGCATGGATTATTATCTTGAAATTTGTGATAAACATGCTGACATACCGACGCAGGGCCGTAAAAGAAATCCTGAAGAAGAATATGTTGAGAATGCACTCTTACATATCTGCTTTATGGTGAAAGATGTGGCTGCAGCTATGCAGCAAGCAATATCATATGGTGCCAAACCATTGAGTAAAGAAGTCTGGCAAATCGACCTTAAAAATGCAGAGAAAACCGTTACAGTAAACAATGGTCTGGTGTATAGTCCAAATGGTGAAGTCATTGAATTTATTAAGGCGGTCTCTTTCTAAACCAATTGATTAATAAATTCGATATAATCAAGTGCACTTTGCTCTAAGCGTTCTGTCGCACCATGATGTTGCGCACCATAAAAAGCAAAAAGAGGCCGGTAGTCTGCATGTATATATTGAAAAGTAATTTCAAATGGCGTTGTCAGTTCTTGTAAGCTATATTTATACCTTCCTTCGGCACTGAAATCCTGCTCTTCTATACCTGCTGTAATTGCAAGTGCAATCTTTTTACCAGCCAATTGGTAACCACTATTCCGGCCATATGCCCAGCCATGTGTCAGTACAACATCCAGCCATTTTTTGAAAAGGGGAGGACAATTGAACCAGTAGAAGCAAAATTGAAAAATAATACGATCGTATCCGGAAAGTAAAGCTTGTTCACGTGCGATATCGATTTGCTCATCCGGATAAGTACCATAAAGGTCATGTACAGTATAGTTTTCCGGATATTTGCTTAATTCTTCCATCCATCGTTTGTTAATTGTTGAATTGCTCAAATCCGGATGAATAACAATAATCAGTGTTTTAGTCATAGCGATATATTTTATTAAGACACAAACTTACATAGTATACCTACAAAATGGTATATTAGCATCTATTTGTATGGTACTAACAAAAATGTAAGTATGACCAAAATAAAAGAAACATCGACCAACTACGAGAATAAAAGGGCTTTGATCGAAGAATGTCCGGAAATATATGCCGCTAATCTTATCGGAGGACAATGGACTATTGCTATATGCTGTTATCTCGAAAACGGGAAAATGCGTTTCGGCCAACTGCGGAAACGAATGCCTGCGATTACAGAGCGCATGCTGACGTTGCAATTACGTAAAATGGAAGAAAACGGACTGGTCAAAAGAACTGTTTATGCTGAAGTACCTCCCAGGGTAGAATATGAACTTACAGCGATCGGGATGGAGTTGCTTCCTATCATAAAACAATTAGAAGCATGGGGGAGAAGACATCAGCAAAACTGGGAAGAAAAAAGCGAAAATTAATTGGCTTCATAATCAGTGTATTTAGCATTATTCGTTATTTTTATTTTGCAAATATCAGGAGAATATCTACCTTTGCATCACTCCAAACAACGGAGACCAGTAAAGAAAACGCCCAGATGGCGGAATTGGTAGACGCGCTAGTCTCAAACACTAGTGGGAAACCGTGCCGGTTCGATCCCGGCTCTGGGTACAAAACCGGAAATAGAGTTTTTTTAAACTTTTATTTCCGGTTTTTTTATTTTGTAAATCCTTGTTCTTCATATAGATTAATTCGGCTCCTTTTTTTCTTTCCTCTGTGGTTCGGCCTTGCTGTAATTGGCGCGTTTTGAAGTTGCTGATTTTGGCTTCACAGTCTTCTTTGATCTCTTGGTATTCGCCTATATCAATGATTTCGTAAAGTTGGAGGCTCTTGGCTTCGATGATGACGGCAGCCCTGTCCCCGTTATATACTGATATTATTGGTATTCTTGATCTCGGCCATCACAAAGGTACTGTGCGTACTTCCGATGCTCTCTACCGAGCCAAGTTTATTGAATACAAAGTCCTGATAATGTTTCATGTCTTTGGCAAATACTTTTAGAAAGAAATCGTAATCGCCTGATATGTTATAGCACTCAACCACCTCATCGATCTTTAAAATATCTTCTACAAAGCTATGGCCGATCTTACGGTCATGTTGCTTAAGTTTGATATTGCATAATACTATAAATCCCTGATTGAACTTTTCAGGATCCAATAGCGCGATATACTTTTTGATATAACCATTAGTTTCCAGACGTTTTACACGCTGTACGACCGGTGAAGGCGACAGGCTAACCTGTGCAGCCAGTTCCTTGATTGTACAACTGGAGTCATTTGCCAGTATTTTTAACAGCTTTAGATCGATCTCATCCAATTGCGCCATAGCATAATTTACTTTTAGAAGGTATAAAGATAATAATAAACAGCATAAAAGTTTTACAAAAATGCTAATTAAAGTAATTTTTACTGAAGTTATAAAGGTATTTCAGCTTTAATAACTGTTTTTGTAACTTTGTCTCGAGTTAAATACTCTGGTTCTTTACATATTTCAACGATCAGGAAAGGTTTTACTTAGCGGTGAATTAATATGGAATCGTGTGTAAATCACGAGCTATCCCGCAACTGTAAGTAAATCAATGTTTTGCCAACAAAAGGTCACTGCGCAAGCGGGAAGGCCGGTAAATACGGTTGCAAGTCAGGATACCTGCCTTTTCTGAATTGGTCGATACTTTCGCGAAAGAGGTTGTCGGACAGATCAACGTATATTCCAAGGTGCCTTTACCTGTTAGGTGTACCTTAGACTGCCGTACGCCCTTCTCTCCTCTTTTTGTGTAAGCATTCTGAACTATCAAGGAACTTTTTAATGATCATTAACCATTTAAAAAGTTAACAACATGGAAAATATCCAGCACGCCATCAAGAATGATTTTGTGTTCACGCTAAAGAGCACTCGTTTAGATGAAAACTATCACCCCGCAAGTCAAACGCGTTTAACAACCAATTTTGCAAACTTGGCTAGAGGAGATAATCGTCAGCAAAACTTACGCAATGCCTTAAATATGATTAACAATCGATTCAATGCATTGGCTCATTTGGATAATCCTAAAGCTGATCGTTACCTCGTAGAACTTGAAATTCTCACAGTAACGTTGAGTATTGATGATAAGAATGGGAGTAACGATCTGCCGATGATTGAAGTTTTAAAGACGAATATTTTTGACCGTAAGACTAACGAGTATATCGAAGGTATTGCTGGAAATAACTTTTCTTCGTATGTGCGTGATTACGATTTCAGTGTTTTATTGATCGAGTACAATAAAAATAAATCTAGTTTTACTGTCCCTGAAAATTTTGGTGATTTGCACGGAAAACTTTATAAGTGCTTTGTGAGTTCAGACACTTATAAAGAGCACTTTAAAATGTCGCCAATCATTTGTCTAAGTGTATCAAGCAACAAAACTTATACCCGCACGGACTATCAGCATCCCGTTCTGGGTTTTGAGTATCTGCAGGATCAGTATTCACTCACCGACGAATATTTTGCTAAAATGGGCTTAAAAGTTCGTTTTTTCATGCCTCAGAACAGTGTGGCACCCATGGCTTTTTATCATTCCGGAGATCTACTTACTGATTATACCGATCTTGGACTAATCAGCTCCATCAGCACGATGGAAACATTCCAGAAGATTTATCGCCCTGAAATTTACAATGCAAATTCAGTGGCTGGGCAAATTTATCAACCTAGTCTTAAACACGAAGATTATTCACTTACTCGCGTGGAATATGACCGCGTAGAGCGCAGCCGACTTGCTATTGAACAGGGTAAATATGCTGAAGAGCATTTCATCAAACCTTACCAGGATATGCTCGAAGAATGGTCTGCCAATTTTCCTCTTTAATTTATACAGCACCTAAAATTATTTTATGATCAAGAAATTATTACCAACCTCAATTGTTGGAAGTTTACCCAAGCCTGCCTGGCTTGCGCCACCCGAAAAACTATGGTCACCCTGGAAATTAGACGGCGATCAATTACTGGAAGGTAAGCAGGATGCCTTGCGTATTGCTTTGCAGGAACAGCATTTAGCTGGAATAGATATCATCAGCGATGGTGAGCAAACACGTCAGCATTTCGTAACCACTTTTATCGAGCATTTAAGCGGTGTAGATTTTGAAAACCGTAAAATCGTAAAGATCCGCGACCGTTACGATGCAAGTGTTCCTGTAGTGGTGGCTGAGGTTGCACGCCAAAAGGCAGTTTTTGTAGAAGATGCCAAATTTTTACGTAAACTGACCAATAAGCCTATAAAGTGGGCCTTGCCGGGACCGATGACCATGGTGGATACCCTGTTTGACGATCATTACAAAAGCCGGGAAAAATTGGCCTGGGAATTTGCGAAACTGCTCAATGAGGAAGCAAGGGAACTGCAGGATGCAGGAGTAGACATTATTCAGTTTGATGAACCCGCATTTAATGTGTTCTTTGATGAGGTTAACGATTGGGGAATGGCAGCATTGGAAAGAGCCAGCGAAGGTTTGAACTGCGAAACTGCGGTACATATCTGCTACGGCTATGGAATAAAGGCAAATAATGATTGGAAGAAGACTTTGGGTTCAGAGTGGCGCCAATACGAAGAAATTTTCCCGAAAATCCAAAAATCCAATATTGACATCGTGTCGTTAGAGTGCCATAACTCGAAGGTACCGTTTGATCTGATCGAACTTGTCCGTGGCAAAAAAGTAATGGTCGGTGCAATCGATGTGGCAACCAACACTATCGAAACACCGGAAGAGGTAGCGGCTACCTTGCGCAGAACCCTCGAGTTCGTTGATATCGAAAATCTTTACCCTTCAACAAACTGTGGCATGGCACCTTTATCCCGAAATGTGGCGAGTGGTAAGTTAAGTGCTTTAAGCGCAGGAGCAGAAATCATCCGTAAAGAATTTGAAGGTTAAGAATATATTAAAAGTACATTGAAGAAGTTATTAGAAGTATTAAGTAGAGCAGGTCTCGACGGTTTTTTGTTAATGATAGGCATCATGATCTTGCTGGCCTATTTTCTGCCCCAGCCGGGCATGATCAAGGAACCTGTCTCGCTGGAGCAGATTGCCAATGTAGGTGTGTCGTTTATTTTCTTGTTTTATGGAGTGCGACTGAGCTTAGAGAAGCTAAAAACTGGACTTGCCAACTGGAAAATGCACATTGTCGTCCAGTTGACCACCTTTTTGTTTTTTCCGCTTATCGTTTTGGCATTCCGCCCCTTGTTCATAGGCACTGATTTCGAGCTACTTTGGTTGGGTATATTTTTTCTGGCCGCTTTACCGTCCACCGTTTCTTCTTCCGTAGTCATGGTTTCCATCGCCAAGGGCAACATTCCGGCAGCTATTTTCAATGCCAGTATTTCGAGTCTGATCGGAGTAGTGGTTACGCCGCTATGGGTTGGACTGTTCATCGCTTCAGCCACAGGCAGTTTTGATGTGAGTGATATCGTCATCAAATTGGTCCTTCAAGTCCTGTTGCCTGTCATCATCGGTATCAGCCTAAACGCCCGTTTTGGTGCCATTGCCGAGAAATATAAGAAACAGCTCAAATATTTCGATCAGGCGATTATCCTTACTATTATTTATACGTCGTTTTGCAAGTCGTTCTCCGAACATCTTTTTGAGGGCTTCACCGCCCTTGAACTTATAGGACTCGCAGCAGGGATGATGGTTTTGTTCTTTGCCGTATTCTTTTGTGTCGGCTTACTCAGCCGCTTGTTTGGTTTTTCAACTGAAGATCGTATTACAGTTTTATTTTGTGGATCTAAAAAATCATTGGTGCACGGTACCGTCATGTCAAAAGTACTCTTTCAGCACAGTACCATCACCGGAATCGTATTGTTGCCACTTATGCTTTACCATGCCTTACAATTGATTGCAGCAAGCATCATCGCTCAGGCTATGGCTCGACGAAAAGAAGTATGATTTTTATTTACGGTCATGTCTGTTGATCCTTTTTGATAAAGGATTTCCAAAATGGGACGAAAAATGCCAATATGAAACTTTTAGAAAAAATACAGTTAGGTGATATCAGCCTGAAAAACAGAATGGCCATGGCAGCGATGACCAGAGGCCGTTCAGACCTCAATGGACTGGTGGGTGACATGACAGTGGATTACTATGCCCAAAGGGCAAGCGCAGGTTTGTTGTTTACGGAGTCCATCAGGATCAGTGAGGAAGCTACAGGCAGTCCGCTCACTCCTGGTATTTTCACGACCCCACAAATAGAAGCATGGAAAAAGGTTACAGCAGCGGTACATGATAAAGGCGGTGTGATCATAGCCCAGCTCTGGCATACCGGCCGTATGGGGCATTCTGTTGAAAGGAACGGTAAGCTCCCTTTTGCGCCGTCATCCTTGCCGGTTCGCGGAATGCGGCATTATACTTCTCAGGGGATGAAGGATTATGAGATACCTCAGGAAATGACCATCCCGGAAATCCAGGAGACGATAAAGGACTTTGGACAGGCAGCAAAAAATGCCATGGCTGCAGGGTTCGACGGGGTTCAGCTTCACGCTGCGAATGGCTATTTGCCCAACCAGTTCCTGGCTGAAAGTGCCAACCAAAGGACGGATGCTTACGGCGGCAGCATCCCTAACAAGGTCCGCTTTGTAGTGGAGGTGATGCAGGAATTGATCAGTGCGGTAGGAAGTGAAAAGGTGGGGATTAAAATCTCTCCTTTCCATCCTTATGGAGATATGGTGCTGGATGATCCTGCAGGGACCTATACCTATCTAATCGAAGAACTGAACAAACTGGACTTTGCTTATGTGGAAATTATGAGGCGCAGCTCCCATTTTCCTATGCCTGAACATTATGCTCCTGAAAACGAGATCGAATTCTTTGGCGGGAAGATTGGCCAGATGGTTATTGCCAATGGCGGGTACGACAAGGCTACTGCCGAAGCCGAACTTGAAAAAGGTATTGCAGCGCTAATTTCATTTGGCACCTTGTACATCGCAAACCCTGACTTGCCTGTACGGTTTGAAAAAAATGCCACACTGAATATGCCCGACAGGGCAACAATGTTCGGGGGCGGGAGAAATGGTTATGTTGATTACCCACTTTGGAACGAATAAAATTCCAAATCGAGATATTCAAAAAATGCCCACTTTTTTCGGTTTAAAGTGTTCAGTTAGCTGATTTTAAGGGTTTTTAAAGGCGGTTCGAGGTAAAATAGAAAAAATAGTAAATATTCGATAAGATCAAATAAAACAAAGATATTCTTGACATCTCAAGAGACATTGGTACGAAAAATAGGTTGAGATATTTATCCCGACCTAAGTGATGAACCGGCTCCGAGTACTAAAACAGGGAAAGTGATCTCAAATCGCTTTCCCTGTTTTTATCTATACAAACCTGTTTGCAATCAACTATTTAACTTCCCGGTTTAGAATCAACAAGGTTTTGTTTTTAGTATTTCTGTCGGTCATGGGGTAAAATATAATGGCATAACCCTGATCGTGTGTTTTGTTTAGATCCGAAATAACTAAGTTGTCATAGTCCATCTTTAAGACTTCATTTGTTAATAAATTCTTATACCCTTTTTCTCCTTTACTGTAAAATATCTCCAAAAGACGGTCATCTTTTGTAGTAAACCAACCGTTTCCAAATTCACCGTTAAATCTGGTAACAAAAGTATTTTCTGATATTTTTACAGGCTGCCAGGTATTAAAGAATGGGTCAGATATGTTAATTAGTTCAACAGTACTGCTTTTTCCGTTCTCATCTATTTTTTCCAGAATGATTTTCCCTTTTTCCTGTGCCAGAAGGTGTGAATTTTTATCAAAGGATAAATTCAGTATCTGCCTGAAAAACTTTTGATTGGTTTCCAGTTTTCTCTCCCTGATTACATTGCCTTTTTCATCAATTTGTCTGTGTAACCATTTAGCCCCGTCTTTTGCCACAATATGAATTTCATTGTTTTCTATAAATATATTGTTGTTTCTCGGGAGAGGTACTTTAATGTTGTGCTTCTTTTTTATCACATCATTTTTGAATTCTATTGCAAGGAGTTTGTCGGGCTTTGTTTCCGACCAGATATCTACATCATAAAAGATGGAATATTGATTAGATACCCCGATAAAGTCACCTACAAAAGGTCTGTTTCCTTTTGGCTGTTCTGTTTTTTCACGGTTAAAAACAGGAATACTGATTTCATAATCCCTGTCCGGATCGTAAGGCTGTATCGAAACATAGTTTTCTGCATTGGGCGCTAAAAATAGGGTTGGCAGGATTCCATCATATTCTATATAGCTTTCAGCAGCTCCGTCAGCATCAATAATGGTATATATTAAATTATAAGTTCCATTTTCTTTATAGACATAATTTGTTAACAGTGTTTTTGTTCCGAAAGGAATACTACCTTTGGCAGCAACTTCTACATCCGCATCCAATCTGGTTAATATTCCGAAGGCTGTCTTTATAACACTGATTTGGAATGGATTGATCTGGTCAATATTCTTCATAGATACCTGATTTATAAAAAACTGAAATAAAGTCCTTTATTATAGCTTAGCGTTAGCGTTGCAATACTATCTGGCTACAATGTCCTTTAATAGTTATACTTTTTTGAGATGCTTAGGCTTCAATTTGGATTGCGCTTCCACCCACTACTTTAATACCTTCGGTAAATTCTTTCCAAAACCGGATATACCGAAACTTAGCCCCAAACGGTTCGCCTTTATAATTTCCTTTCAACTGAATTACTAAGGTGATCACTGCCAGATTATCAATAATATTCAGATTTTCAATATCAGGAGTAAGTTCATGGATAATCAGATTACCCTCACGATAAGTATTTAAGTCGACTTCTTTTGTGATTACATTTCCATATGGGTTGATAAAAAGCAAATCCTGATGCAGCAATTCATCTAGCTCTTGTATATTACTTTCTTTAATAGCGCTGTAAAGCCTGTTTTCCAGGTTTAAAACTTCATCTTTTGTCATAATTTTTCACGGATTAAATTTGAGTATTTGCTTTTGCAGGATTGCCATCCATATTTCAATAGCATACATAAACGTTTTTCAGAGGATGAAAATTAATATTTCGATCCGCTGGTCTTCGAAGTTACTCTAAACTTTTAGAAAATACCGGTAATAGTATTCTTTTATTTTCAAAGAGTTAACTGTTTCCTCTGGCAGTATTTATTGCATCCAGATATTGGTTAATACAAAAGCGAAACTTAAGATCTCTGTAATTTAGATCGAATGGAAGAACTTTAGAGAAGTTTTTAAAATCATGCCAGATCACGTCGTCAGATCCGATGGATATCTGACAGGTAAGGCTATGGTCTCCCGGAATACCGGAGTACTTGTAATCAAACAGTGCATACCTGTTGCCGGAGTACATATAGTCGTCCAGGGTTTTACACAGGAAGTGATTCTGATTGTCAAAAGCGATGAAAGGTGAAATCCCTTCATAGAAACCGTTTTGGATGCGCAAGCCATGTTTAATAAGCTGTATAGTCTCAATCTTTTCTATTATCATCCTGAGATCAACTCCATTTATATAAATAGTAGTTGTCAGATAATCTTCTAATTGAGACCGTACGCATCCAAAACGTATTTCATCAATCTTCATTGCTGTACAAACGAGAAATCTAGAAAGAAATCTGGTGAGCGGCTGAAGAATCTGTAGTCATTTTTTTAATAGGAGGCGAAAACTGCGTTAGCTTAATTCCTTTAACAGCAGCTTTATACTCTTCAATGGTAGGGGTTCTTCCAAAAATAGCGGACAGAACAACTACCGGAGTAGATGCCAGTAATGATTCTCCCTTCTTACGGTCTGAATCTTTAACAACACGCCCCTGAAACAAACGCGTAGATGTTGCCATTACGGTATCACCCTGCTCAGCTTTCTCCTGATTACCCATACACAGGTTACATCCGGGACGTTCCAGATACAGGATATTGTCATAGGATGTACGGGCAGTACTTTTAGGTGCTGCATCATCAAATTCAAATCCTGAATATCTTTGCAATACATCCCAGTCTCCCTCTTCCTTGAGTTCGTCAATGATATTATAAGTAGGAGCAGCCACAACTAAAGGAGCGTGGAATTCTACTTTTCCGTATTGTTCCTCCAGGTTTTTCAGCATCCTGGAAACAATCTTGATATCCCCTTTATGCACCATACATGAACCAACAAAACCAAGGTCTACGTGTTTCTCTCCACCATAATAAGAAAGTGAACGAATGGTATCATGTGTATAGCGTTTTGATGCATCTACATTATTTACATCCGGATCTGCAATCATAGGCTCATCGATAATGTTCAGATCAACTACGAATTCAGCAAAATATTTCGCATTTTCATCAGGAGTTAACGGTGGTTTTTCACCTGATCTGATTTCCTCAATTCGTTTATTTGCTTTATCAATAAGACCCTTAAGTACTTGTTTCTCATTATCCATACCTTTTTCAATCATGATTCTGATCCTGTCTTTTGCGATCTCCAATGATTCAATAAGGGTATCCGGCTGGGAAATACAGATGGAAGCCTTGGCTTTCATTTCTGCTGTCCAGTCTGTAAAAGTAAATGCCTGATCAGAAAGGAGCGTACCGATATGTACTTCTATAACTCTTCCCTGAAATACATTTTCTCCGTTAAATTGCTTCAACATCTGTAATTGAGTAGCATGCACTACATCTCTAAAATCCAGATGATCATTCATTTTACCTTTGAAAGTTACTTTTACCGATTCAGGGATAGGCATAGAAGCCTCACCTGTAGCCAGTGCAAGCGCTACAGTACCGGAGTCAGCACCAAATGCAACTCCTTTAGACATACGGGTGTGAGAGTCACCACCTATAATAATAGCCCAGTCATCTACAGTAATATCGTTAAGAACCTTATGAATAACATCGGTCATTGCATGATATACACCTTTCGGATCTCTGGCTGTAATAAGACCAAAGTCATTCATAAAGCTCATCAGTCTTGGGATATTCTGCTGAGACTTACTATCCCAGACAGAAGCCGTATGACAACCAGACTGATAGCCGGCATCTACTATAGGAGAAATTACTGTTGCCGCCATTGATTCCAGTTCCTGAGCAGTCATCAATCCGGTCGTATCCTGAGAGCCAACAATATTTACTTTTGCACGAACATAAGATCCGGCATGCAAAACTGCTCCCGAAGTTCCGACAGCATTTCTGTTAAATATCTTTTCTACTGCAGTAAGTCCCTGACCCGGATTTGAAATCTCTTTGGAAGGAGCAAATACAGTCGGAGCAACGATTCCTAAAGTTTTAGCGGCAAAAGTCTGTAGCTTTTTACCAAACTCAATAGAATAAGACCCCCCGGCTTTCATGAATTCGATCTTTTGAGGTGTGAATGCTGATGTAACATCCATTATTTCCTGGCCGTCTTTGTATAGTTTTTTGGTTTTTGTATTAACGGTAAGAACTGTACCTGTATCAACAGAATATGTTTGTTCGAGAACAGGCTGCCCTTCCGAATCTACAACCAACTTGCCGTTTTCATCAAACTTTTTAACCCAGTTTTGAAGATCCAGACCAATACCACCGGTTACACCTACAGTAGTAAGAAATATCGGAGAAATACCGTTTGTTCCTGCTACTACAGGAGCAATATTTACAAATGGAATAAACGGACTTGCCGATTTACCGATCCACAGAGCCACATTATTTACACCCGACATTCTGGAAGAACCTACACCCATAGTACCTTTTTCAGCTACCAGCATAATTCTTTTATCCGGATGTTTTTCTTTAAGTTCCTGTAAGTCTTTTTGTTGCTGTTTATTGTGCTCAAACATACACTGACCATGGAGCTCACGGTCAGAACGGGAGTGAGCATCACTGCCCGGAGAAAGTAAATCTGTAGAAATATCACCTATACCTGCAACGAAAGTTACTAATGAAATTTCCTCAGGTATATCCGGCAGTTTTGTGTAGAATTCTGCCTTAGCATAACTTTCAAGAATATCTTTGGCAATTGGACTGCCATTCTCAAACGCTTTCTCTAATCGGTCTGTATCCGCTTCATAAAGAAAAACCTGAGTTTTAAGCACCTCTGCAGCACTCTTAGCAATAGCCGGGTTTTCACCCAATGCCAGATCCAGCAAAACCTCAATAGAAGGACCGCCCTTCATGTGAGATAATTGCTCAAAAGCAAATTCAGGTGATATTTCTTTTACCTGAGAAGTCCCCAGAATAATTTCTTTCAAAAACTGCGCCTTCACACGGGCAGCACTTGTTGTTCCCGGTAAGACATTATAAATAAAGAAATTCAGCGAATCCGCACGATGTTCGTGGTCTGTATCTTTGATCTGTGCGATTACCTCGCTCATCAATTCAGCACCATCAATCGGTAAGGGGTGAAGTCCCTGGGTTTCTCTGTCTGCAATCTGCTTTAGATATTCATTATATCTGCTCATAAATTAATTTTAGTATTAGAAGGGGTCTTAAGTTGTCTAAACTCACAAATTTAAGCAATTTATCCAGAAAGTAGATAATTCTATGTCTACAAATTTGTTCCGTACTTTCTTGATAAACAAAGAAATTGTAAGTATTACCAAAGCTCAGCTTCTTGTTTATTATTAACTATTTCTATTTTACGGTGGAATTCACCTGACAGAAACAGCAACTGTTATTCATATTCTATTCTAAATGTATCATTCGTCAACCTTAACAGCTAATACATTATTGTGGCATGACCTTTATCCGGTTATTAGCTGCCGCCGTTTCTCTTCCCCACTTTGCGACGGCTTCCAGCAAAGGGATAAGTGTCTTTCCAAATTCCGTCAATTCATAATCTACTTTGAGAGGAGGCTTGCTCGTATGGACAGTCCGGATTATCAAACCGTCTTCTTCCATTTCCTTTAATTGAAGACTTAAAGTTCTTTCTGTTATCAACTTACATTCTTTTCTCAGTTCACTATATCGTTTTTTTTCGATTAAATGAATAAGGATTACCGCTTTCCATTTACCTCCTATGTACTTCATAGTCAGGCTGGTGCTGCAGGGATATTTTTTATCGTCTATACAATACATCTGTTACTGTCTTTTTTGACCGTTATTGCAAAGATAATACACTATACTTAGTTTTGCAACAGTAAAAAGTATAGTATAAATTTAAATGTAAACAATATGACTTTTCTAAAACTTGCAGAAAGCAGGTACACCACTAAAAGCTACTTTCCGGCACAAAAGATTTCAGCTGAAAAAATCGAAACATTGAAAGACATTATACGGTTAAGTCCGTCGTCCATAAACAGTCAGCCATGGAAGTTTACCTTCGTTTCGGATGAAAGAGTAAAAAGCGAATTGGCTGCAGCCTCTTATTGGAATGCTGAAAAAATCAATCAGGCCAGTCATTTGGTTGTCTTTAGTGCCATTGATGACATTCATGCCTTTGAAAAACAAATTGCAGAACACCTTCCGGAAGGTTCGGTAAATTATTATAATCAATTTTTGAAACCAAAAGAAGAGCGTGATATCAAAAGCTGGCTTCAGCATCAGGTATATCTTTCCCTTGGATTCTTTCTTTCTGCCTGTGCCAGCCTGCAGATAGACAGCACACCCATGGAGGGAATTCAAAATGAAGAATATGATAAAATTCTTAAATCAGAAGGGTATAAAGCACTATTTGCGGTTGCAATAGGATACAGAAATACGGCTGACAACAATCAACCATCCCTTAATCCTAAATCCCGTTTGCCGTTTGAACAGGTCATTAAGTCGATATAATTATTTGTAGATTTTTTAGGAATTTTTATCGGGTATTTCAAATTTAGTATCAAATACTTTGCTTGTAAAATCAATAATCACTAATTTGTTTTTAAAAAATGTCCCTCTTTTAAAAAATCAATCGTCATTAGGTCGAACATTAAAATAGTTAAAAAAATGAAAGAATTCGCATTAATCTTCAGACTAAAAGACATTTCTGATTTTCAACCTTCACCAGAGCAAATGCAGGAAAGAATGAGTTGGCTGGCTGGCATAGCGGCACAAAATAAACTGGCGGACAAAGGAAATACTCTTTTACCTTCATCCGGAAGTGCTAAAACAGTAAAACCGGATAATATAGTTACTGACGGACCTTATACAGAGATTAAGGAATTTATAAGCGGCTATATTGTAGTTAAAGCAGAAACTATTGATGAAGCTATAGAAATAGCAAAAGGCAATCCGGTATTTAAAATTGGAGGAAGTATTGAAGTAAGAGAAGTTTTAAAAAGAGATTAACAATCCTGAAAAAAAAGTTTTTTATGATCGTAGTAAAAGTAACGTATACTGTAAACAGTGAATATGTAAATACCAATAAAGAAAGGATACAAAATTTCCTGACAGACTTTAAAAAATTGGACAATACGCGGTTTCTGTATTCAGTATTTCAAAAAGAAGATGGTGATACATTTGTCCACCTTTCTCAGTATCAGAATAAGGATATCCAGCAGGAATTGCTGAATACGGCAAGTTTTATACATTTTCAGGAGCAGCGGGATAAAAACCTGGCTTCTGAACCTCAGATTGAATTTTTAAATTTCATTGGAAATTCAGAAGATACACGATAACGTATTAAGAAAGGTGTGAACATTGTCTGATAAAGAAGTACATAACGATCTTTTACCTCACTTATTCCGACAGGAGTATGCTAAAATGACGGCTGTTCTATGCCGTCATTTTGGTTTACATGATATTGAAATAGCGGAAGATATTGCAAATGATACTTTCCTGAAAGCCTCTGAATACTGGGCAATTAATGGTGTCCCTGAAAATCCAACAGCCTGGCTCTATACTGTAGCAAAGAATAAAACAAAAGATTACTTCAAACACAGAGACATTTTTGAATCTCGGATCAAAAAGGAAATAAAATCCGATATGCCTGAAGCTGAGCATGAATTTGAATACAGCGACGAATTAATTGCAGACAGTCAGCTGGCTATGATCTTTGCTGTTTGTAATCCTGCAAATTCACAAGAAAGCCAGATTTGTCTTGCGCTGCAAATTCTTTGCGGATTCAGTATAGAAGAAATCGCCAATGCCTTTTTAATACCCGCAGAGACTGTGAAAAAACGGCTGCATCGTGCAAGAACTCTTCTTCGGAATAACAGTTTTCAGATCAGCGGATTAACCGAATCCCAAATTAAATCCAGACTGGAAGCTGTTCTCAAAATATTATACCTGTTGTTTAATGAGGGCTATTTTTCAAAATCCGGAAATAAACAAATCAAAACTGACCTTTGTTCTGAAGCCGCAAGACTAACCTTATTCTTAACTGAAAATCCGATAACAAATACAGCACAGACAAATGCGCTGCTCGCATTGATGTGTTTTCAGAGTTCAAGACTGGAAGCAAGGGCAGGAGTGAACGGAGAAAGTATACTTTTTAATGAGCAGGACAAAAGCTTATGGGATCAATCGCTGATACAGCGTGGAAATTATTATCTCGTACATGCTACAGCAAATTCAGCCAGTTCTCCTACAAAATATCATTTAGAGGCTGCCATTGCCTACTGGCATACCACAGAGACAGTTACTAAATGGACAAATATATTACAACTGTATGATCAGCTTATTTTAATGGAGTCCTCTCCAATAGCTGTACTAAACAGAATCTTTGCTTTTGCGCAGGTATATGGGAAAGATAAAGCAATACTAGAAGCTAAAGAACATAAATTAATCAAAAATAGTTACTACGAAGCGCTGATGGGTTATCTGCATACTCCCACGGATATTGACAAATCAATGGCACATTACAGACAGGCTATTAAACTGACCAAATCTTTAATTGAAAAGCAGATGCTTCAAAAGGAAGTGGAACGCCTGGCGCTGTCAAATAGTCAACACTAAGAAATAGTATGAAGAAGATAAGTCTTGTAACAAGTATCTTATTATATCAATAATACTTCTTTTCATTTTGAAACCTAAAGGATTGCCAAAATCCCCGGATTCAGGGAAACACAGACATTCCTATTTTATCTATTTTTGGTGAATATGCAGCAATTAGTTTCGCTATCTCAAGATGAACTTAAACGATTAAAAAAGAAATCCCGCTTCAATTTCTGGATTGTTCCTGTGCAGATGTGTGCAATGGCTGTTATTATAACCTGGATATTCGGAAAAATAGTAATCGGCTTGCTTGTCTGTACTGCTGTACTAACAGTCTATACAATTGTCTCTCTGGTCGCATGGAAACATCCCTCTGTCACCGGAAACCATAAAACGATTCGCAGACAAATTGTAGAGGAAGTCCGTATTGAAGGTTCTGGATATAAATTGAAATATGCTTCCATTTATATAAGACTGAAGGAAGAAGGCGAAGCTACAGGAGCTGATTCTATAAATGATTTTCTGATTTATCACAGTTATGGTAGTATCGGCTACCAGCAGGATAAGGATTTACCAAAATACGGTAAAGAACTGGAAGGTAAGATAATCGAAATAGAATATATTACGGAAACCGGACTGGTGCTTGATTTGCGTACTAAGCCTCCTTATCAATTAAAGGACACGGGTAAATAAATCTCTCCCCATCCATTGATAATAAATAACTTAACTTTCTTCTTTCCGTTGTCAAAAGTAGAATTTCTCTTAACATCTTTTAACAATAGTACATTAAACTTTAGGGCTTCCGATCGATCTATTAGATAAAATTAGTTCATTGATTACTAAAAAAATCGAAGATGAAAAAAATGCTATTATTGGTAGGTCTTATGTCCGGATTGACATTTGCTACTTATGCTCAGGAAGTTCAAAGTAAACCTGTAAAAAGAACAGATCGAGGCGAAAAAATGATAAATAAAACTCCGGAAGAAATGGCTACCCTACAGACGGAGCGATTGGATAAGGACCTCAAGTTTACAGAAGCACAAAAGAAACAAGTCTATGCTATCCAGTTGAAAAGTGCTCAAAAACAAAAAGAGGTTATGACGGATCAGAAAGCCGGTCGGGAAGCTTTCCGTGAAGGAATGAAACAAAATCAGGAAGAGCTTAACAAAGTACTGACTCCTGAACAACAAAATATCCTCAAAGAGAAACGTGCGCAACGCGGAGACCACATGAAAGGAAAACGTAAAATGGACGGCGAGCGCAGAAGTAAAAAAGCTGAAAAAACAGCTCCTGCTGAAGATAAAACTTCATTATAATATTAAGTTCATATTCCGATACATTTTAATTTAGTTTAGTTAGTTTAACAGACGGGCAGCCCTAATCGCTGCCCGTTTTTTTGTATTATTTTCTGATTTTTTTGATTACATCCAGAATCAGCGGATACGTATTTTCTCTTACTTTTTTCAATCGGGAAGGAGTGAGCCATTCTGCCTCTGTAATATCCTCTTCATGCTGAGGAATCAATTTCGGAACTTTATTAATTCCCATGCGATACCAATTGGTTGCTTTCAGCACAAATTTACCGCGCATATAATAAGTATGATAGGTAGTAATAAGTTTTGGACCCAGATAATCAATTTTAACGCCTGTCTCTTCCTCCACTTCACGAACAGCTGCAACTTTCATTTTTTCAGCTTCTTCAACCTTTCCTTTTGGTAGGTCCCAGTGTCCTAATCGGAAAATGAAAAGATATCCTCCTTCACCATTTTCAACCAAACCACCGGCAGCCTTAATGATTTTTGCTTTATCCAATATTTTTTTAAAAACTACTTCAAATTCCGGATGGATATACAGATAAGTTATAGGTTCGGTACTCTGCGAAGACTGCGTGAAAAGTTTTTCCAGGTCAATTTCTTGAATGCCAATTGTTTGAGGGTTTTCAATGTTCTTAGGAACGAAATCTGTCAAAATTAAAACAGATTGGTTCATATAAATTTTATAAATTTGCTGCATGAATAATTTAAATGAGGTTGAACAAAAAGTTGCTGAATCCTTACTGCAAATTAAAGCAATTAAATTGCAACCTAAAAGTCCTTTTACATGGGCTTCGGGATGGAGATCACCAATTTATTGTGATAATCGTATTACATTGTCTTATCCGGCTATCCGTACTTACATCAGACAAAAACTTTCTAAACTCATTCAGGAGGAGTTTGGAAGTGTCGATATGATTTCCGGAGTTGCCACTGCAGGTATTCCTCAGGGAGTATTAGTAGCTCAGGATTTGGGCTTACCATTTACTTATGTTCGTAGCAGCGCAAAAGATCACGGTCGCCAGAATCTTATTGAAGGTGAAGTAGTGAGTGGACAGCGCGTGGTGGTAGTGGAAGATTTGGTATCTACAGGAAAAAGCAGTCTTCAGGCCGTAAAAGCCCTGCGTGAAGCGGGTTGTAATGTAGTTGGTCTTGTGTCTATATTCAGCTATGGCTTTGATGAAGCTGTACAGAATTTCGCAGAAGCCAAATGTGCTTTTTTCAGCCTATGTGATTATAATGCCTTAATTCAGGTAGCAGCAGAACGCAACTACATTATGGAAGAAGATGTTGATGTCCTGAGACAATGGCGCGTAAGCCCATCTACATGGGAAGCAACGGTATAACGTTAAATTTTATAAAAGATGACCATTATTCAAAGTAATACAGAAATCAATAAGTCTATAGCTGAAGTATATCTGTTTTTGGCAGACTTCAATAATCACGAAGGACTGATGCCTGAAAATATTTACAATTGGTCATCTACAGCAGACGAAGCCAGATTTACTATCCAAAATATGGCCAAGCTGGCTTTGAAGATAGAACTGCGTACTCCCAATGAAGAAATAGTAGCTGTACCAAGTGAAAAGGCACCCTTTGATCTGACGCTTCGCTGGAGACTGATATCCGTATCAGAAACCGAAACAAAAGCTAACTTTGTGATAGAAGCAGATTTGAACATGATGATGAAAATGCTGGCTTCAGGTCCACTTCAGAAATTAGCGGATCATCAGACAGCAAAACTAAAAGAACTGTTAGGATAATACTAACATTTTATAACGTAAACAAAAGGGAGCTAGATAGTTCCCTTTTGTTGTTTATTATAATAGGAATGAAAAAATGGTGCTGAAAATGCACTGCTTTACAAATTGTATCCCTAGATAGATTTTTATATTTAATTTAAATTTATAATGCTATTGTCATTCTGAAATGATAATGCCATATTTGAAACTTTACTTTGTATTTTTGTATAATTTAGCTAGAAACATTCATTCATGGAACTGAAATTAAAAAGACCATTGGCATTTTTTGACTTAGAAACCACTGGTGTAAATATCCCCTTAGATCGTATTGTTGAGATCTCTATTCTAAAGGTGATGCCTGACGGTAATAAAGAAGTGCTGACGTACCGTATTAATCCCGGAATGCCTATTCCAGCTGAATCATCTATGTTTCATGGTATCTACGATGAAGATGTAAAAGACCTTCCTTCATTTAACGAACTGGGGCAGGAGATAGCAGATTTTATAGGAGATGCGGATCTGGCAGGTTATAATTCCAATAAGTTTGATGTTCCGATGCTAATGGAAGAATTTTTACGTGCAAATATAGACTTCTCACTGGAAGGCAGAAATTTTGTCGATGTTCAGAATATCTTTCATCAAATGGAGCAGCGCACACTGAAAGCTGCATACAAATTCTATTGCGACCAGGATCTGAATAATGCACATACGGCAGAAGCAGATGTCACTGCAACATACGAAGTGTTAAAGGCACAGCTGAGCCGTTATGAAGATGTCATATTTGAGGATAAGCATGGTAACCAGAGTAAGCCTGTAGTGAATGATGTAGAAGCACTGCATGCGTTTACGAATCTGAGCAAGCCCGTGGATTTTGCCGGTCGTATTGTATATAACGAAGACGGTGTAGAGGTTTTCAGTTTTGGCAAGCACAAGGGGCGTCCGGTAGAAAATGTATTTGAAATAGAGCCAAGTTACTATTCATGGATGATGCAGGGTGACTTTCCTCTATACACGAAAAAATGCCTGGAGCGGATATGGACACGGTTTAAGGAAAACAGAAAGTCAGCTGCTCCAATACCAGCTTCCACACCTGAAGAAAAAAAACAGGTAAAAAAAGATTTTCAGCAGAAAAACAATCCGTCAAAAGGTAAGGCCATTACTACGGATATGTTAAAAGATCTGCAAAGTAAATTTGGTAAATAAAAAGATAATATAAATCATACAAATAACTATTATTCATAATTATATGTCACAAGAAAGAGAACATATCAAATGTTTGATTATCGGTTCAGGTCCTGCAGGTTATACTGCTGCTATTTATGCAGCGCGTGCTGACCTCAAACCAGTTATATATACTGGTCTGGTACCGGGAGGACAATTGACACAAACTACAGATGTAGATAATTTTCCGGGATATCCAAAAGGTATTCTGGGTCCGGAGTTAATGGAAGATCTCAAATCTCAGGCAGAACGTTTTGGCACAGAAGTTCGGTTTGGTTATGTCACCAAAGTGAATCTGGAAGGCGAAATAAAAGAGATAGAGATCGATGGGTCCAAAGTTGTTACTGCAGATACTGTAATTATTTCAACAGGAGCTACAGCAAAATGGTTAGGATTGGAAAGTGAGCAGAAATACAACGGATTTGGAGTCTCTGCCTGCGCTGTCTGTGACGGATTTTTCTTCAAAAACCGTGAAGTTGCGATTGTTGGGGCAGGAGATACAGCCGCTGAAGAAGCGACTTATCTGGCTAAACTGGCATCGAAAGTACATATGTTAGTTCGTCGTGATGAATTCAGGGCTTCTAAGGCTATGGTACACCGTGTTATGAATACTCCGAATATTGAAATTCACTACAATACTGAAGCAGTTGAAATTCTTGGCGATGGTCAGGTAGTTACAGGTGTAAAAGTGATCAATAATCAGACACAGGCCACTACAGATATCCCTGTTGACGGCTTCTTTGTTGCGATCGGACACAAACCAAATACAGAACTATTCACAGGTGTATTGGATATGGATGAAACCGGATACCTGATCACTAAAGCAGATAGTACGCAGACGAATATTGAAGGTGTATTTGCATGTGGAGACGTACAGGATCACATTTACCGTCAGGCTATCACTGCCGCCGGAACAGGCTGTATGGCTGCATTAGAAGCAGAACGTTATTTAGCTGCTAAAGAGCACGCTATAGCTGAATAAATTCAATAAAAAAACGTCATTGCTCCAGCAATGACGTTTTTTTATTCCATTATATAATCTGTAAGGGATAATTATCCCAACGCTTTTTCCTCCTGCTCAAAAACAGAGTCAATCTTCCAGTTCGCTTTATCTTTTGATGCAGCTACCGCCAGTTGATCACATCGCTCATTATCCGGATGACCGGCATGTCCTTTTACCCAGACCAGACGCACCTGATGTAACTTATAACTTTTCATCAGACGTATCCACAGATCTTTATTCTTTTTACCCTGAAAGCCTTTCTGTATCCATCCGTAAACCCATTTTTTATAAATGGCATCAATAACATATTTTGAATCTGAATAAATGGTTACTTGCTGTTGCGGACTTTTTAATGCTTCCAGCCCAATAATGACAGCCATCAATTCCATCCTGTTGTTGGTGGTTCTGCGAAACCCTTCAGAAAAAGTTTTCTCAATCAGTTTACCTTTGAATGCTTCATTTTCACCACTATAACGGGTGCGCAGAATAGTTCCGTAACCTCCCGGCCCCGGATTACCGCTCGAAGCTCCGTCCGTATATAATTCGATCATTGGTAACAAAGTTACTTCTAATCCGCTAAAATACCTGATTTAAGTTTGAAAAATCAGGTATTTGTTCTAATTTTCATGCTTTTAAAGACATCTGATTAATTTGTAAACTTAATGAAGAAGAGAGCTATTATAGCTGTACTGCTTGGGTTATCTGTTCAATTAACAGCACCTGCTCAGCAGCCAACAGAAAACAAAGAAAAAATGGAGTGGTTTGAAGATGCCAAACTCGGCATATTTATTCACTGGGGAATCTATTCTGTACAGGGAATTTCAGAGTCCTGGGCATTTTTCAACAATTACATCAATCATGAAAATTATATGAAGCAGCTAAATGGATTTACTGCTTCGAAATATAAACCGGATGAATGGGCACAACTGATACACGATGCAGGAGCGAAGTATTCAGTTATCACCACCAAACACCATGACGGCGTATCGCTGTGGGACAGTAAAGCAGAGAAAGCTATCACTATAAAAAAGGATGCACAGGCGAAAAAAGATGTATTAGATCCCTTTGTCAAAGCATTACAAAAAACCGGACTTAAAACAGGATTATATTATTCATTGCCAGACTGGAGTCATCCTTATTACGATGTAAATACGCGAACAAGGAAGCGCTACAGTATCCAGGACGAACCCCAACGCTGGGAAAACTATGTTAAATACTATCAGACTCAGCTTAATGAATTATCTGAACGCTACCATCCGGATCTGATCTGGTTTGATGGAGACTGGGAACACAATTCAGAAGAATGGAAAGCACAGCAGACTCTGGCCAATCTGCGTAAATATAATCCGAATATCATTATCAACTCCCGTCTTAACCATCACGGGGATTACGATACGCCTGAACAGGGTATTCCGGTTGTCAGACCATCTGCAGCATATTGGGAGCTGTGTTATACCATGAATGATTCCTGGGGATACCAGGCTTTTGACAAACACTACAAGACACCCAATATGATTGTGCGTACACTGGTGGATTGTATCAGTATGGGTGGTAATCTGCTGCTGGATATTGGGCCTAAAGAAGATGGCACTATTCCACAGGAACAGGTGTCTATTCTTAAAGAGCTTGGTCGCTGGACCGGACTTCACAAAGAAGCTGTATACGGTACACGTGCAGGAATTCCATTTGAAAATTACCAAGGCAAATCTTCTTTGTCAAAAGATGGAAAGACAGTTTACCTGTATCTGGATGCTGTAAAGCGTATGGAACATCTGACGGGCATATCTTCTGCCTTAAAGGGAGCAACTGTTGTCGGACAATCCGGAATCAAAATTCCTTATACACAAAACGGATCTGCTATAACACTGGATCTGAATACAGCCAAATTTGATCCGGCAGTTACCGTATTGGCACTTCATTTTGACACAAAACCAACCTTTAGTAAAGCAGACACGGTAGCAACAGATATCAATACCTTGCTTAAAAGCAAAAATACAGAGGAGGCGGTTTATCAGATTGCGAAGCAACTTTACTCAGGTCATAATCTTCTGAAAAATAATGGTATTACCATCGATGGCCTAAACATGAACTTACCAGGGCAAAAGCAAGCAAATCCGGCTATTGTAAACTGGATCAGCAAACATGCTGAGGCCTTGTATGAAACAGGGGCAGGAATACCTGACGGACATTATGCAGGTCTTACCGCATTGTCAGCAGACAGACAGACGCTATATCTGTTTGTCGAGGGTAAACCAACAGGTCCGGTTGCCTTAAAGGGATTGAAGAATACGGTTGCACGTATCCGTGTTGTAGGTGAAGGATCTATGATTGATCATGATATCTACAACAAACTATACTGGAGTGCTATTCCGGGAATTGTGTACATCAATGTACCTAATGAGCGTCTGGACAATCATCTCTCTGTTATAGCTGTCCTCTTAGATAAACCGGTAGAACTCTACAGGGAAAAAGTCGGGGCAATAGAAAGCAATTTATAAACAGAACACAGCAACTATTGTATATGAAAAGAATCGTTGTATTTACAGGAGCAGGAATTTCGGCCGAAAGCGGGTTAAAAACATTCCGGGGTAATGACGGCTTATGGGAAGGTAATCGTGTAGAGGATGTGGCCACTCCGGAAGCATGGCAGCGAAATCCTGCTCTGGTACAGCAATTTTATAATGAACGTCGCAGACAATGTCTTAGAGCCGAACCCAATTCTGCACATCAGGCATTAGTGAAGCTCGAAGACCAGTATCATGTGGATATTATTACACAGAATATAGATAATCTTCATGAACGTGCAGGAAGTAAGAATATTTTGCATCTGCATGGACAGATCACACAGTCACGCTCATCAAAGGATCCATCCTGCATTTACGATATCAAAGGAGACGAACTAAAGATGGGAGAGCTGTGTAAATGGGGAAGCCAGCTGCGACCTAATATTGTATGGTTTGGAGAAGCTGTGCCGGCCATGATTCCGGCAATGCGGATTGCCCAGCAGGCAGATACACTGATTGTGATCGGAACATCACTTCAGGTGTATCCCGCAGCAAATCTTATTCATGATATCCTTCCGCATTGTGAAATATTCCTGATCGATCCATCAGCAGATCAGTACCGTGTACCGGAGAGAACTGTAACTATAGTTGCAAAAGCATCAGAAGGAGTACCGGAATTAGTTGCGCAATTATTACATCAGATTTAGATTTATTTGGCAAAATAATATAGCCAAATATAATTTTGTTAGTAGTAATAAGTGTTTGAAAAACAGTATTTTAGTGTTGTATATGTAATCTATTAAATTACACTTAATGTTTTTTATGTTTACCCCGTAACAACAAAGGGCCAAATTTAATTTGGCCCTTTGTTGTTTGTTGATGTAATTACCTTATAATCAATGTGTTCATATATTATATATGACACGTCTATTGATATCTGTCATAACTTTCTATAAAGCTTTTACGCATTTCCTGAAAATGGTTCAGCACCTGCTGAATAAACGTTTCATCCAGTAATTCAAACACACCATTGACACCACCTACCACATCAGTTTCAGCGAGCTTGTAGGATTGTTCAAGAACACCCTGTTCAAATTTGATAATAAATTTTTGGTTCATGCCAAAGATGGAAATCTTACAATCCGGATGAGGCAATTCTGCTAATACTCTCATATTATTTTTTGTATTTTCTTAATTCAAATAAAGTTCGGATAAATGATCTTATGATCACTTTTACAAATGTAAGTTTTATTTCAACTTCGTGTGATCCAAAAACCGGGTATAAAATAGTATCTGAAAATAATTATAATGGAATATTTACGTAAATCCCATCCGATCGTTTTAATAAATTTATATATTTGCAAATAAAAATCAAGAGATTGCGCATTCTTGCCTACATATTGAGCCTGTACTTTATTCTTCTGACACTTATACCGTGTCAGGATAATCATTCTGTTTTGCCCAATATAGAGCAGATCGCAACCGAAATTTCCACACATCGCCATACTGATCAAAACGGTAAACATGCTCATAAAGACAGCTGTTCACCACTGTGTGTATGCGGATGTTGTTCTATAGCAGTCCACCTGCCGGAACATATTGATTTTACATTTGAACTTCTTCCTGTACATCAGGACAAATCCTTTGCTTATCATTTATCGTTCTATGCGAACGAATATAGTAGTATCTGGCAGCCGCCCAAACTTTCATAATTAATGTCGCACTGTATCTCATAGTTTCGTCTATGTAGATATATTTTATTTATTCGTACTTATTTTTAAGCAAATAAGTAGTCGTTAATTAATTATGTTATTACTATGTTGAACGCAATTATCCGATTCAGTATCCGGAATAAAATTGTAATCGGATTATTTACTCTGATACTTATAGTCTGGGGTGTATGGAGTGCCACTCACATCCCCATTGATGCTAATCCCGATATTACAAACAATCAGGTACAGATTATTACCAGATCACCTTCCCTTGCCACGCAAGAGGTAGAGCAGTTTGTATCCTATCCCATTGAGCAACAGCTCATGAATATTCCTGATCTTATTGAATTGAGATCTATTTCCCGTTTTGGCCTCTCGGTCGTGACGGCTGTATTTGACGATGACGTCAATATCTATTTTGCAAGACAGCTGATTAATGAAAAATTAAATGAAGCTGTACAAAACATTCCTGAAGGTATGGGCACGCCGGAACTGGCACCTATCAGTACCGGACTGGGAGAAATATATCAATATGTACTGCATCCGGTCAAAGGAGCAGAAGATAAATATTCTGAGGCCGATCTGCGTACATTACAGGACTGGGTAATCGCCAGACAGCTTTACGGCACACCCGGTGTAGCCGAAGTCAATAGTTTTGGCGGTAAACTAAAGCAATATGAAGTTTCCATTGATCCTTATCGCCTCCGTGCGATGAATCTGGGTATCAATGACGTTTTTGATGCACTGGAAGCTAACAATCAGAATACCGGTGGAGCCTATATCGATAAAAAACCCAACGCTTATTTTATTCGTGGTGTAGGTTTACTTTCAGATATGGAAGATATCAGGAATATCGTAATCCGGAAACGAAACGGTGTACCTGTATATGTCCGGGATGTGGCTCAGGTAAAGGAAGGTTCTGCAGTGCGCTACGGAGCATTGACCTATAATGGTGAAAAAGAAGCTGTCGGGGGTATGGTTATGATGCTGAAAGGATCAAACAGTGCGCAGGTAGTCGGGGCCGTAAAAGAGAGGCTGAAAGTAATTGAGAAGTCACTTCCCAAAGACGTTGTGATTGAAGCATTTTCAGATCGTACAGAGCTGGTAAACCGTGCTATCAATACCGTACAGACAAATTTGATTGAAGGAGCCCTTATTGTCATTTTTGTGCTTATCATATTCCTGGGAAATCTGAGGGCAGGTCTGATTGTCGCATCTGCTATTCCTATTTCTATGCTTTTTGCGTTGGGAATGATGCGTATGTTTGGTGTAAGTGCCAATCTGATGAGTCTTGGAGCTATTGATTTTGGACTTATTATAGATGGTTCACTGATTATAGTCGAGGCTACGATGCACCATCTGGGGCTTCGGAAATCGAATCAGCCACTGACACAGGCTGAAATGGATGAAGAAGTGTATCAATCCTCCTCTAAGATTCGTAACAGTGCCGCATTCGGTGAAATAATCATTTTGATTGTGTATATCCCTATTCTGACACTCGTCGGTATAGAAGGAAAGATGTTCAAGCCTATGGCGCAGACAGTGAGTTTTGCCATTATTGGCGCACTGATTCTTTCACTGACCTATATACCGATGATGAGTGCCCTGTTTCTGTCTAAAAAACCTCATACGAAAGTTACTTTTGCAGACAGGTTAATGAATGCATTGCAACGTTGGTATCAGCCGCTTATCAAAAAAGCTGTACGTATCAGAAAGACATTAGTTGCTGCTGCTGTAGCTGTATTTGCGTTTTCCATCTTTCTGTTTTCAAAGATGGGCAGTGAATTTATTCCTCAGCTTCAGGAAGGTGATTATGCCTTTCACTGTATTCTGCCTCAAGGTGCTTCTCTGGCACAAAGTATAGAAACATCTATGGAAGCTGCCCGGATATTGAAAAAATTTCCGGAAGTAAAAACAGTAGTCGGCAAGACAGGAAGTGCCGAGATCCCCACTGACCCTATGCCTCCGGAAGCAACCGATCTTATTGTGACTCTGAAACCTATTAAGGAATGGACCGGAGGAGATACCTATACAGGATTGGCTGATCGTATGATGGATTCATTATCCGTTATTCCCGGAACATTCTTTGAAGCATCACAACCTATACAGATGCGATTTAATGAGTTGATGACCGGTGTAAGACAGGATGTTGCGATCAAGATATTCGGAGAAAATATTGACACATTAGCTGCTCTGGCAAATAAAGTCGGACAAGTGGTACAAACGGTAGACGGAGCTTCTGAACCACAGGTAGAACGTACAACCGGACTGCCGCAGATATCCATTGAATATAACCGCGCACAGCTTGGCTTGCACGGACTTAATGTCAACGAGGTCAATAAAATGATCTCTATGGCCTTTGCAGGCAGCAGCGCAGGGTCTATTTATGAAAATGAACGCCGTTTTGATCTGGTTGTCCGTCTGGATAGCAATTACAAAACTTCTATCGAGGATGTCCGTAATCTACCTGTAGTGACAGGTGAAGGTGAACAGGTGCCGTTAAGTCAACTGGCGAATATTTCGATGAAAGACGGACCTGCACAGATTAGTCGTGAAGATGGAAAACGGCGGGTAGTTATCGGATTCAACATTAAAGGTAAAGATGTAACATCTGTAGTAAATGATATTCAGTTAAAATTAAATGAACTGAATATACTGCCTACCGGTTATTACTATACTTTCGGCGGTACCTTTGAAAATCTGAAAGAAGCTTCTAACCGATTGATGATAGCTGTTCCGGTAGCGCTATTGCTTATCTTTATGTTATTATATTTCACCTTCCGTTCCATTAAAGAATCTATACTTATCTACACTGCCATTCCAATGAGTGCGATCGGTGGTATTTTCGCACTTTTACTACGGGATATGCCATTCAGTATATCCGCAGGAGTTGGATTTATAGCATTATTCGGAGTTGCCGTACTTAATGGAATTGTCTTGATATCTACTTTTAATCAACTGGAGAAAGATGGAATTCATGATGTATTTGAGCGAGTGTGGAAAGGTACTACAATACGACTGAGACCTGTATTGATGACCGCTACTGTTGCTTCATTAGGTTTCTTACCTATGGCACTTAGTACAGGAGCAGGAGCAGAGGTACAGAAGCCGTTGGCTACAGTGGTAATAGGCGGGTTGATTTCAGCTACGCTGCTTACACTTTTTGTGTTGCCAAGTCTCTATGTATTGTTTTTTAATAAAGGCAACAAAATGAACGGAATTGTAAACAAGACACTTCCTTTAGTAATAGCTGTTCTGTTGTTTATTCCTGCTCAGCAATCTTTTGCACAGCAAGGAGCAAAGCGTATTACTTTAGACAGCGCTATACAACAGGCCATGACGGCCAATCTGGATATTAAAAGAACAAGCCTCCAGACGGATAAATTTAAAGTGGAAAGTGCCAAAACATTTGATGGAAAGACAGGAGTATTTGTCGAAAATGAAGACATGGCGCCACTTGATCCGGGAGGTATATGGAAAGTCGGGCTTTCCCAGGATTTCAGCTGGCCTGGATTTTATAAAGCACGTAAAGCTTATTTGAGTAAGAATGTCGAAGTGTCGGCCATGCAGCTTGAAGAGATCAGGGCTCGTATCACCCGTGATGTATCTACAAATTACTATGAGCTCAGCTATCTGGAAGCAAGACAGCGATTATTTCAACAACTGGATAGTATCTATCAGGAACTTTTCAGGGCGGCAGATCTGCGTGTAAAAACCGGAGAAGCAGCCGGGTTGGAACGTATAGCAGCAGAAACGAAATGGCAGGAAAACAAAGCACTTCTGATACAGAATCACCAGGATTTGCTGATATCCGCTCAGAATCTGAGTGTAATCTTAAATCAGAATATGTTTATGTTGCCAAATGAAAAAGAGCTTGTGAAAATCTCTTTCAATAAGCGTGACATTATAGCTTCTTCCCATCCGTTGGTTCGTATTCAGGAAAAAAATGTCGAACTGGCTGATGCAGGAATATTGGTTGAAAAGAAAGGTAAAATGCCTGATTTTTCAGGAAGAGTATTTTCCCAAAGACTTTGGGGACAGAAGAATCCGTTTACAGGATTTTCGGTGACAGCCACTCTTCCAATATTCTCTTCAGGATATTACAATAATAAAATAAAGGCGGCACAACTGGAATCTGACATTCAACAGCAAGGGCTTCTGCAGGTACAACAAGTCCTGTCTGCTGATATTCAGAATGCAGAAAACGAACGCATCAAGAATGAAGGTCAGCTCCAGTTTTATGAAACCTCAGGATTAAAGCAGGCGGAAGCTATTATCAAAGCTGCAAACCTGGGATATCAGAGCGGAGAGATCAGCTACGCTGAGTTAAGTCAGTTTCTTACGCAGTCTATTGACATCAAGATCAACTATCTGAATGCACTCAATGCATACAATAAGAGTGTCGTTAATTATCAATATTTCCAAACATCAATCAATAAATAGACATGAAGATCAACATAATTTATCCAACCTTATTATGTGCAATAGCCCTCTCATTATCCGGGTGTGGCGGAAGTCCGGCGCCTTCAAAAGAAGCTGGTGAGCATGCAGAAGGTGAATCCGAACATGAAAATGAATCCACAACTTCACTTACAGAAGCTCAGTTCAAACAAATTGGACTGACCTATACCACTATAACGCAGCAGGTATTAAGTGACGGACTCGTTCTAAACGGCCAACTTACTGTTCCTAATGACAAGAAAGCCTTTGTAACGTCTGTTTTTGGAGGAGTACTACAACAGTTGTTTGTACAGCAAGGGGATATCGTCAGTAAAGGGCAGCGCATTGGAGTAATCAATAATCCTGATCTGATCAAGACACAGGAACAACTGCAACTAACAAATAATCAGATCAAATTAGCGGAAGTAGAGCTTTTACGTCAAAAAGAACTTGTAGAAGGGAACGCTGCTCCGTTAAAGCGCCTGCAGCAAGTAGAAATGGAACTGGCTAATTTAAGAGCACAACGGAACAGTCTGTACAAACAGCTGACTGCCGGGGGCGGATCTACTCAGATGTCTTCTCAGGTATCCATTATTGCACCGATGTCAGGTACAATATCGACAATAGCAGCACAGATTGGTTCAAATATCAATGCATCCAGTCCCATTCTGGAAATTGTCAATAATGAATCGTTACACGTGGATGTATATGTATATGAAAAAGATCTTCCGAAAGTCAGAAAGGGACAACTAATCCGATTTTCAGCAGTTAATAATCCGGAAGTATCTTATGAAGCACGCATTGATCAGATAGGGCAGGCTTTTGAGGCACAGACGAATGCAGTTGCTGTGCATGCTCAGGTACTAGGGGATAAAACAGGGCTGATCAATGGTATGCAGGTTCAGGCAAATCTGATTGTATCTGATAATAAAGTGAATGCTGTCCCTAATGAGGCTATTGTATCCTCTCAGGGACAGGATTATATATTCATTCTGACAGATGCACACCGCGAGGAAGAGCATCACGAAAGTGGTCATGAAGGAGAAGAGCACGCACATTCTCATGATGAAAAATCAGGTTCTGAGAAAGCAGCATTAGTATATGAAAGGATACCTGTTATAAAAGGTGTCTCAGCGCACGGATATACCGCTATTACTCCTACAAAAGAGATCGGCAGTAATGATAAAGTGGTTCACAAAGGGGCATTTTTCTTATTGGCCAAAATGACAAATTCAGGTGAGCATTCACACTAACTATATTTTTTTCTAATGCAGGGTGGAGTTATCCCTTTTCCATTGATTTGGGAGAGGGATTCTCTTTTTACAGCTCTTCACAAAAAGTCGGATATTACACTATCGAATGAAAGCAGTATTCAAAAATGAAATATGAGGAGCCTCCAATGTCTCATTCTTTAAAACAAACTCAAAGGCTGCTGTATCTTATGATATCCCGGTTTTAGTTTACCTGTCCGAAAATCGTTAACTATATTATGAGCCAACCGGGTGGGCTCAGGAATACGATATCGTCCCGTACACTGCTGTATTACTTCCAGACTTTTGTTCACTGTCAGTCCGTATCCCGGAGAGATAAAAACAGGTTTTACCGCTTCTTTTGTCCGCAATAAATGACCGATATGCGTTGCTCCATCTACTATTGGCGTAGATGCTCCTTTGAAAAGCGCCAGATCAGCATGTACACCATACAAAGAGTTTTTGGCGCATCCAATGGTTGCCTGTCCGGTAAGTACTCCAAAGTGAGAAGCAATTCCCATTTGTCTGGGATGCAGAATACCTTGCCCATCCAGCACCAGCACATCTGGTCTGGCAGGAAGCAAAGTCCAGGCATTCAATAAGGCAGGTACTTCACGAAAAGCCAGATAACCGGGGATATAGGAAAACGAAGAGTGGCCAGTAGCTAATGCATATGAGTGCAAAGTCATATCCGGATAATTCAGAATCACTATAGCGGCATACAGGATTTCGCTGTTTTTGTTAAAAGAAATATCAGCTCCGCCTATGGTATATATAGCCTGAGTATCCGGACGGTCAAAGCGAAGCTTCTGACGTAAATCCTCCTGTATTTCTGTGGCTTCCTGTATTGTAAGTTTATTATAGTCCATTAATCAAAAAGATTAAGTTGAGCTGGAAGGGGAGGTTTTGCTTTTCCAAATACAGTCCGGCCTCCGTATTTCCAGGATTCGGCACGTTCTTTTTCTATTACTTTATCAAAGTTGTCATTCGGTGTAAATCCTTCTTCCATGCGGCTTGCAATTTGAGAAAGCGATTTAATAGCCTGCGATTTGTCTGAATTTCCTAATCTGGAACGTTGTATAGCATTCTGCAAGGTTTGTATGGTATCATCATACACCGTGAGTGGGACAGGGAAGGGGTGACCGTCTTTACCACCATGCGCAAATGAAAATCTTGCCGGATCGCGAAATCGGGACGGACTGCCATGTATCACTTCGCTGACCAGGGCAAGCGACTGCAAGGTACGCGGCCCCATTCCTTTCAACAATAATAATTCTTCAAAATGCTGAATGTTATTATCCTGTGCTAACCACAATACAGACCCCAGTCTTTTCAGATCTACATTTTCCGCACGTACATCATGATGATCAGGCATAACCAGATGAGTAGCCTCCTTTAGTATGTGTTCGGGATTTTCAGCCAGCACACTTAACATCGCTTCTTTAATCGGACGTGCATCTTTATCTGTCAGATTGAGGATTTCCCCACAGTTTTGGCCATAAATAAAAGTATGGGGTTCTTCTGTAAAAGACTGTATAGCTGCTGAATGCCAATGATAACGCCTCGCTGTACTGCTTGCATCACTCATGCCTTGCTGAATTACAGTCCATTGTCCCTCATTACTGACTACAAAGTTATGCTGATAAAGCTGAAAACCATCCTGGATAGCTGTATTATCTACTTTTGCGGCCAGTTTACTGCACCGCACCATATCTGCAACATCTAACCCGTTGAATTCTGCAAAACGTGCAAGCTCCAACGGAGTCTGTCTGGATAATTTACCTTTTCCGCCACAGACATAAATACCAAATTCTTTAGCATGCGGATTAATACTTCGCTTGAGCGCACCCATCACGGAAGTAGTAATACCTGAAGAATGCCAGTCCATTCCCATTACAGCACCCAGACTCTGAAACCAAAAAGGATTGCTCAATCTGCTCAAAAATTCATGCTTACCTTTATGACTGATAATCTCCTCAACAATAGCTAAACCTAATTTACCCATGCGCTCTGCAAGCCACAATGGAACATGGCCGTAGTGTAATGGTAAATCAGCTGTGCCGGATCGCTTCATATTACTAACAAATTTAGTAAAATAATTTATAATATGAAAGCAACCCTTTTATCCAGACTCCCTAGAAGAGTTAATCCTTAAATCTTAACTTACTTTACCTCTTTAAACTTTCCGTTTTCTTGTAAGATGTAATTTTTTGTTTCTTTGGTAGGTTCTTCCTGCATATAATTCCAGTCATCCACAGTGATTTTATCTTTTTCAATAACACTGATTTTACGAAAAGCAGATTCAGCTACTTCATCATATGCTACAGGCAGGATATCGATAATTTTAGTATTCTTATCTACTGTCAGCATACTGGTACATAACTCCATTTCTCCCTTATGATAAGTAATCACAACAGTTTGAAAATTATTGGAAAGTGGGAGGCTGTAATTTATATTAAAATCCGTGGCATCTGCTATAGCTTTTTCAAGATTAAGCTTCTTAAGAAGTTCCGGATTTTGTTTAGTTCCGGATTTGTAATTATCAAAGTTAGTGGAATCTGTAAACGGGAGCTGTTTTACCGGTATACCTGTCCAGATCAAATCTTTAGTATCTGAAACCGGTTTGCTTATTGTATCTGCAGATACTACAGAAGTCGTCGTATCACCGGAAGACAGTTCTTTTTTATTTTCAGTTCCCGTATTACAGGAATATAAAAGAACAAAAGGAATAGCAAATAGTATAGTTTTCATTTAAGTTATGTATTATTTTTAAATAATGTAAAATAAGATTACAGGAAATCAGTAGAGTCAATAATTATTCCAATATCGTTGTTAAAAGTGATATTCAGATGGTTGAAGCCCAAAAATCACACATTCATATCTTTCATGGCGGGCATGGTAATTTCTTTGACACAGGTGGCCTTTGAGGTTGACAGAATAAATCGCACAGCCGCTATTACGTCTTGTAAAGGAATCAGTTCAGCATCAGTTTGCTCTATAACTGTATCCAGGTCATCTTCATAGTCAAATTCAGTAGCCAGATAGCCCAGATTCAGAACGGACACGCCAATGCTGTATTCACGAAGATTTTCTCTTAATGCATGTATAATTCCCCGCAAGGCAAATTTTGTAGCCGAGAAAGTTACTTCTTTTCCATTATGATTCTCTAATCCCCAGGTAGAGCCAATCAATATAATCTTTGCGTTTTCAGATTTCTTTAAGTTCTCCGTAAAACTCCGTACCGCCAGAAGGCAGGATGAAATATTGGTATTGATCATCGTCAGAATCTCTTCCTCCGTGTTATCCTTAAAATCATAGCCGTCTGAAAAAGCATTATGTTCCCATATACCCACGTTATAAATCAGATAATCAATCCGGCTGCCGCCTATGGCATTGCGGATACTCGCTGCTGACTCTGCAGGTTTTGCCAAATCAGCACTGATCCATTCCATCTTATGATTCGCATTATGCAGATAATCGGGCTGACTTCTTGAGACCCCATACACCTGATCATCAGGACCTGGAAGATGCCGGGCTAAAGCTTTACCTAAGCCTTTACTGATGCCATAAATTAAATATGTATGTTTAGTCATTCTATTCTTTTTCATATGTAAGCATGGTTTAAATATCCATTCCTTACTCTTGTGTAATCGTTTCGAGCAATTCACTATCGAAGACTGCAGCAGGTGAAATTACCGTTTCATTCAAGGGGATATGACGCCCGTAGCGTTCCTTTAATTCAGCTCTGACAGCAGCATTCGTAAAATCAAAATCCTTCAGTTTCTGTAACTTCCCCAATTTTATTCCGGCAGCACGCTCATATATTTTATAGATCAGTTCAGAACAATAGATCTTGTCATCAGTCCATTCAAACCGGACATCATAATCTCTTCCTTCCAGCTTTTCACCTTCTTTTTTCATACGGTTCAGTACAGCTGTCGTTAATATCTGATCCGCATTTTTAAGACGCCTGATCACGTACTGATTATTTTCTCCTCTTGCGATCCACTCCAAAAGAGGTGTTTTCTGTACAGGTTGAACAGCTTCCAGTACAACGTAATCTTCGCCCTCCTTAAAGATAATTCCACAATGGGAGTAAGGAGAGTTTGTAGCCAGTTGAATAGCTTTACTTTGTTCGGAAAGAGAAGACTGAAAAATCAGATCTGCTTCTCTGATATCAGTTTGAACCGTGTTCTGAACCTTATTCCGGAGTTGTGAAAGCGAATGGTTTTCACTGCTTTTACCAATACAGGACAGTAGTACAGTAAGAAGCAATAGCGTATAAAGTCCCGGTAATATTTTTTTCATGATACAGCAAAATTACACTACAGCCTGACCGAATGTGAGTAGATTATTATCCGGGTCAAGTATAGAAAATTCCTGTTGTCCCCATGGCTTGATCTCCAGCGGACCATTCGGATGTATACTTACGTTGTTGTCCAGAAGAGACTGGTAACATTCCTCTATATTGTCTGTCCGGATATAAACTTGACCATAATTTTCTAAAGGATCGAGTTCCCGAAACAGGAAGAAATGAATCTCGATGTTCTCTTTTCGGATCATTAAATAATCTCCGTAATCTCCGATTATTTCGAAAGCCAACTCTTTTGTGTAAAACGCTTGTGTGATAACCTTATCACGCATAGGCAATTTTGGATGAATAGCAGTAAGCATTATAAAATCATTTAATTAGAGTTCAAAAAGCCGCAGCAAGGCATTTCCCATATGTTGCAATTTATGGATATAATCATTTTTGCAGGCTTCATTAATTTCACCTTCCTGGTTATATATCTCATCCAACTGTCGGTTCAGATCTGCATATTGCAGCCAACAGTCAAAATCAATATGCAATTCCACAAAATTATTCAGGCTCATTTGTCCCTGATTGTGGTCATAAAAATAGAGCTTATGTTCATTGTCCAACAACCAAAGATCTCCCTGACCATTCTGTCCGAAAATCCAAAAGCGATCAATACCCTGCCGTGTGTAAGTCGCCGGCCAGTAATCCGGATCTGCAAATGTCCGGGTTTCTTTCGAGGCCTGTGCAGCATTAAAGAGTGTACATTCAGTAGAGATCTCTTTGGTTCCTATCTGCTTTACCAGATCTACATAAGATAACGCAAAAGGAAAATTAACGGACTGAGGAAATGTGCTCAGCGCTTTGCCTTCTGCAAGTATATCCTGTTTGATTTGTTCGGCTGATCGTAGTATTAGCATAGTACTGTATGGAAAACCTTATTCCACGTCGTTCAAAAGATTATCCACATTATCCCAGTTCTCATCATCGCTTATTTCACAATCGAAGTTGACCAGTCTGTTCGCGTCTGCTTCCAGTTCATTCAGCTTCCCAATTGCACTTTCCACATCATCTACATACATTTCGATTGAAATTCCATCATCTGTTGTGATACGGGCCACGATATGACATACACATACTTCCCGGAGCTGTTTGGTAAAATAATCTTCTATATCTTTGTAATCCAGATCTTCATTTCGCAGATTAAACTCATCATTCAGCAGATTGACTGATATAAAGCAGTTAAACATACACTCTTGTTTATACGGATAGTCTGCATAAGCTTTATCCACCCAGCAGGTCGCTGGTTTTCCAGAGTCGGTATCCATTAAAAAGAGTGTAATACTATTTGCCGGATATATCTTTTGTGTATCCGTTTTAATTTGATTCCATTCCATATTTATAACACTAATCTATGATCAAATGTATAAATTTATCCTTAAAATTAAGCTATTATTCATTATACAATAAAATACTTATGCCAGACATTCGGACACTGGATAAAGATGAAATATTTCGTATAAAAGAGATAGATCGATCTGAAGAAATTGCAGAACTCTATATATACAGAAATGGCTCTTTGTTATTAATTCCTCACAGAGAAACTGTTAGCGGCTTTGATCCTGCAGAACTCAGAGAAATTACAGAACGTCAGCTGAAGTTGATATCTATTGGCGGTGTAGTGTATGGAGCTTTTGATCAGGAAAAACTGGTAGGAGTGGCTTCTGTAGAATACAAGCCCAGAGGAGTGAAGCAGAACTACCGTAAGATGGATATTCTGTATGTAAGTCATGCCTATCAGGGAAAGGGGACAGGCAGGCAGCTTTTGAATGCCTGCAAAAAATCTGCTTCAGACTTTGGGGCAGACAAACTTTATATATCAGCTATCCCGACACGCAACACTATAGATTTTTACCTGAAAAACGGTGCCATACTGACTACTGAACTGGATAAAGAATTATTTACCGCAGAGCCTCAGGATATTCACCTGGAAATGGATCTTTCGATATAAAGAAAGCTGAGCATGTATTATATTCCTACTCAAAATCTTAGGACACAGCCAGATTGCTTTGTCTGACCTTCTGATCTGTCAAAATAAGGTATACTAACAAACCTATCGCTAGCAGTGCATAGACCACCAGAATACCTATGCTCAGGCCTCCTACCACCCATTCGGAAGGAAACAGCTGACTCAGCAATGTCATAAAAGAAAGTCCGATTCCGGCTCCCAGAAAGTAGCTGGTACTTGTCAGACTGGAAGCTATACCATAGCAGGCCGGGTCTACACCACGAATGCCCAAGACGGATAAGCTGGTGAAACAGAACGTCATGCCTATCCCTGAAATACAGGCTGCACCTAGTAATACTAACCAAACAGGATGACCTGTGTAGACGGAGACAAAAAGAGAAACAGCCCCTAAAAACATACAGGACCAGCCTAGAATACCCATTCTGACCGGATTCAATAGCTTGGATATTTGTGGCAATACAAATTTGGCCACCAGTGCGGACAAGATACTGAAAGGTACCAGCATAAGACCGGCTGCCGCGGCTGTATGCCCCATGTCTTTTTGCAACATCAGGGAAATAAGAAATAAAAAGCCGATAAAAAACGCACCTAACGTAAAAAAGGCAAGATTAGAAACCACCAATGCTGTATTTCTGAATAACTGAAGATCTATCAATGGTTCGGCAACAGATCTCAAACGTATAAAAACAATGACCAGAAGTGCTACCGCAAGCAATAATGAACCTCCTACTAGAAGCGGCTGTTGTGCTATATGCATGAGTTCATGTGTGCCATAGGTCAGGCTCAGTAATCCCAACACAAGCAAAATACCCGATACAGTATCTGTCTTTGCACGTACAGCTGGTTTCTCATCCACGGGCAGATAGAAAACTGCCAGCACCAAAGTCACTAATAGTATAGGAACATTAATCAGAAATACCCAGTGCCAGCTCAGGTAGGTACTTATAATACCTCCAATAGAAAGTCCGCTGCCGGATCCTATAGCGGCAAATGAACTAAAAACACCTAATGCACGATTGCGCTCCTGTGTTTCTCTGAACGTATTGGTCACTAACGAGAGCGCAGCAGGCATAATAAGTGCTGCACCCAGTCCCTGCAAGGCTCTGAAAACGGCCAACATTATAAAATCTGTCGATAGTCCGGCGCCTAATGAGGTCAGCATAAACAGTGCAGCTCCCCACAAAAAGATTTTTTTTCGCCCCACCTGATCCGAAAGTTTACCGCCTATAATCAGAAAACCTCCAAAAAAAAGCACATACAACGTTTGTAACCATTGTACACTGTCACTACCTATACCAAATTGCTCTTGTATTGCGGGAATAGTAAGATTGATAATCGCGATGTCCAGTGCTTCTACAAATGTACCTACGGATGCTAATATTAATATGAGATTTTTTCTCGTCTGCATGTGCTTGAAATTTCTGACAAAATTACCTTTCAAAGAACGTATGTAAAAATTATTGGCTAAATTTGGAACAAAAGCACAATAACAAGCTAAATTATTTATCAATCGTTCCGAATCAATACATTTAACACCTTTAAAACAGAACAAATGCAACAGGAAAATTATATACTGGATGAGAAAGACCTGGCTATTCTTCGATTGCTTCAAAAGGATGCCAAATTAAGTGTAAGGGATATTGCGACCCGGATCAATCTGAGTGCGACACCGACACATGAACGGATCAAACGAATGGAAAAACAGGGCGTTATACAGGAATACACGACAGTTGTAGACCGTAAAAGGGTCAACAAGGGAATGATGGTACTCTGTATGATAGCACTTAGTGCGCATAATAAGAAAGCGGCCGGAAAATTTATTGAAGAAGTGGTCAGACTTAAAGAAGTAGTCGAATTTTATAATATAAGTGGTGATTTTGACTTCATGCTTAAAATTCTGGCTCCGAATATGGATGATTTCCATGATTTTTTTGTCAATAAATTATCCGAAATAGAGGGAATCGGACAGACAAAAAGTATTTTTGTGATGAATAGTATTAAGGAAACCCATCAAATTCTTTGATAATTGCTGTTTTAACTTTTATGCCTATGTCATCTTTTAAACGTCGTGATTTCTTAAAGTTATCCGGTTTGGCGCTTCCAGCCATTGGCCAGATTATTCCTTCAACCAGTTTTGCTGATTCCGGGTCGAAGAAGAAAATCCTGAAAGATAGCGATGCTGTATATTTTATTAATGATGGTATTTTTTACAGACCTGATGATTTTATTGCACAATTGCAGGCAATACAGGCTAAAGATCCGATAGAGCGGGACAGCTATGCGGCTGACGGTACTATGAAAAAGCTGCTGGATATGTGTTTGAACATTACCGGCAAGGAGGCTGCTATTTATATGCCTTCCGGAACACTTGCTAATCAACTGGCGATATCTGTGCTGGGAAAATCTGCTACAAAAGCCTTTGTGCAGGAAAAAAGTCATGTGTACAGGGACGAAGGCGATGCCGCGCAAACGTTATTCAATAAACGTTTGATACCACTTGCAGCAGACAATCACTGGTTCGGTGTACAGGAACTGCAACAAGCTGTAGAAGATCAGGAGCAAAGAGAGGCTTTCGCTGTTCCCGGAGCTGTTGTCTCCATTGAAACACCTGTACGAAGAGCTGACAACCAGGTATTTCCACTCGAAGAAATAGAGAAAATAGCCGAATATTGCCGTACAAAAGGTTATAAAATGCACCTTGACGGCGCAAGATTACATGTGGCATCGGTATATACGGGTCATACTATAGCGGACTATGCTCAGCACTTTGATACCGTATATTTATGCCTGTATAAATACCTGGGAGCTACCGGAGGGGCTATACTCTGCGGAGATAAAGCTGTTATAGATCAGATGCATCATCTGGTCAAGATCCACGGAGGAGGTGTTTTTACCAATTGGCCTAATGCGGCTATGGCGCTGCATCACCTGGAGGATGTCGATCGGGTCATGAAGGAAGTTAAGGAAAAATCCCACATGCTTTTTAGTCTCTTCAATCAGATAGATGGCATTCAGGTGGAGCACCCGGAGCAGGGAAGTAATATCAGTCTCATGAAAATAGGGAAGGGGATAGACAGTGTAAAGTTGAGAGGTCATCTGCGCAATGAGCATAATATTATTCTTGGTCAGCCCCGCCAGACGGATGGAATGATCGCTGTAAAGACGAATGCAACCTTATTAAGACGGGCTAATAACCAGCTTGTATCTGCTTTTGAAGACGCTATCCGAATCGCAAAGAATTCCTGATTAGCGAAAGGTCATTTATCTATAGATGTTCCGCCAATATACCGGGTTTGAGTCTGATTTATTGAACATATAAGCTGTTTTGAAATTAAGTCGTGTTGTTTATCTTAAAACTGATAAATGTTTGTTTTTAGCTTCTGGATCTGTTTCTGAAGTTTTTTATAAGAATAAAAGCAGAAAAAGCAAAGGTGAGTCCATAGACAACGGCTAATCCTTTATGTAAAACTTTAAAATTCTCAAAGTCTATCTGCTTGTAGAGGGCAGATCCGACAATGATGGCTATAATACCAAAAATAAACGATGATGCTTTGTTCTTTTCCATGAGGTTAATGCTTACTGGCGCAACGAATTTAGATATATTCAGGTATATTGACAAGTATTCTTTGTATACCTGTGACCAACTTGAAAAATCATCTGTAATAACTGAATTATGTTTAATTGAATTTCAGTAGTTTTATAAAAAAATATAATATGAAAAACGGACTCCTTATTCTTGCTGTATTGATCTCCTTTGTTTTTATGTCTGAAGTACAGGCGCAGTCAAAAACTGTTTCTGTAAGCGATCTTTCAACCGCTGGAAAAGAAATGAGTAATTTTGCCGGCAAATACTCAAGTGAAGGGGAAGAAATCGGCGTGATTGCTTTTGATATGTCACAAACAGGAACAAAAGTAGAAGGTAAAGCCCGTTATATGACTTTTGGAAAAAAAGCAAAAACGGTGACCTTATCCGTTGATGGAAATATTAAAAGTGACATCGCTTATATTCAGTTTAAAGATCAGAAAGGCACTGTTGTGGCCAAAGGAACACTGAGCATAGACGGAGAAGATACGCTTATTTTTAAGCAGACAACTACATCCGGTCTTATACCCCTTGAGGCTGTTTTGCTGAGGTAGGTTTATCGGATGTTAACTATCTTATAAATTTAAAATTATATGGGTTTCAAATATCTTTTACAACGTTAATCTGATATTTGTCTCCACTTTTCCCTTTTTCCCAAACAAGATCTCCGTTCCAGAATATTTTTCCAATTCGGATAACATGCTTGTCTTTATACAATTCAGCTTTTAAGGTATCTTCCTTCACCATATTTTTCCATTTAATTGTAATGATCGATTCTCTATATATTGGGGAGAAAGTCATGTTTAGAATATTAGATTCACCTTTTTTAGTTACAGAATAACCATCTATTGGTGGCGTGTCGGGTGTTTCGTAGCCGGCGGTAAGATATTCTTGACCATTATTGGTTCCAGAGTGCGTGATTTTCTCGACTTCGAGCCACCCATTTAATAGATTTTCCTGCTTCTTATTCTTAATATCCAATCCAAATTCAGCGTCAAGACTGTAATATGTAGAATTTTTAGAGCAAGAGAACAACAAAATTGTAATGACAGGAATTAAATAATAAAATTTTTTCATAATTATTTTTTATAATCAAACGAATATAAAAAGAAAAACGATACAATAATTAAAATTCAATATTAAATTTTTAAAAAAATACACCATATAGAAATAAATGCTTATTTTTATAAATATTATAAACCTTAAAATGTAGTAAATTAATTATAAAAATTTAAATGATGTATAATTTACAAATTAGGCATTTCATTGGCCCAGTTCTCTGTTTACTTTTTACTCTTTTTAGTTGTCAAAAAAATTATTTAGTAAATCTTGATGAAACAAATCAAAAGAATCAAGAAAAAACGAGAGCGCAAATTTACAAGGCTCTTATTACCTTGGGCTTTCCCACCAATAATGTTAAAGTAAATGGAGATACTATTTTTGTCGAAGATATTATCCTTTACAAATCTCTTCTTTTTCCTAATGACCAAAACACCATTCCACGTCAAGCAACTAGCACTGCATATCCTAAGTTATTTAATACAGGGACTATTATTATTTATTTTCCTCCTATAAATAATTTTGCTTGGGGTTTTTCGGATAAGGAAGTAAGAAGAATGCAAGAAGGTTTTAATAAGTTTTTAAAATCAAATCTTAACAATGAGAGTGGTTTTACCAAGATTATTTTTACCCGAAATTCAAATTTTGGATACCATGTTCAGGTGAATCTAGCTTCCTTTGAAAGTAACTCTAATACATGCGCAAATGCAGAACTTGCTACAACCTACAGAAGAGGAAGCGAAATAGGTATCAGTATGGGTCGAAATATAAATATGAATGTGAATTACCTTAGAGGATTTAAAGGAAAACCAAAACTTACAGACTCGCAATTAACTTTTCTCATTGCTGGCCATCTACAATATCTATTACCTCAAGTTTTTTTGTACCATAATTTTCTGTTGGTTTGTTTACCGGTTGATAAATGACAATTGTTCCCGTATAATGATTGATTATTTTGTCATCAATCAGCGCATCAACATCTTGCACAAAATCTTTCCATTGTTTTATTTCCCAGGCATATCCTCTTTGATAATCAGGTATCTGAAAAATTTTTCCTTCTAAAATATTTGATAACGTTTTTTTTTCATAATAATTGTCGATTTAACCTTAAAAGGGATTTGTTTTTTTAATATAACTTGGATCTATATATTGAAGTAAATTTAAAAAAGTAAGTCATCAAATACCTCTTCCTTGTTTTCGTTTGAAAGCGTAACATTTATTAAATAATTCAATATTGTCATATCCTTACAAACTGAAAACAGTGGAATTGCTAATAATTGTTTATTGCATAAGACTTTGAGATTTCTCATTTTTTACTATTTAAAATACTATTTAGGATTTTTAGTAACAATTTTATGAGACTTCTTTTTTGTGAAGATGGAGGTGCTTCGATTATTGATTCATCTGTTTCTCCAAGATTCATGACAATTCCATGAATTAATATTTCAAATCGTAAAATTATACTATCAACTGTATTTTCTTTATTATTATTTAAAATTGATTTAAAATCATGAAATAACAAATTACGAATGTCATATAAGCAATCGCCGGTTGCTTCTTTATTATATTCACTATCAAATTCAATTATAAATTCTTTGAAAACCTGAGTAATCTCATTTTTATCTTCAAAAACTAGATTATTAACCAGTTTATTAATATTTGCTCTAGCACCATGGACTTCATTTATTTTTTGTATAAACTTAAAGTTAGATAATTCATCCTTTTTTTCTAAAACCTTATTTAATTCCTCTTTAAATTTTGATTCTGTTAAATGTTCAATTATTTGGTATAATAACAAAAAGCGATGTAATGTATTAGCACTAGTAGAAAGTAATTTTACATACAAAAGCTTAATAAGAGGTTCTTTTTCTATTAATTTTCTAGATGATTTAAGAGTTATAAATTTATGATCTCTTTGTTTGTAGAAATAACTTTCTACTAGATCTTTTAAAAATTCATCATTGGAATTAACTAAAAGATCGTTAACATTACTTTTTGTTTTGGTTGCATAGTAGTAATATCCTTTTGAAGCTAAAGAGGGTAAAAAATTTTCAATATTGAAATTTATCTCTATTAAGGGTTTAAAAATAATCAAGTAGATAGAATCAGCATTAATAAGTTTAGAAAACTGTATAATAGTCTGGGCATCATTTTTTAAATCAATTGTTGATGTATCAGTATTTTGTATGATTTTGTTTATGCAATAAAACCTGTACGCTTGTTCTAATTCCTCAAAATCCTCTTCTTCAATATCGACCTCTAAAGAGTTTGCAGGAAAAACTTTTCCAATTGTTTTCCCCATTAACTTCAACCCAAAAGTATCATTTTGTGCATTTAGAAACGGATTGACAAACTCATACACCTCATAGGAACTTAATGGTATATCCGTTTTGACTTTTTTTACTCTTCCGTCAATAGTTGCTGATAATCTAATATTTATTTCGATAGCTATCTCATCTATTATATCATCATCAACTAAAGAGATTTTTTTTAGATTAAATAAACTTTGATCTTCTTGATAAGAAATTTCAAAAAAATCAGATATTTTTTTTTCATCTGCCATTATCCTAGCATATTGGCTTTATAAAATTTATATGCCTGTTCTACTGATTTTTCAATACTTAAATAACCATCGTTTGTATTATTAAATAGGCTTCGTATAAAGTAATAGAAATACATTCTCTGTTCATTACCTACCTTTTTAGCTATAATATTGATTTCATCCAAATAAAGGATCATTTTTTCTAAAGAAAATTCTATATTATTTAGATTAATTTTAGGGATAAGGTCATCTAGTGCATCTAAATTTTTAATTAGCCCATTTTCAATGAGAAAGTTAATTGCAGCACCATAACCTGCCAATACTTGGACTTTGGAAAAAATTTCATTTGAATTTTTCCCAAAAGGTCGTTTTCTTATTTTCTTGTCAGAGTCAAATTGCCAGTTATCTGATTTATCATAAATTACCTTTCTTAATTTATTATAAATAGATATAAGTTGTTGAAAAATGTCTTTTTGTGTATCGTTTTTTGTTAGTACTTCTAAATTTTTTATAATGCCAATTAAATCCTCTCTATCTAATGGTAAATAATCGCCAGTTATATATGAAATAAAACCATCTAAAATATCATTAAATCTAAATTCATTATCTCCAGATGGAACGCGATTTTCCGCCTCTGAAATAAAAACTAAGCCCGAGAATCCAGTTTTGTAATCAGAATATATCATTTCAACCTGTTGTCTAGTTGACATTGGGGTTTGGCCTGTATTAAGAGTTAGCATTCTATATAAAATACCTATTTTACTAATCCCTGTGTAAACTTCTATTCTTAGTTTTTGATCAGAGACAAAACTTAACAAAGTAGTATCATTCTTTATTTCATTTATTAAATCTAAAATAGTATATGTTCTTTGTAGTCCATCTAAAATTAATAATTCTTTACCCGATTGAATTACCAGATCAATAATATTTGAATCATCAATATCTGAGGCAACAAGTTTTTTAGGAATGGCTAAAACAATAGGAGGAATTACACAACCCGTCATAATATCCTCTTTAAGTAATGAATATGTTCGGTTTGCAGTCTTCACTCTTTTTCGTTGCAAATCATTATTATTTATAATGTCTTTTGCAATATCAATATATTGACCAATACTTATTTCTATAAGATGATTTGCTGCTTCTATTTTTTTATCAAAGGTTGTTGTTAATAATTTCATTATTCTTCAAATTTTATACAAGATATATATTTATGTGTATTACATCAGAACTAAAACTTGTTGCTATGAAAAAAATCAGAGCATGCAAGCTTTTCATCACAGTTTTTTTAATCTCTATTTCCCCTCAATCAACCTCTCCAACTTCTCAATCATTTCCTTTTGCTGTTCAAGCATACGCTCGTATAGCTCTACCATTTTGTCAAGAGGATTGAATGTACAATGGAAGTTTGCCTGCGCACCCTCTGTAAAAGTATTTGCGACAGCACTGTCATGGAAAGTATTAGCTATGATATTGATTGCCGAATCTTCATCAAAATTCTCAATGGCTTCTGTAGGTACATTAAGTATTTTAGCCACTTGTTCTAAAATATCCTTTTCTACAGACTCTTTTTGTTCGAGGAGAGAGATTTTCTTTTGGTTCCAATCTTCGCCTAATTCGTAGGCTAGGGCGTCTTGTTTGATGCCCAGCATTTCACGGAAACGCTTTAGGTTTCTATATTTAAGAATTGTTTTAAATTTTGGCATATTGGTTTGGTTACTAATCTCAAATATAATATTTTTAGTTAAAATAATTAATACTTATAATGAAATAATATTTCATAGGCTTTACAATAAAGAGGCAAAAGCATTAACAGAAACAAATATAAGTCATTTAAAAGACCTAGAATTACGGGAAACCGTATAGATTAAACAGTAAACATTTATAAATCATAAATACGCAAATCAAATTAAAAGAGTAGGGGACTACTATATATATACAGGCTCTTAAATAATATTTACATCTCAAATTTGGGACAAATTACAAAACATTATGTTAAGTAAACTGGTGTGCATTAGATGCAAAAAGTACAAATTAGGGGATAAGATGGCAGAAGAATTCATACATACAGAGGCAAAGGTGGCTTTAATTCAAAAATTAAAACAATTTGGTTATGTGCCATTGCCAGAGCAAGTTTCAAAAGATCGGATCAAATTTATAGCACAAAATGGTAATACGTACGAAGTCATTTTGTGCTTCCTCGATTTGGACGAAGTCCGTAGCATTAGTATTAATCAACGTGATTACGACTATACACCACGAGTGGATTTATTGGTACTGCTCACCATGTATATGCAAGATATGAAGCCGGTCATGTATCTGATACCCAGCATGGTATTTACCACGCCCAATACTATATTTCAAAACCACGAGCAGTCTGCCAACTTACGTCATTTTTCTACATGGCAGATCAAAGTCTTTACCAAAGCCATTGAAGAACTCAGTCATTATGCATTGGATGCAGTAAACGAACTGTAGAATGACTGAATCCTGTAAAATTTATGTATATATAAATGTCTTATAATTTATATTATGTTAAGTAATAATTTCGACAAGCTCATACCCTTGCATATTTTTATCACAAAATCCAACAGCTTTTAATATTCTTAAATTCTATAGGTGTGAGTCAATTCCATATTTTCTTTTAGAAAGTGTGGAATATTATTAAAAGCATTAGTCCTTACAATCAACATCTGAAAAATCCTAAAACAAAAAAAACGAACTTCAAATCCTGAAGTCCGTTTTTATATTTTTTGTATAATTTTTTATTTAAGCCACATTTTCAATAATCAATGCACCGACAGTCAGATTGGTTCGCGGATCAATCAAGATGGCGCGGGCATTTGCAGGATTATCAGATGCACGATCAAAAATAATATCCTCAGCTGCTTTTACTTCTACTTTTCCAATATCATTGAGTTTGATCGGTTCATTGTACAAATATTCCTGCGTATTGATATCAATCTTATGAAGCACATCCTGAATCTTGACTTTAGTCACTTTGCTGTGATACTGTATCAAATATACCTGACTGATATCCAGAGGCTTGTTGTCGAACCAACAAATATTTGCTTCAAATTGTCTTTCGGCAAGTGCCGGATTTTCTGCAGAAACAATAACATCTCCGCGGCTAATATCCACATCATCAGCAAGATGCACAATTACAGATTGTCCGTTTTCAGCTTTTTCAAGATGCTTTCCATCCAGTTCAATCGCTTTAATACTGCTCTCCGTAGCTGAAGGCAGGATCAGCACCTTGTCACCAACGGACAACCCCTCTCCCACTACTCTTCCAGCATAACCGCGGTAATCGTGTAATTCATCCGTCTGCGGACGAACAATCCATTGTACCGGAAACCGCCAGTTTTCATTTGTATTCTCCTCAAATTCAACCGATTCCAGATAATCCAGCAACGACGGCCCCTCATACCAGTTCATACGATCCGATTTATGGACGATATTATCACCCTTTAAGGCTGATACAGGCAGATAATCCACATGTGTCAGTCCTAATTTTTGGACCAGTTGTTCGTAGTCATGCTTTATATTTTCAAATACAGCCTGCTCATAATCCACCATATCCATTTTATTGACACATACCAAAACCTTCTTCAGGGATAGTAATTTAGCCAAAAAAGAATGGCGTTTTGTTTGTTCAATAACACCTTTACGGGCATCAATCAGTACAATAATCAGGTCTGAATTGGACGCTCCTGTTACCATGTTGCGGGTATACTGAATGTGTCCGGGAGCATCAGCGATAATGAATTTCCGGTTTTCCGTTTGAAAATATTTATAGGCCACATCTATAGTGATACCCTGCTCACGTTCCGCTTTCAGTCCGTCAGTCAGAATCGCCAGATCCACCGTTCCGTCATCATTCTTACGATTCGCTTTCTGAATAGCTTCCAGCTGATCGTCTAATATAGAGTCTGTATCATAAAGCAGGCGTCCGATCAGCGTACTTTTGCCGTCATCTACAGATCCTGCTGTTATAAACTTAAGTATATTCATTTTAGTCGTTTGTCTTGAGAATTGAATAATTTATATCACCTGAAATAAGATCGGTTCTATTTTTTAATCAGGTTAAAAATAGCCCGCTTTCTTACGGTCTTCCATCGCCGCTTCAGAGACTTTGTCATCCATACGTGCACCACGTTCACTGACTGTAGAAGCTTTGATTTCGGCGATAATATCATCAAGTTCTACCGCTTTAGAATCTACAGCAGCCGTACATGTCATATCACCTACAGTTCTGAATCTTACTGACTTACGCTCGACTACATCTTCCTCATCAATATGCAGAAAAGGTGCCGCTGCCATCAGCTGCCCGTTGCGTGTCACGACATCTCTTTCATGACTGAAATAGATGCTCGGCAAGGCTATATTTTCCCGTTTGATATAATTCCATACATCCAGTTCCGTCCAGTTTGAAATCGGAAATACACGTACGTTTTCTCCTTTATGAATCTTTCCGTTCAGGATATTCCACAGCTCCGGACGCTGGCGTTTCGGATCCCATTGTCCAAACTCATCACGCACCGAAAAGATACGTTCTTTTGCTCTTGCCTTCTCTTCATCTCTTCTTGCTCCTCCTATACAGGCATCAAACTGATATTTTTCTATTGTATCCAGTAAAGTGACCGTCTGAAGGGCGTTACGGCTGGCATTTTTACCTTTCTGTTCCACCACTTTGCCCGCATCAATACTGTCTTGTACATATCCTACAATAAGTTTTTCACCCAATTCATTAATCAGCCAGTCACGGTATTCAATGGTTTCGGGAAAATTGTGTCCTGTATCGATATGTACCAGCGGAAAAGGAAATCTTCCTGGTCTGAAGGCTTTTTTTGCCAAATGAACCAGTGTAATCGAATCCTTTCCTCCGGAGAATAGCAGCGCAGGATTCTCAAATTGACCAGCTACTTCACGCAGGATATAAATGGCTTCTGCCTCCAAATGATCTAAATAATCCATCTATGCTACTTTATTATTTTGTTGTAATATGTAAACCACACTCTTTCTTGCTCTGATCTTCCCACCACCAGCGTCCGGCTCTAAAGTCCTCGCCTTCCTGTACCGCACGTGTACAGGGCTGGCAGCCTATGCTCGGAAATCCCTTATCATGCAGGCTGTTATACGGGATATGTTCTGTTTTGACATACTGTTTTACCTGATCAAAACTCCAGGCAAATAAAGGATGTACTTTTATAATCTGATTGACTTCATCATACTCCACAAAGTCCATATCATGGCGATTTGGCGATTGTTCGGCACGAATCCCGGTCACCCATATCTTATATCCGGCCAATGCCCGGCGCAAAGGTTCAATTTTGCGGATATGGCAACACTGTTTACGGTTGTCTACCGATTCATAAAAAGCATTCGGCCCTTTGGCCGAAACAAACTCCTGCAGCAGTTCCTCATTCGGAGCATACGAACGTATAGGTAATCCTAACCGGTCCAGTGTACGGCTCCAAAGCGAATAAGTCTCTTTAAACAGGCGTCCGGTATCCAGTGTGAATACCTGAATATCCAGATGATTCTGACCTATCCATTCTGTGATAATCTGATCTTCAATACCGAATGAAGTAGAAAATACAACCTGGCCGGGGTACTGTATACTTAGCTCACGAAGCAACTCCGCACCTTCTTTTCCTGCTAATGCTGCTTTTATCGTATTAATATCCATCCTGTTCAATCAAACTTTTTGTGTGTTCGTTCAGCGTTTTAACTTTATACTCAAAGTCTCCCTTTAGCTTATCACGCAGCTGACTCATCAGTTCCAGTGTTTCATCAATCTCTTCCGGTAAAAGATCCTGCAACAGGTCTTTCACTCTTTTAGCGATTGTCGGAGATTTTCCATTTGTAGAAATAGCTACCTTAAGATTTCCCCTTCGTACAATAGATCCAAGGTAGAAATCACATAAAGCCGGCTTATCTGCTGCATTAAGTAAGATATTCTGTTGTTGGGTCAATACCCGGATTTCTTCATTCAATTCCGGATTATTGGTTGCTGAGATCACCAGTTGTTTATTTAATAAATCTGCAGCTGTAAATTCACGTTCGAATAGCTCGACATGAGGATAAGCTGCCGCCAGTGACTTCAGTTCAGGCTTAATCTCTTTTCCTACAATAGTAAGCTGTACCTGGCTGTCCTGTGCTGTAAGTGCCTGAAATTTCTCAAGTGCCACAGCACCTCCGCCTATCAAAAGGGTACGGATCTGATTAAGCTTGATAAATATAGGAAACAGTGTATTCATTTACAATGCCAATGCTTGTTCTTTGATCTTGTTAAATTCACGGTGTTTGGCTACGACCTCACCCAATACAATAATGGCCGGTACACCAATACGGCGTTCCTGCGATTCATCCAGAATATCGTTAATCGTACCTAATACTACTTTTTCGTTGGGCAAGGATCCGTTTTGGATTAATGCAACAGGAAGGTCACCTCTGTTGTGGCGTTGATAAAGCGCTACAATCTCCCGCAGTTTGCCATAACCCATAAGCACCACTACAGTCGCATTTGAGCGTACTGCCAGCTCGAGATCAGAAGACATAGATCCGTCAGATTTTGCACCGGTGATTACCCAGAAACTTTCGCTGATACCTCTGTATGTCAAAGGAATCTGCTGTAATCCGGTCAGTCCTATAGAAGACGATATGCCCGGAATAACTTCAGTTTCAATATTATGCTCACGTAAGAAATCAATTTCTTCACCACCTCTTCCGAATACAAAAGGATCGCCACCTTTGAGACGGACAACGTTTCCGTAATTGACGGCATAATCCACAAGTAAGCGGTTTATTTCATCCTGAGAGGCCGAGAGTTGCTCTGCACGCTTGCCTACATATATCTTGACACAGTCTATTCGTGCATGATCCAACAGTTCTCCGCTGATTAATGCGTCATACAGAATAACATTGGCATGCTGAATCGCTTTTAGTCCTTTGACACTGATCAAATCCGGATCTCCGGGGCCGGCTCCCACTAAGGTAACTTTTGCTTGTATGTTCATGTGCTCCCTCTTAACTTTCTTGTACCTGTTGTATTAAATTCTTATTAGCGTATACTTCATTGAAAAAGGATAGCGAACGAGTCAGATAAGCCTCCGCAAATACCTGTCCCGGTTCATTTTTACTGATCTGCAACACTGTATCTGCAAATGACGGATCAAATGAATATTCACCTGCCTGTACAAAGTGGGTGTTAAATTCCTGAATCACGGCGTTCTGCGTACTTACATTGATTCCTTTTTCTAATAATAAAGCTTTGGCACATTGTACAAAGGCATTGTATGCATGATAAATCGCATCTGCATATTTATTTTCCGCATAGGCTGATTTTGCCCACGTTATTTTTTCTTCCGCTTCGTATATAAGGGTAGCGACAAGATCTATCACTACACCGGCACATTCTCCCACACCGATTGCTGTAGCGAATGTTTCCTGATGTCCCCAGTCTATATATTCATCTTCAGACAAATTGGTCAGGTCTGAAAGTGGCTTTAACAGCGTGTAGAAGTAATTCTTACCCTGACGATCGTAGTAAGCGTGAAAATCCTCTTCTCCGATTGCTTCTTTTTTATAATCGTTCAATACCAGATCCACCACATGCAGGACACGTTTGGTTGGCACTTTAATAATACGTTCTGCAACTCTTCCGAAGCCATCACCTATTGTTCCGCCCCCGATCATAACCTGAGCAGCGGGAACGACTTTGCCATTAGCCTTTACAGAACTTCCATGAAATCCTATATGTGCTAGACCATGCTGACCACAGGAATTCATACAGCCTGATATTTTGATTTTCAGCCGACGGTTATAGATAAAGTCCTGATGAAATTCCTGTATATAGGTTTCAATAACCCGCGCCATTTCAGTACTGTTGGAAATACCAAGATTACAGGTATCTGTACCCGGGCAGGTCGTGACATCTGCGGTGCTTTCAAAACCAGGAGAAGCCAGTTCAAGCTGTGTTAATAAATTGAAAATATGTGGTAAAGATGCTGCAGTAGCATATTTTAACAGCAAACCCTGATTCTGTGTAATACGGATATCGTCTGCAATCAATCCACGTAAACCTTCTATCAGTTCTCTGGATTTGGCAGTAGGCAGATCTCCTGTTGATACCTTTACAAATACACCGTAGTAGCCTTCCTGTTTCTGCGCAAAAGTATTGGTGTCTTTCCAAAGCACATAAGCTTCGGAATCACTAAGATCGAGGGCCGCTAATGCATCCGTATCCGGAGCTTCAGGTTGTACTATACGTGTACGGTCTACCTCGTAGCGCTTTACCTTATTTGCTATTTTCTCTTCTTCGATCAGGCGAATCACTTCTTCCAGACCCAGTTTCTGGATCAGGTATTTAAAGCGAGCCTTATTACGATTATTGCGTTCGCCATGACGGTCAAATACCCGTAATGTCGCTTCTATATAAGGGATAAGTTCATCCTCCTGCAGAAATTCATTGGTAATACTTGCCAGAAAAGGTTGTGAGCCTAATCCTCCACCAAGCATAACTTTGAACCCACGAACTTCTTTCCCGTCGATAATTTTGATTTTAGGAATGAAACCTAAGTCATGTATATATGAAAATGCGGTGTCATCTTCTGCGGAAGAAAAGGACATTTTAAATTTACGCCCCATTTCAGCGCAGACCGGATTGCGTAAAAAATACTCAAATGTCGCATGCGCATAAGGTGATACATCAAACGGTTCATTCGGATCTATACCTGCAGTAGCGGAGGCAGTGACATTACGTACCGTATTTCCACACGCTTCGCGCAGGGTAATATCATCTTCTGCTAATTTGGCCCACAATTCAGGTGTACGATCCAGACTTACATAATGAATCTGTATATCCTGACGCGTTGTAAAGTGCAGATTGCGGCTCGCATATTCATCTGAAATATCTGCAATTTTAAGAATCTGCTTAAAAGTAACCTTACCAAACGGCAGTTTGATACGCACCATCTGTACACCAGGCTGACGCTGTCCATAAACTCCCCTTGCAAGACGAAGTGATCTGAATTTTTCTTCCGGCAATTTGCCTTCTTTAAACAGACGAATCTTTTTTTCAAGATCAATAATCTCTTGCTCCACTACGGGATTCTCTAATTCAGTACGGAAACTTTGCATACACTTAATGATTTATTCTTTGGTCTTCATGACTGATGACGGATCAAATGTAAAAATAATTTTTTTAAAACCTATAATATCTACCAATTTAATATATATTTGTCATTATAAAATTTACAAGAGTATTTCTATAGACTTTAAGTAGATGCCATTTAAGAAAAATAAAACTCTAATTTTAAGCATATTAACACTTATTTTAACGAATTCCTGTGCTCCAAAAGTAAAAGACGGATATAGCGAAGAGAAAGGTTACGAAGGAAATATTTCCATTTCAGGAGCTTTTGCACTCTACCCTCTCGCTGTTATCTGGAGTGAGGACTTCAAGAAAATACACCCTAATGTCCGGTTTAATATTTCAGCCGGCGGTGCAGGTAAAGGGATCGCAGATGCTTTGACAGGAATGGTTGACATCGGGTTGATTTCCAGAGATCTGCATCCCCAGGAAATTGAACGCGGTGCATTCCCGATAGATGTAGCCAAAGACGCCGTGATCTGTACAATCAACAGTAAAAATCCAAATTATCAAAAGTTGCTGAATAGAGGCCTGACTAAAAAGGAACTGGAAGATCTGTTTATTAATCAAAAATACAAACGGTGGAACGATATTGATCCGGCTTTCACCACAGATCCTATAGTGATATATGTGCGTTCGGATGCAGCGGGTGCTGCAGAAACCTGGGCAAATTTTTTCGGACATAAGCAGGAAGATCTGAAAGGAGTAGGAATTTTCGGGGATCCCGGTATTGCTCAGGCTATCAAAGATGATCCAAATGCCATCGGCTTTAACAATATCAATTACGTATATGATCTCAAAACCAAAAAAACTGCAGAGCGAATAGATGTCCTGCCATTGGATCTGAATGCAAATGGAAAGATTGACTCAGAGGAAAGCTTCTACACGAATATAAATGATCTTACAGAGGCTGTAGCGCTGAATAAATACCCTTCTCCTCCTGCACGTAGTCTTTCATTTATCACACATGGAAAGCCAAAGTCTTTGTTATTGAAAAAATTCATCTCTTTTGTGTTAGAAAAACAGTCCCAAAGTATCCTGCTGGAAAACGGATATGTGCCCTTGCACGAAGATATAATCGCTGAAGAACTGAAAAAACTTTAACATGCTTATTAATAGAATACTTAAAGATAAAATCATACAGAAATCCACATTAGTGCTGCTGATCGCATCTATTTCAGTAGTAGCACTCATTGGTATCGGATTGGCTGCTAAATCTGTACCGCTGTTTGAATCGACCAGTGTTGCATCTTTGCTGACACAGAAAGTATGGTCTCCGATGAAAGGTTTTTTTGGTTTTCTACCTTTTATTATGGGGACGTTATCCGTCACCTTTATTGCGGTTCTTGTCGCAGCACCTCTTTGTATTCTTACAGCAGTGTACCTTACAGAGTATGCCGGAAAATCTTTGAGAAATATGATGCTGCCACTTGTAAACGTTCTGGCAGCCATACCTCCGGTATTGTACGGGGTCTGGGGTGTACTCTTTATCGTTCCTGCGGTACAGGATTATATAGCACCCGTCTTCGGAGTCACGACTTCCGGTTATACAGTGCTATCCGGCGGACTGGTACTGGCAGTCATGATCTTTCCGATCATGATCAGTATAATGGTGGAGGTTCTGCAGACTATACCTTATGAATTGAAGTCTGCATCCATGTCTTTAGGTGCAACAAAATGGGAAACGATACAAAAGGTGGTATTAATAAAAGCCAAACCCGGTATTTTTGCCGCAACAGTACTGGCCATCTCCAGAGCATTCGGTGAAACAATAGCTGTACTTATGGTTTGCGGGAATGTCCCCAAAATACCGACTTCTGTATTTGACGCCGGATATCCTATTCCTGCACTAATCGCTAATAACTTCGGGGAGATGATGTCCATTCCGCTATATGACTCCGCTCTTATGTTTGCGGCTTTATTATTATTCGTAATTATTTTTGGATTCAATCTGATATCAAGGTTGATCCTCAACAAACTGGAGGGAAAATACAATGGCTAATGTAAAAACCAGATTATTCAAAGAGCAGGTAGCAAAGACCCTTATGCGCCTGTCCGGGATGGCTGTAACAGGTTCTTTATTCTTTATCCTGGGGACAATATTATACAAAGGCTTACCTTATATCTCCTGGGATATGATTACACAGGTACCAAAGGGAGGTTTTTATATTGGAAAGGAAGGCGGGATTCTGAATGCCATACTGGGCTCTCTTTATCTGGCGGGTGCAGCGACGCTGCTGTCTACCCTTATCGGTATCCCTATTGCCATTTATCTGAATATATATGTACGTAACGGATCAAAGCTGGCGCAATTATCCAAATTGCTGTTTGATGTATTGTTTGGGATCCCGTCTATTGTTTACGGAGCGGTAGCCTTTAGTCTGATGGTATGGTTGGGGATCCGTGCTTCTCTTCTGGGGGGAATTATCACCATTACATTATTAACCATTCCTATCGTTGTACGCACTGTGGATGAGCTTATTAAAACAATTCCCGGCGACCTGAAACATGTTACTTTATCTCTGGGCACAACCCGATGGGAAGTAGCAAAGATATTTATCCGTTACATCAGACCTGGTATACTGACCGCTATTTTACTGGCTTTCGGACGCTCCATCGGAGATGTGGCTGGTGTGCTGTTAACAACAGGCTTTAGTGACAATTTACCCAAATACATTGACGAACCAGCGGCAACGCTTCCGTTAGCTATTTTTTTTCAATTGAGCAGTCCTATTCCTGAAGTACAGGGACGGGCATATGCTTCGGCGCTTATTTTATCATTGATCATCTTAATTATCGTGTTATGCACTCATATCCTTCAATCGAAACAGAAGAAACACAAAATATAACAACCTTGAGCCGTCCCCATCTGGAAATCAAAGACCTCAATGTGTACATAGAGGGCAACCATATTCTGAAGAATATCAATCTGGCTTTGCCAAATAATTCCGTCACTTCGATTATAGGGCCTTCCGGCTGTGGTAAAACCACTCTTTTGAAGACATTAAACAGACTGCTGGATGATATTGATGGTGTAGATATCACCGGATCAGTACTGGTCAATGGAGAAGATATCTATGCCAAAGGAGCTGAAGTAACACACATTCGGAAAAAAATGGGATTGCTCTCGCAAAGACCTTTCCCTTTGCCGATGTCTATTTTTGACAATATTGCTTACGGACCACGTATACACGGAACCAGAGACCGTAAAAAATTAAAACTTATCGTAGAAACACAATTACGTAATGTGGGGCTTTGGGAAGAAGTGAAAGACCGGCTGGATCAATCAGCGACACGGCTATCTATTGGTCAGCAACAACGCCTTTGCCTCGCACGGGGTTTGGCAGTAGAGCCCGAAATTATTCTGGGAGATGAATCCACATCTGCTCTGGACCCTGTATCTACACAGACTATTGAAAACTTACTTATCGATCTGAAAAAAGATTACACCATCGTACTTGTAACGCACATTCTCAGACAGGCCAGACGTGTATCAGATTATATCGCATTCGTATATAATGGAGAAATTCTGGAATTCGGAAAAACAGAGCAGGTACTTCTGCATCCAAAACATGAGGTGACACAACAATATGTAAAAGGTTTTATCTCTTAGCACAAGGGGCTATCCCCTTATGCTAAGAGAGGTCCTGAAAAGCTCCATCGGTGCTACAAGAAAAGCCGTTGCAAATCTTTGTTTCCCATCCATTTCATCAGTTCCTTTAATTTCTTCGAAATCTCAGCCTTTGTCTGAGGAACAGCTTTTTTATTTTTTGTAACGTTAGTAGGCACGGCCACCTGACTTAATTCTACTTTAGTAGCAAAATAATTTAGGTTATAGGACGGAATAGCCACTCCAAGTATCATTCCCGGCAGACCATTTATCAGCTCCGGGCCTCCTGACACAGGAATCTGAGGGGTATAAAAGGCTACAATATAGACAGAGTCTTGCATTACTCCGTTTACACGTCTGCAATCGTATCCCAGAATATTTCGGTACTCATCTGTAAACTTCCATTTAATTTCAGCTATACTGTCTGCCAGCTGCAATTCGTCTTCCCCAAAGGACAGCAGTTTTTTAAAAGTTCCTGTTTTGAAATTACTGTATGTTTTGGTGTCACTGTAATATTCCTGATTTTGCAGGAGATAGCGTTGGTTTGCCGGAAATTCTTCTTTAACATTTTCAAAAAATGTTTCCGTAGTATTAAAATTCAGGGTATTTTTAGTTATCAGCTCAGCAGGTGAATTTTTCAACAGACCATCAAAATAGATGCCCGAATACCCACCCAAATTTTGAGATTTCTTGAGCTGATTCTTGACATAATTATGCAGATGAAACTTACGCTCGTAGGTAATGGTTCCGTTTTCAGGAAAAAAGGCATATTGTGCCTGAACACATTTCACCGTTAATAAGCACAAAAGCAAAGCAAGAAATACAAATCTATTGTTCATTTTTACTACCTCCCTTCATTGTGGTAAAATTATAAATGACTCTAAACATAAAAAATCTATTTATGACATTGTTTTGAGTTTCGAAAAAAGTAGAGCCGCTTTGACTTCTGTTAATACCATTTCTTTCATTAAAAAGGTCATTGACGGATACCTGAGTCTCCAGACTTTTATCTTTGAAAAACTTCTTGGATACATAAGAATTCACATACATATTGTGAATTGGTTTTGCGTATACACCTGTCGCTCCCTGGTAATTTTGGTTAACATCAATACTCAGTTTAAAGTCCTGAGGGAAGATATAACTAAATGTTCCGGAGTTACTGATGGTAAAGGCATTATTGTTAAGCTGAGGCTGAATACTTGAATTCATTTTGCTGAAACCCGGTCTGAGATTTACATTAAAATTAAACCCTGTCTTAGCATATCTGTAAACTCCGAGACCGAAAGAGTAATTCATTCGCTCACTGCGGTTAAGCTCCGGTTCCGAAGCAGTAGTCGTCACATAATTATAAGACCTGTTATAACTGGCTGAAAGGCTCGGAGACACTTTCAAATCTAATTTTTTGAACGCTGTAAAAGAAAACGATCCGTAGATATTTGCATTAAGATTCTGTTTATCGGATACATTTACATACTGTAATGTCCGTTGCCCCGTCGTGGGATTTAGCGTCACAAACGAAGTGATATTGTCCACCACATTTCCGATACTTGCATTCAAAAAGAAGGATTGCTGTTTGAGTTGACGGTACGAATTAAAGGAAGCGGAAAGGTTATTTCTGTATCCTCCCTCTAAATCCTCATTAGGCAGAAATTCGGTTCTTTGATCTGTATTCTGACGCAAAGGCTTTATCTGGCTCAAGGAAGGTTGCAATGTATTTCCGGAATAATTAAGTCGTACGCTTTTACTTTTACTAAGCTTATAGTTGATGTTCACATTAGGATTATAAGACAATTGCGTCACATCCAGTTTAGATTGATCTCCATAGTCATCTCTTACATTAGCAGACGAAGTCAGTCTGTTGTTGATACTAACTGTAAGTTTATCAGCGATATAGTTAAAGCCGAGATTACCTGTGTTACGGTAATTGTGATAAGTTAAATCATTCAGTACGCTCTCATCGAGATCTGTGTATTCCTCTGTAAGCGGATCTTTGTTAAAAGATTGGTCAAGTGTTTTTGATTGATACCAGGCATATTCGTAGCCGACATTTGCCGTAATCGACTTACTCAAAGGTTCGGAATAATTAAAAGAAGAAGTCAGCTGATCATTATTTACTGAATTACGTTTGAATTGATCAATAACGTCAAGACTGTCCAGATTCACGTATTCAACACTGGAAAAATACTGGTTTTCATCCTTTTGCCTGGTTATATTTCCAGCTATCCGTAGCGTAAGAGAACGTTTCGGTTTTCTAAACTTTTTAGTGTAATAGGCAGATAAGTCTGCATTTTCATTTGTATTCTTATTGAATGAGCGGCCTTCCGTTTTATTGATCGGTTCGTATTCCAGCGTTTGTTCCAGACCTTCAGAAAAAGAAGTATTCTCTCTTTTATTCAGTTTATATCCTACATTAAAGGTGATATTAGAGCTGGAATCCAGTTCCAGATCATACCGTAATCCAGCCTGGTGACCATTATTCAGATTACTGGTCTTAGATGTATTATTTTCAATTTTTGAAAATCCCGGTAACTCATCCCGGCTAAACGATGAACTGGTGTTATCTACCTGCAGTCGGGAATATTTATAATTGGAATTGATCTTTTGTTTATTGTCTTTCGTCTTATCACTGAATGTAATTCCTGAGTTTATGGCTGTCGGGATCCCTCCACCTGCATATTCTCCATTGAATCCTTCATCTCCTCCCCCTGCCCGGATAACAATTCCACCTCCTTCAAAGGAAGAATCATCCGATCCGCCAACACCAAATCTCTGATTAGAAAAATAACCTAATCCAACCGTGCCCTCGTTACCTGTAACTCCGAAAAGGGCAATTTTTTGCGCTCCCTTAAACTTATTAATGACCGCAGAGCCTGAATAGTACTTTTCTGGAGCAATACCGCCCTTCAACTCCCCAAACATACCTTTTTTACTTTCTTCCTTGAGACGGATATCAATAGTTTGTGTTCGTTCCCCGTCATCTACACCTGTTCGTGTTGCCATTTCAGATTTCTTTTCATAAACCTGAACTTTAGAAACCATATCCGAGCGGATATTCTTAGTGATTAAAGTAGGATCGTCTCCAAAAAATTCTTCTCCATCCAGAAGAACTTTTTTTACCGTCTTTCCCTGTGCTGTAATAGATCCGTCTGCATTCACTGTTATTCCGGGAAGCACTTTTAGCAGTTCTTCTACTTTCGAACCTTCCTCAACCTTAAAACTGGCGGCGTCATATTCAATCGTATCTCCCTTTATCACGACAGGTATACGACCAGTTACCTGAGCCTCCTCTAACAGAATAGCCGTTTTAGACATACTTATTGCCCCGATATCAATGGCCTGCTCCTGAATATGTATCTTTTTTACAAAATCGGCATATTGGGGATAGTTTATGATCAACAGGTACTCACCTGTATCTTTTGCGGTTATAGAAAATTTACCATTCTCGCCTGTGCGGGCATAGCTCTGCATTACAGAATCTCTGGAACGAAGCAATACGACAGAAGCCTTTTCCAGTTTGGCTTTTTCTTTTATGTCCATTACTTCACCTGTAATTTTTGGATTGTGTTGTGCGTAAAGCTGCGTCAGGCACAATAAGGTCAACCACAATAAGAGTACATATTTTATCATCACAAAGGCTTGGTTATACGAATTATTCGTAAATATATCAGCTTTTGTGCTAAGATGTAATTTATGGAATCTGATTTAACATTATTTAAGATATAGTGTTAATAATTATAAAAATTTAACTTTAAGCAATCGATTGCTTATCTTAAAAAGAAATAAAACAAATTTGTAAATCGGGTTGACGATGGATATTTTTATAATCAAAGAAGGAATAGATTATAAATTTTTGGCAAAAAGATAATTAATCCAACGATCAAGGCAGTCAATGCAGTAATCAGCACAGCGCCTGCTGCTATATCTTTTATACGTTCAATACCAGGATGGCGCTCCAGTGTAATCATATTGGCTATATGTTCGATAGCTGTATTGAGTGCTTCCGTGGCAATAACCAGACCAATACACAGGCAAATAGCTATCCATTCCATTCCCGATATATGTAGCCAGAATCCCAAAACAACGGCAATAATTGCTGCCAATAAATGTATCTGTGCATTTGTTTCCTCACGAAATAATACCTTAAGCCCTTTAATTGCATAGCCAAAACTGGCTATACGCGATTTGAGTTTATTATTCAGATTACCCATTTTATAATCAAAAAAGAGTCGCTTTTTTTATTGAAAAGCGACTCCTAAAGATACAGATTCCTTTTAGAAACTGTTAAAATTTTACGGAAACTATATAAGTTCAAATAAGTCTGTAACCCCCAATACTTTACGACTGGTGAATCCTTCCGCATACTGCACCTGGATATTTCTTCCGAATTCCTTTCCTCTACCTTCTGTAGATTTCATAAAATCCGGATTAGAGATATAAGTTTGGGGTTCATCATCCTCACCACCGGAAGAATTAAACTGAGTCTTATAGGCCAGTACAGCCTTTTCTTTAATATGCCAGTAATCTGTGACATCCAGTATCACATCCGGTCTTATATACTGATCCTGTATTAATTGCAGCAAAAGTCGGGGACGAAAAGCTTCCTGTGGTTTGCCGTCTGCTTCTGTTTCTATTCGACGCAATCCGGCCAGAAACAAGGCGTCATAGACCAGCTGGCTCGCACGTCCGTGATCCGGATGCCGATCAGACAAGGCATTTGTAATAACAATCTCGGGTTGGAATTTACGTATACACTTTATAATTTCCCGTTGTTCCATTTCTTTATTTTCGAAAAAACCGTCGCGCAAATCCAGATTTTCACGGACAGCTACACCTAATATTTCAGCTGCATCCTGAGCTTCTCTGCTCCGTATTTCGGCTGTTCCGCGCGTACCCAGTTCGCCTCTGGTCAAGTCCACAATACCAACTTTTTTACCTTCAGCTACGTATTTTGCAATCGTTCCTCCTGCTCCTAATTCGGCATCATCAGGATGAACAGTCATTACCAATAAATCTAATTTCATGTTATGACATCATTATTATCCGGCACAAAGATACAATTTTCACCTTCATTCCAGTGTCATTATTCGTTCAGGAGTGCTTCGATTTTGCGTGTAATGCGGGAAGAATTGGGCCCTGTAAATGGATAAAAGAAATCCACGACCTCTCCTTTCCGGTTAATGAGATATTTGTGAAAATTCCATAAAGGTTTGACATTCACAGATCCGTTTAATTCTTTATGAGACAGGTACTTAAACAACGGATCTACATACTCTCCTACTACATGTGTTCGTTTGAATACGGGAAAGGTAACCTGCTGCTGCAGGCGACAAAATGTCTCCAGCCGGCGTCCGGTCAGCGGCTCTTGCTGATTAAAATTATTAGAAGGAAAGGCCAGTACTTCAAAACCCTGATCCTTATATTTTTTATAAAGTCGTTCCAATGCTTTGTACTGACTGGTAAATACACATTTACTCGCCGTGTTAACAATTAACAATACTTTATCATGATAATCTTCCAATGACTTTTTTTCGCCATTGAACTCCAAAGCGTGAAAATTGTAAACAGATTGCATAGGCTATAATTTTTTTACTGAAGCGGCGGAGATGCTACCGGGCGCGTTCTCTCAAAACTTCTGATAATGTTTTCGATCTCAAAATCTTCCTGACTATCGTACGTGCTTTTTAGATTGTGACCAAATACTTTTGCGATACCCTGATAGAAAAATGCAGTAAGTCCTCCTTTCATTTCTCTCACCATGTCATAGCTGGTTTTTCCGGTTTGTCTGTCCACCAGTTTTATTAATATTTTACCCTGTGACACAGACAGATTTTTGATTTCCTTGGTAAACTTCTCCTTAATTTCTTCTTCGCAGGCTTTAATCAGTCTTTTTTGTTCTTTTTTATCATTGACCACTGCCAGATCTCTGTCCAGCTGATCGTATCTTTTTTGTGCATAGATGGCGTAAGGCAATACACGCAATACATTTCTTCTTAGTCTGAGATATTCTTTTTTTGCGTCTTCACTGCTCCATATACGTTTGCCCGTCACGACCACTTCCGGTATAGGAAACCAGGGCACTACTTCTCCGTCATCCAATGTAGTTGTGGCATAATGCTCTACCACTTCCGGCTCACCTCCACCATACTGAGGTTTAATCAATGTCTGCCCGTTTCCAAAAAGTGGAAGAAGCAGAAAAAGCACAAATCCGGGTACATATATTATTTTCATTTTTGCATCAAAAAAAGCCTTTTGTTTTTATTCTGATAAATAATTTTACTACATTTATTCAAATGAAAACAGATATCCATATAAAGGTACTTTTTTCTGTCCTAATTTAATAAAAATATTTAAAGTATCTTAAAAATTTTACAGCACGTTTATGAAAGAGTATGTGATTGATATTGAAGCTGAAAACAAAGAAATTCGCAAAAGATATAGAGATTTATTGAGAGCGTGCAAGCCGACTTTACAACGCGGTGACAAACAAGAGATACGTAAAGCATTTGATCTGGCTCTGGAAAGTCACAAGGAAATGCGCCGCAAATCGGGCGAACCTTATATTTTCCACCCTATTGCTGTAGCCAAAATCGCTGCAGACGAGATCGGACTTGGTACCACCTCTATAGTATGTGCACTGTTGCATGATGTCGTAGAAGATACAGCCATCACCTTACAGGAAATCGAAGATCAGTTTGGCAAGAAAGTCGCCCGGATCATCGATGGCCTGACCAAAATATCAGGAATATTCGATCCGAACAGTTCTATGCAGGCGGAAAACTTCCGTAAAATGCTGCTGACACTGGCCGACGATGTACGTGTTATACTTATTAAACTGGCAGACCGCTTACATAATATGCGGACGATGGAGTTTATGGCACGTGACAAGCAGTTAAAAATCGCTTCCGAAACAAGTTATCTTTATGCTCCGCTGGCACACAGATTAGGGCTCTACGCAATTAAATCCGAGCTGGAAGATCTTTCCATGAAATATACGGATCCGGATACGTATAAATTTATTGCGAAAAAGCTCAATGAAAAGAAAGCCGAGCGTGAAAAATTTATTTCGGATTTCGTCGGACCGGTTAAAGAAATCCTGGAAGAACAAGGCATTAAAGCCGAGGTATTCGGACGCCCTAAATCTATCCATTCTATCTGGAATAAGATGCGGAAAAAGTCTATCCCATTTGAAGAGGTATATGACTTGTTTGCGATCCGTATTATCATTGATACGGCTTATGAAAAAGAGAAAACAGAATGCTGGAAGGCCTACTCTATTGTAACAGACCTGTACAGACCTAATCCGGATCGCCTGCGGGACTGGGTATCTTCTCCTAAAGGAAATGGATACGAATCGTTGCACACTACTGTAATGGGGCCACGTGGTCAATGGGTAGAGGTGCAGATACGAACCAAACGCATGAATGAAATTGCGGAAAAAGGATTTGCAGCCCATTGGAAATACAAAGAGTCTAATTCGGACAGCGGACTGGATCAATGGATTCAGAAAGTAAGAGATGTACTGAGCAGTGCTGATTCAAATGCACTGGACTTTGTGGATGACTTTAAGATGAATCTTTTCTCTGATGAGATTTTTATTTTTACGCCCAAAGGAACCCTTATTCAGTTGCCGAATGATGCCACAGCACTGGATTTCGCATTTGAAATACATTCGGATATAGGTGCTACCTGTATCGGTGCAAAGGTCAATCACAAACTCGTACCGCTGAGTCATAAGTTGCAGAACGGAGATCAGGTCGAGATCATTACCTCCGGTAAACAGGTGCCAAAAGAGGATTGGCTAAATTTTGTGGTAACAGCCAAAGCCAAGTCTAAAATACGTTCGTCTCTGAAAGAGGAAAAACGAAGAGTAGCTGAAGATGGCAAGGAAATCCTTGAACGTAAACTGAAATCGTTAAAGATTACCTATAACACCGATAATATCAATAAGATTTCCAATTATTTTAAGTTTCCGAGTTCACAGGAACTGTTTTACAATGTGGCCAAAGGAACGATAGATATCAAAAATCTTCGCGATTATGCCGCAAGTGAAAAACTGATTGATACTTCGCCAAGCCAGTTTAGCTCTCACATCAGCGGATTAGTAGAAAAAATAAACAAGAAAGATCTGGATACGCTGCTGATCGGGGATGATCTTCAGGAGGTAGACTATACGCTGGCTCCTTGTTGTAATCCTATCCCGGGAGATGATGTATTCGGATTTCTGACTGTAAATGACGGCATAAAAATACACCGGACCAGCTGCCCGAATGCGTCTAAGCTGATGGCTAACTACGGATATCGTATTTTAAAAGCTAAATGGGCTTCTTCTACTTCCAACAACGTGGCTTTCCTTACCGGATTACGTATAGTCGGAATTGATGATGTCGGATTGGTCAATAAGATTACAACCGTTATATCTCAGGAGTTTAAGGTTAATATCCGCTCCCTTTCTATTTCGAGTAATGAGGGTATTTTTGAAGGTAATATTATGGTATTTGTCAACGATACAGATCAGTTGGATAACCTGATAAAAAACCTTAAACATATCAGCGGAATAACCGGAGTGACACGATATGAATCGGAGAATTAAATCAACTGAATCTCACATTTTTGAAAAAAGCAATTTTGTGAATCTAATTTGGTAAATTTGTAAAGAATCTTAAGTTTGATATGAATCTAGCAGAAAATTACGCCACTGTAAAAAAGATATTCGAGGCTTATCTGGAAAACAAAAATCTGAGAAAGACTCCTGAGCGCTACGCTATTTTGGAAGAAATCTACTCGCGCTCCGATCACTTTGATGTTGAGTCATTGTATATTCACATGAAAAATAAAAAGTATCGTGTGAGCAGGGCTACAGTGTACAATACATTAGAATTATTGGTGTCATGTGACCTGGTAACCAAACACCAGTTTGGCCGTAACATGGCTCAGTTTGAAAAATCTTTTGGCTTTAAACAACATGATCACGTGATTTGCATAGAATGCAATAAGGTGGTCGAATTTTGTGACCCGAGGATCAATCAGATCCAGAGTCTGATGGGAGATTTGTTGAAGTTTGACATCAAGCATCACTCCCTTAATCTGTATGGCGTCTGTGAAGATTGCCAGGAGAAAGATAAAGCCGCCAAGGCAAAAGCCGAAAAAACGGTTATTTCAAATTAATATTGACTATTGGTAAAATATTATAGTACATTTGTTCGGAAAAACTACTACCGTAATTTTTCCGAACATTTTTGTTTTAGAATAAGTCATTATCTAAATATATTTTTAATCTCAATACAAAAAAGCTATGCAAGTTGATGTGCTTTTGGGCCTACAATGGGGCGATGAAGGTAAAGGAAAAATCGTAGATGTTTTATGTCCTGAATACGATTTGATCGCACGTTTCCAAGGCGGCCCTAACGCCGGACACACATTGGAGTTTGATAACAAAAAATTCGTATTGAATACTATCCCGTCTGGTATCTTTAATGAAGGTATCATGAATCTTATCGGGAATGGTGTTGTTATTGATCCGATTATCCTTAAAAGAGAGTTAGACAATTTGAAAACTGCCGGCTTCGATCCGGTTGGTAAAGGGAATCTGGTTTTGGCGCGAAAAGCTCACCTTATCCTTCCTACCCACCAATTGCTGGATGCTGCTTCAGAATCTAAAATGGGTGCTGGCAAAATTGGTTCTACACTTAAAGGTATCGGCCCGACTTACATGGACAAAACAGGCCGTAACGGTCTTCGTGTAGGTGATACGACATTACCGGATTTTAAAGAACGCTATGAGAAACTAAAAGAGAAACATCTGTCTATTTTAGCTCATTACGGCGAAATCCCTGATTTCTCTGAAAAAGAACAAGCGTTTCTGGCGGCAATTGACTATATCAAAACTATTCCTCATGTAGATTCTGAGCACCTGGTGAACCAGTATCTGAAATCCGGTAAAAGTGTTTTGGCTGAAGGTGCACAAGGTACATTGTTAGATGTAGATTTCGGATCTTATCCGTTCGTTACATCTTCTAATACAACTACTGCCGGAGCATGTACAGGTCTGGGAGTAGCTCCTAATAAAATCGGCAAGGTCTATGGTATTTTCAAAGCATATGCAACCCGTGTAGGTGGCGGACCATTCCCTACTGAACTGCATGATGAAGTTGGTGAGGAATTACGTAAGCTTGGACACGAATTCGGTGCGACTACAGGACGTGCACGTCGTACAGGATGGATTGATATTCCGGCATTGAAATATGCTATTATGCTGAATGGTGTGACGGAACTGATTATGATGAAAGCGGATGTATTAGATACATTTGATAAAATCTATGCGTGTACACATTATAAGCATGATGGTCAGGTAATTGACTATATGCCTTATGAGATCATTACGAATGAGGCTGAGCCTGTGCTGGAAGAAATCCAGGGCTGGAATCAGGACCTGACTGGTATAACTTCAGAAAGTGAAATTCCGGAAGCATTGAAAAATTACATTTCTTATCTGGAAAAAGCGTTGGAAGTTCCTATTACGTTCCTTTCCGTAGGTCCGGATCGTAAACAAACGTTATCCTTATCTAAATAATTAATGCGAATCGAAGATATACATTCGATCGATTCCAATAGCAAATTTCATCAAAAAGCATTGCAATGGGCGATGCAATTTGATGAAATTTGTTTCTTTAACTCCAATGAGTCAGCTGATGAATGGTCTTCCTTTGACTGTTGTCTGGCTGTTAAAGCTGTATCACAATTTGTTGCCGATGGCACCGATACCTTTTTAAAAGCACAACATTTTATAGATCAGTATCCCGGAACATTTATTCCCGGATTTCTTTCTTATGATCTGAAAAATGAAATTGAAGATCTGACCACAGACAAACCCGATATTCTACAGTTTCCGCTTGCTTATTTCTTTGTGCCTGCTGTTGTAATCACCATAAAAAATGGAAACGTATCTATCGAGGCGGAGGATCCGGAGCACATTCTCAAAGAAATACTATCCCAGCAATATTTCTCGAAAACCTTTCAGTTTTCAGATACGATCAAAGCGAGATGGACAAAAGCTGAATATCTGCATGCTTTCGATCGTATTCAGTCTCATATTCAACAAGGTGACCTTTACGAGGCAAATCTTTGTCAGGAATTTTACGCTGAACATGCTGTAATTGATCCTTTGTCCGTTTATCAGCAATTGTCAGAAGTCTCTCCTACTCCGTTTTCTACTTTTTTCAGAAGGGGTGATCACTATATTTTATCCGCATCACCGGAACGTTTTATGGCTAAACGGGAAAATTTACTGATTTCTCAACCGATCAAAGGTACTGCCCCGAGAGGTGCAACATCTACAGAAGATCAGCGTATCATACGTCAGCTGCAGGACTCCCAAAAGGAAATTGCTGAAAATGTAATGATTGTTGATCTGGTACGAAATGACCTGACCAGAAGTGCAGTAAAAGGTTCGGTAAAAGCTGACCGATTATTTGAAATACAAAGTTTCAAACAGGTTCATCAGATGGTTTCTACTATTACCTGTCAAAAATCAGCTGATGTAACGGATATTGAAGCTATAAAAAACACTTTTCCCGCAGGATCTATGACCGGAGCTCCGAAAATTGCAGCCATGAAACATTGTGAAGAAATCGAAAATACCCGCAGAGGATTATATTCTGGGGCAATCGGTTACTTCTCACCAAACGGAGACTTTGATTTTAATGTCGTTATACGGACTCTTTTGTATAATGCTTCCTCACACTACATTTCTTTCCATACCGGCGGTGCAATTACTAACCAGGCGGAAGGTGAGCAGGAATATGAAGAATGTCTACTGAAGGCTAAAAGTTTGTTAGATGCCCTCCAAACCTCTATAGGTTAAAATTATCTATACAAGAATAGTAGATAAAATTTAATAGCTCATTTATTTTTCAGAAATTTGCAGCGCATCGTATGTCAGCTGTCTATATTGATATCCACACCCATAAGAGTGAAACGGTTACTCCCCTATCTGCTATCTGTCAGATACACAGTGTTGCGCTGAATAATGGCGAAACTGTAAATAGCAAGTGCACTACTGCCGGACTGCACCCCTGGTATCTGAATAATGAAGGAAGTGAAAATGCACTGGAACAACTTCGCACACTTCTTCATGATGGCAAACTTTTGGGAGTAGGCGAATGTGGTATAGACAAGGTTATCCAAACGGATGTACATATTCAGAAGGAAGTCTTTGCTGCTCAGATCCGATTAGCTGCGCAATATGATAAACCTTTGATCATACATTGTGTACGTGCTTTTGAAGAAGTAATGCAAACCTTATCTTCCCAATTGTTTCAGGGAAAGGTTGTTTTTCATGGCTATCAAAAGAATGAAATTCTGGCGAAGCAACTGATTGCCAAAGGCTATTATCTTTCCTTTGGAAAGGCTGTTTTGAACGGCAGCATGGATAAAGTACTGACTGAAATTCCTGTAGACCGGATCTTTTTGGAAACAGATCATGCAGCTGTGGGTATTGAAGAAATCTACGCTTATGTGGCAGGCGTAAAACAAATTGAATTAACAAAATTTAAAGCATATATAATACAGAATTATCATTCTGTTTTTGAGTAATTATGAAAGATTTGTCTTGGCTTTCACGTACGGAAGCATTAGTAGGGCGTGAAGCATTGGAAAAACTGGCTAATTCGCATGTAATGATGCTGGGATTGGGTGGTGTAGGCTCGTATGCGGCGGAATTTATCTGCCGGGCCGGAGTAGGCAAAATGACTATCATTGATGGCGATACGGTAGATCCTACCAATCGCAATCGTCAGCTCCCTGCCCTCTCTACCAATCACGGAGAGTCTAAGGCAGAGATTATGAAAGAAAGGTTAATGGCCATTAATCCGGAATTGGATCTGACAGTAATTCAGGATTTTATTATTCCTGAAAAAATACCTGCACTCCTGGATTTAAAGCCGGATTATTGTGTTGAGGCTATTGATAGCATCACGCCAAAGCTATTTTTTATTCGTCTGGCACTGGATGCGAAAGTTCCTTTTGTCAGTTCTATGGGAGCTGGTGGTAAGGTAGATCCTACGAAGATAAAAATTGCAGATATCAGTGAGTCGTACAATTGTAAACTGGCACAACACATTCGTAAAAAATTGAGGAAGCATGGGATCCGTGATGGTGTCAAAGTTGCTTTTTCTACCGAATTGCCGGATAAAAATTCTTTACTCTATACGGATGGCAGTAATTTTAAGAAGTCTGCTTACGGTACGATGTCGTATTTACCGGCAGCTTTTGGCGGAGCGATTGCATCTGTCGCTATCCGGGATCTGATGACGGTTTAAATTTAAACTTCTATTGCAAAACTAATATTTTTAGCATTATATTTGTGTAATGGCTAAAACTATGAGTGTATCAGAAGATCGCATTTATGCTATTGTCGATATTGAGACAACCGGAGGATATGCAGCAAATAGCGGTATCACGGAGATCGCTATTTATCTGCATGATGGTCATCAGGTCATTGATTCCTATCAAACCCTGATCAATCCGCATAAGGAGATTCCTTACCATATTCAGATGCTTACGGGCATTACTCCCGATATGTTGACGGATGCACCCTCATTTGAGGATGTGGCTGCTGAGATTTACTCCTTTCTGGAAGACAAGATCTTTGTCGCACATAATGTTAATTTTGATTATTCCTTTGTCTATTCCCATCTCAAAGCCTGTGGTTATCAATGGAAATCTCCCAAACTTTGTACTGTACGGCTGGCCAGAAATGTTTTTAAGGGATTTTCGTCTTATAGTTTAGGCAATCTGTGCCAGCGTTTGGAGATTCCGATTTCTGACAGACACCGTGCAGCAGGTGATGCTAAAGCCACTGTCATTCTCTTTGAACGTATCCTCTCACAGGATACAGAAGGATTGATTAATAGTTTTCTGCAGACACATGCCAAAGAGCAACTTTTACCTACCCATATTGATAAAATAGTATTTGAACGCCTGCCTTCAACCCCCGGAATCTATATATTTAAAAATAATAAGGGCAAGATCATCTATGTAGGTAAAGCTATAAACATCAGAAAAAGGGTACTCAGTCATTTTACCGGAAACAACACATCCAACAGGCGGCAATTATTTTTGAAGGAAATTTTTGATATTGATTTTGAAGAATCCGGAACGGAGTTAATGGCCTTACTTATGGAATGCCAGTTGATCAAAAAACATTGGCCGGCACACAACCGGGCTTTGAAACAGTATGAACCCAAATTAGGTCTGATGACCTACGAAGATATAAATGGTTATATGCGCCTGGCCATTACTAAAGTTGCAAAAGGAATTACCTGTATTCGCTATTTCGAACGTCCGTATGATGCCAATCAGATGTTACTTAAGCTTATTCAGGATTTTGATCTCCATCCATTATTATGTGCTTTCTATTCCGACAAGACGGCCTCAGCCCATGGAAGACATGTAGAATCCAGATATATGGAAACAGAAAAAGCCGAATATTATAATGATAAAGTCACAGCAGCTCTGGATTCTCTGATCCTGGAAAAGAAAAGCTACATTCTGATTGATCAGGGCAGACATAAGGAAGAAAAGAGCTATATATATGTAAAAGAAAATAATCTCTATGCCTTAGGTTTTCTGGATCAATACCATGAAAGTCAACAGATAGAGGATATCATAAGCAAAGATGACCGCTGCGTCAGTAATTATTATATGATGCAGCTTGTGGAGCAGTTTGCAGAGAAAAATCCGGATAAGATTTTGTTACCGGATCTGCATATGAGTTAAAATGTATTCCTGAAATTGTTCAGGCAATTACATCTTTGCAAAGAAATTAAAAGTTTGTTCTGCAATAAGCTTTGGAGTTCTGCCTGAGGGATCGGTGATTCGTTCTTCGTACAACTCCATCTTTATTGCTTTAACATCATCCGGGATTTTACAGGTTTCATCTTTTGTATAGTTATATCCCGCAATATCAGCACTTTCTTTGCCGGGAATCTTTTTGATTTCCACAAAACATTTCAGTGTCAGGATATTGCCTTTCTCCTCTCCTTTTTCTAAACGAATTTTACTTACCTGATGAATATTGTGTCCTCCGGAACTGATATTTCCCTGTATACGAAACTTTACAGTTTTCTCTTTTTTGGAAATCAGGAGGATCGTGGGATTAAGACGCTCCGTAATTTCTTTACGGGTTGAATAATGCTGCAAAGCTCCCGTTTCCGGGATTTCTTTTGTAACTCGATTGGGTTTGGTATAAATGGTTGTGACTTTCAGTTTCTGAGCACTGGCGTTAGAACTCAACACAGCCCACAACGAGGTTAAAATGATAAAATATTTCACTTCTTTATTTTTTAATAACTTCTTAAATTAAAACATAACCTTGTTTGCGCACGTGTGTCGCGTGTGCAATTTATTTATAATCATACTACTTTATTGTCACAAGCGGACGCTTGCGCCAGAGAAGCGTTAGCGTACGCGTGTGCAGTAAGTACATATTTTTGTATTCTAATTTATTCCGTTTTTGGCATCTTTCAATATTTTTTCAGCGTGCAGTCTTATGGGTTTGGGTAATAATTTGAAGTTTGAATCTCTTTCTTCACGATAAGGGTCAGCTTCTTCAAATGATATCCAACCTGTAATTTTTGATTTTGAAAGCTTTTTTTGACCTCTCTTGGTATAAACAATAACTTTCAATGGTTTGGCGTCTAAACCGTCTGATTCTTCAAAATAAGTCAGGTAAAACTCTGGAAAACCGTCTTTGTCTGCATCACCGACTTCGCAATAGTTAATCAGATATCGCGGTTGTGCCAGACCTTTTGCAAAATCTCTAAAAGTAATTTGCGAAATTAATCCACCGTGATCTTCCAGAAAAATTCCTGCATGCAAATCCTTAGGATGATCATCTAAATAGGCTTCATTTTCAGCTTTACTTTCGTTCAGATACCAAACATAGCTTCCATGGTTGGGAACAAAGGATTTCACAATCATAACCGGATTTCCTGCTAATGGATTTCCAAGATCCTCTATAATCTCATTATATTTTTTGTCGGAAGAAAAATATACTCCTGTTTTTATTTGTGCAAAGGATGAGATGCTTATCATACAGGTAACAATGAGCAATAACTTTCTGAAAATCATAGTGTATCCTTCTTTTAATTTATTGTTTTAATTTTCTTTGTATTCTCTTCCGGAATAAATATCGATATAATAGTAAATGGTTTCGTCTTCGTGGAGCTTAGCATTGACTAATCCATCCGAATTAATAGATTTATAAGCATTCGATCCTATATTCTTTTTATTCTTATTATCATAAAGCGTATACAGACCATCTTTTTCTTTTTGAAGCGTATAGATTTCTTTTTCTGTATCCAAAACCGAGATATCATTGTATTCAGGTTTTATCTCCCAGGTCTTTGTTTTGCTATTCCACAAGCCCATTGTTCTCACTTCTTTTTCGTCTTCAATCCGGATAAGATATAAATCATTCATACCCTGATAATAACTTATTTTTCCAAACTTCCAGTTTTTTTCATTGAACTGATTGGGTAAAATCATTTTCCTGTCGGGCCAAACCAGATATCCAACCTGATCCAAGACCTTAAAATTATAGGGATCTATAGTATCTGTAACATTTCCTTTGGTATCGATATAAAGCCAGTCATATGCCCAAACATCGTGATCGTAATTAAAAGCACCGAGTAAAAAGTAAGGTGAATTGGTAATGGAATACAGCAAGGATGTTTTTTTAATAAAATCAATCTGCGAAGCTGTTGCCTTTGTTATTTCCTTTGGAAATACCTTATCATATTGTGGAAAAGCATAAACATCATTGGTTTTACTATCCATTAAAAGTTTAGGGATATCCGGTTTATACCGCTCCTTATTAACTTCGTTTAATATTATATTTTCCTTACCAAACCGAATTGATAGGGTTTCAGTACCTTGCAGACTATTGTGAATTGCTTTTTTCTGATTCAATCCATATACTGAAAAAGTTGAATTTGAAGATTTGATAAAGCGTTTATCTTCCAACAATTCAGCAATATTATTCTCAACGTCGTGTAAACGATTTTTTTTGATTTCATAAAGACTTCCATTCCAAAAAACATGGTTTTCATCTACAGAAACAAAATTCAGATAATAATTGTCTTCCAGGTACGGGATATCCTCCCTGAGTAAAACTTGTCTGGTTTCTAAAATACCAATCTCAAATTTATGATAGGTTTGTTCCTTCTTGATGCCGCCTCCCATGATATTCCAATCCCATTTCCATACAGGCATTTTCTTTTGGTATTCCATATCTTTTTTATAAAATGTAAGTCCGTTTACAACATTCATATCTATATTTTCTTCTGAAAAATTCAAAATTATTTTGCCTGTTTCATCTATGACTGCAGATTCATTCTTTTCATTCCCAACAATTGCAAAACCTGTAGCTGTAAATAAAGAGGCTGCCTTAAATTTTTGATTAATAGTGGGCTTTAAACTTGTTTTATCTACGTAAGTAAAATCATTCTGTTTCGTTAAAAAAGGAACAGCATTTATGGTTTTCATTTCTGAGATCACTACCTGAGGATTATCATTTTTTTCCTGTGTACAGGCCGTTACTGAAGTCAACATAAAAAGGGTACTTAATATTAATATTCTCATGCATCAAAAGTTTATTCATCATATTGATCAATATTAGATAGAAATACAGAATAAAAAAATCCCCGTTATTGGCTATATTTTGGTTCATTCATCAAACGAATAGCTTCAAAAACAATCTGACACTGATTTCAAACAAAACATCCCTGCCATAATGCTGGTAAGGATGTTTTTCTTTTACATAGTATTGCCGGCTTTACTTGAACGAGTCCTGTTTCTTTATTCTCCCCTCCTTAATCTCTTCCGATGGTTTGATGATAATTTTGTCCTCCGGATCCAGATTACCGAAAACCTCCGTCAGTGTATCTAAACGAATTCCTTCATGTACAGCAATCCGTTTTACTTCATCGTTATTTAACGTCAAAATATAAGTTCCTGACTGTGTATTTAATATACTCTTTGTCTGTACCCAATTAGTGGGGTTTTTACGTTTTAATATCAGTTTTACCTGTGCATAATCTCCTCCCTGCAGTTCGCCCGACGGGTTGTTTACATCAAACTCCAGTGTAAGCGACCGGTCTTGCTGGTCAAGCAATCCCGAGGTACGGGAAAGTCTGGCGTCAAATGTTTTACTCGGCTGAGAGCTGACCGTAAACGTAGCGTACATCTCCTGCTGAACGGATGATACGTGCTTTTCGGGGAGGGATAACGTCAGGCGGAGCTTATTACTCTGCGCCATCATAAACAAGGGTATATTGCTTCCTGCTCCCGCCAATGCACCAACTGAAATATTCCTTTGGGTTATCACGCCGTCAAACGGTGCGGTGATACGTAGATACTGTTGTAATTGCGATGAATGCGCAGTACCTGCTTTGGAAGCATCATAAGCGGATTTGGCACTTTCCATTGCGCTTTTAGCCCTGTCCAGTTCAATATCTGCAATGGCTCCGGTTGTTTTGGAAGCCGTTATCAATCGGTCATACGCCTGTTTTGCATAAAGGTAATCGCTATAAACCTTTTGCTCGGTAGATTTATCGGAAAGATATTTCTGCTGCATTTCGGGAGCTTCCAATACGGCCAAAAGCTGACCTTTCCTAACCCTGTCCCCTCTATCTACGTACAACCGTTGTACAAATCCGGTAACCTTTGCATATACGGAGACCTGCTCATAGGGTTTCAGTTCTGCCGGAACGGATATTTCATATTCAGGATTGATAACCTGTACAGGTGCTGTCTTATAATTCATGGATTTTACAAGCTCTTTTTTCGCTTGTGGCTTTTCCTGTTCTTTTTGTGAGCAAGCCGAAAGCAGCAATACCAACAATATGGTCAATGCCAATAGAGCTGTTGTTTTTCTATTTATTGAAATGCTGTGATACATTGTAATGCTAATTTTAAAGTTTATGATATCGTTTGTTTACCGGACTGTTCTGCATAATACCTGCTTTCGTAATCATCAGGGTCTAATGACGGGCTAATAACTTTAGTCCTTGACATCAGAGAAGAAAAGAAATGTGGTACGAGTAATAAGATGGTGACGGTAGATGCAATCAGACCACCGATAACCGCCCTGCCCAAAGGGGCTACCTGCTCTGCTCCATCGCCTAAACCCATTGCCATCGGCAACATTCCGGCAAGCATGGCTGCTGCGGTCATCAGTACAGGTCTTAGCCTTGAGGAAGCGGCAAGTCTTGCAGCGTTGGCTGGTTTCAAGAGTAATTTTTTACGGTAATATTCTGCCTGATTGACCAGTAGTACCGCATTGGAAACCGATACCCCGAGTGACATAATAATACCCATATAAGATTGCAGATTGAGCGTACTGCCTGTAAAGAAAAGGATAATCAGACTGCCTGCAATTACGGCAGGCAACACTGAAAGGATAATCAAAGGAACTTTGAATGATTGGTAATAAGCCGAAAGCATCAGGAATATGGCCATAATGGCCACACCCAAACCAGCCAGAAGACTTCCTAATGTATCATCCAATAATTGTAATGTTCCCTCTGTCCAGATAGTCGTACCACGCGGCGGTACTCCCGCATCTTTAATGGCTTGTTTCACTGCCCGGGAAGCCGTGCCCAAATCCTTTCCGTATACATTGGCAACAATGGTTACATAACGGTTTGGTCCCTTACGGTTTACCTGTGCCGGAGCTATCACCCTGCGTATAGTCGCTACATCTTCCAGTACAGGACGAAGGCTTCCCGCTTTCAAAGGAAGTGACCGCAATCTTTCTTCCGACATCATACCCTCCGGTATCTGTACCTGTGTCTGGAATACCAATCCCGATTTCGGATCAATCCACAGGTTTTTGTCCGTAAAACGGGTAGATGAGGTCGCCGTAACCAGACTGCGGGTAATATCCTGCATTGTCAGTCCGAACTGTCCGGCAAGGTCACGGTTTACTTCAATTTCCATATTCGGATAAGCAATGGGTTCTGCAATGCGGATATCCCGCAGATACGGAACTTTTTTCAGATTAGCTTCAATCTTTGAGGCATGTGCAAAAGCACCTTTTACCTGACCTGCGCCTACTTTGACTTCAATCGGTGTCATTGCGCCCTGTCCCATAATTTTTTCGGTCAGCTCCATCGGTTCGAAATTAAAAGCAACTTCAGGATGCTTCTCTGTAATCTTATTACGGACTTTCTCTTTGAAATCTTCCATTGAACCGCCGTACACCTCCTGATTAACGGATATTTGCAATATTGCTTCGTGAGAAGAATTACTGAAAAGGAATATGGGATTAATAGGTGACCCGGCGGGATGCATTCCTATAAATGCAGAGGTAATATTCAGTCCGTTTTCAGGCAGTTCGGCTTTGATGTCATTGGTAATATCTTTGACAATCCGTTCTGTTTTTTCAATTCTGCTTCCCTGTGGAGCCTGTATACGTAACTGAAAATCACCATTATTGGAAACTGGCATTACATCTGTACCCACGACAGTCAAAAGTAAACCTGCGATAGCGCAAGCAACCAATACATACACGATAAAAAGCGGTACGGCTTTAGTAGACCATTTACGCATACGGTAGGAATAATTGACACGGAATTTGTCAAAGAAGGCCCGTTTTCTTGCTGAAATGGTTTCTGAGTTGTGTTTGTTCTTCATCATCCAGTTTGCCAGTATAGGCACAAAAGTTTGCGAAGCCAGAAAGGAAGCTATCATAGCAAAGGCAACAGCCATCGATAAAGGCATAAACATATCTTTTGGAATACCTGTCATAATAAAGGCTGGGGTCAATACCGCAAGAATACAAAGCAATATCAGCAATTTAGGAATAGAGATTTCCAGCAAAGCATCCACAATCGCCCGCTGTTTGGGCTTACCCATTTCCATATGCTGATGTATATTCTCTATCGTTACCGTAGCTTCATCGACAAGAATACCGATAGACAGAGCAAGACCGCTCAAAGTCATAATATTGATGGTCTGCCCGAAAAGGTACAAGGTCGTAACTGCGGAAAGAACGGCAATCGGAATAGTAAATACAACAATGATAGCTCCCCGTGTATCGCCAAGGAACAATAATATGACCAACCCCGTGAAAACCGCTCCTAAAATCCCCTCGTGGATAAGGTTAGAAAGAGAGCGTTCGATATAGCTGGATTGGTCAAATTCATAGCTGACCTTTACATCTTCGGGCAATTGATCTTTCAGCATCGGAATGGCATTTTTCAGGTTTTCCACAGCATCCAGTGTGGAAGCATCTGCTTTTTTAATAATGGGCAGGTAAACCGAACGTTTGCCGTTTATCAAAGCGTAACCTACGGTCTGATCTGCGCCGTCTTCTACACGGGCAACATCGCCTACATATATGGTGCGGTTAGCACTTGTTTTCACAGGGGTTTTTAATAGCTCTTCCGGGCCCTTGGCAATGGAATTAATGGGTGCCATCAGGTTTTCCTCTCCTATCCGGATATTTCCGGCAGGTGACGGAAGGCTGTTTCTGGTAATGGCAACCGTTATATCTTCGGGACTTAACCCGTTCGCCTGCATAGCGTCGGGGTCAATGTTGATAACGATAGAACGCACATTGCCACCGAAAGGTGCAGGGGAAGTAATACCCGGAATTTGTACGAACATCGGCCTGATTTTGGTCAATGCTAATGTTTGTATTTCATTAACAGAACGCTGGTCACTTTCAAAAACGAGATTACCAACCGGAAGCGAACTTCCGTCAAAACGTACCACCATAGGTGGGACGGCTCCGGGTGGCAGAAAGCCCATTGCCCGGGAAACGGATGTGGACACCTCCCCGGCAGCCTGTGCCATATTTGTTCCCGGATAAAAGGTCAGCTTCATCAGGGTCAGGCCTTGTACACTTTTGAAATCAATATTTTTGACGCCGCTCACAAACAGGAGAACCTTTTGGAACTCATTTGCCATAAAACCGTCCATATATGCCGGTGATAATCCACCATAAGGCATTGCAACATACATCGCCGGTAATTCCACTTCGGGAAATATATCTACGTTTATTTTTTTTATAGTATTGTAGGAAAAGAAAGCTATCGCGAGTATGACAACCATAATCGCAATGGGTTTTCTTAACGCAAATCTTATTATGTTCATATACGATTAATTAAAGGTTATTAAACAAAAAGTCGAAATCAGCAGTCAGTTCTGCCTCGTAAGCCAGCAATACCCAGTAATCACGGGAAGCCTCAATATGGGCGTTCTCCGCCTGTTCGAGTAAGATGCGTATCTGCAACAGTTCGCTCAAGGTGATTAATCCACTTTTATACCTTGCCCGGTACATATGGTATGCATCCTGAGACTGCTGCACAGCGAGCTTTGTTTTCTGAAGTTGACTATACTGCTGAATGATTTTTGCCCGCGAAGCGGATAAATCTGCCTGCATAGCCTGTTCATATTGTGCATGTAAAAATCTGGTGCTTTCTGCTTCTTTAAAAAGCTGCTGACCTTTCATACGATTTGTATGCAGACTGGTCAGATTCCATGTGATACCGATACCTGCCAAAAAGTTACTGGTGGTATTGTTAAATCCATCTTTCCAGGCTCCTGATACCGTTCCGTTCGGACTGATCCCCGTGCCCCGATACGCATATCCGCCTAACAAGTTAATGGAAGGCAAAGAAGATCTTTTTTGCGCTTCCCCGCTTAACATGTAATACTCAGATTGCTTATCCAAAGCATCTAAAACAGGGTGCGAGACATTTATAATCTTGCTTTTGCCGAGTCTATTTTCTGCCATGTTCTCAAATCGGTTGGCCGATGCGGTATAATTAATGGTATCATTACCATACAATTCCAACAGCTTGATATAAGCGGCCTTTTCAAAGCCCTTCCATTTATCATGTTCACCCATAGCCTGTACATACGAGGACGAGGCGAGCAGGCTGTCTGCCGCAGGTCGCAAACCGGAAGCGGACATAGCAGCAGTTATTTTGCGTATATCGTTGAGACGTTCGGCGTTCTTTTCTGCCCACTGCAGCTTGGCATTATTGTACAGGAGAATGATATACCGTTCAGATAACGTTTTTTTCAGGTTGAGCAAATACGCATCTTTCTCACTGACCGATTTGTGATATAACGCTCCTGCAGCTTCATTCTGCTTGCCAAGCTTTCCGAAGGAAAATACTTCCCATTGGATAGTAGCAGAACCAAAGGTATTCGCTGTCACAGAACTTCCGTCAAGTGGTACAACTGAACCACTTACATTGAAAAATCCTGCCTGTGGAAAAAATGCTCCGGCACTTCCTTCATAAGTTCCGTATGTATTCTGTGCTTGTGCATTTACCTGTGGGAGCATATTGCCTTTGACGGCTCGTTGGTTGAACTTTGCAGCAGCAATTGCTGAAGTTCTTACACTAACGCCCGGATAATTTTCTTCAACTTCAGACCACAGACTGCCTAAAGTATGTTTCTTTTGTTGCTGTGCATGTATTGGAAACATAACAACAACGGCCGACCAGAATAATGCGGTCGCCATAATATGTTTTATCATATTACTCTACAAATTTTGGACAGGTCGCAAAGGGCGACCATAGATTATTTTAAAATGAAATCAATAGAAATACAACCCATTGAACAGGTGCGGTCAACAGGAGAAAAGGGAATTAGCAGGTGTAATGAAGAATAAGTTTCCGGTATTCGAGAAAGATGGGAATAGAACTGTGGATTTTTCCACTATCACTGTAAAGCGGGTGCTTACTTTCTTTGTTTACAGGCTGTAAGGCGAATAGAAAAAGAAATGCAGCCGTAAAGATAACGGCAGGCAGTAAATCGTTCGTATCAATAGATTTCTTTTGAACGATTTGTTTATCTGAAGCATCGGATTGCGCACATTTTTCCATTGCATGTGCAGAAAAATTTTGGCTGCCTTTCGGTATACTCTGTTCTGTTTTAACAGGAATACCTGCCAGATTTTTGATACTTGTTTTGACGACACATGAGGTCAGTAATACCAAAAGTATAGCAGCGAATACGAAAAAATATCGCTTATAATGCATTGAAATATTTGGTATTATCTTGTTCATCAATAAACAAAAGTAGTTTTATTAAGTAAGGGAAGCAAACTATTGTGTTAGTTTTATGCTATTTTACATATAGAAAACTGCGAGTTTTGGTGTAGACATATTATAAATACCAGATTATCCTGTAGTCTTTATGGATCAACATTACACTCAAGATTAACCAGTTACAATCAATGATCTGTTGGTTAACCTCTACTGTATTCTTTGGAATATGTTATTTTAAATAAAGTCCGAAATACCAGGTCCAGCCAATCAGAATCAATTGCATAGGCAGTCTTTGGGCGTAGAGATAATTCATTCCGGGGCCTGTGTAATCGGCTTTGAAAATATTGATCATTTTCTTAGAAGAATTCACATTTGCTATAAACACCACTATTAAAAATATAATAAGCAATACAGCTGTCAATGCACGCAGCCCGGGAATCATGAGTCCTATTCCGGCGGCTATTTCCAATATTCCTGTGAAGTATACAAAAAACATCTTAGCAGGTATATAATCGGGCATCATCATAGCCATTCCTTTTTGAAATCTAAAATGTGATAATCCGGTAAAGATGATAAATACACTCATCCCCAGATTCCCTGCAAAGACAAAATCCCAGAATCCGTACATGAATTTCGTAGCTAACAATGCGATAAAAAATGCAGTAAACAGAAGAATTAATAATTTCATAAGCTTTATAATAATGGTGTATGTATAGGATTCCCAACACGAATACTGCTGTAATAACAAATAACGGAGCTAAATGTTGTGGTTATTATTCAAACAAAAACAGCGTATCAACTTTTATTGATACGCTGCGGGGTTAATGAATTGGGTTTATAATATTATTAATCTCTAGAATTTATAAGTAATACCAAGGCGCATATTACGTCTTGCTTCTACGATATAGCTGTAATAATCAACTCCTCCCTTAGCAAGGGTCGCTGCATTTGCTTTTGAAAAAGATCCTGCAGTCAGTAGTTTTCTGTTATCCAACAGGTTGTTTACCAGTAATGAAATGTTGTATTTCCCTTTTTGATAACTCAAACCACCATCTGTACGTATATAGTTTTTGAAGTTGGATTCCTTTGTCGTACCGACAGCTCTGTCAAACATAGTCTGAACACTTCCCATAAGACCAAATCCTTTCAGTGTTCCGTTTTGAATACGATATTGCAGCCATGCGTTGGCCGTATGTTTTGCTGTATTAGGTGTTATATTTCCAATTGTCGATTCGTCACTCGCTTTAGATATTTTAGAATCGGTCAATGCATAGTTGGCATTGACATTTAATCCTTTTAGGATTTCACCTGTAATATCCAGTTCAATTCCCTTTGATTTTGTCTCCCCTAGCTGTGCCTGGAAAGTTTGCCCGTTAACAACATGATTCGGATCCGGATCTGTCACCAGAGAATTTTCCCTTCTTATCGAATAAGCACTTACTGTAGAAATCCAACGACCTCCAAACCATTCTTTCTTTACTCCTGCTTCCACATTATTACCTCGTATAGGTTTGAATGCATTTCCTTCCCAATCTACTCCTGCCACGGGCACAAATGACTGATCGTATAAGCCATATACACTCATCGATTTATCAATCGAATAACTTAATCCGGCACGTGGACTCCATACATTATCTTTCACGTCAGCAGCATTGGTCTTACCTACTGTCACTGCATTCGTGAATCGTAAACCTAAGGAAAGACGAAGCTGATCATTTAAGAAAGCCATCTCATCATGTGCATAGAATGAAGTATAAGAAACAGAAGACACATAGTTACTTCCTCCGGCTCTTAATTTTACACTTTTGGATCTGTCTATAGCTGGTAAGACTGCGCCTGGAATACCGTACTTCGGATCGTATACATTAAGGGATGCAAATGGAATAGAATCCAGTAACGTTCTGAAATCACCCCAGAATTTTTTGTTTCCAAAGTCTCCTCCGAACAGTAAACGGTGTCTTACACCTCCTGTCTTTTCCTCTCCGGTGAATGAAAACTGTGCAAATCTGTTTTCTCCGGCCTCATCAGCGATGCTGAGGTTACGAGGCATATCACCATTCGGTTTCATATAATTCAGCCAGGTGCTGTTTGCAATCATATTGAAATTAAAATAAGCTACCTGAGCATGTAATTTCCAGTTTTCGTTAAGCTTGTGATCAAAATATACATAGGCACTGTGGTCTTTGATTTTACTAGGTTCAAAAGATGGATCTCCATAGAAGAAATCATTGGCAATACCCGGATCTGCATACTGTTTTGGAGAAAAGGTATAGTTACCATTCGTCAGGTAGGTAGATCCCTGATAAGTGTACTCTACTGTCAGTGAGGTCGCATCGTCAATTTTATACGTCAATACCGGTGCTACTACAACACGGTTGCTGTAGTTGTATTTTGTAAAATAATCCTTCTGTTGACCTGCCACATTAAGACGATACAACAGTTTACCATCCTTACTAAGTTTACCATCAAAATCCAGCGCTCCGCGGTAGGTGCTGAAGCTGCCCATATTGAAGCTTGCGGATCCTTTGGTATGACCTGAAGGTTTTTTGGTTACGACATTATAGAATCCTCCCGGCTCGCCATTAGCCAGCATAAAACCTGCCGGACCTTTTACGAATTCTATACGCTCAATCATAGAGGCGTCTTCAGCTGTAGGACCCCAGGAAGCTTCGATATTCATACCATTCCTGAATGCAGGAATTTTCGATCCGCGCATTCTCAGGTTGGCATATTGGTTATCCCAGTGTCCCTGACGTGTAGCCCCGCTGATATTACGCGTAATACCATCTACAATATCAAATACTTGCTGATCAGCCATTAGATCGGCCGATATGATCTGTATATTCTGAGGTAACTCCAGAATAGGTGTTTTTAAACGGAGTGAACCCGAAATGCTGTCCAGCTTATATTGCTGATAATAACGTCCGTAGACAGAGACCTCGTCAATAGATTCGGATTTTGAAGACAGTTTGATCTGTCCCAGATCCAATGATTGATTCTTGACCAATACAACTGACTGATATTTGCTGTATCCAAAGGATTTTATGTGCAATTCATAATTACCAGACTTTACATTGGACAATTTAAAATGACCTTCAGTATCTGTTGTTGTTGCCAGATCTGAAGGATCCAGTTTGATTGTGGCTCCTGAAACAGGCTGATCATTTTCATTTAAAATTATTCCTTCAACTGAATATAGGCTTTGCGCATAAGATGCTGACCCGGTCAGATAAAGAAGACAAAAAAATAACAAACGTAATAGTTTATTCATGAGTGTGCTGAATTAAGGGTGTGTGTTGTTGTTTATATTATGTGAATTAAATGTTGAGCATAGTTTAGTATTTCCACTTTACAGACTGACATACTGTAAAAGGAAACGGAAAGGCATCAATCTGTATACAGATTGAAAAAACGAAAGCAATATATTATCGAAATGGATTGGAATCTCTTATTCTGAAGGTGCTGACAGGTTGCACAAGCGTAATAGACTCGCTTTCAGGAGAGTTGTAAAGAGAAAATAGATATAAGTATTTCATAATATGTTGAATATTGTCCGTATTTATTTGTTTCAACTCTTTATGAAAAGAAATAACAAGAAGATATTTGAATAAGAAATAGTTTAATTTTTTATTTTTCTCTATCTTGCAGATTCTTCCATATGTTACAGTATCGGGAGTGACCTGTTCAGCTTGCTGAGCAGATCAACTACAATCAGTTGCCGCTGATCGTAGTTTTACGCCATGCAGAGGATTGCCGTCTTATGCATGGCGTTATTCTTATTCGCTATCGGACTTATTATTGTAAACGGCCATGTAATAACCACATTTACAATATTCAATCCAATTATTTAGACTGATTAAAAACAACGCAAATATAAAACGAAATCTTCTTATTACAACTTTTATTTCATATTTCGTGTTTTCAGATCCATTCTCAGATAGATAAGGAGCTTATCTAAAGTGCTGTTTCTTTAGTTGAAATGTGAAAAACAGTCTGTTAAGTCCCATTCTGACTATATTTTTACTTGTTAACGCATGGCGGAGATGACAGTCTTTGAAAAGATTAAGGGATTGTATCAACTTACTCCAATAGATAGTAATGGTTTTGTGCCTTTAGAAATCCGGCAGTTGGAAGAACATTTGCATGTAGCAGTGATCATGAAAAGTTTGAAGAACTGCTCGACAAATTACCAGTGAGCTGGGGCTATATTGAAGATGATAAGGAAGAGGAATAGTCCTTCTCCCCGATCATCTTCGAAAAGTCTGAATATTAGTTGTTTTGCTGCGAAAGAAATTCCTCAGAATCAAAACCTTGCATATAAGAAACCTTCCAGCCGTCATTTTCTTTGACAGCCTTCATCTTGTATGGAACCCCGTCTCCCCATGTCCAGTTGTAAGTTGCGGTTTCACCATCAAATACGACATCCTGCAGGATGATTTTTTTCCAGTAATCATCGGGATTATCCTGACAATTACACCATGGATTTGCTCCGTTTCCAAATGGAGGTAATTCTCCGATATACCAGGAAAAAGAATGACTACGTAACTTCTCATCAATCGTCAATCCGATCTTGTTATAATTTTCAAGAAATTCTGCAGCAAAAAAATGTGTATTCTTAAGCGTCGAAATTCGTTTTTTGTGAGCCTCCAGATCTAAACCCAAATACAGACTATCGGTTTCCTGCTCTGGCAAAGGACTGAAGTCTTCGCCGGCATTATCAGACTCCACCCATTTGTAAAGCTCTTTTGTAAGTGTCTCCAGTTGATCAACAGGTTTAACAGATTCTGTTTGTACTATCGCTGTATTCGTTTTACCGGATTGTCCATTACAACTGCTAATGCTCAAGGCTAACAGAATAATGGTGCTATGTGCTATCAGTTTCATTTTATTCATTTCTGTTTAAATTAAAATATGCTCTCTCGAATGTTAAAATTATATGCTTCTACATTACTGTGGAAAAAGTTGTTGCAAGATATTCTTTTTCCGTCGGGCATATACCTGTATCTGCTGCTTATTTTTTAAAACAAATAATATCCGGTTGCTGCTCTTCAATAACTACAGCTATCATTCATTTATGAGTTAAACAGCAAATTTATTAATTCTTACCAAAAGTAACACTATACTGTTATTATATTCTTTTTTCTCTTTATAAAAAAACTGTCTCTATCCTGTTCTGCTTTTTCTTTACAGCAGATCAAGATAACAACTCTTATTCTTTACCCAGTTGTAGCCTAAAAGCTACTTCTCCAAAGATTACTGAAAAATTTGTTATCATAGAAATTAAAGAAAACTAACTTTACGGCACACTAACGCTGTGTATATGTCCGCTTGGACTGTTCTGAGCAACAAATACACCCACACACTAAATTCACTAACATGAAAAGAAAGTATTACATTCTTTTAATTTGGCTATTGCCTGTTGCGACGCAGATTCATGCTTCGACAAAAGATCCGATTGTGCTGTCATCCCGATTTCAGCAACGGAAGAACAGCCCTTTTTACAATCCCTGGTTCGCAGGCGCAGGCATAGGCGGACAGATCTACTTTGGAGATCATAACAAACAACTTTCTTTCGGAAAACGCATTACACCAAATTTTGATTTGTATGCCGGCAAATGGATCAATGCTAATACAGGCGTCCGTGCAGGTATAAACGGTTTTCAGATCAAAGGACTCACCCAAAATGGAAGTCACTCTACCGGCGAAGTGTATAATGCTGCTGAAAGACTCCAAAAACAGTCATTTAAATATGTGTACGGACATGCGGATATATTGGTCAATATGAACAATATAATAGACGGATATGACAATGAGCGGATTTACTCCTTTATTCCTTATGCGGGTATTGGTGTGATGATGACCACAAATGAACCAAAGGCTACAAAATTAAGTCCTAATTTAGGTATCTTAAATAGCTTTGTACTAACCGAAAATTTAAACTTTACAGCCGATGTACGCGGCAATTTTGTAGGAGACAGTTTTGACGGTGAAGTTGGCGGACGCCGGGGAGAAGGAACTCTTACCGTATCACTCGGTGTTAGCTATACTTTCCGGAAACGTACCTTTTATAACTGGAGATAAAATAGCATTAACCTTACAGCACCATTCCATTTTAAGGCTGTCTTAATTAAGTTCTGAGACAGCCTGATATTTTTTAATCTTCCGGTAGTAAGACAAGAAATTCCTGCCAATGTTACTTCTGCATTAAATTAATGTTACAAAATCAATAATAATGGTTATTGTAATCATTTTAATTTTGACATTAAAGATAATTAATGTATATTAATCTTTAAATTTTAAAATTTAAGCTATGAAATTATCTTTTATAGAGATTATTGAGAGTGTTACGCCGGATCCAAACCTACTAATGTGGAAATATCCGGATGAAGATAAAGAAATAAAAAACGGAGCCCAAATAACCATACGGGAAAGTCAGGCTGCGTTATTTCTCAATGAAGGTCAACTGGCAGATGTGTTCCACGCAGGACTCTATAAGCTGCATACGGAGAATGTACCCCTATTAAGTCAACTCAAAGGCTGGAAATATGGATTTGAAAGTCCTTTTAAAGCGGACATATATTACTTCAATACCCGTCATTTTGTTAATAACAAATGGGGAACCCCAGCCCCTATTCTGCTGAATGATTCGCTATTCGGACAAATTCGTATACGCGCTTTTGGTACTTTCGACATACAGATTACAGATATTCCGACTTTTTTCAGGCAATATGCCGGATCTTATGAACGCTTTACAATTTTTGAACTGCAACATGAACTTCGGGATTACATCGCTCCTAAATTTGGGGAAGTAATAGCAAATGAACAACTGACAATTACTGATGTTGCTGGTAACATAACAGATTTGAGTCAAAAGGTAACTCCCCTATTACGTCCATATTTTGAACAATTTGGTCTGACATTGACTCAGTTCATGATTACCTCCGTAACTCTTCCGGAAGAAGTGACACAACATTACGACAAAATCAGCAATATGAATATGGTGACGGATATGGACAAATACACCAGATTCAGTACTGCTCAGGCTATTTCCCAAAAAGGAACTGATGTGAATGAAGCCACCAGAAATGCCATAGCTTTCAGTATGCTGATGGACAGAAAAATTCTTGAAGAACAAACACAAGAGGATATTGCAGAAAAGCTCAAAAAATTAAAATCCCTTTTTGATTCCGAACTGATAGATGAAGAGGATTACAAAATAAAAAAGACTGAACTTCTGAAGAAATTATAGAGAACAGCAGCATTTGCATATATCAGGTATTCTTATGACAGAAAAGAAAACTAATACTATACTGGAAAAATTAAAAAATAAAGCGAAGACGCAGCAGCATTACGGAGGAAAACCGGAAGAGAAAGAGCCAGAACTAAGTATACATCCCTGTCCGAATTGTGGTGCAGGCAGAGCACAGCAGGACGGTCTCACACATTGTGCATATTGTGGATTTCAATTTATTAAGGTCAAAATTACAGACGGATTACATTTAAAAAGAGAAGACAATTCTATGTAAGAGGTCTTTTACATTACACTACTGATATTCTATGTTTAACCTATTTAGCAAAAGAGAAAACCTGGGTCATGAAAATAATTTCCATTCTATGGAGGAGTTGTCTAAAATTCTGATAGAAAATCGGGAACGATTATTTGTGTTTCTCAATAAATTAGAAGTCAAAATGCAGGAATTCACAGAAGCAGCACTACCTGAGCTTGAGGAGCTGAAAATAAGGGATGAACGCGAATATGGAATATTTTATTCCGGTATTCAGGGGCAGCTTAATAGTATAATAGAAAAAGCGGAGGCTATATATCAGGATAAAATTGAAACCGTTTATCAGCATCTTAGCGTAGAAGTAGATAGTTTGCATCCAATGTACCATAAATTAACTGATTTTAGAATTACATGCTCCGACAGGCTGTACAATGATTTTCATAAAAAGTACAACTATTACCGTGAACAACTTGAGCACACAAATCAGACAGATTATGAAGTACTATATCAAAAGATCCTGGATGAGCATGCGCGGATCAAAGATCGGTTCAGGTGCCAACAGTGTGGAGATACAATTCACCTGACTAAGATTTATTTTATTACTACATATCTGACCTGCCCAAGTTGCCAGACTAAGAATACTTTTAGACCAGGGACACTGTCTCAAAGACTGGAAGACATTGGCCGGGGACTGGCAGAACAACGAACACGCCACCTGCTGGAAAAATATCATAAAGAACAGGAAAATGAAAGGATACTCTATCACCGGGCGCATGAGTTAAAGTTGAAACTGGCTAGTAACAGAACCTCCGAATTACAGCAACAGCTTGATATGCTGGAAGAACAAAGGCAGCAATCCCTAAAGATAGCACCAAAATATTATCAGGAATATCAACGAGCAATGTTTGATGAATGGAAAGTATTAGTGCCGGATCTGGCAGAGCAAACCGAAAATTTCTACCAGGGCCTGCAACGAAGAAAATTTTAATCAAAACTAACAATCTTATGAATTTAGATCCCCAAACATTACATGGTACGCATTACACAGAAAGTCAGTTTGATGCGGAATTAGAAAAAAGATTTCAGGAACATGTAGATAGCAGTGATGGCGATTGGGATAAAAGTGACCGCCACAGCTACCGCAGACATTTGCTGAGACAGATTTATCAGGAATGGAATCCGGAAACAGACACAGACGATTTTATCAATTTTGAAATGGCTAACTCCCTGAAGTATTCAGGTGTGGCTACAGCAGGTTACACAAAAGAAGATGATGATAATCCGCTGTTACAACCTATTCATGGCATTTCTCTAAAAGACTATACAGCTCTGGTTGCCAATCTGGGTAGTATAGACCCGAAAACCTTATTTAATGCCTTCGGTATAGATGAGGCTATATTTGAGGAGCTCAATACACTCTGGCCTAAGCGTATGCAGGAAGATGAAACTTTTACCATCACCACCCTTTATGGTCAGTATTTTATGGAAATAGGAAATCATCCTGTAATTCTTGACCTTCAAAACAAAAGTAACACGACACCTGCCGGCACTAATAACAATCTGGATCGTTTAAAATCTGACCCTTATTTTTACGAAGAATTAAATGCTGCACGTACAGCTGCTTACGAGTATGGAATTGATGGGGCACAATGGATTGAAGATAATTTCGGAATTGGTCTCATTGACTTTCAAAGTGTAGCTATGCAATGGATGACAAAACGAAATCAGAATTTTAATACTGCTGAAATTACCGAAATGATGGATTATCATGAAGTAAAATACGAGGAGTATAAAGCCAAATTCGCCGGTGAACAGGGCGGAAATATAGCTGATGACATTGATTTTTAGCGTAATAAAACAATATAGAACTTATCTGAGTTATCAGACTGAAAAGAGTTTTGATGAAAAGATAGTTAACTAATCCGGCTGCCCTCAGACAACCGGATTGGTTTTGTATGAACATTTTATAAAGATAGCATCCGGATACTATCGCTATTATATGTATTTTTAGTTATACCCTGGATTTTGTTTAATTACGCCATTAGTCTCATTAATCGCTTTTCTAGGGATAGGATATAATACAAATTCGGGTTTTGCAAAGGTAGACCCGTCATCCAAAGCTCTTTGTATATAGGTTCCCCATCGGATCATATCCTCTCTTCGGTTACCTCCCTCAAACCAAAATTCAAATAAGCGCTCATCCATCAGTTTGCTTCTAAACTGGTCTTTTGAAAGTCCTGCTGGCAAAGCATCCAGACCAGCTCTTTTTCTAACCTGGGTTACTAAATCATAAGCTTCAGTTGTAGGACCCGCAGTTTCATTAATAGCCTCAGCAAGTGATAACAGAACATCCGAATAGCGCCAAACAACAATGTCAACTCCTGTATTTTCTCCTGGTGCATTAGGATCAATACCATATTTCATGGGAATAGCCCCTTTGTATCCATTGGCTCTGGCATCAAAAGTTTGTCCTCCGTAAGTTGGCCATTTTGCCAATAATCTTGTCAACCTTTTATCATTCTGATCAAATTTATCATAGGTTTTCCACGGCATTTTGTAGCCTCCCCATTGGGTTAGGGCTTTTCCGCTAGGATCTACATAATTCCCCGGTAAGGCATGAGCCAGCCATATATTGGTAAAGGCAGCATCCATTCTGCTGGAGATTGCAAATATTTTCTCCTGATTATTTCCGTTATTTTCTATGGTAAAAATATTCGCATAGTTTGGTTCCAGACTATGTCCCATACCTTGCAAGGTTCTGCAATTGGTAATAACTTCCGGCCATCTTTTTTCGTGCATATATAATTTTACCAGTCCCATCAGACAGATGTCCTTTGTCATCCTTCCGTAGTCGGCTTTATCCTGCTGCATAGCTGTTGGTAATCCTGCAATAGCCTCTGTATAGTCTTTTTCTATTTGAGCTACCATAGCTTCTTTTGTCATTCTTGGGATAGGCTTAGCAGCGGGATTCTGTGCTTCTGTAGCATCCAAACGTAATCCGACAGGACCATAAAAGTTATAAAGTTGCCAGGCATAATGTGCCCGCAGGGCTTTAACTTCTGCAATATACCTGCTTTTCTCTTCTGTACTCAAAGAGGTCATACCATTGAGTTTATCAATGGTAATTGTAGCATTGGTTACTGCCGGCATTATTGAGGAATACAATAATCCTAGTTGACCATTTGGAAAATCTTCAAAAAAGTTTAGCTGGTAATAAGGTATCCACACCGGATCTCCCCACGAACAAATTAATTCATCTGTAGTAGCACTGGATTGTACAATTACAGAACCGGCTCCGGATCCATAGATAGCATCGTATCCATTTTTGTTAAGAGATGAATATACAGCTGTAACTGCCAGTTTAGCATCAGCCGGAGTCTTATAAAAAGAAATTTCTGAAAACCTGTCATAGGGCGTCTCTATTAAATCTTTTTCACAGGATGTTAAGAACATTAAAATACTCAATCCTACAATGGCTGGTATTCTTTTGAAGTATTTATTAGTTAGTTTCATAATATTTTATTTAAAAAGTAATATTAGCACCCACAATAAAGGACTTGGCAATAGGATAAGAATAGAAGTTTTTAAGCTCCGGGTCTATACCTCTGAATTTGGTTATTACAAAAGGATTCTGTACAGAAGCAAAAATTCTTACACTACTTAATATTTTTTGTTTTTCCAATAAACTTTCCGAAAATCTGTAACCCACGGCAATATCTCTTACACGGATAAAACTCGCATCTTCAATGAAGTAGTCAGAGGATCCACCGAAGGGATAGGTAGTATTAATAGCAGTTGGTATTGTTGCATTTGGGTTATCATGAGACCATGTATCTTTTATACCATTCAATGCATTCCATCCAAAACCTACTAGACTCCCATATCCCCCCATCGTTAGTTCTCGGTTTTGCTTTTTCTGTATAGCACTATAGGCAAAAATAGATAAATCGAAATTTTTATACCTGAACTCGTTATTAAACCCAAAAGTATAGCGGGGAGCTGTGGAAGAATTATCCATGATAACTGTCATATCTGCATTGGTGATTTTCCCATCGGGTTTCCCAGTCAGATAACCATTAGCATCGTAACTATTAATGTCTTTTACAATAATCTCTCCAGGTTTAATATTTGGCATCCATGCCGGAGCATCCATTTTATTAGGATCGTAAATGCCATCCGACAGATAACCATATACTTCATTGAAATTTCCGGTTGGATTAATATATCTGGCAAGCGTTTTAAGAGCTTCTGGTGAGCGCTCTACCCACATATTTTTGAAAGTGGTAAAATTGAATGTGCTATTCCAGTTAAAACCCTCAGGCTTTTGAATATTTTTGGTCTGGATACTAAATTCGAATCCCGTACTTTTTGTTGTTCCCGCATTTCCTGCATACGCAGAAACAGAGAAGTCAGTTGCCAATGATATGGTAGTCAATAAATTTCGGAAATTTCTTCGATAATAATCTACTGTACCGGTAATTCTGTTGTTAAACAATCCAAAATCGATACCAACATTTTTTTCTGCCTGTGTTTCCCAGGTAAGATTTGGATTGGCTAATTGAGACATACCAACACCTTGATATTGGGTGTTATTAAATACAGCATTATAGCCAAAAGAATAATAGGTAAATGCGCTCGATAAGGCACCATTTCGGGTAATGTTTGAATTCCCCACTTCTCCATACCCCAGTCTTAATTTTAGAAAGCTAAGCGTTTTGTAATCCTTCAGGAAGTTTTCTTCTGAAACAATCCAGGCGGCAGAAAATCCGGGAAAAATCCCCCATTTTTTATTTTCAGCAAAATGGGATGCTCCGTCTCCACGGATAGAAGCTGTCAGGATATATCTGTCATCCAGTTCATAAATAGCCCGCCCAAAATAGGATTTCCATATTCTGTCTGGGTTACGATAAGACCCTGCTCCGGGACGCGGTGCTGCGCCTGAGCCTAAGCTGTTGGTCGTAAAAGCATCGGTTGGGAAATTATTGTTAGCAGCAGAAAAACCGTCCTTAGTATTAACCTGATAAGAATGTCCGGCAAGTAAGTTAATCTTATGTTTTTCTGCAAAAGTTTTAACATAGCTTAAGGTATAATCTGCTAAGAGAGTTTGAGAGTTGGCTTCTCCGATACTTCCGGCTCCTCCCGCTCTGGCTCCGTATAAGAATGTTGTCGGGAGGTAATTATACCTTTTGGCAGTACTTTGATCATAGCTAAGGCTTGCTCTCGCTTTTAGTCCCGAAATAATAATCCATTCGGCATATCCAGAGGTTAATAATCTGTTCGAATTGGTATAATCTGTAATTTCCAGATAAGATAAGGGGTTCGGTGTATTTTGATATTTAGGGTTGATAATGTAATTACCCTTGTCGTCTTTAAATGGTAATGTTGGTGGGTGATAGAAAGCGGCACCAATCATTCCGGAGTTTTCATATAAACCATCCCCAATATTTCCGTTGTTAGCTTTAGAACCATTTATAATAATATTTACCCCTACTTTAAAAGCATCTGATATTGCCTGATCTATGGATAGCTTTCCGGAAAAATTTCTAAAATCAGAACCTTTCAATACTCCCTTCTGATTCATATAGTTGCCGGACATATAATACTGGGTTCTGTTTACAGCTCCCGAAACCGAAATATTATGTTGCGCCGTAAGACCCGGACGCATAATGGCATCAAAAGCATTTTGATAAGATGGCTGATTATTAATCTGATCCTGCGTATATACAGGAACAAAAGGTTTCACTGATGCAGGATCCTTGCCTCCATATATTCCGATTTTGTTGTCCGACAACCATTGTTCATACGAAATTCTGTTCGTTTGCGTCATATAATCATACGTATTCATTAAGTCATAATATTTAATAGACTTTTGAAAAGCATTACTAACATCATATTGAATGGTTGGTTTTCCGGATTTTCCTCGCTTTGTAGTAATTAGTACAACACCACCAGCAGCTCTGGCTCCATAAATCGCTGTAGCACTGGCATCTTTCAAGATATCTATAGTTTCTATATCATTTGGATTCAGGAAGTTTAGCGGAGATCTGTTTATTCCCGAACTTCCATATCTCGTTCCTGAGCCTGGTTCTCCTGACGCATCATTAATAATTACTCCATCCACAACATAAAGTGGTCCTTCCGAAGCAAATGAGGCGTTACTTCTTATGAGCAGATCGGCCGCAGCACCAGGTTGTCCGGACGTAGACATTACAGTTACGCCGGCAGCCCTACCCGCCATGGCTTGTACAAAGTTGGTATTGGTGGAAACGTTTACATCCTTCATTTTAACAGAGGCAATAGATCCTGTCACATTCTTGGATTTAATGGCTCCATAACCGATCACTGTCACCTCAGAAATTTCCGTATTACCAGCAGAAAGCTGCACATCAAGTGGAGACTGTCCGGTATAGATGATTTCTTTTGACGCATAGCTGATATGACGAAAAATAAGTGTTTGTCCCGGTTGCACATCTATGGTGAACTTACCCGAAGCATCTGTCTGTACCGTATTATTGTTTTCTTTGACCCGTACCACGACATTTGCCAGAGGTTGTCCGTTTTCATCCTTTACATGTCCTGTTACAGATACCGATTTAACTGCCTTGGCAGGGACTTCCTTATTTTTGGTTAACTCTTTTCGTCTCAAGACGACTGTATTTCCCTTTATTTCGTAGGCTAACGGCTGATTTTTGACCAGCTCATCAAGTGCTTCCTTTATAGATCCGCCCTTGATATGTATACTGACCGGAGATGTACCGGTCAGGTGACTATTTACATAAAAGAAGTCATATCCTGTTTTAGCTTTCAGTGTTTTGACAACTTTCTCAACGGAAGTATTGGATTCGGAGAGTGATATTTTTTGTGCACTTGCAGTTGCAGTTGTATTTAATTGAAGTAATGAAATCAGAATAAGTGCATTCATCAGATACTTGTATCCGGAATGACGAACAGCTTTAAACGATAGAGCCGGATCGGGCTTTTTTAGCCCAAAAATAGTATTCCTCATATTGGTTTATAATTTAGAAAATTGGATATTTTAATTTTACATTTCCTATCTGCAGAAAAATGTCTTGCGACGGACAAACCTTGTTTTACCCGGCTGATTTGATAAGTTTAGTAATCTTTATCTTCCATATAGCTTTACATTAAGTTTTATAATAATTAGTGTGTGTGAATGTTTATATCAGGTTTTACGGATGTAAACCAGATTATCTTTGTATGTTATTTTAAGGAGCTTTGTTGAGCCCAGAATATCCAGTATTTTTGCAAGATCATCCTTGATCCGAATCTGACCACTCATCCCTTCTAGTGGGATAATTCCTTCATACACGACCTCTATATTGTGGAAGCGTGTAACTTTGCGCATGATTTCATAGATATTCTCATTCCGGAATTCAAAGTAGCCGTTTTTCCATGCAGTCACCACATCCGTATCCACATTTCGCTTGCTGATATGATGCGCATCATCGATGCGGGATTGTTCTCCGGGAAGAAGTATAACTTTTTGATTGACTTCTACCGCTCCTTCTACCAATGTTGTTTTGACCAAAGGCTCATCTGCATAGCAGTTGATGTTAAAATGTGTACCCAGGACTTTGACCTGCTGACTACGTGATGCCACAATAAAAGGTTGCTTTGCATTTTTTGCTACTTCAAAATATGCTTCACCGGTAAACTCTACTTTCCTTTCTTTCTGATGAGAAAAACTAAGTGGATAACGGATAGAAGAAGCGGCATTCAACCACACTTTTGTACCATCTGATAGTGTAATCTGAAATTGCTGACCTCGGGATGTAGCCAGTGTATTATAGCTGACTTCCTTCTTCCCTTTACCAGATTGAGCATCGGAGACATGTAATGTATGATCCGCAGAAATAGTAGTAATGCTCGTATTCTGTACGAAGTGATCCTGCTTCATCTCTGATGTCACGTGTACCGTATCACCATTAGATAACGTCAGCACAACACCGTCAAATCCTTCCGGGATCTGATGCTCAATCTTCAGGGTAATTCTGTCCTCTTCATCTGTATTCTTATTCTCTTCCCAAAGAATTTTAATCAACAGGAATAATAACAAAGCTGCAGCAATAGTTACTAACGAAGCGGAGATATATCGTTGACGTTTCGATGCGATTCTTTTTTTGACAAAACGAAATATGGCATCTGTCTGATCCGACCAATCCGATTTGTCCCCTCTGCGCTGTTGCACATTACACCAGGTGTTGTATTGACGCAAGTCTTCTTCCGAATAGTTTCCTTCGGCAATTCTTGAAATGATCTCGTCAATATTATTTTTATTGGTCATTACTTTGTGCTGTACAGTTCAGAGCTATACATTGGTTATATACCAGTAAGTACCATGAAGAAGGGCTATCCCCTAAGCGGATATAAAAAAATTAAAATATTCTATTGAGATAGAGTTTGAGCTTTCTCAACGAAATGGTCATCTGTGCTTCTACTGTTTTTTCCGATATTCCCATTTCCAGGGCTATTTCCTTATTAGTAAGATACTGTTCTCGACTAAGCTGGAATGTTTCTCTTGCACGTACCGGTAAAGTTGCTGTAAAATCCGTTATTGCCTGCTGAAGTTCTTTTAATTCCAGATCATTTGTGGTATCTGATTCATTAACAGGGACTGCTTTGTCCAGAATTTCTTTTTTTCTTTTACCGGAGCTTATAACCCTTATCAATTTATATTTTACTGCAGCCAGCAAATAATTTTTGAGATTCAGAATATTGAGATTTGTCCTGTTTTCCCACAACCAGACGAAAACTTCCTGAATAACATCTGAACATTCATCTTCATCCTTAATAATATTAAAGGCATAACGATAAAGCAGTCCGGAATATCGAAAATAAATGGCATTGAATGCCATTTGATTGCTGTTCTTCAATTCGGTCATCAAAGTAGAATCATCCCAAATTTTATGCATAGTCATAACCGATTAGTATTGAAAATTCATTTCTTTATTAGATAATAACGAAAATAACAAAATATTAACCCCATTAACAAATACAACATGCAACCGGTTGCCATTTACTGTAAAACAGCATGTATAAAAGAAAATTATTTAGCATTAAAAGAAGGTGAAAATTATTACAAAAGTTGGTTTACGATAAAAAGAGCCTTTTTAAATTCTAAAAATGTAATTTTAAAATTGATATACGAAATTAAACAAAATCAAATTAATAATTTTAAAAAAGTAGAAAAAAAACTACAAATCATATTGGTAAAAATAAATAAAACAACATTATACTTAAGTAAGTTTACTTTTGCTAACGTACTCTTGCGACGTGCGCCCAGCATTAAATTAAATCAAGGATTTAAAACTGCAGCAAGCAATAAAAAAACACGTCATTCCATTTGGTAATGACGTGTCTATAAAATATTAGTGTGAAAATAACAGGCAATATCAGAGCCTTACTGTAAAATCCTGTTTTACCTGATTTCGGAAAACCGTGACTGTTAACTGACCGGTATATGCATCTCTTTTAGCTATTCGTATAAAATCATCTACACTATTGGTCGCTGTCTTCTGACAGACAACAATAACGTCACCTACACGAAGACCACTTTTATATAGCGTACTGTTTTCTGACAGGTTCACAACCAATACACCAGCTATAGCAGGTAATCCTGCTGCAGACTGTTCACCTAAAGTTTCAATTGATTTAAATTCTCCGTTGTTCCACTTCACAATCTGGCTGCCCTGATTTCCTTTTTGTTTTGCAAGAGCAGGGATTTCGGGTTTGGCAGCTTTCACAAGCAATCGTGAACTTGTCACACCTACATCCAACATATCAAAGTTTTTAAATCCTGCAGGTATATTGTCCTTAATTCTGAAATCTCCTTTAGGAGCATCTGCAAACGTACCGTCCAACAGGATGGAGTGCTGCTCTACTCCTTTCGCCTGATCTTTCTTTAGGTCATCTATATTTGTATAATAGTTATAATCTACTGTATCAGCCCAATACCTGACTTGTATATCCTGATGAGATTGCATCAAAATATTATTCCGGAATACATCATGACTATCTTTAAACCAGACATGCGGATGAAATCCGTTATTGAGTATAACATTATTGTAAACTGTTCTGTAAAACCCTTCCCTGAGTTTCAGACCTCCACTCAGACATAAATTGTTATAAATCTGATAATTGGTAGATCCGTCATCCAGATCAATATCCCATCCATGATCACATTGAAATCTATTATTCCGAATCAATGTCGGCGCGACAGCATCCAACGTCACCCAATCCGGATGTGCAGCAGCCAGGTGGTTCATTTCTTCGCGATTAGGATGCCAGAACCGATCTCTTCCCCAGGAATTAAATGCACCATGATCACTGGTTTCTAACACCGTACGAAATACATCATTATGTGCGATATCATGTCCTCCCCAGGTCCCATCTCCTACGTTAATACCTGCTCTTGGAACCTCATATATGGTGTTGTGAAGTACGCGAATAGCTGACGCCATAGAGATCTGCACACCAGCTACCTGTTTTTCAATCAGACCAATATGTCTGATCAGGTTATTACTAGCTTCACAATTCAAAGGATAGTCATCCGATTTGGGTCCTTTAATAGTGTCCATATCCGCTTCCGGAACAAATTTTTCATAATGGAATGCAGGAGATCTCACAGCATCGGGATTACCGACAAAACTGATCGCACTCGCACCTATATGTTCGATAAGATTATCTGATATCACCACCTCGCGGTTATAGTTGCTGACAAATACAGCATTTCCACCCAGATCATAAAAATCGGACCCTGAAATCTGGCAGCGTTCCGCATAGGCTATCCGGACAGCGCCTTGCCGGTAAATGGTCCAGTCACTACGTAACAAAGGCTCATCGGTCTTCATAAAAGTTGGAGCTGTATGTACAAAATGTATTCCATTCACATGAATATCATGCACTGGCTTTGTTTTGCTGCCGGATATGCTTATAATATTCTCTAATACCGGGGCTTCTAACTTTTGCTGTTGCGGATTTTTTCCATTTGGAGCATAATAATACAACGTGGAGGTTTTTTCGTCCAGATACCATTCATTGGGTGCATCCAGTTCTTCAAATACATTCTCTACATAACGGTATGTATCATGCATCTTGCTCGGTCTGTTATTTTGCAGTCCTCCTTCCATCTGTAACTTACCGTCCGCATCTTTTCCCGTTACCCGATAATGAAAACCACCCCATCTCCCGATATGGAGTGCATGTACAATTGCACCTTCCGGATTTTTCCATTTGCTGACACGTTCCGGGCTGATAGCATCTGCGGCATAGCCCTGAAACGGAAGGATAGTGGGATCATAATTTGGATATCTGGCCCTTACCAGTGCCTTACCATCAGCATAGAGGCTTTGAAAGCGTAAACCGTTAGGCACCTGAGCTGTCCAGATTCCTTTTTCTCCCTTTTTCCATTGCAGATGTAAAGGGATAGCCCCGCTAAGCACGACCTGCTGACCTTTAGCAGACTGGATCGTTAGCGGAGCAGATTTTGTTCCCGACTCTTCATGACTTAAATCTAGGGGTGTATCCAGATAGTAAGTCCCTCCGTTGATAATGACATCAACAGTTCCTTTGTATCCACTCTTTTTCAACTTTGATACCGCCTTCAATGCCGTATTTGGAGTAGCATATGGCCGTGTTGCTGTACCGGGATTATTATCCCGGCCAGATTTGGCTACATATATTTTTTTTACTGTTGTGGATTGTGCATTTGCAGTCACAACTCCCCCGACAGCACATACAATATATAATGCTAACAAACGGGGCATAAAAGTTAAGGCGTAGTTCATACTTAAAGTTAAAAATATTTATTGATACAGAGGGTTTTGAGGAATATTATTGTTAATTATTTCTTCAATCGGTATAGGCCAGGTCTGATTATAGGGTCCGACAGGAACAGTCAATGTCGCTCCTCTCTGTTGTTGTATACGATTGAATGTATTGGTACGTTTCATTGTCGTCCAGGATAAACCTTCCTCATGCATTTCCCAGTCCCACTCTTTCCACACGGCTTGCTGAAACTGCTCTTTACTCAAATTTTGCAGATCCGGCACATGTGTCGGATCATTCTTGTCCAACCTCGCTCTTTTACGTATTTCGTTTATATACTGATACGCCTGTGCCGGTCCGTTGATTGCGTTCTCAGCTTCTGCCGCAATCAGGTACATTTCTGCGTAACGCAACATAGGGATTGCATACGACACAAGTGAGCCTGATGGAAGTATCCCTCTGTCAATCAGTGTTGCATCTACAAATTTATGAAAAAACGGTCTCGCCAATGGACCGCCCGGAGCCGGATAATTAATCATAATTCCCCAGGACAGGCGTCGGTCTCCTTTTGGAAAACTATTAATAAAATTGGCAGATGGTACTAATGTAGGTGTAAATCCTGGCGCTGTACAGGAACTGCCGTGCAGGAAATTACCTCCCCGGTCTGCTACATATTGCTTGTCCCAGATAGATTCTGTCGTATAGGCTAGTTTATGAAATACTTCTGCATAATCTGCCACAAGTGTAAATCTACCAGATTTAATGACATCAGTAGATTTTTTCAATGCGTCGGCAAAGTATTTCGTCTGATTCAACGGATTACCAGCCATGGTGAGATATACACGTGCCAGAAGCGCGGTAGCAGCCAGTTTATACACACGCCCTTGCTGTGGAGCATTCTCCGGAAGATTAGCTTCCGCAAAAAGTAAATCCTCCAGTATTTGCGTATACACTTCTGCCTGAGGTGTCCGGGGCAATCTTAAGCCATTGTAATCCTCTGCAACCTTCAAAGGCATAGGCACATCTCCGAATAGCTGTACCAACTGAAAGAACGCATAACCTCTCAAAAAGCGGGCTTCGGCAGTTAAATTTGTGACTTGTGCGCTTCCTATCGGCGCATTCGGTAAATACTTTAAGATGAAATTGGCATTTTTGATTATTGAATAAGGGCCGTTCCATGCACTTCGTGCATTATAGTAAGAAGGTGTCGGCTGATTATTATAAACCGGTAGCGCCTGTTCTGCCTGTGCAGAAGGAGTCGCATACAGATCAGTGATCATTTCGTGTGTAAAAGTAACATACAAGGGCAGACCACTATAGATGCCTTTTACAGAAGCCTCATAATTTCCTGGATTCAGGAAAAACTGATCCGGATTTAAAATTGTCTGAGGTTTTTCAACCAATGTACTTTCACAACCCTGTATCAGAAATGTGAAAAGTAACAGGAATATACTATATATCGTTTTCATGTCCTTAAAATTTAAAAATCAACTCTGATACCAGCTGTAATTGATTTAGTCGCCGGATAGTTACCTCTGTCCCATCCGTTTACAGATGCAGAAGCCCAGGAAACTTCCGGATCAAAACCACTGTAATTGGTTATCGTCAGATAATTCTGCGCACTCACATATATCCTTACCTTAGCCATACGGATTCTCTCTGTAACACGCAAAGGCAATGTGTATCCCAGCGTAATATCGCGTAAGCGCAGATATGATCCGTTTTCTACCCATAGGGAGTTCGCATAATCCCGTATCGGACTACCGCTATTTGCCCCTGGTTTGTCAAATGTATTCCCCTGCCCACTTCCTTTCCAACGGTTATCAAAACCTTCCTGTGTAGGTGCCCAGTTGCCATTGAGCGAGATGTTATACTTCCTGAATTCGTTCACAATATCGTTACCATAGCTACCTACTATCATAAAAGAGAAATCAAAATCCTTGTAGGTAAATCCGTTGTTGAAGCCAAACGTAAACTTAGGTTCCAGGCGACTCAATACAGTACGATCTTCCTGATCATTGACAGTACCCTGACCATCCCAGTTCTTAAACCTGTAGTCTCCGGCTTTCTTTGACGGCTCTCCGTTAGCAATGGCTTCCTGATCGGTCTGATAAACCCCTTCTACCGTATATCCGTACAATTGCATCATGGACTGACCTACAATCGTCGGAAACCAGTTGCCTCCTGTTCCGATCTCTTTGAAAGTAACCGGCCGGCCATAAGCATCCGTCCCCATATCCAGTACTTTGGTACGGTTAAAGGAGATATTAAATGAAGGATTCCACCTTAGATGCTCTCCCAACCGTGGCTGAGCAGAGATTTGAAATTCAAAACCTTTATTTTGTACCACACCTATATTCTGCAATACAGAACCAAATCCACCAGATCCGGGCAAAGTAACATTCAACAACAGATCTTTGGTACGTTTGTTATAATAATCGGCTACGATCTGGATTTTGTTGTTAAACAATCCCATATCCAGTCCTATATCATACTGGCGGGTTGTCTCCCATTTCAGATTTGCATTCTCAAGTGCAGCCAGAATAAATCCTGTATTTATCTGATTATTAAATATTGCATCCGTCCCGGAAACATTAGCGAGTGTCTGATAGTTAGCAATAGCCTGATTCCCTGATTCTCCATAAGAGGTTCTGATTTTCAGAAGTGATAAAGTTGGGTTATCCTTTAAAAAATCCTCCTGTGATACTACCCAGGCAACTGCAGCTGAAGGGAAAAAAGCATATTTATTATTTGCTCCAAAACGGGATGAACCATCTCTCCTTCCGGATACCGTCAGGAAATATTTATCTGCATAGGAATAATTAGCTCTGGCCATATAGGAAAGTAACCTGTTATCACCAAATGAAGATGAAGGAAGTGCTTTGGTAATGGCAGACTGAATATTTGATGTTTCATAGGTGTCACTGGCAAAGCCTACTCCGGTACCACTATTCAATCCATCGTTCCTACTGGTCTGATAAGTCAGGCCAACCAATGCATCCAGTTTATGTTTATCTCCGAATTGTTTCTGATATTCCAGAATGTTATCATTGATAAAGGTAGAAGAACTACCGTAATTCTTAGAACCAACACCAAATACAGGTTTTCCGTCTACAGTTCGTTGGCCCAGACTAATATTACCTGGGTAATACGTATCCTGCTTATTATATGCGTGATCCAGTCCTGCACTTAGTTTTAATTTCAACCCATTCAGTATCTCATACGACAGGGCCACATTACCGATAAGACGTAAGCTGTTATTTCTATTTTTCCAGTTTTCGGATATGCCGACCGGATTAGTCTCTCCCCAGGATACTCCGGTGAATTTAGTATAATTGCCATTGGCATCATACACCTGCATAGTAGGAGGCAATACCATTGAAGACCAGGGAATTCCTCCGCTACCATCCGCACTTTGGTATTGTGCACGGTCATAAGCTGAATTTTGAATACTCAAATTGGTTGTCAGATTAATTTTTTCAAACAACTTATGATCAATATTGGTACGAAGAGACAAACGTTGAAATCCCGAATTACGGATAATACCATCCTGATCAAAGTAGCCGAATGAAGTGAAATATTTAGTATCCTGATTACCTCCACTCAGACTCAGATTATGTGTCTGTACAGGAGCTGTCCGGTATACAAGATCCTGCCAATCCGTACCCTTTCCCAGATCATTGATCTGCGTCTGTGTCCAGGGCAATGGTTTCCCGTCATTAGTAGCCACTTCATTCTGAAGGGTAGCAAAATCCTGCGCATTGATAACATCAATCTTTTTACGCAGACGCTGTGTTCCGAAATAATTATTGTAGGAGACTTTTGTCTTTCCTGCGGCACCTTTCTTTGTGGTGATCATCACCACTCCATTTGCCCCTCGGGATCCATAGATAGCTGTAGAAGACGCATCTTTCAATACATTGACACTTTCTACATCATCCATATTAATTTGTGCAGTCAGTCCGTCCAACATCATACCGTCTACGACATATAGCGGATCATTATTTGCACCAAGAGAGTTTGTTCCCCGTATCTGTATCTTCATTCCTTCCCCGGGCTGACCGGAAGCCTGATTGACACGCACTCCCGGTGCATGCCCCTGTAATGCCTGTGCCACATTGGAAACGCCATTTACCTGAGTCAGCTGTTTGGCTGAAATGGTTGAAACAGATCCTGTAAGATCTGATTTTTTGACTGTTCCGTATCCGATAACTACGATTTCAGCAAGATCAGCAATATCCGGCTGCAAGGCAATTTGCAGAGGTATGCCTGTATACATACTTTCTCTTGTCTGATAACCTATATAAGAGAACACAAGTGTTATACTATTTTGCTTTGATCCGGTCAGCTTAAAATACCCCTGTGCATCTGTTGATGTAATATTATTTGTTCCTTTTACTCTTACCGTGACACCCGAAAGACTGTTTCCTGTACTGTCAGTGACTGTTCCGGTAATTGTCTCCTGAAGGGATTCATATGCAGCATGGACAGAGAGATTGGGTGCTGAACTCTCCCGATTAATAAGAATAGATTTTCCTTCCAGACGATACTTTAAAGGCTGATTGAGAAAAACAATATCCAGGACTTTTTGTAAGGTACCGGCTTTTACATCTATGGTTACAGGCTTTGTTCCTTTTAACAGTTCACTGTTATAAAAGACTCTGTATCCGCTCTGCTGACTGATTGATTTTAATACTCTACCCAACTTTTCATTCTTAAAGGAAAGATTAATGTTTTGAGAATATGCTTTACTGTGAACCTGACATAAGATCAGGCATAAAAACAGGAAGGTGTATCTGATATAAAGTACAAACTTTCCTGTGAATGGCCTGTCATAAGGAGATTTCAGGCCAAAAGACTGTTTGAATAATATGATTAAATTCATACATTTGGTTGATTTGGTTTTTAACTGATTAATACTGACTACCTCTATTTTAGTCAATTAAACTAAATTTAAACGGTGTTGCTCGAACTTCACCGTTTTCTTTTTTTATCGATTATATCCGCATAGGCTACTTCATTTTTTTCTGTTTATAATTACTTTCTGGTCTTTATACTGGTAATCCAGTTCTCCTGTTCCTTTTAATGTTTCCAAAGCCTCACCCAAAGAAACATTTCGTTGTACATATCCATTAAACTGATAATCAGAAGATCCGACAAATACAATATCAACATTATACCAGCGGCTTAACTGATTTAAAATCTCTTTTATATTTGTTTCGTAGAAAACAAATGCATCAGATCGCCAGCTGGCAATTTCTTCCAGATCGGCCTTTCGGATCTTAATCTGGCCATTCTCTTCGAGAGTAGCAGTGTTACCCGGGGACAGAAGTGCTTCATGACTTGTACTGTTATTTTTTACTTTTACAATTCCGGTAAATAAGGTGGATTCTTCATTTTCCTGCCCGTAGGATTTTACATTAAAACTGGTTCCAAGTACTTCAATAGTTTGTTTTGCGGTCTGTACGACAAAAGGTATACGTGTGCCATTAGTACCTGACTGTTTTCTGATCTCAAAGAATGCTTCTCCCTTCAACTCAATTTTGCGCAAATCAGCAGCAAATTTTTGAGGAAACTTCAGGGAGCTTCCTGAATTCAGCCACACTTTAGAGCCATCACTCAGACTCAGATGAAATGTACCTCCTCTGGGTACACTGACTTCATATAACTCATTCTCTCCTTCATGAACCAGTTTACCTGATTTGTCCAGAATAGTACTATCCTGGACGACAAGCTCTCCAAAAGTAGAATCCAATATAATATTTCGGCCATCTGCTAACTTCAGCATTGCTCTTGAGGTAGCAGGACCTATATTATTCATTTTTGCGATTTCATTCTCTCTGTCCTGTTGGTAACGTTTATAATAAAGGCCTCCTCCTGCCAGCATCAATACCAATATGACAGCTGCATATTTCAAAAAAGTATAAAAATGAATTCTTTGCTGACTGGCCGGAGCTATGTTCAATTGCGCATTCATATGCCCTTCCATAATGTCATCAAGCTGACCCGTTCTTAGCAAATCCAGAAATAAAGCTATTTCCTGTTCATTTGCCTCTCCGGAATGATAACGTTGTACCAGTTGTTTGTAGAATTTATTATTATCCATTAAATTGGTTATAAAAAGGTGTAGAATAAGGGCCTTTTAATATAAGACACCGCTAAGAGGATATAGGGTACCTCCTAAACTAAATTTTATTAAAAAAAAATAGAATCGATTGTCATACAGACAAACAGACAAACCTGTATATCCAATGGGCCAGATAGCAGAGACCTGAAAGTTTTCATAGTCTGAACCATATATTTTTTGACAGCATCACGACTAAATCCCATTTCTTCAGCTACCTGATCATAAGTCATTTGCTGTTCCCTGCATAATGTAAATACGCGTTTGGCTGTAGGAGACAATTTTTCATATGCTTCCTCAATAAACTTTTCGTATTCTTTTTGTTGTATATTATTTCCGGTAGTTTGCTCGGCGATCGGGTAATAGCGTAATACTTCCTGCAAAGATGCATTAGAACGGGAAATTTTTCGCAGTTGATTAAGGGTGTGATTTTTGGCCAGTGTAAAAAGATAATGCTTAAAAGACAGCACCTGAGCAAATTGTTCTCTCTTGTTCCAGACCTTCATAAAAATCTCCTGACAGATATCCTGGGCCAGATCCGGAGATTTGACATAAGCTAACACAAAAATATATACCGATTGAAAATACTGCTCATAAATATCCTCAAAAGCATGCTCATCTCCATTAGTCAATGCGAGTAGAATCTGCTTCTGTGTGATAGAATCTTTCATGCAAAACTGAGGTTAGAAATTTAAGTTTACCGCCCACAAATTAATAAAGAAATTGATAAAGTAAAAATCATCAAATTAATAGTGAAGTAGAAATATTTATATGCTAAAGATATAAAGCAGTTATAATCTATAATAATTCATTTTTAATATACAGCTAAATTAAATAATTAAGAAAATATTTCACCTTTAATCAACCTGTATAAATTTCCTTAATTAGGTTTGTTATCTGATACATTTTTATTTCCTGATAGGATGATTTATCATTTTGTCTGAATAAGATTAAAAAAAGATTATTCTTCCTTTTAAATCTACAGTAATATGCCTGTTTTTAAACGAATCATAAACCATTTGTAACGAATTGTAAGCAAGTCAGCTGTTTCATTTCTAATCCTGTTATTTTTAGATTTTACCCTAATAAAATGAGAACAGCGATACAACAGGAAGCCTGGCAGGCCCTTCAGAATGGAAATTATGCAGTTGTAGCCAAAAACTGGATACAGGGACACTGTTTTCCGGAAAACCATACAGCTTTAAAGGAGTTATATAATACCCTCATTAATTTACCTAAAGTTTCCCCTAATCCGGATCTGTTGGCTATACTCGGGCTATAGCTTTGGATACAATGAGATTTTTAATTCTGACCGCGAAGAGGCACTTATACAATGTGTACAGTGGAAGCAGCTTTTGACTGTTTTGAGCAAAGCGTTGCTATGGGTTATGCTGATTTTTGGTGTGGATATTGGGCAACACATTGTTCTTACCATTTGACAGAAAATGAAAGGCCTATTTTCTATGCTAATAACGCCATACTGGCCTTGCCCCAGCAGGAAGGCGTCACAGATGATGTTATAGCCGGGCTATATGAGCATCTGGGCAGTGCACAACTCGATCTTGAGCTGTATACAGAAGCGGCACAAAACTACCGGGAGTCTCTCCGATACCATTTTAACCAGATGATATCCGACAATTTGAAGATAGCAGAAGAAAATATAAAAAATTCAGACTCAAATAACTTCTTCAGTAAATTATTTGTCAAGCCACAATTGAAAGTCATGGGACTTCTCTTCACTGACAATAATCTCCAGATTTTCCAGTATCTGGGGATGCAGTTGAAGTTTAATACGGTTACGGCTCATCTTTAGCATTTCGCCAATAGATTGGATATGTATTATAAATTTACGATTGATCTGAAAGAAAAACTCCGGATCTAATCTCGGGGCTAGTTTACTCAAAGTATCATCCACAATAAAACGATCACCCTGTACCGAAAAACCATACAAAAGCTTATCATCGGCCATAAAGTAAGCAATATCTTCAACGGGAACAGACTTTAACCGGATGCCATAACGAACCAGAAATCTGTTTTTATAGTGTGGTATGATCTCCTCGCGTGGTAAAAGAGATTCTACTTTACTCAATGCTTCTTTCAGTTCTGGTAACTCAAAGGGTTTTAGCAGATAAGCATATCCCTGATTACGGAATGCTTCCAGTGCATACTCATCAAAAGCAGTTGTAAAAATAACGGGAGTCTGAATTTTGATATGGTTAAAGATATCAAAGCTAAGGCCATCTCCAAGGTGGATATCCATAAAAATAAGGTCAGTCTCATTTTTCGATAACCAACTGATCACATCCCGCACAGTGGATTTGACAACAGCTGTATACTCATCGTTCCACAGTTCCGTCAACATTTCCATCAGGCTCTCGGAAGCCCAGCTTTCATCCTCTACGATTAGTACCCGAATTGCCATGCCGTGAAATTAAAAAAAAATCCCCACTCTCTAAAGAATGGGGATATCTATCTGCATAGCTATAACTATAGATCCGGATTTTTTTCAATTGCTTCCTTAGGATAACGAATCACATAACGTGGATCATTCTGTATAAGATGAAACTCTTTTCCAAAGAAAGTATGTATAACTTCCGGACGATCTGTACGTTTCATATCGTTCCAGCGAAGACCTTCCAGCGCCAGTTCACGTGCACGTTCTGCAATAATCTCTTTCAGCAGATCCGCATCTGACATCGCATTTAGTTCATTACTGCGTGTAGTAAAATAAGTTGGCGTCAGGCGATTTTTCAACAATGTTGTCAATGCTCCTGTAGCCTTGGGTCTGTCTCCCAGTCGGGCTGCTGTTTCTGCAATAATCAGATATAATTCTGCATTTCTGAAACTGACATTATACCGGATATTTCCACCTTTTAAAGAAACGTAATTACGGCTTCCTTGTTTCCCAAAGTATCTTGAGAAACGCAAATCATCTTTCTGGTTATACAATCCTAATAATTTTGCTGAAATAAAAGTAGATGTACTGACATTAGATTTTCCAACCTCTTCCCAGGCCTGAATCATTTCTGCCGATTCAAAATCGTTAGGCAACAGACTGCCCGACTTATTAAGGTCTACCAGATCTCCTTTTATTGCTAATGCTTTTTCTGCAGCTTCCATAGCCAGCTTCCACTCTCCTTTATACAATCTCAAACGGGCTTCAAAAGCATAATAGGAACGTTTGCTGAATCTATATTTTACAGCTGTTGGCTGATCATTTACATTTAGTAATGTATTTCCTGCCTGCATATCCGCTTCTATCTGTTTGTATACGGCTTCTACAGTAGATGCCGGGAATTTTTGTTCCAGATCTATCTTAGTAGATATCGGTACACCCTTATCAGTCGCAGCTGTTGCGGCATTATATTGCTCAGCATACGAATTCAACAACTCAAAATGAGCATAGGCACGCATCAGGTATGCTTCCGCACGAATCTGCTGAACAGCTTCCGTATTTCCGGCTTCTTCTTCAGCTTTTGAAATAACATGATTGGCATAAAAAATGGATTTGTAAAAGGCTACCCATGCGTAAGGCAAGGTCGTAGCATCCGGATTTTGATCATTCCAAAGATGAATATCCTTTATTGTCGTCAGATCCGTAGAATTCTCATCTAATTGCAGTTCATCTGTCCGTAGATTCAGATAAGATTTATGATCCGGAAAGGACTGATAGCCACTGGTCATCAGAGCTCTGAAGTCTGCCTCGGTCTTAGGAACTACCGTTCCTACAGGTTGTATGTCCAGATATTTGTCACAGGATGAGAAAACTGTTCCCATCAAAAACAGACAGAGATATGTGGTATATTTTTTCATGTTGTATGTTCGTATTGATAAGTATTAAAATGAGGCTGATAGTCCAAAAGCAATAGATTTGGATATAGGCTGTGTATAATTACTACCATAAGTCTCCGGATCGAAAAATCCGGTATAATCTGATCCGAAGACAAATAGATTGCGTCCTTCTACACTCACACGAAGATTAGATGAACGGATCTTTTTGCTTACCGATTGAGGTAAAGTATACCCTAAACGAATGCTGTTGATACGTGCATAGCTCATTTTCTTAGACCAGATATCCAGAAACTGGAAGGAATTGAGCGGGTCATTATCCATCATCCAGCTATACGCCATCCATCTGTCATTCAACTCAATATTGGAGCTACCTAAAGCCGGTAATACACTTCCGCCATTTACGACCTCTAACATTTCACGTGTATTATTCGCTCCTCTGTCCAGTGACGAAGGATTGTAATTAGGAGTGCGTCTTACCAGTTTGTTTATATTAAATATTGCGGATACGGCAAGATCAAAATTATGGTATCTGAAACGGTTAGTCATACCTCCGATAAACTCAGGATCCAGACTTCCTTTATATTTAAACTTAGACTGATACTTAGCCGCATTCAAATTAGTAGCTACACTATATCCGGGAAGAAAATCTGCCCACGGATCATACAATTCATAAAAATCCTCGAAAGAAACAATCTGTCCGTTGTCACCATAAAATTGCGGAACACCATCTTTATCCAGTCCGGCTGTTTCCAGGACAAACAAAGAGTTGATCGGGTATCCGGCTCTTCCGTCCGGCATGTATGCCTTAGGATTGGACACGACACGTGTCAGCTTATTGCGGTTGTGTGCAATATTGAAATCCGTAGACCATGTAAAATGTTCCCGGCTGATATTTTTACTGGAAACAGAGAGTTCTATACCATCATTCCTGACTGAAGCCCAGTTACGTTGTACAAGTTCGAATCCATTCTCTAAGGAAAGATCATTATTACCAATCAGATCTCTGCTGTCACGGTTGTAATAATCTACCGTCACGACCAATCTGTTCTTCCATAATCCCAGATCAATTCCTGCATTCCAGGAAGCAGTTCGTTCCCAACGCAGTTTATCATTTGCAGGTGCAGTCACTACGATGGTAGGTTCACTGGTACCCGGCAATAATGTTGAATTGTTATAATTTCCGACAATAAACGGATATGTGTTACGGTCTATGTTACCCTGAATACCATATGATCCGCGTAACTTTAACATCGAAATCGCTTCTATATCTTTGATAAAGTCTTCTTCTGAAGCATTCCATGATCCGGAAAGAGACCAGATTGGCAGGAATCTGTATTTTGGATCTACGCCAAACATATTCGATCCGTCGTAACGGATACTTCCGTAAACATTATACTTACGGTCTAATGTATAAGATGCATTGGCATAGAATGAAGCGTATGCAGTCTCTCCAATTGCTTTCGCATATTGTCTGTATAGTCCGTTATTCTGATAGTTACTGTTTGGAAATACAATATTCTGCGTCGTCAATGTTACCGGATTAAACCCGAATCCTTTGGTCGAGATCAGCGTATTTTTTGATCTTCTCAGTTCGGTACCGGCCATGACATCCAGTTCATGACGACTGTTGAATGTCTTGTTATACTGTACAAAAGATTTCCAGTTGTATTGAAATTCACTTTTGTTACTATTTTCAATAATACCACCATCCGGCAGGAAGTATTTATACTGTTTTGTCTGGCTATCGTAATAACGTGTATTTTCTCTGAACTTTCTTGTTAAGTAAGACTCTTTATCTCCAAAACGTTCGGTACCTACTTCTTCAAACTGAAGTCCAAGTTCTGTACGTACAGACAAAGAAGGAATAATCTGATATTCCAGATTGGCAATAGCTTTCAAACTTTTATTCGCCAGAGAATAGGATGTATTTTCTCTTTCTTCAATTACATTAAAAGGAATATAAGTATTCTTTTCAAACCCTTCTATATCCCGGTCATATACATAATTGCCATGTGCATCTCTGACCTGTAAATAAGGATTGACGGTACGTGCATATTTACTTGGATTGGAAAACCCGTCTGCATCCTGAGTCAGATTATGTCGGTCTGTGGCAGACCCCAGCAGGCTTAATCCTCCCTTAAGTTTACTGTTTATATTAAAATTGTTGCTGAATGTCAGGGAATAACGACGCATATCTACACCTTTAGTTGTAGCTTTCTCATCATAAAATCCACCTGAAATATAGTATGTATGTGCATCTGTACCTCCTGACACGGATGCTGTGTATTGCTGGTTGACAGCATTACGAAAAAGTTCGTCTCTCCAGTTGGTCTGCTGGCTGCGCAACGTATTGATAGCCTCCTGACTCGTCAAAGATAAAGCACTGAATCCTCCTTTTCTGAATGCATCCAGTTCATTTCCTGTTGCGAGAATACGGGCAACAGCTCCCCTGTCTGCACGGTAATCCAGATCGGTTCTGTTTGCCATAGCCAGTTCAAAATCAACTTTTTCGCTTGATGACATCAGATTCAGTTTATTGTAATCCGGACGTTGCGACACAAAGCTGTTGGCACTGATCTGCACTTGTGCAGGACCTTTTTTACCTTTTTTGGTTGTAATCACAATTACTCCATTTGCGGCACGTGCTCCATAAATAGAAGTTGCTGCAGCATCCTTCAATACCGTGATATCTTCAATATCATCCGGGTTGATGCCTGCAATAGGAAGGTTGGTCAGGTTATTCAGATTATCCTTATCAAAACTGTTTGGAAGCGCTGTTCCTTCTATTGGAAGTCCGTCGATTACCCATAACGGATCCTGCGTTCCGTTCATTGATACGGTACCTCTGATACGGATTTGTGGAGCACTGTTCGGTCCTCCGTTCAGATTACTCAATTGCAGACCCGCTACTTTTCCTTCCAGTAACTGATCGATACCAGAGACACCCGCCTGTCTGATCTCATCAACCTTCAGTTTATTATAAGCTGTGGTATTCTTACGTTTGCTGATGTCCGTATATCCGGTCACAATAACTTCTTCCAGAGACTGATTTTCCGAACGCAGATAAATGGTCTTCTCTCCACCATTTACTTTTACATTCTGGCTTTCATATCCAACAAATGATACGGTAATAAAAGCAGTGTTTTTAGGCACTTTCAACTGAAATTCTCCGTTTGAATCAGTTAAAGTTCCCAAAGCAGACTGTTGAATCTGTCCAGGAACTCCGGTGTCTTCACTGACTGCAGAGCTACCCAGCAGAATCGTCACTCCGCTGATCGGATTTTGACTGCTGGCATCAAGGACCCTTCCCTTGATCGTAATTACTTCCTGTGCATATACGAACTGCACACAGGAAAATAAAAGAAATAATAAAATTCTATTCATGTTAGGTGTTTGTGTTGCTTAATTTTTTGTGTTTAGAACCCCTGCTATTCTCGCCAATAAATCCTGATAATGTGCTTTTGTAGCCATATCTCCGGAATTACGTGCCTGCATCAGTAAAGCTTGAATCTGAAATAGTTCAGCTCTTTTGCTCGTCAGCATCTCTGAAGTTCTGCTCATACCAGAAACATGTACATTGCGGATAGATTTATCCGATCCGTGAGCTGTTCCATGAATAGGGCAGATTTCCGGTCTTGCCTCTTTCAAAAACTGATCTACGAAATCAAGTTTTTTACTTTGCAGCTTTTCCATATTCTTGCTGGTAGAAACCAACAGTACATCAATATAGTTTTGCTGAAGCATACGTGTCTCTATATCCAGATTTTCTTTGTTCAAGGATTTGTGGAAAATATCATTACGCACCGAGGTCAGGAATTCTTCTACACTCCAGGCTTTGTCTTTCCCAAACAACAGTTCCATTTCTGTCATACGGAGTAGACGCTCGTCCTTAACCAGATTATAAAGAATGCTGTATTGAAATTCACGCTTCAGATTGTAAGGCGCATATTCAAACGGACCGACAGGACTATCTTTCAATGGAAATGTTTTCGTAATGAGATCTTGTCTGAATAACCATTCAGGTAAGTAATAAACCTGATTTTTTAGATATTTCAAGGCGTCTATCTGTGTATTGCGCGGTACTGGAGCATAGGCACTTTTACCATCGCCCATAACCGGATTTTCCAGATAGATACCACCAATATTGTTCAGTACGTGATCAGCATATGCATACCATTGTCCGATTACGGCCATATACAATTTGCCTGCACGATAGTAATCTTCACCATTAGCTGTAGTCCAGTTGATAATATGAGGCATCGTTCTTTTCAGGTTACGTAATCCATATTCACCAGCCTTCATTGCATTATCCCCAAGATCTTCAGATTGGGATCTGGGATCAACAATATTCTTTCCATCCTGCTGTTCTCCATACCAGTAATACGGGTTGTGCTGATGTGTCTCGATTACTTTTCTCAATTCAGGAAGTTCATCCCATGGATTGACATTGTCATACCAGCGATATGCCCATCCGATAGCATACTTATCATACAGGCCTATAACAGGAGTAATTACTTTGACATTATCTTCAGGTTGTGCTACATAATTAAAACGTGCATAATCCATAATAGAAGTCGCTGTCCCTCCCATTGTTTCTGTAAAATGTGGCGAACGAAGCGAATCTACCGGAAAACTGTGAGAAGATCCCATATTATGCTTTAAACCAAGGGTATGCCCTACCTCATGAGAAGAAACAAAACGGATAGCATGTGCCATCTTTTCGTCAGAGAAGGAATTTCCGCGCACATCGGTATCTATTATTCCGGTTTGCACACGCATCCAGCTATTTAATATGGTCATTACATTGTGCCACCAGATGACATCCGCCTCCAGAATTTCACCTGTCCGCGGATCTACTACAGACGGCCCCATTGCATTTGCCTGAGGTGAAGCGGCGTACGTAATAGCGGAAATATTTGCATCATCAATATCAAAATCCATCCCCTCAGGCACTTCTTTTGCAATGATTGCATCCTTGAAACCAGCTTCCTCAAAAGCTTTCTGCCAGTCATACACGCCAGCTATAATCTGCTCTCTCCATTGTTTTGGAGTAGCAGGGTCAATATAAAATACAATAGGTTTCTTAGGTACAACCAATTCACCGGCAAGATAACGAGCCTTGTCCTCTTCTTTTGGTTCTAATCTCCAACGGGTTACCAGTTCCCGTTTTTCCATTTCTTGCTGCGCATCCGAAAAATACCAACGTGCTGTAGTAAAATATCCGACACGCGGATCTGCAAAGCGCGCCTTCATCTTATTATCCGGCAGCTCATAGATATTACTCGTTACCGTCAGACTGATCGGAATAGATTCGTTTCCCTCTGTCACTTTTGTACTCAGAATTGATCTGACAACTACGTTATTACGGAAAGATTTGATTTGCTCCACATTTGAAAGCGAACTTTTCGGAGATGTACCCAGTCCCAGGTTGGTAAACACATCATTGAAACTCTTTTCTGTTCCGTCGAATACTTTATTGACTTTGATGAGCACAGCCGATGAATCTGCATTGTAGCTTTCAATTTTAAAGGATTCTATAAATGATTGTGTAAAATTATCTGCTACCGATTTTGCTATAGCATCCTCACGAGGTACTTCTACCTGTGGCTTAGCTTCGCCTACCCACACTTCATTACGCGTTTTCTTAACTGTAAACCGAAGTACTTTATTTTCAAAATTCATCCCCTTATTCAATCCCGCCTCATTCAGGGCCAAAGGTACCGAAGATATTTTATTGATAAGCAAAAAATCCTTATCCATCTTATTCAGAGGGATTTCAAAATAGTAATCTTTGCCTTTTGAAAGGATATTAAAGATGCCGCTATCAATTTTTGCATCTTTAGCAATTCTGGCATAAGCCATGACACTGTCCTTTTTAGTGGTATCGACAGTTGTAGATGTAGCCGAATGATCTTTTCTGAGACCTATTTTGGTCATCAGCTGGCATGAGCCAAGTAACGAAGTGGAAAATAAACAAAGAAATGCTAGTTTAGTGTTGCTACTGAAATAATTGCTTTTCATTAAGATACTTTAAGTAGGGTCAAATAAATGAGAAGTGAAGATCAAAAGAAATACCTTAATTATAAAGCGATTACCCGTGAAACCGCTTAATACAGGAGTGAACCCTCCTTTTAGACAGAAGAAAAATAAAACAATTTCTAAATAATGGGTAGAAAGACTTTAAACGAGGATTTGTCCTCTACTATTTCAAATCCACTAATCTGATAATAATCATAAATATTAGCTAAAAACTGTGTACCATACCCATTAGATTCGTCACCTGAAAGCCTCAGTCGCAGTTCATTACTTACGACAATACGCTGATCTTGCTGATAAATCCAGATTGACAGCGGATTTTCTGAAGAGATTTCATTGTGTTTAATGGCATTCTCCAGCAGAATTTGTAAGCTTAAACGGGGAACCTTTCTATTACGTATGGACGAATCCAGCTGGACATCTAACGGGGAAAGTCCTTCTCCAAAACGAATCTTCTGTAAGAAAAAATACTCCTCAGCCAGTTCAAGTTCTGTGGAAATCAAAGAAAGACCGGAGTCGTCTGCACTTAACAATTTACGATAAACACGGGCAAGCTTAGTAACAAAACTCTTTGCCAACTGCCCATCTTTACCTATCAGCTGCTGTAAAGTCCCTAAACTGTTGAATAGAAAGTGAGGATCCATCTTTTCCTGCAACTGTTCGAATTTCAACAATGCCTGCTCCTTTTGGTATTGTAGATTATTAACTTCCAGCCGATGGTTTTTTCTGCGCTGCAGATAAAAAATAGTCAGGAAAATAGCAATAGCAAATACAAGTATCAAACCTAGCAGAATACTCAGATTGACAATACCCTCCACCTGTTCATCCGTTAAAAGAAAAAGTGTGGATAGTAGTAAATCGCATTCTCCCAATATACCGTGTATTTTGTATTTCTGAATTAAGACAGGAAGTTTAATATAATCGGAATTGATAACCACACTTCCTTTATCATAATCCAGACGGACTTTTGTGTTATCCCGCACGCCTACTTTTTCCAGTTCCGGATTTAGCAGGCAGATTCCGTCTGCATTATAGATTTCGAAATATGACCTGTTACCCAGAGAAGAAGTCCAGAAGTATTCATTGAGCTTCTTTACATCTATATAGATCTGTAATATCCCGTCATCCAGCATTAACTGACGAACGATATACATTCCCTCCTGGGTCTTTATAAAAGTGGCAGTTTCGTCTTCCTGAGGTATAACGGCCTGCAACTGTAGCCGGTCGGATGCCAAAGGAATAAACAGTTCTTGGTGCAAAATCGATCTTGAAGCCTTTTCTTTTCCTTTCCAGATCTGATAACCTACAATAAATTTTTTCTTGTTATCTTCCCGAATTAAACGATCTATGGAAGGGAATTCTTTTGTTTCGGCAAGGGTTTTCAGCAAAAATATGCTTTGATCAAAAACATCAAATTCTTTTTGAACCAGCAGCGCACTTTCCGCATTTATCTCTTTCAGAATAATAGTATTCAGTTTCTCCAGTCGCTGATTCATCAGATGCAGCATACAGAACACCAATACAACAAATGTGATGAGTCCTCCCGAAAAAAGAAGAATACTACGTTTGTTCCATATTTTTTTGCCTGAATACATATTCGGTGCAAAACTACATAAACTCTGTAAGTTAGCGGGAGAAATTAAGGAATAAACAGATTTTAGAACCGAAATAAACCCATACTCATGATTATATATAATTGAAAATAAAGAATATATATTATTTACATAAATAAAGACTCACACAATAGACTGATATTTTAGTTTTACCCGCCACCAGCCTGTTTAAATAACAAAAGCGTCATTGTAAGTACTGAACAACGAATTTTATATCCGTTACCCTGACTTACGATGACGCTTAAAAGATTATTTTTATTTCTGAATGTTACTTTTCAGCCAGAATAGAACGATCCAGATGAACGTAACCTCCATCTACATGAATCAACTGTCCTGTCGTATGACTTGATTTGTCCGATAACAGAAAAACTGTAGTATTTGCAATCTCTTCCGGAGTAGTCATCCGATGTTCCAAAGGAATACGATCTGTAATTTTCTTTAGTGTTTCCTCCGGATTATCCAGTGTCTGAATCCACTTATCATACTGTGGTGTAGAAGATTCCGCGACCACAATAGCATTTACCCGTATAGAATAAGGCAAAAGTTCCACAGCCCATTCCCGTGTCAGTGCATTTCTACCCCCGTTTGATGCAGCATAAGCAGATGTGTTTCCCTGTCCCGTTTCAGCAGTTTTGGAGGTAATATTCACAATACTGCCTTTTGATTTCTTTATAGCCTCTAATGAATGATGAGCCATCAGATAATAATGAACCAGGTTTTTATGTAATGATGCGACAAACTTCTCATAATTGCCGGAAGCAAGGCCTACCCCATCATTAACACCTGCATTATTGACCAGCCCGTCAATACGGCCATAGACCTCCAGTGTTTTGTTTACAGCTTTCGCGCTTTCCTCCGGTAGAGACAGTTCTGCTTCAATACACAATGCCTCTATACCTAGTTGTTCAACTTCGGCTTTGACCTTATTATTATCGGCTTCATTGCGACCTACGATCACAGGTATAGCTCCTTCACCAGCCAATGCGAGTACAATTGCTCGTCCTATGCCTTTAGCTCCCCCGGTGACAATAACTACTTTATCTTTTAGATTTAAGTTCATATTACATTCTTTATTATAGATTATATGCTTTTACTGCATTCAGTCCCCAGAAAGCTTCTTTTTCAGCAGATGTAAAATCATCAAGCTTAGATCCGACTATTGCCAGATTATCTTCATATGATGCCGCAAGAAGACACACCGGCCAGTCTGATCCAAACATAATCCTCTCTTTCCCGAAACACAGAAAAACATGATTCAGATACTGAGAAAAGTGATCCAGTTTCCAGCCGCTCCAATCGGCCTCTGTAGCAAGCCCAGAAACCTTACAGTACACATTGGGATATTCTGCAAGTGCACTTATAAAGGATGCCCATTCATAGAATTCCTGAGATTTGATTGGTGGTTTGGCGATATGATCCAGAATAAATTGTTGATCCGGATGATTCGCGACACAGATCAATGTGCTGGCGTAATGACGCGGACGAATCAACAAATCATACGTAAAGCCATACTTACTTAACCGGGAAAGTCCGTTTTGAAAATCATCTCTTATCAGAAATTCAGGATCGCTTTCTCCTTCTACAATATGCCTGAAACCTTTGATGACAGATTCCTGCTGATAATTACTCAACAATTCATCAATATTCGAAGCCCGTAAATCTACCCAGCCAACAACTCCTTTTATAAACGGATGCTGATGTGCCAGCCGAACCAGAAATTCGGTTTCAGAAGGTGATTGATCAGCCTGCACCGCAATACAGCCATCTATATCATTCCGCTGTAAGATAAATTCCAGATCCTGAGGTAAAAAATCACGACGGATTACCTCCATTTGATCAGTTATCCAGCTATCACGTACGGGATCAAAATGCCAGAAATGCTGATGAGAATCAATGCGCATACTTTACAATTATTTACCAGAATAAGCGACTACTTCCTGACGGGATTCACCTAAACCATCTGCACCAAGCTCGATTATATCTCCGGCTTTCAGATAGATCGGTGGATTAAAGCCAAGACCTACACCTGCCGGAGTTCCGGTAGAGATCACATCTCCAGGTAATAAGGTCATAAACTGGGACACATAGCTTACAATATAAGGAACAGAAAATATTAAGTTTTTAGTATTTCCGTCCTGATAGGTTTTTCCGTTAACTTTTAGCCACAAACGAACGTTATTGATATCAGCAATCTCATCTGCTGTAGTCAGGTAAGGTCCCATCGGTGCAAAAGTATCACAACCTTTTCCTTTGTCCCATGTACCACCGCGCTCGATCTGAAATTCCCGTTCGGAAACATCATTGTGTAAGACATAACCAGCCACGTAATCCAGAGCCTCAGACTCTTCAACATAGGAAGCTTTCTTGCCGATTACGATTCCGAATTCCACTTCCCAATCTGTTTTGACTGAGTTTTTAGGAATTACGACCTGATCGTGTGGTCCTACCAGTGCGGTAGTCGACTTCATAAAAATAATAGGCTCTTTCGGAATAGCTGCTCCGGTCTCTTCTGCATGATCTTTATAATTAAGACCAATACATACAATCTTAGAAGGACGTGCGAATGGTGCTCCAAGACGAGAATTTGCAGGAATTTCCAATAATTTACCTTCATTCGCTTTTACAAATTCCTCTAAACGGGCTAAGCCGTCTTCAGCGAAAAATGATTCATTATAGTCTCCGCCAAGGGCTGAAGTATCATAATTAACGCCATCAATCTGAACGCCTATTTTTTCTTTTCCGGATTCACCAAAACGTATTAATTTCATTTGTATATAATTTGTGTTTAACTGTTATTATCTTACCCCGATAACCGGGATGAAGCACTCAATAATATTTAGATTTTTAGGTTCAAATTAGCCTTATTCGCTCTTCAAACCTGCTAATTCTTTTTATTATTTTCCAATTTTTGGCCCTAATTATTTAATTTGATAAAGCCTCCGTCTATAGGATAGTCGTTACCCGTAATAAAACCTGCATCATCACTGCATAAGAATAATGCGAGTTTAGCAATTTCTTCCGGCTGAGCCATACGGCCTATAGGCTGACTTTTAGAAAGCTTTTCAAACATTTCAGCTTCCTGCCCTGGGTAATTCTTTGCAATAAACCCATCTACAAATGGAGTATGAACACGTGCAGGTGAAATACTGTTACAACGAATACCATCCTCCATATAATCACGTGCAACGGAAAGCGTCATTGCAAATATGGCACCTTTACTCATTGAATATGCAAATCTGTCACTGATACCCACCCATGCAGCAATAGAAGCCATATTCAGAATAGCTCCGCCACCTTGTTTTTTCATCAATGGAACAGCTGCATACAGCGCATTATAGGCACCTTTAACATTGACATTGAATACACGGTCAAAATCTTCCGAAGTACAACCCTCCAATTTACCTACGTGGGCTATACCAGCATTATTGACCAGAATATCCACAGTACCGATACTTTCCACGACAGCCACCACTTCACTTTGGATAGCAACATTACAAACATGTGCCTTTGCTTTTCCTCCGGCAGCAACAATCTCTTCTACTACCTGTTCAGCACCATCCGTATTGAGGTCCAGAATATGAACTTCCGCACCTTCAGAAGCAAATAACAAACTAATGGCTTTCCCGATTCCGCTGCCACCGCCTGTGATAATGGCTGATTTATTAACTAATTTACTCATATTATGATCTTAAAACCCGGGCAAACAGTCCGGGTAGTACATGTATCTAAAAATTTTATAAAGAAACTCCTCTTCTCCAGGGAATAAAATCATCCTGACCAAGCAATACAGCCTTCGGTTTTATTTCACCATTTGCCACAGATATTACATAATCCAGGATACGATGTGCAGCCTGTTCAATACTTTCCTCCCCTTCAATAATAGTTCCGCAGTTGAGGTCTATTATATCCGGCATTTTTTCATACGTCTTTGTATTCGTAGATAATTTGACCACCGGAGTGATAGGATTTCCTGTAGGTGTGCCCAACCCTGTAGTGAACAACACCACATTTGCACCTGCTGCAACTTCAGCTGTAGTACTTTCTACATCATTGCCCGGAGTACATAAAAGATTCAGACCGGGTTTGTTAGCCAGTTCCGGATAATCGACCACCGCAGTTACAGGCGATGTCCCTCCCTTTTTAGCAGCTCCTGCGGATTTAATAGCATCCGTAATCAGACCATCCCGGATATTCCCAGGTGAAGGATTCATATAGAATCCTGAACCATCTGCTTCAGCCTTAGCATTATATGTACGCATAAGACTCATAAATTTGGTCGCTGTTTCTTCATCAATACATCTGTCACTGAGTTCCTGTTCGACTCCGCATAGTTCAGGAAATTCAGCCAGAATCACCGAGCCCCCCAGACTAACCAGTATATCAGACAAATACCCTAAAGCCGGATTAGCTGAAATACCTGAAAAACCATCAGATCCGCCACATTCAAGACCGATACATAATTTATCCAGTGTAGCAGGTTTACGCTCCTGCTGATTGGCCTGCATCATACCCGCAAAAGTCGCTTTAATAGCTTTTTGCATCAGTTCCTTTTCAGTACCTTCTTTCTGTTGCTCAAATACATACAGAGGTTTATCAAACTGAGGATCTCTTTTCTGAATTTCATCCTTCAGAATAGATGCCTGTGCGTGTTGGCAGCCTAAGCTCAATACAGTTGCTCCTGCAACATTCGGATGTGTAATATAACCTGCCAACAGGCCACATAGTGCATCCGAATCCATACGTGTACCACCACAGCCCATATCATGATTCAGAAACTTGATACCATCTACATTATCAAACAGACGTTTCACTTCTTTATCTGACGAACCCGCATTCAGATCCTGCGCAATGATTGCGTCTACATTAGCACCGGACTTATACAGGTTGATCAGATCATCTACTTCAGTGGTATAATCATTAGCTTTTACCTTATACCCCAGCTTTTCTTCGAACGCTGCTTTTAAGGTCAGGACATTTCTGTTTTCACAAAAAACCAACGGAATAACGAGCCAGTAATTAGCTGTACCAACCGTTCCGTTAGAACGATGATATCCATTGAAAGTCTTATCTTTAAACGATGATACATCAGGTTTATTCCAGTTCAGCTTGCGCTTCCCCATTCTGAAATCTTCAGCAGCATGACGCAGATTATCAGTAGAGATCAGTTCGCCCTGTTGCAAGGCATAATTTACTTTCCCCACCAGTACACCATACATATGCACTTCTGCGTCTGCAGCAAGCGGACTGATCGTAAACTTATGCTTTGCAGCCACATCCTGAAGCAATTCAAATTGCTGACCTTCCCAATTAATTAACGTCCCTTTCTGTAAATCACGTAAAGCCACCAGCACATTATCCGAAGGGTGGATTTGCAGAAACAATTGTTTTGTAGTTTCCATTACTTACTTAAATCAAATATTTTATCCAATAGCACCCATTTCTCACCAGCCTTAGCACCGGGTATAGCCACCTGGTATTTCCACATCAACTCTTCCCACTCCTGCACTTTAGGATTACCGCTGTCCATCTCTCCTTTACGTTCAAATGAAAAGCTGTCATTTACTTCCATAATCATGAAAAGACGATTAGCAAACCTGTAAATCTCCATCGACTCCACTCCCGCATCGGTAATTGACTTCTTAATCTCAGGCCAGACAGCAGCATGATAAGTCTCGTATTCGTTTATCAACTTAGGGTCATCAACCAAATCCAGCCCCAGTGTATATCGTTTCATATTCAATTGTATTAATGTGTTTTAATATCTTCTGTTTCTTCAATGACTAAATTACTGTTCTTCATGGCAAATAGCAGAACTACCACAAAACATACCAACGGAACAAAATATCCATATTGTAAATGGCCGGTATGATCGGAGATATAGCCTAATATAGGAGGTAAAATAGCACCTCCGACAATGGACATAACGATCAGACTGGATGCAGATTTTGTATCTGATCCGATTCCCTGTACACCAATCGCAAAAATAGTCGGAAACATAATGGACATAAAGAAAGAAATACCGATCAGTGCATATAAGGTAATTACTCCGGATCCGAAGATCACAACAAACGATAACAGTATAGATATCACGGAATAAATAGCCAGCAATTTAGGTGCTGACACAAATTTCATAAAGAATGTACCGACAAATCTTCCCAGCATAAAAGCTAAACCGGCTACACCTGCATAATATTTAGCCTCCTTAGGGGCAATACCTGCTGCATCCGTAGCAAAAAGAACCAGAAAACTTAGTACACAGACCTGTGCGCCCACATAAAAGAACTGAGCAAGCACTGCCCATGAAACATTTTTATGCTTGAATGCATGAAAAAAGCCTGATTTTGTCTTTTCCTCATCATCTTTAATATCAGGCAAACGGGTGAAGTAAAAGATAGCCGCTACCACCAGAATGAGTACGCCCAGAATAACATAGGGTAACTTTACAGAAGAAGTTTCCAATTGTAAATACGCATTACGGGCCTGATCACTTAATGCAGCCAGTTCTTCGGCTGACTTTGGTTCTTCCGTAAGGATATATTCACCACCAAGTATAGGCGCTACAAAAGCGGCAAGACCATTAAAGGACTGTGCAAAATTAAGGCGTTGAGTAGCTGTATTAGGATCCCCTAAAACTGTTACATAAGGATTAGCTGCTGTCTCCAGAATAGTGAGTCCGCAGGCTACTACAAATAGTGCACCCAGAAAGAAAACATAACTCATCGTGTTTGCCGCAGGAACAAAAAGAAAACATCCTAAAGCAAAAAAGATCAAACCGATCAGAATACCGGCCTTGTATCCATATTTCTTCATTAACAGACCTGCAGGAATAGCCATTACAAAATAGGCTATAAAAACAGCCGAATCCACTAGCGATGCCTGAAAAGTCGTGAGGCTGAATGCCATACGCAAATGTGGTATCAGAATCGGATCCAGATTGTGAATAAATCCCCAAAAGAAAAACAGGGAGATTACCAATACCAGAGCCAGAGAATAGCTTTTAGTTTTTGTCATACGTAATTGTCTTACTAATTATTTATAATTGATTACTGTAAAATTCGCAAATAATATTTTGAATACATTAATGGATATTACCCAATTATTAAGCTATTTTACCTTTATTTGTATAAAAGAATTACTATTTATGCAAGTATTCTTTATAATTTTGAAGAAATGAAACCTCAACTCCTCACCTTCGGTACACCGGCAGCAGCCTCATTCTCCATTCGGAATGACGTAAAACCTCAGCAACACAACAACTGGCATTACCATGAAGAGCTAGAGCTGATTCATATTGCTCAAGGCAGCGGAACTCAATTTATAGGAGATAGTATCAATAACTTCGAAAATGACAATATGGTGCTTCTGGGAACAAATCTGCCACACTACTGGCTATTTGATGAACAATACCTGCAGGACAATGCAGATATCCGCGTCGCCCATTTTAGAGAGAACTTTTTAGGAGAAGTATTTTTCAATTTACCGGAAAACCGAAAATTGAAAGAGTTATTCGTTAAAGCTAAGCAAGGATTGCAGATATATGGAAAGACGAGAGAGATACTGCGGAACTTATTGGAAAAACTACTATCAGCAAGCGGTGCTTCCCGGATCATCATCCTTCTGGAAGCACTCAATGTACTGGCTACCAGCGATGAATATGAAAGATTAACACGATCTACCTATGAATTCCAGAGTCATCTCGGGGATCATGACCGCTTAAATGCCATTATTCAATATGCGACTCAACATTACAGAAATAAGATCAGTCTGACTGAGTTGGCCCAGATTATAGGGATGACAGAAAATTCCTTTTGTAGATTCTTCAAATCCAAGACCGGTAAAACACCGATAGAATTTATAACCGAACTCCGGATCGGACATGCTTCCCGGTTGCTGATGGAACAGGAAATGCCTGTAAAACAAATCTGTTTTGAGAGTGGATTTCAGAATTTTGTCAGTTTTCATAAGGCTTTCAAAAAAATAAAGGAAACGACACCATTGATGTATCAGAAAAGCCTAAAAAAATAGGCTCCGGAAATCCGGAACCTATTCAACAAAACAAACTAATTATAAAAATCTTTACTGTTCATAACTTAGTGAGTACGGAAAGTCAGCCTTTACAGTACCTCTGTTCTTGTTAGGTTCAGCACTCATATCAAAAGATAAATTTACACCCTTGATCAACTCGCTGTGGTTGATATAATTTTTTGTATAATTCTTACCATTCCATTTCATCGATTTGATATAACGGTTGGTATCTGAATTTTGAGGTGCCTGTATTACTACTTTTTTGCCATTTGATAAATGTAATGTAGCTTTTTTAAATAAAGGAGCTCCTAATATATACTCATCTGTTGCCGGAGTTACCGGGTAAAACCCAAGTGCTGAGAACACATACCAGGCAGAAGTCTGTCCGTTATCCTCATCTCCGCAATACCCATCCGGAGTAGGTGCATACATCCTGTTCATCGTTTCGCGAACCCAATACTGCGTTTTCCATGGTGCCCCAATATGGCCATACAGATAGATCATGTGCTGAATAGGTTGATTACCGTGGGCATATTGTCCCATATTGGCAATCTGCATCTCTCTGATCTCATGGATAGGAAAACCATAGTAAGAATCATCAAAAACCGGAGGTAAAGAGAAAACCGAATCCAGTTTGATTTCCATAGCACGATGTCCACCCATTAACTGAGCCAATCCGTTCACATCCTGAAATACAGACCAGCTGTAATGCCAGCTGTTACCCTCTGTAAATGCATCCCCCCATTTGAAAGCATTAAATGGAGATTGAAAAGATCCGTCTTTATTTTTGCCACGCATTAATCCTGAGGCAGGATCAAATAAATTTTTATAATTAAAAGAGCGCTTGCGATACAAATCTACATCTTGCTGACGGCCTCCCAGAGACTTGGCCAGTTGATAGATTGCAAAATCGTCATACGCATATTCTAATGTACGAGCTGCATTCTCATTAATCTTCACATCATAAGGCACATATCCCAGTGTTTTATAATACTCAGCACCTGCCCGGCCTACAGCAGTCAGCGGACCAGCATTATTAGCACCTTTAATGACAGCTTCATACAAGGTTTCTATATCCTTGTTGTTTACCTTTACACCCTTTACCCAGGCATCTGCAACGACAGAGGCCGAATTATTTCCAACCATCACATTTCTAAAGCCCGGGCTTGCCCATTCCGGCAAAAACCCTCCTTCACGATACGCATTTGCCAATCCTTCCTGCATCTTCTCACTCATTTCCGGATACATCAGATTCAGGAAAGGAAATAAGGCTCTGAATGTATCCCAAAAACCTGTATCTGTAAAGAAATAGCCAGGCTTGACCTCTCCAGTATACGGACTGTAATGCATGACGTTTCCTTGCGCATCCAATTCATAGAACATTCGCGGGAATAATAAAGAGCGGTATAAAGAAGAATAAAATGTACGAACCTGATCTATGGAACCGCCTTCGATCTCCACCTTTGCCAGTTCTTCATTCCACTTCTTCTCTCCTTTTAACACCTGCTGATCGAAAGTAACGCTATTCAGTTCCTTCAGATTGATCTCAGCCTGTTCCGGACTGATGAAAGAAGAAGCTACCTTCATTAAGACCTGATCACCACGATTAGCGATCTTAAATCCTACAATAGCACCTACATGATCCGCCTTAATCAGATAGCGGTCATCTTTTAGTACAGAATCGGCAAAGGTGGAAATATTAGCAAATGGATGATCAAAAGTCATCACGAAATAATTCTTAAAATTGTCGGGAACACCACCACTGTTTTTTGTGGAGTAACCGATAATCTTCTGCTCACGCGGAATAACTTCTACGTAAGAACCTTTATCAAAAGCATCAATCAGCACATAAGCTTCCTCTGTTTTAGGAAAGGTGAAACGAAAATAAGCTGCACGTTCTGTTGGGGTAATCTCTGTTTTTACATCATAATCAGCAAGATATACTTCATAAAAATGAGGTTTTGAAATTTCAGCTTTATGACTGAACCAACTTGCTCTTTTATCCTGATCAAAAGTCTTTATTCCAACAGTAGGCATAATAGCAAACTGACCATAATCGTTCATCCACGGCGAAGGCTGGTGTGTCTGCTTAAATCCGCGAATCTTATTCGCATTGTAGGTATACATCCATCCGTCTCCCATTTTTCCGGTCTGTGGACTCCAGAAATTCATACCCCACGGCAAAGCAATCGCAGGATACGTATTTCCATTAGAAATAGTATAATCCGATTGTGTTCCAACTAATGGATTGACAAAATCTACAGGATTACTGATCTTACCGATTTCCTGTGCGGTAGCGCAGACGGTAGAAAGGCAGAGTAAGGCTGTTGCTATATAGTTCATATTACTTGATTATGGTTAGCTATTAACGGAACTAAAATAAAAAAATAATTTGATTATATCGCTGCTAAAAGTATTTAGCAAAGGAAATATTACAATTTAGAAGGTTAACACGAGCTTTCCGAGGAAATGACCCTCCTCCATTAATCTATGCGCCTCTTCTGCTTGCGTAAAATTAAAAGACTTAAAAACCATAGGTTTAAATGCTTTAGATGCTATAAATGGGAAGACATTACCGACTACTGCTGCTGTCAGCTCTGCTTTAAAGCTTTTATCTCTTGCCCTTAGTGTACTTCCGGTTACTAACAGACGCTTTTGCATCATCTGCAGAATATTCAATTGCACCTTTGCTCCTTCCATCGCATTGATATAAACCAATCTGCCGTCCGGGTTAAGGATTGATATGTTTTTATTAAAATAATCACCACCTATACAATCCAGTATCACATCCACTCCACTTTCTTTGAGTACCTCTTCAAAATCTTCTTCATGATAATTGATGGCCCGCACGGCACCCAGCGATTCGCAAAATTCGCACTTCTCCTTACTGCCTGCAGTAGCGTATACCTCCGCTCCGGACAACGTAGCCAGCTGAATTGCGGTAGAGCCTATTCCACCCGATCCTCCATGTATAAGTACACGCTCTCCTTTCTTTAACTGACCCCGCTCAAAAAGATTATGCCATACCGTAAAAACAGTCTCCGGTATTGCGGCAGCTTCTTCATAACTGAGATTTTCAGGTTTAAGCATACAACTGCCGGCATCTACCACAACATACTCTGCATATCCGCCTCCTGCAACCAAAGCCAGTACGTCGTCCCCTGTTTTCCAGGAACCAGCCAGACTTCCGGTTGCCTCAATAACTCCACTTATCTCCAATCCCGGAATATCGGCAACAACTCCTGCAGGAGCCGGATAATTACCCTTCCGCTGAAAAACATCAGGTCTGTTGATTCCGGCAGCCTTCACGCGTATCAATACTTCGTGGTCTCCAACTGTAGGAACTGGTCTCTCTTCAACTTTTAATACTTCAGGACCTCCGAATGAAGAAATAACGACTGCTTTCATACTATGATTTTTTAGGATACTTCTGCAACCGCAGATTCAAGGATAACATAAAATAACGCGCCAAACGGTTATTACGAACGTCGAGGATATCATTGCCAAGAATCTCACGGGAGATTCCGGTATTCTGATTCAGCAGGTCAAAACCCTGCAATCTCAACATGGCGAGTTTATTGGGCAAAAATGTACATTCAAAGTAGGAGTTGATAACAGTTGGGTTAACATTCTTTGCTGTACCTCTGTAACCGTCATTAAAACGTTGAGACACCTCTACTCCAAGCGTCATATGCTCATTAAAGTAAAACTTATTACCCAAGCTCAACACAAATGAATGTGCTGTAATATTACTCTTAAACGGCCATTTGTAAGTAGCCGAATTTAACATATAGTTACCGTTAAATTCAGACTCCATAATGTCGTCAATCATATAACGCAGCTGCATTGACTGTGAATATATAAACTGTCTGTTTGTCACCAATGCTTTATTTACCATGGAGACATTGTTGTAGAAATCTCCGTTCCCGTTAATATTCAGCTGAAAATCATCAGAGATAAAAGGAGAAGAAAACAAATAATACGAACGTATATCATAGTATCCCGACATATTCTGATAACTGGTCTGTTGAACAGTTGTATTATTCAGAGAGATCTTATCTGTCGCAATTTTATTCTGCACAAAATTATAAGACAGATTAGCTTCAAAATATTGTCCCTTAGAAACCAACGACTTGCGGAAACGACTGGAAATACGGTTGGTAAATTCTGCTTTCAGAGCCGGATTACCAACAATAATATTCTGCGAGTTGGATACATCCCGGATAGGCTGAATCTGGTAAAAGTTAGGCTGATTATTCTTCCCCATATAATCAATCGAGAAGTCGGTCTGATCATTGATTTTCCATTTGAAGCCTGCGGTAGGAATCAGGTTTACATTATCATAGGTATATTGTTCATCTTCAGCATATAATCTGCCGGATATTTCCAGCGGCTGTACCCCGAATCCCAGATTATATTTAAACTTCTTATCCCTGGAATCATATTGATAATTAATAGCCGTCTGATTGCTGCTATATTTATAATCATAATTAAGCCCCAGTGAATCTACAAATACCATATATCCCAATAACTGAGAACGCTCCAGATCTTCCACTCTCCTGTCCGCATCAATATCATTCCGTTCAAATTCATAACTTACTTCCAGAGAACTCTGCGCGTTAATAGGCTCAATGTAAGATCCATTTACTTTAATAGACCTGTTATCACTCACGGTCTCTATATATTGCCGCTGCAGAAAGAAGGAGTAATTGTTATTCTTTTTCATTGCATCCTGAATGATATAGCGATCTGTTACCTGTTCATCCTTACTGCTTGAACCGGCACTCATTCTCATATTAAAAACCAATTTACGCCCTGGTTTTTTAAAGGATTTAGAATATAAAGCGTCGATATCCAGATTAGGGGAAAAATTCTTGGAAATAGATGAATAAGTCCCGTCATTGGTCAATACATTATTCCGGAGTTTTTTTTCCCTGTAGTTATTAATATACGTCCGGTTATAGGAAAATACAGGCTCAATCTTTAAGATATCATTATTCTTGAATTTCGAATCAAAATTAAGTGCCATCCTATGGCTAAAATCTTTTGTGTCCACCTGATAATCTTCCTGATTGAAAATAGAATTGTTGCTATATACGGATTGCAACAAGGAATTACCGTCAATCAGATTTTGTCTTTTGGTAAAAGTGTACTGCCCGTTGACCGTAGTCGTTTTGGTAAGATTATCAGAAAAACTACCACCCAGCGATGTAGTGGTGTTGAGACCATCTGTAGGATCAGCGAAATCAGCTAGCTCTCCCATAGAACGCTCCCGGCTTCCTCCGCTTGGAGAACCAAAGGTAAAAAGACTGGTATTCGTATTATTGATAGATCCGATCAGGGATAATTCCTGCCCATCGTTAAACTTATTAATCCCTCCACTCATCAGGTAACGATCTTCCGTACCAATTCCACCTGTTACCTGACCAAAGACAATCTTCTTTTTATCATCCTTTAAGACAATGTTGATAATCTTTTCAGGCTCTCCGCTCTTGGTACCTTTAGAAGCATTATAATCTCCGTAATAATCTATAATCTGTAAATTCTTTACAAAATCGGCAGGCAGATTACGGGTAGCTGTAAGCACATCTCCACCAAAAAACTTTTTTCCTTCCACCTGAACGGAGGTAATAGGTTTTCCGAAAGCAAATACAGAACCATCCCGGGATACCTGAATATTGGGTAATTGCTTAAGAGCATCTTCCAGCAGCAGTCTCTTCTGAAAATTATAGGCATTCATATTATACTGCACCGTATCCTGCTTATATATTACCGGAATCGTTTTTACAATCACCACCTCCTTGAGTAATTCAGACTGCGGAGACAAAATAATAGTGGGAAGAGAAGATCGCGTGACTAATTCTGTAGCAGAATAGGCCTTGTCTGTAATCTGATAACCTAATAAACTATAGGTAACACGAATCTGCCCTAACGGTACAGCCGTGAATGTATAACGGCCATTGGCCGCTGAGGCTTGAGTAAATGCACCTCCTGGAGCAGTCAGACGTACGCTAACTCCTTTAAGCGGTATTCCTGCAGTATCCACCACGAGCCCTTCAATGGTTATTTTTTTCGATTGAGCGTTTACCGTAACCGAAATAAATACCAAAGAAAAAAGAAAAATAAAATGTAGCCGAAAACGAGGAGTAGCCAAACTTCTATTCTTTTAATTTACTTTTGTCAATATAAAAAAAATTACGCACAATAATAATCAGGTATCTAAAAAAATAGCATTAAAAACACATCTATCCATGATTTGTCAATTCTTCTTTACAAAACGCAGAGAATATATAGTACAAACGCTGTTTTCAGACTTAACGTATTCTTAAAATATATTTTCACAAACAAAAAGAGGACACCTTTAGGGTATCCTCTTTCTGTATTCTAACGATTAAATATTATTCTGCACCAAGTGCTACTTTGTTTACGTGTTTGTCAATTTCCCAACGTCCTGTTCCCTCTTCACCAATAACATCAAACATTTCCAGAATACGTCTTGCTACATACTCTTCTTCCACCTGCTCCTCAAGGAACCACTGAACAAAGTTAAAAGTAACATAATCTTTAGCTTTCATACATTTGTCAGCAATCTGATTGAATTGCTCAGTAACAAACATTTCCTGCTCAAGTGTTTGCTCAAACACGCTTCTGAATGATTCGAAGTCTGTAGGAATACCCGTAATTTCAGGAGACACTGCACGACCACCTCTGTTGTTGATGTAGTTGAATAATTTCAACATATGCTCACGCTCTTCATTAGATTGTTTTGCAAAAAAATCTGAACTGAAATCCAAACCCTGATCATCACACCATGAAGACATAGCCAGGTAAAGTGCTGAAGAATGAGCTTCAACTTTGATTTGTGCATTTAATATATTTTCGATCTCTTGTGCCAGAGATGATTTTAATTTCAATAAATCTTTCATATTAGTATATTTTAAAATTCTGTTAAACATTAATGTGGAAAGACACATATTCGCTTTCCTTTGATACAAAGGTACAACGAAGTTATGCAGTTAGTATAAAAAAAGTACAATACAAATTAAGTCTAAATTAGACTTTTTAACGCTAACTTATTTAGAATCAATACAATTACAAAGAAGACTTATCCGACCAGAACAGGTGCAGGGCAGGTACGTAAACAGGATCTGACTACACTATTCAGTTCAATCATAAATTTGGCACCATTCAGAATTTCTCTCAGGTCAAGAACATCCTGTACGGACAATATAAAGCATCTTTCTGTGCGGAAAGGCATAATAATCTCAAAATCAGACGTACGTGAAGCATCATGAAGCATAGCATCAACATCTATAGCATCTACTTTTCTTTTAAAACAAAAGAAATCTGACACACTGAAAGACGTTGTCTTATCCTGAAAATCCAGCCAGTAGTTATTTTTTCTGCTACACTGATACACCGCACCCTGAGCGGTCATAAAGACCTCTTCTACTTCAGCTAAAGGACAAATTTTTGCTATCATTGACATACTTGATATCCGATCGATAAAATTAATACAATGCGAATGTAATGACTATTAAGATTGAATCCAAATAAATTCGTTTATTATTTCAATTTATTCTAAATAAAAAAGGCTAACCTTACGGCTAGCCTTCTCTAAAAGTGTTAAAATGTTAATACTCTTCCTCTTCCGAATTGAGTAATTCTTTATGATTGCTCGTAGCAGTTCGTGTTTTCGTCTTATGTTTGTTAATCTGTCTCCTAATGGATTCCACAGCGACATCTGTTGCTTCTTCAAAGCTCTTTGCCTGTGCTTTGGCAAACAATTGATTTCCCGGAATATTCAATTTTAGTTCTACCACCTTATTTTCTTCGTCGTCTACATTCTCCAGTCTCAGATAACATACGCCTTCGATTATGCTGTCTAAAAACTGCTCTAACTTAGATGTTTTCTTTTTAATGAAATCTACAAGTTTTTGATCTGCATCAAATTTAATGGATTGCACAGTAATGTTCATTTTTCCTCCTTTTTTTAAGCCTTTGGATGGGCTTGTTTGTAAACTGATTTTAATCTCTCTACCGAGTTGTGCGTATACACCTGAGTGGCCGCCAATCCGGCATGTCCCAATAACTCTTTTATTGCATTCAGATCTGCTCCGTTATCCAGCAGAGCTGTAGCAAATGTATGCCGCAATACATGCGGGCTTTTTTTACGCTGTGTCGAGATCAGGCTTAAATACCGATGAACGATCCGGTAGATCATCTTAGGATATGCCTGCTTCCCTTCTTTAGTAACAATTAAGAACGCAGTTTTGTTGTCTTTTTTTTGATTATCCAATTGCTGGATATAAATCTTTAGTTTTTCTAAAAGTGTATGGTTGACCGGAACAAGTCTTTCCTTGTTCCTCTTTCCTAATATAAGGATATTTTTATTATAAAAATCAATATCCGTAATCTTTATTTGTAATAACTCTGTCAAACGTATACCTGTTCCAAAAAGCAGTTCCAAAACCAAATAATCCCGCTCATCAGTGAAAGAATCTACCTCTCCTTCCATCTGATCCAGAAGACCAACCATCTTATCTTTCTCCATGACAGATGGTAATTTCTTCGGGGTTTTTAATGCTTTGATTAAAGTCAAAGGATTCTGGTCTGTCAAAGATTCCCGTTGTAAAAACTTATAATAAGTACGTAAAGCTGAAATAGAACGGTTTACAGAAGTTGCCTGCCGCCCACCTTCCATCAGATGGGAAAGATAAAGCCGTATAACCCGATGATCAGCTTCATTCTCGGGAATAGCCTGATCCTGAAGAAAAGTAAAATAAACATCTAATTCATGCGTATAAGCTTCAATCGTGTGATTAGAATACCGTTTCTCAAAACGCAAAAAATTCAAAAACCGCTGCTGATACATATCTTCTTTCTTGATCAAAGGAAAGTTAGAAAATAAAAAGGCAATAAAAAAGCTCAATCCTTAGAATTGAGCTTTTTTAACATATTTAATAATACTATACATTTTCTGCCTGAAGCAGAGCAATACAGATTACAGTTTGCTGTTTACGTCGACAGCGTTTAATTCTTCGAAAGCCTGTGTAAGACGAGTTACAAAAGCTTCTTCACCTTTACGCAACCATACACGCGGATCGTAGTATTTTTTGTTTGGTGAATCTGCTCCTTCCGGATTGCCGATCTGTCCTTGTAAATAATCATGGTTCTTAGCTTCATATCCACGAACTCCATCCCAGAAAGCCCACTGCATATCGGTATCGATATTCATCTTGATCGCTCCGTATGAGATTGCTTCTTCGATTTCTTCAGCAGAAGAACCTGACCCCCCGTGGAATACAAAATTAACTGGCTTCTCTGCATTCAATCCGAATTTTTCTTTTACATACTCCTGAGAATTATGCAAAATAACAGGCTGTAATTTTACGTTTCCTGGCTTGTATACACCATGTACATTACCAAAAGCTGCCGCAACAGTGAATTTGTCAGAAATTTTAGATAATTCTTCAAATGCATACGCTACTTCTTCCGGTTGAGTATATAATTTGGAGCTGTCAACATCAGAGTTGTCCACACCGTCTTCTTCACCTCCGGTTACACCAAGTTCAATTTCAATGGTCATACCAAGCGGTTTCATACGCTCCAGATATTTTTTAGAGATCTCAAGATTTTCTTCTATTGGCTCTTCAGAAAGATCCAGCATGTGCGAAGAGAATAAAGGTTTACCGTGTTGAGCAAAGAATTTCTCACCTGCATCTAACAATCCGTCTATCCAGGGCAATAATTTTTTAGCTGCATGATCTGTATGCAAAATTACAGCTACACCATAGTGTTCAGCCAAAAGATGAACATGCTGTGCTGCAGAAACTGCACCTAATACGCAAGCCTTTAAATTGTCATTGTTTAAAGTTTTTCCTGCATAGAATTGTGCTCCTCCGTTTGAAAGTTGGATGATAACTGGAGAATTAACAGCTTTCGCTGTTTCCATTACAGCATTAATTGAATTAGTACCGATAATATTAACTGCCGGTAATGCGAATTTGTGTTTTTTAGCAATTTCAAATAACTCTTGAACTTGATCGCCGGTCAACACACCTTTAAAATCTTTTAGGCTCATTGTATTGTTTTAAAATTTATTGATTCTGTTCCTCTTTATTTTGTGGTCCTAAGTTAAAAATAATTTTTAACTACTCCTAATCATATAGTGTAAAAGTTACACCATCTCACGCAGGTTTACATTGATTATAGGACACAAAACAATCGTAATACAAAGGTGACATTATTTATCCGAAAGGGAAAAGACTATTACAACTAAAAATAATATATTTGAAATATTACCATATTTAAGTCTTTCAATATTATGCTTCACGTTTACGGAATAAAAAACTGCAATACAGTAAAAAAAGCCCTCGATTATCTGGCTGATCATAAACTCGATTACACCTTTCACGATTTCAAGAAAGAAGGAGTATCAGATGAACAATTAAAAAAATGGGAAAAACAGGTCGACTGGGAAAAATTAGTCAACAAAAAAGGAACAACCTGGAAAAAACTGACGGATGAGGAAAAAGAGGCTGTTACAGATGCTTCTTCTGCCAATAAAACACTTATATCAAATACCAGTATGATCAAAAGACCTGTAATTGAGTACAGTTCAGGTTTGATTTTAGGGTTTGACGAGGAAGAATATAATCAGAAATTGAAATAATTCCAATTTATAAATAGCCCATGAATAAAAAATCTTGTGCCGGGATTTCTTTAGCATTAGCATTGATCTGTGCTCAATTGAATGAGACTGTCGCCCAGGACAACACCACCCGATATAACTATACACAAGCGTTCAGCCCGCAGTTTTATACTTCCAATGGCAACTCCTACCGTTCTGCCAGTGGTAAGCCAGGAGATCAGTACTGGCAAAATGCTGCCAGTTACAGCATAAAGGCAAGGTTAAGTGATACCGATAAAAAAGTAAGCGGCAGCGTAACGATTACGTATACCAACAATAGTCCGGACCGGCTGGATTATATCTGGCTCCAACTTGATCAGAATCTGTTTAAAAGCGATTCCAGGGGACAAAGCACCGTTCCTCAGAATAATAGCCGATACGGTGATGCTGCATCACAGTTTGAGGGAGGTTACAACCTTTCTTCGGTACAGCTTAATGGGAAAGATCTGAAATACGAAGTGTCTGACACGCGTATGAAAATTACACTGCCTCAAGCGCTGAATCCAAAAGGAGGACAAATCCAGTTTACCATTGACTATTCCTATACAGTACCGCAATATGGCGCCGACAGAACCGGAATTCTACCCACTGCAGCAGGAGACATTTATGCTATCGCTCAGTGGTATCCGCGTATGGCCGTTTATGATGATATATTAGGATGGAATACAGACCCCTATTCCGGTCCGGGAGAATTTTACTTGGAATATGGGGATTTTAATGTGGAAATCACTGCGCCTGCTGATCATATAGTCGTCATGGGAGGCGAACTGCTAAATCCTCAGGAAGTATGGACTGCTGAACAATTCAAACGCTACCAGCAGGCACAATCTTCGGATCAGACCGTGATCATCCGTAGTGCTGCTGAAGTCGCAAATAAGAACTCCAGACCGGCAAAGAAAGAACTGACATGGAAATATACTTTAAAAAATGCCAGAGACGTTGCATGGGCATCTTCTAAAGCATTTATTATTGATGCAGCAAAAATCAATCTTCCAAGCGGCAAAAAATCATTAGCCATATCAGCCTATCCAAAGGAAAGCGACGGACAGCAAGCCTGGTCCCGTTCTACTGAGTATACCAAGTCTTCTATAGAATATTATTCAGAAAAATGGTTTGAATATCCTTATCCCGTAGCTGTCAATGTAGCTTCCAATGTAGGTGGCATGGAATATCCGGCATTATCATTTTGTGGTTCCTCCGCCAAAAACGCAGGATTATGGGGAGTAACGGATCACGAATTCGGACACAACTGGTTTCCTATGATAGTCGGTTCCAATGAACGCCTTCACGGATGGATGGATGAAGGATTTAATACATTTATAAATGGATTATCTCGTGAAGCATTTAATAAAGGTGAATATGATAAAAGTATAGGTAGCCGGAATAAAATGGCTCAGGGATTCAATTCAAGTTCACTGGAACCAATCATGTCTACACCACAAAATATGCAGGAACGCAATATTGGCACACTGGTTTATTACAAACCAGGTTTTGGATTGCGTTTATTACGGGATGAAGTAATTGGTGCAGAGCGGTTTGATGAAGCTTTCCGAACATACATTCGCGATTGGGCATTTAAACATCCTACACCGAATGATTTCTTCAGAACAATCGAAAATGTAACCGGAGAAAATCTCGGGTGGTTTTGGAGAGGATGGTTTCTCAATAACTGGAAACTGGATCAGGCGATCAGAAAAGTGGAATATGCAAAATTCAATGCTGCAAACGGAGCGCTGATTACCATAGATAATCTTGAAAAGCTACCTATGCCTGTTGTTATAGAAGCAACAACGGTATCGGGAAAAAAGATACGTAAAAAATTACCGGTGGATATATGGCAACGCAATACTTCCTGGACTTTCCTTTTAGACTCTAAAGAAGAATTAAGCTCTGTCGTAATTGATCCTGATCAGGTGTACCCGGATATTAATCCCGAAAATAACACTTGGTCTAAGAAATAGATTTCGTACTTTTATAACAAAAAAAAATCAAACGTACTATGCTGTTAAAGTCCTCTTTACTGAAGAAACTATCCGGAATAATCGGAATCCTGTTTATAATGGTAGCCAATACCTATGCACAAAAAATAAATGGTATAATCTACGATTTGGAAAGCAGTGAACCAATCTCCAATGTCAGCATACAAAACATGAAATCAGCGGTCAAGTCTTTTTCTGATAAGGATGGAAAATTCAGTATTGATGCCGCAATGGGTGAAAGACTTTCTCTTTTTGTTAATGGCTATACTCCGGATACCATTTTTCTGTATCAGGAAGGCGTACAACGTGTATATATGATGCGTGATGGCAAATCTATTGTCCTGAATGAAGCTTTGGTAACCCGACTTACAGATTCCAGACTGGATGAAGAGATTAAAAAAGCGAAAGAGCAGGGACAAATAGCAAATGCAAGTCAGTATCAAGGTGGAATACGCGTATCACCATCCCGTCTTTTTGGCAAAAAAGGAAAGACAGCACGTAAGAATCTGGATATTCTGGTACTGGAGAAAAATAACAGAATTATCGATCGCAGATTCTCAGACAAACTTATCGCCTCCCTCACTCCTCTTGAGGCTGATGAGATTCCATTGTTCAGAGAGCAATTCAGACCATCACTGGACTTTATACAAACTGTGAATGACGAGACACTGAAACTTTACGTATTGGATTCGTACAAGAAGTATAAAAGTAATAAAAAATAAAACTGTTAACCTTCTATTGTCATAGAAGGTTAATTTTTACACAAAACTGTAACAAAAATTATTACAGTATAATTTTAACTGCTACATTTGTACAACAAAAACAAAGAATCATGTTCAGTAATTTACATTTTGCCACTTCTACCCATATCATAGCCCTCCTGATGTTGGAGCGTGATGCATGGCTCTCATCTGACTATATAGCCGGAAGCATTAATGTAAATCCGGTAGTTGTACGTAAAGAAATCAGAAAACTCAAAGAAGCGCAGCTTGTTATAAGTAAAGAAGGTAAAAACGGTGGTGTGCGTATAGCAGCAGACATAAACAAAAAAACACTGGCGGATATCTATAAAGCAACACTTGCATCAGATGAAAAGGGAAAATACAACAATCCGAATCCTAATTGTCCGGTGGGAAAAAACATCAATAATTATCTTACAATCGTATACAGCGATATTGAACAGCAACATATTGCCTATTTAAATCAAATCAGTATTCAGGATTTATCCTCATATTTTAACAATAAATAATAAAAAAAATGAAAGTAGCATTAATCGGAGCTTCAGGATATGTAGGTTCACATATCTTAAAAGAATTAGTACATAGAGGACATCATGTAACCGCTATAGCAAGAAACACAGATCAGATAGAGAAAAATGAGCATATTCTCGCTGTACAAAATGATGTCAATGACAGTAATGCGCTGGCAGCTATCCTAAAAGGAAGTGATGCGGTGATCTCTGCATATAATGCGGGATGGACTAATCCTTCTATTTATGATGATTATACGGCCGGTGCCAGATCCATTCAGGATGCTGTAGAGCACGCAGGTATCAAGAGATTTATCGTAATCGGCGGAGCAGGTAGTTTGCTTACCGAAGCCGGAACAAGAATTGTAGATGCTCCTGATTTTCCGGCAGAGATCAAACCGGGCGCGTTGGCTGCAGCAGATTACTACGAAGTAATCCGCAGGTCCGAAGGCCTGGACTGGACTTTATTCAGTCCTGCTATTGAGATGAGCCCAGCCTCTCCGGGCACACGGACAGGCACGTATCGCACAGATCTTGATCATCCTGTCACGGATCACGAAGGTCGTTCACGTCTGTCTGTAGAAGATGTAGCTGTTGCAATAGTCGATGAGTTGGAAAAACCACAGTTTATCAAAAAGCGTTTCACAGCTGCTTATTAAGACATATTTAAAAAAAAACCGAAAGGGAAGAAGATTTTCTTCCCTTTTTTCATTTAAAAATCTATTTTTGGTATAGAATTACTTGTGCTAACCAATGAGTAATAAATTTTAAGATTCAAAAACTGGAAAAACAAGTGTATTAACTCATTATTCTAATCAAAATTATAAATGCTTTTTAAAAAATCAATCACTCAATTAGTCTCAGAGGCCCACGAAAGTGGCGAGCACACCTTGAAAAGAACCTTGTCCAGCACAGGGCTGGTTGCCCTTGGCGTTGGAGCCATTATTGGTGCAGGATTATTTTCACTGACGGGAATGGCAGCAGCTGATAATGCAGGGCCGGCAGTTATGCTTTCCTTTATTATAGCCGCTGTAGGCTGTGCTTTTGCAGGGCTTTGTTATGCAGAATTTGCATCTATGATTCCGGTAGCAGGAAGTGCTTACACATACTCTTATGCAACTATGGGAGAATTGGTTGCATGGATCATCGGATGGGATTTGGTATTAGAATATGCACTTGCAAGTGCCACGGTAGCCGTGAGCTGGTCTCAATACTTCGGAGAGTTGCTGAAGATATTCGGCATGAATATACCAGACGAATTCCTGCACGGTCCATGGGAAGGCGGATATGTCAATATTCCGGCAATTATTATTGTCTGCCTACTCTCCTTGCTACTGATAAGAGGTACCAAAGAATCATCTACAGTAAACAATCTGCTTGTTATTCTTAAAGTATCGGTAGTTTTGATTTTTATCGGTTTAGGCTGGTCATTCATCAATCCGGCAAATCATACTCCGTTTATCCCTGCTAATGAAGGTGAAGAACTATTGAAAAGCGGAAAAATCGGTTGGGGTGAATTCTTTAAAGATGGTTATTTTGGTAATTTTGGTATTTCCGGAGTTTTCAGAGCAGCAGGAGTTTTATTCTTTGCTTTTGTTGGCTTTGATGCCGTCAGTACAGCAGCACAGGAAGCCAAGAATCCTAAAAAAGGAATGCCGATTGGTATCATTGGTTCATTGATTATCTGTACGGTATTGTATGTATTATTTTCGTATGTGATGACCGGATTGGCGAATTATACAGAATTCAAAGGTGACGCAAAACCAGTCGCTACAGCATTTGCCAAGACAGGATACCACTTCCTGAATACGGCCTTGATCATTACTATTATCAGTGGATATACTTCCGTTATTCTGGTTATGCTCTTAGGCCAAAGCCGTGTATTTTACTCTATGAGTAAAGACGGTTTGCTTCCGGCTCTTTTCTCTCATCTCGGAAAAAATCAGACACCATGGAAAACCAATGTTATTTTTATGATTTTCGTAAGTCTTTTTGCCGGATTTGTACCTGTCTCTGATCTGGGACATATGGTGAGTATCGGAACTCTTTTTGCCTTTACATTAGTTTGTATCGGTATTCTGGTACTGAGAAAAACAGCTCCGGATATCGAACGACCATTCCGCACACCTTTAGTTCCGTTAATCCCGATACTGGGTGTTATCGTGTGTGTGACAATGATGGCATCATTACCAATCCAGAGCTGGGAGCGGTTAGGTATCTGGCTGGGAATAGGAATGATTATCTATTTTGTGTATGGTAAAAAACACAGTAAGATCCGTAAACAGCATGAACAAGGATTGAAAAATTAATATCCTGACGCAAGCTAATAATATACAAGAAGGGCAGTCCNNGGACTGCCCTTCTTGTATATTATATTCTGATTTACGCTTACTTTTTGGGAATGTTTACCAGAATCTCCTGTGTAAATTTCCAGAATTTCTGAACGGAAGATATGGATACACGTTCCGCCGGAGAATGTGCCCCGAGAATAGTCGGGCCAAAGGAAATCATATCCATACCTGGATAATTCCGTCCCAGAATACCACATTCCAGGCCAGCATGGCAGGCGACCACCTCCGGTTGTTCATTGTATTGCTTCTGATAGATATCCTTAAGTACCTGCAAGATCTGTGAGTCCGCATCAGGTGTCCAGCCCGGATAATCTCCTGAAAAACCAACTTCTGCGCCCATCAGCTCAAAGGTAGATTTTAACGCGTTTGCCAAATCATATTTAGAAGATTCAACAGAAGATCTCGTCAGACATTTTATCGTGATCTTACCATCCTTCACTTCTATATTGGCTATATTATTGGATGTTTCTACCAAATCCGCAAAATCAGCACTCATGCGGTACACGCCGTTATGAGCGGCATACACGGCTTTGATAAGTTGCTCCTGTACATCCAGTGGCAAAATAGTGACCGGAGTATGCTCTTGCTGTTCAATAATAATTTCAAGACCGGCATCTACACTTTTATATTCGGCTTTGATAGCCTGAATTACAACTTCAGCAGCTGAAATAAAATGCTGAACCTGATCCTGAGGCAAGACAACTTTGGCAAAACTTTCTCTTGGAATAGCATTCCTCAGGCCACCGCCTTTAATTTCTGACAACCGAAGGCCAAATTGGGCATGTGTACCAAACAAGACCCTGTTCATAATCTTGTTCGCGTTCCCCAGGCCTTTATGAATTTCTATACCGGAATGTCCGCCATTCAGTCCTCTTACTGTAATTGTCAGTCCCGCATATCCGTTTAATACAGGTTCAGAGCTGTAACTCTTTGTTGCAGTCACATCTATTCCTCCGGCACAGCCGATGTCAATTTCTGTATCATTTTCTGTATCCAGATTCAATAATATCTGTCCCTGTAAAACTCCTCCTTCCAAACCAAATGCACCTGTCATACCGGTTTCTTCATCTATGGTAAAAAGGGCGTCTATAGCCGGATGAGCCAGATCCTGTGATTCCAGAATCGCCATAATAGTCGCCACTCCTATCCCATTGTCAGCACCCAAAGTAGTACCGTCAGCTTTTACCCAATCACCATCGATCAACATACGGATTCCGTCTGCATCAAAATCAAACACGGTATCGTTATTCTTTTGATGTACCATATCCAGATGCGATTGCAGAACTATCCCTTTACGATCTTCCATACCTGCTGTAGCTGGTTTTCGGATCACGACATTTCCGGTTTTATCTGTGATGGTTTCGAGACCTAATGATTTTCCAAAATCCTCTATAAAAGCAATTACCCTTTCCTCTTTCTTAGAAGCTCTGGGTACTGCATTTAAAGCATTAAAATTTTTCCAAATCGACTGTGGTTGTAATTGTAATATTTCCTGATTCATAGTATCTGAATTATGCCACAAAGGTAAGGATTATAAACGACGATAAAATTTTCTATCTTGGGAACATGAAAACTGCTAAAGAACTTATGCTTGCTTCTGAACCCTATCGCGCAATGGGAAAAGAATTATTCGAGGACCGTCAGTATGCAAAGGAGGAATTGTACAAATACAATTCATTAGCGCCTTCAAAAATCAAGGAGCGTAATCAGATCATCAAAAAATTATTTGCGAAGACAGGGAGCCGTCTCTTTATTGAGCCGCCGTTCCGTTGTGATTACGGATATAATATAGAAATAGGTGATAATTTTTATGCGAACTATAATTGTACAATCCTAGATGGTGCCAAAGTCAGCATAGGTGAAAATGTCATGTTTGCACCCAATGTAAGTTTATTTACAGCTGGTCATCCCATACATGCAACTCCCCGAAATGAAGGATGGGAATATGCCTTTCCTATTACTATAGGAGACAATGTATGGATCGGGGGCAATGTAGTAATCAATCCCGGTATCACGATTGGAGATAATTCAGTCATAGGTGCCGGTTCAGTCGTTACCAGAGATATTCCAGCCAATGTCATTGCTGTAGGTAATCCCTGCCGTGTACTTCGCCCGATTACGGACGAAGACAAGCAATATTACTTCAGGGATAAAAAATTCTAGCTGAGATCCAGCCTGAATTGGGCAGGCGCAGCTGGCATTTTGCTTCCAAACTTAAATTCATCTGCAAATTGATATTGACTGGACCCTTTATCGTAGATACGTAATACAACACGATCACAGAAGAAGTTAAGACTGATACTCTCAAACCGTTCCAATGCAATTGCCAGTTTATCCGCATTGAGTTTTCGAGCAATACTCATGTGCGGATCGTTACTTTTCCGGACATTTTTTGCATTCAGAGATCCAACAAACCTATTCATAATATTCTTCAGATAATTCTTGGAATAATCCGTTGGAGCAATAAAAAATGCTCCGTTTTGCGGAAATGCCTCATACTTATCCAGATAGACATAATCGGGACGTTCGGTATCAGCCAGCTGTCTGATTTTACGTTTGATAAATTCCAATTCGGCATCGGTAGCGTTGAACTCTAAAATAGTAATATGAGCATCCGAATTTTTACTATTGTACCAACCGATTATATTGGCCAATGCTTCCTTGAGATGACGGACCAGACTCATAGAACGAGAACACGGCAGGAAAACCAGCGAATAATGTTTACTTTCCATAGTTATAATAAATTGAACCTATAATAATTGACACTACTATAACGAATGAATTGTAGAAAAAGTTTACGGAAGAACACTCAGACCCCAATTGAAACAAACTTGTTACTTAACAAACTTTAACATAATTTATCAGATTTCATACGCTGCATGCATGCCCTAAATTTCTTAATACCACATAAATTTGCTACTTTGAAGTAAAAATTAAAATCTATTATGCTGCATCTCTTTCATACTCTTCTGCTTATCCCCTCTTTGCTGGTGTCCGCAACAGCCTGTCAATCAGGCACAGGAAATGCCGAATCTAATATAGCACGGCGTGACTCTCTTCCGTCCGAAAATTATTTGTCTGATGAGGGGTACAATACAGCATGGATCAATCCTGACGGTATGATTATAAAAGATCGCTTTATCACACCTGAGGGATACCAGCGCAAAACCTTTCAGGCGAATGAGTTTGGTTACTTTCTACAACATCTTCCTTTGAAAAAGATGGGATCTGAGGTCTTATATTACAACGGTAATGTCAAAGCTCAAAACAAGATATATGCGAGTGTAGTCAACCTTCCTATCGGCACAAGAGACCTGCATCAATGTGCAGATGCCGTCATGCGGCTAAGAGCAGATTACCTGTATCAGCAAAAAAGGTATAAGGATATCCGCTTCAATTTTTTATCTGATGCCAAACCGCGTTATTATACAGATTATATAAAGGGGGACTACAGTGCAAAAAAATACTGGAAGTATATGGAATATATATTTGCATATGCTAACACAGCTTCACTGCATGATGAATTGCCCTCTGTGGCTTCCGTCCGTAATATTAAAATCGGAGACACATTTATTCAAAAGGGAAACCCTATTGGACACGCTATCATCGCTGTCGATATAGCGGAAAATGAAAAAGGAGAAAAATTAGTACTCCTTGCACAAAGCTATATGCCTGCGCAGGAAATACAGATATTAAATAACCCGAATGATCCTAAACTTAGCCCCTGGTATAAACTGAAAGACGGAGTTATTCTTACTCCTGAATGGAAATTTAAAAGTGAAAACCTCAAAACCTGGAAAAACTAAAAGCAGTATTATTTGCAATTACACCTCAAAATCAGTAACTTAATAGAATTCTACATCATATTTATCCTATGAAACGTATTTTATTCCCTACCGATTTTTCAGAAGCTGCCAACAATGCATTTGTTTATGCGCTTCAACTTGCTAAAAGTATAGACGCATCCCTTTACATCCTGCATGTCTACGAATTGCCGATTTATTCGAGTATGTACGCAGGTCAGTTGGATTATGTACAGCAGATTTATCAATCTATAGAACTGGCTCAATTTGACAATTATAAAGACAATGTTCCTCAGTTACATGAAATTGCTAAAAAGTATAACCTTGAAGATATAGAGATGTATTTTGTCTTCGAAAAAGGCCTGTTTCTGGACTCGATCAAACGCGTCATTAAACGTGACCATATCGATATAATTGTCATGGGTACTACTGGTTTGAATTCAGCCAACTCTACACTCATAGGTTCGAATACCGTCAATCTTATCCGCTCGGTATCGCAGCCTGTATTCAGCATTCCAAGACTGGCAAAATTTGATGGGATCAAAAGTATAGGATTTACCACTCTCTTCAGAGAAGCTGACAAGAAACCATTAGCTGAGATTTTGAAACTGGCAGATTATTTTGATGCAAAAGTTGAAGTACTACATATTAAAACGAAAGAAAACGAACATATAGAGTCGCTTGTATCCGAATGGAAAGATCAATTCAACAGTCCTCGTCTGACATTTTCAATATTGCCGGCCACATCTGTTGAAGAGAGAGTGTTGGAATTTATTATGGAGCATAACATTGATTTTCTGGCCATTGTAAAACGTAACCGCAATTTCTTTGATCGGTTATTTACATCCAGTATGAGCCAAAAATTAGCCTATCATTCTACCATACCTATATTAGTTATTCGCGAAGAAGTATAAAGGAACGGTTTTTGCAAATCATCAGGTACATCAAAAGAAAGCAACTATGAAGAAATTGATTTTAAGTATTACAGGAGCGGCATTGGTTTTAATTTCTTGTCAAAACACATCTACAACATCTGAAAAAAGTGATTCTACTGAGGTCTTATCAAAAAAAGATTCAACAGGAGAATTTGTAAACCCGGATCCGGCTCATAACAGCCAAAACGCATTAGACTGGGATGGGGAGTATGAAGGCGTATTGCCATGTGCTGACTGTGAAGGTATCAAAACAAATGTAATCCTGCATAAGGATAATACTTATTCACTTGTATCTGAATATTTAGGAAAAAAATCAACTTTCAAAGAAGAGGGAAAATTTACCTGGGATGATAGTGGAAGTGTCGTTACACTGAAACTTAAAGACGGAACAAATAAATTCAAAGTACAGGAAGGATCTATAAAAATGCTGGATCAGGAAGGAAATGTTATCACCGGATCACTGGAAGCAAATTATATACTTAAGAAAGTTTAGAAATTAAAAATCCATATAAGAAAAAGAGCTGTTTTAGGATATAAAACAGCTCTTTTTATAGTTACTCATTGTACTGTTCTTCCTCTCTCTCTTTCCAAGGATCCCGATATAATCGGGAGAGAAATTCTTACTTTTAGTAAAGTATCAATGGAATAACTAATAATTCGAAAAGCTCTAATCTGCCTTTAGAAGCAAACTATGCTGCGAAGCGGTAAAAATATTCCGGAATACAATGTTCAATTCTGATTCCCGTTGCGCAGCAGTAATACCGCAATAAGGAAAAAATTCAGTCACTTTATTACGAATAAAGGATACCATTTCTCTACTTTGAGTTTCAATACGTTTATAGCATATCGTATTATCTTCTCCATCAGTAAGTTTACTCCAGGAAAGATCCATATCCCCCCATATTTCTTGTTGCATCTTATCATAAAGAGCTACAGTGTGATCCAAATGATCCTTTACTGAGACGCCAAATTGCTCCTGCCATACGGATTTTTTGGATTTATGCTTAAACAGATCCACGGCCAGATCCAAAAAACGCTCAAACATGCCCATATAATTTGCTAAAAGGGTCAATGCAGCAAATGGCATAAAAGGGTATTGATATAAAGGAGCGGTTAAGGTCGCTTTTTCAGGCACCAAAGAATAAACCTGATTATCCGCAATAAAAACATTTTCTAATTTAAAACTATGGCTTGCCGTACTTTCCAAACCGAATGTATCCCAGTCTCTTATCAACTCCACATCTGTGTGATCTGCAAAGATGGTAATAAAACAAGCCTGTCCCTTTTCATCTATGCACACGGAATCTCCTTCAAATAGGGGTACATTTGCTGTAAAATGAGTTAAATGCGGAGAACCGGTAGCATATTTCCATTCACCGGAAACGAGGTATCCACCTGCTGTCTTATAAGCCCTTCCTGATAACAAACCACTTCCACCAAAGCACACTTTTGGATCTGCAAAAACAGATTTTCCTTTTTCCTTATCTATAAAACCAACAAATAGATTCGCTCCCGAACATAAGGTTACTGTCCAGGCAAGACTACCATCAATATAGGCAAGGTCCCGAAGGAAACGTACACCTTCTGATAAATTCAAATCTGCTCCATTCAGTTCTTCAGGAACCCATATTTTAAACCATTTTTCCTGATAAGCCAGCTCCAGCTGTGCCGTTGTCAATTGCTTCTGTGCTATGGCAGCATGAATCTGCGATTCAAGTATATTCTTCTGATCTTTCGTAATCTGCATATTATAAGAGCTGTAATTTCATCGTATAGAATTTGTTGGAAACGGAGCCGTAGATATCAAATCTTTTTATCCTCCTGTGCTATAGATAGCTCACGTTGCTTCATCATTTTTTTCCAGTTGAAATAACCAAAAAATGCAACTGTAAATAAATAAAGGGTAAGTATAGCATAAAGCAGCAGACCTTTATGATAAAGCAAAGGAATCGCAAACAGATTGCTGATATTCAGCAATATCCAATTCTCAAGTTTACGTTTGGCGAGCAACCACATTCCGGCCCAGGCTGTAGCGGACACCCAAGCATCCCACAAAGGCACATCTGAATCTGTGTGACGAGTTAGAAAATAATAGAAAATAGCAAATGCCGTCCCTACTATCAAAACAACGATGCCCCAATCCCTTCCTGAACAGGATGTAATAGGTTTCTGAGCAGCCTCTTTATTTGAAATCCAATACCACCAACCATATATACTCATAATAAGGTAATACATATTAAGAGCAATCTCTGCATAAAGTTTAGCCTCATAGAGTACTATCATGGTCACTATAACGCTGATAATACCAAATAAATAATTGGAGACTTTATTGTTTTTGGATAACATGACTTGTGTAACTCCTGCGGATACACCTAACCATTGCAACCATGATGTTTCCAGAACCTGTTGCCAAAGGTGCTGAATAATAGATGATACTTCCATTTAAAAGTGTGTAATGATAATATACGCACCTATGGATCTGGCTAATTTTAAAACAAATATAAACGAAATTAAATCCCTACGCCGGCATTATCCGGATCAGGTATATATTACAGACGGACGAGGAATGGTCCGTCTGTAATATTGGGTATAATCTCAGCCTGTTTCATAACAACAAAACCAGTGTTCTGCTGCCTAAAGCACCCCATAAGTATTATTTAAGACTAATCTAATTTCAGCGCTTTCTGTGTACGCGCACGTGTCGTTTCACAAAGCGCAGGATCAGCTGCCAGAGATTGTCCCCATGTCGGGATCATTTCTCTTAATTTATCTCGGTATTCCTGCGTTTTTGCACGGTCAGGAAAACATTTTTTTAGTAATTCAACCATGATCTTAACCGAAGTAGAAGCTCCCGGTGAAGCGCCCAATAAGGCCGCTAATGATCCGTCAGCACTTGCCACAACTTCAGTTCCGAACTCCAGTACTCCTCCGTGCTTTTTATCTTTTTTAATAACCTGCACACGTTGTCCTGCAACTTCCAGAGCCCAATCCTCCTGTTTTGCATTCGGCATATACTCTTTCAGAGATTCCAGCTTATCTTTCGGACTCTTCATTACTTCAGTAATCAGGTATTTGGTGAGATCCATATTATCCCATCCTGCTGCAAGCATAGGACGTATGTTGCTGAGTTTGATCGATGCTGGCAAATCGAAGAAAGATCCTTTTTTCAGAAATTTGGTCGAAAACCCGGCATAGGGACCAAACAGTAAAGCCTGCTTGCCATCAATGTATCGTGTATCCAAATGAGGAACAGACATTGGTGGTGCGCCTACAGATGCTTTGCCGTAAACTTTAGCGTGATGTCTGGCGATTACTTCTTCATTTGTGCATCGCAACCATTGTCCGCCGACCGGAAATCCTCCGTAACCTTTGGCTTCCGGAATGCCTGATTTTTCAAGGAGTAATAATGAATGTCCACCTGCCCCTATAAAAACAAACTGTGCTTTTAAATCTCTTTTCTTTCCGGTTTTGATATCTTTTACTTCTATTTCCCATCGGCCATCACCTTCACGATCGATATCTTTCACTTCATGCTCCAGCTTCAGAGAAAAGTTATCTTTTGTAACCAGATGATCAATCAGATCTCTTGTCAGCGATCCAAAATTCACATCTGTACCGATATCCATTTTGGTAGCTGCTACTTTATCTCCTTCCGGACGTCCCTCCATCACCAAAGGTATCCATTCTTTCAATACTTCCGGATCTTCAGAATACTCCATTCCTTTGAATAATGTATTTTCTATCATCGTAGCATGACGTGTTTTCAAGAACTCAACGTTACGCTCTCCAAAAACACAACTCATATGCGGTATACTGCGAATAAATCCTTCCGGATCTTTGATAATTCCTTTTTCGACAAGGTATGTCCAGAATTGTTTTGAAATTTCAAAGGATTCAGCAATACTGATAGCTTTCTTTATATCGACGGAACCATCTGCCTTCTGAGGAGTATAGTTCAGTTCACATAATGCTGAATGTCCTGTACCTGCATTATTCCAGGCGTCTGAACTTTCAGCGGCGACCAGATCCAATCGCTCAAACATTTCAATCTTAACATGTGGGTTTAATTCATTGATCAATGTACCCAAAGTAGCGCTCATGATACCGGCGCCTATTAATACGACGTCTACGTCTTCGTAATTTTTTTTGCTTTTACCCATGTCTCTGTGATTGTTGCAAATTTACTATTCAATTTGGTTTATTACCAATGGTTTTGTCAAATTTCTTTCATTAAACTACATTTTTATCAAAAACAGACCTTTTCTTTTTTGAGATTGACAAATACCCGTGATTCAGAGCGTTTCTTTTATTTTCTTTTCTTAAAAAATTGGTAATATAATCGGATTTTAACATTTTTGCTGTTTATCTGTTAAATTGTAAATAGCATTATTAAATAAGGTATGAAATTATTGGAAGGAAAAACTGCGCTTGTAACAGGTGCATCCAAAGGTATCGGCAGAAAGATTGCAGAAGTTTTTGCACAAAATGGAGCAAATGTAGCGTTTACATATTTGTCATCAGTTGAAAAAGGACAGGCACTGGAACAAGAGTTACAGGCTTTTGGAACTCAGGTCAAAGGATACCGCTCTGATGCTTCAAAATTTGAAGAAGCAGATAAACTGATTAACGATATCTTAGCAGACTTCGGAACAGTGGACATCGTGGTAAATAATGCAGGAATTACCAAAGACGGTCTTTTAATGCGTATGACAGAGGAAAACTGGGATGATGTTATCAACGTGAATCTGAAGTCTATCTTCAATGTGACTAAAGCTGCTTCAAAAGTTATGATGAAGAACAGAAAAGGTTCATTTATCAATATGTCTTCTGTAGTAGGTGTACAGGGAAATGCCGGACAGGCAAATTATGCGGCATCGAAAGCAGGAATTATTGGTTTTTCCAAATCAGTAGCCAAAGAATTGGGATCACGTAATATCCGTGCAAATGTGGTAGCTCCGGGTTTTATCCGTACTGAAATGACCGATATACTGGATCCTAAAGTCGTTGCAGGTTGGGAAGCCGGAATTCCGTTGAAACGCTCCGGAGATCCTGAAGAAGTGGCAAATGTATGTCTTTTCTTAGCTTCTGATTTATCTGCTTATGTAACCGGACAGGTTATACCGGTAGACGGTGGTATGTTATAGGATAAAATTACATCTGCACTATAAAAATAGCTGTTAATCGCTGTATACAAGCAAATTAACAGCTATTTTACTTTCCTGTCATCGCTAAGCTTATATAGTCTCCTATCCTATTATAAGTGCTAAGTTGCCATTATTGTCATCCCAAAACTCCGGTATCTGTGGAAGTGATCAGAAAAGATATGCTTATATTTGCATTTCAATATAGAAGATGGATACGCAACAGATATTTGAGATACAGTCCGATAAGCAATTTAATGACAACTGCTTAAGCATATTCCGATACCAATATGATCATTGTCTGACGTATAAGCAGTATGTGGATTATCTGCATATTGACCCTGACAACATTTCGCTCTATACGCAGATTCCTTTTCTTCCTATAGAACTTTTCAAATCTCAGGAGATCATTGCTTCCGGGTCTGTTGCTCAAGTAACTTTTAGCAGTTCGGGAACAACCGGAATGATAACCAGTAAGCATCTTGTCGCTGATAAAAAACTGTATGAAAGCTCTTTCAGAAAAGCTTTTGAACAATTCTACGGTGATGTCAGGGAAATAGCAATTCTGGCTTTACTGCCCTCTTACCTAGAACGTTCGGGATCTTCACTCATCTATATGGTCGATGATCTGATCAAAACAAGTGAACAATCTGAATCCGGGTATTTTCTGTATAATCATTCGGATTTATTCACAGCTTTGCAAAAGCTGAAACAAAAAAACACAAAAACCATTTTATTTGGCGTGACCTACGCCCTTCTGGATTTTGTCGAAACATATGAAATTGATTTTCCCGAACTGATCATTATGGAAACAGGAGGCATGAAAGGAAAACGCAAAGAAATGATTCGGGAGGAAGTTCATGAACTGCTTCGTGAGGGATTTAATGTGCCTGCCATCCATTCCGAATACGGGATGACCGAATTGCTCTCGCAGGGATATTCCTTTGGTGAAGGTGTCTTTCAGCATCCGAACTGGATGAAGATACTGATTAGAGATACGAATGATCCGCTGACATTAATCGACAACGGCCGCACAGGAGCCATCAATGTCATTGACTTAGCCAATGTGTATTCCTGCTCTTTTATAGCTACCCAGGATTTAGGAAAAATTTACCCTGATGGTTCTTTTGAAGTATTAGGAAGATTTGACCAGAGTGATATCAGAGGCTGTAACCTTTTGGTACAGTAAAACTACCTCAGACTTCTATCCGAAAAAGTGTCGCCGGCTTTCATATCACCAGTATCATATCCCTTCTTAAACCAACGGGCCCGCTGCTCGGAAGTGCCATGCGTGAATGACTCGGGAACCGCATAGCCTTGCGCCTGCTCCTGAAGTTTATCGTCTCCTACTGCCTCTGCAGCCTGCATTCCGTCTAATATATCATTGTAATCGATCTTGATATCAGATAACTGATTAACATAGTGCGCCCATACGCCTGCATAGAAATCAGCCTGCAGCTCTGTCATTACACTGACTTTATTGTATTCAGCTTCACTCATCTGCTGACGCATTTGGTTTGTCTTATTTAATGTACCTACCAGATTCTGGATATGATGACCTACTTCATGTGCTATTACATACGCTAAAGCAAATTCCCCCTTAGCGCCAAACTTTTGCTGCAACTCCTGATTAAAACTAAGATCAAGGTATACATTATGATCGCCCGGGCAGTAAAAAGGTCCGTAGGAAGCTTTCCCTACACCACAACCTTCAGTTTGTGTACCACCTGTATATACAACCAGATCAGCTGTCTGGTAAGTCAATCCGTTATCTTTAAATACTTTTGTCCATACATCTTCCGTACTCGCTAATACCGTTCGGGAAAATGCAGTAAGTTGTTTTTCCTCTTCTGTAAGCTGGACTTCTCCCTGCTCTGTCTGCGGTGCGCCCACATTGGCATTTTGCAATTGTTCCATCAATTGTCCCGGATCACCACCCATCAGAAAACCGATGACCAGAATAATCACACCACCGATACCACCAATTGCAAATTTCTGTCCACCGGACATACCTCTTCTGTCTTGAAAATTATCGCTTTGACGACCGCCTTGCCATTTCATATACTTACATAATTAAAGTTGATTCAATTATACAAAATCTCTGCCATATCTGTACAAGAATGAAGTTATACGCTCAAATTAATTTATTAATCCCTTAAAATTGATTAATTTTAGGGATTTAAATATTAGGAATGACATTAGAACAACAACTTATTGAAAGATCAGGCAACAGATGTGAACTGTGCAATAGCACAGAAAACCTAAGTGTATATGAAGTGCCTCCTGCATCTAATGCGAATACAGATAACAGCATACTTGTATGTCAGGTATGTTTATCACAAATTGAAAAAAATGAAAGCTTAGATCCGGATCATTGGAAAGTATTGTCAGAGACGATGTGGTCAGAGTATCCACCGGTACAAGTTATGGCCTGGCGTATGCTGAGCAGACTTCGTAATGAAAGCTGGGCATCAGATAACCTGGAAATTCTGTATCTGGACGATGAAAACCTGGAATGGGCAAAAAAAACCGGAGACCATGAGGCAGACAGTCATGTCGAATTTCATCAGGACTCCAATGGAACACGATTGTATGAAGGTGATACCGTTGTGCTGATCAAAACATTAGATGTAAAAGGTTCTTCTTTAAGTGCAAAATTAGGCACCGTTGTAAAAAATATCAGATTGGTTGCTGATAATACCGGCCAGATAGAAGGTAAAGTAGAAGGTCAGACAATTGTTATTCTGACTAAATACCTGAGAAAAGGATAAAATCTTAAAACTTCACTTCTGTATTAGAAGATAATTTCATAAAAAAGACCATTCATTTTTTGAATGGTCTTTTTCGTTATAACAGTATAGGATTACAAAGATGCAATTGCACTGTTTAATGTCGCTGAAGGACGCATAGCTTTTGAAGCCAGCTCATCGTTCGGGAAGTAGTAACCTCCGATATCCTGAGGTTTACCCTGTGCTCCGATCAATTCTTCATTGATTTTTGATTCATTCTCTGTTAACTGCTGAGCTAATGGAGCAAATTTAGCAGCCAATTCTGCATCCTTTGTCTGCGCTGCCAAAGCCTGTGCCCAATACAGGGTCAGGTAAAAATGAGAACCACGGTTGTCAATCTGTCCCACTCTGCGTGCAGGGGATTTATCATTCGCCAGGAATTTTTCAGTTGCTTCATCCAGTGTTTCAGCGAGGATCAATGCTTTTGCATTATCCTGTGTTTGTGATAAGTGTTCTAAAGAAGCGCCTAAGGCTAAGAATTCACCCAATGAATCCCAACGCAGGTATCCTTCTTCCTGAAACTGTTCAACGTGCTTAGGAGCGGAACCTCCAGCACCTGTTTCAAACAAACCACCACCATTCATTAGAGGAACAATAGAAAGCATTTTCGCAGATGTACCTACTTCCAGAATTGGGAATAAATCTGTCAGATAATCACGTAATACGTTTCCTGTAACAGAAATAGTATCTAACCCTTTACGGATACGCTCCAGTGAAAGTTTAGTCGCTTCTACAGGGCTTAAAATCTGAATATCCAGTCCTTTAGTGTCAAAATCAGGAAGATATTTTTCCACTTTCTTAATGATTTCTATGTCGTGCGCTCTGTTTTTATCTAACCAGAAGATAGCAGGAGTTTCAGAAAGACGTGCACGGTTTACGGCTAGTTTAACCCAGTCCTGAATAGGTGCATCTTTTGTCTGACACATACGGAAAATATCTCCTTCTTCTACCTTTTGCTCCATAAGCACTTTACCATCTGCATCTGTGACACGGATAGTACCTGCAGCTGCAGCCTGAAATGTTTTATCATGAGATCCGTATTCTTCCGCTTTCTGAGCCATTAATCCAACATTCGGCACCGAACCCATTGTTTTAGGATCTAAGGCACCATTTGCTTTACAATCTTCAATAGTCGCTTCGTAGACTCCTGCATACGAACGATCCGGAATAATTGCAATAGTATCCTGTTGTTTACCTTCGGCATTCCACATCTGACCTGAAGTACGGATCATAGCTGGCATAGAAGCATCAACGATAACATCTGAAGGAACATGAAGATTCGTGATACCTTTATCCGAGTTAACCATAGCCAATGCCGGACCGTTAGCAATAGCAGCATCAATAGCAGCTTTTACTTCAGCCTCTTTTGCATTTCCGGAGATTTTGGCATATACTTCGCCAAGACCATTATTTTTATTAATACCAAGTTCCTGAAATAAATCAGCATACTTTGCAAATACGTCTTTAAAATATACTTCTACAATAGCACCGAAAATGATAGGATCAGATACTTTCATCATCGTCGCTTTCAGGTGAGCTGACAGTAATACACCTGCATCCTTAGCTTCTTCAATAGTAGCAGCTACGAACTTTTTCAGTGCATTCACACTCAGTACAGATGAATCGATTACCTCTCCTGCTTTAAGCGGAGACAATCCTTTCAATTCTGTGACCTGACCATTAGCATCTGCAAATTCGATTTTGAATTGAGTAGCATTCTCAACAGTTACAGATTGCTCTGACCCGTAAAAATCACCTTCACTCATAGAAGCAACCTTTGTCTTTGAATCTTTAGACCACGCTCCCATGCTATGCGGATTAGCTTTTGCATAGTTTTTTACTGCTTTTGGTGCACGGCGATCCGAGTTGCCCTCTCTTAATACCGGATTTACTGCAGATCCTAATACTTTGGCATATTTAGCTTTGATAGATTTTTCTTCGTCATTGTTTGCATCATCCGGATAGTTTGGAATTGCATAACCCGCTTTTTGTAATTCTGCAATAGCTCCCTTCAACTGAGGAATAGAAGCAGAAATATTCGGCAATTTGATAATATTAGCTTCAGGAGTAGTTGCTAACGCGCCCAATTCAGCTAATGCATCTGCAATCTTCTGGTCTTCTTTTAAATACTCCGGAAAGTTAGCAAGAATACGTCCTGCCAGGGAGATATCTCTCAATTCCACATCAATATTTGCGGAGGAAGCGAAAGCCTGAACAATTGGTAAAAAGGAATACGTAGCAAGTAAAGGAGCTTCGTCTGTTTTGGTGTAGATAATTTTTGATGTATTCGACATGGTTATCTATTAGAAATATGTTAATTTTCTGATTTAATACTTTAAGAGGTTATTGGATTATCAACTTCCTCAAAAATTTGCCTAAAGATAAGAAATTAAGAATAAAACAGCGACCTAACATTCACTTATGACAATAAAATCGTCAAAATCGAAATATTTTGGCAAGCATCGATAAATCCGGTAAATGAGGACTGTAAATCTTATCTGAAAACAGTTGCGGACAGGTATTCTTTATTATATACATCAAAGTAGGAACAAAATATACACTGATTTCATTTTTTAACATTTGTAAAATTTTTAGTCCCTCTTAAAGCAGACCTTTGTGCCATAGATAAAATAAAAATATTATGAATTGGGTTATTTTAATTCTCGGGGGACTTTTTGAAGTTGGATTTACTTTCTGTCTGGGAAAGGCAAAAGAAACATCAGGTAATGAAACATACCTTTGGTATGGCGGCTTTTTTGCGTGTTTACTGATCAGTATGTATTTGTTGATCCGTGCGACTCAGACACTTCCGCTAGGGACGGCTTATGCTGTATGGACTGGTATCGGTGCTGTAGGAACTGTTTTAGTAGGTATTCTGGTATTTAAAGAACCGGCTACATTTATGAGACTTTTGTTTATTACTACTTTAGTAGGGTCAATTATAGGACTTAAAGCGGTATCTTCTCATTAAACAGATGATGTATACATAACATTTAGGGTGATTTGTTTGATATATCTATAGTATAAAAGGGTCGGTTACGACACGGTGCCGTCCCTTTTTCAAAAATCAACGTTTATCTGCTCTTATCCGGCTCAGGCTAACCTGTGTGATACCAAGAAATGAAGCGATATATCCAAGCTGCACACGTTGCAACAGATGAGGATAATAATCTATCAGATCCTGATAGCGTTCGGCAGCTGTTTTAAATTCACGGTTTATCATTCGCGTTTCTGTCTTTATCAGTTCCTGCTCTGCAAATTTTCGTCCCCAGTTTGCTATATGAATGTTATTTTCATATAATCGCTGTAAATCACTGGTTTTAAACTGGTATAAAATACAATCTTCCAGAAGTTCGATATACTCATATCCGCTTTTGTGTTCAATATAACTCCGCATAGAGATCAGAGCACTGCCTTCTACTCCAAACCAAAATGTCATTTCTGTATTCTCCAGATAAGCATAAGCCCGGGCTATTCCTTTCCTTATAAAATAAAGTGTATCTTCTACTTTCTCAGCCTCCATCAGCGTATACCCTTTAGGATGAAAAATTTCCGTCACAACTTCCTGAAGCAGAAGCATAGCACTTTCGGGAAGTGGATAGATCTCATTCACAATCTCCTTTAATTCCATAATACTTAATGTGCTGACATTTTGGAAAATACATTGATCACTATCACGCCTGCTATAATCAACGTTAATCCGATGACAGCCGGAAGATCAGGAGTCTGCTTGAAAAGAACTATTCCTACTATAATAATCAGTACAATACCTACACCGGACCATATGGCATAGGCAATTCCGACAGGAATGCTACGGAGGGTCATACTTAAAAAGTAAAAGGCAGCCAGATATCCAAGTACTGTTATAATGGAAGGTTTCAGCTGGGTGAATTGTTCTGATTTTTTTAGAAAAGTGGTTGCAACAATCTCAAAAGCAATAGCAAGCAATAAAAACAGATAACTTTTCATATATGTATTATTTAATATACTGAGATCAAAAGTACAAAAAAAGCAACTCCGCAATTTCAATTTTAAATCAAAAAAGTATGTGGTCTCTCTTTAATAATTATACAAAAACTGTCACTGAAAGCCTGAACACTTTTGTAGCCCACCCTATTGGCGACCTGAGATACGGTATATCTTCCTGTACCCAATAGTTCTACGCTTTTGATTACACGTACCATCTGAATATATTTGGCGAGGGTAATTCCGGTTTCGGACTTGAATATGCGCTGCAGAGAACGTAGAGAAAGGTAGTGCCGCTCTGCTACTTCTGCTACAGTCCAGTTACCGGCAAGATGACCATGAATATATGCGCAGACGCTGATGAGTCGACTATCCTTTGGAGCCGGAATATGCAGGGATAACGAATGCTTCCAAAAATTGGGCATTTCCAATAATATCGCTTTCAAAAATGTGTCTTCCTCTACACAATAATCCGAAATCTTATTCCATTTTTCTGCATAACGAATCATTTCCTTCAATACTGGTGGAACCTGAAATATACGTAACTCATTATAAAATTCCGGGATATCATCCATCCGGTAAAAAATGGTCCGCAATTGTACATGAGAAGCGTCTGTAGAAGTCTTGTGCAACATGTTTGGTGGAATCCATGCAGCATGATTCTGAGGTAACAGATGGATCTTTCCTCCTGCTTCCAGATATTGAAATCCTTTCTCCACGTATACAAACTGAGCCACACGATGGCCATGCACAGCGTGCGCATGTACCCAGTTGTTATCAAACCATACATAGGATTCTTTACCTATCGAATCCAGTAATTCATTGCTTAATGAAATATCCACTTATGTCGTTATAGATGTAATTATTGGCAAATTTAATTAAAATAACCATTTTACATTTGTATTATGCAATCAGAATTAATCACATCCTCAAAAAAAAGATCGCGGATACGCTTTGAAATCAGAAATCCTTACCTGCGGATTTTGTCTTTCTTAGGAGTCATATTTGTGGCAACCAATCTACGTTCTCCTCTCTCAGCAGTAGGTCCTGTCATGAATGAAATCATTAACGTTCTTCACTTGTCAAATATTGAAGCCGGATTATTAACAGCAGTTCCTCTGGCTGTATTTGCCGGACTATCCAGCGCAATAGGTCAATTTGCGATAAAATATAAGATGGAAAAACTTATTCTCATCAGTCTACTCGTATTGATCGTCGGGCTGTGGGCAAGAATATCAGGAAATAATCTTTGGTTATTTACCGGCTCAGCTCTTGTAGGTATAGGTATATGTGTCTCCAATGTATTAATGCCGGCTTTTATCAAGAAAAATTTTCCGGAGAAGGTTGGTGTAATGACTGGTATATACTCCGTAGCCATGAATCTTTCTGCAGCTCTCGCTGCCGGTCTGAGTATTAGTATCGGTCGCTGGACGCAATCCGGATGGCAAGGCTCTTTGGGAATATGGATTATTCCGGCGGCGCTCACGCTTATGATCTGGTTGCCACAGCTTTTCAATGTCAATGCTTCCGGAAAACCAACCGTGGCGACATCTTCTGAAAATCATAAAATTGCTATTTTTAAATCCAGACAGGCATGGAATATCAGCATATTCATGGGATTACAATCGCTGATGTACTATTCGATAGCAGCCTGGTTGCCTGCTGTTCTGATGGATTATGGAATGGACACCAATACTGCCGGCTGGGTGCTATTCTACTTTCAGTTAGCTATGCTTCCGGTGACATTTCTGGGTCCGGTTATAGCAAGCAAGATGAAGCAGCAAAGCTTATTAATCTGGATTCTGAGCTTTTCCATGTTAGCGGGACTTATACTGATCATCGTTTTCCGTTTAAAATTTATCTACCCGGCAGTCGTACTCTTCGGATTAGCGAACGGACTATCTTTTAGCTTGTCCATGCTGTTTTTTTCTCTGCGAACAGAACACGCTCATACGGCCATACAAATTTCCGGCATGTCACAGTCCGTTGGTTATCTTATTGCCGCATTCGGACCTCCGGTATTTGGTAAACTTTATGATATCACCCGTATATGGAATGCTTCTTTCTATTTTTTGATCGTAACAGTCTTACTGATGCTGATCTTTGGGCTGTATGCTGCTAAAGACCGCAGCATTGAATCTGATTTCAAAAACAAAAACTGAAAAAGACAACTTTATTAAGACTTAAACCTCAGATAATGAAAGTATGACATAATTTTGTAACAAAAAGGGGGCAATTATGCGAATTGACCCTCCTTTTGATATATTTGTAAAGATGTCTAAACAGTTATTAGGTTTGCTGATGCTCTTCTTTTACATGAATGCAATTGCATATCATGAAACTTGTGTTTTGGACAAAGTTGACAATGATATCCACTCAGGTGTTACATTGGTCAATATTATTCTGGATGACCTTCTGGACCTACCGGCAAACAACGAACAGGAAACTTCTGATTTCCAATACGATGAATACAGAACAGCGAATCACGCAAATGCGATTCTCCCCATTCTTCTGATCGTCTTCTATCTGCCGAGAGTTTTGAAAACGGATACGCTCCGTGCCCCAATATCAAAACGTATTAATAAAATAATTCCCCTTCAATTGGGTTATTATCAATATCTTTTTAGATTGAAACCATTCTAGACCAATCTCGTTTCCCACTTCTTTCCTAATTTATAATCAAACTTTGTTTCGGATTTAGATTTTTCTTTTAGTTCCGGCAACAGCCTTTGATTCGAATCTGTATCCTTTTTATCTAAACATATTTACCGAGGTACCGTATTGCAGACACCTGCTCCTTCATGTGTTTTCAGCTATACTGCTTCATTTAAACATTTTTTTAAGATATGAAACCAAATTTCATCCGTTCCCTTATTTTTTCATCTCTGGCAATTGTGCTTTATTCCTGCCAGGAATCCCAGTCATCTGAATCATCAAAAGATGAAATCTCTGTTATCCCAACGACAACTGTCATCCGTCTGGATACCACTATTACACAAGATTATGTAACAGATATACAAGCTGTCAAAAATGTAGAGTTACGCTCCCGCCTTAATGGTTTTCTGGAAAAAATATATGTGGATGAAGGTGATTTTGTCCGCAAAGGTCAAATATTATTCACCCTCAACGCAGAAGAATTTCGCACGGAATTAGCAAAGGCTAATGCCATGCTCAATAATGCTATTGCTGATGCTAAAAAAGCAAGTCTTGAAGCCGATCAGACACGAATCTTATTGCAAAAAAATATTATTTCCAAAACTGAAATGGATCTGGCAAAAGCGAAACTTCAGGCAGCTGAATCCAAGATAGATGAAGCAAAATCTTTAGTGCAATTTGCCAAAACAAAACTAAGTCAATGTTCAATTCGCGCACCTTTTGATGGAAACATAGACCGCATATTACTCAGAGAAGGTTCTTTACTTACAGAAGGATCTCTGCTGACCACTATCTCAGACAATAAACAGGTATATGCCTATTTCGACATTACTGAACAACAATTTTTATCTATGGCAGCAGACACCAGCAGCAGTAATACATTCAAAACTCCTGTTCAGTTAACATTAGCGAATGGCGAAATCTATCCTTTATCAGGAGTAGCAGAACTAGCTGAAACAGAATTCAATAATGAAACCGGAACAATTTCACTACGTGCAAAATTTTCGAATCCGAATAAGACGCTTCGTCATGGTGCATCAGGAAATATCAACTTTCCTATCCGGATGGATAATATAATAGCCGTTCATCAAAAGGCTGTATTTGAAATTCAGGACCGAACTTTTGTCTACACTGTTGGCAAGGACAATATCATCAAAATGACCTCTTTTATTCCCGGTCCACGCATCGGACATTATTATGTGGTCAATTCCGGATTAGATCAGGATCAACAGGTTGTATATGAAGGTACACAAGGTCTGAAAGACGGAAGTGTCATTCAGCCACAACTTATCTCCGAAGAACAAAGCAAATTAGCGCATAACCCTCAATAATAGCTGTACAGATGTTTGATATATTCATTAAACGACCCATATTATCACTGGTCATATCGGTATTTATTACCTTACTGGGATTATTATCCCTGTTTACCTTACCCGTCACCCAGTTTCCGGATATTGTACCACCTTCTGTTGTGGTTACAGCCAATTATACCGGAGCCAATGCAGAAGTAAGTACCAATGCTGTAGCTATTCCTCTGGAAAAAGCCATTAACGGTGTGGCAGGTATGACGTCTATGTCTACTGTCAGTACCAACAATGGAAATACATTGATTCAGATCTTTTTTAAAGTAGGTACAGATCCTGATATTGCCGCAGTAAACGTGCAAAACCGTGTGACTACGGTATTAGATGAGTTACCGGAAGAAGTTATTAAAGCAGGGGTAACTACAGAGAAAGAAGTCAACAGTATGCTGATGTACCTCAATATCTTCAGTGAGGATAAAAATGCAGACGAAAGATTTATCTATAACTTCACGGATATCAACATTTTAAAAGAGCTGAAGCGTATTGAAGGTGTAGGTTTTGCACAGATTATGGGTATGCGCGATTATGCGATGCGTATCTGGCTCAAACCCGACCGGCTGGCGGCTTATAATATCAGTACAGATGAAGTCATCAATTCCTTACGCTCCCAAAATATAGAAGCTGCTCCGGGACAAACAGGTATCGGATCCGATAAAGTAGTCAATATGCAGCAATATGTATTGCGCTATACCGGAAAATTTACGGAGGCATCTGAATACGAAAATATTCCGATCAGGGCTAATGCGGATGGATCTGTCCTTCGTATCAAAGACATTGCTACATTGGAATTCGGATCTCTGGATTACGAAATGGTTTCTAAAACAGACGGACGCCCTTCAGCATCTATCATGATGAAACAGCTTCCCGGATCTAATGCCCAGGATGTGATCAATAATGTAAAGAAACGGATGGCCGAACTAAAGGAAAGCAGTTTTCCTCCCGGCATGACGTACACAATGGGGTATGATGTTTCCAGATTCCTGGATGCGTCTATCAGTAGTGTTATTACAACCTTAATAGAAGCATTTTTACTTGTTTTCCTGGTTGTATTTATTTTCCTTCAGGACTTCAGGTCTACTCTTATTCCTGCTCTGGCAGTTCCGGTTTGTCTTATTGGTGCCTTGTTCTTTATGCAGATGCTGGGCTTTTCGATCAATCTCCTTACCCTGTTTGCACTCGTACTTGCCATTGGTATTGTAGTCGATAATGCGATAGTAGTAGTAGAAGCAGTATATGCCAAGATGGAAGATGATGAATCTCTGACTCCACGTGAAGCTACCTTTGCAGCAATGAAAGAAGTAGGTTCGGCGATTATTGCGATTACACTGGTGATGTCTGCTGTATTTATACCGGTAGCATTTCTTTCCGGGCCGGTCGGTATATTCTACCGTCAGTTTTCATTAACACTGGCATCTGCTATCGTGATTTCAGGAATCAATGCCCTGACGCTGACTCCTGCACTCTGTGCCCTTATGCTCAAATCCCCTCACGGAAAAGAAAAGAAAAACAACCTTTTAAACCGTTTTTTCAATGGGTTTAATAAATGGTACAACAATACTTCCGGAAAATATGCCGTCATCGTCCGCACTATAGCCAGCAGACGGGTCATCACCACCGGACTACTTATCATATCATTTGTCGCTACCTGGGGAATGAGCAGTATTCTTCCGGGAGGATTTATCCCGACAGAAGATCAGGGTATGATCTATGTCAATGTCACGACTCCTCCGGGAGCAACTGTAGATCGTACAGAAGCTGTGATGAATGAAATTGACCGGGTTAGCAGAGAGTTGAAACCAGTAGAAACGGTTTCTACATTATCTGGTTACAGTCTCGTGAATGAAGTATCAGGCTCATCCTACGGAATGGGGATGATCAACCTGACCAGCTGGTCCGATCGGGAACAAAACGTATGGCAGATAATAGAAGAGCTTAAAACAAAAACGAAGCACATCAAGGATGCGCAAATTGAGTTCTTCCCTCCTCCTACAGTTCCGGGATTCGGAAACTCATCCGGTTTTGAGCTTCGTGTACTGGATCGTTCCGGTAAAGATGATCTGACAGCCTTTTCAAAAATCCTCGAAACATTCATGGAGGATCTGAAGAATACACCGGAAGTAGGTAATGTATTTACATCTTTCGAAACGAATTTCCCTCAATACATGCTTCATATAGATTATGATCTGGCCGCAAAAAAGGGTATATCGGTGGAGAACTCCATGAACACACTTCAGACTTTGATGGGAAGTTTCTATGCGACCAACTTTATTCGTTACGGACAGATGTATAAAGTAATGGTACAGGCTGATGCGATGTATCGTCAGAAGCCGGAAGATGTTCTCAAACTGTTTGTTAAAAATGATAAAGGTGAAATGGTTCCTTTCTCTGCATTTATGCGTATGGAAAGAGTGTATGGTCCTGAACAAATTACACGGTACAATATGTTTGCTTCAGCCATGCTCAACGGAGATCCTGCAGATGGGTACAGCTCCGGGCAAGTGATTAGTGCAATAGAACGTGTAGCTAAGGAAAAACTGCCTGCGGGTTATACATTTGAATGGTCAGGTATGACCAAAGAGCAGAAAGCTTCCGGTAATCAGGCCGTTTATATCTTTGGTATCTGTCTTCTGTTTGTATACCTACTTCTGTGTGCACAATACGAAAGTTTCCTGTTACCATTACCTGTGTTATTCTCACTGCCTGCCGGAATATTCGGTGCGTTTCTTTTCCTTAAAGTATTTGGACTGGATAACAATATTTACGCACAAGTAGCCTTAGTCATGCTTATCGGATTGTTGGGTAAAAATGCTATTCTGATTATTGAATATGCGGTAATCAAACACAAGCAAGGACTTTCCGTTATAGAAGCTGCTATTGAAGCCGCTGTTATGCGTCTTCGTCCTATCTTGATGACTTCCTTTGCTTTTGCAGCAGGTCTGGTACCGTTGGCGATGGCGTCAGGTGCAGGTGCATTAGGTAATCGCTCTATCGGACTGGCCGCACTGGGCGGAATGCTTATCGGTACTATATTCGGAGTTCTGATCATTCCTGGATTGTATGTATTATTTAATGCGGATGGTAAAAAAGACAAGAAAAAGACAGGTAGAAAAATAGTCGAACCTGTTGCCGGAATAGTTCTGATATTAGTCCTGTTTTCAGCATGTAAGGTTCGTTCTGATGTAAGAGACAGTTATATTCCATCCAAAATACCAGTTACGGATACCGCAGCGATAGACAGTGCATTTATTCATAATTTACATTGGAATACTTTTTTCAAAGATGAAAACCTGAGACAGCTTATTGATACTGCTCTTGTACGTAGTCCAGACCTTGGTGAGGCTTTGGAACGTATCGAATTCAGCAAGTCAAAATTACATTTACGTAAGGGGGAGCAACTCCCTCAGGTAGATGCCGCTATCGAAGGAAGTTTAAGCCGGTTTGGAGACTACACAATAGATGGAACAGGGATATTTGATCAGAATCTTTCCGATAATATTTCCGGAAAGAAAGTAATTCCCAATCCTGTTCCGGATTATTTTATAGGTATACGTTCGGTTTGGGAACTGGATATCTGGGGTAAATTACGTAATCTGAAAAATGCAGCTCTACATGAGTATTTGGCAAGCTATGAAGGCAGGAAGCTGGTTCAGTCTGAATTAGTCACTTCCATCGCTACGCGATATTATGATCTGGTAGCTCTGGATGCTGAGCAGATTGCTATTCAGGAAAATATAAAACTTCAGTCCAAAAGTCTGGAGATTATGGAAGTCATGAAAAAGGCCGGAACAGCGAATTCACTTAGTGTCAGCCAGTTTCAGGCAGCATTACTACAGGCGAAAGCCAGAGAGAAAAAAGGTCTTCAACAAATCCGGGAGATCGAAAATGAGATCAATTACCTTATCGGACGTTTTAATGGTGACATTATCCGTACACCGTTGACCGCTCATAATAGTCCTGTATTTTCCAATATCAGACCAGAGCATGCCGATCAGTTACTGGCTTCGCGACCGGATATCAGACAGGCTGGCTTACAGCTTATTGCTGCAGGATTGGAAACTGATGCCGCTAAAGCTAATCTCTATCCGTCACTGGTACTCGCTCCTCAGTTGGGTGTCAACTCCTTCCGTATTGAAAAGTTGCTGTCATCTTCCTCACTGGCTTACAGTCTTATCGGAGGATTATCGGGCCCTATCCTGAATCGTACAGCTCTCCATGCAACGTATGACCAGTATAAAGCTAACTATGGTATCCAATTCTATCAGTACGAAAAGACTGTTCTTAAAGCCTGGCAGGAACTTTACAGCCAGCTGGAAGTTCAGGACTATGCACGTGAAAGACAAGATATGCTTAGCAAACAGGTTGACGTCCTGAATGAAGCAGCACAGGTATCAAATGACCTGTTTATAGCGGGTCGTGCAACTTATCTGGATATATTAAGTGCTCAAAAATCAGCACTTGAAGCCAGCATAGATAAAATTGAAAGCCGAAAAGAAAATATACTTATTCAATTGAACATTTATAAAGCCCTCGGAGGAGGCTGGTAATTTTTTCCCAATCTTGTATTTTGACAGAGCTTTCCGGAAACGGAACAGCTCTGTTTTTTTATAGCGTTGACTGTAATACGGATACAGACTGTTCAGGAATATATACTATATTTACTCCTGACCGCTTACAGAATACGAAAATAAATGGAAGACAGACATATAATAGGTATTAAGGATCTTATTATTAGAAAGGAAGAAGAGCCGGATATGGCTGAAGTATTTCATGTGAATGTTACGGCCTTTAAACAGGAAGATGAAGCAAAACTGGTGGATGCATTGCGATTAAGTGATGCTTATGTGCCTAAACTATCTCGGGTAGCTGTTTACAATGCAGAGGTAATTGGTCATGTGATGTTTACAAAAATTACTATTGAAAATAAAGAAAATGCTACCGAAAGTCTGGCACTAGCTCCTGTTGCGGTATTGCCTGAATTTCAGAATATGAAAATCGGACAACGGCTAATCGATGAAGGACTGTCCATAGCCAGGGAAATGGGTTTCCGCTCTGTTATTGTACTTGGAAATCCTGCATATTATATGCGTTTTGGTTTTGCGCCTGCGATTAACTGGAACATAAAGCCTCCGTTTGATGTTCCTTCTGAAAATTTCATGGCCCTCGAATTACAGGAAGCAGCTTTGGAGCAAGTGTATGGGTTAGTCAGGTATTCTGCTCCGTTTGGAATTTCCTGATCCCGATAAAACTCCTTTTAGTATTTTTCCAACCAATAGTTCCTTTATTGCACTGGTCACTATCCGGGCCAATCCTGAAAAATTTCGTATACTTGAAAATATAGTCAGTTACAAAAAATTTAATACATATGTATATCAGACCCGCTCAACCTTCAGATCTAGCCGTTCCGGTTTTAATGCTTTTAGCAATGGAAGATATTATTTACAAATTTATCGGAAACCGCGATCAGCAACAGGCCATTGAATTTCTTACCGGATTCTTTCAGGATACCAACAATCAATATAGTTATACCAATACTTTTGTCGCTATAGATGAAAATGGTAAAATAGCGGGATCTGTAACAGCCTATGATGGAGACAGACTGGACGAACTTCGTGCCCCGGTAATTACTGCAGTAACTCAACACTACAAGCAACAAATTAACTTTGAAAAAGAAACAGAAGGTGGTGAACTCTATCTGGATACAGTCGCTGTAGCTCCGGATCAGCAAGGAAAAGGTGTAGGAAGTGCATTGATCAGATACATTATAGACTACGCGAAACAACAGCACTTTGATAAAGTAGGTTTACTGGTTGATCTGTCCAATCCTAATGCACAACGCCTGTATGAACGAATAGGATTTCAGTTGGGCAAGCAAAGACCTTTTATCGGAGGAAATTATTATCATATGTTCTACCCTGTTAAATAGCCGGACTGCTTTTGAACTTTACTACGATACATTATCTCCAAAAAGGGAATGTTGTACAGCAGCAAATATATCAACTGCTGCAAAAACATGGGATATTTGACCTGTTGGCTGTATATCATCCAATCCTGGCAGGAACTTATCCCCTAGCAATCAACATTGACTCAAGCGATCTGGATATTATTTGTGAGGTACAGGATTTTCACAGTTTTCAGGAGTTGCTTTTCAAAGAGTTTGCAGAAGAAGAAGACTTCAACATGCGGGAGAAAGTAATTTATAATGAGCCTTCTGTGATTTGTAATTTTAAACTGGGTGGCTTTGAGTTTGAAATTTTTGGTCAAAACGTCCCCACCACCAGACAGTATGCTTACAGGCATCTGATCATTGAGTACCACTTATTGGAGACACACGATGATCAATTCCGAGAAAAAATTATTGAATTGAAAAAGCAGGGCATTAAAACAGAACCTGCCTTTGCAAGATTGCTCGGATTGGAAGGAGACCCATACTTAGCGCTGTTAGAACTGGAAAAACTATAATATTATCTTCAGGTATTCAGACATAACTGAAATTTACTGATTATTTCTTATCTTACATCAATGCCAGACCGCTTTGACAGGGGTACTTTTGTACTATACTACTTTAATATTTAATGATATGAGTACAAGAACAATAGAAACTGTGATAGCCCCTCAGGGAGCACACTTTGTAGGAGACGGCTTTCGGGTGCACAACTTCATTCCGGGTATTGCCCCACTAAGCATGCAACGCATGAGTCCTTTTCTTCTTTTGGATTACAACGCCCCTTATATATTTCCGCCTTCTGACAAACTAAAAGGCGTGGGTGTACATCCGCACAAAGGATTTGAAACCGTGACTATAGCTTATAAAGGTCGTGTCGCGCATCACGACAGCAGCGGTGGTGGTGGTGTTATTGATGCGGGAGATGTACAGTGGATGACAGCTGCGTCTGGTATATTGCACAAAGAATACCATGAAGAATCGTTCAGTAAAAGTGGCGGAGAATTTCAAATGGTACAACTGTGGGTCAATCTACCTTCGACTGACAAAAAATCCAGTCCGAAGTATCAGGCAATAACAAATGCAGACATGACACGCGTCCCTCTGAACAATGAAAAGAGTTATGTAGAGGTGATAGCGGGAACATACGAAGGTCATAACGGGCCGGCGACGACATTTACGCCGGTTAATCTGATGAATGCTCACCTTACGAAAGGTGGAAAAGCGCATTTTTCATTCCCTTCACATTATAATACAGCGGTATTGGTTATTGAAGGAGCTGTTACTGTAAATAACACAGCAGTAGACACCGATAATTTTGTACTCTTCGAAAACAATGGGGAAGAATTTGATGTTGAAGCTACTGAGGATGCAATTGTATTGGTATTGAGTGGTCAGCCTATCGATGAGCCAATATTTGCACATGGACCATTTGTTATGAATACACGTGAAGAAATAATGGAAGCTTTTGATGATTATAACAAAGGCAAATTCGGATATCTGGAAGATTAAATATTCCGCATTGTCCCCCATTTTTATTAAAATCAAAACGAGATATTATGAAAGAAGAATTTTTAACAATCCCTTTGGTGAAAAATGAAACGGATCATCAGTACGAAATAACAATTGATGGCAGCAAGGCTTTTATCACCTATCGTGAAAATCCAGTTATGATCACACTTTTGCATACTGAAGTGGAACCTGCTCTGCAGGGAAACGGAGCTTCTACTGCAGTAATAGAAAAGACGCTGGATGCAATAGAGCAAAGTGGAAAAAAACTAAACCCCTTATGTCCGCTGGTTGTAGCTTATATTAAGCGACATCCCGAATGGAAAAGAATAGTAATAGACCAGAGCAAATCATTAGATTAATTTTAACTATGTCAAACATTGGATTAATAATTGAAGAGAGAGCCGCTGACATCGGCAATTTTATGGTGGGAAGACTGCTCCCTTTTACACAGAAGCGGGCGGTCGGACCTTTCGTATTCATCGATCATATGGGGCCGGCGGCATTGAAAGATTACCAAAATCTGGATGTACCTCCTCATCCGCATATCGGTTTATCGACTTTAACCTACCTGTTTGAAGGGTCTATTTTTCACAGAGACAGTATAGGGTCTGCTGTAGAGATACAACCAGGAGCTGTTAACTGGATGACAGCAGGAAAAGGTGTAGTACATTCTGAACGTACACCAGAATATCTTCGCCATACGGACAAGCATCTGCATGGCTTACAGATTTGGGTAGCACTTCCAAAAGAACTGGAAGAATCTGAACCTACATTTACACATGTAGAAGCAACGGAGATCCCGGCATGGGAACAAGATGGTGTACAGATAAAACTGATCGCCGGTGAGGCTTTCGGAAAAAAATCTCCTGTGCCGGTGCATAGTCCCTTATATTTTATTGAAATAAAAAGTACAAAAGCAGCAAAACTTAGTATAGGAAATGATCTTTTTGGGGAAAGCGGACTTTATATTCTGGAAGGTGAAATCAAAAGTGAAGGAAATACCTATTCACCTAAACACATCTTGATTGCAAAAGATTCTAAGTTATGCGAATTTGAGATAGGAGAAAATACAACGGTATACATTTTTGGCGGAGAAGCCTTTCCTGAACAAAGGTATATTCACTGGAATTTTGTGAGTTCGGACAGAGAGCTGATCGAACAGGCGAAACACGACTGGAAAGATCAGAAATTTCCAAAAGTACCCGGAGAAACAGAATTTGTACCGCTGCCCGCCTCTTCTCTGAAGTAGCCGGCATAGTTAAAATAAAAGAGGGAATCTGAATAAGATTCCCTCTTTTATGTATAGAAATTCTGAAGACATCTATTTTAATAATTCTTCTAATTTCTTATGCAACTCTTCACCTCTAAGATTACTTGCCAGAATCTTTCCATCCGGACCTATCAGGTAATTTTGAGGAATAGACCGTATACCATACAATTTAGCAGCTGCATTATTCCAAAATTGTAAATCGCTGACCTGTGTCCATGTCAACTGATCCTTTTCAATTGCTTGTAACCAGTTTTCTTTTTTACCCGGTTGATCCAGGGAAACTCCGAGCACGGTAAAGTTTTTATCTTTATATTTCTGAAAAGCTGCTACTACATTCGGATTTTCAGCACGGCACGGCCCGCACCAGGAAGCCCAAAAATCCAATAACACATACTTACCTTTAAAATCAGAGAGTTTTACAGGTTTATCATTCACATCATTCTGTGTGAAATCCGGAGCAGACGAACCAATAGCAGTTGCTTTAGCTGCAGCGATCTGTTGAGCGAATGACTGGCCGGCAGCTGTGTTTTTTATTTCAGCAGTGAGTTTATTATAAAGTCCTTCTAATTTTACTACGTCAAAATCCTGATAAGATATATCCTGAATAGCCTGCAAACTAAAATATGATGCCGGATTATTCTTTGCATAATCCTCCTGTAATGCGCTTTTTTCATTCGCATATTTCATATATTCATCACGCAGGGCATTTGAGTAAGCCGTATCTTTCTGCTGTTCTTCAGTGGAATTTCTAAACGTTGTACTTACACGGTTCATTTCACTGTTAACCGTTTTGAGCAACTGCGCATATTGACTGTATTGGTCCTGAATAGCAGTTCCCTTAACAACTGCATTTTTGATGGAATCGGTGATATTGATTGTTGTCTGTCCCTTATCAACATAAATAGAAAGCGCATCAGAGGGAGCTCCATTTTTTTTACGTCCTTCGTGTTCATGATCGTATATCAGATACACTGCAGTAGGTCCGTCTACCGTACCCTGAAACTGGAATGCTCCGTCTTTGACATCTACTGAATCCAGTACCTGCATTTTTGCATTGCGGATAGAAAGATATATCTGTGATTTTTCTTTTGGTTTTTCGATCTTTCCAATGATCGAATACGTATTACTTTGAGCAGAGGCCAGTACAGGCAGACTGAGTAATAGGGCGATGGCGGTCTTTTTTATCATATATTTAAAATTAGTAATGCGTATAAAATTATAAGTTTCCTTTTATCATTCAAAATGCGCAAAATAAAAACGGGGCTTTCGCCCCGAAATTATCAGTCATTCAATATAAGTTCGATTACAGGTATTTCTACATTAGGCTTCACAACCGGAAGATCCATAATAAGGTCCCCCTCTCCTGCAGTTATAGCCATGTGTTCTCCGGCTGCGGCACTACTTCGTGAAGTATATTTAATCTCCGAATTATCGTGCAGGAACTGAGCATATTTAACTTTATCCTTGAATCCCGGAAGATATAACGTTTTAAAAGGCCACTGCAACAAATGAATATACATTCGCTTAGTATCAGGATTATAGGTCAGAAAAGTATTATCCGGCTTCTGGAATCCTTCAGGAGCCGCTGTACAGCCGTAGATAGATTTGCTGTTGTATTTCATCCATTTCCCCATTTCTTCCAGTCGGTTTGTCGCTCTGTCATCAAAGTACCCTCGTGCTGTAGGTCCTACATTCAAAAGCAGATTTCCACCTTTGCTCACCACTTCGATCAGCATGGCAATAAGCTGATTTGTGCTTTTCCAGGTATTCTCGTCTCTGTGATACCCCCATGACCCTGAAAATGTCTGGCATGTCTCCCAGGCCACTTTCTTTCCATTATGCTCTGGCCATTTATTAGGCATAAACTGCTCCGGTGTCTTATAATCCCATCCCCAGTCTTTATCCATCAGATCAAGCCTGTCGTTCATAATGATTTGTGGCTGAAGTTCTCTGGCCAGCTTAACAAGTCCTTCACTATCCCAGTCGTTATGTCCCTTACCGTCTTTTCCGGGATAAGAGAAATCCCAAAACAGCATATCAATTTTACCGTAGTCTGTAAGTAACTCACGCACCTGATCTTTCAGAAACTTGCGGTAGTTATCCATATTGCGGTTAGCGTTACTTTTTCTAGCTTCCTGATTGTTGCGTAAAGCGTGTGTGCCATCAATTGTAAAATCAGGATGATGCCAGTCTATGACAGAATAATAAAACCCTATCTTCAATCCTTCGGCACGACAAGCCTCAACAAATGGTTTTAGCAAATCCTGTTTAGCGGGTGTATTGGGAGCTTTGTAATCACTTACCTTTGTATCCCATAAACTGAATCCTTCGTGGTGTTTTGCTGTTATAACTACATACTTCATCCCGGCTTTCTTAGCATAGGCAGCCCATTCCTTTGGATTATAAAGATCCGGATCAAACAGATTGAAATATTTATCCTTATACTTCTCCGTACTGATTTGTTCCATCTGCTGAATCCATTCATGACGGGCCGGCACAGCATACAATCCCCAGTGAATAAACAATCCGAAGCGATCATGTGTCCACCATTTCATTCGGTTTTCTTTGTCATCATTGGCTTTTTGTGCCCAGGAAGGAGTTTTATCTTGTGCGTGTAACTGGCTGACAGATAACAATCCCAGCATTAAGCACACTTTCAGGAAACTTCGTTTTCTCATAGTACTTGCGTTTATATTGGCTCTATCACAATATTAACGAAAACTCTTTAAACTGACAAGCACACAATTTATGCAATCGATTGTTTAATCATCCTATATCTGACATAATCATGATAATAGCTATGTTCTTCATTTTCTGTTTTTTATTATTTTTGAAATACAATTTGTTATACGGATTAAAACCGATAAATAGCCAGATAATTCCCTTCCCATTTGGCAACTGTATATCTCCCATAAAATACGAATCAAACATTTTTAACACTAATCCGGATACAGTTTACACTGAGCAAATTATCAAAGAGCACACTCCCTTTTATTAAAGAAGCAAAACTTATATGAATACCTTTGAAAGAAATAATTTTTACATCATTACAGGTGGTCCGGGCGTTGGAAAGACTACCTTAATAGAAACGCTTAAAAACGATGTACAAATCGTAGCTGAAGTAGCCCGCCAGATTATTAAAGAGCAGATTCAATGCAAAGGACTGGCGCTTCCATGGGCTGAATACCAGGCATATGCAAAATTGATGTTTGATTACTCTGTACGCGATTTCCTCCACTTCAACAGTCAGCATCATAATCAAATTACACTGTTTGATCGAGGAATACCGGACACATTGTGCTATTTAGAAATGCTTGGTGAAAAAATCCCCATTCAAATGGAGAATGTTGCCAAACATTACCGCTATAATCCTAAAGTATTTATTTTACCACCCTGGAAAGATATCTTTGAACAGGATGATGAAAGAAAACAATCCTGGGACGAAGCCGAGCAGACCTATTATTATATGAAACAGACCTATGAGAAATATGGATATCACTTGATTGATGTTCCCAAAGTATCGCTTGATGAACGCAGAACCTTTATACTTGAGCACCTGCAGCTTGTTTAAACATTCCTCAATTCACTGACAAGATTTCCATAAAACTGACATTTCTATCAAAATGGTCAAAATGTCATACTTTTGAAACACTGAACTTCTCCCATTAAGAAATCATTAAAAATTTATTAATAAAAAATATAAGACTGACTACCAGACAAATAAGACAAAAACAACTATATAAAGCAATTTTTTAAAAACTGGCACGTTGGGAATGGCACAAACATTGACTATTAGTATGAAACGGTCAGAAAGTAAACATAAATAGATCGTTTATTAATAAGTAAAATACAATTAAAAATTTGTAAACATGAAAAAATTATTCTTAACATTAACTGCCATTACAGCTTTAACATTTGCAGCTAACGCACAAACAGAAAAAGGTAAATTCATTGTTGGAGGTCAGGTTGGCTTCTCTACTTCAAAAATTCAAGATACAGATATCAAAAGCAGCAGCTTTTCTATTATGCCACAAGTAGGTTATTTCGTAAGTGACAACTTCGCAATAGGTACAGGAGTTGGTTATGAATACAACAAATCAGAAACAACAACTGAAAATGTAAATGATGCTTTCAAAGTTGCTCCATACGGACGTTATTACCTGGGTGAAGGACCAGTTAAGTTCTTCGGACAGTTAACAGTTCCAATGGCATGGGGTAATCAAAAAGTAGATGATGTAAAAACAAACAAAACTACAAATTACGGAGTTGAAGTAGCACCAGGTTTTGCATACTTCCCTACTTCTAAAATCGGAATCGAATTTAAAGTAAGAGGTTTGTACTATAATCATGGTCAGGTCGAAAACATTGCGACAGATACAAAGGTGAAAACAAATACATTCGGTTTGGATGCAAATTCTTTAGCACCTACAATCGGCGTACAATTCCACTTTTAATATTTAATATTAACAAACAAACGGAGATGAGGTATCTGGAAACAGATATCTCATTTTTTTTGTGCTTATAATTTGATTTTACCACTGTGTATTAACTCTTTCAAAGGAAACTATTGCTATCAGGTGAAGCTCTTGAAATCCTATCGCTGATTTTAGACATGTGATCTATAACAAGACAATGTCTGCTATTTGGTTTGTATAAAATAAAAAAGTCCGCAAACCGAGCGGTTGCGAACTTTCTATTAACCAATTATAAACTTAAATTATGAGACTACAAATATAAGTGTTGAAACACTAAACACAAAATATTTTTGCATTTTTTTGCATGTTTCAATTATCTATCGACTTCTCCAAGCACAATATCAATTGACCCTAAGATCGCAATCAAATCCGCAATCAATACTCCCTTCCCTAATTCAGGTAATACGGACAAATTATTAAAACTGGGTCCTCTTGATTTAACACGTTTGGGAATATCAGATTTATCCTGCGCCACAAAATAGAACCCTAATTCACCTTTGGGATTTTCGGCCCTTACATAATAATCCTGTGCTTTTATATTCACTTTCTTGGGAACTAATGCACGGGGATCAAAATCTGTTGTACGCGGAAAATCTTTTTGAAGACGTTCCAGACACTGTTCAACAATATGTACCGATTCTTTTATCTCATCCACTCTCACCTTATACCGATCCCAGCAATCTCCTAATTGTCCCATTTCTCCCTTCCCGACGGGAATATCAAATTCTAATTCAGGATATACAGAATATCCGTCAGCTCTCCTCAAATCCCACTTTATACCTGAAGCCCGCAACATTGGTCCGGAACACCCATAATTAATGGCTACATCAGCCGGAAGAGCCCCGATATTAGCAGTTCTTGAAATAAAGATCTGATTTTGAGTTAATAACTCATCCAGCTCGGTCAATTTAGGCTTGAAATAGTCTACGAATTCAGTGCAACGCTCTTCGAATCCCACAGGAAGATCATAAAAGAGCCCTCCGATCCAGATATAATTATACAACATGCGTGAACCTGAAGCCCACTCCAGCATATTCATAATATGTTCGCGATCCCGAAAACACCACATAAACGGTGTAAATGCACCTATATCAATACCATAGGTACCTATTGCTATAAGATGTGAGGCAATACGGTTTAACTCGCAAACCAACACACGTATATACTCTACACGCTTAGGAATTCTAGTATCCAGTCCCAGCATACGTTCTACCCCCATTACATATGCATGGCTGTTATTCATAGAAGCCAGATAATCCAGACGATCTGTAAAAGGTATAGTTTTGGTATAATTGATAGATTCAGCATGCTTGTCAAAACAACGATGCAAATAACCCAGATGAGGGATAATATCTTTAACAATTTCTCCGTCAGTGATCAGTTCGAGTCGCAACACACCGTGGGTGGAAGGGTGTTGAGGTCCCATATTGATTACCATCTCCTGAGAACCGATAGCTGCTATCCTGTTTTGATAATTTGTAAATGCCTGATTGTATACGTCGTTTGTCATTGAATCAAAAGAGAGAGTTAATTGATATTAATACCATGATACTGCTCGGGATCCTGGTAATCTTTGCGTAATGGAAATCCTTCCCAGTCATCAGGAAGCAAAATTCTTCGGAGATCTGGATGATCTGTAAAAAATATTCCCATCAGATCGAACGCTTCACGCTCATGCCATTCAGCTGTTTTCCAAACTGCAGATACCGAAGGCAGAGAAGGCAGAATTTCCAGATCCCGGCTTGCCGTCAATTCTGTCTTCAGAGTCAGCTGAAGTTGATGCGGAATAGAGGCTAAATGATAAACGACAGTAAAGGTATCCGCAGGAAAATCATCTACTGCTGTAATATTAGATAGAAAATCAAAATACGTATCTGAACAATCCCGAAGAAACTGACATACTTCAACCAGATTTTCGGGCATAATATATAAGGCTGGTTGCAGACCTGTAGCCTGTTCTTTTACAATTACTGCTCCGTCAAACTGGCGTATCAGCAATGCTTTAATATCTTCAAAGGTCATTTTTAAGGAGCTAAACGTGTAATTTTCCAGGAATCGGAAACTTTACTATACAACAATCGGTCATGCAGTCTGCTGCTTCTTCCCTGCCAGAATTCAACAGCTACAGGGCGTACCAGATATCCACCCCAGTGTTGTGGTCTGTCCACAGTATCCTGGTCAGCATACTGACTGTTCAACTCATCCACCTTACTTTCCAGATAAGCTCTGTTGGGAATCGTTTTACTCTGCGGAGAAGCAACGGCTCCAATTTGACTGCCTTTCGGTCTGGATGCAAAATATTCGTCCGAATCTGATGAAGGAAGTTTTTCTATTAAACCTTCAATTCTGACCTGCCTTTGGAGCTCAGGCCAAAAGAATAAAAGTGCAACATGACAATTTTCTACTACTTCATTTCCCTTACGGCTCTGATAATTAGTAAAAAAACTAAATCCATTATCCTTCAGATCTTTCAGCAATACAATTCTGGAAGAAGGAAAACCTTCTGCAGAAACAGTCGCTAATGACATGGCATTCGGCTCCATTACTTCAGCATGTAGCGCTTCATTAAACCATTTTTCAAATTGTGCAAGAGGATCTGCATTAACCTGATCTTCTGACAATTCATTCAGCGTATAATCCACCCGTATCGCTGCTATATCTTTATGTATTATTGACATGATAGGAATAGTTGTCTATGTGCAAACTTACTAAAAAAGTGCTCCTTTTTTATCTCCTTAATGTATTTATTGATTTTTTCAAGACATATATTTCTCTTAATTACTATATTTATCACAAAGAAAGGAGATAAAGCTATGTTTAATGAACTACAACCGCAGAAAGGTAGTCTATTGGTTTCCGAACCCTTTATGCTTGATCAGAATTTTAAACGATCTGTCATCTTATTAGCGGATCATAATGAGAGCAACGGGACAGTTGGTTTCATATTAAATCAACGCACTCAACTTATGTTATCTGATGTATTCCAGGACGTAGAACGGGAAGCTGACTTTCCGATTTATCTTGGAGGTCCTGTGGAATGTGAAGCTTTATTTTTTATTCACAAAGCATACGATCTGCTGCTCAGTGGTGAGCATATTATTGATGATGTATATTGGGGCGGAGATATAGAATTGGTACTTAAATTAGCGAAAGAAGAAAAAATAACATCTGATGAAGTGAAATTTTTTATCGGATATTCCGGATGGAGTCCTTCTCAGCTGGATCGCGAAATTAAAGAAAACAGCTGGGCTGTAGATAATAAATTCAATAAAGATCTCACATTTATTACCGATGGAGAGGATTTATGGAAACAGGCACTGATCAGTATGGGTCAGAAATATGCTCATGTCGCTAATTTCCCACAATCACCGGAATTAAACTAATACAGGTACATAAGCAAGATCGTAAACTTAACTTTATTCTGTACCTCTGTTTTCAGAAAGTGCATACCGCATTTTAAAACAGCGTTAGCTGTCTGTTTAGCTGCTGGTCAGGATCTTCACCTGTAAAATTAGATACTCCTACTCCCAGTAAGCGCACTTTCATCTCGATCAGTGAGACTTTATTCAGGAGCTCAGCAGCGATCTGATAGAGTTCCTCCTCACCTGTCACTGCCTCTAAAAATGTCATACTACGTGTCGCCTGAGTAAAATCAGAAAATTTAACTTTTAAGGTAACAGTCTTACCTGTAAGCTCTTTTGCATGCAATCGTTTAACAAGACGTGTAGACAACTCTTTCAGAATATCTTCCAGAACCTGTATATCTGCAATATCCTGAGCAAAGGTATCTTCCACACTTATAGATTTTGTTTGCCTGTTGGGCTGTACCGGTCGATTGTCAATACCACGAACAATATTGTAGAAAAACTTACCTGTTTTACCAAAATGTCTGAGCAGAGCTTCTTCCGTCCACTGTTTCATATCTGCGCCTGTGTGTATCCCCAATTTTTTCATCTTTGAGGCCGTTACTTTACCCACTCCAAAGAATTTTTCAATAGGCAAACGTTCCATAAAGACTACCACTTTTGAAGGTCCTATAAACGTCAGGCCATCCGGTTTATTCATATCGGAAGCTATTTTAGCGACAAATTTATTGACCGACACACCGGCGGATACCGTCAGGTTTAACTCTTCCTGAATCTCCTTTTTAATCTGTTTGGCTATATCTATGGCGGATCCTATACCTTGTTTATCTTCCGTTACATCCAGATAAGCTTCATCCAGAGAAAGCGGCTCGATTAAATCCGTATACCGAAGAAAAATTTGTCTGATCTGTTGTGATACTTCTTTATATACATCAAAGCGGGGATATGTAAAGATCAGTTCGGGACATAACTGTAGCGCCTGTCGGGAGGGCATAGCAGATTTAACACCGTATTTTCTGGCTTCATAACTTGCGGTCGCCACGACTCCCCGCCCATCCGGAGATCCGCCAACTGCAAGCGGTTTTCCCCGCAATGCAGGGAAGTCCCGTTGCTCTACAGAAGCATAAAATGCATCCATATCCAAATGAATTATTTTGCGTTGGGTTTCCAAATTGTTTTAAGACAAAACCATAGTAAGCATAAGTAGCTAAGCAAAATTAGCCCTAAAATATTATTGAAAAAACTTATGTTTGTAAAAAAATCATGGAACAATTCTTAAAGCTGATCAATCAGGCAGGACTCGCTTCTCAGGTAGTGACCGATCTTTCTCTGGTGGTAGATGATAAGCATATCACGCACGGATGCATATTTAATGTGAAAGTAGACCGTAAGAATTTCAAGTTATTTGTTCCCTCTCCTCTGCATGAACCTTTACTGGCCGATGGTAAAAAACCTTTGCTGAAAGAAATTATTCAGATAAAAGAGGTAATGCTCCTCAAATAACCAGGTTAAGCCCTTTTACTCCGCATAGCACGTGTATGCTGTAATGCAATATCCTCTGACAGTTCTTTGTAAGCTTGTGTTTCTATTCCGTATACTGCCATTTTTCCAGATTCATCAAAATGTATACCCCATCCAAAGACTTTTGCCAATGGGGAAGCACGCATACATGCCTGCCCTTTGCTGAAAAAATCTGTTCTCGCAGAAAAATCATTCCTTTCAAAGCCATTTTTATCTGCATATAACCAGTAAAGTACATCATCGGAAGTATAGGTGTAAGGATGGGTGCGAATTAGATCAAGTTGCTGCTGAGCAACAGTTGGTTTATTTCCTCTTTGCGAAGGAATTGTGCCGCTTTTGACCGGGCAATCTTCGGCTGCCTCGATAAAAGTGTTAAAGTAATTCGTTGTGTATGTTTTCATTGAGCTGCGTCAGGTTTTCCATTGCTTTAAAGGTTAGTTCATGTACTCTAACTTTTAATTCGGGAGGTTCTTCAATCTCGGCTACGTCTGCAAACATCATAAACCATCGGGCAAAATCTTCACACATATAAGCTGTCATAAAAGTCAGTCTTACCTTTCCTCCTTCTACTCTTTCTTCGGATATAAAGCCGTAAGCATCTCGCTGCCAGACTAAATATTTAGCAATCTTTGCATCCATTAAAATGACAACTTTCCGCTTTTCCACATCCTGTCTTTTATGCAAAAACTCGCTAATAGCAGGATGCTCTATATCAAATGCATCCTCCAAAGCTTCTAATCGCTGAATACGATCTGTTCTGAATTGTCTGTACGCCTTGCGGAGATAACAATAGGCAATCATATACCAGAATTTATTCTCATGGAATATACCCACAGGCTCTATAACTCTGGTTTCCGGATGTTCGTTTTCAATAGTCTGATAATGCATTCTGACCTTTTTCTTTCGTGAGATGCTTTCAAAAAGCACCGACAATGCATTGGGTACTAATGTATTCAGATTTTTGTTATTGGATTGTATCAGCACCTGAGATTCCAGATTAGATAGCAGATCCTTTTCCATGGACTTGAGTACTGCCTTTATTTTGATTATTGCTGACGAAAAATGCTCCTGTATACCCTGATCTACATATTGCTGCATTAATTTTTCTGCTGCCACAAAACTGGTCGCCTCTTCTCGGGTAAACATAATCGGTGGAAGACGATAACCTTCCATCAAAGAATATCCTGTGCCGGCTTCTCCAAAAATAGGCACCCCGGAGGCTTCCAATGTTCTGATGTCACGATAGATCGTTCGTAAACTCACATTAAAGCGGTCCGCAAGCTCCTGTGCCTTTACAACTCTTTTAGATTGCAACTGAATCAGGATGGCAACCGTACGGTCAAATTTTTTAGGCGAATCATCATTCATACAACGTCTAAAGTTAAGGCTTTTTATATAATGAACAATCTATTTTTTCAGCCTTATACAGAAATACAATTTAGTGTTTAAACAATATTTCAATAAATTTATGACAAAAAACATCCTGAAGGAGTGTACCTTTGCCCCCTCACATGATTACGATATAAAATGAACAAAGGACTTATAGCTTTAGCATTCGGTGGTCTGGCAATCGGGATGACAGAATTTACGATGATGGGAATCCTGCCTGATATAGCTAAAGATCTGAAAATAGACATACCTGTAGCTGCTAATCTTATTGCTTTCTATGCCTTAGGCGTAGTGGTAGGCGCTCCTACATTAGTGGCTTTCAGTTCTAAGTATTCTCCAAAGAGTGTATTATTATTTTTAATGCTGTTGTTCTTTATTTTCAACGGTCTGTTTGCGATCTCTCCGGATTACAACACACTGTTGCTGACCCGGTTTATATCCGGACTGCCACATGGAGCATTTTTTGGAGTAGGTTCGGTAGTCGCAGCTAATCTGGCAAAAAAAGGAAAGGAAGCACAAGCTATATCTGTGATGTTTACAGGAATGACTATCGCTAATCTGGCCGGTGTACCTATTGGTACATACATAGGGCATCATTTTTCATGGCGGATAACCTATGCCATTATCAGTAGTCTTGGTTTATTGACTTTTCTGACGCTGAGCATGTGGCTGCCAAGGCTTAAAGCAAATAAAGACAGCAATATACTCAGTCAGATATCGTATTTCAAAAAATGGTACTCCTGGCTCATTATTGCGATTATCTCTATCGGTACAGGAGGTTTATTTGCATGGATCAGCTACATTGCACCTTTGGTGACAAAAGTATCCGGACTTGACCCGGACCGAGTTCCCTACATTATGGTATTAGTAGGTCTGGGAATGTTTTTCGGAAATCTGCTTGGAGGAAAACTGGCCGACAGTATCTTGCCAACCAAAGCCTCCATGGCCAGTTTTGCAGCTATGGCCGTCTGCCTCGTTATCCTGTTCTTTGTTTCCCATATAGACTGGCTCGCATATGTCATGGCCTTTATTACCGGTATGATATCTTTTACAATAGGACCATGTCTGCAAATGATGCTTATCAATAATGCTAAAGGAGCAGAGACTTTTGCCGCTGCAGCCGGACAGGCAGCTTTTAATATAGGAAACACTTTCGGAGCATTTTTCGGCGCTATTCCGATTACAATGGGATTAGCTTATAATTATCCTTCTCTTGTTGGTGCAGGGATGGCCAGTATAGGAGCTTTACTGACATTCGTATTCCTGAAAACCTATGTTTTAAAGAAAAAAACCACTGTTGAAAAAAGCGAGATTATCGCCTGACAGATGGGATTTTCTACTGAGATTTTCCGTTTATAAAACTTAACACATACGCCCTATTTTAAGTAAAAGGTACGTATCTTTGTAAGACATGAATATTAACAGTTTATTAGAACGTGCCTTAAATTTTGAATTCCTTTCCAGGGAAGAAGGCATCTATTTATATCATCATGCTGCTACTGCAGACCTGACTTACGTAGCTAATGAATGCCGCAAAGTACAGGTTCCGCATGGGAAAGTGACCTGGCAGATAGACCGTAATGTCAACACAACTAATGTCTGTATTGCCAATTGCAAATTTTGTAATTTTTTCAGACGACCGGGACATGACGAAAGCTACATCACAGATATAGAAACCTATAAGCAAAAGATAGAGGAAACCTTCAAATACGGAGGTGATCAACTCTTATTACAGGGAGGCCACCATCCTGACCTAGGTCTGGCTTTCTATGCTGACATTTTTAAAAAACTTAAAGAATTATATCCGACGCTGAAACTTCATTCGTTGGGTCCTCCCGAAATTGCACATATTGCAAAACTGGAAGGAATGACTCACATTGATGTACTGAGACATCTCAAAGAATCCGGACTGGATTCTCTACCAGGTGCCGGAGCTGAAATATTAAATGACCGTGTCAGAAGGCTGATTTCTAAAGGTAAGTGCGGAGGTAAAGAATGGCTGGATGTCATGAGAGCCGCGCATCAGCTTAATCTGCCAACATCTGCCACTATGATGTTTGGACATATTGAAACCATAGAAGAGCGTTTTGAACATTTGGTTTGGATACGTGAAGTTCAATCTGAAAAGCCTCAGGATGCATATGGCTTTATTGCCTTTATTCCATGGCCTTTTCAGGATGATGGTACTCTTCTGAAACGACTGAGGGGAATCACAAATGATGTGACAGGTGAAGAATACATCCGTATGATTGCACTTAGCCGGATCATGCTTCCCAATATCAAAAATATACAGGCTTCCTGGCTGACTGTCGGTAAACGTACTGCAGAATTGTGTCTTCACGCCGGAGCGAATGATTTCGGTTCTATTATGATTGAAGAAAATGTAGTTTCTGCAGCTGGTGCTCCTCACCGCTTTACTTCCAAATCCATTCAGGATGCTATTCGTGAAGCAGGTTTTGAACCTCAATTGAGAACGCAGACCTACCAATTCAGAGATTTACCTGAGCATATGGAAGAACAGGTAATCAATTATTAAAAAATAAAAAGTATAGTGAAGGACGTATTACTCCATATAGAAGCTATTGTATTTGCTTCTGAAGAAGGCATCACACTTAATGAGTTAAAACAAGTGGTGGAAGATGCTTTAGCTATCAGCATATCGAAGGATGAAATATCTGATCTGGTTGATCGTATCAAAACAAAATATCAACAAGAAGATTATATTCTCGAATTAAAACTTATTAATAACGCTTATCAGTTTCTGACCAAACCCATTTATCATGAATCGGTTAATCAGTTGCAATCTCATAAAGAGAAGAAAAAATTAAGTCAGTCGGCTCTGGAAACTTTAGCTATTATAGCCTATCGTCAACCCATCACAAAATTAGAAGTCGAACAAATCAGAGGAGTCAATTGCGATTACTCTATTCAGCGTTTGCTGGAAAAAAATCTCATCCAGATTACCGGAAAATCCGAAACCATCGGAAAACCATTATTGTATGGTACCAGTACCCAATTCATGAATCATTTTGGCATCAACAGTACAAAGGATCTCCCTCAACTGAAAGACATTGTCAATGAAGAAAACACCATTGGAGAAATTGCGGAATAGCACTTTCTCCAATGCTAATCTTTTGAATCCTACACAGCTCTTCAGACAAATCACAACAGCTTCTTTTTCAGTAAATTAATTTTAAAATTATTTTAAAAAAAAGTTTTTAGTTATGAATTTGTTAGCTAATTTTACTGTGTAAAAACAACAATAAACAAAGCAAAAAAGGGACATGACTATGATGCAAGAGACAGCAATGGAAGTTCTAGAAGATGACGTAATTCTTTCGTTCAACGGACCTGAGGATGATTCAGATGACGACTTTGATGAAGATTTTAATCTTGATGAAATCGATTCAATTGGCGAGTTTGATGATTTTGATGAGGATGAAGATTTCTAATTAAGTAGATTACTCTTTACCTATTAAGCATCAAATTTCCAGAAAGAATCGGATAGCTTCAGAAAGAAAAAGAAAAAGGTCGATATACATCGACCTTCTTTTTTTCATGGTAAGAGAAGCTTACAGTTTTTTATGTAATTGCTCATAAAGGTCAATCACTTTCTTTTGCAGTTCAATGACCTCCGTTTCTCTTACTTGTAGTTTTTTACTCATATCGGCTAACTCATTCGCATATTGCTTATCTTCTTCAGAATCTGAGGTAGACAAAAGTTGAACTACACTTAAACTAAAAAGCTTAGAGATTTGGTTCAACCTTGACAGATTTACATCTGTAATACCAGTTTCGATTTTAGAAAAAGCAGGGATTGAGATGTCCAATCTTTTCGCTACATCTTCTTGACTCCAACCTTTTTGGTGTCTAAGTAATCTGATTTTTTTTCCTAATGCATTCATGGGTGTGTTGTGATGTTTTTTTATATAGTATAACCAAAGTTAGTTAAAAAATATTAACATTTGATAAAAAAATACACAAATTAATCATTTTTAAAAAATTTATCAGCAAAACTAACCATATTAACCCCGCTGTAATTGCCAGAACTCATAAATAAAAGATTATAGCCCTTCGACTTAAAATCTTCCAAAAAGTAGTTCAAATTCGACAAATCCAAAACAACTTTGATGGAGTTATTTCCAAAATAATCACGGATATCTTGCTCTAAATGATCAATATTTTTATTTTTCTCTTTAAAGGAATCTTTATTGATAAACACCACAGGGATATCAGCTTCATCCATTGCACCCCTGTAATTTGCTAAAAATTCCTTATTCAAACTATCATAAGCGCTCAATTCAATGACGGCAACAAGTTCTTTTTGAGGAAACTGTTCTTTAACCGCATGAATGCTCCATCTCAATTTAGCCGGAGTATGTGCAAAATCCTGATAAACTACACTGCCATCCTGCCCAGCCACAAATTCCAGGTAACGGATAGAACTTTTAAAGCTCTTAATAGCTTCAAAAAATTCCTGTTTCTTGACCCCTAGCCATTCACATACTGTATAAGCTCCGGCGATATTGGATAAATTATGCTTCCCGAACACCTGAAGTGGGATTTGTTCATCACCATAATGGAGATAAGTTATACCCTTATTGATGGTGTACTCAGGAGATTTATATCCGTGTCTGTTTATTTTACAAACCATTGTCTCCCCTACCAGAGACTGTAAGACCTTATCCTCTTTGTTGTACACCAAAGTTCCTTTTAATACGATCGTATCGATAAATATGCGAAACTGATCATAATAGTCTTCCTGTGAAATAACAGATTTAAAGTTATCCCATTCTACATTACTTATTAAAGCAATATTCGGATGATAAAGGTGAAATTTAGATCTGTGATCTAATGTTGACGCATAATATTCATCGCCTTCGATAATAATGACAGGATTATCCGTAGTGAGATTCACCAGTCTGTCGAAGCCTTCCAACTGAGCACCTACAAGGTAATCAAAAGAGCGTCCTAAGGTTTTCAATACATGCATAATCATACTGGTAATAGTTGTTTTACCATATGATCCGGCGATCACCACACGCGTCTTCTGTTTACTTTGTTCATAAACAAATTCCGGGAAAGAATAAATCTTAAGATCCAGTTCCTGTGCTTTGAGCAACTCAGGATTGTCAGCTTCGGCATGCATCCCTAATATCACAGCATCAATATCCGAGGTGATCTTCTCCGGAAACCAGCCTATCTCTAGGGGAAGTAAATGCGCTTCCAAAAGACGCGTCCTGGAAGGCTCTACTATCTGATCGTCCGAACCACTGATCTGATGCCCCTGATTGGCTAATGAAATAGCCAGATTATGCATGATACTCCCGCCTATTGCAATAAAATGAATACGCATTATGAATTATGCTTTAGTGAATTTTGCTGAACACCAACCATCCAGCACTTTCTTCATAACAAATGAAAATCCCAGTTGTTTAGCCTTATCAGACAAAATAGCCAAATCCTCACCATCATAAAAGCCGCTAATATACAATTCTCCTTTATCTTTTAAAGAAGCTGCATATTGTTCAAATTGCTCTAAAAGTATATTTCTATTGATATTAGCCAGTATAGTATCAAATAAACGGTCTTTCAGCACTTCATAAGAACCCACTTGAGATTCAATATTACTGACGTTATTCAATATTTTATTTTCTTCAACGCTATCTATACAAATGGGATCATAATCGACAGCAAAAACATGCGTCGCCCCTCGAAATGAAGCAAGTATAGCTAAAATTCCGGTGCCACATCCCATATCCAGAACCTGTTTTCCCTGAAAATCATTCTCCAGAATAAAGGAAAGCATCATGGAAGTTGTCTGATGATGACCTGTTCCAAAAGACATTTTAGGATCTATAATGATTTCATACGGATATTGTTCCTTATGTTCGTGGAATGTCGCACGTACATAGCATTGATCATCTACAACTATGGGATTGAAGTTGCTTTCCCATAGTTTATTCCAGTTTTGTTCTTCCAGATCATTTATGACATACTGAACATCTAATCCTTCAGGCGCATGCAGCAGAACAGTCTCCAGTTGCTGGAGATCAAGATTTGCAGAAGGAATATATCCTGCAAATCCTGATTCAGTATCTTCGAATGTATCGAAGCCTATTTCAGCCAGTTCAGCAATAAGAAGATCCTGTTGCCATTCCTCTGCGGAATTACAGGTGAAGATTACTTCGCTGTACTTCATCTTGTATTACGAATTGAATACTTTAACGATATCTGTAAAATCTCTCGATTTTAAAGAAGCTCCACCGATCAATCCACCGTCAATATCTTTCTGACTGAATAAGTCCGGTGCATTTGAAGGGTTGCAGCTTCCTCCGTAAAGGATTGTCGTGTTATCTGCAAGCTGCTGATCATAGTGATTAGCCAGCGTTTCACGGATAAAAGCATGTACCTCTTGTGCTTGTTCTGGAGAGGCAGTCAATCCTGTTCCGATTGCCCATACAGGCTCATAGGCCAATACAACCTGTGCGAATTGTTCTGCTGACAAATGGAAAAGTCCTTTTTCTAACTGCGTCTTTATAATATCAAAGAATTTACCCGATTCACGTTCATCTTTAGTTTCACCGATACAGAAGATAGGTTTCAACCCGTGTTTTAAAGCAATATTAACTTTCTCTGCCAATAACTCATCCGTTTCGCCAAAATAAGCTCTTCTTTCAGAATGTCCCAAAATAACGTATTCTGCACCTACAGATTTCACCTGAGCAGCAGAAATCTCTCCTGTATATGCGCCAGATTCTGCCTGATGAATATTTTGAGCACCGACAGACACATTTACAGCTGTATGAGCCAGTTGACCCAGACTGTAAAGGTGGATCGCAGGGCTGCAAACCACTACTTCCTGCTGTCCGATCACTTCATCTTTAACCATATTTACAATCTCAGAAAATAAACTTACTCCACTTTGGTAGTCCAGATTCATTTTCCAATTTCCTGCTACGATTTTTTTACGCATGTTAATTTATTTTTATTTAGAATTGATATTTTAATCTATTATTTTGTGTCAACGTATATACATGTTTTAGCAGATCCACCTCATCATCATGATAGGGTTCTGCTTTCATCACTTTCATATCACGGAGCATTTCCTCAAATTTATCCCAGCGATATTCTTCGGTTAGGCTATCTGTACACCAGCTAAAATCAGGTATAAATTTAGGAGAATATCCCGGTCTTGCATATTGAACGCCCACTCCTACTACTGTACCCGTATTGAAGGAGGTGTTAATCCCACTCATTGCATAATCTCCCATAATCAACCCACACTTTCTGAGGCCAGTCTGACGGCTATTATCCAGCGCATAATCATATATGCTTACAGGCTTCCAGTTATTCTTCAGATTTGAATTACTGGTACCAGCTCCGAGGTTACATCCATTCCCTATTACAGCACAGCCCAGATATCCGTCATGACCTTTGGCGGAATACGCCCCCATTACCAGTGTACCAAGCTCGCCTCCTACTGTACTGTGAATACCTATCGATACATTTCCATAAATCCGGGTACCCATCTTAACCCTTGCCTGTTGTCCGATCGCTACATTCCCTCTCAAATGACTTCCCTCGCTGATTTCAGCACCTTTAGCCAGATAAATAGGCCCTTCAGTTGTATTGAAAGAGCAACATTCTGCAAATACTCCTTCTTCAATAAATATACGGTCTCCTATCAGTTGATTTGTACCGGACAAAGACTCTGAGCTTCTTCCTTGCGTCAATAATGCATAATCAAATTGAAGTTGTGCACTATTGTGTCTGAATATATCTTCCGGATACCGGATATAAGATATATCATAAAGGAAGTCTACAGCACGCAAATTATCGAAGTGATCCCTGGCCCATATGCTGTCAATATCTGTTGATTTAATCCGAAATGCAACCCATTCTTCTTTATGACAGAGGATTTCTCCCTCCCTTAACTGATGTATAGCAGCTATGAGTGCTTCTGAAGGGCAGACATTCGCTTTCAAAACAACAACTTCTTCTGTTGTAATCAAAGTCGGAAATCGTACAGCAAGATACGGCTCAGTATAATAACTGCTCTTACAGTTGAAAATCTTACTCCATTTATCTGCTAATGATAATATTCCGATATGCAAGTCCCCAACCGGCCTGGTGTATACCAAAGGCAGGAGATGATCTCTCCAGGAAGCTCTATCAAATAGAATAATATCAACAGCCATAGAAAATATAAAAGTACACAAAAAAATCCCGATAAAGATTACCGGGATTAATATAATACTCTTTTAAGTAAAAGCAACAATTACTTTTTGTTGTAACGGCTACGGAATTTGTCAATACGTCCTGCTGTATCAACCAATTTCATTTTACCTGTATAAAACGGGTGTGAAGTGTGAGAAATCTCTAACTTAATCAAAGGATACTCATTTCCGTCTTCCCATTGGATTGTTTCTTTTGTATCTACACAAGATTTAGTTATAAAAGCGTAGTCATTTGACATGTCTTTAAAAACAACTAATCTGTAGTTTGATGGATGCAAATCTTTTTTCATTTTTTATCTATGATTACGTATATTCAACAATTGAGGTGCAAAGATAATTATAGTATTTTTTAAATGCAACAATTTTCGCATCAAATATCAAAGATTTTAAACTTCTTTCCTACTCTAACGGCAAAAATAAATTTCTTAAAACATTTATCTCTTCTCCAATGTTTGATATTCAGTTTGCTATAGCAAATTAAGTATCGGATTATCACAACTAAATTTTTAATCGTTATGAGTAAATTAGATGAAAAAGTAGCTGCATATGTTGCAGAAGCAAAAAAACTAAATCTTGGACTGGACGAATCGCTGATTCATGCTGTTGCAAAAGGCCTTGGTCCATCCATTTACAAAGCTGATGCAGAAACAGTAGCGGCATCAGACAAAGAAGAATTAGCCAGACTTAAGAACAATTTTCTAATCAAAAAATTAGGCTTGAAAGACAGTCCGGAATTAGATGCAGCCATTTCAGAAGTCATCGAAAAACTCGGAAAATCTAACAAAAACAAGTACAGAGTCCATGTCTATGCACTTCTTGCTAAAAAATTCAAAAAAGAATCTCTTTACAAATAAGCTGCTTCAGTCCGTATTTATTCAAAGCTAATCTCTCCGAAAAATTCCGGTAAATGAAAATTCGGAGTTGGAAAATCAATACGGTTCCAGGAAACAAAATGTGGGGCTGGGAGACCATCTCCACATTTATAAAAATTTGCATGTACAGATTTTCCTTTCAGTGAATCTGCTGACGCCAAAGTTCCGGCTGAAGTAAACAATGTAAATGGAATTTCCAGAATAGTATTCCATAGCTTTTGCCCTTTTATACTACTTACCTCTGTATAGGTATTAATCTGCTGTATCTGCTCTGCCGTCAATCTGTTTCGGGAATCTTTATCAGCTGTACCATAACCGACAAGTCCCGTACCGAGCGGATTCATTTCTATATTATAATAGTGAACCTTTTGGTCAAATGAGATAAAAAACTCTACACAACTGTCTTCCCAAACAGCTTCATTGGGACGAATATACTGGGCCTTGATATAATCTTCTCTAACCTTATAATGAATAAATATAGATTCGGAAGTATAGACGATCTGAAAGTGTACTTGGGGTTGATTAGGATAGTCCTTATTCCACGTTGCCTCAGCAATCGGGTGAACAGTAGCGTCTTTAAATATTTCCTGCAGGCCTGAGTAAGTATTGGTCTGCTTTTGCTCTACATATTTTACTGTAAGTTTTTTCATTGGGTCATAAAATTAAAAAAGCATAACAGTAGTTGTTATGCTTAGGGTTCTAATTTACTATTTTTTTAGGCATTAACAGCACTTGATAAGATTTCTTTTAATTTATCCTCGTGCAGTTCCAGTTCTTTAACCAGTTTAAGTTGTGATTTCGTGCGAACCAGATTATGCTCTGTGTAATGAATCTTGTAATAATGATCTCCTTCCAGATAATCAGTCAGGAAACGAACGGCCTGCATATAAGGCAATAAAAATACTCCCGGTAATAAGGAATTCTTTTCATAGTCTGTTAAAAAGACCTTTGCTTCACTCATATATCCATTTGCATAAGCTTCAAAAAGCGGAATATTAAGGGTTACTCTACTCAGATCTTCTTCATCTTCTGCTCCCGAATTGATAATTGTGCGGATGGCATCACCAAAATCATAGGCTACAAAGCCGGGCATTACGGTATCCAGATCAATAACACATTGTGCCTGATCATCCTGATCTAACAATACGTTATTGAATTTTGTGTCATTATGAGTAATCCGCAGAGGCAATTTATTTGCTTTTCCCCAGTCCAGAATAGTTTTCATTCTATCTTCCAGTGAAAAGATATAATCTAATAAATCCTGTACTTCTCCAACTCGGGAGACCTGATCTGAAGAAATCGCATTCCGGAGATTGGTAAGTCTGAATTCTACATTATGGAAATTGGGAAGTATTTCCACTAACTTGTTGGCATCCAGATCAGAGAGTTGTTTTTGAAAATGACCGAATGCCTTTCCTCCTTCATAAGCCTGCACTGTTGTTTCGACCACGTCATAACTCTTCGTATGATCTAACAGAATAAACATACGCCAGTAATCTCCTTCCTCATCGTTATAATAAGCCAGGCCATTTCGTGTAGGGATCAACGTAAGTACTCTTTTATCAATTTCAGACTTCTCCAGTCCTTTACTTCTATAATCTTCTTTTAACCGTTCTATGACCAGCCGGATATTCTCCATCAATCCATCTACATCCTGAAAAATATGATGATTTATGCGCTGTAACAAATACTTCGTTGTAGATGTAGTCACAACTTTAAAGGTATCATTGATATGCCCGGACCCAAATGGCGCTACATCTAATACTTCTCCGTCTATTGCGAATTGATTGGCTATATATAAGTTTCTATCTATGTTAACAGAATTCAAATCTGACATAATGTTTATTAAAAATGAGCAGTTTATTATTGATTAGTTTGGCTAATATCAATATAAATTATCTAAATAATAAAAAAATTTAAACTCAATCGTTTGCATAAAATTTAAGAAATTGAACAAACGATTGCACAAAAGTTTTTAGAAATCAATATATATATTTGTTGAGTGAAGTGGTTATAAACCTTTTAAATACGCCCTTGACACATTATAAATTCGATTAAATTAAGATATCAAACTTTAATCGGTTAACAAACAGTTATGGATAGAAGAAATTTTATTAGAACTACAGCTGCTGCCTCAGCTGGTTTAGGGATCATGTCAAGCACAGATTTATTTGCTCAGGATGGTAAAGTAAGACTAGCTTTTATTGGTGTAGGTCTGAGAGGACGTAACCATGTAGCGATTGCTTTAAATAGAGATGATGTAGAGATAGTCGCTATTTGTGATACACAAGAAGAGTCGTTGACACAATGTCGCAAGCAATTTGACAAGAAAGGTGCAAAACTTCCTAAAGAATACACAGGAACAATTGATGCCTACAAAAAAATGCTGGATAACGAAAAGCTGGATGCTGTTATTATTGCGACTCCATGGGAATTCCACAAAAACCAGGCTATAGATGCGATGAAAGCAGGTCTGTATGTAGGTTGTGAGGTAATAGCCGGTCTGACTGTAAAAGATCACTGGGATGTTGTAAAAGCGTCTGAGCAGACTGGAAAGCCTTATATGACATTAGAAAATGTGGCTTATCGTCGTGATGTATTAGCAGTATTAAATATGCACCGTCAAGGTCTTTTCGGTGAGATTCTGCACTTAGAAGGTGGTTATCAGCACGATTTAAGAGAAGTACTCTTCAATGATGGCAAAAGCTATTATGGAAAAGGAGTTGAATTTGGCCCTAAAGCTATTTCAGAAGCTCAATGGAGAACCAAATATAATGTAGAACAAGACGGTGACCTGTACCCTACTCACGGATTAGGCCCTATTATGCATTTTGCTGATATCAATGCCGGAAACAGATTTACACATATCACTTCTTATTCCAGTAAAGCAAGAGGATTGGCTGCTTACGTAGAGAAAATGTCTCCGGGTCATCCAAATGCTAAATTGAATTATAAAAATGGTGACATCACACAAACGATGTTACAGTGTGCAAATGGAGAAACAATGTTGTTGACACATGACACACACTTGCCTAGACCTTATTCTATAGGATTCCGTGTACAAGGTACAAAAGGAATCTGGATGGATGTAGCTAATGGTATCCACATCGAAGGTCAATCTAAGCCTCATGCATGGGATCCTGCAGCAGACTGGGTAAAAAAATACGACCATCCAATCTGGAAAAAATACGAAGAAGTAGCAAACGGATCCGGTCACGGAGGTATGGACTGGTTTGTATTTAACGGATTTATACAGGCTGTAAAACAAAAACGCCAGACTCCTATTGATGTATACGATTCTGTAACAATGAGTGCAGTATTCCCGTTATCAACAGAATCTATCAAAGCAGGAAATAAGACATTGGAATTTCCGGATTTCACAAGTGGAAAATGGAAAACCAAAAAGAATACCTTTATGTTGGATGATAGCGGTTTCTAAACCGTTATCTCCTTATCTTAAACAAGAAAGGGTTCCTGANNGGAACCCTTTCTTGTTTAAGGCGATTTACACTCTAAAAGTGTACACAAACACAATAAAGTTAAGAGACTGTAAACAAGTTAATTAAAATTTCAAACACCTATATTCCGATCGATATTGCTATCTTTGTATGTTTAACAATTTTGATAAATAGAAATGAGCAAAGTTAAAGTAGGAATTGTACAGATGTCCTGTGAAAAAGACAAACAGGCCAACCTGGACAAAGCTATTGTTAAAGTAAGAGAAGCTGCAGCTAAAGGCGCACAAATCGTTTGTTTACAAGAACTTTTCACATCCCTTTATTTCTGTGATGTTGAAGATTATGATAATTTTGATTTAGCAGAATCTATTCCGGGACCTTCTACGGATGCATTATCTGTTGTGGCTAAAGAATTAGGTGTGGTTATTATTGCGTCCCTTTTTGAAAAACGTACACAAGGGCTTTACCACAATACAACAGCCATCCTGGATGCCGATGGAAGTTATTTAGGTAAATACCGCAAAATGCATATTCCGGATGATCCGGCATTCTACGAAAAGTTTTATTTTACTCCCGGAGATCTGGGATATAAAGTTTTTTCTACCAAATTTGGAAAAATCGGTATTCTTATCTGTTGGGATCAGTGGTATCCTGAAGCATCCCGCATTACAGCATTGATGGGTGCAGAGATCTTATTTTACCCTACTGCTATCGGATGGGCTACAGATCAGGATGAAGAGACAAACACCGACCAATACAATGCATGGCAAACAATCCAGCGTTCACATGCGGTAGCGAATGGCGTACCTGTAGTTAGCGTAAACCGGGTTGGTTTTGAGCAGGATGGTGCTATGAAATTCTGGGGAGGCAGCTTTGCGGCCAATGCTCAGGGTAAATTGCTTTATCTGGCATCCCATGATCAGGAAGAAGTAGAAGTTGTCGAACTGGATCTCAATCAGTCGGACTACTTCCGTAAACACTGGCCTTTTCTTCGTGACAGACGAATTGACTCCTATCAACCGATTACAAAGCGCTTCATTGACGAAGACTAACATTACTTTTACAGACTTCTGTTCTGAATCAGAAGTCTGTAAAATTCATATTTATTAAATCACACAGAACAATGAGGTTCAGCAAATCCATACTTCTGATTCTATTACTGCTTACAATGGCTCATTCCGGATTTAGTCAGGAACCAGGCCTTAAGATTGAAAAGTTGACGAAAGACTTCTATATATATACCACATATGTAGAGTACAGTGGCGTAAAAACATCGGCTAACGCTCTGTATATGCTTTCTAAAGACGGTGTTATACTCTTTGATACACCCTGGGATCCGGATCAGTACCAACCGTTACTGGATTCTATACGCAACAGGCATCAGCAGGAAGTTATTGCAGTATATGCAACACATTCACATGAAGACAGAGCAGGAGGATTTGGTTTTTTTAATAAAAAAGGAATACCGACATATGCTACTGCAGCTACTAATACTATTCTGAAAGCCGATCATAAACCGGAAGCGACACATCTTGCAGAGCTGGACAAGACTATTCATATCGGAGGAAAGGAATTCATAATCAAATATTTTGGTGAGGGACATACTTCAGATAACGTAGTAGTATGGTTTCCAAAAGAAAAAATATTGGACGGCGGATGTCTCATAAAAAGCAGTGAAGCCAAAAATTTAGGATTTGTAGGTGAGGCAAATGTCCATGAATGGCCAAAAACCATCCGTAAAATTCAACAGACTTATAAAAAGATTAACTGGGTTATACCGGGACACGACGGTTGGAAACAACAGGGTCATCTCGAAAATACACTTAAATTATTAACACAATAGAACATCGTGAATTCAACTATAGATTTATCATCTACACCCAAAGCATTGGGTTTTTCATTTCCTGCAGAATGGGCACCGCAAGAAGCTATGTGGCTCAGCTGGCCTCATAAAGAAGAATCATGGCCGGGTAAACTGGAAACGGTATATGCTCCCTATTCACAATTTATCAAAGCTGTTGCCGAATCTCAAAAAGTACGGATTAATGTGGCTGATGAGGAAATGAAACAGTTTGCCTGGAATCATCTGAACGATGCAGAAGCAAATCTGGATAATATTGAATTTTATTTTAACCCAACCAACGATGCCTGGTGCCGCGATCACGGACCTGCATTCGTATTGAACCAGGATTCCGGAGAAAAAGCAGTAGTAGATTGGGGATATAATGCCTGGGGAGGTAAATACCCTCCTTTTGATCTGGATGACGTCGTGCCGACAAAAATTGCTCAACACTTCGGGCACCGTCTTTTTACCCCTCCTATTGTAATGGAAGGTGGTTCTGTAGAATTTAATGGTGCCGGTACGGTACTGACAACTACAGCATGTCTGTTGAATGAGAATCGCAATCCACACCTGACAAAAGAACAGATCGAGCAATATCTGCTTGAGTTTTATGGTCAGGATCAGGTATTATGGCTTGGGGACGGTATTGTAGGTGACGATACAGACGGACATATTGACGATATCACACGTTTCATAAATGAAAACACCGTAGTCACTGTAGTGGAATCAAATCCATTAGACGAAAACTACCTGTTACTACAGGAGAATCTGGAGACATTACGTACTTTCAGATTGAAAAACGGTGAACCACTGAATATTATCGCCTTACCTATGCCCTCTCCTGTTATTCATGAAGACACCAGGCTTCCGGCTTCATATGCAAATTTTTACATTGCCAATGAAGTTGTCGTAGTTCCTGTTTTTAATGATGTCAATGATGAGAAAGCATTAGCTATTTTGCAGGAATGTTTTCCTACCCGAAAAGTCATTGGTATCAATTCAGTAGACATTATCTGGGGGTTAGGTAGTTTCCATTGTCTGAGCCAGCAAGAACCTCTGTTATAGATTTACGTTTTTACTAACCTCCGCTTAAATAATATGAGAAAAACAGGATTCAGAGCTTTGTTGACCATTGGGATAGCATTATTATGCACCCATGTAAATGCTCAGGAACGAGACGATAGAGCTACTATTCTAAATTTTAAAGGAATACAGTTCACGAGTAAAGATTCACTTTTTTATACCAATTTCAGGTTTCGGATGCAGAATCGAGTCAAGTATACGAATACACTTGATGGTGAAAAAAATGATGAGTGGGAAGCACGTGTTAGACGGCTCCGCATGCGTGTAGACGGCTATATCTACACACCTAAGATCAGTTACTCTGTTCAATTGGCGTTCACGCGTGGAGATCAGGATTTTGATGATTCCGGAATTCCGAATATTGTTCGTGATGCGGTGATTTTCTATAATTTCAGTGACGATTTCTATATCGGATTTGGTCAGAATAAACTTCCGGGTAACCGTCAGCGGGTGAATTCTTCCGGTCAGTTACAATTTGCAGAACGTTCCATTGTCAATGCAAACTTTTCAATAGACCGGGATTTTGGTATTTCTGCAAATCTTTCCAAGAAAATCGGCAATATGCCTTTCAATCTGAAAGCAGAAATCTCCACCGGAGAAGGTCGAGCTGTAAATACGACAGACAATGGTCTTGCCTATACGGGACGTGTAGAATTCCTCCCGTTTGGTCAGTTTACAAATTCAGGTGATTACTCTGAAGGTGATCTGGAAAGAGAAGAAACACCTAAATTATCTATAGGAGGCGGCTATAGTTTTAATAATAAAACTACCAGACTGAGCGGACAGACCGGCGCATTTGTAAAGGATGCAAAGGATCTGACTACATTGTTTGCTGATGCAATATTTAAGTATAATGGATTTGCTTATCAGGTAGAATATATGAAACGGAATGTAGATAATCCTTTCAATCAGGATCTGGAAGGAAAAGAAGTATATGTTTACAAAGGATATGGTATAAATCAGCAGATCAGCTATTTATTCAGCAAGGGATATGAGATCGCAGGAAGATATACGTTTGTAGACCCACACAAAGATATTCGCCCAAAAGAGGAACGTACAGAAATTCTGGAAGCCGGACTTACAAAATATATGAAGGCACACCGCCTGAAGTTTCAACTGAATGGTAACTATCTGGTCAAAGATGGTTATTACAATAATCTGATGGATGATAATAAATGGGGATTTACGTTTCAGGTCGAATTGGGGATCTGATCAAATGTGATATAGCATTAATTCGTAAGGGCTGCTTCTGGCAGCCTTTACTATTTGCAGTAAAATACAAAAAAACATATGTAAATCTCATCAGTTTTGCATCATAAGAGTATTAATACTTATCTTTAAAATCAAATCAGGAAAGCGAGTTTTACATGAGATACTACCTTATTGCCGGAGAAACTTCAGGAGATTTACACGGTGCAAATTTGATTGAAGCACTGAAAAAAGAAGACAGTCAGGCTGAATTCCGGATAGTCGGCGGAAATCAGATGCAGACTGCTACAGGTCAATCGGCTCTGATTCACACTTCTGAAATGGCATTCATGGGATTTGTAGAAGTTATCAAAAATCTAAGCACTATTTCCAGAAACCTGAAAACAGTAAAAAAAGATCTTTTGGCTTATCGTCCGGATACTGTTATTCTTATTGATTTCCCTGGTTTTAATCTCAAAATAGCCGAGTTTGCAAAAAAACATGGCATCAAAGTATGCTATTACATTTCTCCCAAGATATGGGCCTGGAATCAGAAAAGAGTGTATAAGATTCGTCGTGTAGTAGACCACATGTTTTGTATTCTTCCTTTCGAAGTAGACTTTTATAAAAAATTCAACATGAAAGTGGATTACGTTGGAAATCCTCTTTTAGATGCAATAGACAAGTATCGTTTTAATCCGAATTTCAAAAAAGACAACGATCTCAATGAACGTAATATCATCGCTTTGCTTCCCGGAAGCCGTAAAATGGAGATAGAACGCATATTACCGGAAATGGTAAGGTTGTATTTTCTGTTTCCGGCACATCAGTTTGTAATAGCTGGTGCGCCAAATTTCGACAAAGCCTATTACGAACAATACACTCAGGACCTTCCTATAAAAGTTGTTTTTGATCAGACTTATGATCTTCTGCGCAATTCGGAAGCTGCTGTAGTAACAAGCGGAACGGCAACATTGGAAACCGGAATTCTTAAAGTACCTCAGGTTGTCGTATACAAAGCCAATGCTTTAAGTGTGAAAATTGCCCGGTTGGTAATTAAAGTGAAATTCATTTCCCTTGTAAATCTTATCAATGATTATCTGTCGGTAATAGAGCTGATTCAGGAAGACTGTACAGATTTTGAAATTGCCAATGAACTGGCTTTACTGATCAATGATAAAGAACACAGAGCCAGTGTAATGGAGAATTATGAGGTATTAGCCTCTAAGTTAGGAACTCCGGGTGCCTCTGAAAAAACAGCAAAGTTGATTGTTAAGTATCTAACTGAATGATACTTTTAAACTTTTTCATATATCGATTGTCTTACTTATAGTTTTTAAGTTTTTTAATCACTGATCAATATGAAAAAATATATTATTGCACTATTTGCTTCTTTAGCCGTAATGTTTACGGTTCAGGCGCAATCGCAACCGTCAACTGAGCACATCTCGAAACTTGAGATTGGTAAAAAGGGCAAGAAGACTTTTAACAACCGTGATTCCAGTATGGTTATCCATATCGACACATTAATTATGGGAGATCGTGCTTCCCTCATGTTTTATGGCAAGAAAGATGTGACTTTGGTTGTAAAATATGCTGAAATCGGCAATCAGGCTTCTATATCGGGTACTGATGGAAAAAATAACGGAACCAACTTTGATATACAGGCTAATATTCAAAAATTAGGTTCTTTATATATCATCGCAAAAGGTGATGATGCCTTTAACGGAACCAAAACTTTTCCTAACGGAAATGGCGGAAATGTAAAGATCAGTCTGGATAAAGGTAGTATAAAGCCACAACAGACAGATAAAAAAGCAAAAGCGTATCTTTTTGTAGATGTAGAACCGGGAGGACGTTCGGTTAATCCAAATTCAGATCTGAGAAATATATACAGTCGAATAAAAATGGCTCCAAGCGGATTAAGAGGTCTTCCTCAGGGACAGATTTATTCAGGAAGTCCGGGTACTACCGGAAAAATAGAAATTATTAGTATAGAACAATAAAGAGGCGGAAAATTCCGCCTCTTTATTGTTTACTAACCTACTCGTATCTCCTGAGGAGGTGTAATATTTTCCAGATCCTTGGGAAGGATAACAGTCAGAATACCGTCCTCATAACTTGCAGATATTCTGGAAGTAGCAACCTGATTATTTAACTGAAAGGAACGTTCGAAAGCACCTGCAGAAAATTCCTGATACATATAAGTGACAGGCGTCTCTTCTTCAGAAGGATCGTAGCTTACCGTAAGCACACTATCCTTTACCGCTACTTTGAACCGATCTTTTTGATAACCTGCTGCATAGAGTTGAAGGGTAAAGAATTCTTCGTTTTCTGAGATATTAGCAGGAATATTATTTTTTCTATCCGAACATGCACTGGCAAAAGGATGTTCACCATTCATAAACTCGTCTCTTAATCTGCCGAATTTTTGCTCAAATTTATTCTTGAAATGTCCGTACTTTGCGGAATGATCTGATGTATTATTAGTTTTATAGAACATTGTAATATTTATTTAAAATTAACGAATGGGGATAATAGCATAGTTTGGGCGCTCAGTGGCCGAATACTGCGGACGGATTGCAGAAGCACTCATTTCGTAGTAAGCCGGAGCGATACCTTTTCTTCGTTCATTGCGGATCATAGCTGCCTGACGTTTTTTAAAGCGTGAGGCAATAAACATTCCTGCACCTGCCAGCAATGTACCTACCAGCAATAATTTAAAGATCAATCCCACAACCAGCGCAAGTAAACCGGCTAAAAGTGTCAAACCAATCAATCTTGGTAATATAAACCGAATTTTATTTTTCATGATTTTTTTATTTTAATTATTTAATTCAAAGGCCTTTTGATAGAAGACGGGTAACATGTTATTATACTTTAATCTTTTTTAGATTTTTTTCGTAAAGGCAAAAAAAATCCCAAACAGCTGGTGTTTGGGATTCATAGTTATCGTATAGAATTCATAAGATTAGCAATCATGCCATCTTCTGGAAAAGCGTTGCTTCCATTCTTCCTTAAATTTTTCCTTATCCTCGGGTGAAAGTTGTTCCAGTTTTGATCGCAGATGCGAACGGTCACAGGCCTTCCCTTTTCCTTTAAACCTGAATCCTCCAAAAAGAATTTTGGATAAGACCAATATTCCGAAGGCCTGCCAGTAACTGATTGCTTTTACCCCTATTATTTCAGGTAAAAGGGTATTCCAAAGTAACTGAACCACCCAGACCAGCAGAAAAACCATCCCGATAATAAAAGGAATCATAAAAAGAATTTTTCCTTTTTTTTCGTTTCTAAATCTGTTATTCATATCTTCTTAATATTTAAGTTCTTCGTAAAGCATATTTAAGCGCAGACGAAGATGTTTTACCGCATACCCTTTGCGACTAATAATCGTTTTAATATTTTCTCCCTGCTGATCCGCAATTTGTTGTAATGTCATATCCTCTATTTCATTAAGCACAAATACATCTCTTTGTTTCTCGGGCAGTTCATCCAGCGCTTTCATCAGCTCCTCCCAAAACACTTCCTTGAACATCTTCAGCTCTGCATTATTGGAGTCGTCAGCTAATAATATCTCTTTGATCTTCAGCTCTCCTTCATCATCCATATAGGTATGATCTTCTATGGCATCTGTCTTTTTCTTGCGGTACAGATCTGTAATCTTATTACGCGTAATAGAATATAACCATGCACTCACATTTTCCAGCTGATCGATATTAGACAAGCGACTGGTCTGATACCAGACTTCCTGCAGAATATCTTCGGCATCTTCCACTTTCTTCACTTTTCCCTTTATAAAACGAAGCAATTGGGCGCCATAGTTACGAACGACCTCCGGAAGTGAAGAAGATTGTTTATCAGACATTTGTAAGGTATGAGTGTAGTCCATAGATCAAATGACGATCGACACACCCTTTTACTTTATACATATTGAAAATAAATGTAAAAATATTTTTGATTTATCATGCTCTCTTAGTCTGATTTATTAGTTACTTCTTCTTCAGCATGCAGTTGTGATACTATAAGCACGCCAGGAAACTGTTAAAAAACCTTAAAATAACGCATGAATTATACTATCCTTCCAGCGCCTGGCGTTATATCTGTACTTTTCATAAGTTTAGGTTAATAATTGGTTAGTAACGAAACGCTTCAGGCTCCCCGCTTGAAGCGTTTTTATGATTAAACGGTTCACAGCACTGGTTATTTGTTATCTGCATCCTTTCTTTTGGAGTTCATAGGCGAGTACAAGACGCGTCATCCGGTTGTATCTCGCTATCCCTTCAGCCTGATTGTTGTGTTGCAGATACTGATTGTAAAACAAGGCCATGAGATCGTTGGTCCAGCCCATATATGTTTTCCAGAAGACACGCTCTTCCTCTAGGTCACTTTCGATCTTGTCTGATAATCTTTTACGGTATGATTCAAATAACCCTCTGTCTATACCACGAAGCTCACGGAGCATATATGTCACGCATTGTAAATAGGCGGAGTATCTGTAAAATTCATTTGGATGATGCTGCAAGCGCACAAAAGCAATAAAATTAGCTTCATCTTCAAAACCTATCCCCTGCTGATGAGCCAGTTCGTGAACATAAGTAAATGGTTTGGCAACTTCTGGCATAGCTGTATTAACATGCGCTTCATGCGTAAAAGGATTAAAGTATCCCGATACACCTACGTACGAAACCAGTTGGCTGTTTAACGGAGATTTCGCGCGTACATTGGACACGGATAAGAAGGACCGGAATGTGGTATCATTCTGTACTGTTGCAACCATATCTTCCTCTATTTGCTGCCCTTTTCCTTTCCATACTTTCGGATTGACGTTTTCCCGAAGCGTGTTGGTTGTATCGATAAAGCGATCCAGTACTTCCAGGTAATCCGCCAGTTTCAGACTGTCGACACGTATATCTGCATTGCGGGAGACGGACTGTCTGTAATAGTTCATTCCCCAGCTTAGATAAAAAAAGACATATAAAACCAATCCCAGATTGATGAGCTTTGAAAAACGGAGCAAAGCAGGATAAAATTTCCTTTTGAATAATAAACAGACTGTCTGTACAGACATAAACGCTAGGAAACCGATCGCTGTACAATAAAAAACATCTCCGATGCTAAAAGGTATATATCCGAAAAAAGTGCCCGGAATAAAGGAAAATACCGGATACCATCCTCTTGAAAAGATCATTTCTACAGCACATGTATTACTCTGCCATAGCGTAAACACTATAATCAGAACAATCAATATCAGCGATATAATCCCGGATCTTTTCAGTTGGCTTTTCATTATTAGCTTTCGTTTTCGAAATAAACTTTATAGTAGTTCATTCCTTTCTCTTCATCAAAACCTTTTTCCAGATATTCTCTCTTTCCATGAACGTAAATATGAAAATTCTTATCGAGTTTCAATACACTTTTGTAAGAAGCTTCCATTTTCTTAACGGCCTTGTCCGCAATATCAAAATTACTCTGAAAAGGAGTCTCAAATTCGTCTTCAAATTCTCCACGATATTCTTTAAACAGAGAAATCGCCTGAGGATTTCCTAATACCTGTTCTTCAAATTCTTCCTGTACAAACTCTTCCTTTTCCTTAAAATAATTCATCGAACGGTTCAGCAGATCTATTTTATCTGCCTTCTCCATTTCAAATACATCTTCCAGTTTTTCATTTACAAAGTTTTTATACACTTTCAGGTAGTTTCCAGTTTGATTAAAGTTATCGTTACGGATTCGAAGTTTCAGAAATTCATCTTTCCAATAAACCGCTTCCTGCTGTTTGTTTGTCTGATCCACAACCAATACCTTGTAACCTTCGCCTTCCTCCACATCGATAATCAGCACACCTTTGTCCAACTTGTTGATATTGATGGCCTCTGCTTCATAATCCAGCTTAAATGCTCCCTGTTCAGGGTATACTTTAAGGTATGTTTCCTTATTTTCGGATTTAAAGATACCTATTGCCTGATGGTCTTCTCCTTCCATCTGTACATTTTTCAGGTGAACAACATACAATTCACCCGCTTTAATCTTGGGATGACCTGACACCTCATACAAATGCTTGCTGACTTGCTGAGAAAGTTCGTGAAAAGGTAGTTTATCCTCAAAAAACTGCTTTGTAAAATGATATACCTCATTGAGTTCCAGATCCTCATTAGGATGAAAAAAACGATGAACCTCATTCAGCTTAGCGAACGGAGACAGAAAATACTGCATCAGCAACTGTGGCATCACTTCATCTTCGCCCAGATTAACGGGTTCATCAGAAAGAATATAAAATTCATCCTGCGCTTTATTTCCTACGCGGTGAATGGATAATTTTTCGAAAGTGGCATCTTGGTGAAAAAACATATATTGCGATTCTATTTTTAAAAATTATACAGCTCTATTGCTGTTCTGTATGTCTGTATGTGGGCATTTACTATATCCCGGATATGTTCGGAATATCCGCCTCCCATACTGATCTGAACGGGTACATTAAATTGCTTGCATAAAGAAAGGACGATATAGTCCCTTTCTTTACATCCTTCCGGTGAAAGCTTCAGTTTACCTAGCTTATCTGTAGCCAAAACATCAACTCCTGCCTGATAAAATACAAAATCAGGTTCAACTTTCTGAAACAGATCCGGTAATACTGTTCCTAGCTGCGACAAATAATCTTCATCTGTAATCCCGTCTTCCAAACTAATATCGAGATGAGATTGTTCTTTTATAAATGGAAAATTCTTTGCTCCATGCATGGAAAATGTAAATACATCTTTATTACCTCTAAATATATTGGCTGTTCCGTTTCCCTGATGTACATCAAGATCAATGATCAATATTTTACGTGATTTCTTTTCTGCGAGTAAATATGCTGCTGCTACAGCCTGATCATTCAACAAACAAAACCCTTCACCATATGCATAACCAGCGTGATGTGTACCTCCGGCGACATTAAAGGCAACCCCATGCTGCATGGCCAAAAGTGCAGTACGGATAGTACCATCAACAATAAGCCGTTCGCGCTGAATAAGACTATCTGTCAATGGAAACCCGATTCTCCTGATCATACGTGCATCCAGTGTAAGCTCGAAAAGATCCTGTACATAAGATTTGTCATGTGCGAGACAGGCAATTTCTTTTGAAACCAATTCAGGTTCAAAAAAACTATCCCCAGATACAAGCCCTTCATGTATCAACTGCATGGGGATCAATTCATACTTCAGCATAGGAAACCGGTGGCCTTCCCTCAGCGGATGAATATAAGCGTTATGAAAAGCTATTTTGAGCAAAACAAAGTTTTCTATTTGATGACGAAGATACAAAAATGTTGCGGCACGCCTGCCTCGAAATCCTATCGAAATATTGGATTTACTAATAAAATTTAACATATTTACAGACTGACCTGCGTCAGTTTTTAACTTAACTTCATGGAAAATAAATCTTTACCTCAATTATCTGCAGAAGAACTAAGGGTCTTGGGTTCTTTACTGGAAAAATCCAAAACCACACCTGAATATTATCCTATGACACTCAATGGATTACAGACTGCATGTAATCAAAAAACGTCCCGCAAACCAGTGGTTAGTTATGATGAAGCGACTATTATTGCAGCATTAGATGCTCTGAAAAAGAGAGGATTAGTTTCCACAGTTGTTGGTGGTGGTAGCAGAGTAACCAAATATAAGCACAATCTCGCGATTCAGTTTCCTTTGATTCCTTCCGATCTGGCTGTACTGTGCTTATTAATTTTGAGAGGACCACTCACTGCCGGAGAGATCAATAGTAATTCGGGCCGGTTGCATGAATTTGAGGGACTGGAGGATGTACAGGAACATCTGAATAAGCTCAGTGAAGGCGAAATAGAATATGTGAAGCAATTACCTAAACGCCCCGGGCAGAAAGAAGTTCGCTATGTGCATCTGTTAGGTGAAGTAAATGAGGAAGATTATGATGAGCCTGTAAGCAACGGAGGGCAGCAGAGTCAGGTAAAGGAACTTGAAAACAGGGTTCTTGTATTAGAAGAACAACTGCAGCAACTTCGGGCAGAATTTGACAGTTTGATGCAGGAACTGCGTTAATTCGGATGTGTATGAAAAAGCTCCTCTTCTTATTATTCGTATTTCCTACTCTCTTGTTTGCTCAAAACAAGCAATACAGTATTATTCCTTTAGTTCAGGATGTAAAAAGCAGTTTTAGAGGATTAGCTGTAGTATCGGACCAGATTCTCTGGATTAGTGGCAGTAATGGAACTGTTGGAAGATCTTTAGATGGCGGAAAATCCTGGGATTGGGTCAATCCGGCAGGATTCGAATCATACGATTTCAGAGATATTCAGGCTTTTAATGCGAAAGAGGCGGTTATTGTTAATGCTGGTTCTCCTGCAGTGATATTGCGAACCCGTGATGGTGGAAAAAACTGGTTACGTACATATGAGAATACTCATCCGGACATCTTTTTGGATGGAATGGATTTTTGGGATACGAAAAGAGGAATCGCATTTGGAGATCCTATTGATGGCAAACTTCAATTATTGTATTCCTCCGATCAAGGAAAGAGCTGGAATGATATATCTGCTCATCTCAAGTATTTGATAAGACCCGGAGAAGCCAGCTTTGCTGCCAGCGGAAGCACGATCTGTACCCAGCCGAATGGTAAAGTATGGATCGCAACAGGCGGATCAGTATCCCATATTTATTTTTCCGGAGATTATGGTCAACATTGGGAACAGTATGCTTGTCCCATTATACAGGGTAAAAATACGACTGGTGTTTTTTCTATAGCTTTTATTGATCATATGACAGGTGTCGTTGCAGGTGGTGATTACGCTCAGGATAAAGAAAACCAAAATAACATATTGCTGACCTCTGACGGTGGAAAAAACTGGAAAGCACCAGCAAAACCTGTTTCCGGGTTCAGATCTTCGGTTGTATATGTGAATAAACAGACGTTATTTGCAACAGGAACTTCAGGAACAGACGTATCTCATGATGGAGGAAATACCTGGACTAAAATTGCTGATTCAAGTTTTAATGTAATCGGAAAATCAAAATCCGGGAATAAAATCTACCTTACAGGAAGTAAGGGAAATGTTGCAGTACTGCAAATACAATCCTCTCTGAAATAGAGGTTAACGTGTTACTACAAAACCATTCCATACAATTGATGTGGACAGCAACTGACGCTGTAGCATGTTTCAATTCCACACAGAAACCCATCTCTAGCGCAAGCATTAGTGTAATGTTGCTTGTGCTTTAGCAGAGATACAAACATTTTCCCTACAGTTGGTTTGGACAGCAACTGACGCTGTAGCATGTTTCAATTCCACACAGAAACCCATCACTAGCGCAAGCATTAGTGTAACGGTGCTTGTGCTTTAGCAGAGATACAAACATTCCATACAGTTAGTAAAAAACCAACTGATCCCCATCTCTAGCGCAAGCATTAGTGTAGCGGTGCTTGTGCTTTAGCAGAGATACAAACATCTCATACAGTTAGTAAAATACAACTGATACACAAAATTTTATAAATAAAAAAAGTCCGAGTTTCTTACGAAAGACGGACTTTTATGTGTCACTGAAAAAGTAACCGTTACAATTTTTTCACTCTGATATTACGGAAAAACACTTCTGATCCGTGTCCTAAGAAAGCAATATGTCCGGATTTACGTTGCAATCCCGGGTGGTTCTTACCATCAAGCGTACCATTTTTAGACGCTTCAGCAATATCACCTTCAAGAATGACCGTTCCGTTGACCGTTACCTTGATTTTATTTCCCTGTAAGCGGATTTCTTCCGTATTCCATTCTCCTACCGGTTTCAATGCACCTCTTTTAGCCGTAATGACACCGTATACGGATCCATGATACTGGTAAGGTTTTAAACTTTTGTAGACGTCAGCATCATTATCCAGAATCTGAATTTCCATACCTGCATAAGCTGCATCTCCTTCTACCGGCGCACGTAGACCTACTCCATTATTCGCTCCGGGAGTCAGTTTAAATTCAAATCGATAGACAACATCGCTGTATTCATCTTTGGTATACAGGTTACCTCCAAATTTGGCATTTGGGTAAACAACCAGATAGCCTTCTTCATTGATACCGTATCCATCGGAAGGAATCCAGTTGTCCAGATTTGTACCATCGAACAACATATCAAATCCTTCACTCTTCTCCTGTGTGCTAAGTTCAGAAACCTGCTTTCTAGGCAATTCTTTAATAAAGATATCACGGTAATATACTTTAGTACCATGTGCCTGCAATTCGATCTGCTCTGTAGGGAATAAAGATTGATTACGATCCCAATAGTTTTCCAAAGGTACATTGTCAGTCACCAGTACCCCATTCAGGTATACAGTCACTTTATCATCTACCATTTTTATTTTAAAAGTGTTCCATTCTCCAAGTGGGTTATCCGCTACGACTAATGGATCTTTTGCATTTTTTTGGTTGTTATACAGACCGCCGGAACCGACCTGTGCTCCCACATTGGTACGTGATATATCCCAGATTTGTACTTGCGGAGTGCCTCTCAGGTAAACACCGGCATCTCCTTCTTTACCATCCTTATCTAACTTCCAGTCCACCAACATCTCTATATCTCCATATTGTTTGATCGTAGCGATGTTATCTCCTTTTCCGTTGAAGATCAGTTCTCCATTATTAGCCTGCCATCCTGCACGCATTTTTTCGTCCGCTTTCTTTTGCTCAGCCGCCAATGTTTTAGCGTCCATTTTACTGCGTTTGATCGGATCTGCGACAAGACCTTTCCAGCCACTCAGATCATTTCCGTTGAATACAGATACAAACCCTTCTTTATTCGGCATTTCAGCCAACTGACGAAGTACTGCTTCTTTCAGATAGGAGCTTTCACTTCCGGACAGATTACCGATAACTTTATTCAATATATTCCGAACATCTTCTCCTACATATTCTTTATGATCAAATGCGATATTCATAGCAGTATTGGATGCAGCTCCGGCTAAAGCCGGATTGACCATCTGCTTGCTTGCAAAGATCATAGCCTGATAAGTACCCGCTCCCTGAAGCGAACTTAGCACCTGATTACGTTGTGCATCTGTACGTGCAATAGCAAAGGCATCTTTCAGATGCAACGTTTTCTGATCCGGAGTCAGAGAAGAACTGTTCACCAGACGAATCAGTCCTTTGAATATAGTATCAAAGTTGCCTTCTGCTTTTTCCGTTCTGGAAAGCGCAACAAGAGCCGGAAGTGCTTCCGCAGATTTCCATGATGCTAATGCAGAGATGGCCTGTGTTTTTACTTCAGGAATACCTGCGTCTGTGAAATTCTTAACAGCATTTAAAGATTCTGTCCCTCCCAATCCTGCAAATACAGGAAAATACATACCCGCTGAAGGTGATGCTGAAACGGTCACATTAGATGCTAATTTTGCTGTTATAGCATCTTTATCTTTGCTGGACTGAATCGCATTGATTGTTGCCTTTTGCAAGTATGTAACTTCATTTTTATTTGCCGTTGAGTATAAAGCATACAAATCATTCAGATCATCTTCCGACGCAACTATAGGTAATGCCTGATAGGCCGCCATGCGAACCTTCTCATCCGTGCTCTTTGCTAACGGCAGGACTGCTTTTGATGATTTAGCATTCGGTCTTTTTGCCAGAATGCCTAATAATGCTATCTGTGTCTTGGCATCCGCTGTTGCTAACGATTCATTTACAATATCAATAGCTTTTGCTTCTTTAGAAGCCAGAATCAGTTTTTGGATAGCGCTTGTCAGTGCCTCATCTGCATCTTTAAGCTGACTGATCAGCAGTGGGGTTACATTATTTCTGGATAGTGCATCAAGTGCCTCCAGTCCGGAAATACGGGCGTCACCTGTAGTATTGTTAAGAACAATTTTCTGAAGAGCAGACACGTCTGAAGCAGATCCCTTTTGTGCCAGAAAATCCAGGATACTTTCCTGAACACCTGGTGTAGCACTTTTTAAGGCTGCGATCAGTTTTTTGGTATCTCCGCTGTTTCCATATTCCCCTAGCAGTTGCAGGGCTACATTACGGTATGCGGCATCTTCACTGGTCGCTGCAGATAATAAAGCTTTTTTCTGTTTGGAAGCATTGATATTTGTAAGGATGCTTAACGCTGCAATTTTTGTTTCAGGTGCATTATTCACTCCTGCTCCTGCAAATAATGCTGCTGCAAACTTTTCAGCCTGTGCAGATTTCTTATTCTTCAAGAGTGTTTCCGCATAATCAACCGCCAGTCCAGTGATATCATTTGGCTCGTATTGATATTTTACGATTGCCAGCTGAGTTGCAAATACAGATGCTGATTTCTCGCCGCCAATTTTGCTAAGTGCTGTGAAAGCTGCTTTTTGAAATTTAGGAGCCGAAGTTGACTGAATAAGTTCAATAATTTTTGCTTCTGCATCAGCCGATCTGAGATCTCCCAGAGCAGTGACAATAGCGATCTTCTTAGTTTCAGAATCCGCATCTGTCAACGATGTTAATAAAGCTTTACGTGCATCATCTGTATTAATAGCGACCAGTGCACGGGAAGCTTTCCCTACCAGATAATCATCTTTAAGATAAGCTGTTAACGGAGCTACGGCTTCATTTTTACCTGACTGTTGCAATAATTTGATTACATATCCTTTATTGTCTTTGTCCGTTAATTTATCCAGAGCTGCAATTAATCCTTTTGCAAATGTTTCGCGTTTAGCTTCCATTCCGGATTGCATCACGTAAAAAGAATAAGAGTTACTTGCAAATTCAATTGTAGCGTTATTTCCACCCTGAGGCTGGAGCTTAGATAAGAGCTCAGCTATGTCATCAGAAGAGAAATTTTCCAACTCTTTCATGGCAGCCAGAAATTTTGCCTTTTCCTCTGCAGGCTGTTGTGCAAGTACATCTGCTATTTTGGTAGCAGTCGTCCTGTTGGAAGGCAATTGAGCATGTGCAGCTACTTGTAAAATCAAGAGTGCAGATAATATATTAAATGTTTTTTTCATTGGTTTGTGCTGTTGGAATGTAAATTAAATAGTCCACGGACCTCTCATCGGTTGATGGATCAAACGATTAGCGCCTTCATCATTAATAAACACCTGTTTGTCAGAATCGAATTTCAACGAACGGTTGAGTCTCAATGCAATCAGCCCAAGATTGACTAATGTACATGAACGATATCCATTCTCCTCATTCAGCGCAAATTTCTGTCTTGTTCTCACAGACTCCAGGAAGTTTGTAATCTGTGGTGCAGGTTCCGGATATTGCGAAAGTTTTCTTTCCAGATCCGGAATATCCGACACAAATCCTTTATATAATTTACCCTTAGGTCCTTCAATATAAGCTAATCCCTCGTCTTTGCCCTCTCCGTCTAATATAATCTGACAACCATCAGCATAGGTATAGGTAATACGTCTCCAGGTACCTACTGCATCATTGTGTTGTTGCGGAGCATCTACTTCAACTGACACCGGACTTTCTTCATCTTTTCCTAAGAAATACTGGACAGGATCCAGATAGTGTTGCCCCATATCGCCCAGACCTCCTCCATCATAATCCCAGTATCCGCGGAATGTGAGGTGAGTACGATGTGTACTGTAAGGCTTGTACGGTGCCGGCCCTAACCACATATCATAATCCAGTTCTGCAGGTACTTGTTCCACAGGCAAATTCTGCTTACCAATCCAGAAGAACTTCCAGTCAAAACCAGTATGTTTACTGATGGTCACTTTAAGCGGCCACCCCAACATTCCGGTATCAACCAGTTTTTTGATCTTTCTGACCGGCACCTGCATACCGTAGAAATTGTCTTCAAACCTAAACCAGGTATTTAGACGAAATATATTACCATGCTGTTTTACAGCTTCTTTAACCTTCTGCCCCTCACCTATAGTTCTGGTCATTGGTTTTTCACACCATATATCTTTTCCGGCGCGGGCAGCTTCTACAGCCATCAATCCGTGCCAATGCGGAGGGGTAGCAATATGGACAATATCCACTTCGGGAGATTTAATCAGCTCTCTGAAATCGTGGTATTCACGTACACCACCGCCTAATGTTTTCTGAGCGATAGCCAAATGACGGGTATCAACATCACAGATAGCGACGGTTTTTGTACCGGCATAAGCAAAATGTCCGCGTCCCATTGATCCCACGCCAATGACACCTTTGGTCAGGTGATCGCTTGGTGCAAGATAACCTTGTCCTCCTAAAACAAAACGTGGCACAATTGTAAAAGCAGCAGCTCCTATAATTGACTTTTTGAGAAACTCACGTCTTGAATTTTCTTGTTTTTTCATATTGTTGAATGTAAGTTTTAGGTATTGATTATACTCTCATAAAAATGGAGTTGTTATCAGGCAACTCCAATTTCTAAAGATATTAAAATAATCTTACATACATTTTAGCAATCTCAAAATCATATGTAAAATTTTTATGGTATTAGATAGCAGACATATTAAACGACAATAACTTTAATCCCCAGGGATTCCAGTTTTTCTACATAACGGGGATTAACATAATTATCTGTTATCAGAATATCGATTTGGTTGATCTCCGCTATTTTACCGAAGCTCTTACGTCCAAACTTACTGGAATCCACCAATACGATTACCTTTTGAGCCGATTCCATCATAACCCGGTTCAGCCGAGCTTCCTGCGCATTGGTAGTGGTAATTCCGAAATCCATATCAATTCCATCGACACCAAGAAAAAGTTTAGAACAAAAGAAGTCCTTTAAAATCGTTTCAGCATAAGCGCCTGTAACCGACATTGAAGTTTTTCTCATGGTGCCTCCAAGCTGTATAATTTCCACATTCTGATGCTGGATAAGCTGCTGTGCAACATTAAGTGCAGATGTTACCACAGTAAGCAGCCCCAGAGGTTCGATTTCTTTTGCCATGGCCTGCATAGTCGTCCCGGAAGCAATGATAATAGAATCATTGGGTTCTACAAATGAAGCAGCCGTTTTACCTATTTTCGATTTCTCGAGTGTATGTAATTTTTCCTTTTCGAAAACAGGACGATCTGTGGTATACGGATTCTGCCGGGTAGCACCACCGTGAACCCGAAATAACAGCGAACTGTCTTCTAAAAATTTTAGATCCTTTCGAATAGTAACGGTCGAAACCCCTAGCTCTTCACAAAGTTCGGAAACCGTAATATTACCAATCTGTTTAAGTTTTTCTAAGATTAAATGGTGTCTTTCAACGCTATTCATAATAGGTTTTAATTCAAATTTCACTAAGGTAAAAACTTTTCATTTAGGAGAGAAATAAAAATTTAACAATAATTTCGTTTGTTTTCTTTTAGTTTCGTTTGATTATTTATTATGTTTGTTTCAGGATCGTACAAACAGGAGATCATAACAACTGTTATATATTGTAAAATCAATTCTATATGAAATTTGACAGAAATGAAGGCATAAACAACCTTTATCAAACCCAACAATGGGATATTGCCATTATCGGTGGCGGAGCTACCGGTCTGGGGATTGCAGCAGATGCAGCCTCCAGAGGTTATAAAACAATCTTATTAGAAAAATATGATTTTGCGAAAGCCACGTCCAGCCGCAGTACTAAATTGGTGCATGGAGGCGTACGCTATCTGGCTAACGGTGATGTCAAATTGGTTTATTCGGCCCTGCACGAAAGAGGGCTTATTTTTAGAAATGCCCCACATGTAGCCCGAATACAAAGTTTTATTATTCCTTGCTATTCGTGGTTTAGTAAATTAAAATACCTGATTGGTTTAAAACTATACGACTGGATGGCAGGCAGCCTGCGTATAGGGAAGTCTGTATATCTGAATAAAACCGAAGTGCTCTCTAAATTACCTACTGTCAAAGCTTCTGCACTTCAGGGTGGAATACAATATTTTGACGGTCAGTTTGACGATGCACGTCTTGCCCTCAATCTGGGGCAAACGGCAGCCGAGTACGGCGCTACGATCATCAACTATGCTGATGTGATCCATATTGATAAAAATGAGACCGGGAAAGTAAGCGGATTGACGTTTGTCGATCAGGAAACTGGGCAGTCGCATACTATTCAGGCAAAATCCATTATAAATGCAACCGGAATATTCGTCGATGATATCCTGAAACTGGAAGAGCCAAAACACAAAAATCTGGTCAGACCCAGCCAGGGAACACATATTGTCGTTGATAAAAAGTTTCTCGGTAAATCGGATGCACTCATGATTCCCGAAACGAGCGATGGCCGTGTATTATTTGGCGTGCCCTGGCATGGACATGTACTACTGGGAACTACGGATACGCCTTTGGATCAGCATCAGATCGAACCACGCCCTTTGGAAGAAGAGATTAAGTTTATATTAGATACGGCTTACAATTACATGGAGCATGCTCCTACCCGCTCGGATATATTAAGTGTATTTGCCGGATTGAGACCTTTGGCCGCTCCACAGGGTGACGATGTCAATAGTACAAAAGAAATATCCCGGGATCATAAACTCATCAGTAATGCTTCGGGACTGGTCACTATTACAGGAGGAAAATGGACTACCTATCGTAAAATGGCAGAAGAAACCATCAATCTTGCGATCAAAGTCGCTGCTTTAGAACCAAAAGTCTGTATGACAAAAACCCTGAAAATACATGGCTATGCTCAAAATGAAGAACAGGGTCACTGGAAATTTTATGGCAGCGACGCAGAGGGTATACGTGCTTTGGCAGCAAGTTCTCCGGAACTGGCAGCTGTTTTGCACCCCAAATTTGAACATATTGCAGCGGAGGTGGTATGGGCTGTACGTCATGAAATGGCAAGGAATGTAGAAGATGTACTGGCCAGACGTATGCGGATATTATTTCTCGATGCAAAAGCATCTTTGGATATGGCTCCTCAAGTTGCTAAATTGATGGCCCAAACGCTCGGAAAAGATGAGCTTTGGATCAATGAGCAGCTTGAAAATTACAGACAGTTAGTGAAAAACTATATTATAAATTAAATTGTACATATAACCATAATAAACCATGCAAAATAAGGAATACATCGTTGCATTAGATCAGGGAACAACCAGTTCCAGAGCTATCATTTTTAATCAATCGGGGGAGATTGAAGGTGTAGCTCAGCGAGAATTTAAACAACATTACCCGCAATCAGGATGGGTAGAACATGATCCTCAGGACATCTGGTCTACACAGTTTTCAGTACTTACAGAGGCCCTTACCAAATCGAAGATCAATTCTTCAAAAATAAAAGGAATCGGAATCACTAATCAGCGTGAAACAACAGTAATATGGGATAGAAAAACGGGGGTTCCTATCTATAATGCTATTGTATGGCAAGACAGAAGAACAGCAGAATATTGCCGTTCTATCAGTGATAAAGGACATGGACCGCTGATCCAGAAAAAAACCGGCTTACTGATCGATGCTTATTTTTCAGCTTCAAAGATCAACTGGATACTGGATAATGTAAAAGGTGCCCGCAAAAAAGCAGAAAAAGGTGAACTTGCGTTTGGGACAATTGATACCTGGCTGATCTGGAATCTTACCAACGGAGAAACACATGTTACGGATGTTACCAATGCTTCCCGGACGATGATCTTCAATATTCAGACGATGGCATGGGATGATGAATTACTGGACATTTTTGATATTCCGAAGTCTATTCTTCCGGAAGTTAAAAGCTCTTCTGAAATCTATGCCGAAACTTCTAATGAAATACTCTCTCATCAAATCCCTATCGCAGGTATTGCAGGTGATCAGCAGGCGGCATTGTTTGGACAGATGTGTACAGCCAAAGGTATGGTGAAAAACACATATGGTACAGGCTGCTTTATGCTGATGAATATTGGCAAGAAGCCTGTTATTTCGAAGAATAAGCTGGTTACTACAGTCGCATGGCAGATTGGAAAAGAAGTAACTTACGCATTGGAAGGAAGTATTTTCATAGGCGGTGCGATTGTGCAGTGGCTGCGTGACGAACTGGGTATTATCAAAAAATCTGCTGATGTAGAAAAGCTTGCTGCCTCTGTTGAAGATTCTAATGGGGTATATTTAGTACCTGCATTTGCAGGCCTGGGTGCACCTATATGGAATCCTGATGCAAGAGGAACTATTGTCGGGCTTTCGAGAGGAGCAAATGCAGCCCATATTGCCAGAGCAGCGTTAGAAAGCATTGCTTTTCAGACCGTAGATATTTTACGAGCTATGGAATCAGATGCAGGTTTAAAGATCAAAGAGTTACGTGTTGACGGAGGTGCTACGCAAAATAATCTGCTGATGCAATTTCAATCTGACATTCTAAGTTCGACTACGGTACGCCCTGAAATTACGGAAACAACGGCATTGGGAGCCGCTTATCTGGCGGGTCTTGCTGTGGGATTCTGGAAAGACATTGAAGAAATCTCAAAACAATGGAAAGAAAACAAAAAGTTTGAGCCCAATAAGAAAACTAAAACCAAAGAGCTACTTGAGGAATGGCACCGTGCTGTAAATGCAACGGTCTATTGGGCGGAAAACAAATAATGATAACCTTTATAAACCAAATCATATAAAATTATGACACCATTTGTAGCTGAACTTATAGGAACAGCAGTATTGATCCTTCTCGGAGGAGGCGTTGTGGCGAATGTAGTATTAAACAAAACAAAAGGAAACAATTCAGGATGGATCGTCATAACTACAGCATGGGGACTGGCGGTCTTTTGTGGAGTAGTTATAGCCGGTCCTTATAGCGGAGCACACCTTAGCCCTGCTGTTACTGTAGCAAATATGGCTCTGGGAAAGATGACTTTTGCTGCAGGTATGGAATATATTGCAGCACAGTTTGCGGGAGCTATGTCAGGAGCATTTCTGGTCTGGCTGATGTACAAAGACCATTTTGATGCGACAGAAGATGCCGGAGCAAAACAAGCTGTATTTTGCACAGCTCCTGCTATCCGTAATATTCCGGTCAATCTGATCAGCGAGATTGTGGGTACTTTTGTGCTGATATTTACGATCTTTCACTTTACAGATGCTAAATTACCAGATAACTCCCCTGTAGGACTTGGTTCTATCGGAGCATTGCCGGTAGCCTTTGTCGTCTGGGTCATCGGTCTGGCACTGGGCGGTACTACCGGATATGCGATCAATCCGGCTCGTGACCTCGGCCCGCGTATCATGCATGCTCTTCTTCCGATCAAAAACAAAGCAGGCTTTGATGCAGGTTATGCCTGGGTACCGGTGATCGGCCCGGTGATTGGCAGTTTGCTCGCTGTAGGGCTTTATTTAGTATTAAATTAAGAAAGACTATTTTTGTATAAAATAGATGAACATGAAATTTTATTCTTTTGCATTGTGTGGACTGGCTTTAACTTTAGGATTTTCATCTTGTAGTATGTTAAACAAAAAAAATCAACTGGTGAACGACAAATTTCCTGATTTCTCTGCAGAAGCACACAGAGGTGGCAGGGGCTTATATCCGGAGAATACCATTGAGGCGATGAAGATGACCATTGAAAATATGCCTCATATTACAACTTTAGAGATGGATTGTCACATCACGGCAGACAAAAAAGTAGTTGTTACACATGATGACTATTTAAATCCCAAATATATCCGCTATGCAGATGGAAGAGATATCCCTGCTGACAAAAAGGATCTGAAAATCTTTAAATTTGATTATAACGAACTCAAAACCTACGATACAGGTTCTAAACCGTACAGCGATTTTCCGGATCAGTTAAAATTGAAAACGCATATTCCATTACTATCCGAACTTGTAGATGCAGCAGAAGCCCAGGCTAAATTGCACCGAAAAAGCCCGATGTTTTATAATATCGAAACCAAGAGCTCTCCAAAAGGTGATAATATCCTGCATCCGCAACCTTCTACTTTTGTGGATCTGATGGTAGAAGTAATTATGAACAAAGGCATAGGTTCCAGAACGATTATCCAATCATTTGATAAACGTACGATACAATATCTCCATAAGATGTATCCGCAACTGAAATCTTCCTATCTGATAGACGGCAAGAACAAGCAGTCTGTTGATGAGTTAATCAACGATTTGGGTTTTACTCCTTTTATCATCAGTCCGAACTATTCCCTTGTTACAAAGGAATTTGTTGCGGATTGCCATGCCAAAGGCATAAAGGTGATTCCCTGGACAGCTAATACAAAGGAGGAGATCAAACGTCTGAAAAAATTAAAAGTGGACGGCATAATCAGTGATTATCCAAACTTACTTTAAAAAAGAAAAGGAACTTCGTGTTCCTTTTTCTTTTTTATTTATTCAGAGAGTCTTTCAAAACCAAAGGTATCCGATCTGTCATCTTTTTTCCCTTCTAACGTATTTCGGATAATCTGAGCAGCAATCATACTGAAGGTAATACCATTACCTCCGTATCCTAATGCATACAGCATCCTTTTCTTACCCGGCCATGCTCCGATAAAAGGTAATCCGTCTTTCGTCGAAGAAAATGTACCACACCAGGCCATGCTGACTTCAAACTTAATTTCAGGAAACATTTTCTTTAGTTTGTAGGATAGTTTCCGGACTTTCTTACGCAGCAACAAATCCCGCACCTTCGGATTACGAAATGGTTCATCCTCCCCTCCCATCATAATCCGGTTGTCTGCAGTAGACCGCATATAAAAATAGGGAGACTTCGTTTCCCATATCAGACTCTTTTCCTTCCAGAACTGTTCTTCTTCAATAGGGTTAGTTACTAATGCATAAGTAGAGTTAAGATGCATCACCTCTTTTGGTAAAAATTGACCGGCCTCAAATCCCGCAGCAATAATTACATATTTACAGGAAATAACAAATCCGTCTTTAGTTTTCAGGTCATACCCTCCCTTCTTCTCCTCATACCGGACAATCTCTACCGGACTATAGATATCCAGCTCTTTTTTGCTGTAATGATAATTTAATATACCAGTCGCAGCTGCATAGGCATCCATCTGGGCAGACTGATCATTATAAAGCGCTCCAAATCCATCTATTCCGTATGTCTTCATGAGCTGCTCTTCATCCAGATAAGATACCGGCAAACCATATTTACTGCGGGTTTCATACTCCTCCCCAATCATTCTCCGGCCATTTCTGTTACTGGCCAGAAATACGGTAGAAACCCGCTTGAAGTCTGCTTTTACCTTTAGCTGTTGCAAAACATTCTCCAGATCAGTGATGGATTGCAAACTGGATTGGTAAGCCTGTACAGCTTTCTTTTCACCTACATCCTTGATCATTTGGCTCAAAGGCACATCTATCTCATATTGCAACTGCGCAGTGCTGGCGGCTGTACTCCCCGTAGCAACGGTTCTTTTATCAAAAATCGCACACTTAATCCCAGCCTCGCACAATTCATGAGCGACCAGTGATCCTGTAATTCCTGATCCAATAATAGCAACATCTATTTTTAGGTTTTCCTGAAGGGGTTTATTGTAATCATAAAGGGCATTTTTTATTATCCAAAAAGGTAATCCAGAATATAAATCCATATAGTATAATTTATATCAAAAAACAAAACCGGCAAACAAAAGTTTCGTAGAATCCTTTTAAATAAAAAAGGACCGTCTGTAATACGGTCCTGATATATACTTTTGTACTTATGCGTAAATCTATTTTCAGACTATTGGCAAAGATCAATAAGGTGATTCTTCCAAAATTGAGTAAGAAAGATCCAACCAAGTTGACCAAATTTCAACAAGCTATTTTAGCTTATCGCTATTTTATTACGACTCGCGCTTTGGATTAGTCGTCATCGTCAGCTTATCATTTACAATATGAAGCTCCGTCTGTGGAAAAGGAATACTGATTCCATGTTTATCCAGTGCATTCTTAATGAGTTCCTGATTTTCATTATTTGCCGGCCAGAAATTTTCTTTCTTTGCCCATGCACGAATAGTGAGGTTGACAGAACTGTCAGCCAGCTCACTCACAAAGATCTCAGGAGCGGGCGTTTCCAGAATACGGTCATCTGATTTGAGTACTTCCAGAATAATATCCTTAGCCGTTTTAATATTTGCATCGTAAGATATACCGATCACATATTCCAATCTTCTGTTGACAATCTTAGTATAGTTTTTTATCACAGAATTGGCCAGTGTACCATTCGGACTAAACATCCGTATTCCATCGGCACCGATTAAAGTAGTATAGAGCAAATCTATGCGCTCCACAGTACCTGCAGAACCATTGGCACTGGAGACATAATCTCCTACTTCAAATGGTCTGAACATTAAGATCAATACTCCTCCTGCAAAATTAGAAAGACTTCCCTGCAGTGCCATACCTACAGCCAGACCAAAAGCGGATAATGCAGCGATAAAAGATGTAGTCTGAATACCCATTGTGCTGGCTGCAGTAAGAATAAGCAAAGCATACAGGACAAATTTTAACATGCTGGATATAAATGCCCGTATAGATACATCTATATTGCGTCTTTCAAAACGCTTGTTCATGATATTGATCAGAAATTTGATCAGATACCGGCCAAAGAATAATATTCCCAGACCTACCGCAATACTTGGTATACTGACAATGACAACATCTATCAGTTTTTCTAATCCACCTTCAAATCTGCTAATATTTACTGTTTCCATACAATTGTTAAAATTTGAATATATTTGATTTTTCATTCCAAAGGTAGGAAGAATTGATTTTTTGCACTGTATTTTCTTTAATTTTTAAGAGTCTTTAACATTCATTTCTATGATTTATTTAGATAATAATGCTACTACAGCACTCCACCCGGATGTATTGGATGAAATGATGCCCTACCTCACAGAATCCTACGGAAATGCATCGAGTATACAGCATAAATCAGGCAGGATTGCTTCTGCAGCAGTAGTAAAAGCCAGACAGCAGATAGCGAATAGTCTTCATGCCAGTGAGAAGGAAATTTTCTTCAATTCAGGGGCTACAGAAGCCATCAATACCGTTATAAAAGGTGTATTTTCACTCTACTCAGGCAAAGGAAAGCATATTATTACTTCAGCTACCGAACATAAAGCGGTGCTGACATGCTGTGAATATCTGCAGAAAAAGGGTGCAGAGATAACATTTGTCCCTACAGACAGCAATGGTATGATTGATATACCTGTATTGAGAGATCTGATCCGGCCGGATACCATTTTAGTAGCTTTAATGGCTGCGAATAATGAAAGTGGTGTTATTCATCCCATAGATGAAATTGCCTCAATTACCAAAGAGAAGAATACATTGTTTTTTTGTGATGCGACTCAGTACGTAGGCAAAATGCCCCTTAATCTGGAAAAGAGTATGATCGACATTCTTTGTTTCAGTGCGCATAAGTTTCATGGCCCCAAAGGTGTAGGCGCCTTATATATCCGCAGAAAATCGAAGCCAACACAAATAGAGACGCTGATACACGGAGGTAAACAGGAACATGGATTTCGTGGCGGAACCTATAATGTTCCAGCGATCGTTGGAATGGGTAAAGCCCTCGAACTGGCCGTTTCTGATTTCACGCATCAACAAAAGATATCAGGCTTAAGAAATTTGTTGGAGAGTACGATCCTTAAAGAAGTACCGGATACGGAAGTTATAGCTTCAGCAGTCTCCCGTATTGCCAATACTTCTAATATTACATTCAAGCATACCAAAGCTACTGAGATCATGAGCCGGCTTAATGATATCGCCCTATCTGCAGGCTCGGCCTGTGTATCAGGCGACCGGGATCCTTCACATGTACTCAAAGCTATGCATCGCAGCGATGAGGAAGCTTTTTGCAGCCTGCGATTTAGCCTGAGCAGATTTACAACCGAAGAGGAAATAAAAGAAACGGTTACGAAACTCCGTACTGTGGTAGGGCAGATCCGGGAGCAATCCCCTGTATGGCAACTGTACAAGGATGGACTTTTGGATTGATTTTTGACAAAATACTAACAGACAACAGATTGCTTATTTTCAAAAAAATAGCGTAATTTGTAAGAAAAGCAGAAAACATGGAAAGCATGATCACCATTACAGATAAAGCGAAAGAACGTATCCAATCCATTATGAAGACGGAACAGTACGACGATAGTTATTTTGTTAGGGTTGCCGTAGAGAGTGGAGGTTGCTCAGGTCTTTCATACAAACTCGATTTTGATAACGAAGAAAAAAAAGGAGACCAGTTCTCTGAAGATAAAGGGATAAAAATCTGTCTGGATATTAAATCGTATTTGTATCTGGCTGGTACCGAACTTGATTATTCAGACGGTCTAAACGGTAAAGGATTTGAATTTCATAATCCTAATGCCAGCAGGACTTGTGCCTGTGGGGAAAGTTTCTCCGTATAACACAACAAAAGATAATAAAAAGGTCTTCTTTATGCTAAAGAAGACCTTTTTTATGCTATTTATTTTCGTTTTCGCAAATCTCTTTCAACTTTAGATTCATTTGTTCAAATCCTCGTCTGGTATTGTTATCCAGTGTTTTTTGAAATAACGGAACAAGTAAACCTTTGAAAATCTCACTTTGTACAAAGGTGGTCGTACCATCTCCATTGTCAATCAGTTCAAATGCATGCTCCCCATCGAATAATCCCGGTATTAAAAGCCTGCCTATCCAACTCAGCTTTTTGTTTTCCTCATAAACTAAAACCTTAGGTTTGAAGATCATACTTCCGGAGTTTGGCGGTTGTATGTGTACACGTATTTTTTTCCCGACCCGGAAGTCACCATCCAGCGATTTTATAAAAGGATTCCACTCCGGATACTGTGCAAAATTCGTAAAAACGGACCAGATCTTTAGTGGTGTGGCCTGTATACGAATATGTGTAATTATTTCTTTAGCCATGATTATATTTCCAAATAATACAACAAAGATCCGTTAGCTACAGCAGATTGCTCTTGATAAAAATCAAGAATTTGTCATCCCTATTTTTTTCGAATGCGGCTGAATGTTTCTGGCGTCATTCCTAACATGGATGCGATATACTGCAATGGAACCTGATTAAAAAGCTCTTTGTTGTGCTCGAAGAAATAATGATAACGCTCTTCACTACTCATAGACAAATGGCAGAATATTCTTTCTTCCATCTTTGTAAAACATTTCACTATAAACGTTTTTTCAAATTCATTCCATTTGGAAAGCATAGTGCCGGCTTTTTTATAATCTTCTTTGCTTATGGAGTACAGCACCGTGTCTGAAAGAGCCTGAATATTCCACCGGGAAACATCATCATACATAAACCCTGTCAGATCTGTTACAAAAGAACCAGCGGTTGAAATCCATTGTGTAACTTCTTTTTTGTCGGTATGAACAAAGATCCGCAGCATACCTGACTCAATAAAAGAGAGCTTATTTACCCGCTGTCCTTTCTGGACAAAAAAATCATCCTTCCTTAAGCGTTCTTTTTGAAAAAGAGTACTTATTTTTTCGATTTCAACATCCGATACGATGCCAAAATAAGACTTTATATGCTGTGCTAATACGGCCATTTAATTGCTTTATGCTAAAAATTCTTTGGAAAAATTTCTATTTCAATGTACACATTACTTTTGTGACTTTGTTAAATTTATTTCTCTGTTAAAGGCAAAGCAAGGACAAATGTATTACGATCAGCCTTGACCTGATAAAACAAATATCCTCCATGGGCTTCGACAATACTTTTGGATAATGTGAGTCCTATACCTCCTCCATCTTTTCGGGTTGTATAAAAGGGCAGAAATATGCGGGGCACAATTTCAGGATCTATTATTCTGCCGGAATCCGAAAATTCTATATAAGTACGTGTATTCAAACTGTAAACCCGTACCCATATATCCTTAATATCATGACTTTCTACTGCATACATGCTATTCGTAAAGAGATTGATCATTACCTGCTCCATTTGAATTGCATCTGCAAATATGCGGATATCGTGACCGTCTTCATAATGCAAATTGATTCCCTTCTGCTGTAGTATTCCCATATATCCTCGCAGGCAATTCCGTATCAGCGTATCTACAGCTATCCATTCAGGTTGAGGTGTAGGTAACATAGTCAGACGTCTGTAGCGTTCCACAAATTTTTGCAGATGATAGCTCCTGTTGAGAATGGTATCCACACTCATCTGTACATCTTCTTTATCTTCTACACTAAGAGATTCCTGTTCCAGGATCTCACTGACGTTTCCAGCCAGCGAATGTATCGGAGTCAGTGAATTCATCAATTCATGTGCTATCACTTTCATAATAGACAACCAGGCTTCATTTTCTGTAGAATCTATGACACGCTGTATAGAATCCAGTAAAATGATGTAATATTGCTGATCAGCTACTTTGCTCGCCGATGTCTGAATAACGAAAGTCTGCTTTTCTTCTTTATTGATCTGAATATCTATAGTAGACTTATATTCTGCAAATTTCTTATCTTCTATCGCCTCATAAAATTGGGGTACAAAAGATTTAAACTGATGCCAGTATGTAATCCCGGGTATACCAAAATACTTGCGCAGGTATTCATTCATATTCAGTACCGTCCAACTGTCTTTACTTTTCTTCAAAATCAAAACCCCTGACTCCAGACTATTAAGTAAATGCTCATAAATAAATGCCTGTGAATGAAGATCAAATGAGGCCTTTTTATTCTTCTCATACAATTGGATAAGCTGATTCAGCACTACATTTTCCTTTTGTTCTTCAAAACTCAAAGTGTAATCATCATACAACATGGCTTGTACAATACTATCAAACTTACTGTAATAGCGTTTGATAAAAACCCGGGTCTCAAAAACAAGAATCAGTAAAAATATAACTATACTTGCCAGTACATACCACAGACTATGGAGACCGCAATATATAGCTACGGCAATGAGTATGGCTAATATGAATGTACGGATCACTATCCCGATAACCAGCTTATTCGTACTCATACATTTGGATTTGGGATACTATATTTTTCTAATTTACGATACAAGGCTCCTCTCGAGACGCCGAGTTCATGAGCAGCTTTACTGATATTGCCTGCGTATTTGTGTAAGCTGTCAATTATCAGATTACGCTCGACATCGCTTATTGTCGTTTCTTCTTTACTTTTCACTAAAGCCAGTGCTCCTTCAAATCCCATATGTTCAAGAGTAAGCTCCTGCTGATCTGCTAATATCACCGCACGCTCTATCCGATTCTGAAGTTCCCGTATATTACCCCTCCATTCATATTGTTCCAATTGTCTCAGCGTAGTGTCCCCGATATGCAACATCTCCATATCATATTTTTCGCTCATATGCTTCAAAAAGAACTGCAGCATATACGGTATATCTTCGCTCCGTTCCCGTAATGCCGGCAGATACAGCGATACGGTATGTATACGATAATACAGATCTTCCCGAAAAACTTTTTCCTTTACTGCCGATTCCAGGTCGATATTAGTTGCAGTGATAATGCGCACATCCAGCTGTCTTACTTTGGATTCCCCTAATCTGGTTACACTTTTACTTTGTATGACCTGCAATAATTTTGACTGCAGATGCAGCGGAATATTACCAATCTCATCCAGAAAGACAGTGCCACCATCGGCTTGTTCAAATCTACCGGCCGTATCCTTACCTGCATCAGTAAATGCTCCCTTTGCATAACCGAACAATTCACTTTCAAACAGATTTTCATTCAACGAACCCAGATCCACATGTACAAAAGGATGATCTCTTCTGGCAGATTGTTTATGAATATACTCCGCCAATACATACTTTCCTGTTCCGTTCTCTCCCTGTATCAGTACGGTAGCATCTGTCTTTGCAACCCGTTCTGCCATTTGATATACTTTTAGAATCTCAGGTGAATTCCCTTGAAAAAATACTGGTGCTGACGGAGCAGCAATCTTTTTAGCTTTACGCAGCTGTTGTACAGCAGATTTCACTATATCTATCAGCTTTTCATTATCCCATGGCTTCAGCACATAATCTATCGCTCCCAACTTAATACCCTCTACAGCTGTTTCCACATTGGCAAAGGAAGTCATAAGTATGATTCTGACTTGCGGGAAATGTTCCTGAACTTCTTTTAGCCTGTAGATTCCTTCTCTTCCGTTTTCATACCCCATTCGGTAGTTCATATCCAGCAAGACGACATCGGCTTCACAGTCCCGGATTTTATCCAGTAACTGCCTGGGATCAGACAATACATTTACCTTTTCAAAATATCGTTTCAGTAACAGTCTGGAGGCGATCAATACCTCCTCCTGATCATCAACCACTAAAACAGAAGCTTCAACTTTTTTCATTTCACACAGCTAATTGTTCACTACCGGACAAACAAGTGTCCAAAACCGAACACTCAAACCTATAACATTAAAAATTACAACTGATAATCAACTAATTACATTTAAAACAAGCAGATGGCACAGATATTATTGCAGCATTAACAACTACATAATTCAAGAATAATGGATATAGCAATCCCTCGTAAAAATAGAAAAAAACAATACATTGCCCTATCAATTTTAGGTTTTTTAGTGATTATCGCTATCGGTATCTACCTCGCTACACGGCCTTCATCTTTGAATATAAAAAAGGATGAAATACAGATAAAAGCAGTTAAGTACGATAGTTTTGAAGACTTTGTTGTATTTCAGGCGCAGGTGGATCCACTACACGCGATGTTAATCAACATTGTTGAGGGAGGAGCTGTACAGGAGTTATACATAGAAAACGGTGCGATGGTAACTCAGGGGATGCCATTGGCGAGACTGTACAACCCGAATACAGAATTCAATTTTCTGTCGCAGGAGACCGCTATTATTGAACAAATGAATAATCTCAATGTACAAAAGCTATCATTGCGAAATCAGGAACTGGAGCTTTCGAAAGAACTTATCACTATTGATCATGATTATAATGATACCAAACTGCAATATGATATGAATCAGAAGCTTTATTCAAATAAAGTATTAGCAAAAAACGAATGGGAACAAACACAGGAGAAACACAGATATCAGGAAGAACGAAAAAATCTGATTCAAAAAAATATATCCAGAGAAAAAGAAATTAATCAGTTGCAAATCGCTCAGATCAATCAGGCTTTACAGGCCATGCACAAGAGTTTAGAAACCCTAAGACAAAATAAGAAGAATTTTCTGGTCTTAGCCCCTGTTAGCGGCCGTCTCAGTTCTTTCGATGCTGTACTCGGCCAGACTTATCAGGCAGGTACAAGTATAGGTAAAGTAGATGTTATGAAAGGATATAAACTCACGGCTATGATTGACGAATTCTATCTGGAAAAAATCAATTCAGGTCAGACCGGAAATATCGAGATGAAAGGAAAATCTATTCCGGTACGCGTTTCAAAGATTCTTCCGGAAGTCAAGTATGGTCAGTTTAAATTAGAACTGGACTTTACAGATAAACAGCCCGATGGACTTCAGCAGGGATTGTCCTTCGGTGTCAAGCTTATATTGTCCGGAAAAGAAAAAAAACTTGTCATTCCTAAAGGCACTTTTAATAATGTCAGTCAGGGGAAATGGATATTTGTCGTAGAGGGAAATAAAGCAACCAGACGTCCGATAGAACTAGGAAGAGAGAATCCTTATTATTATGAAGTTATCTCCGGGCTCAAAGAGGGTGACCGAATCATTACCTCTGGCTATGATGATTATAAAAATATACAACAATTAAATCTAAATTAATACATATCAACATGATACACATTAAAGACTTATCCAAGGTATTTACGACTGAAGAAATACAGACCAAGGCACTCCATAATATTAATCTGACAATTAATGAAGGTGAATTTATTTCCATTATGGGACCTTCTGGCTGTGGTAAATCCACTTTACTGAATATTGTTGGTCTGCTGGATAATATCAGCAGCGGAAGTTATCAGCTGCTGGGTGAAGAAATTGCAAAGCTCTCTGAATCGGGAAGATCTAAAGTACGCAAAGCTAACATTGGTTTTATCTTCCAAAATTTTAATCTGATTGATGAATTAAGTGTTTTTGACAACATTGAACTTCCATTGATCTATAATAAAGTACCACCTGCAGAGCGTAAACATCGTATCCATGAGATCGCTGAAAAACTCAATATTTCACACCGGCTGCAACATCATCCACAGCAACTTTCAGGAGGACAGCAACAGCGTGTGGCTGTAGCCCGGGCTTTGATCAATAATCCCAAGATTATCCTTGCTGATGAGCCCACAGGAAATCTGGACAGCAGCAACGGAAATGAGGTAATGGAATTGCTGACGCGCTTACATGCCGGAGGAGCAACCATACTCATGGTGACGCACTCTGCTCATGATGCTGCTTTTTCTCAGAAGATCATCACTATGAAAGACGGTGAGATTCTGAGTGAGAAAATCAATCAGAAGACAGTCGATATTTTTACCAGATAAGACGCCTGTTCAAGTATTTACCAAACTAAAATATGCTCGATTATGATAAAAAACTGGTTTAAAATATTTATTTACAATGCCACACACAATAAGGTATTCACGATTCTGACGCTTATCGGTCTCACACTCGGAGTGACTGGAGTAATCCTGTCCCTCCTGTACTGGAATGATGAGCATGCCTACAATAAGTGGAATCCGGAGAAAGATAAGATCTTCGAGGTCATGACCAGAATCAGTGAAGATATGATGTGGAACAGCAGTCCCGGCCCTCTTGTCCCCATCCTCATGGAAAAATCAAATGAAATAGAAAGCTACTGCCAATACAGAGCCTATTACTTTGATCAATACTTTAAGGTCAATGGTAAAACGGAAATACTGACCAGAACTATAAACACGCAAGGTTCATTTTTTGAGTTTTTCCCTTTTGAAATCATAAAAGGATCTGTCCGCCAGTTTTCCTCTTCGCAAAATACGATGGCTCTGGAAGAATCTGAAGCAAAACGATTATTTGGTTCAGCCAATCCCATTGATCAGATTATCACAACAGATAATAATGAAAGTTACGTGGTTACTGCTGTATACCGTATCCCCGGAAAATCATCTATTTCGCCAAATGCAGTTTATACAGCAATGGAGAAAGATATCAAAAGAAAAGCTGATTCCTGGGGGGACTTTGAGTTTACAGTATTGCTGAAACTCAAGGATGCGTCAAAAAGAGATCTGGTCAAAAAACAGATTGATGAGATCTACCTGAATGAGCGGGCTGTCAAGTATGCGAAGGAAGCCGGTATTTCTTTAAAAGAGTTTCTAACCAAGTATGGTTCAATTACAGTATCGCTTCAATCCCTGTCAGAAAGCAGACTGATATCAAAAAGAACAGGTTTTCCGGAAGGAAGTGGAAATCTTCTTTTCCTGAAAATCAATGTTGGTATTTCCATATTGGTACTCCTCCTTTCGATCTTTAATTATGTCAATCTCACTGTGGCATATGCGATCAAGCGTGCAAAAGAAATTGGCGTGCGTAAAGTAGTAGGTGCTGACAAAAAACATATCATACTGCAATTTCTTTTCGAAACCTGTATCACTTCTGTCATTAGTATTATTCTCGCTGCAGGAATTACGGAAGTGCTTTTGCCATCCTATAATTCTCTGCTGGATAAGACGATGACGCTCAACCTTCTGGATTTCCTTCCTCATATGTTGCTGCTGTTTCTGATCCTGTTGATCTTTGCAGGTTTGATTCCGGCCATCTACGTAGCTAAATTTGATGTATTAAAAGTGCTTAAAGGAAATTATTCGAGAAGTAAATCCGGCACCTGGTTCAGAAATGGCATTCTAAGTCTGCAATTTACCATAGCCACCTTCTTCTTAATATCCGGGTTAATGGTACACAAACAGGTGAATTATATGATAGACAAAGATCTGGGCTTCAACAGCGATCAGGTACTGACTATATCATTTATAAAACAGTATCCTGAAAATCAAAAGTTCAATAACTATGAAAGGATAAAGCAGCAATTGCTAAAAATAAAAGACGTACAGGATGTCAATATCAGTTCCTTCACTCTGGGAGGAGGAGCCAATTCAAGTTCGAGTCTGGAATATAAAGACATCTCTATACAGGGACAAAATATGGCTCTGGATTTCGGCTACCTCGAAATGTTAAAGATAAATACGATTAGTGGGCGGTCTTTTGATAAAAATCTGGGCTCAGATTCTACCGGATCTGTTATGCTTAATCAGACAGCAGCAGATATGCTCAAGGAAAAAGATATAGTCGGTAAAGAAGTCCGTTTTATGGGAAAAACTTTTAAAGTAATTGGTATAGTCAATGACTTTAACCTAAAAGGTCTTCAACAAAAAATAGAAGCGATGACATTTTTCCATTTAAAGGCTTTTCCGTGGATGGAAGGAAATATTACTAATATTTCAGTCAAAATAAGTCCTGAACATATGGAAAAGACAATCTCGGAGATTGAAAAGTACTGGAAAACCAATGTCGATGATCTGCATCCATTCAGCTATGAGTTTGTAGATAAAAGATTTGCACGTACATATGAAAATGTTGTTAAACAAAGAAATCTGTTTGCTGTGATGAACATTGTCGTTATTCTGATCGCATTATTCGGATTGTTTGCGTTGACCTCCTATTCTATTGAAAGAAGATTTAAAGAGATCGCCATACGTAAAGTAATGGGTGCAGAGACCAAAGATCTGCTCCTGTTTCTGACCCGCCAGTATATCTGGATATCCGGAGTCGGATTTATACTTGCACTCTTGCCAAGCTATTATTTTATCAATACCTGGCTTAACAATTTTGCCTATCGCATTGCTATCAGCTGGCAGACCTTCCTTATAGCTATCGTCCTAATGCTGATCCTTACCTTAACCGTTGTCTTGTCCAAAGCATACAGAGCTACACGACTGGATATCCTGAATGTGTTGAAATATGAATAAAAGTATTGTTTGTTTAGTATTAATGATGCTGGGCTTCCCTTTATCGGGGAGCACCCAGCAACTTTATACACTACAGGAGTGTATGGTGCTGGGTATGGAGAACCACCTGGATGTAAAGATCCAGAACCTTCAGATAAAAGCATTCCGTTCAGCCGAAATACATACGGCATCCCGTTTTCTGCCCGATATTTCTGCCCGGATCAACCATTTCTATAATTTTGGTTCTACCATCAACCCGCAAACTAATGCTCGGGAAAGTGCCAATATACAATCGGATAATATTTCCGTAGATGCCGGAATTAACCTTTTCAACTTTGAGGACTTAAATAAGTCCCGCATAAGCAGGCTACAAACAGCTATCGCACAGGCAGATAAGGCAGTGATTGATCAGGAATTTGCATCCTTACAGATTCAGCGTTATACAGAGGCATTGGCCGCCCAGGAATTGAAAAAAGTCATTACGCATCAGCTCGTCAATTCCAAAGAACAACTGGATCGTATTGAAAAGGAAGTGGCAGACGGTGCCAAACCGGAAAGCGATATCTATGATATACAAGTCATCTATACACAGGAACAAAAACTGCTGAAACAAGCCGAGCAGGATGAGCAGAATAAGAAAGCCATATTGGCTCAGTTGATTAACAAAGATGATATTTCTGCAACTCATATGATTCTTATACAAGATACTCCCTCATATGATCATTCTGTCGGATCGGCTATATTGGAGAATAACCCTTCTGTTGTAAAAGAACAGTTAACACAGCTAAAATTACAACAGGAATACAGGCAACTCCTGCATCAATATCTACCCTCAGTGAGATTAAATTATTCTTACGGTACATTTTATGCCACCGCAATCGATCAGATATTTGATACATCATTCAGATTCGGGAGCCAGCTGAAAGATAACAGGAGTCAGTATCTCGGACTGAATCTATCCATACCTATCTTTTCCAAAGGAGATGCGAAACGATTAAGAACCAGAAAGAATATTGATATTCTTCAGCAACAGGAAGTCGTTACAAAAAAAGAAACAGAATTAAAAAATGAATTGCAAAATCAATCCAGAAAACAACAGCAATTTGCAGAACTGGAAGCAACATTAGAGGAAGCATCAGTATATGCCGGTAAAGCATATGAAACCACCAAAGTGAAGTATGAATATGGAAAAGCAGATATCTCGGCTTACAAGGCTGCAAAGAACCAATTACTAATGGCTCAATATGATGTATTAAATAATGCGCTATCGGAATGGATGACGGGGAAACTAATCCAAAATCTGGTATCTGATCAATATATAAAAAGATAGGTCTCCAACCGGGGAGATTGAAGACCTATACTAACCAATTATTAACCTAAATTATGAAAGACCAAATATACCCCGATTTGACCTTATTGTCCAAATTACACGAAGGCTTTAACATAGTTTTAACAGATTTCAGACATATTCCTGACATTATTGTCTTTTCAGCCCTTTAAATCGCTATTTTATCAGTATTTTTGTTACATGCAGATTGAAGCGATATTAAGTAGAATGAACATCTCATCCTTAAATGAGATGCAAAGTGAGGTTGTAAATTCCTTAAAATTAAAACAGGATATTATTTTATTGTCCCCTACCGGAACCGGTAAAACACTGGCATTTCTGCTTGCTGCTTCTTATTCCTTTGATACGACTAAAAAAGGTCCGCAATGTCTTGTTTTAGCTCCTACACGTGAACTCGCCCAGCAAATTGAATCGGTCTCCAAAAAAGTGTTTCATGGTAAACGTGTAGTTTGTTGTTATGGTGGTCATTCAACCCGTGAAGAGCGTACAGCACTCAAACACGCTCCGGATATCATAATCGGTACACCAGGACGTATAGCCTATCATTTACGTAATGAAAACCTGGATACAGCACAGTTGCACAGCCTGATACTGGATGAATTTGACAAGTCACTGGAATTTGGCTTTCAGGAGGATATGTCCTTTATCATTGAACAACTTCCCGTGCTGAAACAGCGTATACTCACATCTGCAACACAGATGGAAGAGATTCCATCTTTCACAGGTATCTCAGATGCAATTACTATCGACTATCTGGACAACAGTGATGCGGCTCCGGATCTGACCATAAAAAAGGTAATCTGCAGACCGAAGGAAAAATTGAGAACATTGTTTAACCTGATTTGTCAGATCGGGAATAAACGTATGCTTATCTTCTGCAATCACAGAGACGCAGTAGATCATATTTCCGAACTGCTGATGGACCGCGAGCTGATCCATGACGCTTTTCACGGAGGAATGGAGCAGGCTGACAGAGAACTCACGCTTCTGAAATTCAGAAATGGCACTTCACAGATTCTGATCACTACAGATCTGGCAGCCAGAGGTCTGGATATTCCGGAGATTGATTCTATTATTCATTATCAGCTTCCTTATAAAGAAGATGCTTTTGTACATCGTAACGGCCGTACCGCACGTATGAAAGCTGCCGGAAATGTATATGTGATCCTGACAACCGATGAAAACTACGCTTATCTTCCGCAAGAAATGGAAGAAGAGATTGTCACAGAAGATCACCCTATGCCTCACAATTCTCCTTTCATGACCTTGCATATAAATGCCGGTAAAAAGGATAAAATAAATAAGATTGATATTGTGGGTTATCTGCTTAAGATTCCGGAAATAGAAAAAGACGATGTAGGAATCATAGAAGTCAAAGAAACAATGGCTTATGTCGCTATAAGGAGATCAAAAGCTACCTTTGCCATGAAACAGTCTCAGGTAACGAAGATGAAGAATAAAAAAGTAAAGATCACCCGATCTTAAAACCATCCGGCTAAAGAGCAGATTATCTGCTCTTGTTTTCCATATATGCAATGACGGCGTCTGGTACCATCGAGCTGATATCTCCTTTGTGAAGCGTTACATCACGGACAATAGTAGAGGATATATGTCCCAGACCACTTGTACTCATCAGAAATATAGTATCAATTTCCGGGGCAAGGTGCTTGTTATTCTGGGCGATAGCATATTCAAACTCAAAGTCATTGGTGTTACGCAGACCGCGTAAAATATAGTTCGCCCCTACCTGCTTGCAGTAATCGACTGTAAGACCTTTGTAAGTCGTTACTTCTACCCGATCGCTGACCTCTGCAAACACCTCTTGAAGTATAGCCACACGGTCATCAGTAGACAGCAGCCCCTGTTTGGTACTATTTGTACCTACTGCTACAATAATCCTGTCAAACAATTCCAACGCACGCAGTACAATATCCTGATGCGCTAAAGTAACGGGATCAAAAGATCCTGGAAAAACAGCTACTTTCATACTTATTCCGGTTTTTGTTTACTATAAAATCCAAAAGATGAGTAACCATATTTGCGTATTTCCAGCAGATACGGTGAATCATCCAGTCGCCGTGTGGAAGGAAATTCCACAACCAACAACCCATTATCTCTCAATAGATTACCCTCAATAATCAAATGTGGAAGTTGAGGTAACTGTGGTATATCATAGGGAGGATCTGCAAAGATAAGATCAAATTGTTTTTTGCAGGAAGTGATGAATTTGAAAACATCAGCACGCTTTGCCTGTATGGTTTCCATTTTCATCTTTTTGGCCGTATCCTGAATATATTGTACGCATTTGAAGTGCAGATCTACAGATTGTACCGACAGCGCACCTCTGGAAGCCAGCTCAAAGCTGATATTGCCTGTACCTGCAAATAAATCCAGACATTCGATTTCGTCAAAATCGAGACGATTCTGTAAAATATTAAACAACGCTTCCTTTGCAATATCTGTAGTAGGCCGGACAGGAAGATTGTTTGGTGGATTCAGACGGATACCTCCCCATGCGCCCCCGATAATTCTCATACTAATATTCGAATAATGTGTTTAACCCCTGCAGCTGCTGTTGTACCTGTTCATCGGATGAACTGATTTTGATCTTTGCAGTCAATGTTTCTACTCTTTCTGCAAGCTGAGCCACTCTCTCCCGATAATCCTCTTCCGGTATTTCTCCGGATATCAATAGTTTCTGCACTTTATCTTTGATATGAAAACTGCTGAAAATACGTAAGAGGTAATACGTCAGATCTTCAACGCTATATACTTCAAATGTGTTATACAACTGAAATTGTCCGTTGAGAAATACAAATATATCTGCCACCTGATCTCCAAAATGTACACCAATCACCTCACCCTGTAACGGAATATGTTGTTGAGCCTGATCCAATATCACCTGAAATTCCGGTATAAACTGTGCTTCCGGAAAAAGTGACTTCCAGCGGTTGTACAGGATGGCATCAAACTGATATACTGCGGTAACTCCACCCAGATTCAATTTCTGATGAAGGGTATTTCCCTGTTGCTCATCCATCAGAAATTGAGTATAATCTTCCAGTGCTTCCTCCTTAAACAGTTCGTTAGGAACAAATACAAGACTCTGGTGGGGTACTACTATCTTTACCCGGACAAAGGGCAGACTCAGCAATTGTAAAGCTGAGGGTTCCGGCTGTTCACTTTCATATTCCATCATCACCTGAACAGTTCCTTTTTCATCCGACACAAGAATAGTATCCGTATGAAATCCGGTTTTGACCAGAAGTGTATAATGGGGCAAATATTGAATATTAAATTGATCTGAAGTATAATTCATGTGCAAAGCTACCTTTCGAAACGGTATAGATTACTATATCTAACAAAATTAGCTTTTACAATTGATATGACAAACCTTTTAGATAACTTTGATTGTGCATATCCAAGATTTACTGATACAAAATTTTCATTGGCCACCTACTCCACAGCAAAAAACAGCATTTTCGCTGTTGGATGAATTTCTGAGTACTTTTGACCGTCAACAGGTCTTTATTCTGAGAGGTTATGCAGGTACAGGTAAAACAGCCATTATCAGTTCCGTTGTAAAAACACTTCCTCAGCTTCGTAAGAAAAGCGTGTTACTGGCTCCTACGGGACGGGCAGCTAAAGTCATGAGTTATTATTCAGGGAGAAAAGCATTTACCATACACAAAAAGATCTACCGCAAAAAGACATCCATTGCCTTCAACATGGATTTTGGGTTAGCAGAAAATTTACATGAAGACACTTTATTTATTGTAGATGAAGCATCTATGATATCCAACGAATCTGTCAATATATTTTCCAAAAGTCTGCTTCATGATCTGATCCGCTATGTACAGGCAGGCAAAAACTGCAGTCTGCTGTTTGTAGGAGATACCGCTCAGCTTCCTCCAGTAGGTTTGTTGCAGAGCCCTGCTTTGGATGCTGAATATCTCCGGGATGAATTTTATCTTCATACTTTTGGTTTTGAGCTTACAGATGTAGTAAGGCAGGCAAAATCATCCGGCATTCTGTTTAATGCCACCAAAATAAGACAGGAGATCAAAATAGAAGAAGAAAAAAATGACTACCCTTTTCCGCAGTTCATTACGAAAGGATTCGGCGACATTTTTCAGATGACAGGCGAAAAACTAGTGGAAGGCCTGCATTATGCCTACGATAAATTTGGTTTGGAAAACACCTTGGTTGTATGCAGGTCCAATAAATCTGCAAATCTGTATAATCAGAATATACGAAACCGGATTCTATTCCGTGATGAAGAGCTGACCGGAGGTGATCTGATCATGGTCGTCCGAAATAATTACTACTGGCTTACAGAGAATAACGAACAGAATAACTCCGGATTTATAGCCAATGGAGATATGGCCGAAGTCAGAAAAGTCGGAAACATCCATGAGCAGCACGGATTTCGTTTCGCAGATGTTACCCTGGAATTTTCAGCCAGTGAAGAAGAGGATCCTGTCACCTGCCGGGTTATTCTGGATAGTCTGTATTCGGACTCTCCAAATATGCCTTATGAACAGCAACAGCAGCTCTATGAAGCAATAGCCAGGGATTACGAAGATATCTTCTCCAAAAAAGACCGCATGGAAGCTATCAAAAAAGATCCTTACTATAATGCCTTACAGATCAAGTTTGCCTATGCGATCACCTGCCATAAAGCACAAGGCGGACAATGGGAAGCCGTGTTTGTCGATCAAGGGTATATGAATGATGATATGCTAACAACGGAATTTCTACGCTGGCTCTATACGGCACTGACACGTGCTACAAAAGAATTATTTTTGGTAAATTTCAATGAAAAATTCTTTTAACCCATGTCAGAGAAGGATAATATAGAGCTTCAAAAACAAATAAAACGATTTCTGGATGTATTGAAAAGGAACAAACAGGAACATCTTTCTCCTGTTCAATCCGGAAATATAGATAGCAGAGCATTATTTAATCTTTGTTTTGATCATTACGAAAGCAATCTCCCTTTACATGCCTCCTGGCTACTGGAAAAATATCTGAAGGCAGAGCGGCTTCAGCTACAACTCCTGCACTCGGATATAATTAGCCGGCTGAATGAAGTTCGTATCGAAGGCAGTCAGCGTATTTTTGGAAATATTATAATCTGTATTTTAGATAAGAGAAGTAATATCCGGCTGAATTCACATCAGGAGGAAATGATTATAGAAACAATTTTCAACTGGATGATTACTCCTGATAAGGCAGTAGCCGTAGTGGCCAATTGTTTTGAAATTTTATATTATCTGAGCAACAAACATAGCTGGGTTAAAGAAGAGCTTGTTGCTCAGATTGAATACTTTCTCAAAGACGGACCTCCCTCTATACAATCCAGAGGAAGAAAAATTTTGTCTCGTATCAGAAAGAATATCTGACACCTGCTGAATAGAAGGTATACATATCGTTATGCTGAGATTGTACAGGTACGAAACCATCCAGAGCATCATTTTGCCCCATGGAGAACTGAGCATTTAAAACCACGCTGAAGTATCTTCCTGTACGGTTGTTGAAGTTGTACTTGTTTACAGGTATAGCAAAACCGGCATTTGCAACGGGAAATAAAAAGGTATTCGTGGTTTTTCCCTGATTATTAGAGACTGTACCATCCGCTTCTATCAACTCTTTAAAATCGCTTTGAATTCCACCGAATCCCACTCCCAGATAGAAAGAGTTCAACAGAATCTCTGTAGGAGCTGAATATGCAGAAAGTCTTTTATCAGAAAACTGAAACGGAAAAACAGTGACATTTACAAATCCTGCATAATAACCGTTATTAACCCTTCTTTTATTTAACGTATCTGCTGTAGCAGCAGCTTTCAAAGATCCTATCTGTCCTTCCAGTCCGACGAGAATACCTTTATAAATACGGTAATCTGCTTTCAGGTAAAATGCAACAGACATACCGGATTTTGGCAGGTCGCCGTACAGCACAGTTGGTCCTGCTCCGGCAGTAATGTGAAATTTATCGTTAGCTTTCTTTGCTCCTCCGATTACAGGAGGACAATCCAGCTGCGCGAAGCTGGCAACAGGAGCACAAAAAATAATCGTAAGCAGGAATATGATATGTCCTTTCATATGGTATAGAGTGTGTATGTGCAAATCTAAAATAGTGTATTACCTCTTGAATGATGGATACGTCCCAAATGTTTAAATGCCGCTTCCGTACATTCTCTCCCCCTGGAAGTACGCATCAGATATCCTTCCTGAATCAGGAATGGTTCATATACTTCTTCTATCGTCCCCTCATCTTCTCCCACTGCGGTAGCGATGGTCTTCAGCCCTACCGGTCCACCTTTAAATTTATCAATGATCGTTGTCAGAATCCGGTTATCCATCTCATCTAACCCATTTTCATCTACATTTAAAGCATTCAGTGCATATTGTGCTATCGCACGATCTATGGAACCGTTTCCTTTAATCTGTGCAAAATCGCGTGTACGGCGAAGCAGCGCATTGGCTATACGTGGAGTACCACGGCTACGGCGTGCGATTTCATATGCTCCTTCATCTGAAATAGGCGTATTAAGAATCGTGGCTGAACGCAACACAATAGTTGTCAGCAATTTTGCGTCGTAATATTGTAACCTTGAATTGATCCCGAAGCGGGCTCTTAAAGGAGCGGTCAGCAGTCCAGAACGCGTAGTGGCGCCTACAAGGGTAAACGGATTCAGCGAGATCTGCACCGAACGTGCATTAGGCCCCGTTTCCAGCATAATATCGATTTTAAAATCCTCCATAGCTGAATACAGATATTCTTCTACCAGCGGACTGAGACGATGTATCTCATCGATAAACAGAATATCACCTTCTTCCAGATTGGTTAGCAGACCAGCCAGATCACCTGGTTTATCCAATACCGGGCCTGAAGTGATCTTGATACCCACTCCCATCTCATTGGCAATAATATTGGATAATGTCGTCTTCCCTAATCCCGGAGGGCCATGTAATAACACATGATCTAATGCCTCTCCCCGTAATTTGGCAGCTCTGACAAAGATTGACAGATTTTCAAGTATTTTTTCCTGACCTGTGAAATCTTCAAACGTCTGGGGTCTGAGCACACGCTCCAGATCACGATCCGCAGGATTCAGATGTTCAGGATTGGGGTCAAGATATTCGTTCATATGTACAATATATAACTTTACGTGCTATTTCTAATTATATTTTTTGAACCAACTGGCTATTTTTAGCTGAATCACACCAAAAAAGGCTTCTCTGAAGATTTTTGTACTCATCTTAGAAGTTCCTTCCGTTCTGTCGGTAAAAATAATAGGTACTTCTACTACATTAAATCCGTATTGCAATGCTGTGAATTTCATTTCTATCTGAAAAGCATATCCGACAAACTTAATTTTATCCAACGGAATCTTTTCAAGTACCCGGCGGCGAAAACAAACAAATCCTGCTGTTGCATCCTGAATCGTTATGCCTGTTATAAACCGGACATAGACGGAAGCAAAATAAGACATCAGCACCCTGCTCATCGGCCAGTTGACGACATTCACTCCCTTCACATAACGGGATCCGATAGACATGTCTGCTCCATCCATGCAACATTGTCTCAGCTTGAGTAAGTCATTAGGATTATGACTGAAATCTGCGTCCATCTCGAATATAAATTCATAGTGACGTCCCAAGCCCCATTTAAATCCATGAATATAAGCTGTTCCCAGACCTAATTTACCTTTCCGCTCTTCCATATGCAGATGATGCGGAAATTCCTGTTGTAATTTTCGCACAATGTCAGCCGTTCCGTCCGGAGATCCGTCATCTACGATCAGAATGTCAAATGCAATGGCTAAAGAAAAGACTTTACGAATGATCTTCTCAATATTTTCTTTCTCATTATAGGTCGGAATGATGACTAAGCTATCTGTCTGTTGCATAAAATAAATTGACGTAAAGGTAGTAATTATCCCTAAAGAATGACGAATATAATACCCCTCCAATTATGCTTTTATCCTATGCGGGACAACAGGGAAAGTTGATTACTGTATTTTCAAAAGCGTGACAGTTACTCATTACTGACTGAAAGAACCTATCTGTATATAAGATAGCTTAAATAAAAAAACGGATCTATTATTACCTAGATCCGTTTCCTTCATTTGTAAATGAAATACACTATTTTACGCCATTCATCAGCTTTTTGACTAAGGGAGAGATGACTATCAGAAGTACACCTGCTCCAAGAGCATAGATCCCAAGTTGTTTATAGCCATCTGTATATGCCAGAAGTTTATCCATTAAAGATGCTTTTTCATCAGGAGCTGTCATACCCGCTCCTAACAATCCGGCAAGATACTGTCCGTAGGCACTTGCCAAAAACCACAATCCCATCATCATCCCCCCAAGGCGTTTAGGAGATAATTTGGTAACCATAGACAAGCCTATCGGAGACAGACACAACTCTCCTAAAGTAACGGCAAGATAGGCTAATGTAAATACGCCCAGAGAAGTTTTTCCGCTGGCATCAGCAAAGAAGCGGGTCGCAAAGAAAATATAATAAGCGACTCCCAGTAATAAGAAGCCAAGCCCGAACTTTACAACAGTATTCGGTTCAACTTTCTTCTTAGACATCGCTAACCATACCAGACCTAACAACGGGCTGAAAGCAATTACGAAAAGAGAATTTGCGCCGTTATTCACCATATTAGGATCTATGCTGAAAAACAGAAGGTCACGATGTAAATTGTTATTTGCAAATAAGGCTAATGACCCTCCTGCCTGTTCAAAAATAGCGAAAAACAGGATGGAAAACATGATCAGAATCAAAGCTGCCATAAGCTGCTGACGTGCCTTTTTCTCCTTTTCAACCAGCATCTGATAAAAGAAATAAATCAGTGCCAACGGACCGATAATATACATAAACATGTCAGTATATCCGGTATTATGGATCATGATAAAGATTAATGGAATACAGGCTAATGCACCAATGTACACCAATACTTCCTGCACCGTTTTCTTTGCTTTAGGAAGGTGTTCAATAGGACTCGCACCTATTGGTCCCAAATATTTTTTAGTAAGTAAAAAGATAAAGAGTCCGATTACCATGACAATTGCGGCTGCCATAAAAGCCAGATTCCAGGAATGTTCTTTACCCAGCCACACACACAATGCACCACCTAAAAGTGCTCCGACATTTATTCCGGAATAAAAAATTCCGAATCCGGCATCTCTTCTCGGATCTCCCTCTTTGTATAACTCTCCTACCATAGAAGAAATATTCGGTTTGAAAAATCCTGTTCCGATAATAGTAAGTACTATCCCCAGATAAAAGAAATCATGCGGAGAAACCGCAATTAATGCGTTGCCGGCGATCATCAGTATCGCTCCGAAAATCAGAGAACGTTTGAAACCAAGAATCCGGTCTGCAAAGATCCCTCCTATAAAAGTAAAAGCGTAAACGAAAGCCTGAATAGCTCCATACTTAAGATTTGCCTCTTTATCTGTCAGAAATAACTGATCGACCATAAAGATTGCCAAAACGCCACGCATTCCGTAAAAACAGAAGCGCTCCCACATTTCCACCAGGAATAAGTACCAAAGTTGCTTAGGGTACTTTCCTTCAAAATTCTGAATTTCGGCTAACGTTTGTTGTTTATATTCCTCCATTTTGTATTATGATATATTAAAAAAAGCTTTCCCGGATAAGGAAAGCCTTTAGATTTTTTATTTTACGCCGTGCATAAGTCGTTTAATCAGCGGATTAAGCAACATCACCAGTAGTCCTGCTGCAGCCGGAATAATAGTGAACAGGAAGAAAAAGTGACTCAATGAGTAATTCTCTTTGATAATCTCCACCTGACCTCCCAGAATAGCAGCCAGTTTCTGAGCAATCGCTATCGCCAGATACCATACCCCAAACATAAAGGCCAGCATACGCGCAGGAACTAACTTAGAAACATAAGATAAACCTACCGGAGAAATAAACAACTCGCCTAATGTATGGAACAAATAGGTCAATACCAGAAAGATCATCGATATCTTCACATGCTCGCTGATGCCCAATGAACCTAATCCCAATATTAAAAATCCGATCGCTACCAGTACCAATCCGAAGCCATATTTAAATGCAGCAGAGGGATTGAATTTGGATTCCCAGATTTTAGATACAGAAGATGCTAATGCAATAATGAAGAAAGAGTTAAGTGTAGAGAACCAGGAAACAGTAATCTCCGAAGTTTTGGCTGTAAATTCATTGGTCAGCATCCAGATAGCTGCGCCCCAGATCAACACAAAACAAATCAACAAAATAATATTGGAAGGAGCTATTTTTTTCCAGGTTGCTTTTGCCAGCAGAATCAACACCCATGAGATAATGGTCAACGGTACAATTGTAAATAAGGCATTTACAATATTGAAGATTAACAGACTATTGCCTGAAAGCTGTCTGTCAATATGATCACGCGCTACCAGTACCAGAGATGTAGCTCCCTGCTCGAAACTCATAAAGAAGAAGATCAGGAAGAAAGCAAGCAAGATAACGGCAAACATTCTGTCACGCACGATCTTGCCATAGCGCAGAATGCGGGATACGATCAGATAAATAAAAGCAATAAGTGCTATAAATATCATCAGGTATTGTCCTCTCAGATAAGAAGTATCAATAAATTCAAAAATATCTACAACCCCGTTTTTGGAAAGCGGATCGTTGAATGCATACATAAAACCTACAACGGTAATAAAGCCGATTAACACCATGTCAAAGGTAGTGTACGGATTGCGTTTACTTTCTTCTTCGCTCTCCTTCGCTTTCTTTTCAGCATCTTCTTTAGCCGACTTATCCAATACCCCCAGGTTACCCATTAGTGGTTTTGCAGCCCAGAACTGAATGGTACCGAGGAACATAAAAATACCTGCCAGTCCAAATCCCCAGTGCCAGCCTACTTTTTCGGCTAAGTAACCACATAGCATCATACCAAAGAATGCTCCGGCATTTACTCCCATGTAGAAAATAGTATATGCACCATCTTTTTTCTCCGGTAAATGCTTATACATCTCTCCCAAAATAGAAGGCATATTCGGTTTGAAAAAACCTGTACCGATAATCAGACAGGCCAAACCGGCAAAAAACATATAAGAATTATCAAATGCCATCGCTGCATGCCCCAGAGTCATGACAGCTGCACCTATAATAACTGCTTTACGTGAACCAATGTATTTATCCGCAATGATACCTCCCAGAATAGGAGTGAGATATACCAGCATAGCGTAAGTTCCGTACAGGGCCCCTGCCTGTTCAGCTGTCCAGCCCCATCCGGAAAAAGGACTTCCGAATATAACCGCAGAAGTTAGAAACTGAATCAACAATACGCGCATCCCGTAATACGAGAATCTCTCCCACATTTCTGTAAAGAAAAGAACTAATAATCCGGATGGATGTCCCAACACTGTTGATCCATCTATACCGTCTTTTTCAAGCGTGCCTGAAACGGCACGATTCTGATCATTCATATAAAATTTTAACTTAACAATAGCTACAAAGTTATAAATTTATCTTATTGCCAAATGGTCTTAACACAAAAAAAGCATCCCTAAGGATGCTTTTTTATGTAAATAACTTATTGTTAATGAATTCCGTGCATCATCCGCTTTAATACCGGATTTAGCAGGATCAATATCAAGGCTGTAGCAAAAGGAATAAGGGTGAAAATCATAAAGAAATAAGACATCGAATGTGTCTCTGTGATCTTATCGATATAGGCTCCCATAAATCCGCCAAGAAAATTGGCAATAGCTGAAGCACAAAACCAGAATCCGAATAATAAACCTAAAAATTTCTTAGGAGAAAGCTTACTCACATACGACAATCCCACAGGCGACAGACACAGCTCTCCTGTTGTATGGAAGAAATAAGCCAATACCAGCCAGATCATACTTACAGAAGCTGTCTTTGCTCCAGAAGGAATAGACATACTACCGTATGACAAGGCCGCAAAGCCAATTCCTACTAAAATCAGCCCCAGCGCAAATTTCACAGGTCCTGAAGGATTCCACACTTTTTCCCACAGCTTACTAAATGAAGAAGCTAACGTAACGATAAAGAAAGAGTTTAGAATCTGAAACCAGGATACCGTAACTTCAGTACCGAAAGAGGTAAATTCACGGTGTACTTTCCAGACACCCAATACCCAGATCACAGCAAATGAGACCGCTGTAAAAATAATAGTCAACGGGTATTTTTTATAGATTTTGGCTGCTAAGCTTCCTAATACCAACGTAACGATCAGCATTGGAAATATTGTCAATGCCGCATCTACCCATTTAAATGCAGAAGCCATACCTCCATCCAGTACACGCTGTGTATAGTCTTTAGCAAAGATAGTCATAGAACCACCAGCCTGCTCAAATGCAAAAAAGAATACAATACTGGCAATCATTAGTGCAGCGACCACAAACAGACGGTCACGAACTACATTTGCAGGGATAACTTCATCCTGTTCTTCATTTGCAGCCACTCTTTTATCATGGTCAGCTTTTAATACTTTCGGGCTCTCTCCGATAATACCAAAGATTCGCTGTCCGAAATAAAACTGAAGCATACCGAAAAACATAAATACACCCGCTAATCCAAAGCCATAGTGCCATCCCACTTTCTCACCAATATATCCACAAAGCAACATACCTAAAAACGCCCCTGCATTGATCCCCATATAAAAAATAGTATATGCAGCATCTTTTTTAGAACTGGAATCCGGGTATAACTTACCCACCATGGAAGAAATATTCGGTTTAAACATACCATTACCGAGAATCATCAGAATTAGCCCTAAATAGAAGAAATTACCTGAAAATCCTTCGAGAGCCATAGAGGCATGTCCCAGTGTCATGATCAGGGCACCTATCAGAATTGCTTTTTTATAACCTGTCAGCTTATCAGCAATAATCCCTCCGAGTAAAGGTGTCAGATAGACCAGTCCCGTGTAAAGACCATACAGCTTCATGGCTTCTTCATTGCTCCAGCCCCATCCACCTTTGGCAATCTCACTCACTAAAAACACGGTCAATAATGCCCGCATCCCGTAATAACTGAAACGTTCCCACATTTCTGTAAAGAAGAGGACAAATAGTCCTGCCGGGTGTCCCATTACCATTTTGTCATCAACTCCCTGTTTTGCCAGGTGCGAGACCAATACTCCATCTCTTTCTTCTGTCATATGATATTTTATAGATTTTACATGGTTATAATTGCCTGCTGAAGGAAATCATCAATCGTTGTTTTAACAAACAATGCTACAAAGAAAACAAACTTTTTGAATTGATACAGCTTATTAAAGAAATATTTTTGTTTCAATTGGCATTGAAACCACTTTTCTTCTCAATTTTTTTCCGCGCAGGGTTGAGATATTGATCTTCATCTCCCCTTACAGGATTGATAAATTCAATATTTGATTTGAAAAACAACTTCGCAGGAACAATCTCATAGGCATCATACGTCAGATCCGGCCCGTAATACTGATATTTTCCTTCCAGACTTTTATCTGCAGGCACTAAATGATCAAATACAATTCTCTTTTTTGCGGCATCATAGCGAAGCAGCATACTGGCCTGTCTTGTATAATTGAATATTTTTCTGGAAATCTGCGGCTGATCTGAAAACATTTTCTTTCCGAATGTAGCTTCTTTGCCTTTGAGGCTGAGTACCTCAATAACTTTTTGTGTAAACAGACGGTTATGGCCTTTCCAGCCTAATAAAAGGTAGTGATCAGCATTTTGGATGATCTCATAATATTGAGCTCCATACCAGTTGGCAGAAGATACAACTGCCTGATCTGCTTGCTGAATCTCAAATGTTTTATCCAGTAACGGAATCAAAGATAATTCCCCATTTCCTGTTTTGAGTTGAATACTCCCATAATAGAGATAAGAACCATCATTGAGAGGTACATTCCAGGAGAATATACGAAATTTATTATCAGGAGAATTCAGGACAGCGATCATTTTAAGCTGATCAAATCCAAAATCAAACGAATTCTTTTCCTTTAATGCGGAGACCAGCGTCTTCACAAATTTGAAGTTGGCATCTATCCGTTCGGGTTCTGAAGGATTTTGAAACACCCTGTTCCCGATACTCAGCAAAGAGTCCTGCCAGACCTGCATAGCTTTAGCGGAAGGCTTTTGAGCATGCGCATGCTGGACAGTCAATATCCCTATTCCCAAACAGACAGATACAAACCAATACTTCATATAATAAATTTAAGCATCTATATAACAGATACTATTGGAATTTTTGCAACAATTTTTTAGTTAACAATACACCGTCAATCTCACTGTGTTTATCTCCTTCGTATTCGATACCTACGAAACCTTTAAATTTTGCATCTTTCACAATTTTCATCATGCGGGCGTAGTCAATCTGTGTTTCATTCCCGTCGGCATCAAAATCATGAGATTTGGCACTAACACCATGTGCATACGGCATCAGATCAGTCACTCCCTGGTAACGGTCATACTCATAAAAATTACCCAGATCAGGGAGACTTCCACAATTTTTCTTCCCTACTGCTTTCAGGACTCCTGACAACCAGTCTCCATGAGAAGAGATACCACCGTGATTTTCTACAATCACACTGATATTAGATTTTTTTCCATAATCAGCAAGTGTACTCAGACTCTCTACGACTCTTCCTTTGACTTCCTCCGGAGTACCTTTACCGGCAGCATTTACACGAATAGCATGACAGCCCAGGAATGCAGCAGCATCCACCCATTTGTAGTGATTTTCTACAGCTTCTTTACGTTTTGCAGTATCTTCATCTCCCAGATATCCTTCACCATCGATCATGATCAGAACGTTGCGTACACCATTATCTTTAGCACGCTGATTCAGATCTTTCAGATATGTCATATCTTTTGCTTTATCTTTAAAGAACTGGTTTACATATTCTACTGCATGTATTCCAAATTTTTTAACCGCAAATTCAGGGAAATCTATGTTTTTAAGATCTCCTTTAAAAAGAGTCTTATGTAACGACCATTCCGCTAAGGAAATTTCAAACCAAGGCTTTTTGGCAGCAAACAAATCCAAGTTTGGTGCTAAAGCGACACCTGCAGTAGCAAGTCCTAAATTTTTCAGAAAATCTCTTCTAGAATTCATAGTAAGTTTTATTATTGATTATTGATAGTTAAATATTTGCCCATCCGGATGTCAGGACATCCACAAGGTGAATTGTTCGTACAGGAAGTTGATGTTTATCAATATATGCCTGCAGATGAAGCAGACATGAGGCATCGGTAGAAATAATATAGTCTGCCTCTACATCCAGTGCATGCTGTACTTTCTGCTCTGCCATAGCGGAAGAAATTCCTTCAAATTTGACCGCAAATGTACCTCCGAATCCGCAACATGTTTCCTGATCCTTCATCGGGATCAGTTCGAGTCCGCCAACTTTGGACAATAGCTGCCGGGGCTCTTCTTTAATTTTACATTCCCGTAAAGCCGCACAGGAATCATGATAGACTGCTGTCCCAACTAATTCGGCACCAAAATAATCCCGCTTTGCAATGTGAATCAGAAATTCGCTTATCTCAAATACGTTACGTTGTACATTCCTGCAACGGTTATGCTCTACAGAATTTGTAAATAAATCATCGTAGCCGTTTTTGACCATACCTACACAAGAGGCGGAAGGCGCAACGATATAATGCTCCTCACTAAAATCATTTAAAAATTTATGGCCGATTTCTTTAGCTTCATCCCAAAAACCCGCATTGTATGCTGGTTGCCCGCAACAGGTCTGCTCGGGATTGTAACTGACTTCACATCCTACCCGCTCTAATAATTTTATCGTATTGAAAGCTGTTTCAGGGTACATCTGATCTACAAAACACGGCACAAACAGCTCTACTCTCATATGTGAATTTTTCAAAAACTTAAAATTAGACTTTATTGAATTTTAATACCCGGAAGAGCAGTAACAATCCAATTACAAAAAATAAAGATAAAAATAATGCCGAATATCTGATATTATGTGTCAATTGCTCTATAAGACCAAAAGAGAATAAGCCGACAACAATAGCCAGTTTTTCGGTGACATCATAAAAGCTGAAAAAAGCGGTCGTATCTTCAATGTTTTGAGGCAGTAATTTAGAATAAGTAGACCGGGAAAGCGATTGTATACCTCCCATCACCAATCCGACAAGTACCGCCATAATATAGAATTGGATCTCATTGGTCAGAAAATACGCTCCGATACAAATAGCTACCCAGATAACGACAACCATAATAAGCACTGATATATTGCCGATCCGGCTTGCCAATGCGGACATCAGATAAGCTCCTGCAATGGCGACTAACTGAATTAAGAGTATGGTACCAATCAACTTAGGCGCCCCCAGATGAAGTACTTTTTCACCAAAGGCTGCAGCCACAATCATAATGGTCTGTACGCCTATTGCATAAAAAAAGTAAGCCGGCAAAAACCGCTTGATACCTTCTATCTGTGAAATACGATGCCACACTTTCAAAAATTCCTCTTTAACTGTCCGTATCAAAGGAAGCCCTTTGGTACCTGACATAGCCGAATTAGAAGGTAATACCCTGAACGGGATTTGGGCAAAACCTACCCACCAAAGACCTACAAGGAAAAAGGATAATCGCGCAGGAAATGAAAGATCCGTAATCCCAAACCATTCCGGCTTCAAGACAAATACAAAACAGATAATCTGCAACAATACACAACCTACATAGCCGTAGGCAAATCCTTGTGCACTGACTCTGTCCTGCTGATCTACAGTCGCAATCAGCGGAAGATAGGAGTTATTAAATGCGACACCACCGATATAACCCATTGCAGCCAGAGCAAAGAATATAATGCTCATTTCCAGCGTTTCCAGTTTAAAGAAATAAAGTCCCATACAAGCTGCTCCGCCTATGTACGTGAAAAGCTTCATCAACATCTTCTTGCGACCTGTAGCGTCTGCAAAAGAAGTAATAAAAGGTAAGGATACAGCCATGAAAAGATAGGCAAAGGCCAATGCAAAATTGGACAATGCTGTGTTCACCACTTCGATTCCAAAGAAAGTTACTGTATCTCCATGTTCCTTTGTATTGGTGATCGTGGTGTAATAGACCGGGAATATTGTAGAGGTAATAACCAGGTTGTAAGCTGAATTCGCCCAGTCATACATAGACCAGGCACGTATTGTTTTCTTGTTGTTCTTTTCAACAGCTATCATAAAGGGTCTTTAAACTCCGAATATACAACGTTTATTTAAAAAATATTAGTGTCTCCATGTTAATAATTCTGACGTATATACGTCACAATATTGACCATCTCTCTACGTACTGTACTCGCAGAAGTCACAAAATTATTATTCAGGAATGAAAATATAAGTTTACGTCCTGACCGTGTGATCAGATATCCACTCTGACAATGCACCGAATTAAGCGTGCCTGTCTTTGCCCACACAAAAGGTTCTCCTCTATCCAGTTTATAAGCTGAGCGGATGGTACCATCTACCCCACCTGTCGGAAAGAGTTTGTGCAATACCGCTGGATCCGGAATATCTTTTTGCAATACAACCAGTAACTCCGCTATACTTCTCGGAGTGACCAGATTATACACAGAGAGACCACTTCCATCCTTCAGATCTACCTTATCCGTAAAGTATTTATAGTATTCCTGCTGCATCCACTCCCGCAATCTGTTAGTATCAAATTCGCCGTATCTGACAAGCGAGCTCATCATCTGAAACTGTTCTGCCATGAAATTATCACTAGGCAACATCATTTCACGCAACATCTTATTTCTACTGTTGGAATATACTGTCTTCACGTCTGAGGGCTTTTCATAAGCAATCATTTTTACTTCCTTCTTTAGGGTGTCCACCAGCAATTTCAAAAACAGACTATCCGAATATTTAAAAGGCTTTTCATTAACATACCCTCTTTTCACGTCGATATCGGACATATAAAAGATATTTTTATCAAAGGCACGGGTTAGTTTAAATTTACCTCTGCTCCGTTCATCATCTTTTACCTGCACATCTTTCTGAAAATAATCCGGTGTAGCTCTCAACGATCCTCTTTCTCTGGCCCTGAATGTGACTACATTGCCGTAAACAGGAAATGTACTGATCTCTGGCTGATAATATTCATCATAGTCTTCTACTGACCAGCCGTTTCTGTAAAAAGGTTCTTTAGATGCTGTGGGCACATAATAAAGATGTTTACCACTGTTTTTTAAAAAATTATACACCTTGTGACTATCCAATCTGTTATGCAAAAAAGTAGGATCGCCCGTACCCCAAAAGATCAGTGAATCCCCTTTCTCTATATATTGAAGCCCCGGAATGGAATCCGGTAATGTATGGATTGCTGCCAAAAGCGTAAAGATCTTCGTATTGGAAGCAGGCATAAAATGTTTTTCCTCATTAATTCCGAATAAAAATCTTGAACTGTCTGCATCATAAAGTGAAAAACCGTAAAAGTGTTTTTTAAGCCCTTCTGCCTGATTAAACTTCCGTTGAAGATTACTGGATATCTGCCCTTTAGCAGGCATTATATAGACCAGTACTGAAACAAAGAAGCTAAAGAGATATAATTTCATTGCGATAAACATACAAAAAAGATCATAAAAACCTTCATGTACAGAGTACACCAACTGTAAAGAAGCGCTTACAATCCATCTGATTGCTGATAGAAGGAACAATTTAAGAAAAACGGGCTGCTGTTTGAGCAGCCCATCTTTCAACCGATTTCGTTACAGATTAATATCCTTCATTTTGCTTCAATGTACCGTTACTCTTATCGATTTCATCCTGAGGAATCGGGAAGTACTCATTTCTGCTATTGAAAATCAAACCTTTAAATGCAGACAGGAATCCACCTTCAAATGCAGAGTAACTTTCTATAACCTGTTTAGCCTGTCCCCATCTGACCAGATCATAAAACCGATGCCCTTCCATTGCAAGCTCCAGACGTCTTTCGAAACGGACAGCTTTACGTGCATATTCCTGGTCTGGAAAAGATGGATAAGGTTTTACTTCATATACTGCTGCCGGCACACCGTCTGCGGTCAATTTCGGAGGCAATTTGGAGGCTCTTATACGGATGGAATTCACGAGTTTCACTGCAGCATCCAGATCATTCAATTCCACCTGACATTCGGCAGCCATCAGAATAACATCTGCCAGACGAATAATATTGACATCCAATGCGGTCAGATAGCGATCTGCAGCAGCAAATTTTCCAAACTGACTTTGCGGAATCATTGTTTTAATTCCTACAAAAGGTCCGGCATAGGGCTGATCGCGTACCCAGGCAGCACCCGGCATAACACCATAATCCAGATATTGAACACCCCGGCGTCCTACGGTATAGTCCAGTCGCGGATCGAATCTCAAGGCTACATTCAGCGTATAGCCTGCTTCGTTATTAAGATCAGAGACATAAGGAATAGTACGATAAGAATTATCCAGCAACGGTAATCCATCTGTATCGACTTTATAAGCATTTACCAGGTCAATCGTAGGTTGATAAAATCCACAGCATCCTACCGGATTATTTCCGTTCAGACCGCTAAGCATATCTCCGACATTCGCATTATCGCCACTGCCGTCCGGATTAATGGCATGTTTGGATACCAACAAGGTTTCCGGACCATCTTCTGTAGTTACATCAAAGTTATTTTGAAATGGCATGACGGTGATGTCTTTGCTTCCGATCACATCTTTAAACAAAACTAAAGCTTCTCCATACTTTTTCTGATACAGGTATACTTTGCCCAAGTAGGCTTTAGCAATATTCTGATCCATCCGTCCTGTCTCTCCATTGATCTTGGTCAGCGGCAGATTATCTACAGCAAATTTAAGATCATCAATAATCATAGGAAGCACATCTGTATTATTCGGGACGGTCTTTGCTTCGTCTGTAGTCGTTGCTTCACTTACATAAGGAATATTCTTAAATACTCTCCACAGAAAAAAGTAATAGTGCGCACGTAACATACGAGCCTCGCCTTCAATGGTCTTGGCACGGTCTGCACCGATTGTTTTTGCTCCCTCCTGATCCAGTCTCAGTAATTTAAGGGTATTATTTGCGCGAAGAACACCCTCGTAATACACCTGCCACATCTGACTGAGATTATCATTGGCACTGTTGGAGATATAAGATTCGATCAGATTCATATTAGGCTGATCTGTAGATGTAGATCCTTTATGCGCATTATCTGAGGCGACTTCCCCAAACAGCCATTGACTTGGCGCAGAAGAGTAATTCCCCCAGGTGCCACTCACATTACCATTCAGAATACCATAGGTTCCAAGCAACACCTGCTCTACCCCATCTTTATTGGCGACTTCTTCATCTGTCAACTTACCCTGTGGTGCTTTTTCTAAAAAATCCTTACCGCAAGACGACATCATCAGAATAGATGCGCCCAATATTGTAGTTATTATATTTCTCTTTTTCATCTTCTTCATTTTTAATTATTCAACTATTCCATCTTAAAAACCTAAACTCAGTCCTAACATATACTGACGGGATTGCGGATAAACTCCAAAGTCCACCCCAAATGCAGGATAATCTGAAGGTGTGGCTGAAACTTCCGGATCCAATCCTTCATATTTGGTAATAGTAAACAGATTGGTCACACCGAAATAGACTCTCAGTTTGCGCACCCCACTAGTTGATTTAAATATTTTTTCTGTTGGAAGACTATATCCGATTTGCAGATTCTTCAATTTTAAGAAACTCGCATCCTGAATATAATAGCTCGATGATGCATACTCCAGTGAGGAAACGTCACTTCCTCCTTGGGAAGGAATCATGCTTGATGTATTTGTAGGGCTCCACTCATCCAGTACACGAACACTTTTCTGTCCTTTGAATACACCAAAATCAGTAAAGTAACGCGTTGCTTCATAGTTTTGATTTCCCTGTGAACCATAGAAGTACATCATGAAATCAAAATTCTTGTATGCCCCACTGATGTTAAAGGAATATACAAAATCCGGATGCGGACTACCGATAACCGTACGGTCGTTGGCATCGATCTTGCCATCTCCGTTAATATCCTCATATTTCAGACCACCGGCTCTGGCCAGTTCGTATGATGGTGAACTTGCCACATCGCTGGCGCTTTGATAGATACCGATCACTTTATAACCAAAGAATGAACCCAATGGCTCTCCGGCTTTCAGGAGAGAAGTTTCCATACTTCTGAAACTTCCGTAAATATCCTGCGAAATAGACGGTGCCAATGAGACGACTTTATTAATATTACGGGAAATATTTGCGGACAGATCTAATGTAAATGGTCTCTGCTGACGTTTACCATAATGATAATTTAAGGAGAACTCTATACCTTTATTCTGCATTTCACCCACATTGACATACGGAGAATTAGCGCGGCCTACTGCAATTGCAGGCAACGGCAAACGATAAAGCATATCTGTTGTTTTCTTATTGTACCAGTCAAATGAACCATCTAAATCTCCATTGAGAATAGAGAAGTCAATCCCAAGGTTTAATGCAGAAACCTGCTCCCATTTTACATTTGGATTATCGTAGTCACTTAACCACATACCTGTAAGTACGGTTCCGTTGATAGGATATGAAGACGAATTGACTGCGGATTCAAATCTTCTGAAATACTGATCAGACGGGATACGCTGATTACCGGTTACACCATACCCTGCTCTTAATTTCAGATCAGACAACCAGCTAGTACCTTTCAAAAATTCTTCTTCAGATACACGCCATGCACCACTTACTCCCGGAAATACCCCATACTTATTGGCCGAACCAAAGTTGGATGATCCGTCACGACGGATAGTCGCACTCAGGATATAACGATCCTTGAAAGAGTAATCTACTTTACCAAAAAGGGAGAACATAGATCCTACGGTTCCTTCACTTGTACTGGATTGTCCGGAAGCAGCACCTAAGTACAGATAATCCAGACTGCTCATGGTAAACAGATCACGACCACTTCCATCCAGCTGTCTATATCTGTTTTGAATAGCTTCCGTACCGGCAAGAATATTCAGATTGTGATCGCCGAAGGTTTTTCTGTAGTTTAAGGTATTGGTCCAGGTCCATTCTGTTGTAAATCCAAAATACTCACTTATAGAATTACTGAAATTACCTTCTGTAAATTCCGGATTAGGATATCTGTAAGATACGCCATTATAATTTTCATATTTCAAACCAAAGTTTGTACGTAAAGTAAGGCCATCAATAATGTCATATTCCGTAAAGGCATTTCCAAAGAAGAAGTTATTCTTATTTTTGTTATCCTTTGCTCGGTAAGCTATAGCCACAGGATTTTCACCGTTACCATATTTTCCACCCAGTGATCCGGCAAAATTACCGCCTTCATCATAGACAGGAATAATATTATGTATACGGTATGCAAATCCTAACGCACTCCCCTCACCGATATAATCACCGGCCGTATTGGTATTAACCCCGATTCCATATCCTTCTGTAAAACTGTATTGTAAATTCTCTCCGAAACGAAGCTTTTTGTTCAACGCAGAGAAACTGGTATTCGCACGAACATTAAACTTATCAAATCCGGTATGTATAATGGTACCTTTTTGTCCCAGATAGCCGGCAGACATTGCATATTTAGCATCATCTGTACCTCCTGCCGCACTCAACTGATACGATTGGGTAGGCGCATTTTGAGAAAGCTCTTTAAACCAGTTTGTACCTTCTTTGTTGGCTTTGGTAATCTGGTAAAAGTCTGCTCTGGATTTAGCGCGATAATTGTATTTGGCCATATCAATATCCGCCTGTGTAATATCATGTCCGGTTTTAGAGCCGGCGACTAAATAATCAGGCAAAGTATTACTATTTCCGGTCAGGCGATTTTCAATATCCAGTTCCTGCTGAGGAGTAATCATTTTTGGAAATCTTGAGCTGTTTGGCACCTGTACACCATAATAAGCATCGAGATTGATTTGCGCTTTTCCGGATTTCCCACTTTTTGTTGTGATAATGATAACCCCGTTATTTGCACGGGCACCGTATATAGAAGCAGCGGAAGCATCTTTCAAGACCTGCATCGATTCGATATCATTTTGATTTAACCAGCTCAATTTTCCTTCAAAAGGCACACCGTCAATAACATAGAGAGGTTCGTTGTTATTAATCGTACTGAATCCACGGATCTTGATTTGTGGAGTAGATCCCGGAGCACCGTCTGTTACGATCTGTACCCCTGTTGCCCGTCCCTGAAGTGCTTCAACGGCACTTGCTACGGGTTGTGTCTTTAATTGATTGACATCCACGACAGCAACAGAACCCGTCAGATCCTTCTTACGCTGTGTAGAATAACCTGTAACAACGACTTCTTCCAGTGATCCGGTCTCATCAGTCAGGTCAATAAGCAGATTGCTGGCCGGCCCGGAGACTTTATATTCGGTCTTCTTATATCCTATATAAGAGAATTCGATAATGTCGTTGGCACTTACTTTCAGTTCAAATGAACCATTTTCATCAGTTGAAGTAGCTGTAGCTTTTCCCAGTATTTTCAGGGTAACACCAGATAGTGCTGATTTTGTAGCAGCATCCTGTACCTTTCCTTTAATCAGGAATTCCTGTTGAGGATTTTCGCTCAGTAAAATTTTCTCATAATTTGTGTTTTCAGTATTAGAAATTCGGGCAAATGCCGTATTGACAAGCAATACTGTGGCACTAGCCATCCAGAAGGATTTCTTGAGTGAAAAATGGAAGGACGGCTTAATTCTTCCATCAAACTGTTTAAGTTGTTTCATAATAAGTGATAAGATTGTTTATATTGATTGTTTATGTTAGGCGACATACTCAATTAGAGTACAATAGGTTATACTTTATCTAATCATAGGCAGTAGATTTTAGTTTACTAAATTTACAATTGGCCTGTTACGAAATAAAAAAGGGATAACAGGTTTATATTTTGGTTAAGTCTAATTTACAAAAAGTGATTTGACATATCCAAGCAAAGTGTACAAAGTACAACTAGTCTTTGTAACAAAACACTGACAATCAATGAGTTAAAAATACATAAATTGTAACGACAATATATAATTCTAAAATTAATGCTTTATTAAACTAAAATAAAAAAAACACAAATACCCCGAGAATAAGAAACATAATACTCTCACAAAAATTTAGTTGATAAAAAGTCATAAAAATTAGTTAAATACTATCAAAAACGATGTTTAACCAATTAATTTAGGGTCAGAATTTCAATCTTTGAACCCTGTGAAACAAGTCCGGTAAATATATCTGTAAACGAAATAAAAGAGATAAATATCTAAAAATATCAATAGTGTAACAGTAACACATTGTAACTTTTAATTCTACTTAGCTTATCCGTTTTAGTTGTATTTTATCTCCGGACGAATACTTGTTTTTGAAAACTTAAAGAAGACAGCGACAGATAGTAGATGGGGTCTAAAGAATAAACTTATACACATTTTTAGTACTGTTAAGGTGAATGTAATTCTGCCTGTGCAAAGACATGTATAACACAACTTTTTGAGTACAAAAAAAAGTCCGCTACCTTTTTGAGTAGCGGACGATAATATAGATCTGATTAGCTGTTATACAAAGCTGTACGACAGTTCACCAGATGAGATTTATTAAACGACAATATTAATGATCTTTCCTTTTACAAAGATGATCTTCTTTACAGGCTTTCCATCCAGATATTTTTGTACATCAGCATTGTTCAATACAATCTCTTCTACTGCTTTCGCTTCCAGGTCCAACGCAAGAGGAAGATTCAGTTTCATCTTGCCGTTTACAGATACCGGATACGCAAATTCGGATTCTACAAGATATTCCGGATTGAACACAGGGTACGGAGCATAAGATATACTGCCGGCTTCATGGCCAGACAACGACCATAATTCCTCTGCTATATGTGGTGCATATGGCTGTAATACGATAATTAACTGTTCCAGAATAGCACGTTTATTACATTTTAGTTCTGTAAGCTCATTCACACAGATCATAAATGCAGATACCGATGTATTAAACGAAAAACGTTCGATATCATCTTCTACTTTCCGGATGATTTTATGTAATGCTTTATATTCTGCTTTTACAGGTGTTTCATCCGATACTTGGAAGTTTCCTTCTGCATTGTGAAACAGACGCCATACTTTTTTCAGGAATTTATATACGCCTTCAATACCATTTGTATTCCATGGCTTAGCTTGTTCAAGCGGCCCAAGGAACATTTCGTACAAGCGAAGTGTATCTGCACCATAGGTATCGATAATGTCATCCGGATTCACTACGTTGAATTTGGATTTAGACATTTTCTCTACTTCTGCACCACAGTGATACTTTCCGTTTTCAAGAATGAATTCGGCATCAGCAAAATCAGGTCTGAACTGTCTGAATTTTTCCAGATTCAGCATATCATTTACGACAATATTTACATCCACATGTAATGCGATTGTTTTATACTGCTCTTTTAAACCGTAGGATACGAACTGATTCGTACCTCTTCCTTCTTCATCCAGAATACGATATACAAAATTGGATCTTCCCTGAATCATCCCTTGATTGATCAGCTTCTTGAAGGGTTCTTCTTCATTGTGATAACCTATATCTTTTAAGAATTTATTCCAGAAGCGTGAGTACAGCAAATGACCCGTAGCATGCTCTGATCCACCTATATATAAATCTACAGCTTTCCAGTAAGCCACCGCTTCTTCAGAGGCAAAGGCGTCTGCATTTTGCGGATCCATATAACGGAACCAATACCAGCTGGAACCTGCCCATCCTGGCATTGTACTTAACTCATACTCATACTGATCTTCATATTTCCAATCTTCTGCTCTTCCCAAAGGAGGTTCACCGGTTTCAGTTGGCAGATATTTATCTACTTCCGGAAGAAGCAAAGGCAATTCTTCTTCTTTAATGAGATAAGGAAGTCCGTTTTTGAAATATACCGGAACCGGCTCACCCCAATAACGCTGACGACCGAATATAGCGTCCCGCATACGGAAATTAATCTTGGCTTTTCCAAGTTTAAGTTCTTCCAGTTTGGAGATCAATGCCGGAACAGCTTCCTGATAATTCAGACCATTAATAAAGCCGGAATTGATATAGCGTCCATTTTTATTCGGATCTGCTTCTTCTTCAATCTGCTGCGTATCTGAAATCGGAATAATCGAAAGATTAAAATGTTTAGCGAACACATAATCCCGCTGATCTCCGGATGGTACAGCCATTACGGCTCCGGTGCCATAGCTGGCCAGTACATAATCAGCAATCCAGATCTGTACATCTTGTCCTGTAATCGGATGTTTGGCATAGGAACCGGTAAATGCTCCGGATACGGTCTTTGTATCCGCCATACGATCCAGTTCAGACTTTTTATTCGTCTTATCTATATATGCTTTTACCTCGGATTCCTGATCCGGAGTAGTTAAAGCTGTTACTAATTCATGTTCAGGAGCCAACACTACGAAAGAAACACCAAAAATAGTGTCCACACGCGTTGTAAAGACTTCAATATAGTTATCTAACTGTGGCAACGGAAATCTGACAGAAGCACCTACTGACTTACCAATCCAGTTACGTTGCATTTCTACCAAAGGCTCCGGCCAGTCTATGGTGTCCAGTCCGCGAAGCAGGCGGTCAGCATATGCTGTGATACGCATAGACCATTGCATCATTTTCTTTTGTTCTACAGGATAGCCTCCACGCTCAGAAACCCCATTGATCACCTCATCATTGGCCAATACCGTTCCCAGAGCAGCACACCAGTTAACTGTGCTTTCGCGCAGATAAGCGATACGGTATTTTAATAATTCACGCTGTTGCTTCTCTTCGTCAAATCCTTTCCATTCATCTGCTGTAAATTCAAGGATATCTTCATCACACACCGCATTGATGCCTTTTGAACCGACATTTTCGAAATGCTTAACTAATGTATCTATAGAGGCAGCTTTATCCAAATCATTGTTATACCAGGAGTTAAACAATTGCATAAAGATCCATTGCGTCCATTTGTAATAATCCGGTTCTGAAGTACGGATCTCACGGCTCCAGTCATAAGAGAACCCGATATTATCCATTTGCTCCCGGTATCGGTTGATATTCGCTTCTGTGGTGATCGCCGGATGTTGTCCTGTCTGGATAGCATACTGTTCTGCCGGAAGTCCAAAGGAATCGTACCCCATAGGATGCAAAACATTAAAACCTTTTGAACGCTTATATCTTGAAAAAATATCGGAAGCTATATATCCAAGCGGATGTCCTACGTGCAGTCCCGCACCTGACGGATAAGGAAACATATCCAGTACATAATACTTGGGTTTGTCCTGAGAATCTGCCGATCTGAAGGTGTGATGATCAGCCCAAAATCTTTGCCACTTCTTCTCTAATGCTTTATGATTGTACTCCATTTGATGAATAAGGAAATATTTAAGAAATGCGAAATTACGATTTTAGTCCTATATAATAAAAGATTTGTAGTTTAAACAATATTTGAGGATATTAGAAGTTAATGATTGTGTTGGCAGCATTTGCCGCAGGCCGGCATAACAGGAGAATATCAGTAATAATAATCATACAAAAAGGAAGTAATTGCAATAAATATTCGTAAAATCAGCGCAATTCCTTACTTTCGCAAACAAATAATTTAATTGCTTATGTCAGGATACGAGTTAAGCACGACCAAGAAAAAAACGAAATCAGTATATGTCTCTACAGTTATCAGTATTGCACTGGTGCTGTTAATGACAGGACTTTTAGGTCTTATTCTTGTTCATGCACGAAATCTTTCCAAATATGTAAAAGAGAATATCGTCCTCAATGTTATTGTGAATGATGCAACGACAGAGGGTGACGTACTTTCTATGCAAAAAGATATTGAAAAAGATCCTTACGTATTACGTACGGAATATATCAGTAAAGAATTGGCTGCTAAGAACCTGAAAGAGGATCTTGGTGAAGATTTCGTAGAATTTCTAGGACATAATCCGTTGCTGCCTTCTATTGATGTATATCTGAAAGAACAATACGCCAATACAGACAGTATACAGACTTTTATCAAAAAAGTGTCTAACAACAGCAAAGTCAAAGAGGTGGTTTATCAGGAATCCCTGATCGACATGGTCAATAAAAACATTAAAGTAATCAGTATCGTTGTACTTGCCTTTACTGTCATCCTGCTTATTATTGCTGTAGCCCTGATCAATAACACCATTCGTCTGGCGATCTATTCGCAACGTTTTCTGATCAAAAGTATGCAGCTTATCGGTGCAACCAAAAACTTTATCCGTAAGCCATATATCATATACGGAATTGTTCACGGACTCTTAGGTTCACTGATCGCTATTCTTCTGCTCCTGTTTACACTGCAGTTTTCGCAAAAGCAAATTCCGGAACTGGTATTCCTGCGCAACTGGTATGAGTTTGGTGCGATTTTCCTTGTAGTCATTATCTTAGGAATACTGATTTCAGGATTAAGTACTTACTTTGCTGTCACCAAGTATCTAAAAGCTAAATCACACAGTCTATACCGTTAATTCTAATTATCCTTATGGCTCAAACGAATAAAACGACAAAATCTTCTACTGCAAAAGCAGGGAATTATAAAGGAGGTTTTGTTTTTGGAAAGATTAATTATCAGCTGTTTGCTGCAAGTGTAGCAATCGTTATTATTGGTTTTTTTCTGATGTCAGGAACTTCAGACATCTATAGTTTCACTAAAATTACATTAGCTCCCATTGTTGTTGTATTAGGGTTCGCAATAGGTTTTGTAGCCATATTGTATAGACCTAAGAACAAGAACGTATAATACAGGCATGAATTTAATTCAAGTTATCGTCCTGGCCATTATCGAAGGCCTGACAGAATTTTTACCCGTTTCCTCAACGGGGCATATGATTATTGCAACGGCACTGATGGGCATTGAGCCGACGCCCTTTGTCAAACTCTTCACCATCGTTATTCAACTGGGAACCATTTTATCCGTACTGGTTCTGTATTACAAACGTTTTTTCAAATCGCTGACCTTCTATTACAAACTTGTAGTAGCTGCGATTCCGGCATCTATACTGGGACTATTGCTGAACGATTATATCGATCAGTGGCTGGAGAGCCCGCTGATGGTTGCAGTAATGCTGGTTGTAGGTGGTATTATCTTATTGTTTGTAGACAAATGGTTCAATAAACCTACTACGGACGATTCAGATGACATCTCTTATGCGCAGGCATTCAAGATTGGTCTTTACCAATGTCTGGCTTTAATACCCGGTACATCACGCTCTGCGAGCACGATTGTCGGAGGTATGACACAAAAATTAACCCGTAAGGCTGCAGCAGAATTTTCTTTCTTTCTGGCTTTGCCAATGATGTTTGGTGCATCAGCAGTCAAACTGCTGAAATTCTTTAAAGAAGGCAATACATTTACAGGAGAAGAGATCAATCTTCTGATTATCGGTAATGTTATCGGGTTTATTGTAGCAATTATTGCAATAAAATCTTTTATCGGAATTCTGACTAAATATGGTTTTAAGGCTTTTGGTTGGTACAGAATTATTATCGGCATGATTATCCTTATCATGTTATTGACAGGTCACAGCCTACAAATCATCTAATGGAAGATCCTATTATTGAGAATTCCCATACTTTCCATTTTGCTGAAGGGCAAATGTTATTAATTGATAAACCTCTCACCTGGACAAGTTTTGATGTGGTAGGAAAGATCCGCAATACACTTAAACCGCTTAAATTAAAAGTCGGACATGCGGGGACACTCGATCCGCTGGCAACAGGTCTCCTGATCGTGTGTACAGGAAAAATGACCAAACAGATCGATTCATTTCAGGCTGAAGATAAAGAATATACCGGTATTATCACCTTAGGTGCCACTACCCCATCCTATGATCTGGAAACAGAAATTGATCAGCGATTTGATATCAGTGCTATCACCGAAGAGATGATCTTTGATACAGCACGTTCTTTCGAAGGTGAGATCAACCAATTTCCGCCTGCACATTCAGCTATTAAAATCAACGGCGAACGGGTTTATGAAAAAGCCCGCCGTGGTGAGGAAGTAGAACTGAAATCCCGCAAAGTGACTATTAATAGTTTCGACATTGAAAAAATAGAACTTCCACATATTTACTTTCGAATTTCATGTTCAAAAGGAACTTACATTCGCTCTATAGCTAACGATTTTGGTAAACTACTAAATAACGGCTCTCATTTGAGTGAACTGCGCCGGACTAAAAGTGGTAATTATCACGTAGATAATGCCTGGAATCTCGAAAACCTGATTGAAGTGATAAAATCACAAAAAATTTAACGGAAAACAAACAATTGATTGCAGCTTTACCCGAGAATAGTTTCTAATTTTGCGGCATCACAAGTTTAATAACTAATGAAAATATACAGAAATTTAGACGACTTTGAACCTTTGGATTGTGCTGTAGTGACCATTGGAACATTTGACGGCGTACATATAGGTCATCAAAAGATTTTGAGTCATCTGAAAGAATCTGCAAAGAAAATAAACGGAGAGACTGTTCTGCTAACTTTCTTTCCGCATCCGCGTCTGATTATCAATCCCGATGATGACAGTCTCAGACTGATCAATGATATTGAAGAAAAGGTGTGTCATCTGGCCAATGCTGGCATAGATCACCTGATCCTCACTCCTTTTACCCGCGATTTCTCGAATCAGACTCCCGAAGAATATATCAGTAATGTGTTAATAGGAAAACTGGGAACTAAAAAAATAGTGATCGGCTATGATCATCATTTCGGTAAAGACCGCAAAGGGTCATTAGTCGACCTGGAGCACTTTGCAGAAATCTTTGATTATACGGTAGAGCAGATCCCCGAACAGGATATTAACGATGTAGCGGTATCTTCAACACGGATCCGCGAGTCTCTGATCAAGGGAAATATTGACACGGCTAATCAGTACCTGGGCTATCCGTTCGAATTGACAGGAACAGTAATTCGGGGAGACCAGATCGGACGTACCATTGGGTTCCCGACAGCGAATCTGCATGTGCATGAAAAGCATAAGCTAATTCCGGCTTACGGAATCTATGCGGTAGAGGTTGAGATATTCGACAAAATTGAAGAAGTTCTTACGGGACAATATATCGAGAAAGTTCCTTTCCGAAAAGCAAAAGGAATGGGATACATCGGAACCCGTCCAACTGTAGACGGTATGACCCGGAATATTGAGGTTTCTTTGTTTGATTTCAATGAAGATATCTACGGAAAAACATTAAAAGTAACATTCCTTCATTTTGTAAGGCACGATGAAAGATTTGAAACTATAGAAATTATGAAAGAGCAGATCCAGGCGGATAAAAAGTATATCACAGCTTATTTTGCGGATCAGAAATAACAGGATAATATAAAATAACAATAGAGAGGCAGTATCTAAATAAGGATACTGCCTCTTTTGTTTTTATACTGTTGGCGGGGACGCCAACAGACGCTGGTTACACTTAACTTTTCTAAAAGACGCGAGTTAAACTGAATTTGTTAATATACATCTATTAACCAAACCTTTTCAATCACGCTGTATAAACTGCCATTTGTTTCTGCCATAAATTTCAAACAAGAACCAGTTTTCAAGGAATTTATAAGGTTATCTGTTGGCGGGGACGCCAACAAACGCAGGTTAAACTTAATTTGCCAACAGATGGGGGTTACACTTATTTTGTTAACAGACGTTAACCAAACCTTCTGGTGCTCCTGCTACTATTGGCAGAGATACCAATAAACGCTGGCTGACTCCCCTATTAATCCTACTTACAAAGCAATTCCAGAATATACGGAGTAAAAGACAATCCTTACTAAAAACGGCCTGAGTTCTTATGAGCTCAGGCCGTTTTTTAATAGGGTTAACAAGAGTTTAGTCCTTATAAATCACATATTTCTTACGCATTTTTTTATAATTTGTAAGTCCGGGTTCCCAGCTTTTACGAATTTCCTGATCGCTTGCTCCGGATTCGATTTGTTTACGAAAATCGCTTACTCCGGCAAGTGTTTCAATATTTCCGATCTGTGCAGAAAAGCTCCGGTCAAAAAATGCTGCCTTTTCAGGAGATTTTTGATAGAGTTCTTTCATCCAATCCAGATTTAATTTTTTACTTGCAACCAGTTTAGCCAGATCCACTTTACGCAAATCCAGACCATAACATACCTGATTCATAAACAGAGGAGATTCGCTCATCCCTTTCTTGCTCACCGGGGTAAATGAAAATGAATAGATGCCTTTATATGCAGGGCTTCCTATAACCGTAAAAGGATAATCAGTGCCTCTTCCATGGTTGAGTTTAGTGCCTTCAAATAAACAGGTACTTGGATATAGTAATATACTCTCTTCTGTATTCAGATTAGGAGACGGATTGACAGGGAGTTTATACAGCATACTGTGGTTATAATTAGACACCGGAATAATCTTCAGTTTACACGAATCTTTTGCTTTCATCCATTTCTCTCCGTTAATCATCTGTGCAAACTCAGCTATAGTCATACCATGTGCTATCGGCACCGGAAATTGTGCTATTCCTGATTTGTGCTTCATATCCAGAATGGGTCCATCAATCAGGTAGGCATTTGGATTCGGACGATCCAGAATCATTAGTTCTTTCCCGTTATCCGCACAGGACTCCATAATATCTCTTAAAGTGTTAATATTCGTGTAGAAGCGTACACCCATGTCCTGTACATCAAAAATTAATACATCTACATCAGCCAGATCTTTTGCAGATGGTTTTCTTTTGTTACCATACAGGGATATGATGCGTATGCCTGTCTTTGCATCCAATTCATCCGATACTTCTGTCCCGTTACTTGCATTACCCCGGAAACCATGTTCTGGACCAAATATTTTTACAATGTTTATTTTGAGGGCAAGAAGACTGTCCACCAGATGGGTTTTTCCTATAACAGAAGATTGATTTCCCAATATTGCGACCCGTTTTCCTTTTAAATAGCCCACATATTTCTCCGTTTGTTCGGCTCCGGTTTTAATTTTATCATTACTGTATGACAATTTCTGTTGTGCATGAACACCTGGCTTGCATAGCAGGAATAATAACATGACAGTCAAAAAAACAGGGATTTGTTTCATGGTAAAGGTTTTAGTTTGGTAAATAGATATTCTAAAATACAAAATTATACTGCCGCATTCAATATGTAACAAACATGATATCAATACATCCGTGTCTGGCTAAAGCAAATCTGCTATGACTTGGATCCCCTCTTCCAGCTGCGCTTCAGACAGCGCTCCATAGCTCAGGCGCAATCCCTGCGTATCTTGTCCAAGATTATATTGTTCCGGACCTGATATGCGGATACCTTTTTCTTTCAATCTTTCTTCCAGATATCTGACACGCTCCTGCTGTCTGGGGACTATCCAAAATGCAAGTCCCCCATCGGGCAAGCGATAGTCAGCCTTATCTTTCATATATTGATTGAGTAATCTGAAACAGTTATCTCTCTTATTCCGGTAATACAGTGTCATCTTTTTAAGATGCTTCTTAATCGTTCCGTCTTCTATCAGCTGAAGAACAGCCTGTTCCATAATATTATCGCCTTGTACATCTATGATTTTACGTAAAGCACCTATTTGTTGAATATAAGATGCTTTACTTACCAGATATCCGATACGCAATGCGGGCGCAACTACTTTACTCATCGTCCCGATGTAGATATAATTTTGAATTTCATTGTAACTGGACAGCGGTAAAATGGGGCGATGCCCAAAGTGAAATTCATTATCATAATCATCCTCTATGATTGTAAATCCATACTCATTAGACAGCCGTATAAGTTCTACCCGTCGGGAAAGACTAAGCGTAACCGTAGTGGGGTATTGATGATGAGGTGTGGTGTAGATCGCTTTTACAGATTTGCCACTCTGCAGGTGTCGGTTAATATCTGCTATAATCAATCCGTCCTGATCCACCCGTACAGGTAATAGCTTTGCGCCTGCATGTTCAAAAGCTTCCCATGCAGGATGATATCCCGGATCTTCGACTAATACATAATCGCCCTGCTGTATCAGACTCTGAGCAGCCAGATATAAAGCCATCTGGCTTCCCCGGGTAATACATATATGAGGTACATCGATCTTCATGCCCCTATGATGGTTTAACATCCTGGCAATTGCGGCCCTGAACGATTCATCCCCCAGTGCATTGGTATAGCCCATCATCTGCCATCTGGCTTTTTGATTAAAAATCTGCCGGTAAGCTCTGGCCAGCTCTTTGACGGGAGCAATCCGTGCATCCGGATATCCGTCATCAAAGCAAATACTGTACACAGGAGCCGGTGAAGTATTTATTTTGACGGCGGTACCTGAATGTGACATATTTTCAGAGCGGAATGGAAGATCATCAGCCACAAAGGTACCTGCACGTTCTTTCGTGATAATCCAGCCTTCATTTTGAAGTACGTTCACAGCCTCTACTACTGTATTACGATTTACCCCTATATGCTCTGACAAAGCTCTTGTACCTGGCAGAGCTTCTCCCTTTTTAAGCCTCCCGCTACGAATAGCTTCAATGATCGCATCTGCGATCTGCAGATAAACAGACTTCTCTGCCTGAAAATCCAACTGCATTTCTAAATTCCAAGGACGAATCATCTGGACTATTAAATTATGTAAAAACTGAACCAGTAAGACAGTCCAAATATACTATAATTTTGAAATGCAATAATGCAAATACACAACTTAATATGTTTAATATGAAAACAGAAGAAAAACAATTCAGTTCAAAAGATTTTCATCAAACCTTTGCACGTCCGACGTTTATCAAACCCGCAAAGCTCATTCATCAAAATGTAGAAAATGCAGGTGTACATAATCAGTTTTCCACTGAACGCAAACATCCTGTTTTTTTCGTTGATCTGCCCAGTAAAAATGTAAGTATGACTATAGGCGGATTATTGCCGGGTCAACTGACGAACAGACATCGTCATACCTACGAGACTGTACTGTATGTACTGGAAGGCGCAGGTTATACAGAAGTGGAAGATGAACGCGTGGAATGGAAAGCCGGTGATGCGGTCTATATTCCTTCCTGGGCCTGGCACAGACATCAGAATCTGAGCGATACCGAACCTGCCAAATACATTGCCTGTGAAAATGCTCCTCAACTTCAGAATCTGGGAGTCGCTCTACGCGAAGAAGAAGGCCGCGATCTCTAACATTAACTCTATTTGTCTTATTTAATCATGCCCTCTGCGGAGGGCTCTTTTCTCTTTACTCATTTTATACAATATGAATCAGAATCTATTTAAAGGTATAGTATCTTATCCTATTACCCCCTTTGATCAACAGGAAAAAGTTGATCTTCAATTATTCAAAATATTAGTTGAACGACTGGCTGTCACAGGTTCCAATGCGATTGCTCCATTGGGAAGCACCGGTGTATTGCCTTATCTCACAGATGCCGAAAAGGAAGCCATTATTCTCGCTACAACAGAACAAGTCGCAGGCCGTATTCCTGTACTGGCAGGCGTATCCAATCTGACAACGGAAAGAACTGTTTATCATGCAAAATTTGCAGAAAAGGCTGGTGCAGATGCGGTAATGATTATTCCGATGAGCTACTGGAAACTAACAGATGACGAAATATTCCGACATTATAAAACCGTTGCGGATGCGATATCTATTCCGATCATGGCGTATAATAATCCAGCAACAGGCGGAATAGATATGTCGCCGTCTTTACTGATCAGACTTTTGCAAATTCCGAATGTAACGATGATAAAAGAAAGTACAGGTGATGTACAGCGTATGCATCAGCTGTACCAGACTTTTGGAAAGGATGTCGCTTTTTACAATGGTTCTAATCCATTGGCTTTAGCAGCATTTACAGCTGGGGCAACAGGATGGTGTACAGCAGCCTCCAATCTGATTCCCGATCTGACAAAAGAACTTTATCAGGCTGTCGGTCAGAATAATCTGCCGGAAGCACAACGTCTGTATTATCAACAAGCCGAACTTCTCAAATTCATTGTCGAGAAAGGCCTTCCCCGCACGATCAAAGCCGGACTTCATCTGATGGGTATTGATGCAGGATATCTTAGAAGTCCGCTACAACCCCTTAGTGAAAATGAATTAGCAACACTACGTACTATCTTATTTAAAACAATAAACAAAATAAACTAATTCGGATACTACATAAACAGGATCTTTTTAAAACATGACAGACAGTTAGTTAACCAGTTTTTTAAGTACTCATATCTGCCGGATCTCAAAAACAATATGGAAGCAAATTATTTATCTTATTTAAAAAAAATAATAAATACTAGCAAACAATATTTAGACTAATCTGTTGACATCTAACACATTGAACACTAAAATTGTAAACTAAAATTTCAAAAATGGAAAAGAAAGATCTCACAATTATTTTAGTACATGGTGCCTGGGGAGATGGTTCTCATTGGCAACATGTTATCCCTCGTTTAGTAAAAGCCGGTTATCAAGTAAGAAGCGCGCAGAACCCATTGACCTCTCTGACCCATGATATCGAACGTACAAGCGATCTGATCAATGCACAGGAAGGAAAAGTCCTGCTTGTTGGACATTCCTATGGCGGATCAGTTATTTCAGGAGCCGGAAATAACCAGAAAGTAATCGGTCTGGTATACATTGCGGCATTTGCACCGGAGGCAGGAGAAAGCCTTTCCCGGATATTTTCACGACATGAATCTCCTGCAGGAGCCGCAAGCATATATCCGGACAGTAAAGGTTTCTTATGGATAAAATATGATGAATACCATCGTCACTTCTGTGCCGATCTGGATGATGATGAGGCTTTGGTGCTGTCTCTCGCCCAACGGCCTATTCATGCAACCTGTTTTGAAGAGCCTGCAGGGGATCCCGCATGGCGTACTAAGCCAAGCTGGTATCAGGTATCGGATGAGGATCATATGATACCTCCGCAGACACAGCAGGAAATGGCAGACCGTATCCGCCCGCGGGAAATTATACACCTTGACGCAAGTCATGCATCTCTGGCTTCCAAAGCAGAAGAAGTCACTAATTTTATTATCAAGGCTGCGTCCTCCTTTTGAAAAATAAGTACGCTTTAAAGAGCGGGCTTGATATAATGTAGTATGGGTATAAATGGTTCTTTTTGAAAGAGCCATTTATACTTTTTAATCAAGCTTTTTCCGAATGTTTTATGATGTTATCCGCAGATTTTAAGCCTCTCTCTGAGCGACTGCACCACCTTTATGTAAACGACTACAAACCAACCACCTAACCATCCAAAAAAGGCTTCAAAAGTGTGTAAAATTAATTTTTAGTACCTTTGCAGTCCCAAATTTTATTTTTTTCAAATCACAAAATCTCTAACTTTAATGAGTTTTATAAAAATCTTAAAGCGTAAAAGCACTTTTGTTTCAGGTATAGTTTTTCCCAGTTTATTCTTTATTCTGGGTATTACTTTAGTTTCCAGCGTCTTTCCATCAGCAGCAGATTATTACCTTAATCTGGTCAAAACTTTTCTATTTGAAAACCTCAATTGGGTTTACGTTCTTGTCGTTACCATCTTTGTTTTGTTTTTGCTTTTTCTGGTTTTCAGTAAATATGGTAATGTTAAATTGGGTTCTAATGATTCCAAACCCGAATTTTCTTTTTTCTCCTGGATTTCCATGCTTTTTGCAGCGGGAATGGGTATTGGACTGATGTACTTCAGCGTAGCAGAACCGATGTCACATTATTCCGACACCAATGTACTGGGCACCGATCCCATACAAAGAGCTAAGGATGCTCAGTTGTATACTTTTTTCCACTGGGGTATTCATGCATGGGCCATTTATGCTGTTGTCGGACTATCTCTTGCTTACTTCACTTATCGCTATAAACTTCCATTATCTCTCCGAAGCTGCTTCTACCCCATTCTTAAGGATAAAATACAAGGTCGTGCAGGTGACGTCATTGATATGTTTGCACTCTGCAGTACTTTTTTCGGAATTACCACAACATTAGGTTTTGGTGTGGTACAGCTCTGTGCCGGACTCGTCAACATAGGCGTTATTCCGGAAAGTAATTTTATATACCAGATTATTATCGTTGTTGTGATTATGACGATATCGATTCTGTCTGCTACATCCGGGGTCAACAAAGGCGTTAAATTTTTGAGCCAGCTTAATATTATAACGGCTCTGTTGCTCATGCTTTTTGTGCTGATCTTTGGTCCGACAACTTTTTTGTTAGGTACGTTTTCAGAAGGTCTGGGTTACTATATCAATTCATTCTTCAGCCTGACTTTCAACACACATGCTTATGAACCGGAGCATCAGCAGTGGTTTTTCAACTGGACTATTCTGTATTGGGCCTGGTGGATTTCCTGGTCGCCATATGTAGGCCTTTTTATTGCTAAGATATCTAAAGGTAGAACGATCCGTGAGTTTATTGGAGCAGTATTGGTATTACCTACATTCTTCAATTTTCTGTGGATGACAATCTTTGGGAACAGTGCAATATGGATCGATCAGCATGAAGCAAGCGGTGCACTAAGTGCGCTGGTGACCAATGCTGATGTATTGCTATTCAAATTTCTTGGATACTTTCCTTTTGAAATAGTTACGAGCATACTTACTCTGTTTATTATTTTTATATTTTTCGTTACCTCTGCAGATTCAGGCATCTATGTGATGAATAATATTTCATCCAATAATGCTATAAAATCGCCAAAATGGCAACTTGTTTTCTGGGGAGCATTACTGGGTATACTTGCTCTTGTACTGCTCAATGCGGGTGGTCTGGAGTCTCTGCAAACCATGACTCTGATTACGGCGCTTCCATTTTCCATTATTATGCTTCTGTTCTGTTACAGTCTGTTGAAAGGACTCGTCATTGATGTAAACTATTATTCACGCTCCTACTCGCACTCGACGAACAGCTGGTCCGGAGAATATTGGAAAGAACGCCTCGATAGAATAATATCCTATAAAGACCGGAAAACTATTGATGAATATTTGCGCACTACCGTTAAATCTGCATTTGAGGAACTTGCAAGAGAATTCAAAGAGAAAGATATTCTGGCTCATGTCAATTATCATGAACATACGCCTGTAACAGTAGAAATAGAAATTAAACATGATGCCATGAACAACTTCAGGTATGGTGTAAAGAATCAGACAAAAACAATCTCGGATTTTCTGATGCAGGAGGAAAATGCTCCTGAAATTCAGGATAAAAAAACACATATACCGATGACTTACTTTGGAGATAACAGAATGGGGTATGATATTCAATATTTTACCAGAAATGAAATAATCAGTGATGTGCTTAAGCAGTATGAAAGATTCTTATCACTATCTTCTGATGAGAAAAACGAAATATTTATTGGTAGCAATCTGAAAGACACAGATTAATATTATTTCACTCTTCTTCAAAAATAAAAATCGGCATAATGTCAAGAGATAGAATGTAGCATTTTAACTTACCGTAACGTTATATATTTAAGTTTGCTTTAATATAAATGAATTTACCACATTGCTACACTATGTAAACAGTAAAAGTGTATTTAGTTCCTGAAAATTCCACCATAGAACCACACTAATACAAGCAATAAAATCAACTATATTTTTATCGGTATTCTTATTAGTAATTATAAAATGCTATTACGTACTTTTGTGTTTAAATGATAATCAACTGTGACTAACGCCAAAAAAAATGCTTTCTATCTACGTACGGTACTCATTGTCAGTATCGTACTGTCTTTTATATTTCTGAGTGCCATATTTATTTATCAGTATGGACAGTACAGACGAATTGAAGCTAAGCTTAATGCTGCTTATGCATCCGGCAATACACAATCTTCTGCCCTGTACGGATTGTTTTCAACTTTTAGTGAGGCTGACAATCTGTTTCGGCTGTATACGGTAGATTTTAAAGCGGAAACTTATCAGTCGTACAAAAAGAAACTTGATACCATCAAATTTTTTGTGGATTCACTATCTACTCTTCCTATTGAAAACAATCCACTTCAGAAAAGTATTACAAATGTAAAAGAGAAAAGGGCTGTAGCCATGGAATTTGCCAGTCTCAAAAGAGATGTAGATCAGTTGGTCTTCTTTGCAAAAGACTCTTTAGAGTTATTAAATAATCCAAAAGAAAATTACAGATACAGACCATCACTTACTATTGCTGATACTTTTATCAGTAATACCTTACAGGATACTGTCAAAAATCTGGTTAAACAAGATACAGTTGTCAAAAAAAAGGAAAGTTTATTTAAAAGAATATTCAATACTAAAAATGACACTATAGTTTCCAATACTGTAGACCAGAAATTTAATATCAGCAAAATAGGATTAATACAGCAGCACATCCAGAATACTATCTTGCAAAATGACCAGATATACAGCAGCAATATGAATAACCTGCGACTGGCATTTAGTAAACTCCGTCAAAAGGAAAGGGAACTAATACAATCTAATCATACTCTCCTTAAGAAACTTAAGTTAGGTATAAACCGTCTTAAGGATATGGAACTGGAGGCTAATCGCAATGCAGAGGCTATTAACTTTGCTCAATATCAAAAAAACGCACAGCATTTCGGCACCCAACTTATCATAGCCTTATGTATTATGCTGTTTATGATCATTTTCATCATTTACTACCAGTTTAAGGTTGTTTCTTATGAAAAGAGACTTTATCAGGAGAAAGAATACGTTGCTAAAATTGCTGAAGAAAAAACAAGTGTGCTGGCCAGTATAAGCCATGAAATCCGGGCCCCTATCAACTCTTTGCTGGGCGTGATAGATCTTATGAACAAAAATACGGGAAGTAATAAGGTTAATCAGGAGTTGATCAATTCAGCTAATTATGAGATAACATTGATAAACAGTACTATCAATGATATTTTGAGCCTTAGCAAACTGGAAGTTGGTTCGCTTAACATTAAGTATGACTACTTTTCCCCATATGAAATGTTACACGATCTGGTTAGCCTGCACAGTTATCAGGCGCAAACAAAAGGGCTGGCCTTTACAAATGTGATCGATATAGATCCCAAACTAAAAATATACAGTAACGCATTCCGGATCAAGCAGATTACGTCTAACCTGATCACAAATGCGATCAAATACACAAAAAAAGGACATGTAACAGTACATGCACGTATACAGAAATCCGGCAATAAACCAACCTTACATATTGAGGTATCGGATTCAGGAATAGGCATAGCAGATAAAAATAAGAATTTTGTGTTTCGTAAATATTATATGACTGATTCTCAGAATAAAGTAGGAGGTTTTGGTCTTGGATTGTATATTTCTAAATTACTGACCGAACAATTAAACGGGGACATCTCTTTCGAAAGTACATTGGGTACAGGTACTACTTTCAGTCTTAAAATTCCGTATGAAAAGGAATTATTATTGCAAAAGAATTCAGGTCCGTATACCGTTAATGATCTTCCCGATAACCTCAATATTGTTCTTATCGACGATAGCCGTATTAATATCCTGTATCTGAAGCAGTTCTTTAAGGACAAGAACAATGTTCATACGTTTGAGAACGCAGCGGAAGGATTACGTTTTGTACAGCAAAACGCGGTTGATGTGGTTATTACTGATTTGTTAATGCCCGAAATCAGCGGATGGGATATTCTGAACAATCTTAAAGAAAGCAAAACTACAGAACACATAAAGGTCTTTGCCTTCACTTCCGAAAATATGCTGCTGGAAGATGATCACAGAAGCCACAATATGTATTCCTTTGACGGAGTATTGAGCAAACCTTTGCGGGAAGATGAATTGGTAAATACGCTACTCAAAGGTATGAATAGCTAACACCTGCTTATATCCCGATCAGAACATCAGCTATTAAACCAAAAATGCTGTCATACTGAACCAAATGCCTGAGGGCAATATGGATTTCAGTATGACAGCACCTTTTTTGAACTATCTTTTTTTATTTTATACTCTTCGTTAGAATTTTTCTTTTTGTCCGTTTAACAGTCCACGGTAAAATATACCTTTTTCATACAGCAGTATTTCTCCGTTCTTACCGTTTTTTATACTTGAATCGACTCCAAATATCCTGTTGTCATACAAGTTTACAATAGTCGGATGCGAGGTATGACCTACAATTATGTGGTCTTTTTTCAATCCGTGCAGAATAAAATTCAGCGTTTGTGCATTAAAAGTAGAATCTGTAAAATATCCTCTGTACCAAAGCGGACCTTTTGAACGCGTCAGAAATTCCAGCTCTTTATTCTGGCGATATACTGTCCTGGACCTTGTAAAGATACTATCCGCAAACAGCTTATTTGTACGCGCAGCTGTCAGCCCTTTTTCTACAAATTCCGGAGAAATTCCTCCATGTGTAAACAGGATATTATTAATACCAATGATTACTGGTTTCTGCTTCAGCCACCTGCCAAAGAAACTATCTTTACTGAAAAACTGATCATATCCTATTTCAAAAAGAGAGGCTACTTCTTTATACTTTTGATTAATGTAGCGAAGATCATTGTCAAATACCATGAGTTCATGATTACCGATCACATAATGTACTCTACCTCCCTTTGAGAGGGCTTGTTTTTCCAGTTTCACTAATAACCAGAGACTTTCAGTGACCTTGTCTCCTCTGTCCATAATATCTCCTACAATCACGAGATGACCATCTCCATAGGTCCAGTTTCCCTTTTTGTCTATAATATTATGCTGCTGCAATAAGCGAACGAATAAATCATGCTGGCCGTGCAGGTCGCTGATAGCAGCAAAATGCTGAACATCACTGTATTGTTCTAAAAAAGCCGATTCGTCTCTTCTCGTATTTTCCTTCTGCTGTAATACATCCTTCAGATCTACATCCAGTTTTTGAGAGAACAGTTTAATTTGCTTATCAAAATCTTTTCTGTTTGAGGAGCTGACATGCCGATATATACCTTTATCCACCCATTTAATGGTAGTTGTATTGTCTTCAAAAAATATATGCGGTTCTTCCTGAAGTCCGGTCAGTTTTTCCTGGCTGTATCCACTTAAAGCTGTACAGGCCAGTGCCAACGTCAGAACATTTCTTCTTATCACTTTGCTTAACATCGTATATTTTATTAAAAACGCCCTCTTTGTGTAATAAAGAGGGCGTTGAATGATTAAAGGTAATTATTATTTACGGATAGTCAGTCCCAGAGTGCTGTAATTTGCACTTACCTTCAGCTGATCATTGGATTCCAGATCAAAGATCAGACTGACAGCTGTAGTATTGGTCAATTCGGGTATCTCCACTTCAAAATATCCGAAAGCACTATTTGCCGGGATGACAAGCTCACTTCCTTTCGGAAGTTTATAATGCTCATTTGCCTTTGCTGTACTTTCAGGTCTGATACGAACTTTTACAATCTGATCCGTATCTTTCAATCCTCCTATCAGGTTGACCTGATATTTCTGAAGGCCAGCCTTGCTCCGAAGTTCTTTCAGAATCGGATAAGATAATCCGGGACTATTGGTATTCATTACCGCATCCTGAAACTCAATTCTGAAATCAGGAAGGTAAAAATCCTCTTCATGATCTTTAAAGCATGAGGTGAACAATACACTGATCAACACCGCCAATAAACCTATATATGTTTTCATGTTTTTATTTTTAATAATTAGTAGCCTGGGTTCTGAACAAGATTAGGGTTGATCTCAATTTCGCGTATAGGAAGTCTCCCCAGAATTCTGAAATCATTAAACATTACATTTCCGGCATCTTTGATGATATCTTTTCCCCGTCTTTTAATATCAAAGAAACGATGTCCCTCAAAAGCCAGTTCTAATCGTCTTTGTAAGATAATCTCATCCATCAATGCTGTGCCTGACAGCGATACTTCAGCAAGATTTGCACGTGTACGTATACGATTGAGAGCTGTTCTTGCATCGCTGTCTTTACCCAGATTAGCCAGTGCTTCTGCCTTATTCAGCAGGACTTCTGCATAACGGATTACTGGTACATTGTCCAGATTAGCTACTCCGTTTTTGCTGGCAAATTTAGTCATTTCATTTCTGCTGGCATTTGCGCCCAATCCTTTCATTATCAATCCTCTTCTCGTATCACTAGCGCTGTATTTCGCATACAGATCATCACTAACCACTACATTTCCGAAAGAAGCGGTAGCATTAGATGTAACCGTAGTTCTTGTCATAAAAGTGGCTCTAAGGGACTCATTACTACCCAGGTTATCTGCTGTGGTAAAAGCAATTTCAAAGAATGATTCAGGGTGTTTTTCACTCCGCCATGAGCTGATCAGCTGTGCATTAGCCGGAAATGTTGCCACTCCGCTGGCCATCGCTTTATCAGCTTCTGCAACAGCTTTCTCATAATCACCGTTATACAATGCTACACGACTGAAAAGTGCAGCTACTGCTCCCCGTGATGCAAAAGCCGGAGCTTTACTGTTGTTGCTCTCTGCAATCAGTGTAGAAGCCTCTGTCAGATCCTGATACACCTGTTTGTATCCTTCTTGAATCGTATTACGTGAAGCAAATGCGATCTGATCCACCTCAAGTACACCCTTCAGCACTATCGGCACGCCTCCTCTATCCGATGCAGATACAATAGCTGTGGGATCATACGCATATACACGTAAGAGATTGTGATATAATAAGGCTCTGAGAAACAGATTCTGGCCTTTAATATTATTTTTAAAATTTGCTTCCAGTTCTATATTTTCCAATGCATCCAGAATCAGATTGATCTGGTTGATCCCGTAATAGGACTGCTGCCAGTTTGTAATATGTGCCCCTATCTCATTATTTGACTCTCTGATCAGGCGGTTTCCTGCTCCGGTATTGATAGCATTGTCCGCCAGCAATTCAGGTATCGCAATCAGATCACGTCCATACAGACTTACTTCCCTTAATTTTGCATATACTCCGTTTGTGGCTGCAGTGATGGCTTCAGGACTGGTGAGTGCGGTAGAAGCATCTATGGATTGACGAGGATCCACTTCCAGCATCTTCTCACATGAAGTCGCCCACATCGAAGTGGCCAAAAGTATTATATATGTTATTTTTTTCATTTTCATTTAAGATTAAAACCCGATCTGTACTCCTAATGTATATGCGCGTGTCTGTGGTATAGCTCCCTGAGTAGAACTGAAATCTCCTGAATCAATAATCAATTCCGGATCATAGCCTGTCCATTTAGTCCATGTCGCCAGATTCTCTCCCTGTGCATACACTTTTACATCAGACAATTTCAGACGGCTGGTCCAGGATTTAGGTAACTGATAAGACAGGGATACATTTTTAAGGCGTATAAAAGATGCATCCTCCAGATAGCGGCTGCTGCTGGATACCTGCGACATACCATTGGTCTCCGCATTTCCGTCAAAAGGACGAGGTACTGTTGTCAACTGACCAGGCGTAGTCCATCTGTTATTAAAGATCCATTCCAATGTATTTCTGTAGTCTCCTCCATTGGCATACCATTTCGAATTCATACCACTGTTACTTAACTCACGACCATAATCGTAATGGAAAAATACATTAAGCGAGAAGCCTTTGTATTGGAAGGTATTGGTGAACCCACCATAGAAATCACTTAACTGATTCCCAAATATTTTGTAATCATTCGGTGCTGAAGGCTGATAAGTAATTTCACCATTAGCATCATACCACATTGGTCTGCCTGTCGCTGAATTGACACCTGCATACTGATAAGTCACATTGGTACCTAATGCATAACCTACACGTACAGACTGATTTCCAGGCAAGACCTTATCATCTCCTAATAGTCCCAATACACGGTTGCGCAGGAAAGAGATATTAAAATTAGTAGACCAGGAGAAATCATCGGATTGAATATTTCGCGTACGGATCTCAAACTCTATACCTTCATTCTTAAGTTTTCCCACATTACTGGTTACATTTGAGAATCCACTGAGGTAAGGAAGAGGCTTATCCAGCAACAAGTCTTTACTTAACCTTCTGAACACTTCGACCGAGCCCTGTACTCTATTATTGAAAAAGGCATAATCCACACCAATATTAGTAGTCACATTACGTTCCCACTTCAACAGGGCATTTTCTATACCAGAAGGATAAATCCCCGGCTCCTGATTATAGTTGGATGAACTAGAACTTCCATACAAAGCACGGGAGTCAAAATTGCCGATAGCATCATTACCGGTTTCACCATATCCTACTCTTAGTTTCAGCTGATTGATCCATTCCTGATCTTTCAGGAAGGCTTCTTCTGACATGTTCCATCCTGCAGAAATCGCTGGAAACCATCCAAATTTGTTGTTTTTACCAAAACGGGATGATCCGTCATAACGCAGAACAGCACTTAACAGATATTTTTTCTGAAAATCATAGTTAACCTGTCCGAATACACCGGCTCTTTTGAAACCAGTCCAGCTACCTGTACCTGCTGTAATGATAGCTGCAGACTGTAATGATCTGAACTGATAAGTTGTAAAACCAGTTCCTGTAACAGAAGAAATTTCTCTGTTGTCATATCTGTACTCCGCACCTAATAAAGCAGAAAGATTGTGGTCTTCAGCAAATGTTGTTTTATAGTTTAAGGTCTGGTTTGTAAGAAAATTACTGTTCTGTCTTTTACCAATTGTCAGGGATCCCTGAGAAGCCGCTCCACTTCGGGTACGCGGATCTACATAGCGTTCATCATCGATAATACGATAATCTATACCATAGAATGATTTGAAGTTTAGTTTACTGTTGATCTGATAAGTAGCAGAAAAATTAGATACAAGGGCTTTTGTACGGCTTTGCAATGTACCTACTACACTTTCCTGTATAGGATTACGGTTAGAAGAACCCGGAAAGCCATCGATTGGCGCATTGTAGCTTCCATCTGCATTGTAAACCGGAATAAATGGCAAAATCATCGGCGCACTGTATTGCGGTGCTGCATATGCTCCTGTAGAACCATTACTTCCTGAAGTACCGTTTTGGGTAATTGTACTCAGGTTAATGTTTGTGGCAAGCGATAACCTATCGGTTAACTTATGGGTTAATCCCAATTTAGCCGTTGCCCGCTCAAAGTCTATAGACACCACATTTCCATCCGTCTTATTGTAAGATCCGGAAAGGAAAAATGTGGTTTTATCATTTCCTCCGCTGATAGAAAGGTCTGCATTATTGGTATGACCGGTTCTGAAAGCTGCTTCCTGCCAGTTGTATGTAGGCAATGCAGCAATCTCTTCGTCAGTCATATCAGCAGGAAAGCCCATCCCTGTCAGGATATCTGCTCTGTTTCTTTCAGGTGTACGTGTCGGATAACGATTGTTACGCGATTCCAATCTGGATTGAAAAAACTGCTGTGTATTCAGCATTTTCATCTCCGGCATTGGGCTGGTAATACCGTTATAATAATTGAGGTTTACTTTGGTTTTCCCGGCCTTTCCGGCTTTTGTCGTAACCAGTACAACCCCGTTTGCGGCCTGAGCTCCATATATAGATGCAGCAGCTCCGTCCTTAAGTACTTCTATGGACTCAATATCATTATTATTCAAAAAAGCCAAAGGGTTACTTGCAGTCTGTCCTGAAGAAGTAGACGTATTGAGTTGAACCCCATCGACAATAATTAAAGGCTCATTTCCGGCTGTAATAGATCCGGTACCGCGGATATTAATCTTTACCGGTCCTCCGGGAACTCCGTTTGCTGCCATTACATTGACACCAGAAACCTGCCCTTGCATAGCCCGATCAAAGGACTGCACCGGAACATTTTCAATAGATTCCTTTTTAATGGAGGACATCGCTCCGGTAATAGATCTTTTTTCCTGAGTGGTGTAACCCGTAATGACTACAGCATCCAACTCGTTGACCTGTTCTTCCAGTGTCACCTCAATACCCGAGGCATCTCTTATAGTGATCTCCCGTGAAATATAACCTACAAAAGAAATACTCAGTACATCGCCGATTGCAGCACTTATCGAAAAATGCCCGTTAGCATCAGTCGACGTAGCGGCATCTTTTCCTTTGACACGGATGCTTACACCCGGAGCGTACAAGGTTCCGTTTTCACCTTTAAGACGCACTCTTCCACTGATATTTTGCTGTAATCCGGTATTTATTCCGGAAGTTGGATCGTTGGTTTTGGTGCTGATTACAATATTTTCACCCTGTAGTTTGTAGGAAATAGGCTGTCCCTCAAAACAGGCTTCAAGTGCGTCTTTTACGCTTACATTATTCAGATTTACAGTCACTGGTCTGGATTTTTCCAGGAGACGTTTCGAATAAATAAAATTATAGGATGTCTGCTTTCGAATAGATTCGAAAACCTCTCTGATGGAGGCATTTTTTGTATGGAGGTTAACCTTCTGCGCATAACTCACTGAAGAATAAGCACTCACAATACAAGAAAGCAGAAAAATAAAAATAAGATTAATACGCATAAAGGCCTTCTTATAGTTCTTTATTTTCATAAATTTGGTATAGGGTTATAAGTAATAGTAATTGTTCAATAAAAAGCGAATAACCTGACAATTATCTACAGGGCATTGTTGCGAGCAATGCTCTGTATCTTTAATTATCGGTCTATGGGTAAATATCTAAGCCATAACGATAATCCTCCTTCCTTCTATTCTGAATTTAACTTTTCCGGTCAATTCCAATAACTTAAGTACTTTGGCGGGATTCTCATATTTAGAGACGACTCCTGAAAATAGTTCTTCCGTTATCTTGCCCTCGTATACGACATCTACATCATACCAACGGGCTACCTTATTCATAATTTCCTGAATGGATTCTTCCTCAAATCTGAAGCTTTCATTTTTCCATTCATCCATATTTGATACATCTACTTCATAAACCTGAATATTCTTTCCATCTTTAGAAACCAGTGCCTGTTGACCTGGCCGTAAGATATTAGAACTATAAGCGGTATTAATTCTGATTTTACCGTTTACTAAAGTGGTTCGGTTTGTACGGTCCTGAGGATAGGCTGCTACGTTAAAAGAAGTTCCCAATACCTCAATAGTCTGTGATGACATCCTGACCTGAAAAGGAATATTTTCATTTTGTTTATTTTGAACATGTGTCACCTCAAAGAAAGCTTCTCCTGATAATTTTACTTCACGCTTCTCTGATCCAAACTGAACAGCATACTCTAATTCGGATTCGGCACCTAACCAAACCCTGGTACCATCAGAAAGCCTGACTTTGTACTGCCCGCCTCTGGGCGTCACTATACGATTGGTAGGCTGCACATCCGACACGGCAGAAGAGGAACTGTATGAAATCTCACCATCTGCTGATTTCAAAATACGTAAACCATTAATATCCAAAGAATCACCATTCTTCAGCTCTTCCAATACTATATGCTTTCCATCGGCTAATTGTAATATAGCCTGATCTTTTCCGGGAGAAATATCTTTGCCGGCTCTGGTCAATTGATCTTCCTGCTGAACAGGCTGGGAACTGATCGTAAAGTACAAAGCTATTGCACTACAAAAAATAAATAATAATGCTGCAGCCCAGTAATGGGAAGGAAGATTTTTGAGAAAAGATTTACGAAGTGCAGGTTTAAGATGCTGATGTGAATGTTTAAATTGTGATAAAGACTGATATTCTGCAAAATACTGCAGTTTATTTAGGCTTTCTTCCCAGTTATTCTGATCTGCAAGTCGTTCAGCAAAGAGCCGGTTTGATCCCTCATTACTGATCCATTCTTCCAGCTCCACAAGTTCCTCCTCACTGAGAATTCCTTTCCTTTTACCGGTTAGTAAATATATTATTCTATACTGATTTTCCATCTTCACTGTTAATACGACGCACTTCTCCTATCGTACTACTCCCCCATGAAAAAAAATTACAATTTAAACAGAAAAAGGAAAAAGAGATACTTATCCGGATGATTGATAAATAGTTTTCTCAATATTTTAAGGCCTTTGGACTTTTGATTCTTTACGGTCTGTACACTGATATTAAGTTGTTCTGCTATTTTTTCATTCTTCACTCCATCAAGATAACTCAGCTTAATAATTTTACTGCACTGGACTGGTAGATTATTAATTTCACGATAGATTTCGGCCATATATTCCACGTATACGACCTCTAATTGTAAGTCTTCTTCAGAAAGTTGGTATAAATAACTAAATTCTGCGTCTCTTTCTTTGGCTCTCCCACTGGTTTTTATGTAATCAAGACAGGCATTTTTGGCAGATAAATACAAAAAAGATTGTGCGTGAGCAGCGTTATTGAGGACAATTTCATTCGTCCATAGTTTAGCAAATAAACTATTCACGATATCCACTGCCTGATCATCCACAAACTTAGAAGCAAAGTAGCACAGTGGAGCAAAATAAGTCAGATATATATAATCAAAATCCGACTCCACTCCGGTGTTCAAGGGATATTCAACAAGATCTAAAGGTCTATGCTGCACACTCATCTATCAGTATTGCTTGTATATTCATAGTCAGGTATCCCCAATACGGGAGGCCTTAGAAGTTAGTAAGGTCTAAAAATACGATTTACAATTCATTATCCCTACAAGAAGGATTACTTTAGAACGGTTAAAATCTAGTATGCCAGATAACAGATTATCCGGGAGAAGTTCCATGTCTGTTTAACAGATATAGATAGGAATAGAAAAAACGCAGTATGAAAACAGATTACTCCTAACTATCCGAATTTACCTTTAATATAATTTTTCGTAATCTCATGGTTAGGATCATTGAACAGTTGATCCGTGGGACCCTCTTCTTTTACTTCGCCCAGATACATAAATACAGTCTTATCTGCTACACGCTGAGCCTGTTGCATATTATGTGTAACAATGACAATCGTATAATCCTCTTTCAGTTTAAGTATCAATTCTTCTATCTTAAGCGTACTCACCGGGTCCAGCGCAGAACAAGGTTCGTCCATCAGAATAACTTCAGGTCGCAGAGCCACTGTACGGGCTATACACAGACGCTGCTGCTGTCCGCCGGAAAGTCTGGCAGCAGGCTTTTTCAGATCATCCTTCACCTCTTCCCATAAAAAAGCTTCTTCTAACGTACGTTGTATTACCGATTTATCATAAGGCAGGTTATTGATCTTGAGACCATAGGCAATATTCTCATATATACTTTTCGGAAATGGATTTGCTTTTTGAAAAACCATACCGATACGTTTCCTGACTTCCGTCACAGGCATATCTCTGTTGTAAATATCCTGTCCGTCCAGCAATAGTTTGCCTTCAATACGGGCATCCGGAGACAAGTCATGCATTCTGTTGAAACTACGAAGTAATGTACTCTTTCCACAACCCGACGGGCCAATCAGAGCAGTAACTTTATTGGCAGGAAAATCCACATTAATATTCTTCAGAATCTGTTTATTACCAAAGCTCAGGTTGAGGTTGTTAGCGGCTAGTTTATTAATCATTTTTTCTGTATTTATATCGGATATAGAATGCTGTAAGATTCATCAGGAAAACCACCACGACCAGTATCAAAGCAGTTCCGTAGGCAATAGGTCTGACTTCTTCAATAGCCTGATGTTGTGTAGACAACATATATAAATGGTAGGGTAAAGCCATAAATTCCTGATTCATATACCCGTTCGTTCCGTTTATGTAAAAAGCGGCTCCTGTAAACAGTATCGGTGCCGTTTCTCCTGCTGCACGCGAAAGCGTAAGGACTACTCCTGTAAGTATTCCGGGCATCGCAGAAGGCAGTACCACATCTTTTATACACTCAAACTGAGTTGCTCCTACTCCTAAAGCACCTTCTCTTGTACTTTGAGGTATACGCATCAAAGCCTCTTCCGTAGTAGTAATAATATAAGGTAAAGACAGCAGTCCCAATGTGAGACCTGCAGCCATCAGAGAAGTTCCCATATTTAATGCCTGCACAAATAACGCAAGCCCGAACAGACCGTAAATAATGGAAGGTACACCAGAAAGGTTACGGATAGCTGCCCGTATAAGACGAGTCAATACATTATCCTGTGCATACTCATTCAGATAAATAGCACAGCAAATGCCAAAGGGTATAGCAAATAATGCTGTTATAAGTGTTAGTAATACTGTACCAACAATAGGTGACAGTATCCCTCCTTTTGTCATGGCCTCCTTCGGAAGTGTACTGATAAAATCCCAGGATATTACACTCGCGCCTTTAGACGCTATTTCCCAAAGAATAATGACCAGAAAAAGACAGACCAGTAATGTACTTCCGAGAAGTGTCCCCCATTCGATAATTGGTGTCAGCCTTTTTAATTTAAACCCCATGATATTTTCTAAATCGGTTAATAAAAAACTCTCCAACCAGATTGGCAATCATTGTCATAAAAAACAAAACTGTGGCAATAGCAAAAAGGCCAAAATAATGAGTCGTCTGATAAGGAACCTCACCCATTTCTATGGCAATAGTTGCAGTAATTGTTTTCATCGAATCAAAGAATCCTGTTGGAAATGAAGAAGCATTACCTGTTGCCATAAGTACGGTCATCGTCTCGCCTATGGCTCTTCCTACTCCCAGCATCACCGCTGCTATAATTCCCGGTGCTGCTGCAGGAATTGTGATTTTCAATAATGTCTGCCATTTATTTGCTCCCATCGCATAGCTAGCCTCTTTATATGTCTTAGGAATGGCATGTATCGCATCCTCAGACACTGTAATAATAGTTGGTAATGCCATTATTGCCAGCAAAATAGCTCCATTCAGTGCATTTAAACCATTAGACAGGCCAGCCAGTGAAGCAATCTCCGGTCCCAACACGACAATACCGAGAAAACCTATAACTACAGAGGGAATAGCAGCCAGCATTTCGATAGTTGGCTTTAAAATATTTTTTACCCGCTCACTCGCATATTCGGAAATAAAGGCCGCTGTGCAGATCCCCAGCGGAATGGCTATCGCCATCGCTCCAAAAGAGACCAGTGAAGTGCTGACAATGAGAGGCAGGATTCCATAGGCAGGATCGTTTGCAGTAGGATTCCACTCCATTCCCGTAATAAAATCCAGCGGTTTGACATCTGCAAAAAAGGCAAATGCATTATAAATCAACATAAAGAAAATCCCGCCTAAAAGTGCTAACACTAAAAAACCTGTAGATTTGAAGATGATCTTAAACAAATGATCTATTAATAGTCTTTTCTTAAACCTCATATTTTAACGTTATTCTATAATGTAATATCCGGACGAACGGATGATAGCCTGTCCGTCTCCGCTTTTTTCAAAATCGATAAAAGGCTTTACCTTTTCCCATGACTCTTCCAGAACAAACTGGTATAGCGGACGCTGAAAGTAGTATTGACGTGTATTGATTGCTTCTTTGTCCAGTGGAGAAACCGCTGGTTCATGTAGTGTTTTTTTGATTTTAAGGATCTTCACGGGCTGTGCGGCATCGCTCTCCTGAGAAATATATCCGGCTCCTACGTATCCTATTCCTGAACGGTCTACTTTGATTCCTTCTATAATCTGCGCATTACCCGTCATTTCTTTTGCATTCGGGCTAAATGAAATTTTGAGTTTCTTTTTGATAAACGAATAGGTTCCCGAGCTACTTTGTCTTCCGTAGATATTGATAGGTAAGCTCTCACCAGTAAGTTCTTTCCAGTCCTTCATCTCTCCGCTCATGATCTTAGCCAACGTTGCTAAATCTATCTCATCTACTGGAAAATCTTTGTGTACGACAAATGCGGTAGCATCTTCAGCAAAAGTAAGGGTTCGCAGCACAATCTTCTTGGATCTGAACAACTCTTCCTCTTCTTCAGTCAACGGGCGGGAAGAATTAGCGATATCGGCCTGTCTGTTCATTAATGATGCTATCCCAAGACCGGATCCTCCTCCGGAAATAGCAATATGGAAGTCTTTATCTTTTTCTGAATAACGCTCCGCTAGCATCACAGCCAGATTTACCTCTGTATCAGACCCTTTCATTTTGATGGTTTTATCTCTGTTCTGACAAGAAGCAAAAAAGACCACTGAGAAAATCCAAACGATTAATTTTAATTTCATCTGTAGCCAAAGTTAATTATCCAGTATATCCCCAATGTTAACAAAATTTGAATTTAACATGAATAAAGAATTAGTTCTCATTAGCTTAAAAATGAATGGAAACTAGTCTTGAAAATTAACCCAGACCAACTTACCTATGTATTCAACTGTAATCATGCAATACTTATATTTGCTGTAGTATATTAAATCAAGAATTTCAAGATGGAACAGCAATCACACTATTTTCAATTTGACAGCAATACAGAATGGGAGGATCTCGGACAAGGTGTCAAACGCAAAGTCTTTGGCTATATTGAAGAGCTGATGCTTGTCAAAGTTAAGTTTGAAAAAGGTGCTATAGGAACTTTACACCGGCATCCGCATGTGCAGACCTCTTTTGTAAGCGAAGGTTCATTTAAATATAGTATTGACGGTGAAGAAAAAATCCTGAATAAAGGTGATGCATGTGTGGTACCATCCAATGCGCTGCACGGATGTGAATGTCTGGAAGCAGGAGAACTTATTGATTCCTTTGCTCCTTATAGAGAAGATTTTGTATAATATATGACTTAGGAAGCTAAGGTATGCGCATTCCATACTTTCATGATTAAAACAAAAAAGTTAAATGGATTGTTAACACAATATAGTTGACTAATTATCTGACCACAAGTATCATTCGAAAGAAATATAAAACAAAAGGGAAAATTATTTCTCCAGAATAGGATAATGGCATCCTTTTTGAATAAATGGAACAGAATTACAGATATCTGTAGCAATAAATGCAACAGGTGGAGTGAAAAAATATTTTATACAATAAATACTTTAACATGAAAAGTACAATAGTAATGAGCATAATTGCTATCTCAATGAGTTTGAGTAGCTGTGGACTATTCCAGAAAGGTGGCAAAACAATGGACAAAACAGAAACTTCATCATCTGAAGAGATTACCGGAAAAAAATGGAAACTGATAGAATTAAACGGAAAGCCTGTGGCAGATAAAGTCAATGGTAAAGAACCTTTTCTGCAACTGGATGCCAGTGAAAAACGTTACAGTGCAAGTGGAGGATGTAATGGTATAGGAGGTAGCTTTACCCTGTCTGCCAATAACCGTATCAGCTTTTCGCAAGGCATGTCCACAATGATGGCTTGTCCTGATATGGATATCGAACAGGGATTAGGTCGTGTATTTACAACTGCAGATAATTACACCCTAAAAGATGGTATTCTGTCTTTAAACAAAGCGCGCATGGCACCGTTAGCGAAATTTCAGGAAGTAAAAGAAGGAAGTTCGTCCAAAGAACAGGCACTGAACGGAACCTGGGAGCTGGATTATATTTCCGGACCACGCATTGCATTTGACGGATTATATCCTAATAAAAAACCGACTATCACATTTGATACAGCAAATAAAAAGGCAAATGGCAATAGCAGTTGCAACAACTACAATACTACCATTAAAATAGAGGGTGCTAACCTTCATTTTGGTCCTGTAGCATCGACAAAGATGGCCTGTCAGGGAAGTGGTGAGTCTGTGTATTTCAAAACTTTAGAAACAATTACGAACTACGATATTCAGGATAATACCCTGCATCTGATTATGGGAGACATTGCAGTAATGCGCTTCCATAAAAAGTAAATCCTAAGATTAACATATGTAATAAAGAGGCTGTCCTAAAAATTTGGACAGCCTTTTTTCATATCATTCCAATCTCCTTTCCTTTTTTAAGAAGAACCTGTTCCGATATGTCGGAAAGGCCAGGAAGAAGTTCTGTGTTTGTAATATCAACCTCTCTACCCTTCGGGCATCTCTCCTTTAAAAGGAGAGAATTGTAATAGCAACACGAATACAGAAGTAACTGTCTCTCTCTGACTTGATCTATTCAAACCTTATAAACTTTATCAACTCTATCAACTTCTTATAGGCACCTCTCCTTTAAAAGGAGAGAATTATAATAGCAACACGAATACAAGAGTAACTGTCTCTCTCTGACTTTATCTATTCAAACCTTATCAACTTTATCAACTCTATCAACCTTTTACAGGCTCCTCTCCTATTCATCACAAAAATGTTATAGTCGATTTTACATCGTATTTTATTTAGATTATTTCTAAATAAATGGCAATTATGCTTATATTTGCCGAAATATCAACCAACATGTGCAACAACAGGCACTCACTATTAACTTACATCCTGATTCATCAGCCCATATGAAAAAACTACTACTTTTTTCTACGCTGCTGTCTTTTAATAGCCTGTTTGTCCTCCCGCTTGAAGCTCAACAGGCTGGCGGACAACAGCAAAAAAAGACACAGACCAGTAATCAACAAGACCTCAGGGGTCATGTCGGACAATTTAAAGACCGTAGTCCATTGCCCGGCGCTACAGTTCAGATTCTTGAACTCGGTTTATTCACCAAGACCGATGCTTCCGGAAATTTCAGTTTCTCTAAAATACCTAATGGCAAATACACCATTCAGGTTCAATTTTTAGGTATGCTCGAAGCAGAGGAACAAATCTCATTACCTTCTGATCCACTTCAGTTTTTACTAAAAGAAAACAGCATTACCCTTAAGGATGTTGTCGTCATCGCCAAAGAACAACGTAAAGATGGGGCCACATCTACGGTTATCTCCCGTAAGGCGATCGAACATATGCAGGCAACACATCTGGGTGAAGTACTCCAGCTCCTGCCGGGAGCTGTGGTAACCAATCCTGATTTTACAAATGTCAACAAAACAAGTATACGTCAGTACACAGGTGACCGGGCTTATTCGGGACAAAATACAAGCTCTTTGGGAACTTCGGTAATTATCAACGGCGCACCGCTGTCTAACAATGCCAATCTGCAAGCCATGAACACTGTAACATCAGGTGTATTAGCGGCTTTCTCGACTTCCAGCGGAATGGGAACCGACATGCGGCAGCTCTCTGCTGACAATATTGAATCTGTGGAAGTCATTCGGGGTATACCGTCAGTAGAGTATGGTGATCTGACCTCCGGAGCAGTACTGGTCACCACCAAAGCAGGGAAAGAACCTTTGCAGGTAAAAGCACGCATCAATCCCAAACTCACCCAATTCTGGGCCGGACAAGGTTTTGATCTTGGGGAGCATAAAGGTAATCTCTTTGTCGATCTGGACTTTACTAAAGCCTATGATAAGCAGATCACTGCCTACTCTGCATATGAACGTATGAAAGGAACGGCTCAATACAGCAATACCTTCGGACAAGACCGCCCCATATACACGAATACTACTTTTTCTTTTGGCACCAATCTGGATGATACGAAAGTAGACCCGGATTATCAGGCAGAGCAGGTCATCAATAAAGCACAAAACTACAATTACGAATTCGCAACTACCGGCAAATGGAAACTGGATCAGCGTTTTGCAAGAAACATTAACTATACACTTTCAGCCAACTATGCCTTTCAGAAAGGTTATCAACAAAGATTACAGACTCTGAGTGTTTCAGCAGTAAGTCAGGCTACCGAAGATATTACACAAGAAGTCAGTTATCTGCCTTCTACTTTTCTCAATCAGTTATGGATAGAAGGAAAGCCTTTGAATATTTTTGCCAAGTTGTCGGATGACTTCTATTTCAAGACAGGATCTGGTACACACCGTATCCTGTTAGGTGGAGATTATCGTCTGGATGCAAACTATGGCACAGGAAGAACTGTTGATCCTAACAATCCTTACCGCACCTCCGGTCCTTTCGGCTTCAGACCACGCGCATTTAAAGATATTCCTGCTCTTCACCAAATGGGATTATATCTGGAAGACCGTTATTCTATGCAGATCGCAGATCGCAATCTGCATATACAGGCCGGTTTGCGCTGGGATCAGGTACAACCCTTTACCAATAATACCTTATCCGCTTTGTCCCCCAGAATCAATGCTTCTTTTGAAATTATTAAAAACCTGACCTTACGGGGAGGCTATGGTATTACTGCCAAATCACCAACTCTGCTTTACCTATACCCGGACCGGGCCTATTATGACGCTTTCAGTCTCAACTATTATAAGGAAAACCCTGCCGAAGCTCTTGCTCTTGTTACTACCCGCGTTTTTGACACCTCTAATCCGGATTTGAAAATGACAAAAACCAGTAAAAAAGAAATAGGTCTGGACTTTTTCAGCGGGAAAAGACGTTTTTCAGTAAACGGATATTACGAACAGACAAAAAACGGATATGAGATGAATACCAATCTCAATAGTGTCCAGTTTGTTGGCATACCTATCTATACGGTACAATCTGCTCCGGCGGGAAGCAAACCGATCCTGAATCCCAACGTAACCACTTCAACATTCGTAGCGACATACAGTTCTCCAAGTAACAATAATGACATCCTGAATAAAGGTATAGAGTTTGATTTTGACTTCGGAAGATTTGATAACATCCGTACTTCTTTTGTATTGAACGGAGCCTATCTTTCTACAAAATCAATGAGCAATACTCCTTATATTCTGTTGCAGAATGTAGCCAGTCAAGCCCCTGCCCGTATAGGCGTATTTGAAGCCAGAGGAATGGAGCAACAGCGTTTTGTAACGACATTAAGGGCTGTCCATAATATTCCTGAACTGCGTTTTATTATTTCAGCCTCAGCACAGACCATATGGAAGGATCAGCATAAATTTGTCAACTATTCCAGCATTCCTACAGGTTACATACCCGTTGGACAGGCCGGCAGTACTCCACAGATCATCAACTTTACAGAAGCAGAACGCAATGCTATTACTGAAGCAGACAGAGATATCTATCTCAGCCTGAATGACGGATATTTCAAAAGTGAAAGCTGGAAACCACTTTGGTTATTTAATGTCAAACTGACTAAAGAGTTTGCTAATAACATGGGCTTTTCTTTCTATGCGAACAATGTATTTAATCATAGACCTTTGGAAGCAAGCTCCCGTTATCCGCAGGAATACAGTAAGCGCAATATCCCAATGTTTTACGGAACGGAAATTTCCATCAAATTCTAATACGACATGAAAACAAGCGTATCCACTCCACACATAACAGGTTTCTCATCTCAAGCAGATGATCAGAAAACAACATATAAACGCATGAAAACTAAAAGTATATTAATCCTTTTAGCGGTATTCAGCATCTTTACCGCCTGTCGTAAAGATTACTATGCCTATACAACAGTAGATTACAGTTTTACAATTCAGTATCCCGAAGAGTATAGTAAACAACTTGCGGATAGTGTCAAAATCAATCTTAAAAATACTATTACAGGGGCGACGCAGGAATTTGTCTCTGATGCTCAGGGACGTGTGTCAGCAAAAGGTATTACACCAGGTGTATATACAGTCACAGCAAGTAAGCAGGTTAAAGCAGAAGAGGCAGAACAACTGGTCGGAATACGTGAAGAAATCTTCTGTAATGGAAGCATCCCCACACTTCGTATCACCGAATCGGCTAACAGTGCAATTCGTTTAGTCGGCAGTCAGGCGGGAGGATTTGTTATCAAAGAGTTCTATTATGCGGGCTCCAAAACTCCTTCCGGCACAAATTACCTCTATGATGGTTTTATCGAAATCTATAATAACAGTACCGGAGATCTGTATGCAGACAGTCTGGTTATCGGAAATACCAAATCGGCTTCATCTTCTGTATATGGTTTTCTGCCGGATAAAAACAATGTATATATTGCACAGGCCTGGATGATACCGGGTAATGGTACAGAACATCTGGTCAGACCGGGTGAATCTGTGGTCATCGCTATCACAGCGATAAACCATAAGACAGACCCCAATGGCAATCCTAATTCACCCGCCAACCTGGGGAAAGGTATTGCTGATTTCGAAACATATTTTAACCCTACCGGAACCAATACCCGCGATACCGACAACCCGGATGTACCGAATATGATCCACCAGTTTGCGAACACAACAGCAGGATTTGACTGGAATATAGGTGTAAACGGAGCCGGACTTATTCTGTTTAGAGACAGTCATGTCGCCAGTTATCAGACCCTTACAGAACCCAATGTCAGCGGAACTACCCGCTATCTGCAGGTACCTGTAAAAGCTATATTGGATGGAATAGACTGTGTAGGCAATTCGACCATTACAATTGATAAAAAGAGAATTCCGGAAACAGTAGATGCCGGAATGACTTTCGTCGGATCAACTTATTCTGGTAAGTCCGTGATCCGTAAAGTAAAAAGCAGAATCAATAACAGAGCTGTTTTGATGGATAGCAATAACTCTTCTACAGATTTTATAGTAAATGATAACCCCACTCCCAAAACAATAGCACAGTAATATGAAAAAGAACTTATTCGCAAGCCTTTGTGTCCTCATCGTAACGGGACAAATGGCGACCGCACAGACTGTGCCTGCATATGATTATTTTAAAGCTAAGGATGCATTGAGTAAAAGTCCCAATGCAGCACTTCTCCGTTACACTATACTCCCGGTCGAAGGGGAAACACAGCTTGGAGCCTATTATCAGGCTGGTGACCTCAGACATCCCTTTTCAGCAAAGGAAAGCCAGGGCATCAACTTCAGCACTTCACGATATCAACGGCTTAAAGAATGGACATATTATGGTCAATTTGATTTCCGGACCACGAAAGATAAACAAATGAACATGACAGCACATACGGATCCCTATCGTGATAATCCGTATCAGCTGATGGATTCTCTTTCCGGGGACTGGAAAAAGCAACATTATGATCTTCGTTTGAAAATTGCCTCACCGGGATTTGCTGATGATCGTATGAATGTGGGTTTGGATGTACAGTACAATTTAAAAACCGGAGCCCGCCAAAAAGATCCCAGGTCTCTCGATAATTCCAGTACATTAAATTTATCACCGGCACTGACTTATAGGCTATCGAAAAACCAACTGCTTGGACTGACAGGTATCTATAGTTTCTATAAGGAAGAACTCAATATAGAAACTATTGGAAATTACCAGCAGCATTATTTATACAGATTACTGGGTGCCGGAGAATACCAGATGAGTGCTCCTTATATTATGACTGCCGGATATAGTAGAACCTACAGAGGTCATTCTTTTGGTGGCGCTGTTGATTATGTGTTTAACACTGATCATATAAAATGGTCAACTACTGCCGGATATCGTAGTGGATACGAAGATGCTATAGACGGAACAACATATATACAACAAGCGGGGAAACATCGCTATCAGGAATATCAGGCCTCTTCCTATTTGAATTGGAAAAAAGGAAAATATGCGCATCAGGTCGCATTGGAGTGGTTGCTGAAAGATATGGAAAACACCGAATATCATCAGATTCAAAATGCGGATACCAAAGCGTATGAAACCGTATATTCAAGCGTAATGAGTACCATGCTTCGGAATAAAAGTACACTTTCCTACCTGATTAGCCATGACAGCCCTTCAGGGCTTACTGATTGGTGGCTCAAAACTGCTGTAAGCTATCATAGTCTGGACAACCGATATGCCAATCCGCAAAACAAAGAGATCGTAGATAAACTGAATGTTGCCGTGAGTTTTGACAAGACGTATGCAAAAGAAAACAGAAAAGGATTTGCCTTCCAATTGAGTTCTGCATATGACTTGTTGCTAAGCGATGAATTGCTTTACACAGATAAATCATATTCCACTAACTTTGTGGCGAAAAACGTTTTTATCCCGGCACATCAGTTTTATAGCGTCAATACATGGACAAACTCGGCGAATGTCAAATATACCTTTGGAGCATTCGGAAAGAAGAGCAATCAGCTATATATCAAAGCCAGTGGCTGGCTAATGAGTGCTATGGGTGATCAAGGAGATATCCGCAAAGGAGATAACCGCTATCTGACTCAATTGTCTGTCGGATTGATAAGTCTTTAATAACAGAATAAAAACATTAGAAAGAATAAACATGATAAGATTGAGAAAAACACTTCTTTCCCTAACCTGCATGTCACTGGTGGCAAGTAGTTATGGGCAAGAGATAATCAAACCTTCCGTTTCCTCCAAAACCAGTTTTGCCATTGTCGTTGACCAGAAGACATTCAATGCGCTTAAACCTGAATTAATGGCTTATCGGCAATCTGTAGAACAAGATGGATTAGGCACTTATATTATTGCTCACAACTGGGAAAAACCGGAGCAGATACGGGAGCAGCTGCAACAACTCCGTAAGACTAAGCAACCACTGGAAGGCACTGTACTTGTCGGAAATATCCCTGTGGTGATGATTAGGGATGCACAATATCTGACTTCGGCATTCAAAATGAATCAGAAAATCCGTTGGGACAAATCTTCTGTTCCTTCTGACAGATATTATGATGATCTGGATTTGAAACTCAACTTCATAAAACAAGATACCGCAAGTGAACGTAGCAATTATTTTTATTACAGTCTGGATGCTACTTCTCCGCAATATATTGAAATGGATATTTATTCAGCCCGAATAAAGCCTCCTGTTGAAAAAGGCGAGAATCCGACAGATAAAATTAAGGCTTATCTGCAAAAACTCGTGGAGTTGCGTAAAGTCAGCAACCCGCTCAATGATATGATTGCTTCTACAGGTCATGGTTATAATTCAAATTCTCTAAATTCCTTCTCGGGAGATGTACTGGCTTTGAAGTCACAGTTTCCATCGCTCTATCTTCCCGGTAATTCTATCAAGTTTCTAAACTTCCGTAATGCGGATTTTATGAAGTTCAATCTGTTACGCGAACTGAAACGCGAAGGACTGGACTTTGCATTTATGACTGGCCACGGTACTCCTACCCTGCAATTGATCAATGGCTATCCCCTTGCTTCCAATCCACAGCCTTCGATGGAAAATGTCGGAAGGTACCTTCGCTCAAAGGTCAGATCTGCTAAAGAAGATGGCAGAGATGTGGAAAAGGTTAAGGAAGGATTCAAAACATCTCTTGGGGTTTCTGATAAATGGATGAACGATGCATTTGAGCAGGCTGTTATTGATTCTGACTCCGTGTTTAATGATAATCTGGATGTACAGATCTGGGATATCCGGGATGCCGGTATTCAGGCTCCGCTGGTCTATCTCAATTCCTGTCTTACAGGCTCATTTCATCTCGACAATTATCTGGCAGGTTATTATCCCTTCTCCAATAATAAAAATATAGCCGCTATCGCTAACAGCGTTGGAGTATTACAGGATCTTTGGCCTGCTGAACTTATGGGAACGCTGCAACACGGAGTACGCATAGGAAACTGGTTTAAACATATCGCTTATCTGGAGACTCATATTCTTGGAGATCCTACTTTTCATTTTACCTCCTCCAGAAGCAAAGAGATCAATGAGGCTATTAGTACCGTAGCAAAAGCAACTTATTGGAAAAATCTGCTTAAAGAGCAGGATGCTGACCTGCAATCTCTGGCATTGGTATACTTACAAAAACAGCTTCCTGAAGCAGAAATGTCAGCGCTGTTGAAATCTATTTATTTCAGTTCTCCTTTTGAAACTACCCGTATGCAGGCCTTTGCTTTATTAAGAAAGTATGAGAATGAAGCCTACTTTTCGGTCTTACATGCTGCACGTCAGGATTCGTATGAATTTATCCGAAGAATGGCGGTGTATGACCTTGGGGAATTCGGAGGTGATGATTTTGCCAAAGATCTGATTGCCTTTTATGTCAGCGATCCACATTCTGAACGCATCAACTATCGTCTTCGTACAAATATGACTTTCTTTAATCCGGAATTGCTCAAAACCGAAATCAACAATCAGGTAAGTCAGAATAAAGGAATCAATAATGCATCCGCTTTAAGTGCACAATTGATCAAAGATATTGATTATAACCAAAGTAAGGTCGATAAGATGCAGGCCACTATTCTGGATAAGAATACGGCGGAGAAAGAGCGTCTGGCTGAAATTACAACCTTAAGACTTTACCGTTATCATCGTGTGGTACCTGCAGTTCTGAAAGTAATTGAAGATGCATCCGAATCTGAAACTTTGCGTATAACAGCTCTGGAAGCCATGAGTTGGTTTCCACTGTCCTATCAGCGTGAAGCGATCTTCCGTACCTGTGACGTCTTGCTACAAGACAGCAAAGTACCTCCTGCTGTAAAGGAACAGGCATTGAAGACCAAACATGTCATGAAAAAGGAATCCATTTAACATAAAAAAATGCTGCAGTCTTTAATGAACTGCAGCATTTTTTATATCAGAAGACTTATGTTAATGACCGTGCGAATGTCCCATATCAGCCGGGTTGATCATAATGTGAGCTTTATAACTTCCTTCATCCATTAACCATGGAATACCGGGAACTGTGGGCTTAGTCGCCAGTCCAAGATCTGCAGCTTTAGCATAAGGCACATACAATACATACCTGCGCTTAGCATCTGTCATTTCTCCGGTTTCTTTATCCAGCTTGTCTAATGAACCCCAATATGCGTACAACATCGTAGGTTGCTGAGGTATGACCAGTTTGCCCGCTTTAAACTCTTCTTCTCTGATCTTATCCCGCTCTTTTCTTTTTCCTTCTGCAATCAGCGCCCGTCCTCTGGCCATAAAAGGCTCAAGACTTTCAGGGTAAGCATAAGCGTAAAGCAAAGGCAATTTGTAATCCGGAGCCAGACAGATATATCCGTTGGAACCTTCCCGAAGGACTGTAAACTTACCATCTTTGTCGTAGCCATATACCTTGGCTCCTTCTCTGAATTCTGTAGGTGCAGCCTGTACCGCAATTCGAACTTGTACATCAGCAGGCAAAGGCTCACGAACAGGTTTTTGCTGGGCATTTACAACGATTCCCGATGTAAGGGCTATTAATACTAAAGCAATTAGTTTTTTCATTTTTACTTGATAAAGGTTGTATGTAGATTCATTCTAAACAAATATACAGCTTTTTCTTACGGTTTTTACATCAACTTATTGCAAGATTCCGCAAGCACCTTTAATTGTACCTGACTGCATTCAAATTACTTTATCTCTACCAGAATTTTCACTTCAGACGGATTGGAGACTAAAGCCTCAAAACCTTTTGAAACAATTTCATCCAATCCGATTTTGCTTGTCACCAACTTTTCTACCGGCATACGTCCGCTATCAATCATCGCGATGACCTGAGGAAATATATTGCGATAGGCAATGATTCCTTTTATAGTAATCTCTCTGACCACCTGATCATAGGCACTGTACTCTACCGGTTTTCCAAACAGCGCTACTAATACAGCCGTTCCACCATTTCGCAGACTGGCAATCCCGGTCGAAAAAGAAGCCTGCACTCCCGCAGCGTCCAAAAACACATCTGCTCCAATTTCTGTAATACGTCGAATCTGAGCAGGAATATCCTTATCAGCAGCATGGATTATGGTCGTCGCGCCGATATCTTTTGCTTTCTCTAGTCGCTTTTCAGATATATCCGTTACGATCACTTTCGCAGCTCCTGCTGCTATAGCTGCCTGTACACATAGTAATCCGATTGGCCCTGCTCCTGAAACTAACACAGTCTGCCCCATCCGGAGCCCGCTTTGCAATACGGCATATACAGCCACTGCTGCAGGTTCTACCAGTGCACCCTGTTCGAAGCTCATACTATCCGGAATTTTATGAACCATATAATCTTCCACAACTGTATATTTTGCAAATCCTCCGTTAGAAGTCAGACCGACAAAACCAAGAGGCTCGGAAAGATTATATTCTCCGTTTGCAATAAACGGACTGTCAAAATTTTTAAAAATTGGTTCTACAACTACGCGATCTCCTTTCTTCACACGGTTTACCCCTTCTCCTACTTCTTCTACAATTCCGGAGAATTCATGTCCTAAGGTCGTGACACCTATATGTCCGTTAAGCGGGTATGGTTTTTCTGAGGGAATTAATTGGGGACCATGCACATACTCATGCAGATCAGATCCACATATACCGGCATATTGTACGGCGATCTTTACCTGTTGTTTACCAGTAGCAGGAATTTCTGTGTCTTCTACTCTGATATCTTTGGCAGCATGCCATCTTGCGGCTTTCATTGTACTCATCTTATTTATATTTAAACAGTTACTACATGACCTGTTTTATACAGGTTTATTATCTTACTATAAAGATCGTTAGTATTGCTTCCTTAAAAAGTGACCGTTATCAGCTTCTTATGTGTTTCTGATAAGCATTAATTGACTTTGAAGGAAAATACATTTTCATACCCTGCAATCTCCGGAGTCATTTTTTTTGAAAAGGAACATTCAAAATGTCCCCCTATATGGACTCTTTGTCCCCCTTTTATACAGCCCTAAAACTATAATTTTGATAATGAGGACGGTATAATCCGAATTATCACGCTTGTAACTGATTTTTCAATAACGTAAAAACATAGAATTATGAACTACAACATTGTAATGGGTACTGACAACAAAACCTTAAATCCACTTGTCAAACAGGTTTATCAAAAAATCTATCCGAATATATTCAAAGGCAGTAAAGATATTTCTTCCGAATTATTCCTTGCCGTATCCTATGATATTAATGAATCGCCAACAGTCGATCTGTCACAGCGGGTCAAATTAAAAAAAGAAGATTTCCAGCAATTTAAGTCAGCAGACCTATTGGAAGAAGAATTGTTTCTTGATGCTCATGAAGAGAATTTAATTCTGGATATGGTTTCAAAAGCTACTTTTCAGGCTTATTTCCCCAATATTAATCTTAGACTCACACTAAAGGATACTTCTCTGATAAGCCTGAATATAAAAGTAACCGCCAATGTAACTATAGATACCTCTATTGAGGGAAAACAGAACTATCTGACAGCAACTATACTGACAGCAGATCTGGAAATCAAAGAAGAGCAATATAAAAAATATGTAGATAGTCTGAAAAAGTATGTTATCCCTATCCTGATTCTGGTATTAAATACAGAACTTCTCAATAAAATAAAGTTACCCGCACTGACCTTTAAAGATGTCACGGTGAGCTTACCTATACCTGTTGTTGAAAAATCCTTTGTGACAGCTTACTCTTGTATAGGAGCCCGGCAACCTGACACATATGCTCCACTTAACTGGCCTGTTGAAACTGTATTTGCCGGAGTAGACAGTACTGCGATAGAAACAATGGCAGCTATACCTTTTCCCCTGAAAAAAGAAAATGAATTTTCATGGAAGATCATAAGTGGTCATGTATTGGCTCAGGTATTTAATCCCAGATCTTTTGTTATCCAGTCTGACGGAAGTATTGAAGGAAAGATTGACACTGAATTATTAGCACAGCTGACGCTAAAAAAGGCTTTTATTAAAATATCTTTCGGACCACATGGAAAAGCAACTATAAAAGCCACTTTTAAACCTGTTATTCATAAGGGAAAACTATTACTAACCGTCAAAGATCTTAATATTCCTAAACTGGATATTGACTTTGGTATTGCCAAATGGGCTGAATATTTGTTAAAACCACTGAGTATAGGACTGAGTATCGCGCTTAATGGGGTATTTCTTCCTCTGGTATCAGCCATATTAAGACAGATTGAAATTCCGATTATGCAATTTCCGACTATTTCATTTGAGATCAAAGGCATGACTTTTAATATTGATATTATTGAAGCTAAAACCTCAAAACTCGATAAGCTGTTGCTAATCTCCGGGATACCAGCTGTTAAGTGATATTACTGTGATCCTAAGTATGCAAGAATCTTATCTGCTTAGGTCCTGACAGGATTCTTGCAACCTTAAATTACCATGTACTGATCTTTGACAGAAGTGACCTGATCTCCTGGATAATGAGATCGGCATCATTCACCTGTACAATATGTCCGCTATTCTGTGCGATAACCAGATGGCTGTCTGCAGACCAGGAAAGCATATCATGATGCAGTTCACTGACAAGAGTTTCAAAATCCTGTCTAGCTTTTTCATTTTCAATTGCACCCGACCATATTTTCGGATTTCCCATGATTACGGTTAAAGGAATATTTCCGAATTTGCCGGAGTGCTCAGCCATTTCAAAATTCAGTACATCATTCTTCGCCTCTTTAAATACCGCATCGTATGATTTGTAGAAATAATTTTTAAACTGTGTTTGAAACGGATGATCCATCGGGATTTCAGGAGACACCTGTGCTTTGGAAAATATAAGTCTGAAAATTCCGGTTTCCACTCCTGCGGTCACTGCCCAGTGAGGAGGTTGAGAAAAAGCCTTCAACACTTCTGGAGAGGATTTTTTCATTTGCAAAGGATGAGCCCCTTCTACAAATACAATTCCAGCAATATCTTTTCTGTGTTGATCTATAAATGAACGCAGGTAAATGGCCCCCATAGAATGTCCGACCACAATATAAGGTTTGGGACAGTGTGTTTTCTCCAGCAGTTGATATAGTTCATCAGATATAGATGTATTGGTCTTTGCGGTATCTCCGGCTTCGCTTAAGAAAAAACCACTTCTGTCGTATGCCAGTGTCACGACCGAATCCTCTGCCAGTTTCTGCTGTACATCTCTCCAGTTAAAATGATCGCTCGCCAGACCAGACTCGAAAACTACGGTATAATTTCCCTTACCCATTTTCACATAATGAATATCATGTCCGTTGATCTGTTCAAATGTACGGCCGGTACGAATATCTTTTTCAAGCCGCCAACGCGAATATTGTTCAAATAATATACCCACAACAATCAGAATAAGCACGACAACCAGCGCCCACTTAAAGAATAATCCGGAAAACTTAAGCAACTTCATGTAATTATTTTTTAGATATATGTTAATAAAAAGGATCATCGCTGATCTACGCAGATTTCCAAATTTAACAGAATGTAACGACTTGAGATACAGGAGAGAAAATATTAGACATTTCTGTGGCATACCATCCTCCTGATATACCGTATATTGCAAATAACATGTTTATCTACAAGTATATATTAACTAGTAATATGGGTGAAAATAATTTTGATGAAATTATTCGACGTTCTTTGGAACTAAGAAAGAGTTACCACAATCTGGAAGTGCAAAACCATGGAAGTGAATGGACAATAGAGGAAGATGCATTGGCTTATCTGACAGATGCTGGTTTGGTAGGCAGAAATATTATGTCTCAGCAGCAGAGATGGCCAAAAAGTAATTCGGCCTCCGAACTGGAACATAAACTGGGTGAAAATATCTGGTGGCTGATCGTACTGGCTAACCGAAGTAACATCGATATCAAAGATGCTGTTGAAAATTTTCTGACTAAAACGGAGAAATTGGTTCGTTAAGCAAAATCAATACTGCAGTTGTGGGACATAACTTACTAAGAGTGTTTATCCTCGTGGCAAGTTAGTTCTACATCCATTTCCATACACTTTTATAGGAATCTATGGATTCGGCATATTGGATCATACCGGCATAAAAAGGGTGCTGGCCTATTGTAGAACTGTCACCGATAATGACCAGTTTGTATCGGGCGCGGGTCATCGCTACATTCATACGCCGTATTTCATTCAGAAATCCGATCTGACCTTCGGCATTGCTGCGTGTCAGTGAAATATAGATAATATCACGTTCTTGTCCCTGAAAACCATCAATTGTTTGCACTTGGATAGGTACAACGGTTTTCGCCCACATTTCATTTCCTATCAGCTCTTTGAGTAACATTACCTGTTGTCTGTAAGGGGAAATCAGACCTATTTTTGGGAACTGATTTATGTGTTCATCCCTTTTAAATGTTGTTAAATATTGTTTTAAATGACGAATCAGGAAATTAGCCTCTTCAGCATTTGAAATGGCCGTATCTTCCTGCAATTCATCAAATCCTGCTCCGGCAGTATCGATAAACAGAAAAGCCTTATCTCCCGGCATAAGCTCCTGTTGTGCTATTAATGGTTCTGCAAATAAGGTATTATTATAAAGGGCTGCTGATGGATATTGCATAATATCCTGATGCATACGGTACTGTTGCCGCAGCAGACACACATTAGATGGATAGGCATAAACCAGCTTTTCCATAAGTGTTTCCTGAAAAGCCTTTACCAAAGAATCTTTAGATTTAATAGTCGGAGGCAACTGAAGATGATCTCCGGCAAGAATAAGCTTGTCAGATTTTAAAACAGGAATCCAACAGGCGGGTTCCAGAGCTTGTCCGGCTTCATCAATAAATACAGCTGCATATGTTCTGTCCTGAATAGCAGAATGGTTGGAACCTACAAGAGTAGCAGTAATAACCTGTGCCTGATCCAGAATATCATTCTGGATATATTGCGCAATCTGTTCCGCTTCTTTCATGAGATTCTTTGCTTCCTGAAAGAGAGCTTTCCGTTGATCACGTTCGGCTTTTCCAAAGTTTCGTTTATACTTCTTAGCCATATCTCTAAAAACATCCGCTTTTTTCCGTATTGTTTTTAATTCCTTTTGCATAGGGTGACTTTCCAGTTTTCCATCCAGGGTGAGCTCATGCAGCTGTTCGGATACTTTTACAGGATTACCAATGCGTACGACCTTTACGCCTGTTTCATGAAGTTTTTCTGTCAGCAAATCTACGGCTGTGTTACTGGGTGCTGTGACCAGAATCTGATCCGGATATTTCTGCAGAAGCGCTTTAATACCCTGAACCAAAGTAGTGGTTTTACCTGTACCCGGAGGACCGTGTACAATGGTAAGGTGTGGCGATGCTATTATCTGATTTACAGCTTTTAACTGATATTCATTTAATCCTGTAATGGAGTTGATTTGCTGATCAGAAACCGTATGATCAGAGTCATGAACCTGCTGATCAATCAGCAGATTGATAAGTGGCCCCATCCTCTTATCATCCCTGGCAGCATCAGCCCGTTTTAATGCTTTAAACATTTCCTGATAGCTGTTTTCATCAAACAGGAGATCTACACCAAGTTTTCCCGATCTTACCCAATCCGGTAATTCATCCACCCGTAGAGAAATCTTCATTTCATCTCCGTTTACATAGCCTATGATGCCGGAAATCCGATCTGCAGAAGGATTGTGGTTAGAGAACAGGGCTACAGGCATCCCGTATCTGAACCGATGTGTCTGTTCATCCTTAACTGTCCGCTGGATTATAATCTGAATATAGTCTCCAAGTCCGATCTCTTCATTACGAATCATAATCGGATACCAGCACAATCCTGCCTGTCTCCGTTTGGCTAAGGACTGGGTCTGCAAAAGCTGTTGATATTCTTCTTTATCGTGTTTTTGTTCTTTCTCTAATAAGGTAGCGAGCTCTTCAAAATATGTCATCTACAAAAGTTAAATTCAAAAATAGGCATTCGCAGACTACATATTAAGAGACTTTCTCATTTTTCTGGTAAAAGATTTAATTCAATACAGATCAGCAAATGCTATTCTCCTAAAAAGGCTTCCAGGTCATCTTCTTGTCCCAATCCAAATTTCTTCTTCAATCGGTACTTGAACATCCTTACGCTCTGTGGTTCTATATGCAGCACTTGTGCAATCTGCTTAGTGGTCATTTTGAGATAAAAATAGGTACAGTATTTCAGATCCAGTGGGGTTAATTTCTGTACCGCTTTATCACTTAACTTGTTGAAGAAATCAGGATGGAGCTCCTGTACCTGCATTTTAATTTCTTCAAAGTCCGTCTGTATCAGCATTTCTTCTTTGATCAGTTTTTGGATAAGTCTGGATTCTCCTGTTCTTATTTTCTCCTGTATCTGTTTGAACGTTTCGTTTTTACGGTCAATAATCAACGAATTAGCCAGAGCTTCCTTTTCCAATTGCTGCTTTCGGATGTCTAATAATTCCTGTTCTGCCTTTAAACGTGCCTGCTCTTCATGCTCTAATTTCAACAGCATCTGTGCTTGCAGTTCAGCATCCTCCTTTTCCTGTGCTAACTTTTTCTCCCGTTCTATGGAATACCGAAGCTTGAAGTGGTAGGAAATGAACATGAATATCAGCCCAATAAGTAATGCAAAGGCTATACCTCCATAAAGGTAGTTTTGCTTGCGGCGGAAATCTTCCCGTTGTTTTGATAGTTTCAGTTCTTGGTCTTTCTTTGTAGTTTCATATTGGACTTCCAGCTTTTGTGCATTGAAAAGCTGTTGCTCGTTGAAGGATTTCTTTAATAAATCTTCTGCTCTTTGCTGATAAGTTAACGCCACTTTTAGATCGTTCCTTCTACCAGCGAGTTCTGCAAGATCTTTATTGACGGCGTACTCCAATCTAAAAAAATTACCATTGGCATTCATCAATTGGCTCAGACCTTGCAGCAGATATTTCTCTGCAAGTGTAAAATTTCCCTGCTTTTTAGCGAAACCACTCTTAATTCCGAAAACGTTCATCCATTTTTCAGATGTGGCTTTTTTGTTCACCAATTTTTCTTCAACAAGCCCAAGATATTCATAGGCTTTTTGTTCGCGGGTAGAAAGTTGTTCCGTTGAAAAATCCAGATAATAATTTGCGATATTTATGCAGGTAATTACAAAAGTATTTCCACTCACTTTTTCAGGATTTAGCTTTTGCTGTTCAAACGAATTATTCAGATAATAAAAACTACTATCAAGTAAGTCTTTATTTTTCTCCTTTTTATACCGCGTGAGATACATGCTTGAAATTCCATTGCTGATATTGACCTGCAGGTTGATGTTTTTTGCTTTTACGGCATAATAACGGGCTCTTCGGATATAATGCTCCATTTTATCACTATCATCCCATTTACTGTAAGCCCCATACAACAAATAGTTCAGATGATATTTGGTAGCAAGGTCTTCATCTGTGTTTTCAACCTGTTTTAAACCTTCCAGGGCATCTCTCACCACCGCATCCGGCATGTCCATCCTGTTATTTAGAAAAGCTTTGGCACGATAAGCAACCGCCAATGCTGTCTTACTTTTAGCTTTTTGAGCATTTTTCATACTCAAGTCAGCAAGCTTCTTGGCTAAAAGCAAACTGTCCATAGAAACATAGATGCCACTCTGGTAAGCATACAGATAGGCAAGATCAGCTGGTTTTTCGGTAATATTTATGCTGGAATGCAACAATTTACTAGCCTCCGATGATCGATTTTGTAATTGATATTCATCGAACTCATCCAATATCTTCTTTGTGGAGGACTCGATATGTTGTGCTTTTGCGGAAGAACAGAGCAAGAATATTATAATGTGATACAGGGCAACTCTCATTTTTACACTTATTTATATCTACAATTAGAAACAAAATAATGAAAAAAGCAGGCTATATCCCAATTGTTCGCTGTTAAAACACCTTATCTACAGACAAGGTAATCCGATGATTTTCAATTGTTTTTGTTACGTGTAGATACTTTGTATATACAGCAAAAAATCATGTAGATGCTATGTAAAGGATTAAACAGGTTTTATTTTCCGGTTATACCGATTTTTGATTTTATTGACAACTAATATAATTGTTATGAGAAGAATTTTTTTATTCGCATCAAGCATTGTTTTGCTGTTTGTATCCTGTAGTAAAGATAATGACAAACCTGAGTATGACACCCTGTCATTCTATGTACACGGTGTCGGAATACAGATGCTGCAGGATAAAACTCGCGCTATGTATATGAAAAATAAGCAAATTGTACAGCTTCCCTCTATATCAGGAGAATCGGCTATCGCATCGGATATTTATGTATCGGGTGAAGATGTCTATATCATCGGGGCAACAGTCGAGGTTGAGGATTATTCTTACACCCCCGTTAAAGCAGTACTATGGAAGAATGGTCAATTGCATGAACTCCATACCCCAGCTTCAAAAAGTGCATTGGCGCAAGCTGTTTTTGTTTCCGGGAACGATGTATATGTGGCGGGACATTATGTGCCATCAGCTGAAAATGCCAAACGTCAGGCAGTCATTTGGAAGAATGGAGTAATAACCCAAATTGGCAACAGTAACATCAACACTCGATTGGAAGACATATTTGTGTCCGGAAGCGATGTTTATGTGGTGGGTTATGAAAATCAACAAGGAGGAATTGTATCTAAATATTGGAAAAACGGTGTAGAAAAGGTGCTTTCCAAAGCGGGAATAACGACATATGCTAAAAGCATATGGGTGGACAATTCGGATGTGTATGTAGTAGGTTATGCAGATGCCACCGGAGACCGAAGTATGAAATTATGGAAAAACGGTGTCCCAACCAATCTGATATCTGGGAAATCCGTTATCCGTGGACTTAGTGTCACAGTAGAGAATGGGGATGTGTATGCTACGGGCTACGAACAGGTAGGAAGTAATTACGTCCCCCGAGTGTTTAAAAACAATGAGCTACTTCCCATTCAGCACTCGAATAGCGGACATACATACGCTTTTTCTACACAGGTTGTAGAGGGGAATGTCTATGTATCCGGGCAACAAGATGAGAGCGGAGCATTGAAGCAACAAATTTGGGAAAATGGACAAGAAATTGAACTTTTGACTCCCACCGCGACGCAAATAGGATTGCAGTCTGTTTTCATAGTTAAAAAGGACTTAAAACCATGAAAACAGACCACGACTGTCTTAAACAAATGCTAAACTACATGCGTAATATTTTCATCATATTGGTGTACTGCTCTTTAGCATCTAATTCCTTTGGACAGACTAATCCTATCCAACAGGAATTTGTAATAAAGAGGCAACGCATTTTTGACAATGAAAAGATTTTCACTGCAGGTGAGATTCGGCAATTGGACAGTAATATAGCTCAATATTGGAAAAAGGAAGTTGCCGATATAGTTATTGTAACCATTGATGATCGACATACCACTAAAGAAAATTTTGACAATTATGTGCGTCAGCAATTGACAGGTTACGCATCGGGAAATTTGGACAAAAATAATGGTATTGTGATTGCGATCTCCAAAAAACTACGCCGGATTCGTATCGAAAACGGATATGGCATAGAAAAGGTTTTGAGTAACGCAGCTACCAAAAAAATCATTGATGAACAGTTTATCCCAAAATTCAAGGAAGAAAAATATTTTGAAGGCACGCTAAACGGGCTGAAAACGATTATCAGCAATGTAGAAAAAGTAATGAATGAAGAGGATTTTATCCATGTGTCATCTATCTTCACGCCTTCGATTTTTAAAAAGATAAGAGCTTTTGTGCTGGCAAATGGTGAGCCCCAAACATTCCGCAATCTGGACAGCAATAATCCTTCCTACAGCTTCACTTCGCTGGATGTGTTCCTCGGACCGTCGAGAAAAAATTCCTTTGTGCTGAAAGATTTTCGGGAAGAAGATTATTATGAAATGACCATCCGGGATAATGATAGCAGTTATTATCAGTTTATTTATTTTGAAGAGACTGCGCCTGAACAAACATTTATGCATAGGAAAATGCTACCCGGAAAAATCTACTGGTGGCATGCCGGCGATAAACTTCTCTCATCGGATGTATGGCCTTTACTCGCACAGATAGAGAACGAGATAGCTCAAAAATCAGTTGTGAATGAAGCAAAACCTTTTGACAAATATGACTGGATATTGAAACAGGAATTTCATCCCATGGAACATCGTTATGCAGATATTGAAAACAACGATACCTTGTCATTTGATGGGAATTGTTTTTCTGTCAATGGAAAGCAGGCAGGTACATTTCATATGAATCCAACCGATCGCATATTGTCATTGCAGTTAAAGGATGGGAAACAGCCTTCATTTGCTATTTTCAAGTTGGATCAGAGTTACAATTACCGCTATCTCTTCAATAAAGAAGGCCGAAAGCTTTACCTAGTTCCATTGGACGAGAGAGAGGGAAAAGACCTTATCTGTGTAGAGGGACGTACGTTACTGCTTAAAATAGTAGAACCATAAAAAGGATGAAGTTGGCAGATATGATAATCATATTTTTAAAAACTGATACTGTACCGAAAAACAAATGAAACCGCCATCTCCATTTCAAAAAACAGCATTAAGGCCAATACTGCACTTGTGGCCAAAGCAGCAGGATTAATCGAATGTAGAAGATGTCCATCTTTAGACAAAATTGATCCAAATAAAATTGATAAACCCTTATATACCAACAAACAAAAAGAAGAAATATGTTTTTTGTAATCACTAAAATAGAACAGGGATCTTACGAAAATGATAAGTTACAAAATCCAAAGAACCTTGGAAACCCAATGGTACTAGTTGTTTTCAGACAATTGACCAGAACCGCCATTTTTTCGGTACATTCCAAGAAAGCATTTGGAGAATTCTATGATAAAGTAACACAAAAGAAGATTGCACATCGATCCTGGACACCTGAAATGAAATCATTTGCTAATCAAAAAATTGTCCAGGCTCCAAAGCCACTCTTTATATTCAAACTCACAATTCTAGGTTGGATATTTATCATGCTTGTTATAACCACTTTTGCGCTGATTATCTATCAGGAAGTAAAGCCTCCCCTACCAAAATCGGCTGAATATGTGGCTATGGAGCAAGTTCCTGTAGCGGGAAACATTTACTTTGGACACTATGAAGTTTTTAAGGAATCTGGAGATCGTATCGCTTCGGATATAGGTTTTGGCTGGTTCAAGGTTGTCAAAGTGGAAGGTGACACATATTATATCGCCAAATCTATGCAGATGAACAAAACGCATAAGCCAAAAGAGGAACTGAATAGCACAGACTTTGAATCCGATGGCACTGCAACCACGATCACTGAACAGGCTGGCTACATGATCAATATGAAAGCTGTGGACGGCAAGATGGAAATCTATATCACGGACAAAAAATAATATGAAAACGAAACAAATAATGGGTATAATCGCATTCGTTATCGTTGGAAGTATTGGGCTTCTTATCTTTATCATATACGCTACGGTGAAGACAAAATCCACAAGCCTTAATAAGTACGAACCGTACAAAGAATGGGTGGGTAAGACGGTCACGATGAATAAGGAAACGATACTATTTAAAGACAAAATTCCGACGAACGACAACAGCGATTATCCATATAGTCTATTAGACAGCATGCATCCTCAATGGCGGTATGTTGATGAACGAAAAAGCATTGGTGATATCAAAGAGATAATGAGTTTTCCGACAGGTACAGTGGTGAAGTTGGAGAAGGCAATCCAATACACCAACGGTGTGTCAGGTTCATCCTACCCGACGATCTTTGGAACAATAACTGTTGATGGGATTGATTACAAAGTAGGTTATCAATGGGGAGAACGCGACCTGAGCAAGGCATTCGAGAAAATCGAAAAATGCTGGTTTTTTCATCAGGCACCCTGGCAGACTTCTGCCGACAGGTATTTCTATGCGTTGCCTACGGCTGGTTTTTGGTAAAAGAGTAACAGTTGAACACAGTAAAAAATTATAGAATTCCAAATAATTTCACTCGTATGAATCCAATAAATATTTTGTTTTTTGCAATTGCTTCCATTATCGGAATGGAAGATGCTAGTATTGTCAGTCGAAAAGTGAGCATTACAATTAATCCTGTTGACAAAACTTTTGAAATTCTACAGGAAGATCTTTTTTCAATTATTATATTACCGGATGACAGCCTGAGGGTAGCAAATGAATTAAGGAAAATCGTAGAATTCGGGACGGATGATAGAAAGACAAATATTAATGGTCTGACTATAGAAAAGATAGTTCTAATAGACGATAAGCAACAATTGAACGCTGCATTGAAAGGCAGTTACACTGATCCGAAAGTACTTGCTGAAGCGGGAATTTATTTTGATACGGTGACGCACGAATTTGGAATGATCAATATTCCCGACTGGAACATACGTTCATCTGACTCCGTATTGAAGGATGATACATGGGTTTGGACAAGTCAAAAATCATTCACATTTGTAATGGAACCCTTTCAAAGTATTCCGAAGGAGTATATTGAATATAGGCGGAGTATGCTGTCGTATTGGAAATAATGAATGGAAAGTCGAAATGTTTGATGTTTGAAGTTGATCTTAGAGAGAATTAGATATGGCATCTTCTTAACCGCTGCCAGATGTAAGAAACATACTCTCTGCACCTTTAAGAAAAGAAGTCATTACCAAATACAACCAATTGGATAATGAATATCTCACGAAAATAATATCGCAACCTGTTTGGTAAAATCTTAGGAAGAGATGCATTTTTTCGCGGTCCGATTTTGACGATTTTCAATAAAAATACCTGACTACAAGCTATCAAATTAGTTTTTATTCAAACTCAGCATGAGAAACGGAACAACAAAAGCAGACTACAACTTAGCAGTTGTAGTCTGCTTCAGGGATGTAAACGTCCAGTCCGAAAACTTCACGCAGCTGACCGGCATAGCTGTCAAAGGCATAACAATCTCCGTAGAAAACTGTATCTGTATGTTCCTTATCTTTTAGCTGAACCTCAAAGCTCGCATATCCCGGACCTTTGGCAGGCAACAGGTTATAAAAGCAGATCCGTTTTATATCATGTATATCATAGATCAGACACATTTCTTCACCAGCAAACCCTATTTTACCATTATTCTTATCCAACCAGATTCCACTTTTGTTACCAAGTGTTTTCCTGATTAAAGAAGGCAATGCAAATACATTTATATTTTTACGGTAGTCCTCAACGATCTCACTGGCTATACCCAATTTAATATACGCGTCCATATGCAAGTGATCATCTGTGTAATCCGGATGATCCAGCAAATCCGGGTAAGATCTGTTGTTCTGTATACTCAATGATGTGCTGCCATCATCATAGCCCTCTTCTGTATCATAAGTGTAAGAGATGGACAGCCATACATCCTCTATATCAAAGGTAAGGTACTTCTGGTCGTCACGTTCATAGCCACAGGCATCTATATCTATAGGAATATGTTGCATCCACTCTGCTTTGATTTCGTAATAACTCGTATCAGTATGTGCCTCGTTGTACAATGCACATATATAATGCTGTACCGCAATATCTGTACGTTCATTATCATAATAGGCTTCCAGACCTTCCACAACCATGTTACCTATACGTACCGGATAATCAAATACAAATACTTTAATATCGTAGTCCGATTTTTCAATATGCCCTACATTCAAAGTTTCCAATTCATCATACGATGTATCCCAGGACACAAAGTGAGGAGCTGATGTCATCACCTCAAAACCATCTGTATAATCTGCAACATCTCCTTGCAGAATGCTGTAATTACGGGAATATTTTTTCAGCCAGATCCGTTTCTTTATATCGTTTGTTTGTCCGGTCACCTTATAGAATACCGTATCATCAAAACCAAAACGTAAGGAGAGTTGGCGGTATACCGTATCAAAACCGTTCAAAAGCCCTGATATATAACATTGCCGGTGATCGAATAAAAAGAGATAAGGATCTCCGCCTAGCACTTCTGCATAAGCATATTTGAGTTTGCTCAGATCTACTTGTTCCATATTCCCGTATTCCAGGTAATACAGCTGCTCTCCTTCTATGTATATTTCTTTTTTATTCGCTGCAAACATATCTAATATTCCCATCTATTTCTCTTATCTGACTATTCCCATACCAGCTCCGCCTTATACAAGATCTTCTTATCTACTACATTATAATCTTTATCATAAGTAGCTGTATAAAAAATTAGATAAAGCGGTGTTTCTATATCCTTCAAAGATACTTGTTTATCCAGAGCCAGCAGATCTATTTTGGCAACAGTTCTGTTCGCAGTCCAATGATCCGGAGTTCCTTTTGGATTTCGATCAAAACGATGATCATCTGCTGCTGTAAAATACCAATAGCTAGGCGCATCATTACTTATAAACAGAGACTGTTCTGCATTAAAACGCCCTTCCGCCATACCTGTGTTCTCAAACCATTCAACCTCCAGATCAGCTTCACCGATTGCAGATCTGTAGACATCATCATCAGTCGTTGCTCCTATCAGGAAAGCATCTGTACCGGATACCTCTACCTGAAAAGTAAACGGCAATTTCCGCAAGGTATAACGATCTCCTTCAGCAACTATCTTTTTATTTTCCTGTATAATATTTACGTTTAACTCTTGTCCATAGGCAGACCACATATTCATGATAAGTGCTGCTATTCCTATTATTTTTCTGACCATCTTTTGCTTATTTGTATTCTTCACTTACTTCCATATTGTATTCTTTTGCATATGCTATCCATTGTTTAAATTTTTCAGGATCAGCATAGGCCGGATCATTTTTGTAATAGTATAATAATCTTTCCAAGCCGTAGAAATACTGCCCCTGAGACATTGCCTTCTCATAATTTTCAACAGATTTTTTCGCATTTTGCTTCACTCCGTACCCATAATCATATAGAATGCCATAGTAGATAGCAGAAAAGGTATCTCCATAATCTTTTCTAAGGTAACGCAACAGGTTTGTATAGTCTTTCTTTTGATAGTAGATCTCTGCCATATTCTCTACTCTAGGATGCCGCTTCTTTTCTGCTTTTCTGTAATAGTCCAGTGCCCGATCATAATCCTGCTCTACATGACCATAAAAATAGAGATCTCCCAGATTGGCCAGAGCTAATCCGTTCCCAAGCTCAGCTGCCTTTTGGTAAGCCACCATAGCTCTCTCCATATCTTTGGGGTAGCCTATTCCATTCTGATACAGATAGCCGATATCATTCCATGCTGCCGGAAAATCTTCCATAGCAGCCTGCTCATAATATGTGACACCTAATGGAATGTTTTCGAATTGTTCATTCATTGTATAGATACTTCCCAGTTCAAACATCATACGGGCACTCCCCTGTTCAGCACCCAATGTATATAGTCTGATCGCATTTTCCATATCAGCAGATCGGGCAAAGCGACTTGCTTTCAGATAAAGAGTTTCCTGATCAAAATAAGATTCGTAACCTTCACCTATACGTTGTGTCCAGCTCCGGTAGTAATCCAGAAAATAACGCTGATCATTTCCTCTCAGCGCATGATTATTCTCATGTAACTGTCCCATCTGATCGTTGCCGACTTCTTTGATCTGACGATCGTAATCCAGCGTCCACATAGTATCTCCTGCAAAAAGACATAAAAATTGAGTTTGATAATCTATCGCTTCACACACATAATCGTACAACTGGCTCATTACCTCAGTTTTATAATCATAATATCGCATGTGTGTCCCCTGCGTAATCCGCAGGAATTCCATATGGCAATGTTCGATCTTCGTATTTTCAACAGACAGGGGTATCAGCCATCTGTCTTGTAAGGCATCATAAAGACCATTAGCACCCTGATTTGTCACGATAAATACATCCGGCATATAATTGTTTAAGGAGTCAATCCCTATCCTTTCGACTCCCTCACCTCCCAGACGCATCACCTGATGACGGATATCGTAGATATACCAGGCTTTATTTTTGAGATAAGCTATACTGTTGTAATTATCCAATACAATAATCCGGTCAATTTCATCTTTGAAAACGGCACCTTCCGGACTCAACACGCTGATTTTTTTATGAAATTTATTGGGTTCTACCCAATAATAACCATCTGAAATATTGCGCAATACATCTTCCGGATAGGCTCCCATGTAAATACCGGATAAGGTATAATAATGTCTAAGCGCAGAACCCTTTTCCTTTTTTAAAACCAGATCAGGATATTGAAATTCGTAAGGAAAATCACTTTGTCCGGGGATAATCTGTTCATTTTTAAAATTTAAGAGTGTATAGACTCCATTCGTATTTGCATTAAAGAGTCCACGGTATAATTCTTCCAACTGCGTATATTGTACAGGAATACTGGAGTTCCCAGTCTTTAAATTGATAAGTCCTGACTTGCCTTGATTTATCACTATAGCGAAGAGTTCTTCTTCTATCAGAAAGGCATCGAAAGCATCCTCATACTGACAGGGAATAATGAGTTCCCCGTTATCTTTGAGATATCCGTACAAATCATCTTTCATCACGACAGCTACACCTTCGTTTGTAAAGTTGTAAATATCATCGTAAACTGGATTTACCAGAATATTCCCTTTATTGTCTTTGAGTCCATAATGTTCATTTTGTTCAAAAACTTCAGCTCCGCTTTCCTTATAAGCCTCTTCATTCCAGTATCCTAATCCATAATTGATCCAGTCATACTGCAGCATATCCAGAAATGTAGCATGACCCGACTGAACCAGTATATCATTCAAGAAACTCAGGTCCTTTTCAGCAATAGCCTTATAATAAAGTTCGGTTTTTTCACGGATCTCCACTACCCAATCTTTTGCCTGATTACTATGCTTTTCTTCGCTCATATTGAATACATCCGTTGCATCCATCACAAAAGTATCGTAGGGCAGATTTTCTAAAAAACTGAACATTGTATTTACCGGTTCAGTATATGCTTTTTCATGGAGAAGTTGATACGTTTCAGCCAGAAGATGGTAGAATTGACGCAGCGCAATAATCCCGGACTCCCGATCAAAATAAAGTCGGGTCCCTTTACTTCGCGGATTTGCAGAAAATAACGGAAACAGTAATTCAGGAATGACATAATTCCACTCGCCGAGATAATGAGGGTAATTCTGTCTCGTTTTCAGATCAATATTGTACGTATATATGCGGTGTGCCATATGTTATATTAATACTGTAAAATAACATAAAATTAGGAGTGCGGGATATCCCTGATTTCCGCTATTTTTTCCCTTTTTATCTGTCAAATATATTAAGCAATATTTTAAGTTCTGATGTAGCATCTGATTCCTTCTGATCGTTATCCATACAAATCAATTTATTCGTAAAAAACATGAAGAACCTATTGTTTACCCTGTGCACCCTTTTATTGGTGCTTTCCTGTAAAAAAGAAGAAGTATACAGTCCATGGAAATTAAAAAACGGGCAGATCGTTGAATTACAGGTCAGTCATAAATACGGTTCAACAGATAACCAATTATTGTTATTGCCAGGAAAGGAGTCTATAGATATATCTTTATATGACTTTAATGAACGGGAACCGGGATATAACTATAAAGTGAAGGCCAAAATGGTGGGACTCAAAGAACCACCGATGGATGGATCCTCTTATTACTTTGAATTTATGAAAGTGCTGAATAAGGAAAAATACAACGGAACTGAGACCTTTACCATCCCTCTTATTCGTTCTGCTATGCCCGGAGGACCTTATATCTTAATCCGTAAAAAAGAAGGCAAATATTATTTTGAGGGAGAAAAGCTCATCTTGAAACCATTGAATACTGAAGCTGCAGCAGAACTGGAGATGCTGTGGCAGGAACAAATGGATCTGGAAGCAAAATGGAAAGCAAATCAGAATGCAGTTCCAAAATGGCACATGGTCACTGCCAGAGTAAAACATGATCCGGATAATTTCGGAAAAGCCTATATAGTCGAGAAACTTACTTTTACGACCCTATAGTTCTTTACAAATACGGTCGGCTCAATAAAAATTGAGCCGACCGTATTTAAGCGTTATTTGGGTACATGGATATTTGCGTTTAACCTTTAGGTGCATACGGCAGAAGCGTAATAAATTCAAGCAGACCTGCTAAGAATTGCTGAACTTCCTTGTATATACTCTTCTGTTCATAGGGAACCTTTTTATTGCTGAGTACGGCTTCCTCCCATTTCATAAGTTCCTCTCTCCATTCCTTCCGTGTTCGGGTCCCAAACATTTCACTCAGATATTTCAAAGGTTTTTTGCCTTCCTTTACAGTCTGTAATGTTATCTCCTGAAGTATATGAGCCGGAATATTCCATTCCAACTCCGGATCTGTGTTGCTGGATATGCTATGTTGTAAAAATACATAAGCGCTATCTATTATAAATATAAAGTCATGGAAGTAATGGAGTACATTGGCCGGATCATGATGGTATTTCCAGAAATCATTATGGTACAACACTTTATACGAAGATGATAAGGCATGTTGCAAATCTTCTTTTTCAGAATAGGTAAACATATCCGTTAACTGATGCTGATATATATGAATTTGCCGTATACCAGCTGTGTCATCTTGTTGATATTTTTCCAGAATAAGAAGATCCTCAGCTGAACATTCTCTTCTCTTTTCCTGATCATGAATGATATATAAAGCATCTATAAGCCTGCTCAGGTAGTGGTAGCGATCAACCAGATATTCATTCAGAGAAGGTGAATATTCCACACATGTAGGATGTAATCCTTCAAAAAGAAATTCAAAAAGATCAATGCGGACTGAAAACAGTTTGTCTTCTCTATAAGATTGTAATACTATTTTATATGCATTTGGCAAAGCGTGTTGCTCTAAGGATTTGATGACAGGTCTTTTCGGATCCGTTTGCTTTGCCATAAATTTGTCTGACAAAGATGCCCTTATTTCCTGCTCCGGCCGTACAAGAGATATCAGCCAACCGGCTTCTATCAATCTCAAAATAGATTTATACAGATTACAGATTTTAAGAGGAGAATCATAGCGTGCCCAGTAATGCGGACGCATAGCCACTGTAACCAGATCCCATAAATGCTCCTGCATACGAAAGCAGGAAGAAGTATCTCCAAAAACATCATCCAATACAGTAAAAGGATTACGGATTTCTTCATCGGTCAGCAAGAGTGTATAATTTATATCATATGTATAATGTCTCATATACTTGGGCTTAGCGGAATACCTTTCTTATCTTACATGTTCACAACACCTTACGAAGAGAACTAAATAAGTTTTCAGAATCAATTAATTTAAAAAAACCAAACCCCTCCTTTTAAGAAAGTATCAAAAAATATGATACAAGTTACTTGCTTTGGCAGAAAAAACAATCTATCTTTAATGAGTTCAAAATATTAAAAACAATTGATTTAACCATTTGAGGCAAGGGGTTTCTTATGGAAGAGAGGTTGGCCTACAGACGAGAGCAAAGGTGCTTTCTCATTTCTTTTCTGTTATAGAAAGGAAATACTACGATTTCCGGTAAAAGGAATATCGTACAGCCTTTTTTGCTGTCTGTAATAGGATAAACGCCCTATTCTGGCGGACAGGATATGTTCTTTTTATGGAATTGCGCATCGTGCTGTACATCTGTTTCGGGATGTATATGACGATCGGGATTAATGGTTATGATATGAATAACGTATGTTTTCATAATCTCTCTCTTTAATTAGTATAGCGAAATATTCTATAAATGGTGTAAGGCTCAGATTTTACTGACAGTAAAAACTTTACACCGTATTTAACTTTCGCTACAGGATAAACAAATATACAAAGTTGATTTTAAAAATCAACAATAATTATGAAAGAAATTAAAACAAATCGAATAAAAGACGTTCTTGAAGAGAAAGGTGCAGTAAATAACGATCTGGTCAGACATCTCAATGTAAAGAAGGAAACGGTTTCGAGATGGGTTAACAATAAGCAACAGCCGACTGTAAATACCCTAAATGATATCGCCGAATACCTGCGTGTAGATATCCGTGACTTGCTGTATCCAAGTGACTGGAAAGATAGTAGTATACCTCCGTTCGAAAAAGACAAGAGCAAAAAGAAATAATAGTATTTAGGATTTCTAATCCTCTGTTTGAAATCATACTGAACTGATAAAAAAGCAATCTTTTTACTAAAAGATAATTACGGTATCTGCACAATCTTAATCAACAAATACAAAGGCTATGAATAGAAAAGACCAGATACAAAATGTACTTTCAGACGAAGTTCTTATTGATAAGATATACCTCATCAGAGGACAGAGAATTATACTGGATAGAGATTTAGCTCAACTTTATAATGTAGAAACGAGAGTACTCAAACAGGCTGTCCGTAGAAATATAGACCGGTTTCCTGAAGATTTTATGTTTGAAATGTCTGATACAGAGTTACAGGATTGGAGATCACAAAATGTGATCTCCAATCCTGATAAAAAGGGATTAAGATATTCTCCATTTTGCTTTACAGAACAAGGGGTGGCGATGTTATCATCTGTACTAAACAGTAAACCTGCTATTCATATTAATATACAGATAATGCGTATTTTCACGCGTATTCGTCAGTTTATTACCGATAACACTCAAGCTCAATTAGAAATCTTAGAACTAAGGAATACAGTAGAAATGATTATAAAAAAACAGAACAGCTATGACCAAAGCTTAGATACTCTGTTTAATTGTCTGGATCTCTTACACGATAAAATGGAGTTCAGAAAACAAGAAGAAATAGAGAAAATTGGTTTTATTATCGGGAAAAAGAAATAGCAAAAAATGGAACAGATACTTTTCTATAAACAAGTTTTGGAGGAAAAGGGATATGTCATTATCAATGCCGTATATTCAATAGAAGAAATAGATCAAATGATCATAAGTATTGAAAATACCGAAAGGAATAAAGATACATTCCGTCAATCTACCGATCTATTTGCTATCAGACAGGTTCTTAAGGAAATTCCGTCTCTTTATAATATTGTTTTCACCCCGAATCTCCGGAAAGTAATTAGTAACCTGTTCGGAAAAAACTATTTTTCAGTCAAAAGCATATATTTTGACAAACCTGAAACATCTAACTGGTATGTCGCTTATCATCAGGATCTGACCATTTCAGTGGATAAAAAACTGGACATACCGGGTTTTACGTCATGGACTGCAAAACAAAGACAATTTGCTGTGCAGCCTCCTTTGCCTGTTTTGGAAAATATCTTTACTGTCAGAATCCATCTGGATCAAACAAATGAAAACAACGGTGCACTGAAAGTAATTGAAAAGTCTCACCTCAAAAACATATACAGACCGGAAACAATCGATTGGCAAATCGAAAAAGAGTATACCTGCGATGTTGAATCTGGTGGAATTATGATTATGAAACCGTTGCTTCTTCATAGCTCAGGCCGGACAACAAATAATCGAAAACGAAGGGTTATTCATATAGAGTTTGCAGACCTTGAACTGCCAGATGGATTACAATGGTCTGAAAGAATAGATCTGAATACGGCATAAAATAGTCAAAACCGAATACAGCTAAATGAAAAACAACAGATATTAGCATTAATTAAGAAGTTCGTGATTACAGATATGAATGCCATTAAACAATTACTAACAGATATCGAACACAGACCCTGGGACATGCCTGCTTCAAAATGGCAGTATTATCAGGAATGGAATGATGCGCTATTTCTGCATTTTGAGATTGACTATGACCACCTTCGTAAGCTGGTTCCGGCTGCTTTGCATATCGATAGTTTTGATGGAAAATATTATATCTCTTTGGTAGCGTTTAAGATGCAAAATATACGTCCCCGAAATCTGCCTCCTGTAGGATTTATATCTGATTTTTATGAAATAAATGTCAGAACCTATATTGATAATGACCACAAAAAAGGTGTGTATTTTATCCACATAGAAGCAGAAAAAGCACTTTCCGCATTTGTAGCCCGAACGCTGTCCGGGCTTCCATACCAAAAATCTGTAATAGCACGCCAAACGGATCTGTATACAAATACGAATATAAAAAAGAATTTTAACCTGCATTCAGATTTTCAAATTCTCGATAAGGTAGCTGAAAAGTCCGCACTGGATCTGTGGCTGACAGAACGATACTGTCTTTATCTCGAAAAAAAATCCGGGTTATGGAGATATAACATCCATCATAAAGAATGGGAAATACATCATGTACATTTGACTAATCTGGAGGTTAACTATAATTTCGGAGATATTAAACTTTCTCCAATAAAAATGACTAAAGCGCATTATTCTCCAGGAGTAAAAGTGGTCTCCTGGAAGGCTGAAAAACTTTAGTCCCGATCCTCAAAAGGATTCTTCCTACAGTGCCATCAGTAAAATAAAAATTAAGAAGTATACAACTGTAAACCGTTCAGACCATTTTTCCTTATATCGATAGGTACACAAGACATTCAGACACAGGATCGTAAAATAAAAAATTAAGGTAAGGAACTGAACGAACAAACCCGGCTTTGTAATACTGTAAAATACATCAACGGCTTTATTTTTATTTCCAAATCCTATATAAAGAATCTGTTCTCCAGTATTTAGGTTTCCGGCATCTCCTTTCAGAATGTAAAAAATAATCGGAGCATTACTTTTAATCGGCTCATTCTTAAAGAGTGTTAATGTTCCTCTTCCGGGATGATAGAACATATTATCATACTCTGCCACACGAAATTTATAATATGGAATGCGTGTTCGGGTTTTTATTAGTTCGGTAACAGTACCAGTCACCGGAACTAAAGTATGATAACGATAAAGAGCTTTGAGAGGAATATACAGCATACCGATCACTGATATAAGAATAGTCCAAGATCTTAAGCTGTTCTTCATTAGTTTAAGGATTTATACGATTCTTCAATCTTTTCTTTACGAATCAGTTTCCCATCAAAGCTAAAGTAATAGTAGTGATCATCTTTTTTAAACTGCAACTCCTTCTCTGTCTTATAGACGTCTGTATATGTAGATGGGATGAGTACCTTTTTATGATAATCCATTAGTCCGTAATTATTTCCTTCTTTTATAACAAATGAAACCGGAGTAAGGTAGGAAATAGAAATATCTGCAGGCTGAAGTATATACGTACCTTGTGGATCTATTACAGCGGTTTTATTTCCTATTTCAGCCATAGCTAACAGGCTTCCGTTATATCCTTTTTCGAAAGCATAAATCTTATCAAATTCAAAACTCACCTTCACATTATTACGGGTATCTATTATACCGGATTTGTTATCCTTCTCGGCAACAATCAGATTCGCATCAATTGGATCTAACCAACTATATGCTAAAGGCACTGTTATTTGATTGCTTTTGTTGACGACTCCATATTTGTTATTCTTTCCGACAATAATTACGTCATTACTAATCGTTACAAAGCTGTAATTAGCCTCTAATGGAATAATAACCTTTCCCTTACTATTCAGTAATCCGTATTTTTCGGTGCCGGGAATATGCTCTTCCTTTCTTCGTCCGTCCGGGTAATGATCATGTTCGGCTCTCGAAACGATATAATATTTGTCGTCGATAAGATAGGTTGCCGTACAAAATTGCGGAGGAACGACTTCTGTTCCGTCTTCCAGATAATAACCGATATATCCCTGCTTTCTGTCATTCACGGGCACTAATACAGGATCTGTCTGTGCACTTACATACACATGCATGAATACCGTTATCAGCATAAGTAGGGTTTGTGTAGGTCTCATAATTCATGCAGTTTAGTAATATACATCTATAGTAGAGAGCATGGCCTGTATCTTTTCCTGCTGGACATTGTCCAGTCCCAGATCATGTAGATAGAACAAACCTCTCCATTTAATATTGTGCAGCGAATTGATAAAGGTTTTAGGATCTACCGGATTATTTCCGAAGTCTACAATTACTAATCCTTTCATTGCTTTCAGCTGATCAGGAAATGTCTTAAATGCATTGCCAGACAATGATAATTCTTCAAGTTTCAACAGCTTTGTTATAGAAGCAGGCAAAGTCGAAATATTGGTATAACGTATACTCAGATCAGTTAGTTCCGGGAGTTTGGCAAACTGATCGGGTATTGAATTTATTTTCTTAGGACTTTTCACCTGATTTCCAATCTGCAGAGGACCTGCTAAATAAAGTTTTGTCAACTTTGACAGCGAAAAAATCTCTTGCGGAAATTCTTCAAATCCTGTTCCATAAAGAGATAATAGTTCCAGATCAGACAACTGCACTATAGATGAAGGAAGGGCTTTCAAATGCTCATTGTAATCACACTTTAATATTTTAAGAGTAGTAAACTGGCCAATACTTTCGGGAATACTGTCCAGCTTATTTCTGGAAAGATCCAATACGCGCAATTTTTTGCTTGGGGATGATATCTTCGGTAGTTTAGTAAGATTGTGATGCAAGGTAAGCTCCTCTAAATGAGGAGTGAGATTAAATATCTTGTCAAGAATATCCTTATCCAATGGCGCACTTTCCCTATTTAATGCAAAGATCTCTATACATTTGATCTTATCAAGATCAAATGTATTTATTTCGGTGGCCTTATTGAGAAAGAGTGTCGAATCGTTTATTAATTTCAATTTCACTTCTCTTATTACAGCAGGGCTCATCACGATCTCCTGACAAATTGAAAGGACTGGCAATAAGAATAGTAGTGTCAGACTAAATAACTGTTTCATAATTATTGATTTGGAAGTATAGGAGCCGGAACTGTTGTAGTAGGAATAGCTTCATCACTCGCTGAATCAATTTTTTTCAAACCATTATATTTATAAGATTTATCTGGTTCTTCGCAAGTGGTATAAAACATACTTCCTGATGCCATATTCGCTTGTCCGTAATCAAATCGTTCCTGATAACCCGATTGAAGCTTATTGTACTTCCGGAGAAAGCGATCATCATTATACTCATTCTGTTTGTAGTATTCTTCATTTTCAAGATAGTCCTTACTGATGTATTGATTGGTCTTTGCATCGTAATCATATGCTTGGTCATCCGGATACGGAAAGCTGTTGTAATGGCGGTTGGCAAATATAGCGTCTTCCAGGTCTTTCTTTTTAAAATATTGATCTTTCCAATCTACTATAGCTGGCCATTCTTTGTCATCTTTGACATCATACTTTCGCGGAAATCCGTCACTGTCCTGATATCCGTCTCCCTTTAACCATAGTTCTCCGTCTTTATTATATACAAGGGCTGCAAAATCCTGATAAACAGATTTTGGTTTATTGTATATAACAATAAAGTCATTATACTCCGGAGCTATCGTATATAACCAGGAAACATTAGAATTTTCTATTTCTCCCTCCTGCTCACCGCCTCCCTGAGAAAGACTAAGTTGCTGAAAACGATGCGCTCTTTTATATACGAACGGAGCATCAAAACAATTCGCGTCTTGATTGAAAACCCGTTGTATACCCCCCTTATCAAATTGGGCAAAAGTAGTTCCGTCTTCAAAACCTGTGAAATTAATGCTTACGCTATCGGCCAGACTTCTATTCTCGTAAGCAAAAACTTCAAATAATTCAGGCTTATCCGGATAAAAAAGAAGATGGTCTTTCTCGAAACGATATGTACCAAATACAGCCGTTGCATATCCGTAAAGCAAAAAATGCCCGTCATCAAAAAGACAAATGCCTTCATTTCCTCCATAACGTCCTTCATATTTTTTATATCTGTTATCGTTTGGATTCTGTGCAGATAGATAAGATGCAGAAAGTACCATAAGTAAGATTATTATTTGTTTTTTCATACGACTTAAGATTGTAACGGCAGTTTATTTTGTGGTTTTGATTCCCGTAGCTATTGTATCAGCATATTCCGACATCTGTAATTTGATATTCCCGTTTTCTAACACCGTAAATTTTAATGCACTATCCATTCCTCCTTGTCTGATACCCTGAAACTCATTTGCCGAAACAGGGTAAAAACGCAGATCCAATCTGGTTCTGGAAGTATTATAAATAAGATGACCGTCTACATATGTCACCATATGATCTTCATCCGGATCTCTATTATCTTTATACCGGCCTTCATATTTTTTTATATCTGCTTCGGAAAGCTGGACCTTCTTTCTGAATTCTGTTTTCAGAGGCCGATTTTCCAATATCTGTGTGATATTGTTAAAAGGATACGAACCTAATTTAAAATTCTCTAACACAAGTACCATTCTGTCTTTGACCACATCCCGGTAAAGAAGAGCTACATATCCACCCCAATTTCCAACATTTCCATAGGTGAAAATATTTTCTTTCTTTGTCAGATCAAAACCAAAACCATAGGGAATATTTTTACCATAGGCATTCTGTGTTACTTCTGTCATCTCCTCAAACTCTTGTTTACTAAGCAGTGTATTTGCTTCTAAAGCATTGAACCAGCTGTAGATATCTTTTACATTCGAACTGATCTTGGCTGCACCTACAATTCCATCCAGGAAATAGACTTTTTTTTCATTGTAAGCGGTATCTTCAGGTACTACCTTACGGAAAGAGTTACGTGCCCACACATAACCGGTAGCATAATTCTTTATATTGCGGGGATGGAGTCTGCTGTTATACACAAATGTGCTGTTCATCTTTAAAGGCTTAAAAATATGATCAGCCATAAAATCTGCATATTTCTCGCCTGATACACGTTCAATAATAGTGGCGAGCAACGCATAACCTGTATTATTGTAACGATACAGATTCTTTGGTTTGAATTGCAAAGAATCCTTTCTTTCTGCATAAAACCGGATCAGATCATCGTTAGTTGCAATCCGGCTATCGTCCCACTGCTTTGGCATATCAATAATAAATTCGGGCAGACCACTTGTATGACGCAGCAAATCATAAATAGTAACTTTATTCCAGAACCCGAGTTCAGGCAGATACTTTTCTATTGAATCTTCATAGTGCAACTTTCCTTGTCTTTTGAGCAGAACAATAGCTGCCGCGGTAAACTGTTTGGAAGCGGCTCCCAATTCAAATATTGTCTCCGGATTATTATACTCTTTCGTCGCTTCATTGGAATAGCCATAACCTTTTTCAAGTAGAATATTACCTTTATCTGCTATAAGAACTACTCCGTTAAACTGATTCTGCTCGTTCATCATAGAAAATATGCTGTCGAGTTGTTTACTCTGTTTTTGTTGCTGCTGTGCAAAACAAATGTTTACAAGTACAGACAATACGAGTATAATATTGATTTTTTTCATGTATAGGTTGACGAATATTATTTATTCGTTTCTATTTTTCAACAACAATAGTGCCTGCAATCATATCGTGAGCAGCTTTTCGTTTGTCATTGAATAATAGAATAATTGGAAGAACAGGAATACATTTGACTATACTCCTTACAAAATACTGAAATACAGACAGCTTACTGCCTTCATTATCCGAAATAATTTTAATAGACAGGGCTTTCTTACCTATAGTACCCTTAAAAAGTAATTCCATCAGGAAGAAATAAAGTATCCATAACGGGAAGAATAACAGGTAAAATTTGTTGTCAAAATAGTCCGGTAAAAGTTTGCTTAGGAAAGCTAATGGAAAATTAAGTAATGTTAAAACAACCATATCTATCAGGTAACTTCCAAAACGCTTGCCTGCGGATGCCAAAGGAGCTTCCAGACTGTCTATCACCGCTGTTGAGGAGGTATATTCAGAAGCCGGTAATACGGTAGAGGGAATATATGCAGTCTTACAAAACGTACACTCCAGTGTATCTCCCAATTTGCCCAAAGGAATAATCGGAATAAAAAATAAGGAGAAAAATCTCTGATTTTGTTTCAACTGATATGTGCGTTGAGTATTACATCTAGCGCATTCGAATTCTCCGGTTTTTACTGTTTTACCTACGGATTTTGTACCAAAAATGACAAGCATAAGATCTGTATTAAGTATTAAAAAAATAAATATAAACTCCTTATTTTAAATATTTTAAACCCTTTATAGAGGAATAAAAATCATAATAATACTCAAATAAACAATATTTTTTCTATTTGCTATCGATGTATTTTATATTCGCATCAGATGACCCTATATTCGTTGTTTATTTTATCATAATTGCCAGACAACCTTTGTCTTAAGTTCTTCACATTATTTTGTATTGATGATCGTTTTTGCTGTCGATACACTATAAAAATTAAGTTTCTGTTCCTCAAATTTTTGATATAAAACTTTGAGTACATCATTTCTGAAAGGTCCTGCATTTGCCGCAGCATTAATCCAGCAGCCCAGATTGAGATAGATCATATCTTCACTGACATCCTGCACACTTACATTAGTCCCGAGATCTTTGAGACAGTACGTACTGCTCTCCATGGCTTCAACGATCCAGCTGGTCGCTTCCGCAAGGTCAACCCTGCGGTCAACCTGTATTGTAAAACTTGTACGGCTGTAATCCTGAGACAACGTCCAGTTAACCAGCCTCCCAGATAATAAATCCCCATTCGGAATAATAACATCTGCGCCATCGCCGGTCTGCAATACGCTGGCGCGAATACCAATCTCTTTAACCCTCCCCTTTTTATCCGCCAGTTCAATCTGGTCTCCTACCCGGAAAGGCTTGTCAAAGACCAGAATGATACCTGACACAAAGTTATTGATGATATTCTGCATACCTAAACCAATACCCACACTCAATGCCCCAATGACAACCGTAAGTTTATCCAAACTCATTCCGAGAGCGGAAATTGCAAAAAAGAAGCCTATCAGAATAATAGCTAACCGAAATAAAGGAAATAAAGTCAGTTTCTGGTTGTAGTCTCTGTTCAGTTTACCATTTTCACCACCAAGAATCAGCAGGCTAATATTTTTCTGAAGCCAGTTGGTTACGAAAAGTAACAATACAGCAATACCCATATTTCCTATGGTAAATGACAAATTACCAATCTTGCGGATTTTGTTAAAAAACAGATCACTTGAAGTCAGCAGACGCTCTATAAACTGCAAATTGTTGGCAAAGACTATAATGGCCACTATAATACACAACAGTCTGAGGATGTCGGACAGAACTTTGATTGTGCGCTGTTCATTAAAACGACTCCAGAACCCTCCTTGTATACGATCTTTTTTAAACTGATTCCGTACATCGCGGCGGATCATTTCCGTAAAAAACTGTAGTGTAAATGATTGCGCAAAAGCTACTGCACAAGCCACACTAAAGCTACGTGCCAGATCTACATATCCGAGTGTATTGGAAACAATAGCCAGAATACTTAACACTATAACCAGCAGATATACAAAAGTGCCGATATAGCCCGGAGATTCCGGATTGCGAATCTTTTTCTTTGTATAAATCACCAGAACCAGCGCAATCAGGTTGAATAGAATACATACTCCTCTAAGGAATAATCCATCATTGACAATCAGATTGGCAATAACAACCAAACTGTAAAACAAAAATATAAAGGCCAGCATCTTACGCTGTGTTCTGGATAGCTTGTCCAGCAGTAACAAGCTGAATAAAATCATGATCACAAGCTGAGAGGCCTGTATAAGAAAAGTAGGTGTGATAAATTTAACCAACGGTAGCAATGTCAGTAGAAAGATGACTCCTTTCCCCAAAATACGCAGTAGTTTCCATGGATTACTGATCACTATGCGTCTCTTGTCGCCGGCGGCTTTTCTGGAAATAAATTCAACATTAAAAATCCAGTAGATATACCCTAATGTCAATACAATAAGTAAGATGCGCGATCCCCAGTCTGTATGATTGACATATAAATTAAGTGACCGTGTACTCGCATAGTTTTGCTTTATACTGTTTACAATATCATTTTTTGTGATTCCTTGTGTATGCGCACGCCAAAGCGAGCTTTTTGTTTTAACAGTTTCGGACTCATCAGATACACCATATGATGTAATGGCTTCGTTTATATCAGCGCTTATGGAGGGTGATTCGGAAATCATTTTTTTGATCTTTAATTCGATCGTATGCAGAGAATCCATCTTTGCACTTAATTCCATTTCCGAATGGCTTAGTGTATTATTGAGTACCGGATTTGCCAGCAAAGTTGTTTCATATTTCCTTTTCAATTCATGAAACTTATCTCTTGTGGAAATTAATCCCAGATTATAATTATTGATCGTATGCTCCATAGATCGAAGACGCACCATTTCAGCCGTTGCATCCTGATGCCATTTTTGTAGCGAGTCCAGAGAAGTACTATCCGATATTCCTGCATACTTTTTATAATTATCTTCTATTTTTGATACTACAATAGCGATATCCTTTGCCCGAATATTCGTAATGTATTCTATATTCAGGCTTTTCATTCCTGACTGTAAAGCTTCCAGATTATTAGACAATGAATCCGGATGAGTAGTCGATATAGAAACGGAATCCTGGGAATAAGCTGATCCGAGATACAATAAAAACGAAAGAAAAACCAATAACTTCTTCATAATTCTGTTATGCATATGAACAAAAATAAACTTTTAATAACAGGATACCCATCTACTTTTCGAAATCAAGAAACAAAAATCCAACTCCAAAAGTTAAGGTCATCATAAGTTACAACAAAAAACTCCTGAAACGGATTGGTTTCAGGAGTACTGTTTAAAGAAATAACGTTTTTAAAAAGTTTCAGTGCTACAGTTTGTTCCACAACCCGGGATCGTCTGTCTGCACAACTCTGACAAAAGGATAACGCTGTATAAAATCTCTGTATACAGCTATTCCATTCTGTGAAGCCTTATCATCTGTCTCGCCTAAGCTATTGATCCAAAAGAAGACTCCTTTCTTTTTCTGTTCATTAAGATAATCCTTATCGGTAAAAGACTCGTCAATATGAATAATATGCGTCAATCCGGATTTAAGAATTTCTTTCAGGTCCTCCATATTACGGGCACGCGGAAAAAGAGTAATTTTCGGATTAAGTTTGTGCAAAGCATGCATATCAAGGTGATCATACAAAAAGAACATAACTTCATCTTCCATCTCTTGTTGGCGGATGAGTTCGTACGTTTTTTGCATGAATTCCTTACGCTCTTCCTTAAAGTCGATATCCATCACAATCTTTCCTTTACAAGCCTTCAATGCTTCTTCCAAAGTAGGTATGCGGTGTCTCCCTGCTTCACCATGCGCTGTCTCTCTAAGATAAAGCTGTTGAATCTCTGCATAGGTCTTGCTACTCACCTTCCCATTCCCGGTAGTAGTACGGTCGAGTGTTTTGTCATGCATCAGAATAAGAACTCCGTCTTTGGTGCTGCGTATATCCAATTCGACAAACGTTACCCCAAGCCGGATAGCTTCTTCAATAGCAGCTATTGAATTTTCGGGTGCAGTACGATGTGCACCTCTATGTGCAGCAATATGAATGTGATCAGGCGCCAGCTTATCTAACATAGCTGAAGGCTGCGCAAAAGCAGAAACAGAATTATTGAAAACCAGCAATAACAGAAGTACAGTTGTTTTTATATACGTGTTCATATCCTACTTTTTAGACAATTCAAAAGAATCGAAAAGTTCACCATTCAGTTTATAACTCTTAAAATATAAGCGGTCTCCGGTCATCCTGATCACCTGATAGAGTTGTGTGTTTTGGGCAGATACATCCATCCATCGTTCTGAATCTGACTGATACATCTTAGGACCGGCTACAGAAAGCAGATATACAGGTCGTTCCCTGCCAGCCGCACCGCGTGCATAAGTGTGATCGTGTCCCTGCAAAACCAGATCAACGCCATACTTCTCAAATACAGGTTTGAAACGCTCGCGTAAAATCGTATTATCTCTGTTTTTGGCCGTTGAATATACCGGATGATGCATAATCACAATATTCCACTTTTTAGAAGAGTTAGCTAAGACTTTTTCCAGCCACTTTTCCTGTTCCAGGGCAGCAGAAGAATCTAACATGATCAATTGAGAGTTTAATGAAATAAGGCGAACATCCTGATAATCCAGAAAATATACCGCATCCTGTAAATGCTGAGGTCCGTTTTTTGGAAGTTGAAACTGTACTTTCCAATGCGGATCTAATACCAATTGTCCAAGTGAGTCTCTCTTGTATTCGTGATTACCCGGAGTCGGTACTGCCGGTATCATCTGATGAATAAATCCGGCTCCTTCGTACCATTCTCCCCATTCACTATCCGTATTGGATCTGTTTATGAGATCGCCTGCATGCACAATAAATCTGGCATCGGGCTCCTGCTGAAATGCTTTTCTGATCGTCCGGGACCAACGGGAGCGCAGATCATTCTGTGCATCTCCCAGATAGATAAACGAAAAATCCTCCTTAGCTCCTGCTGTCCGAAATTGATTCCATGAACTCCAGGTGGAACCGTCTCCGACCCGGTATACATAAGTTGTTGCGGGTTTAAGTCCCCGAAAGGTAACATGCTGATAGGTATCCTTACCACCCTCTGCCAATACTAAGTTCATTTGCTGTCCTTCCACTGTCTGGGCTTTTTCTTCCAGTTCAGGATGGCTGTTTTCCTCAACAATCTGTCCCAGAGCTTTAGTACTGTGTTGGGGGCTACGCCAGCTGACAGACTGTGTGACAGCGGGATCATCCGACCAGGTAAGCATAATACGATCCGGATAATTTACAATTTCCGGCCGTTGTGCTGCAGCCATAGACAGGCTACAGCACAGACCGAATGTGATAAATAGAGTTCTTAATTTCATTTTGATTGTGATATAAATATAATTTACCAGGGTTTATTAGTTCCCTGTAACAGCCAGGGTTTCGACCAGGCGCTATTCTCATTGTCAGCCTGCGAATATTGTGTTTTCTCAATACGGCGAAGAGCTTCTTCTGCATTAGCCTGATTGACACTCATCTCATTTTGCATATAAGGAATACGAACAGGCAACTGTGTGCGTATGGCAGCCGGACCAGCTTTCAGATTCGGGAATCCCGTGCGACGGTAATCAAACCAGGCTTGCGCTGCGGTAGTCCAGCCGGAAATCCACTTCTGTTCGAGAATCTGCGCCTGAGAATTGGCATATGCAACTGTATTTTGCTGTATGTAGGCATTATACTCCGCACCTTTTCCCCAACTATCCAGTGAATTTTTAATCCCTTGTTCGTAATAGATTTTAGCTGTTGATGGTAATGACCAGCCTTTCCACGCTGCTTCAGCCAGTATAAAACTGATCTCAGCCGCAGACAACAGTCTTGCTTTAAGCAACTCCCCTTTAGCTTCTTTGTAACGCTCATGCAAATAAGACACATGCGGATTCATGGATGTCTGCCCAGGAGTAGGATTAAGATTATAAGTTGACGGATTTTTGGAAACACTTGCCGGCAATCCTACGTATTGCGGATCTGTATCAACCATTATTCCCTGTACAACATCCGGAGAAACTATCCGAACGCCATTTTCGATTCTATCTGTTTTTGCAGGCAAATTATTGCGCACCTCTATCGGAATCTCAATCTTACTCGCCCAAACAGATAATCTGGGATCCTGCAGCGTCTGAAGCTTCTCTACCAGTGTAGCACACATTTTAATCCGTCTGTAATTGCTTCCGCTGGCATCAAAAACGGTATTAGACGGCCAGGAATTGGCCGGATTAGTTCCTACAAAGTCCATCTTCACTTCATCTGCCACATCCGTGATAATAGGATAACGGTCAGGCTGTGCAGCAATCTTTTCTATTCCCTGACGTGCATAATCCGGTTGTTTTTCGGACAAGCGCATATAATAACGTAAGGCCAGTGAATTCGCAAATCGTCTCCATTTGGATGCCTTTCCTTTGAAATAGACATCCGCTTCAGGCAAAATGGATGTATATGCCGCATCCGGCTTGGACAACAAATCATTCGCCTGCAAGAGTTCTTCTATTATTCCCTTATAAATGGTTTCCTGGGAATCGTACTTGGGAAAACTGTATTTAACATCTCCCAGTTCGGCTTTCAGAGCGTCTGTATAAGGCGCATCTCCCCAAAGATCTGTAATCAATCCAAAAATATAAGCTCTCATTACCAGAGCTACACCTTGATGGAATTCCAGACCCAGACTTTCTGCACGCTTGCGAAGCAACTCATTATCCCGAAGCAAACCATAATAACCGTCCCAGCTTAATATGCCTCCGGTCCATTCGTAATCATTGTGCGAAGCAAACCATGCATCTAACTGCGTGTGCTGCACAACTCCTCCCAGATTTGTAAAACTCAGCTCATTATAACTGCTGCCTAAACCTGTAAGTACGGTGGGTAAAACCAGATTAGGATTAGCCTGTTCTTCACTGACACCATTTGGATTGATATTCAGTTCGGTAAGATCTTTACAGCTCCATACGCTGACACTTACCAAAACCAGCAATATTGGATATTTTAGTTTATTGAAATATTTCATGTGTGTTTTGTATTTCATTAGTCCGGTATGCATTATTTCTACAAGACGATATTAAAATGTTAGATTCAGTTTAAAGCCTACCGGCATTGCCCATGGAGTTACATTATAGCGTTCTATACCTTGTTTGAACTGTATTCCACCATGTGTACCCGCTTCAGGCTGAAATGCCATTTCAGGATCAATACCTACTTTAGCTTTAGTCCATAACAGTAAATTACGTGTATATACACCTACACTTCCTCCGGATACTCCAAGACGTTTTAACCAGTTGCCAGTAAGATCGTAGCTAAAAGATAATTCCCGTAATTTGATAAAGGATGCATCAAACGTAGAAGCGTTCATAAAATCCCATGGATAGTTATCGGAATAGGCAATGTATTTGGTCCCTGCATCCCCCAGATTTTCGGTATATCCGGTAATATTACCCTGTGAATCGTATTGCGCAATAACACCTGGATTAAATACGCCATAATTACCGGTAATACCTCCTGATGTTATAGGGTAACCACCGTATTCATCACCAGGACCTCCGACAATCGGATATCTGTTGCCCTCCACTTTTACCAAATTGTTATTAACCAGATAATCCCGCAGAGCTGCACCAGTCATTCCGTTAGGGTGGATCAGCTGATCCAAAAAGCGCTGTGTCGTCAGGTTAGACTCAAAATAGCGGTAGGTCTGCGACATAAACTTGCCTCCGAAACGCATATCTGCAGCAATATTCATCGTCCATTTTTTGTAACGCAAAGTAGACTGCAGACCCATTGAAAAATCAGGATTGAAATTTCCGATCTTATTACGGCTGTTGTTGATTCGGATAGCCTGCCAGGATCCGTTTTTATTCAGTATTGGATAGCCATAATAAGGTGATTCCGGATCTTCCACCACTACAAGTTTGGAATCATAAAGGTCTCCGATCTCTTCACCTATATAGGTACGCGCTCCTCCCCGTCCATCTGTCCAGAACGTATAGAATTGTACACCATCAGAGAGTTCATTGATCTTCGTCCGGTTGCGTGACCAGTTTACACCAATATCCCAGGTCCAGTCTGTTTTCTGTACAGGGCGACCAGACAGTGCCAGTTCAAATCCTCTGCTTGTCAGCAAACCTGCATTGATATTCATGGAATTAAATCCGCTGGATCCGGGTAAAGTCGTTGGGATAATCTGATTTCTGTTTTCAACTTTGTAGTACGTACCTTCAAACTTCAGTCTGTTATTCCATAAACCTATATCCGTACCATATTCATACGAAGTTGCCAGTTCAGGTTTCAGATCCGGAATACGCAATGCACCGGACTTTGTGAGACGAAGTACATTGCCCCATGCACCGGGATTAATCAATACATTAGAAAGGTTATAAGGTGACGTATCATTCCCCACACGTGCTATACCTCCTCTAAGTTTAAAAAGACTGATAGGTTTAGGTAATGAAAAAATACGGTCTGCCAGTATACTGAGGGAAGCTGAAGGATAAAAATAAGATCTGTTATTCACCGGAAGCGTACTGGACCAGTCATTCCTTCCTGTGACATCCAGATAGACCATATCTTTGTAACCAAAATTCAGCAATCCGTATAAGCTGTTGACCCCTTTCTCTGCAATTGTACTGTTGTAATCCAGATTGTCCGGGGCAATATTTGTAAGACTGAAAAAGCCGGGGGTGATAAGTCCGGATCCGTTTTTAGAGGTATTCTGTACTGAAGTTCCTTTATAATACCGGATATTACCTCCAAGCGATCCTGTAAAATGAAAATTGTTAACTTTTTTAGTATATGAGGTCAGAAAATCGATGTTCTGCTCCAGATTCATCAGATTGACAACTCCATATGCTCCCCGCGGTTCGTTAGTGTAACTAAAAGGGATCTTAGTTTCCCTGTTTTCCCAGTACACATCAGCCGCATAACGTACCATCGCGGTCCATCCTTCTTTAATGTTCCAGTCAATACGCAGATTTCCGAAGATACGATCCCTTACAAATGCATTATTAACTCCATAAGCCAGAAAATAAGGATTATTTCGATTTCCGACAGATTGGGACCGTTGCTGAAGTCCTTCCTGTCCCGGCATCCAGTAATCTTTCAGATCCAGAATATTGATATGAGGAGCCACCTCATAAGCAGCCTGCATCGGATTTGTACCTCTGTTGCCCGCCGGACGATTGTTGGAATTGTTACGACTGGCATCCAGCTGCAGACCGATTGACAGATCTTTTCTTACATGCATGGTCGAGTTAATGTTCAATGAGTTGCGAAACAGATCTGAATTAGGAATAATCCCTTTACTACTCATATTAGAATAAGAAAACCGATAATCCAGACGCTCACTACGATTAGCTATCGAAAGTCCGTTGACGGAAGTAATCCCGGTCTGGACAAAATTTTTGATATTGTCCGGATAAGATTTTAATTCAGTTGGTATCGGATTTCCATTCTCGTCGAGAGGGCTGTTCCATTGAATTGCTTTAAATCCCTTATCCAGTGCAGGCCCAACCATACCGCTGGAACCTTCTTCAATGGTCAGATTTCCTTTTACCTGATCAGGTGTAAGCGGCATAGTGCCACTTGCAAACTTATTATGCAATTTTATATAATGATATGGGATATCAAATACCGTATTGCTATTGACTGCAATCGTCATTTTTTCCGCATTCTTGCCACTCTTGGTAGCGATGAGCACGACTCCATTTGCTGCACGAGATCCATATAAAGCTGCTGCACTTGGTCCTTTAAGAATCGAAACACTCTCAATATCATCGGAATTGATATTCGAAATGGCATTACCATAATCTACCCTGTTATCATCACCGATCTGTCCGATATTATTAAGGCTGTTCATCAAAGGCACACCATCAACAACAAATAAGGGTTGATTATCCGTACTCAGGGAAGTAGCTCCACGTATCACCATACTCACCGAGGAACCTGTAGGTCCTGTAGAACTAATGGATACACCCGGTACCTTACCAGCCATCGCAACCATAAAATTATCATTAGCGACACGGTTAAGATCCTCTCCTTTAATATTTCCTACAGCATAACCCAGTGAACGATCTTTCCGCTTCATACCTAATGCGGTAACCACTACTTCTCCCAGCTCGCTGCTTTTATCCTGCATGACAAGAGTCTGAACCCCTGCAGTTCTGTTGTCTACAGTTATTTGATTTATATATTTATCCTCATAACCCACATGTGTGGCCTTAAGATTGTACTGACCTTCAGGGAGTCTGAATTCTGCATTTCCATTCTCATCCGTAGACATTGCTTTATCTGTCGAAAGTATCTGAACAGATGCCCCTGCAACAGGCTTACGAACCTCATCAATCAGTCTGATCCGAAGTAAATAAGTGGTTTGTCCTTTCGGATCACGAACCAGAACAATACCTCCGGATCTTTTATGTGCTACTATTTGAGTATCCTTTAAAATATAACGGAGTACTTCATCAAAAGTACTGTTCTCAAAATTCTTTTCTCTGATACGGATCTGATCCAATTGCAGCGCTTTAGTATCATACGCCAAAGCTATTCCGGTCTGACGGGAAAGTTGGATAATTGCCTGTTCGGCATTACTGTTTGTAAGTCTTATGTTAATACCGTTAGAATATTCCTGAAAGGCGGAAATATGGGCTATCGCAACAGGCAGATCGGCGTAAAGTATGGATGTACAAAGCAAAACCTTTGTGGTTAATATGGTAAGCTTTCTTAGATTATACATATATTTGTTATAGTGTTTTATTTAAACATGAAAGAAATGGTGCTCACTGGACGATTTAGCGGTCTGCCAGTCTGAGCACTTTTTTATTTGCCAAACCTATCTGATCCGGCAAAATGTATGTCGTTCTATTAGTAGAGTATTATTTCATTTTTCTCCCTCCTGTATTTTATTTGGTGAATGCTGCATATCATATCCAGCAGATGATCTACAGATTTAACCTGTGGCATCAGAATAGCATATTGAGAACTGTCTGTATCATTTTTTTCACTGCGCAGATGTATACCGTAACGATTGTACACAAGATCCTGTAGATCTGAAAAAGTAGCCTGATGAAGAAAAATACCTCCGCTGGTCCAAAGATCTGTATGATGCGGGTTGTTGCTAAGCAGCGTAAATCCGTCCACCAAAGGGTCATAACGCAGACTTTCACCTTTTACGAGTACCTGAGCAATATTCTTCTTTCGTTGCGTGACACTTACTTTTCCACTTTTTACATCTACAGCTATACGATGAGAATCTCCGGCATGATTGACATTAAAGGAAGTCCCCAGCACTTTAATATCCAGATCTCCGGATTCGATTACAAACGGATGTAAGGTATCCCGGTAGACATTAAAGAATACTTCCCCCCGATCCAGATAAACTTTCCGGTTGCTGCTGTAATTATCTTTATCATATCGCAAACGTGTATTCCCGCTAAGCCATATGGAAGAACTATCTGGCAATATAAATTGTCTTACATCCCCTATTTCTGTTGTCAGTTCAGTATATCTTGCTTTTCCATGATTAGAGAAAAGCCCAAATAATCCTTTGTCTGAGGAATACATAAAGAAAAAACTGATGGCACATACCAAAAGAACGGAAGCTGCAGCGACCAGCCAGCGCTGTTTGAGAATCGGAACGGGAGTTTTTTCAGTATGAATATGTGCCTGCACAACAGTCAAAATTTCCTGTTGTATCTGCTGTTTATGTTTCTGATTTTGAAAGGGGGTTACCTTATCTTCTGAGATCGAATCATACCAGCGATCTATTTCATTCTGCTCGTTTTCGGATAGTCTTCCCTGAAGATAATGTTGAAGCTTTTGTTTGAACTGTTCTATACTCACCTGTTTTGTCTTTTATACAACTCATACAAGTGAAAGCTCCGAAAGTACTTTAAGCTATTGTTTTATTTAGGTTAAATAATTATAAACTACACTGGAGCTTATCAGGAACATCAGGATCAGATCATGATCCGCAAAACGTTGTGTCAGATCCTGCTGCAGTTTTTTCCGGGCATCAGTAAGGTAGTTTTTAACTGTTTGCTCCGCAATATTTAATGTCTGTGCTATCTGTTTAATAGAATAATTATCATTTTTCATCAGGTATACCGTCTGTACCAGGGGAGGAAGTGTAGCAACAGCTTCATCTACAATTTTTTCCAGTTTTCTATATGTATCCGGGTTATATTGTTCTTCATGCGCCATAGACTCCATTCGCAACATAACCTGATCCAGCACCTGCCTACGTACTTTTTCCGAAGCATAATGATTAAGAACTTTATTTTTCACGGCTTTAAAGAGGTAGGGCTTTAGAGATCCGTGTTCCGTATTAATCAAATGCTTACGTTCCCATATATGAATAAATACTTCCTGCACAACATCTTTTGATAACCCTTCATCCTGCACATGTCTGTACGCTACCGTATACAGTTCTTCCCAGTAGGTATTAAAAAAATAAGTAAATGCTTCCGTGTCACCCTCCTTAAAGCGGGCAAGGAATGAGGATTCTATTCTTAATCTGGTCGTGGTCACGCCGCAAAGATAGCTTCCTAAGATTAGGAGAATATTAAATTTTAGGTTTGGAGTAGAAATAAAAGTAAAGAGAAGCTGTTTAGAGCTTCTCTTGAATGCTTTTTTAAACTCTTCTGATAATTACTGCAGATGCTCCTCCACCACCATTACAGATTGCTGCCAGTCCGTATTGCCCCTGTTCCTGCTGCAATACACTAGTTAACGTGACCAGAATACGTGCACCTGAACATCCCAGCGGATGTCCTAATGATACCGCACCTCCGTACACATTCACTTTTTCAGCCGGAATATTTAAGAGTTGTGCATTTGCTAATGCCACTACAGAAAAAGCTTCATTAAACTCAAAGTAGTCAATATCGGATAGGGAAAGACCAGCCTTTTTCAACACCTTTTCTGTTGCAATACGTGGTGTCGTCGTAAACCATTCCGGAGCCTGTTCGGCATCTGCATAAGCAACAATCTCTGCCAGTGGACTTAACCCCCATTCCTTTACTTTTTCCTCACTTACAAGTAATAAAGCTGCGGCACCGTCACTGATAGTAGAGGCATTGGCTGCTGTGATTGTTCCATCTTTTTTGAATGCAGGTTTTAATGAAGGAATCTTGTCAAAATTGACCTGCGAAAACTCTTCATCCTGTGCGACAACCTGCTCTCCTTTTCGTGTACTGATCACGACAGGCACAACTTCTTTTGTGAATTTGCCTGTTTCCCAGGCTTCAAGACTACGCTGATAAGAGCCTATAGCATATGTATCCTGATCTTCGCGTCCGATAGCATATTTCTCTGCACATAATTCCCCGAAGACGCCCATAGCATCCTGCGTGTACGCATCGCTTAATCCATCTTTTTGTACGCCATCTGTCAAGCTTTGGCTTCCGTATTTTGCACCCCATCGGGCGGCAGGAACATAATAAGGTGTCTGACTCATACTTTCCATCCCTCCTGCCAGCACTACATCAGCATCTCCCAATGAGATGGATTGTGCAGCAAGAGATACCGCTTTCATCCCGCTGGCACATACTTTATTGATTGTGGTTGCGGTTACCTGATCAGGCAAACCCGAGATCTTCGCCACCTGACGTGCAGGAGCCTGCCCAAGATTAGCCTGCAGGACACAGCCCATCAGCAATTCATCTACATGCTCTGCGGCAATACCGGACTGATCCAAAACGGCAGAAACAGCTTTAGCACCTAGTTCAGTAGCAGAGAGTGTAGAAAGTGCTCCTCCGAAACTACCGATAGCTGTACGCTTGGCAGCGACTATAAATACTTTTTTATTCATGCTTATCTTTTGTTTATAATGGTAAAAATCACAAATGCAGTGTACTAACATTGAAATCAAAATAGTATTTGACTTACCTTTTAGCAGGTAAAAACAACCTGTCTTCAGTTTTCCTGTTGATACAGCTCCCTTAACCGGAAATGGAAAACTAAGATGATACACACATATTACATTTATTTTGTAAATATATGAAAAGAACGAATTCAATACGGAATTACGTGCCTATATTTTCATAAAGTAACAATATAATGAAAATAAAACGAACACTTATCTAAAAGGCATTTGGAAAAATTAAATCGTAAAAATTAACGAAAAGCCCTATTTTTTCCCTAAATTCGTCTTTGCCCCTGACGAAAATCAAATATGCTCAGGACATATCATAACCAATAAATTTATAATATATGCAGGCCACCCTACTAACAGCTGAGCATCAAACCTTTCGCGAAACGCTACGGGCATTTATACGTAAGGAGATCTTACCTCATATTGACCGTTGGGAAAAAGACAATCAAATCGACAAATCTATCTGGAAAAAAATGGGCGATATGGGCTTTATGGGACTCAACTATCCTGAAGCTTATGGTGGATTAGACCTGGACTTCTACTACTCCATGATCTTTTGCGAAGAACTTTCCTATTGTTATTCCGGAGGGTTTACCATATCTGCATTGGTTATTCAATATATGTCTGCCCCTTATCTTCTGAAATATGCTTCTGAGGAACTGAAACAACGTTATTTAACGGGTGTTATCGCCGGAGACCTCATCAGTGCTGTTGCTATTACCGAACCTGGTGCCGGATCGGACATACAACATATCAAGACTACTGCAACCCGGGAAGGTGATTATTATATTGTCAATGGTTCCAAAACCTTTATTACAAATGGTTATTACGGTGACTTTTTTATTACGGCAGTCAAGACCGATCCAAGCAAAAAAAGTAAAGGTATCAGCCTTTTACTTATAGACCGGAATACAGCCGGAGTGAGTGCTCATAAAATAAGTAAGATGGGATGGCATGCCTCCGACACAGCAGAACTGGGTTTCGACCAGGTCAAAGTCCCGGTATCTCATCTGATTGGTGAAGAAGGTGCCGGATTCGGCTATCTGATGGGAGGACTGCAACTAGAGCGCCTCACTGCAGCAATTCAAAGTTTATCCACTGCTGATTCCGCCTTACAGTACACCTTAGCGTATATTGACAAGCGTGAAGCATTTGGTAAAAAACTGATGGATTTTCAGGTACTAAGGCATCGGATAGCACAGATGGTTGCAGATATAGCCACGACAAAAGCATTTGTATACCATTGCTGCGACCTTCAGCAACGTGGAGATTATGCTGTTCAGGAGTGCTCAATAGCCAAATTACAGTCCAGCGAACTGGCGATTAAAATTGTCCATGAATGTTTACAGCTCTTCGGGGGATATGGTTTTACAGAGGACTATAAAATATCACGCTTATACCGTGATGTACGTGTAGGAACAATCATCGGTGGCACGTCTGAGATTATGCGTGAGATCATAGCAAAAACAGCAATTGACAAAGTGAATTACCATCCTAAAAAAGAGTAGATCTGGATCAATGACAGTATGATGAACCTATTCCGGCACTATAACAAAAGCACAAAAACTAACTCATTTTTAATATCTTAAAGTTGAAACTAATGAATAAAAACCTAAAATATTTTCATACCGAACAAAATACGCAAGGTATAGTGCTCATTCACCCTTCAACAAAAGATAGCAATACAAATGAGCTGGATCAATTGGAAGAATTCATTGCAATAATCCTACTCTATCTTCAGGAACAAGAAATAAAGGGCATTATCTATCGGAACCCGTTAGGTACCAGAGAAACGGATTATAAGTCTCTTTATTCGGTAGCTTCACATACGGATATTTTCGAAGAGCGTCTTTCTCTTCTTCTTTCTAAAATTCCAGAGTTACAGCAAAATAAGCCCGTAATCAGTATCGTACAGCATGATTGCACAGGAATATCGATGGCTGCCGCACTATGGAGTTCTCGCAGAATAGCAACTCAGGAAGCGCGAATTGGTTTTCCGGAAGCCCGATATGGCTTATTTCCAGGCTTTGGAGCAACGGTACTTACCTCCCGTTTAACAGATCCTGAAAAAGCTGTTCCTTTTCTCACACAAGGCAATATCCTTACAGCTATGCAGGCACAGGAAACAGGAATAATAGATGAGGTAGTTTCTGATCTGACTGAAGCATTGGAATCGGCTCAGCAATACATACTTCAGCATCCTGTTTTACAAGTCACAACTTCTCCTTTGCCGATCAACACAGAAGCGTTTGAGGCAAGCACAGCAACGATTAAAAGAAGAAGTAATGGCCTTATTTCAGCAATAGATCACAGTTTACAAATGATCCTGAATGCAAGACAGCTACCTCTAAAAGAAGCATTGATGCAGGAGGCACAACGCTACACACGAGTATGGAATAGCCCCGAAGCAATAAGCATGCTGCGGACACATTATTATGGAATCAAAGATGCTATCAGGCCGGATGCTTCAACAGGATTTGAGCTTAAAAAGCTAGGAGTAATCGGCGCCGGAATGATGGGATCCGGAATAGCGTATGAGGGTGCGCGTGCAGGTATTGATGTATTCCTCAAAGACGTAGATCTCGCCCAGGCATCAAGAGGAAAAGCTTATTCTGAAAAGGTCAGTAGTAAACTTGTACAACAGGGTATTCTGACAGAAAATACACAACAGCAATTACTTACACGCATCCATCCTACGGATCAAATGACTGATCTGGAAAATACAGATCTGATTATAGAGGCCGTATTTGAGGATAAAGTGTTAAAAGCGGAAGTTACATCGGAGAGTCTTCCTTACTTGAATGCACAGGGATTCTTTGCATCAAATACAACATCTTTACCCATCAGCGAACTGGCTTCTGTATCCACAAAACCTGAAAATTTTATTGGTATGCATTTTTTCTCTCCGGTGGATCGTATGGCTTTGGTTGAGATTATCAGGGGCAGGAAGACCAGTGAAGACACATTAAAAAAGGCACTTCAGGTAGCTCGTCAGTTTGGCAAAATTCCGATTGTGGTTTATGATGGTCCTGCTTTTTTTACTTCCCGTATTTTTTTCAACTATTTATTAGAAGCCATTACTATGCTTCTGGAAGGCATTCCGGCAAATGAAATCGAACAGGAGGCACGGATAGCGGGTTTTGCTGTAGGTCCGCTGGCTGTTCTGGATGAGATTTCTCTGCCCCTCATGTTACATGTGTATGATCAGTTGCCACAGCTACATCCCAGTCAGAAAAGATGCTATAATTATCTAACAAAATTAGTAACTGCGGGTCGAAACGGCCGTAAAACAGCAAAAGGTTTCTATGACTACGATGCGGAAACCGGAAAAAAGACCATCTGGCAGGATCCGGAAATTACGGAAGCAGATCATTTACCTGCCGGGGAGCAAATCCGTAAAAGACTACTGCATGTGATGTCACTGGATAGTTTTCGCTGTCTGGATGAAGGGGTTTTGCAACGTCCTATAGACGGAGATATTGGTTCGGTATTGGGTATCGGCTATGCGACTCACACTGGCGGTGTATTCGGACATATTGATCAGGTTGGGTTACCTGCTTTTGTAAACGAGTGTCAGGAGTTTTCCTCATACGGGGAGCAATGGGAAATCCCTCCGGCTCTCAAACAGTTGGCAGACCGCAACTTTAGCTTTTACACAGGATTTGACTCTAACTGGTCATAATTCTTCACTTAAAACCTCTCCCTCGTAGTGACGTTGTTACAACTTCTCTCTCCTTTTAAAGGAGAGATGCCCGAAGGGCAGAGAGGTTAATAGCAATAGTTTAGAACCTCTCCCTAACCCTTCCGACTTGTCGGAACAGGTTCTCCTTTTTAAGGAGAGGAATGACTTTAGCATACATAAAGTATTTTTATCGCGTCTGACGGTGTCCTCACCAGCAATATGATAATTTCTCTTCTATTATTTGGTTTGGACACCAAATGACGCTATTGAGTATTTTAAGTTGATTAAAGTTTCCAGAATAGGCTGTTATATTATAAGTATTATAACCTCTCCCTAACCCTCTCCTTTTTAAGGAGAGGGAATTATATTGCAGTGACGTAGTTAGAACTTTTCTCTCCTTTCAAAGGAGAGATGCCCGAAGGGCAGAGAGGTTAATAACAATAGTTTAAAACCTCTTCCTAACCCTTCCGACTTATCGGAACAGGTTCTCCTTAAAAAGCACAGGAATAGCTTTAGCATACATAAAGTATTTTTATCGCGTCTGACGGTGTCCTCACCGGCAATATGATAACTTCTGTTCTATTATTTGGTGTGGACACCAAATGACGCTGTTGAGTATTTTAAGTTGATTCAAGTTTTCAGGACAGGTTGTTATACTATAAGCATCATAACCTCTCCCTAACCCTTCCGACTTATCGGAACAGGTTCTCCTTAAAAAGCAGAGAGAATTGGTTTATCAAATAATAAAAAAGCCGTTGCAAGCAACGGCTTTTTTATTTATCGTACCATCAGATCGACTAGCTGCTGTACATCGAGTGCAACAAAAGTATCGTAGTCCAATGTAGATTGTATAATCTGTTTCTGTTGTTTTTCGGAAAAAATACGTGCCAGATTACGCTTATATTTTTCGATAAGTTTAGGAATACCTTCTTCCCGACGACGAGGATGTCCAATAGGATATGGTACAAACACTTCCGGCAACACCGTTCCATCCTTCATTTCTACTGTCAAAGCGTTAGCAATAGCACGTTTTTGCGGATCGTGATAATCTGCAGTAAATTGCGGATCTTCCTGACAGGTCATCTTATCACGAAGTATATCAATACGCGGATCCTGTGCAATAACATCTTCGTAATCTTCAGCGGTTAAGCGTCCGAAAATCAGCGGTACAGCAACCATATACTGTATACAATGATCACGGTCTGCCGGATTATGAAGCGGTCCTTTTTTATCTATAATACGTATAGCGGCTTCATGTGTGCGAATGGTAATACGAGCAATATCCTCTGTAGATTTACCTATACGTGCAAGTTGCTCATGCAATTGCATAGCTGCCTCAGCAGCTGTCTGTGCATGAAATTCTGCGGGAAAGGATATTTTGAACAGAATATTTTCCATTACGTAAGAACCATACGGGCGTTGAAATTTGAATGCCTGCCCCTTGAAAGAGACATCATAAAATCCCCAAACCGGAGCAGTTAATACCGAAGGATAACCCATTTCTCCGGTTTGTGCGATAAGCGCTAATCGTACAGCACGCGAAGTTGCATCGCCGGCAGCCCAGGATTTACGGCTTCCTGTATTTGGTGCGTGCCTGTACGTCCGCAATGCCTGACCGTCCACGAAAGCTAAGGATACAGCATTGATCAGCTCTTCCCGGTTCAGTCCGAGTAATTTACCTACAACAGCTGTAGAAGCGACCTTGACCAAAATAACGTGATCCAATCCAACCTTGTTAAATGAATTTTCCAGCGCCAACACTCCTTGTATTTCATGCGCCATTACCATTGCTTCTAATACCACTTTTGCCTTCAGTGGTTTTTCACCATTAGCTACATGTGTGCGGCTCAACCAATCAGCAGTAGCAAGAATTCCTCCCAGATTATCTGAAGGATGTCCCCACTCTGCAGCCAGCCAGGTATCATTAAAATCCAACCAGCGTACAATAGCCCCGATATTAAAGGCTGCCTGCACAGGATCCAGCTGATAAGGTGTCCCCGGTACTTTGGCTCCATTAGGCACAATAGTGCCTGGTACAACCGGACCTAACAGCTTGGTACATGCCGGATACGTCAAGGCCTCGAATCCACAGCCCAGTGTATCCAAAAAACAATAAAATGCAGTGCGCCAGGCTACGTCACTTTCGATTTTGTAGTCCAGTACATAATCAACAATATCCGTCAGTACCTGATCGGGTTGTGGTCTTTCATTTGAAATAATTGAAGCCATTTTTATATAAAATATAAAGTTTTAGTGTAGTTAAAATTTAAAATCACTTATGATACATTTGTTTATCTTTCAGATATTGGCACAAAAGCCCTGTTTTCCGGTCCGATATAATTTGCACTGGGACGTATAATCTTACCATCCTGCCGTTGTTCAAATACATGGGCAGACCAGCCTGTAATGCGCGCCAATACAAATAGAGGGGTAAACATCTCTGTTGGTATGCCCATTAAATGATAGGATACTGCAGAATACCAGTCCAGATTCGGAAACATTTTCTTCTCTTCCCACATGACCGTTTCCAATCGTTCAGCAATATTATATAAGGTCATATCTCCTGCTTCCTCAGATAATTCTCTGGCGATCATTTTGATAACCTGATTACGGGGATCTGCTATGGTATATACCGGATGGCCAAACCCAATGATGACTTCTTTATTGGCCAACCGTTTCCGTATATCTGCTTCTGCCTCATCCGCATTGGCATAACGTGTCTGAATTTCAAAGGCGACCTCATTGGCACCTCCATGCTTAGGCCCGCGCAGTGCACCTATAGCCCCGGCAATGCAGGAATACATATCTGATCCGGTACCGGCTATAACACGCGCTGTAAATGTAGAAGCATTAAATTCATGCTCTGCATATAAGTTTAGCGAAACCTGCATAGCTCTTACCCAGGATTCAGATGGTGGTGTACCGTGCAAAAGATGTAAAAAATGTCCGCCCAATGTAGCATCAGTTGCTTCAACGGCAATCTCCCGTCCATTTTGGCTGAAATGATACCAATACAACAATGCCGACCCCATAGAAGCCATTAATCTGTTGGCAATATCACGTGCTCCGGCCAAAGGATGACTTTCTTTCTCGGGTTGAATGCTTCCAAATACAGATACATAAGTCCTCAGTACATCCATAGGATGCGCTGTAGTCGGCAATTGCTTCAGGACATTCTGCAAAGCAATAGGCAATCCCCTTTGACTGATCAGTTGAGCCTGATAAGACAGCAATTGAGCACGTGTGGGCAAACTGCCGTATATTAATAGATAAGCTACTTCTTCAAATGTCGCCTGATCTGCCAGATCCAGAATGTCATATCCTCGGTAATGCAGATCATTGCCACTCTTTCCAACTGTACTTAGGGCAGTATTACCTGCCGCTACTCCCGAAAGGGCAACACTTTTCTTAGGCTTAAAGCCCGTTTCATTTGTTTCTTTCATCATACTTCGTATTGAACAATTGATCTAATCGGTTTTCATATTCGTAGTAGTTTATACTTTTATACAGCTCCTCTCTTGTCTGCATAGTATCGAGTACCGCCGCCTGGCCTCCATCCTTTCGTATGTGACTGTACACATTTGCAGCCGCCTTGTTAGCCGCGCGAAATGCCGAAAGCGGATACAGGACGATAGCAACACCAGCTGCGCCCAGTTCATCTGTAGTAAATAAAGGTGTCTGTCCAAATTCCGTGATATTTGCCAGAATGGGTAAGCCTGTTGCTTCACTAAAGCGAGTATATTCCTCCAGTGTGTGCACAGCTTCAGCAAAAATAAAATCCGCACCTGCTTCTTTATATGCAATTGCCCTGTCGAGTGCTTTATCAATTCCTTCTGATGCTAACGCATCTGTACGGGCACCGATAGCAAAATTGATATCAGTACGGGCATCTACTGCAGCTTTTATTCTGTCTGCCATTTCATCTGCAGATACAAGCTCTTTCCCCGGACGATGACCACAGCGTTTAGCACCGACCTGATCTTCCATATGTACAGCTGCTGCACCGGCCTTAACGAGCGAACGGATAGTACGGGCAACATTAAAAGCCGAGGGCCCAAATCCTGTATCAATATCTACCATCAAAGGCAAAGTACACACATTGCTGATGCGTTCTACATCGATCAGTACATCCTGTAAATTGGTAATACCCAGATCAGGTACTCCTAGAGATCCTGCAGCCACTCCTCCTCCGGAGAGATAGATTGCTTTAAATCCGGCCTGTTGAGCCAGCAAAGCATGGTTAGCATTGATCGCACCGACCACCTGCAATGGTTTCTCATTCTTGATTGCTTCTCTGAAAAGAAGCCCTGGAGAGTTTATCATATAATTGGAAATTGAAAATAAACAGAAAGCGGCCTGAGGATTTTAGACGATTCTGTTTTTATGTCCGAATGTCAGACGCTTTTAAATTTTTAGCGTCTAAACCTTCTTTTTAAAGATACAAATAAAATTTTAGCGTCTACAATATTTACAGACGCATTTTAGCTGAATCCTTATTTTTAAAACGTTTGATCACAATCAATTATTATTAAAAAAACGTTTATTCTCAATGGGGAAGGAATTAAACATAAAATTACCTGAAACAAAGGCTAAGTATTTAGGATTTCAAAATTTTCAGAGGCAATATATTTTATTCGAAGGTTCCATCCGGGACGTAGAAAAACTCCAGTTCTCTCCTGTTATTGATCTGGCGACACCCTCCATTTTGAAGTAACATAATTTGGGTAGTTACATCCAGTACACTTCTGTAATTATGATCAGAAATCACGAAGCCTTTTTATTTTTTAGCACCATCAATATGTATATTAGTAATATATAAAATGAGCAACCACTTCAGGTAAGTCCTTGAAAGATTATGCTGAAATAAATTATACGCCTATGAAATTACCAGATATTGTACTATTATTAACTGCTGTCAGCACAGCTTTGATGGCAGGTTTCTTTTACTCCTACTCTATTTCAGTTAGCACAGGGTTAGGAAAATTGACAGATTCAGAATACTTAAGGGCAATGCAACAAATAAACAGAGCCGTACTGAATACCTACTTCTTTGCCTGTTTTATGGGATCGCTGCTATTACTCCCTTTAACTACATTTCAACACTACAAAAGTTCCTCCACAGCTTTTATCCTGCTATTGCTGGCAAGTTGTTGCTATATATTTGGCGTTTTTGCTGTCACAGCAATTGTAAATGTACCTCTTAATAACCGACTGGAAGCTTTTCAAATAAATGATGCTACAGCGGCTCAGATTCGTGAAATGCGGGATATCTTTGAAGAGCGGTGGAATTTCTGGAATAATGTACGAACTTTTGCTGCCGTAGGCACAATAGTTCTGGTGCTTATCTCCTGTATTACAAGATCCAAATAAGAGTTTAAAATTCTTTAATCAGCGATTTTCCCGGAAGTTCTGCCTTTGTTATAATCTGTGATATAGCGGAAGAATACATCCTGATTATAGCTTTTTTCCTTTTGTAAGTTGCTGGAAAGTACGGGTTCATCTTCAATAAGTTTCAACAGATTATCTGCTCTCTTTTTTGTTTGTTTACCAAATAAATCTAGCGCAGAATTTGCTATTTCAGCTATATCACCCGTAGATTTTTTGACAGCATAATGCTTTACAGAAATAGACCCGGTTGGCCCCATTACTAATTCACGATTTCCAATCCCATAATTTCTATGTCTGGGTGAACCATTATGCATCTTTTCAACCGCATATATCGCAATTTCTCCTTCCTGAACAATCTCTGCAAATACCGGCTTAACAACAGCGCTCGCCTTGATTTGTATAGATATAGGAGCATATACTTTGTCAGTAAAAGAGTTATACGCTTTCAAAACTTCAGTCGGTTTGAATATCTTATTTCCGTCTTTATTTTTAAATTTCAACTTATTGTCTTTTACGGACAAGATCTTACCGTACAGTGTATCTCTCTGCATAGTAATTATAAAATCAGAAACCGTATTGTTTACCTGACTGTAGGCATTTAAAGTCGTTATACAGAAGCATACTACAACTGCTGTTAAAGAGAAGACATTATGTTTCATAACGTTATATTACAATTTAAGATTACAAAGATAAAAAATCTCTTCTTAAGTATCGATTTCACGAATATATCTGGCCAGATCTTTTTCCACAGCTATTTCACTTTTCTCCAGTTGTTGTACGATTCGGTTTCGTTCTGCACTTGTTTTATTCTGACTCAGCTTTTTCTGTCCCTGAATAGCTGATACCTCCATTTCAAAAGCGACTATACCTTTCATCATCCCCTTTCTATACTTTTCAGGAAGATTTTCCCATTGTTTGAGATAATCCTTTTCATAGAACTTTATCATCTGCTCTAACATTGCCGATTTAGTGTATTCATCGTCAACTATTCTGGTCTTACCATATACATGTACCGCAATATAGTCCCAGGTAGGTACACTTTCTGTTTTGTCATAATGAGATGGCGATATATAAGCATGTGGCTCTGAAAAGATAACAAGCGAAGTATTTGCTTCTATATATTTCGTCTGTTCATTTGCGGCAGCAAAATGAGATTTGAGCAAGAGTGTATCTCCAGTATCATCAACGAAAAAGGGAAGTTGAGTAGCGAGAGGCAAATTGTCGTGAGCTGTAATCATAGTAGCAAAGCTATATTGCTTCATAAAAGCCACCTGATCTGATAGGTTATCAAATTTGAAACTATTGGGTACAAACATTTACTTATATATTTAATAAGCGGATAATTTATTTATAACCAAAAATATGCTTCTTTAAGAAACAAATACAGTCACAGTTTTTCAATATACAAGGGATACAGATTATATACTACTTTCAATTAAAACAAAAAAATCATTCTGACAGGCTTTCGAAAACATCGCTTTTTTTAGCTCACCAAGTTGATTTTAATTTCAAATGGTAATTTTTCAGGTTAAATGGGTTGCTACTTCATCATAAAAATAATATTTATCAGGCTGATAATCACAAAAATGTATGAAATAGAAAAATTAGCCGTTTTCAGGGATAAAATACCTCCGCTACATTGAGCATCTTTGTACTAACAATATGTATTATTACAACATGAAGAAAATAAGTATTACGTTAGTTGCATTGCTTGTGTCTTGTGTCACATCATTTGCACAAAGCAAAAAAATGTTCAGAATTGATTACAGTCTTTTTTCGCAGGAAACAGCAGACAACAACCAGAACGATGAACAGGAAACTATTTTTCAGGGCTGGGTAAATAAAGATTTTATCCGTTTTTATGTAGAAGGAGAGGATCCTACTGTACAGCTTACAAATAAAAACACGGGAACCTCCACTATGCTCTATCCCGGCCTGAAACAATTTGCTACTATATACGGAGAAAATGAAGCTCCTGCTGACCATAATTTTGACGATCTGAATATTGAATATGTGGCTGGTAAACAGAAAAAAATTGCCGGATATACCTGTAAACTTGCAAAGATCAATGCTTCAGAAGATACGGATGGTGCTTATTCACTGGAAATCTGGTATACAGAGCAGATCCCTAGTATTTATTGGGGAGATTACGAATTTCTAAAAAAACTTCCTGGTGCAGCACTAAGTATGAGTGCTATGGGCAGCGGTATCATTGCGCATAAAATTGAGCAGGAAGATGTTGCAGAAACGTTGTTAACTGTACCTCAGGATTTTACTGAAATGGAGGAAGCAGCAGCAGAAGCGGTAGATACAGAATCGCTTGGAGAAGGTGTTTATCTATATACAGATGAAAATACTTCATTATACGGATTGAGAGATGAGGAAGGAAATGTAATTACCCAACCAAAATTCACATCGATACTACACTTTTACGAAGGCAACGCAGTGGCAAGTGATGCAGATTATAATTACGGAACCATTGATCCTAAAGGAAATACAGTCATTCCTTTTAATTACAGCTTTCTGTCTTATGATACCAATAGTGAACAGTTTCTCTTCAGTAAAAATGACAAATTCGGCCTGATGGACAAATATGGTAAAGTTGTGATCAATGCCAAATATGACATGCTTTCCTTCTTTGAACATGGTACTGCAATCTTTCAGATCGATGGCAAAAGTGGTCTAATTAACGAGCAAGATAAACAAATCGTTCCGGCAAATTATGGTTATATAGCCGACCGGAATGCGACGCATTTCATTGCGATAGAAGGAGAACTCTATAATCTGTATACTATAAAAGATCAGAAAAGACTGGGCGGTAACATTCAATTCATCGCTACTACGGAAGATCCGAATATCTTTTTAGCACAAAAAGATGATAAATATGGCTTTCTGGATCAGAATGGCAAAGTAATGATTCCTTTCAAATATGCTTATGCAACAGGTTTTTCTAATGGGGTGGCATACGTAGCCATGGATTCTGATATGGAAGATCTGTTTCTTATCAACACCAAAGATGAGCGTGTAGAGGAAGAGAAATAAGTTTTTTATAAAAATAAAAAGCTACAAATCAGATACTTACATGTATTTTGAAAAATTTATAAAACAAATAGGCTAATAAGACGTTTTATATAGTACAATAAGATTATTGGTTAGTTTAAGACTAAAGGTTTTAAGACATAACGAATAATTTTAAAAATAGAAAGCACGGGACATAAAAACCTCGGGCTTTTGCTATTTAGTCTATTATCGCTAATCTATCTGAACGATTGTATACAGCTGGCGAGGACGCCAACTGACGCATTTCCTTGTAAAAGAGAGAATCCGATTTAGCTAAATAATAATATACAGCTGGCGAGGACGCCAACTGAGGCAATTTAATATGAAAGAGAGAATCCGATTTAGCTAAATAATAATATACAGCTGGCGAGGACACCAACTAACGCATTTTCCTGTAAAAACAGAGATCCCAATCTATCTGAATCATGTTACAGCTGGCGAGGACGTCAACTGACGCAATTTAATGTGAAAGAGAGAACCCGATTCAGCTAAATGATGATATACAGCTGGCGAGGATGTCAACTGACGCTACTTCTTGTGAAAGAGAGACCCTAATCTATCTGAATGATGTTACAGCTGGCGAGGGCACCAAATGACGCAACTTCTTGTGGAAGAAAGATCTTGATTTATCTGAGTAATGATATACAGTTGGCGAGGACTCCAACTGACGCAATTTAATATGAAAGAGAGTACCCGATTTATCTGAAAGAAACCTCAGTCATGTTACTGAGGTTCATAAATCTTACCTTCCATATCCATATAATAGGACTTCCCTTCCTGACTGACTACGACAAATACTTTTGCTGTCTGACGCGTAATATCCGGACTTTCCTTATTATATGCTTTAGTATTCATATAGTCCAGATATTCCAGTCTGAATTTCTGTGGAATTGAATTAATATATTTCAATTCATAAGTATCAATAATACGTTGGTCTGTCAGAAAATATCCGGCTGTTGTCTTCACAGGCATATAATATGGAAAATGCTCCTGGCTACTTTGATAAGCCCAGTTATATATTCTTGAAGAAAGACTGTCTTTAAGTTTGTACTCTCCTTTATGATTCATGTAGCTGTATTTCACATCTCTACCTCCTGTCGGCTGTACAAGAAACCAGTTTGATGTTGTGTCCTTTACACCTCCGATAGGAATAAGCTTTTGATGCTCAAAATTAAAACCGGGTAAAGGCTTGCCGTCACTGTCTATAATTCCAAAATGCGTCACATGCGGATCTGCTGTAGACTTACCTGCTACTGCATATACTTTTCCATCAATACGCATGGGGGTCAGCTTAGGTTCATTTACATTATGTGATGTGTACAGATCTGAATACGCTGTAATTTCTATGATATCACCAGCCACCACTTTATATTCAAATCCAGTATATCCATTTTCAGAAGATATAGATTTAATATTCGGATTTGGGGATCGTCCGTATTGCTGAGGCGGCATGACCAGTTCAGCCACCTGTTCAGAATGTGTTCGCAAGTTTCCTTCCTCATCTAAAGTCAGGGTATAAAATAAATCATTCTTGTAGTCATTGAATGTACCTATATATCCCTCCGGTTTAAACAGATATAAGGTATTTGCCAAAGCCGGAACAGTTATTTTCATTGTTCTCTGATCCAGATATCCCCATTTTTTATCCTGTTGAAATGGGATCATATAAGGCCAGTCCTTAAGTGTGATTTTTGCTAAATATGATTTCATACTCTTAAATTCTGTAGCTTCAGAAATAAGTTCGGAGGAGTTCTGGGCACTCAGCGGGTAATATAAACTAATGAAAAAAAGTAAAAGCAGATGTTTCATAGATATTCAATTTTTGGATTCACTGAAATAATGAATACCTTCAAAAGTACCCAATTAAAAATAGTATGGGTATAGCTGATATCAGGGATTATTAAGTCTTCCGTCTGCCTTCTTTGTTAATTGTTGTTAATTGTTAACTAATCAGACTACTACAAGAAAAATAAAACATACTTTTATGAAAACAATAAAAACCTTAGACTATGAGAAATATAACCTTAACCTGTTTTCTTCTTTTTACAGCGACACTAAGTTTCGCACAGAAACAAAAAGAGCAGCATCTTAAAGTAAGTAATAAATACAGTATTGGTCAACAGGTAAGTGATGAAGAGTACACTGTTACATTAAAACAAATCCGAAAAATATCAGATTCTACTTTCCTGATGCAAATACAGGTCAATGATATCTATTATTCGACAGTGGACAATAGATTCAATATAACATTATCAACTGCTCATCCGAGCAAAAACAGGAACATTCAGAATACTACAGCTACGATTCCTTATGTACTGTTATATGGAAGGCCCATCCAGTTTGAGGTGACAAACGGAAAAGTAAAAATTGACTCTCTAAAACTTCGTTCAGAATTACTCCGGCAATTAACAGACTGGCAGATTACGCCAGAATATCAGAGCAATATTTTAGCCAATACAATAAGTAAGAGTCAGACAATGGCCCAGTATTTATTTTTTTCAAAAGAGAAGAGTAAACTAACTGGTCAGATACAGAAAAAAGATAAAAATCAAGCTTCCTTTATCCGGGACGAAAATAATACAGCGGAAAAAACTCAGGAGAAAACAATATTTGACATCCATACGTTTCAGATAACAGAGGCCAGCCTTACTACAAAAGTAGATCAGGATGTAAACAATAAGGGGGTAAAAAGTGAATTTTACTTTGCCGTCCAACCGTCTTCATTACCTTCGGTAAAATCTGATGCTGAAAAAAACTATCTGGTCATGATTATTGAGGGAAGTGGATGGAGTCAGGCAGTAATGACTAACAACGAAATTGACAGTATAAAACTAAAGAATTACATCAGCAAATACGATCCGCTCTACGGTGAACGTCCGGATTTCAATAGTATTAAACTTGGGCTGATACAACGTCAGGGAAATTATGAAACCTATAAAGAAGAGCTTAAGAAAACAAGACCATTTCTTTTAAAGAGTACATATCATCTTTCCAATAAGATTGTCTTTGATGATTTAAGTGAGGCTGATTTTATCGAGATTGTACCTTTACTGGATAATGAACAACTCTATTCCTGGGCGCAGAATGATCTTTACCAACATGTCTTAGCCGGAAAAAGTGAAGCTATTAATAAGCTATCCAAATTATCGGTTTCATTCAGTGAAAGAGAAAAAACAACGGCCACTCCCATGATACTATGGCATAAAGCCTTTTTAAATAAAAATCATGCAGACAGTCTGCTTTACTATGGCAATGCACTTTTAGCACTTGATCCCTCCTACTGGAATGATGGAAATGCCAGCAGATATGCTCTATTTATCTGCAAATTACTTGGTGAAAAAGATAAAAGTACTGCAACAGCATTTCTGGATCAAATTATAAAAAAGCTGACTCCATTGGCTGAGGATGAACAAAACAGCTATCGTATTGTTAAAAAGGCACACCTCGCCTACTGCTACTATCTGCATGCGGCGGAAGCAGATCCGGCTCAGGCTCTTGCCTATACGGAAAAGGCGGTTTTTTATTCCCACGAGAATAAAAATGAGGATCGACGTGTCAATAGTTATGAAAGATCATTTGGTGTAGCCAAAGAAAATTACAATGAAAAATACCTCGACATGCTGGCTCAGAACGGGCAAAAAGATCTGGCTTTACAAAACTATGTAAAGGAATTTTTAATAAATCATTCCGGTAATTTTAGTGGATTAAAGAATTTTTATGAAAAGCAATTCGATTCCGTTTCTTTTGGTCAGTATTTTAAAGATAAGATTATTCCTCAGCTCGCAGATGCACCTGCATTTGAGTTAACTGATCTGGAAGAAAATAATGTAAATATCGCTCAGTTTAAGGGTAAATGGACTGTAATAGATTTCTGGGGAACCTGGTGTGGTCCCTGTGTGGCTGAAATGCCAAGACTAAATACCTATCATGAGAAGCTAAAGGAAGATGATAAAAGCAAAATAGATTTTATCACCATTGCCTGTAATGATACGAAGGAAAAGGTAGAGACCTTTTTAGCTAAAAACAAGTTTACAATTCCGGTATTGATGTCTGATGAAAAAGTGCAGTATAGCTACAAAGTACCGGGCTATCCCAGCAAATTTATTGTTACGCCTGAAGGAAAACTAATACCGACAATGTTTGGCTCCGATTGGCAAGGTTTTGTTAAACAACTAGCGACATTGTATTAAATAAAACCCCGTACCGGCTGTAGCCGGTACGGGGTTATAAGATCTTAATATAATAGTCTGAAAACCGGCTATTTATTAAGTTTTTTGATATTCTCTATACGATTCAACAGGTCTTTGTAATGGACCGCTTCAAAATCTTTTGATCTTTTGGCAGATTTAGCAATCTTTTGCTCCACCTGCAGCAACGCTTCGTACATAATGATACGCATATCTGAGAGATTCGGATTGTAAGGTGTCAGACCTGCTGCTGCGTAGGCTGTCTCCTGTACAGGTTTATCAAGTTTCAGCAATACGCCTAACCGATCTACATACGCACGCTGTAATCCTCTGCTGAATACATCATTGGCATTTGATTCAAATATTTGTTTCTCCAGATCATTCAACAACTGTTTTACAGTATAAGCCTGATTACCATTTTTAAATTCATCATCCAGCATGCGCGCAAATCCGTATGTTTCCATAAGTGAAGTCAGTACCTGATTTTGCATTTCAACGATCCGGTTGACCATTGTTCCGTAATCTACACGGGAAAGTAAAGTGGAATCCAATAACCAGGTAGGCGTCTGGAAAACCTGTCTCCCAACAAAGTCAACAGCTCTCTGCTGTTTATCCTTGCTTACATACGTGAATACAGCTCCCGGCTCGCCCATAGTCTTCACATCTTCTGTCATAGCTGCAACATTTGCAAGCACATGATTGACATAGCGGCGATACTGGCGCATAATTTCCAGATACAATTCTTTAGTACCACTTAAATCATCCGCATTATCATACGTCCATTTTTCCAGATTCGGCAGAATATAACGTAAATTGGCAATTCCGTAATCACTTGCTTTTACAGCATCGTTCCCCAGATCTTCACTTTGTGCACGCGGATCCATAGATCCCTGTCTGCCATAGAAATATACAGGATTCTTTACTTTCTCGCGAATCTGCAATTCTAATGCACGCTCTTCCTGTTCCGGAGTCTGGCCTGCAAAATAACGGTAACCAAAGTCAATCGCAAAACGGTCATACTCTCCTATTTTAGGATAGATCTGTTTGACTCCGTCACCTGGCTGTGCTACATAATTGAAACGTGCATAGTCCATTACAGAAGGTGCTGTACCATATTTTTCGGTAAATGCGGGAGAACGAAGAGAGTCTACATCATATGCTGCACTGGATCCGAAGTTGTGGAGCAACCCTAAAGTATGTCCGACTTCATGTGAAGATACAAACCGAACCAGTTGTCCCATCTGCTCATCACTAAGTTTGGCACCACGAGCTCCGTCATGAATAGCTGCAGTCTGTACAAAAAACCAATTGCGAAGCAATGACATTACATTATGGTACCAACCGATATGGCTTTCTATGATCTCTCCTGATCTCGGATCAGATATACGCGGACCATATGCATTTTCAGTTTCCGAAGCAAAATAACGGATGACAGAATAGCGTGCATCTTCTGTGCTGAATTCCGGATCTTCCTGGGGTGTCGGAGCCTCTCTGGCTACGATAGCTTCTTTAAATCCAGCAGCTTCAAAGGCTTCATTCCAATCGTTTACACCGGCAATCAGATAAGGCACCCATTTCTTGGGTGTAGCCGGATCAATATAGTATACGATCTGCTTCTTAGGCTTGACCAGTTCCCCTCTGTTGTACGCTTCCAAATCATCAGGTTCCAGCCGCCAGCGCTGAATAAATGCTTTTTTGGTTACTTTTTGATCATTCGCACCAAAATCAATCTTGCGGTTAGAAAAATAACCTACTCTCTGATTATCATAACGTGGCTGCATAGGTACCTTTGGTAATAATACCATGGAAGTATTGAGTCCGAAAGTCATCGCTCCGACTGTCTTATCTGCAGGCAGATCAGGTGTTTTAAAGGTTTTAACAGTCCTTACCTCCACATTCTCCGGAAAAGCTTTGACTGTATCAATATAAGAACGGGAAGCATCTATACCTGCGATTTTATATGTTTTCTTCAGGTTCTCCGGCAATTGCATCCCCGGAATATCCCCGTTGTAGAAATCCGTTACATCAATCACTACATTGCGCCCCCCTTCATTAAACGCTTTTATATCAAAAGCAGCCAGAATAGGCATAGCATTGGAATTGGCCAATGCCTGATTGATGTCTGTATTTCCTGTAGCCATGTAGGCATAGCTCGGTACGCGGATATAGATTGTATTTTCTCTTCGGTGCCATTGCCAAAGCTGATCATTGATCATCTCCCCTCCATACTGTGAACGGAATTCTTTAAGGCCGACAGGCGTCTGTGTAAAGCGTGTGACCACTAACATGTCTCTGTTCAGCAGACTATCCGGAATCTCCATATAATACTTATCGCCAACACGGTAACTATTAAAGAGCCCCTTACTTTTAACAGCATCTTTACTGATCAGTTCATCAAATTTTTTGATCTTATCTTTTTTTGGTTTATCATCTTCCTTCTTTGAAGTATCTGATTTATCTGTCAGTTTCACCAGACCGGACCATTTGCCTGATTGGGCATAAAGAGATCCTGTCCCCATAGTCATCATCGCCAATGCGATGGTTATCTTACTTATATATCTCATTTCTGTCTTTATGTATATAGATTACCAACCCGGATTCTGCGGTTGAAGATTTGTATTGACACCCAGCTCTGTCAGCGGGATAGGCATCCAGTAATTTTTGTCCGTAAACACCCGTGTTCCGGCAGATTTTGCTACATATTTAAATGTCCCATCGGTATTCTTCGTAATCGTCACGCCATTTACAGACTTATTCAGTACCACATCTGCTGTTTTCCAGCGTCTCAGATCCTGATAGCGGATATTATCTTCAAAAGCAAGTTCTATCCTTCTCTCTTTCTGTATACGTTGACGCATTTTGTCTTTATCCAGACCTTTGGGCAATTCTGGCATTGCCACCCTTTTACGTATCGCATTTACAGCATCATATACACTCTGTACAGGCCCTTCTACTTCATTCTTTGCTTCTGCAAAATTCAACAGGACTTCAGCGTAACGCATAATTACCCAGTTGGTGCTGCTCCCTATACTTGCATCTTTATTGTAGTCGAATTTTTCATCAATAAATTTCTTCATATAGTATCCTGTCGGACTTGGATTTGTTCTTGGCATATCTTTACCACCGGTAAAAGCTTCTACTGCCCGATCCTTAAACATACTTCCATTATACAGGATAGATTTTTCAAATCTCGGATCTCTTCCTTTATAAGGATTTGATTTATCGTAACCTGATCCGGTTTCATCAATAGCCTTTCCATTGGCCATTTCATACATATCAATCAGATCCTGGGTAGGACAATTGATACCCTTGCCACCGTAACCAGTAGGGCTATTGTTTTTATCAAATGCATGTTGTTTTTCACCTTTCAAACCATTATATCTGAATTCGAGAATTACTTCCGGGCGCGTCATTACGTTTTTAACCAGGAATACGTCATTATATTCTTTCTGCAGTTGAAAAGCGTTACTGCTGATAACCGCCTCAGCTGCATCAGCAGCTACTTTCCAGCGGTTCATATTTTGTTCTGTGTTATTAAGCGGACTGGCTGCCCAAAGCAGTACTCTTGTCCGGAATGCCAAAGCTGCATCTTTTGTAATTCGTCCCCACTCCTCTTTGGAATAAGTAGCAGGCAATTCCGAAGCTGCTTTTTCAAGTTCTGAAGCGACAAATGCCATTCCTTCTTCATGCGACATTTTATGTGGTTTCTCTTCTGCTTCTTCTATAGGCTGAGCCTTTAATAAAAGGGGAACATCTTTAAAAGAAGAAAACATTTGAAAATATAAATAGGCACGCATAAAACGGGCCTGTCCCAATAACAGGCGTCTGTCATCCTCATTCAGTACTTTTGCCGTTTCAGCTCTGCCGATAAAATAATTAATCTTACGGATCTGAACATAGGCGTCTTTCCAGAGATTACGTTCCGGAAATGTGCTGTTGAAAAAATCACCCGTCAGGTAAGCTGTTATCTTTTTTTCTTCTGTACCGATCAACTGCAAATCATCTGTTACTGCAGCAGGTACATACGTATTGGTAAATCCGGTATTTAAAAATGTATAGAATTCATTGACCGAAAGTTTGATCAGCGCCGGATCTGACCATACGGTCTCTTCAGACACCAGATTGAGCGGCTTGCGATCTAAAAAATCCTTCTGACAGGATGAGAATCCTATCAGTCCTGATAATAATAAAATACGAAGTATAGTGTTGTTATTTTTCATGGATCAAATGCATTAAATGTTAAAGACCTACGCGAACTCCCATAGAGAAGATGCGTTGTGGAGGATATAAGTTGGCTGTTGCACCGGTAGATTCCGGATCATATCTTCTGTTTTTACTGATCGTAAACAGGTTTTGCCCCTGCACAGTGATACTCATAGATCTCAGACCTGCAGCTTTGATCCAGTCTTTTGGAATATCATAAGCCAGCTGTGCTGTTCTCAATTTGATATAGTTTCCGTTTTTCACATAAAAAGTAGATGGAAGTCTGTTATTCTCATGATTAGACAATAATCTTGGATAACTGGCGTCCGGATTATCCGGAGTCCATCTGTCTAAATGAAGTTCATAGAAATTAGCAATATCATTGGCAGCTGTATAATTGATAAATACATCTGTCGATGCCTGGAAAAATGCATCTACAGATAAACCTTTCCATGCTGCACCCAGATTGATTCCGTATACAGTCGGTGGATTGATATAGCGTGCCTCAAATGCACGATCCGGACTGCCACTATACAATTCGACTACCCCATCACCGTTCATATCTTCATACTTGATATCTCCCGGCTTCGGAGTAACAGGAGTGCCATTAGGACTGCTCAGATATTTAGGCCAGTTAGCTACATCTGCCTCATCTCTGAAGATACCTTTTGCATTCAGAATACGAACCATTCCAATGGCAGATCCTTCCTGACGTAAACCCGGTAATACCGCATCATTTTCTCCATAATCTACTGCACGGCTTTTCGTATACGTCATATTGATCCGGGCATTGATCTGTACATCTTTTATACGGCTTCTATGCGACAATGCCGCTTCATAGCCGTAGTATCTTTCTTTTGCAAAATTCTGCAAAGCAGGAGTCATACCAAATGACAATGGCACATCATATGATCTGGAACGCAGAATATCAAACTTATTCTTGTTATAGTAATCCAGTTCGAATCCCAGCTTACCTTTCCATAGAATGGCATCCACTCCGATATCAAAAGCATCTACTTTTTCCCAGGTAATATTCGTATTAGGAACAGTAAGATTTGAAATTCTGGTCAGTGGAGTAATCGCATTATTTGTCCCGAATACATATCCAGCTGGCATGATGGCATAATTATAAAAATAGGTATACAAGCTACCTCCATCATTCCCTAACCGTCCAAATGAAGATCTGATTTTCAGATTGTCAACAAATGAGAATCGCTCTTTGAAAAAGTCTTCTTCAGACACAATCCAGGCTGCTGATACTGCCGGGAAAAGTGCATTACGCTTTCCTTTGGGATAGTAAGGTGAACTGTCATATCTGAAACTTCCTTCTACCACATAACGCTGATCATAGCTGTATACAAGACGGCCAACGACACTTTGTCTTGCATTTTCTGTAGAAGAACCTAAGTTTTTCTGGGTACTGGCGTCTCCAAGGAAAAGCTGATCTAAGCTCGCTACAGGAAAGTTGCTTCTGTCGGCGGAGAACATTTCACTTTTAAACTCATTTTGCTCATAAAGTGCCATCGCATCGACATGGTGGTCTCCAAACTTTTGCTTGTAGTTTAATTTCACCTGTACATTGACATTGTTATTCTGGTTGTAAGACTGACTCAGGTAAGGTTTTTCCGAGCCATTCTGTAACGTATATTCTTCTCTGTCCTGTGCTAATGTATATTGCGGAACAGGTGTAGTAAATCCTTTCTGAAAAGCGTTGTTACGGTCTACAGTTACTGCAGCACTTGCGGATAATCCCTTGATAAAAGGAATCTGCTGTGTCAATCGGAATGAACCTGTAAATACGTTTCTTGTGGTCCGGTTATAGCCACTTTCGGCTAATACATCTGAATAGGGATTACCTGAAAATCCGGAATAAGCGTAATATCCGTTAGAGAACCTGGCCGGAGCTATAGATCCCAATGAAGCCAGTCTGCTAAAGATCGTCTCTGCATATGCGGCCGGATTATTTGCCGTTTCACTGATATAGTTAATACCTACAGATAAATTTGTATTTGGTGTGACATCATATTCCGTATTACTGACAAGGCCATATCTTTTCAATCCGGAGGTTTTCATCAGACCATCCTGATCTGTATATGTTCCGCTCACGAAGTAACGGGCATTTTTGCTGCCTCCGTTTACATTTACATTATGACGTTGCAGCATTGCGGTATTATTAAGCACTTCTTTATACCAGTCTGTATTCGGATAACGATCCGGATCGGTGCCATCTCTGAATTTCTGCAACTCCTCATTTGTATACTTACTCCGTGGTGAAGAACCTCTTTCAGCAACATCATTATCGTACATTTCATTATTCAGCATTGCATACTGATAAGAATCCAGAAAACGGGGTAATCTGGTACTCTGCTGAAAACCAAACTGTCCGCTATACTGAATATCCAGGCGTTCTTTATTACCTTTTTTCGTGGTAATGAGGATTACACCATTTGCACCGCGTGTACCGTACACTGCGGCGGCAGCATCTTTAAGCACAGTAACACTTTCAATGGAATTCGGATCCAACTTATCCATTTCCATACCAATGATTCCCTGACCTTCTCTGGCCACTCCGTCAATGACGATCAGCGCCTCACCCATTCCGCGTATTTTGATAGTAGCACGGTCACGGTCAGGAGCTCCCGAAGTCATCGTAGATGATATTCCGGGAGCCCTTCCCATTAAGGTGTTAGATAGATTGACTGCCGGAGATTTTGCAAGCTCATCCCCTTTGATCGTATTGATAGCTCCCGCGACCAATTTCTTTTGCTGGGCACCATACCCCACTACAACAATATCGTTCAGTTCAGTTATTGCTTTAGAAAGCACAACTGCAGCATTTTCATTATTTTTGACTTTGTACTCTGCCCTTTGATATCCAAGAAAACTGCATTCAAGAACATCACCTGCCTGTGCACGGATGCTGAACTCTCCTTCATTATTGGTAGAAACAATAAGCCCGCTTCGTTTATTACGGATAGTTGCACCAGGCAGTACAATACCCTGATCATTACGAATAATGCCTTTAATGACTTCTTCCTGCAACGTCAGGGTAGTGACCGCCACACCCAATTCTTTCTTTTTCTTAAGGACTATATTTTTATCAGTCACGACATATGTAATGTCTGTTTCATTGAAAATAGCATCCAAAGCCTGTTTGACAGATGCATTGACAATATGTACATTTTTAACATTTGTACGTTCGAGAAGCTGATCATCAAACAAAAAGTTATATCCTGATTGTTTTTGAATTTCTTTGATTAAATTTTCAATCCGCAGATGACTACCCCGGATATTAATGGTCTGTGCCTCACCCTTAAAGGATACCAGGACAAAAGCTACAGCCAGCATGAAGACAGTAATTTTCATTACCCATAATAATTTCAGGAGAACAGTACGCAGTCCTCCCAATCCCACATTATAATTCATATATTTGAAGAGTTTAGGTTTAAGCGAAGGGATAAGGTATTACTTTCGAAGGGTCTTACTTATTCACATCGCTTTTAATTTCATTAGCCTAGGTCAACCAGAAGTATTAATGCTTCTGGTTTTTTGATTAGTAGAGGTTATTTCATCAGGTAAACCCTCCTTTCTGTGATTTCAAACCTGATGGTTTCAGTGATTTTAAATAGATTTAATATTTCAGACAGTTTACTATTGCGGGATAATGAGCCGCTAAATGTTTTTTTCTTTAATTCTTCTGATCCGGGCTGAATAACAAAGTCAACATTATACCATCTTTCGAGCTTACGTATAATATCTTCCAGAGGTTCTTTTACAAATACAAATTTGGCATCTTTCCATGCCACAGCTGGCTCTACATCTACCTGCTTACTTTGAAGTTGCTGATCATTCGCAACACTCTGCATCCCCGGCGTCAATGCCACCTGTTTTCCAAATGCCGATACATTTACTTTGCCGGAAACCAAGGTCGTGACAGTAGGTTCATCCGGATATGCGGATACATTAAACCAGGTACCTAATACTTCTATCTGTTGTTCTGCACTCTTGACAATAAATGGTTTGGATGCATCCTTTGTCACTTCAAAATACGCTTCACCCTGCAGCTGAACCTGACGTTGCTGAGCTGCAAATTCGACCGGAAACTTCATTTTAGAGTCAGCATTCAACCATACTTTTGTTCCGTCGGACAAAATAACCGTATACTGACCTCCTTTCGGCACCTCTATACTCTGCCATGTTTCTCTGGACTGGCCATTTAACAGCATATTCCCTGCCCCGTCTTCCAGCCTGTCTCCGTTTACAATAAGTTCGCCCTGTGGACCGAGTTTCATTTCACTCCCGTCTTCCAGCTTTAAAATGGCTTTATTTCCTCCGGGAGCAACATCTGATTTAGCAAGATCTGCAATGCGATCTTGTGGAGCTGTCTGTGATGTATACTGATAAATTCCATACGAGGCAATACTTAAAAGGGCGGCTGCCGCTACGTATTTCCATTGTCTGAAAATGCGGAATATACTTTTATTGAGGGATAACGAAGGTGTGTCTGAAGAGGTATCTTCTGTATCAATTAATCTTTCAAATCTATGAAAAGCCTGCTTCGCTGCCTCGGGATCTTCCGGAACGCTGTAGCTCTCAAAAGTACGTCCGATCAGTTCAGTCAGGTATTGCTCATTTTCCGGATGCTGAAATACCTCTACCCATTCCAGCAGTTCTTCTGCGGAAAGAGATCCTTCTATATATTTGGCATACAGTATTTCGAACGCTTTTTTGTCCTTCATCAAAAGATTAATAAATGCTTTACATAACTATAGACGTAATCTGATCTTCGGGGAAGACAAAAAAAATCATTTTGTTTGGGATATGATTTTTTCTAACAATAATGCTGCTAACACCAGTACCTGGAGGTCTGTGTTTTTTGACATGTAGTGTCTTAATAATTTCAGCGCTCTGACGACATAGGTCTTTGAAGATGTGACAGATATATCCAGCCTTGCAGCAATTTCTTCGTGCGAGAGACCATCTATACGACTCATCACAAATACTTCTTTTACTTTGGAAGGTAATGTGGCAATACCTCTGGATATTATATTTTCCAACTCTTTATATTCCATGCGCTGCACCGGAGTGAGTGCGTGATCAGTAAAATAATGAATCATTTGCTCCAGATTTTCGGTAACGAGTACCTTTTTACGCAAATGGTCCAGCGTTGTATTCCGGGCAATAGTATAGAGATAGGCTTTAATGTTTTTAACTTCTCCCAAATCCTCTCTGCGGTTCCATACCTTAACAAATATCTCTTGTGAAATATCTTCTGCCTGTTCCTGTGATTTAACAAGTAGCTTGACTACGGCAAATACATGAGTCCAGTATCTGGAAAAAAGAAGTTCATAAGCATTCTGAGATCCTTCAGAAAGATGCTTCACAAACTCTTCTTCATGTTGTAAAGGATACATTATGCTCCGTTAGTTTAGTTGAGGATAGGTATAGACATATTTGCAGGTTTATGCCCTTAAAAGGCGTTACTTTTCAAAACCTTACGTGCAAAAGTAACTATTTATTTAGAAAATTACCGGAGAAACCCTTATTTCTTGACAATATCCAAACATGATCACAACAAAATAGTCTGAAAAAATACATAAACAGTAGAAAAAGAAGGAAAAACCCCGGTCTGTTTTTAAAAGACCGGGGCTCCGAATATATTTACCGTACGAATATTAATTAATAACCAGGATTTTGAACCAGATTTGGATTTCTGTTCAATTCGCTCTGTGGAATAGGAAGCCAGACTCTGTTATCATTCATACCATAATTCATTAATGTACCATTACCTCCACAGATGAGACGGTATTCTTTAAGATTGTCCATGGTGGATTGCAACATACCTGTCCGCTGCAAAGAATACCAGCGATCCCCTTCAAATGCAAACTCTAACCTCCTTTCATTCAGTATCGCACGCAACAAAGCATCTTTATTCTGAATATCTAGAGCCGGCAGATCTACCCGGTCTCTGATCTTATTCAACGGAGACAAAGCTTCTCCAAACCTTCCCAGAGCATTGAGAGCTTCCGCTTTGAGCAACAAAATATCATCAAATCTCAGAATGTAAATATGGTCTCCGCTCATCCAACCGCTGGCATGTCTGAATTTGTAGGCAAAAGGTATCTCTCCTGTTGTCGGACAAGGTTTCCAGAACTCATCAGACCAGCCTGCATCGTCAAATAAGATACTGGCATCCTTCCGGATATGATCTCCGGCATCATCAAACGCTTTTACAAGATCTTTGGATGGTGTAATGTATTTGCGCCAGTCATCTCCTGAGAGTGATGAAGGAAGCAACATCTGTGGTCCCCAGTTGGATTGATTTGTGCCTTCCTTGAATTGTATCAGCAATATGCTTTCTTTATTATCGTAGTGTGTTCCATCAAACAACTCATCAAAACTGCCATGTAAATCGTAGCCGAGACGTTCTACTTCATCTGTATATTGCAGCACTTTATTGTAATCACGATCCGGACGCTGAGCCCAGACTTTTGCCAGTAAAGCATAAACGGCACCTTTGGTCGCTTTAGACTGACTTAATGAAGAAGAACTGTAGGTAGCGGGTAATATCGCAGCTTCTTCCAGATCTTTAACAATAAAATTATAGACTTCCAGTTCTGTAGATTTTTTAATATTGGCCTCTTCCGGATTAATCTTTGCATAGGCTGTCACTATAGGCACTTCTCTAAATTGTCTGACCAGCTCATAATAAAACAGAGCTCTCAGGAACTTAGCTTCAGCAATTAGGTATTCCCTGCGGTTGTTGACATCTAAAGCCGGATCCTGAACCTCGGCTGCTTTGCCGATGACCAGATTGGCACGGGATATACCATTGTACAATTGCTGCCATGTGCCCAGTATACGAGAATTGAGCGGAGAAATATCGAGGTCGTCATACTGGTATATTTCATCCGCATCTCCGCCGGCATAGGCATTGTCCGAACGGACATCAGATACTACAAAATATTCCCAAATAAAGTATTCCGTATAGAATGTCTGGTAAGCACCGACCAGTGCCGCATCCAGATCACTTGCTGTACGGTAGGCATTGCCTGAAGTCGCTTCCGACATGGGGGCATTGTCCAGGAATTTCTCACAGGAAGAAAGTCCGGGGATCATCATCAAGATGAATATGATTTGTGTAAAATAATTCGTTCTCATTGCTTCAGGAGGTTAAAAGGTTAGATTCACACCAAAAATAAATTGTCTGGCCTGTGGATAAGTACCGAAATCGATACCGAAGGCTCCGTTAGAACCGTAGGCGCTGGATTCGGGATCATATCCGGAATACTTTGTTACGGTAAAGATATTCTCACCGGTCAGATAGCAACTCAATTCCGTTATTTTCAATTTGCTAAGCCAGGCAGATGGAAAACTATAACTAAGCGTCGCAGATTTCAACCGCATGTAAGATCCGTTTTCTACAAATCGGGAAGAAATATCTGAATTAGTAACATCTCCATAGATCGCTTTCGGGATATCGGTCTGCTGTCCTGCTGTTGTCCATCTGTTCAGGACTTTAACAGACTGATTTTTGAAATCATTCATTCCTTCAGTTTCAATTCGTGTAGCATTGAATACATCGTTGCCGGAAATACCCTGCAAAAAGAAAGACAGTCCGAAATTTTTATACCGGAAGTTGTTATTCAGACCGAATGCAAATTTGGGATTGGGATTACCGATGATCATTTTATCGGCGTCATCTATACTTCCGTCATTATTCAGGTCTTCATACTTCATCATCCCTGTAGCAGGATCTACTCCAAGTGAACGATATCCCCAGAATACACCTAAAGGCAACCCCTCACGAATCAATGATACCTCCTGGCGTAAAGGAATGTATCCGTCGAGGATATCCTGTCCTCCTATATATCCGACCTTATTTCTATTGAGTGAGAAATTAAAATCCGTATTCCAGATCAGCTTATCTTTCAGGTTTTTGGAAGATATTGTCAGCTCTAATCCTTTATTTTCCAGATCTCCGATATTCTGTAATGCTCCTGTAAAACCACTGGAAAGAGCCAGCGGTTTATTTAACAACAGATTCTTTGTCTTCTTTTGATATACATCAAAGGCAAATGTCAGCCTGTTGTCTAAGATAGTTACATCTAGTCCCAGGTTATTCTGTGTTGAAGCTTCCCACTTCAGACTTGTATTTTCCGGAGTGGATGGTCCCGTACCGGCTACGACCTGACCACCCTGAATCATATTGATTCCGGGTGATACGATTCCGTACCAACTGTAGGCGCCGATTGCATCATTACCTACCTGTCCCCATGAATACCTGATCTTCAGGTCGTTGATAGCCGACACGTCTTTAAGAAAATTCTCTTCAGACAGACGCCATCCTGCTGAGAAGGAAGGAAAATATCCCCAGCGATTGTCCGGACCGAATACAGAAGAAGCATCCGCTCTGAAATTACTGGACAGCAGATATTTGTCGTCAAATGAATAGCGTATACGGCCAATAATGGAGATGTTACTCCGCTGACTCTTAGCTGTTATCGGATTTGTAAATATTGTTCCGCCGTTGACCGTTTGTACAGCGGTACTGTTGAATCCTTTAGATTCAATACTGCTGGATTCTCCATATTTACGCTGACTGGTCACTCCTCCCAATACTTCGAGATTATGTTTATCCTGAAATGTCTGTTTATATTCTAATGTATTCTCTGACAACCAGTATTCACTCTGCTCATTGGAAAGATTGGCAATACCACGATTTACTCTTCCCCAATCTGTTTTAAACGGATCTAAAAAATAATTGTATTTACTGTTATAATTATCATATCCAAACATGGATCTGAATCTCAGATTTTTCAGCAAATCTATATTTGCAAAAATATTCCCGTAGAAACGGTTATTATTATATCCGTTTACGGAACCGTCTATATAGGCTACAGGATTGTTGAAAGATAGCCGAAGAGGATTAGCCGTAAATGTACCATCCTCATTGTAGATACCGATAACCGGAGAACTGGTCAGCACGTTCATAATCACGCCGGCATTGCCTGATCCCGAATTATCGATTATATTTTTATCAAACCAACGTGCGTAGCTGATACTTGTACCAACACTCAACCAGTCATTTACCTTCTGGTCCAGGTTCATTTTGACTGTTCCCCTTTTGATATGATTTGTTTTCACTACTCCGTTTTCATTTGAGTATGCTCCGGAAAGATAATATTTGGTTTTTGCATTGCCACCTTCTACAGTCATCTGATAATTCTGAAGCCGGGCTACCCGAAATACTTCGTCACTCCAGTTTGTATTGGCGGTATATTTACTCCAATCAGCAACCTGCCCGATTTCATTCATCAGAGATATATACTGATCTCTGTCCAGCACATCCATTTTCTTTGCGATCCGGCTGAAACCGGTATAACCGGAGAGTTTTAATCTGGAAGTTCCTTCTTTTCCACGCTTAGTTGTGATCAGAATCACCCCGTTTGCTCCGGAAGCACCATAGATAGCTGCTGATGCAGCATCTTTAAGAACAGACACACTTTCTATATCATTTGGATTAATATCGTATATCAACTGAGTCGGCACACCATCCACGATGTATAAGGGATTGCTGCCGGCAGTAATAGAGTTTGTACCACGTACACGTACGCTCATCCCATTCTGTGGTTTACCGGAAGGGCGCGTAATCATCACGCCGGCTGATTTACCTTCCATAGAATAGCCCAGATTGGTAGATGGTCTGTCATCAAAATCTTCTGATGTAACCGTACTGATTGCTCCAAGTACATCTTTTCTCTTTTGCTCCCCATATCCCACCACGACGACTTCATCCAGTGCACTATTGGATATATCAAGTACCACAGTCAGGTATCCCCGGCCTTGTACAGACACTTCCTGAGCTACGAATCCGACAGAACTTACCATGAGAAGATCACCAGGATTAGCTGTAATCTCAAATTCACCGTTATCCTTTGTAGCTGTGGCTTCACGTGTATTTTTCACCTGTACTGTGGCGCCTTTAATTGCCTGCCCGTCTTTTCCGCTGACCTTACCTTTTATTGTCGTTTGTACATCTGTCGTATTTTCGGCCTTGCTCATTTTTGCAACTGAAGATCGTCTTATAACAATAGCTTTATCTTCAATCACGAAATCTAATGCAAACGGAGCTAATAGCTGTGAAAGTCCCTTATCCAAAGACACTCTATTCAGATCGACTTCCTCCACCCGAAGACGACCAACGATACCGGATTCACTGATCACATCGTATCTGGTCTGTTTTTTTATTTCTTTTAAAATATCGGTGAGTCGCGCATTTTTTCCTTTGAGCGTGACTAACTGCGCATGTGTAAGAGCCTGTACCTGACAGAGCGCCGCCACCATGAATAATGTAATGAGTTTCATCACAATCAGTATTTTTCGGACAGAAGAGTATCTGCAATAGCCTTCCTTCCCATAATTAGAGGTTATTTTCATTATATTTGATTAGTGTAAGGTTTTACATTGGTAATACTTGTAGTCAGTACAATGTAGAATATATACTATCTCTGCTAGAGAAGCCTTCAACCTTCTCTAGCTTATTTTATATATATGCTAGCTGTTAATGGTTATTTTGGACTCATATATATCCTCCTTCCTTCTATTCGGTATTTTATATTTTCATTAGTTAGTTGTATCAGTTTTAAGACCTTATCAATCTGCTCAGATTTAGATATAGATCCCCAGATCAGTATTTTTGCGATCTCAGGATCGACAATTATATCTGCATCATACCAGCGGCCTACTTTAAGCATGACCTGATCCAGACGCTCATTGTTAAATATAAATTCTCCATTCTTCCATGCGATGCTTTCTTCTGTATTAAAAGATTCCACATTTATCGAATTGGAGGTGTTAACAGTCTGCTGTCCAGGCAATAGATGGGTTTTGTAGAGCCCTCTCTTAGCAAGAACTTCTACTTTTCCTTCCAATAAAGAAACACGAGATACCGGATCACCCTCATATGAATTCACATTGAAATGTGTTCCTAAAACCCGAACCTCTTCTTTTCCTGTTTTTACAATAAAAGGTTTCACCGGGTCTTTGCTGACTTCAAAATAGGCCTCTCCCTGCAATTCAACCATACGCTTATCTCCGACAAATGCTATTGGAAATCTGATCACAGACGCCGCATTCAGCCATATTCGTGTTCCGTCGCTCAATTGAATTTTATATTGCCCTCCATTCGGTGTGGATACGGTATTATCTACAATTTCATCTGGATTCAGGGCTTCAACCGAACGTACAGTATAATTAATTTCGCCTTTTCGGGTTTTGACAATTTCAACCCCGCTTCTTTTAAGAAAAATACCCGTATCAAGTTGTTCCAGATCATAGGCGTTACCATCTCCCAATTGCAGATTCCCTCTTTCTGAACCGGGAATAATAACAGCCGTTTTAGTATGTTGAAGCGGAACATTATCCTGTCTGATGTACAGAATTGCACCAGCACCTATCAGTATCAAAACAGAGGCTGCCCAATACAACATACGTTTAAAAGGATAAATTTTTGAAATTCGGGGCGGGACTGTCATTCCGGACCGAGACTGGATATCTTTATAAAGCCCGGCAGCGATATTATCCAGCTCTTCAGCAGTATGATCTGTTACAATGTGGTCTTCAAAAGAGAAATACCACTCATCAAATTCCTGCTTTTCAGCTGCTGAAATTGTTCCGTTCAGCCATTTTTCGGCCAAATACTGGAGTCTCTGCGGTTCCGGTTTCTGCTTCATAATAAAGGGTTATATAAGTAAGCCCTCTGAAACTGCAATATCCCTTAGTGGAAATTAAAAATTTTTTAAATAATGTACCAGATGTATAAATGCAAGAATGCCCAGATCATTACGGATATGCTTGCGGGCTTTGGTGAGGTGAGCTTCTACTGTTTTTTCGGATATATTGAGCTCTTTTGCTATTTCTTTCTGACTGTACTCCTTCTCCACCCGTAGTCTGAATACTAATTGACACTTTTCAGGAAGTACTCGGATAGATTGTTCCAATGATTCCAGCAGTTCCTTTGTTTCCAGTTGATTTACTGTAGAATCGTCTCTTTCAGAAACAGAAGTCCGTAATACATTCCGATACTGTTCGATATGCCCTTGTCTGGATAATGACTTCAGTACCTCATATTTAGTGGCTGTAGCAAAATACACAGCAAAGTTTTTGGTCAGTTCAAAAGAACTTCTTTTGCGCCAAAGACTGAGAAAGATATTCTGGACAATTTCATAAGCATCATCTTCATTAGACAGCCGGTTTTTCGCTGCCAGAAAGATTCCGGTCCAGTGACGTTTATAGATTTCATTAAAAGCATGCTGCTGGCTATCCTGCAATAGCGCTACCAGTTGTTCTTCCGATAAGGATGTCACATCAACCATACTATTTAATTCCATTTCTCTTGTGCATAAATGTAAGAGTTTTATTCGTATACAAGATAAATGCCTGCTACAAATATATTCTTTTGCTTTTTCACAGGCATTTCCATACCGTAGACTTTCGGTCAAAATAATTTCACCGACAGAAGCCCCGTTTTTGCCGAGTTTTTAACTGTATTGATCTAATCTCTATTCCCCACCAGCATATTCTACCCTACTTTTGATTCAAACAATAACACATAACAACAAAAACTAAAGAAACTAAATAACATGAAAAACGCAATCAAATCCATCGCAACAGCTCTGATCCTGGTTACTTCTCTAAGTGCTTTCGCAGGTGAAAACACAAACCCGGTCAAAGATAATTCTGTAAGTACTGTCAAATCATTTCTGGAGGCAACCACATCAGGCAACCTTAACTTCAGCAATCAGCTATTCGCTAAAGACTTTGAATACTATACGGCAAGTAAGCCCGATGAAAAATTTAACAAAAACCAATACACCGAGTTCCTGAAAAAGAACAAAGGATTGCAATACGACTGTATCACTTCATATCAGGTGCTGGATGAAAACAGTGATATCTGCCTGGCGAAAGCAACTATGGCTTTTAAGAATTTCACTCGTGTAGATTACATAACCCTTACCCGCAGTCAGGATGTCTGGAAAGTGAGTAAAGTGGTAACCACATACCCCTAAGAACTTGGGTATTTTTGTTTCAACCTAAAGCCTGCGTGGAGACGCGGGCTTTTTCTGTTTTATAAAATTTAAAAAAAATATAAAATCTGTTATGGAATTATAGAAAGCTCTGCATCCGTTACCAAAAATTGTACGTATTATTATAGTAGTAAGTCTTTAAAAGCGGATTATGAAAAACCTGTTATTAATTATCATTGCCTTATTCCCTCTTTTTGTAAAAGCACAAAAGAAAGAAAGCTCGCCCAAATGGAAAAAAGTAGAAGAGCTGATCAACATCAAAAACTATGAACAGACGCTACCGATACTGGCCGATATCAAGGCAGAAGCCCGCTCATCAAATAACAGTCCGGAGTGGGTTCGTGCTTTTCTGGCTGAAAACAGAGCACATACCATCAACCAGACTACGGAAGCTTCTTTTAAAGTGCTTCAGAACCATATTAAAAATAATATTAAACAGGCAAATCCTCTTGAACAACAGGTTCTCACAAATTTCTATGCAGTATTCTTATCTGCGAACATTCATCAGCTACTGGAAAAGAGTGCGATTGTCCCGGTACAGAGAGCTACCGAGCTCTATAAAATAGATTCCATATTCAGACAGTCCTTAGCAGATAAAGAGAGGCTGCTAAAGGAAAAGACTGAAGACTGGACGACACTTCTCACTTCTTCTCAGAATATAGAACTTTCGCCTACCTTATACCACTTATTAGCTTATAATTATCTGAGTTTTCTGGATGGACAGCGTGATCAAAGCATAAAAGTTGATTACTTAAAAAAAGAAATCACAGCGGTCAATACAAAATATCATTATGACAACGCAAATGCCTATCTCCAATACCTGAATGTATTAAACCAGAGTTATTGGGATATCAACAATAATTACAGCAGTATCAAAAAAAAGCTTGACTCCACTTATTCGGATTACAATGCATATGTAATAGCTTCCATTGCCCGAAATGCTCCGTCTAAAAAAGAAGCTGTAACATTATTGAAAAGCTCATTACAAAAATATCCAAACAGCCCGTGGCTAGGTAATGTAAAACAAATCCATAATGCTCTGACTAAAGCTGAAATAGATATTAGCCACCCTACATTTGCTCCTGCAAATCAATATACACCGATACAGATTAAACAGCGCAATGCAGACCAATTGTATATCCGGGTATATAACAGAACCAATACGCCCAAAAAATTCAGACAATTTAAAGTCAACAATGATTCTTTAACAAATTTAGTAACATTCGATGGACAGCTGGTTTATGAAGATAAAGTTAATCTAAAGGTATTTGATGATTACGAAAACCATACCACCACTTATAAGCTGAATCCTTTTTCAACAGGAAATTATACAGTGCTGGCATCCAATAATCCTGAATTTAAAGATGATGGCCTTTATCTTACCACTACATATTCTGAACTGACAATTAGTGATCTGTTTGTTTCAGCCACCAAAGAGAATGAGGATGAAAACAAGTCCCTATCGACTTATAAAGTATTACTGATCAACCGTATTTCGGGTATTCCTTATGCAAATAAGAAAATAGGAATATATCAGGATAAAAGAAGAGAGCTCATCCGGATAGGCGATAAGAAAACAAACTATGCGGGTGAACTTACATTTAACAGCAAGGATGATCTGAGCGATTTTCAATTATACATCCCTGAAGAAAACCAATTAGTAGATCTTCTGGAGCTTAATGATGTAGAAGATCATACCAGAAGAGGACAAGAGGAAGAAAATAACGGAGAAAAAATAAAGAGTCTGATCATGACGGATCGGTCTATTTACAGACCAGGTCAGACTGTATACCTCAAAGCCATTCTGTATAACAGTGCGGTACTCAACGGAAAAATCATGGCTAGTGAAAAAGTAAAGCTCTACCTAAAAGATGCAAATAATCAACTGATAGATTCGCTATTGCTCCATACAAATACTTTTGGCTCTGTAAATGGAGAATTCCGTTTACCGGTAAAGACTTTGAGTGGAAATTTCAGAATTGAACTTACACATAACGGACAACAGCTGGAATCCGATTATTTCAAAGTAGAAGAGTATAAGCGACCAACTTTTAAAGTATTTTTTGAACCGAATAAAGAAACATACAGCAGGACAGATACAGTAAAGTTTGAAGGAAAAACAGAAACATTATCCGGGGTTTCTTTGCCACAAACTACTATCCGCTACTCCTTGAAAGTAAGGGATCAAAATAACTGGAAGTATATTTTAACATATGACTCAACGACGGTTGCAGACCAGTCCGGCAAGTTCTATATCTCTTTTCCGTTAAGTCTGGACAGTTTAAAAAGCAGCACAAAATTTGGAATAGAGGTAACAGCTGAAGCAGTAAATACCACCGGAGAGATGCAAACTGCAAGCGCAAATTACAAATATGCGGATAAGCAAAGAGCACTCTCTCTGGAAATCGTTCCCAATGTCATGGTGGAGGGAAAATGGAAGGAAATCAAGGTTAATACAACTAATCTGAATTACCAGCCTTATGCTTTTGCGGGAGAAATTGAAATTTATCGTATCAAAAAACCTACTGTCATTCTTCCGGATTACCGATCCTACAACAATGAGCAGCCGGAATACCACCTGTTTACAGCAGATGAATATGAAAAATATTTTCCTAACACATTTGATCGGATCAAATTTGAGAATAAAAATAAGGAGCTGGTAGGAAAATATCATTTTGATACGCGTGACACCAATATTGTATTTATTGACAGCACTCGTTTTCCATATGGTCAGTATGAAGTCAAGGCATTTACAGTGGAAGGTCAGGACACGGTAAACTCTTTGTATATGGTTCAGATCTTACACCCGCAGACATTCAAGACAAGTAATTCAGATTTTTTAATCACCAAATTTGATAAGAACACATATGACCGCAATGAAAAAGTGACCTTACAGCTTCAGACAGATTTTATGGATGCAAAAGCTGCTTTTTTATGGGAAGTTATCGGCGGATCCAAGCAACCTACGAAAATCATTCCGCTAGACAAGGGTAAAGGACAATATGCTTTCCAACTTGACGGAGACCGAACCATAAATCCTACGATATTGCATATTGCACTTATTAAAGATAATAAAATACAACTCCTGACACAGAGAGTACCGGTGCTTACTTCTGACAGAAATCTGCAGATAAAACAACATACATTCAGAAACAAGATAACGCCGGGACAGAAGGAAAAATGGAGCTTCACCATTGCTCAAAAAGATAAACAGCTTCAAACAGAAGTACTCGCCACGATGTACGACAGTGCGCTTGATATGTTTACACCTCATTCTCTGCCAGGCCAGTTTAATCTTCAATATCCATATTTTTACGGATTTAGTTTTTATCATCTGAGTCAGGAATTTGGTCAGACATCAGGATCTATTCTAAGCCGTTACAACAGGAAACAAGATACATTAGTAAACGATGACATCCCTCAAATCCGTAATTACGGATTATGGAATACACGAATATTTTTCAATTATACAACAAGAAAATATACTGCCAGAAGTGTTGTTTCCAATATGATGATGTCAAATGATAGTTCTTTACAGGAAGTCGTTGTCGCCGGAGTGGCTGCCGGTGTGCAGATCAGAGGCACGTCTTCAGCCGCACCCGAAGCACAGTCTCCTCTGTATATAGTTGACGGAGAAATTATGGATGCCTTTAACTTACAAAGTCTTAAAGCTGATAAGATCGATAATATGGCTGTGCTAAAAGGAGCTGAGGCATCTGCATTATACGGATCCAGAGGAATGAATGGTGTAATTATTATTACCACAAAAGAGTTTAAAGCCAAAGAAGAAAAAATGAATACAGCTCAGGTGCGCACCAATCTGCAGGAAACAGCCTTCTTCTACCCTACTCTGTACACAGATAAAGATGGTCTCGTATCTTTCGAATTTGACAGTCCGGAAGCACTGACAAAATGGAAACTATTGTTATTTGCTCACGGACAGCATCTGGAAGCAGGATCAGCCACTTTTATGACACAGACACAGAAAGAGCTGATGGTCAGCCCTAATGTACCGCGTTATCTGAGAAATGGAGATAAAATAACGATCAAAGCTCAAATTCAGAATTTAGGCAAAAATACATTGTCCGGTGATGCAAAAATAGAAATTATCAATCCCGAAAATAATCAGGTGATATCCACAGCTTTTCTGGATGACAAAGCTTATCAGGCATTCAGTGTATCAGCCGAAAATAATACGATCGTGGAATGGAAACTAAAAGTTTCAACCGATATTCCTGTCGTACAGATCAAAATAGTAGCGGCTACAGATGCTTTCTCTGATGGAGAAGTACATGAACTACCGATACTTTCCAATAAGATCCTGATCACAGATACAGAAAAGATCATACTCAAACCGGAGCAAAGCAAAACTTATCAGGTAGCTTCATTTGGAAAAAACAATCTGTTGACCAAAATTCAGATTCAGAGCAATCCTATTGTTGAAATTATTGCAGCTTTAGATTACCTGAAAAATTATCCTTATGAATGCAGTGAACAGTTGAGCAGCAAATGGTTTGGGTTGAAAATGATCCAATATGTACAGAAGTACTACCCTGCCATATCTGATTATTTCAAAGCATTAGACCAGGAGAACAGCAAGGGTAAATTAGAAGAAAACAGCAGGCTGAGCACATTGACTCTCGAAGAAATGCCGTGGCTGCGCGATGTGAAGGGAGAGCAACAAAAACTCAAAGCACTGGCGAAGTTATTTCATTCGGATATTGCATCAGAATTAAATGATCTGGAAAAAAAGATTATCAAAAATCAATTACCAAACGGAGCATTTTCATGGTTTGAAGGTGGAAAAGAAAACACAGATATCTCGATTCGTATTCTCGAAATATTTGGAAAAGTACTCTATCTGGACAAAACATTAGTCAGCAATACGATTCAGAACAGCTCTAAAAAAATAGTGAGTTATCTGGATCAGGATAAGAATCTGATCAGTGAGAAGAATAATGTTGAACAAACACTAAGCTACCTCTTTGCCCGCCATTATTGGAATGCCTACACTCCCGGAAATAAAATCGAACTGGAAAAACTCAGTTCCAAATTGGCCAAATCAGCAGAAATTACAGCTAAAGGCTCAGCAGGATCTGCTGCTAAAGCCTGGATTGTAAATCAGTTATATGGAACAGGAACACAGGCCGACTTTATCAAAAACCGTATAAAACAGGAAGCTATCACAGATACTGCCAAAGGTATGTATTGGGAAAGTAACAGCAGACGCTATAATGCGACCAGTCTGCAGTCTTATATGACAGAAGCTTATAAACTCAATGACCCGGACAAGCTTCGTCAGATCAGTCAGTGGATCTATTATAATAAACAGGCCAACCATTGGAGAACAACCTGGATGACTGTGGATGCCATCTATGCACTGTTACTGGCAAATAACCCTGAAGAATTTTCTATGGTCAATACCACCGAAGTAATGATCAATGAACAAAAAACTGTGATGGATGAGCAGGTACTTGGGCAGATCAATAAAGAAATTCAAAAGGATGATTTAAAAGGCAATCAGCATATTACTGTTCGTAATAACAACACCAGCAGAACGGTTTACGGTGGTATATATCATCAATATTTTGTTCCTGTTGAAGAAATTAAAGCGACAGCCAACAGTCTGTCTGTTTATAAAAAATATTATGTGGAACGGGCAGGAAAATGGGTAGAAAGTACTAGTTTCAATCTTGGAGAGAGGGTAAAAGTCAGACTGACGATTATCAATGATACTGCACTGGAATATGTACATATCAAGGACAGTCGTCCATCCGGAACAGAGCCGGAATACCGGGCTTCAGGCTATCAATGGAGATCAGGTTATTATTTCACAATGAAAGATGCTTCAACAAATTATTTTTATGACATGTTGCCAAAAGGAAGACATGAGCTGGAATATGAGGTCAAAGCGAATAACATTGGTGTATTTAATGCCGGAATCAGCACAGCAGAATGTATGTATGATCCTTCTGTGAATGCCCGCTCAGAAAATCTGAAAGTAGAGATTAAGTAGCAATTCGAATAAACCGAAGTAATCTGTCCGGACAGATTGCTTCGGTTTTTACAATAAGATATGATTCAATTAGTTTTTATCTACAAATATTTACCCGATAGCTACGAATATGGATCACCTCTTTATAAGCTTCTATAGTAGTCATACATTTATTCTGACGTTATACAATACAGGAGACGCTTTCTAAATTGAACATAACTTAATATAACTTTTCAATGAAAAATCTTTTAATCTTTTTCCTGGCAGCCTTTTCGCAATATACGATTGCGCAGACCCTCACGGACTGTTCCTCTTGTGCTACGGAGATCGTTAAAGCAGATCAGATCAAGGAATTGAGTGTAGATGAATTACGTTATTTAACAAATGATCTTTTTGCCCGCAAAGGTTATGTTTTCCAGAGTTCTGAAATAGACAGCTACTATTCAAACAAAAGCTGGTACAAACCGGTTAATGCTAATTATACATTGGAATATAATAAGGTCGAAAATCAAAATATAAAGCTCTTTCAGGACAGAACTAAAGTCCTTCTGGCCGAAAGAGCACAGCTGATTGCAGAACTTAAAAAACTCAAGTCACTGGTGATGAGTAAAAATAAGGCTGCTCTTCAAACCCAGTTTGGTTACAAAACGGAAGACAACAACGATTATATCCTCAATGTTCTTGACGAAATTTTTCTGGATGATATTCATTGGTTTAAAAATGAAGGTTTGTACAAAGTCACCAAAGATAACGGAGATATAATTAAAGAATATACCTTACAGATTGTCGGTAATAGCGTCACATTCAATTTTAGTCTCCGGGGATATTCTGATATCGGCAATGGCAATACGATTTATCCTACAACATTCAGTCCGGAGTCCAGCTACATATATGTGTTCCACTTTGCTCAGGGGAAAATCAAATTTGACAAAGTAATCGTAGCAGGATAAATAAGTAATAAATTATACCATAGACAATCATATTTTAAAAAAAATAATTATGTACAAATACTCACTTTTCTTATTTATCGCTTTAGCTATGCTGAATAATTCGCAGGCGCAGACCATCAGCAACAAATCGAGGTCAAAAATAATAGCAGCCGATTTTGAACGAATAAAAGATGCTATCCCTAAAATGGAAAATCTGTATCGACCAGGGTCTATGAAGATAAAAGCGCTGCAAAGCAATGATAGTATTGCTGCTTTTCAAATTGAAGAAACAGCATATGGAGATGATTTCGTTGCAGACAATCAGAAAGAATGGAAGCAACTTATTTCACCTGCAAGAAAAGTAGAATATCCGTCCAGTATTTATATGCTTATCAGCTATACGCAGAAAGATAAAAGCTTAAGTGTGAAGCCTCCTAAAAAGGATTTTTATTTTCCAGACTATGGTGTAACATGGAACCTGACCGTTAAGAAAATAAAAGAGAAACAAACGGAATTGGTACTTACTTATGAATCTCTTTCACCGGAGTTTAAACAAAAGATAGATAAGGAATTTAAAGGTGATATATATTTCAAAAATGTGATCAATAAAATAGTCGTAAATGACAAAATGCTCCCTATCATTGAAAATTTACTGATAAAGGAGCTCCGGGTCGACAGAGAGTCCCCGGCGCCAATGGCAGTACCCCGTACATCAAATTAACCGGAGTAAAATCTATTGAACAACATATAAATTACTTCATTCATTAATATTGCATTAAAAACTAACGCTTATGCAAACCGTATTTAAATCAACAATTGTATTGGCCGCAGCCGGCCTGTTGCTTTTTGCATCCTGCAATTCGGACTCAAAAGACAATAAAAACAGAATCCGTGTCAGTGGAGAGGGAAAGATCAGAATTATGCCTGATCAGGTTACTTTAACTATAGACGCAGGTTTTACTAAACCACGTATGGTCGATGCTGTACGTGAAACTCAAAATACGGTTGACTCCGTGATTGCTATTCTTCAGAAATACGGCAGTAATAAAGAAGATATCAAGACCAGCAGTGTGTCTGCCAATAAAGCCTACGAATATATCAATAACAGCAATAAATTTGTCGGATACCAGGCGCAGCAGACTATCGATTTTGTGTTGCACGATCTGACTAAGTTTACGGAGCTGACAGGTAAATTGCTCGAAACAAAAATCAGTGGTATTTCCTCCGTTCAATTCAATCATTCCAAAGCAGACAGTATCTTACGTGAAGCTGACCTGATCGCTTATGATGATGCATTAAAATCTGCTCAAAAACTAGCCAAACGTGCCGATGTCGAAATTGGAAAACTGTTGTTTATTTCTAATGATGGCAGTGCTCCTGGTGATCCGGGAGGTTACCAGACCAGAATGCAACTGGAAACATTTAATAAAGCTTATGGAGGTGCCGGATTTAAGATTGCTCCTGAAGTACTCGAATTCAAACGTAATATCTATACCGAATTTGAACTAAAGTAAGCCAAATCTGTTACTTAAACATTTCCTTTCATGATCGTGAAAGGGAATGTTTAAGTATTTACATGTAATACCTCTCCCATTTCTCCTGTTGGAATTAATACATAAAACAGTAGATTCTACTGTATATCGCTATTTATAGCTACAGACAGCAACTGTCAGCACTCTGTATCCCGTTCATGAGCCCTCATATCCTTCAATTCAATTTGTACATTCCTTGTGAATTAAATTTTAAAACACGTATTTCGTATACGCTATATACTGAATATTAAAATATGAACAGAACTTATATTTCCAATCTGACAAAAAGTGCATTTGCAATAGTGTTTTTCCTGATTAGTATACCGATTTATGCGCAAAACACAAGTCCCTTCAGGGATGTATCTAAAGCAACATTAACCGCTATTCTGGAAAAAAACAGACATTATTATATTGATGGAAAAGTTGCCGATTATATTCCCGAACTGAGTAAGATGGATGCAAAAGCTGTGGCTATTGCGGTAGTAAATGAGAAAGGAGCTCTGATCGGAGCAGGTGATATACATAAAAAATTCACTATGCAAAGCATCTCAAAACCTATTGCACTAATGGTCGCGGTCTTGGAAAATGGGGAAGAATCTGTCTTTAAGAAAATGGGATACTTTGGTACCGATAAACCATTCAATCATTTTTCAAATCTGGAAACAATGGGCAAGCCGCTGAATCCTATGATGAATGCCGGAGCTATTCTGACTACGTCTCTTATTTCAGGCGAGGGACAAGTGCCCTTTGACAAAATATTAAACATGGTACGTTATATCACGGACAATCCTACATTGGATTACAGCAAAACTGTATATGCTTCTGAAAAAGAAACCGGGCACCGTAATCGCGGAATGTTCTATATCATGAAAAATGCGGGATTGATTTCAGGCACTGAAGACCAGCTGGACAACTATTTCCGCCAATGTTCTATTGAACTGACAACAGAAGATCTGGCCAAAATAGGCTATTTCTTTGCTCATCAATGTGTGCGTTTTGATGGTGACCAACGCTATAAAAACCCTGAAATGTCAAAATTAATCCAATCGCAGATGCTGATTGCCGGAATGTATGAATTTAGTGGTGAATATGCCCGTACAGTAGGATTGCCCAGCAAGTCGGGTGTAGGTGGCGGTATTATGATAAGCGTACCTAATGAAGCTGGTATAGCCGTCTTCAGTGCTCCTCTGGATAGTCATGGTAATTCTGTAGCAGGCTATCATATGATTCTGGATCTGGTAAAACAGTATAATCTGGGTATATTTTAGGATAGGATTCCGGACTTTTCAACTACTTATTTTATCTGTTTTTTGTACTTCAAAAATTATCGGAGAATAAATTTTAAAGTCATAAAGGAGAAATAATTCATGAACTTCCATAGGGCTTGCTGGTACTTTTTTGTATTTTAGCAAGCGCATATTTTTTCTGTATTAGTAGAATATCGATCCTGCTTTACGCGGAATTGACGATATGCTAAAACGCTAAATCATCAGATATAACCCTATGAAACAACTATTTGCTACTGTACTCTCCTTTTTAGTAATGAATATCGCTTTTTCTCAGAATACAAGGACTGAAATTTATGTAATTGGGAATATTCATGATAGTGTGCCCAATTATAATCCCGCCATATTACTTGGAATGCTAAATACGATAAAGCCGGATATCATACTGCATGAGGTGGATAGCGAAGGCATGAAAGATTATGAAAAAGGCGGCTTTTTTAAAGGAAACGAAATCCAGGCGAGTAATATGTATGTAAAACAGCATCCAAATACGTTACGGTTTCCCTTTGATTTTGAAGGCAGGAACAAATACCGTAAAGCAATGGGAATGGTTCCTGCTGATAATCTATCCGTTCAGCTTATAGATAGTCTTTATGAGGCAAAAGCACTTACAGATGAAGAAGCTGTTATCTACGAAACTTTCAATAAAATCACAAATGATCTCATAAAAATTTCGACCCTATCAGCAGAAAATTTTAATAATAAAAGAACGGATAGCATCTCAGAAATGAGGCAAAATTATCAGTATAAAGAGTTGCTCAAGATCACAAATTCAAGACCCGAATTTTCGAAAAAGTATGTCGTAAAGCCTGATGGAGACAGTATAAACTACAAAGATGGATTCAGATTAATGTCCGGTTTCTGGGATTTGCGGAATCAGACAATGGCCAAAAATATTTATAATATCGCGAAAAAGTACCCCAACAAAAAGATTGTCGTATTAACAGGTTTTCTGCACCGGTATTATTTAATAAAGGAATTGGCCAGACTAAATGACATCAACTATGTAATTAAGGAGTTTTACGAAAGTAATAACTAATATAAAATTCTTCTTTTATTTAACAATATTCTCTGAATTTCACCTTTTAATAAAAGAACTCTATAGGTTATTCCTGTGCTTCCGATCTAAGTAAAAAAGGATCTTTTCAGGTTGATTTAAATTTTAATTTGATTTTAGACTATAAGATTTCCAAAAACTTTCAGGAACCTGTACTGCACGGTAAGGTATGAAATGGCTATTTAATTCCCAGAGTACTTTACCATTTTTATCGGTGATAATAGCACTTCCGGTTTTGGAGCTGGTTTGCAGTAAATTTCCATTGGAAAGCAAAAATGCACTGCCCATTCTAGCTGTATATTGTTTTACAGGTAGAGGAGCTTGATAACTTTTTTTAGCTATCCTATTCTTTTCGTCTAATTTGAACGCAATTGCTCTGGAACGTTTCTGAAGTTTAGCTGTATCTTGAGGTGCATAATCTCCATTATCAAATAGTAAGAGATCGCCATCTTTTGTAATATATGGCATGTGCTGGAAATAAAAATAATCTTTAGAATCCATTTTAAAATCTCCATTCTTACCTAGTTTCCATATTATTTTTCCGGATTTAGGTTCTATTTTCCAAACTTGGTTTTCAATAGGAGTTGAAGTGATATAATTTCCTTGTTGATCGAAGGAAATAGTATTGAAATGAAAACGATCATGCTTGAAGCTATCCAGCCTATGGTCTTTTATTAAATCCCAGTCTTTCCATGGTGACCATTTACTTTTGATATTTCCCAAACTGTCGATCTTTACAATAGCATCTCCCCATAAGGTATCTTTTATTGAATTAGGACGATCATCGATTTTAAAGTCACGAACAATAGCATAGATTTCATTTAAATTGTTCATTTGCACATCATGATGCATTATTATGCCTTTGTCAGCAAGATTGCTACGCCAAAGAACTTTTCCGGTTTGCGAGATTTCCACCAATTGGGTTCCGCCCATAAATCCTAATCGACCACTCCTTAAGTAATAATTTTTAGGTAAAGGTTTACCTTCTTTTTTCTCGGGTTCTTTTTTAAACTCATCTTTATTTGCAGGAGCGAGCAACGCTAGAATTGTACCCCTTGGAGTGAGAGAAGCTAATCGTACGCCCAGTTTATCATCCTGCCAATACCAACGTACTGTTCCATTGCCATCTACAATAGAAATGTTGCCGGGATACCCACGATAGCATAATAAAATGAGGTCATCACCCAGTGCTTTTGGGTCATGAGGATTTCCCTCTTTAATCCAGTTGTGAACCATCCACGGAGATTGTGCCCTGGTTTCAAAAGTCAATACTTTGGAACGAACAGGAAACCATTGGTCAATGACCACTTGATATTGGTATTTTGTGGAAGGTTCCAGTAATAAAAGATGTACCAAATGGGAATCAGTTGCTTTAGCAATCGGACTTCTGAATCTTTGTTTTTCACCTTCTTTCCAATATTCAATAAAAATCGGAGCTTCTGAGTTTAATTTTACAGCGACGTCTTCTTTAATCGATTGGTTATCCGGAGAGCTAAGTTGAATTTCTAAAATCTGAACACGGTGACTGAAATAGTAGTAACCGCTGAAGGCGGCTACTACTATCAAGAACAGGAAAATAAATATTTTTGATTTCATAAATTAATTCGGAATTCTACTGGAGTTAGCACTGGACATTTCCTGATGTTGCCGGGCTTCATCAAGCGGGTATGGAAAATATCGAAGGGCTGCTGTTGCCACCGGCTTTAAGCCTCTGGATATTAAATAATCATTCGTTACTTTTTCATATTTTCCCAAACGAATTAAATCCTGACGCCGTTTGTATTCAAATACAAATTCAAATCCTCGTTCATCCACCAATGCATCTATCATTGCATCTTTTGAAGCAGGAACAGGGAAACTGGGGTGTTTACCATATTCCGGAGCACCGGCACGAGCTCTGATTTCATTTAAATAAGAAAGTGCTGCCTGAGGTCCATTCAATGCATTTTCAATTTCCGCTTTGCATAATATCACATCTGCGATTCTGAATACCTGAATCGTACGGCCATCCAAATAAGAATTATTGGTCATATCATACGAATACTTTTTTGTAGCTACGTTCTGAAGTAATTTTACGGTATCGCTGGGAGGAGTTGTCTGTCCGGCTTTAGGCATCATGTAAAAGAATCCATGCGTGGTATTTTTATCTCTGGCAGCCAATCCTTCGTAATCATAATAAAAGAATTTCTTGCGCGGGTCCAAGTCACTATACTTTCTCCAAAACTGAAGAGAAACACCATAATACTGCCATCTCTCTGGTACCTCACGATTATCAGATGGACCAAAATGATTTGTTATTTCACCACCATTTAATGTTGGTTCATGAAGGATTCCAAAAATAAGTCCCATATCAATCTTATTATTATCTGACCATTCATTTTTAAAATCAGGGTTCAGTGTATAAACCCCTTTGGACCTTAGGGCAAGAACTTCATCAATAAGAGGTTTTGCTTTGTCATATTTGTGCGAACGCATGTACATTTTCCCTAAAAGGGTCAAAGCCGCTCCTTTGCTTGCTCTACCAACACCTAAGTCCAGAGACCACTTCTCAGGAAGATTGTCAATGGCATACTGACAATCAGAAGTTATCAGGGCTTCTATCTCTTCTACTGGTGCCAATGGCAAATTATAACTTTCAGAAGGGTTTTTAACATCTGTAATTAATGGTACAGGTCCCCAAGCATCCGTTAGATCCATATAAGAAAGGGCTCTTAAAAACCGGGCTTGTGCCATTACTTGTTTTTTCTTACTATCAGCCATACTGACATTTCCAATATTCGCTAGCAACATATTAGCATTGCTGATGACCTGATACATATTTTGATAATTGAATTTGAAATAGCGATTATTATCATCATATGTCAGATTACTCATTTTTGTAGGATCACCAGCTGCTGTTGAATACCCCATATCTGTTGAATAGTCCGTAATCATGACCAGATATCCTGCATAGTATAGATATGCATCTCCGGGATATGGCGAAAGACTGGCATAAACCCCTGTCAAAGCTGCGTCAATATCACTTTCGGATGAATATGCATTTTTAGTTGTTAAGTCACTGTAAAGCTTGGGCTCTAATTTTGTACAACTACTGATAGTTGCTAAACAAAAGGAAGAAATACCGATTGCTGCAATTGTTTTATATATACTTTTGGAAAGATTTTTCATTTCATTCTTAAGTTTATGTTAGAAATTGGCACTGACACCGAAAGTAAATGAACGCATAGATGGGTAGGAATTGAAATCCAGTCCTGCTCCAGCATTTGCTGTTTGCGCATTACCACTGTATTTCACCAAACCATCATTTTCATAAGCCTTTGTATCAACTTCCGGATCCCATCCACTGTATTTGCTGATCGTAAATAGATTTTCTCCCATCGCATATATTCTCAATGAACGGATGGCTTTGGTCTTAAATGGTATGGTATAACCTAAAGTAACACTGCGAAGGCGCAGGAAAGAGGCATTCTCGATAAAATGGTCATTGATATAACCGCCATATTTCGAGAAGAAAAATCCGTTTCTTGGTATATCAGTATCTGTATTTTGTGGAGTCCAACGTTCCAGGGCATCAGCAGTACGTTTCCATTCCATATTCATCCTTGTCATATTCAATAAATCATTTCCCAGATTTCCATAAATAAAGGCTGTGAAATCAAAGTTTTTATAAGACAAATTGTTGGTGAATCCGAAAGTTAATTTAGGATATGCCGATCCAATAATTGAACGGTCTGCAGCATTAATTGTACCATCTCCATTGACATCTTTGAATTTCGGGTCTCCAGGTTTTGAGTTAGGCTGAGGTCCATAGTTTTCACCTTGTTGAATAACACCTAAATAAGTATAACCAAACAAAGAGCCCAGAGGTTGTCCTTCCCGGATGATAGCATAAGCTTCTTCAGAAACTGTTCCAATGGGTTTAGAAGAGGTTAATAAAATGTCGTTTTGACCACCTAAGGATAAAACTTTATTTCTGTTCATTGAAATATTTAATTTACTATCCCAGGAGAACGTTCCAACTAAGTTTTTGCTGCTTAAAGCAAATTCTAAACCTTTGTTTTCAACAGATCCGACATTACTTTGTCCAGAAGTATATCCTGTGTAATAGGGAAGATTAACCTTAATCAATAAATCAGAAGTTTTCTTATAGTAAGCATCCACTGTCAGCGCCAGGCGATCATTAAGAAAAGCCATGTCTATTCCTGCATTGAATTGAGAAGTTGTTTCCCAGCGTAGTTTGGTATTTTCGGGCGAGTTGGGGTTTAAGGTTGTGCCAGAACTATTACTTTTTCCATCAAAAGTATAATGCGAATTTCCAACTAATCCGTAAGAAGCGTAATCAGCAATCCTTTCATTACCTGTACGGCCATACCCCAATCTGAATTTTAGATCCTTGAAGAAAGTTTGGTTTTGCATAAACGATTCATTAATGACTTTCCAGGCAAATGCTGCTGAAGGGAAAGTTCCCCATTGATTGTCTGATCCAAAACGGGAAGAACCATCACGGCGAACAGTGGCCGTTAACAAGTATTTGTCTGCATAGGAATAATTTACTCTTCCAAAAAAGGATGCCATCATGTTTTCTGAGCGATAAGAATTCACACCAGTAATTGTCGAAGCAGCTCCCAGGTTGTAATATTTGAATAAATCTGTAGAAAATCCATAGACATCAATCCCTTTTCTATTGTTGGTGAACTTCTCATAAGCATATCCCCCCATTGCACTGAAATTATGCTTTTCGTTGAAGATCTTGCTGTACGTAATGAACAGATCAAAAAGGTTATGTGTTAAACTATAATCAGCAACTTTTGCCACCCCATTGTCTATACTTCCCTGATAAGATTCGCGGCTTAAGTAGGATCCTAATTCATCATTGGTGATTTCCGTTCCGGCATCCATCCGGATCGTAATATCCTGAATAGGTTTTATCTCCAAAAATAGATTACCATTTAATTTATCACGTTTTACATCATTTGTCCGTGACATTAAATTGGCTAAAGGGTTATCGCCTTTTCCGCCTGGAGGTCGACCAAAACTACCATCAGAGTTAAAAACGGGAACTGTTGGGTCATATGTTAAGATTCCATAAAGTACATTTGAATTCAGGATATTACCGTCATACAATTGAATATTAGAATTTTCTCTTTGTGCAAAGATGGTCGCTCCGGCTTTGATATAATCATTTACGGTTTGATCCACATTTACACGACCAGAAATACGGGAGAAGTCTGTATTTTTCAGAATTCCGGCTTGATCAAAATAACCGATACTACTTAAGACTTTAGTTTTATCACCTCCTCCAGTAAATTGAAGGTTGTGACTTTGGAGGACTCCTCGTCTTGTTGTAGCCTCAATCCAATCTGTATTTACATCCGATTCTAGCTGAGACTTGGTATAGACGCCGTATTCCTGATTTTCCTGACCATCAATTTCTTTATATAATTCATTTGCAAGCAACATATATTGCTGACTGCTCAACATATTGAATGGATTATATGGTTTTTGAGTTCCTACATATCCCGTGTATGCGATATTGTTTTCGCCGGCCTTACCTCTTTTCGTAGTAATCAATACGACACCGTTTGCCCCTCTTGAGCCATAAATGGCAGTAGCGGAGGCATCCTTAAGAATCTCCATAGAGGCAATATCATCCGGATTAATATTGACACCGTTGTTACTTGGAAAACCGTCAATAACATAAAGTGGTTCATTTGTACTACTAATCGAGTTAACACCGCGGATTCTGATCGAAATACTTCCTCCGGGAGCCTTTGAGTTTTGTGTTACCACCACCCCTGCGGCTTTTCCCTGTAAAGCTTGCCCCACGTTGCTGACAGCACCGCCTTTTGTAAGTTCATCACCTTTCAAGGAAGTAATTGCGCCAGTTAGATCCCCTCTCCTTTGTTGTCCGTAACCAACGACTACAACCTCATCCAGATTAGCTTCTGAAAATTCAAGTTTAATTTCCAAAGAAGAAGAGGAATAAGGCACTTCAATGGAGTTATAGCCTAACATTCGAATACCAATTATCGAAGAGGTACTTAAGACGGGTAGGGAAAAGTTTCCCTGAGCATCAGATTGAGCCGTATTGGAAGTGCCCTTTTCGGTTACAGTTGCACCAGCAATGGGAGTACCAGACTGACTGTCAATAATCTTTCCTTTTACCGTAAGCTGCTGATTTAAACCTGATGATTCACTAACTGTCGAACGGATGGCGTCTCTAATGACAACAGTGTTTTCATGAATAATAAAGTCAAAGTTATTTTCTTTAAGTAACTTATTTAATGAGGCTTTCAAGGTAACATTTTGAAAATCAATATCTGATTTGATATTATTCAAAAGTCCTTCTTCATAGATAAATCTATAACCGGTTTGTTTGGTTATGGTCTTCAGCGCCTGTTCAACTTTTAAGTTTTTACCTCTTAAAGTTATTTGAGCATTGGTAGAACCATATGAAACCATAAATGATGCTGCTAATAGTAGTCCGGTAAGTTTCATTTTAATTAGATTGGTCAAAAGCCTGTCCCTATTCTTGAAGCATAGGATTCCTTTTGAATAAAAAGAATTATTCATAACTTGCTAAAGATTTTAATGGTTTATTAATAAACTATGTAATGAAGCAGGGATATAGGAGTATCTCTGCTTTCTTATTTTTATTGGTTTTTTTTTAGGACCTCCTTGTTTTAAGTCTAGTGTGAGTTTTAGTTTTATTCAATAATCAAAATATTCCCCTCAATTTTGAAATTATGATTAGTTAGATCTTTTAGAACGTTACATACCTCAGCTAGTGAAGATTGCATAGAAATACCTCCAAAGTATCGGGTTTTATTAATTTTCTTTTCATATTTAATTGTAACTCCATACCATCTCATTATTTCTGCTAAAATTTGATTTAAGTCTTTGTTATCAAAATAGAAGTACCCGTTTTTCCAGGCAGTCGCTTCTTCAATATTCTCAATTTTGCTACGTATAAAAGCTTGGTGCTTATATTCTACCTGTTCCCCTGCCTCTAATTGAAGTTCTTTGGTCTTTTCAGAGACTTTTACTTTCCCTTCCACCAGCTTCACACATAAATCTTTAGAATAAGAGTCAACATCAAACTCAGTACCTACTGCCTGAACAGAGACCCCGTTGCTTTCCACGATAAAAGGTCTGTTTGTATCTTTTGCAACAGCAAAATAGGCCTGTCCCTCTAAAATTACACGCCTTTCTGTCTTGCTGAAGTTTGCCAAATATTTCAGCTTTGAATCTGCATTTACCCAAGCTTTAGTTCCATCACTCAATACCACTTCATAAGTCGATCGAATTGGAATAGTAAGCGTATGTAATGGATTGTTTGATTTATCAATTGAAGAATAGCTTAGTGATTTTGAATTTGCGATTAATCCATTCTGCAGGTTTAAACCGGTTTTAATACCATTCAATAAAATAGATTCAGAACCTTCAATCTCTAATATTGCACCAGATGTACCGGGTAGAATATCATTCTTCTGACCATATACTTTATCCTCAACAATATAATCCTTGTTGCTGTGCTTTTGGAACAAAAAGAAACCGATAAGTAGTATTGCTGCGGTTGATATTATCCATGTTATTACTTTAAAGGATATAGTCTGTTTCTTGCTTTTATAGAAGGCTGAATTATTTGTTCGAAACTTCTCTAACTCTTTTTCGACATCGACGCTATGTACTTCATAAGGAACTTCGAGGAAACCGTCTTGAACTACCTTTTCAATGATTGATTTTGCATCAGGATATTTTGTCAATAATTCTTGCAATAAGGCTTCCTGAGCAATTGTCAATTCATTGCCTTTTACTAATTCCGCAGCTAACTCTGCTAAAAGAATTTTGTCCTCTGATATCATAATTATTGGGTGAGTAACTTGAACGGAAGAAAAGGGTGAAAAAAAATAATATAAATTTTAAAAAAAATCATAAACAACTGTAGATCAGCCATAATATTTTTGCAAAAAGAAGAAATAGAAATTCCATTAAGAACTTTGATTTTAAATATTTTAAAGCTCTTTGCCTTTGAGTTTTAATGGTATTAATACTTACATTTAATTCTGCAGCTGCTTCCTCATAACTTTTTTCTTCCAGAAAGATTAATTCACAGATACGTTTGCATTTTTTTGGAAGGTTGGATAACTCTTTGTGTAATTCACCAAATATCTCTGCCTTTATTAATCCTTCCAAATGATCTGAATAATCTAATTTTTCATAAATTAAATTCTCATTTTGCACACGTTGACCTATACACCTTCTGCGAACATGATTTAAACAAATATATTTTACTGAGCTGTAAAGGAAACTTTTGATTGTAACTTCGGATTTATTGAGGATATCCTGATTTTGTGATAAAACGATAAATGCCTCCTGCACCATATCTTCTGCAACATCTTCAGACCCAATAATGGAACGTGCATACGAACATAGTCGAATAAAATAATTCTTGAATATTTTATCAAATTGTTCCATACCTTACGATGAGAAAAATAATAAAGACCGGTTGATTAGTTTAGTTTATAATGCCCCTAATTTAGGATACATTTTTGATTTTTAAAAATCCCCAAATAACAACAAGCCCCTGATCCGAAAAACGGACAGGGGCTTATTTACTTACTTTTCAAAAGGCTCCGTTTAAACCGGAAACAACCTTCACACAAACATTTTATGCTGCAGGATATGCCTTCCGGTCAAAGAAAAAATGACAATCTTTATGCTTTCTCAAAATAGTAGAAGGCCATTCTGTATTAATCGGAGAGTTCAGTGTATGTTTTACAGCTTCTCTTTTATGCTCTCCCACCACTACACAGAACAATTGATCTGCTTTCATAATGGTCGGGATTGTTAAAGTAAGTGCATACTTAGGAACATCTGCAATACTGGCGAAACACTCATCAACGACCTGTTGCATACGACAGACCTCATCCAGCTCAACCTGTTTGATAATATGACTATCTTCAAAATCAGCTACAGGTGGATCATTAAAGGCAATATGTCCATTCTGACCTATACCAAGACACACTACATCTATAGGTGCCAGGCTGATCAGTGCGGATATCCTTGCGATCTCCTCTCCTGCCGGCTGATCCGGATTTATGAAATATTTCCTCTTCGGATGAATATGTCTGAATAATCTGTTTTCCAGATAATTTGAAAAAAGCTGGGGAGCACCGGTTTCCAGTTCCAGGTACTCGTCCATATTAAACGCTACAATTTTTGACCATTCAATTTTTGTTGATTTAGCAAGGTAATCGAGCATAAAATCCTGTGAAGGGGCAGCAGCAAAGATTACCCGGATCTCATCCTTCTTTGTTTGCAATTCCACAAGTGCGGCTTCTATAGCCTGTCCTGCCCGTTCACCTATCTCCTGTGCAGTATCGGCAACATCAATATTCAATTTCTCTAAAAGCATATAATCACTATTTAATAAAAAATTACGTTCCTCCTAACTATTGTTTTACAAAACGAACACTATCAATCACAATTTCCTGTTCTTTAAGATCAGAAGGCATTTGTCCGCGGAACAACCACAGATTTAGTTTCAACTTCTCGTTCTTTTCTTTCGGAATCTGTTTTCCGGTATAGGTCCATTCATGAATCGGTTGGGATAAGCCCTTGCTATCCGTATAGCTGCTGGCAAAAGCAATATGCTTCTCCTGCCAGTCAAAGAAATGTACCGTTTGTCCCAGATCCGGGACAATATCAAACCGCACTTTATTTCCAGCTATTGTAGACGGTTGCGATACAAACTGTGTATTTACATTATCCGCAACAGACCATTTCGAAAACTCGATATCGATCTCTTCTTCATCATTCAGGTATGTAAAAAGTCCCGCTACAACATTCTTATCCAGCTGGTTGACATCCGAGCCAATATAAAATATGTACTTACCATATCCCATAGACTTTTTAGCTGTCACACCGGCACAATACCAATTTCCTCCCTCCTGTCTTATCTTGAGGTGTAAGCGATTTGTCCCATCTACCCAGACATTTTTATCTGAATCTGAAAACCGGTTCGGTCCGGGACCTTCCGTTTTGTTATTTGTAGTACGAACAATCCAATCCATACCTGAAAAACTAATCACCCGGTCCGTAGGCACAACAGGTTTGTCCACCTCTACAGATGACCCTCCGCAATTGACCAGAAATACGACAAATGCGAGGGCGCTGAATTTTAAGCTATACCATTTCATATTACTTCGCTATAATATTGATTTTGATATCTTCCAGCACAGCACCAGCCTTATCACGGGCAGTCAGCATCAGCGTCTTCGTTCCTAAAGTCTCTCCGTTATGGATAAACACGATATTTTTAAGATCTAAGTCTAACTGTGTAAAACGGCTACCTTTTTTCAATACCTCTGCACCTTTAATAAACCATCCGAAAGCAGGCAGTTCATCTATAGTATAGATAATATCACCTGCCGATGCGCCATCTACTTTAAGATTATCATTAGAAAGCACGTACATTCCACCATTGCTGACCTCAAAATCCTGTTGCTTTTCCAGCACCAGTTCCGAATCTCCGGTCGCCAACGTAGCAATCAACATCGGTTTGGCCAATGTAGGATGTTCTTTAGATGCAATTTCATCCGTTTCATCAGAACCTGCCTGACCATCCAGCATAAACGATTTTAATCCGGTAGGTTTACGTTCTTTGTAATAATCCGTAAGGTCAAATTTGAATGTGCTGATTTTACTTGTCTTGATAGATGCAATACGTGGTGATGTAGGGAACACAGCATTGGTGAAATTCAGCGAAGCCTCTACCCACGAAGTACTAGGTGTCTCAAACAAATTGAGGTCTACCCCTTTTGCAGCTGTAAAAGATACGGCAAGATGCAATTGAAGATCCGTTACAACTCCTTGTTTTTTGAAATCTGCGAAGTCAAACATCAGAAAAGCTTTACGGTCATAGTCTCCGTTATTGCTTACATTCTTGATTTTCAATAACGTATTAGTACCAAAGTTTTTGGTTGATTCAATTCCGCCGTTGACATAGCTATCGTGCTTTGGAAAAATAGTATCCTGCAACAAATTCGGATTGACAGCATTGGCATCACCCGTAGGTGCAGAATAGAAAACAACAAAATTTACAACATGAATAACACCGTTATCAGGAACCAGATTAGACGTCCGGATCTGCCATTGCCTGTTTGTACCTTCATTGATCAGTCCCACATATGTACTGGTATGTGACAAGTACATAATCTGGCCGTTTTCTGTAGTATAAGCTATCGGTCTGTTGCTTGGTGCTAAAGCCGGATCATTAAAATTAACTACACTCTTGACAATGTGGTAACGCAGTATATTTTTTAATATAGGAAGCGGAATAGCGTCTATGGTAGCATATCCATTTTCTTTCAGATAGGCTGTAAATGCCTGATTATTCGGAACAATAAACGTTGCCGGAGTCGCCCCTTCATAGAAGGATGCAAACTGAGTCCGTTCTACAGCTTCTGCAAACATGGAAAGAGATTCATTCCCTTTTATATAGGCCAATGCAGACATATTCAGTTTACTGTTATCGGGAGCATGCTCGTAGTCAAAGTTTTCCTGGATTTCACAACTGAAGAGCAAAACCAATATACTCATCCCCAACAGGGAATGCGTAATTATATGTTTTATCTTTTTCATATGATTACTTATAAAATTCATTTTGGTTAAGGTTAGGGTTTCTGAGAACAGCACTCTCATGAATAGGCCACACGAGATTACGCTCATCCGTAAGACCATTTATAGGTTTCATTGTGGAGATTGCTTTACCTGTACGTACCAGATCAAACCAACGGTGTCCTTCAAAACACAATTCGATCGAGCGTTCATGCAAAACAGCATTCACCAGACTACCGTACAGATTGTTTGCAGAAGCCTCATCCATGACCGAAAGTCCGGCACGGCGACGAATACGATTCAAGAGTTCCAGTGCTTCCGTTGGCTGCTGCAATTGGGCGTGCGCCTCAGCTTTCAACAGTATAATATCTGCCAATCTTGTCAGTACGATATTATTGGAAGAAGGGTCTGCACTCTCATCATTAAAACCCTGACCGAAGAATTTCCAGATTTTGCGGGGTTGTACTTCCGTCACATCATAGATACGCGCTTTACGTAAGTCTCCGGGTTCTATAGATGCAATAAAACGGGTACTTGGCACATAATCACTATCTGAACCGATAGCGTACAATATCCGCAGACTGTTTGTTTGTGTCTCGTTGTATCCAACCTCGAAAATACTTTCCGTACTGCTACCTTTTACGAAGATATCATTCCAGTCACTCATAGCTACCAGACTATATTGCGGGTCTCCCAGTATACTCTGTGCTGCAGCAATTGCTTTGTCGTATTTCTTTTGCCACATGTAGAGCTGTGTCAGATAAGCATAGGCAGCACCTTTGGTTATCAGCACACGGTTACGTGCTCCGGTATAACTGCTTGCGCAGTTTTCAGTAGCAAAGATCAGGTCCTCCTCCACTTTTGCCAATACCTCTGCGGCCGTATTTTGTTTTACAAACAAATCCTGCTCCACACTTTCATAAGGCTCCGTGACAAGAGGAACATCACCCCAGATGCGCACCAGATAGAAGTAAGCGATTGCACGCAGTGCATGCGACTGTCCCAGTAATTGTTTTTTAAGTTCACTCTCTCCTTCACCAAATACCTGTGGGGTATATTTGATGGCATAATTTGCACGTGATATCAACGTGTAGAAATTATCCCATCTTGCCGAATTGATGATTGGAGTAAGAACATTCTGTTGCAACGCAAAGGGATCACCCGAGTGACGGGTAGTCACATTGTCTGCACGGCCTTCACCCCAATAGGCGAAATTCAACCGAAACAGGGATTGCATACTGTTATATATACCGTTGACACCAGCTTGTGCATCACTCGGTTTCTTATAATAACCTTGTCCCGAAAAATTACTGATCGGATCCTTATCCAGAAGTGAATCTGAACAGGCCGTAGTCATCAGCAATACGAAACCGGCAAATATATATTTAAAAGATCTTTTCATGGCTAATTAATTAAAGTCCAAAGATTAAACCGAACATATAGGTACGACTCTGTGGATACGAACCTTCATCCAAACCGACACGAAGTCCTGAATAAGAATTTACATCGGGATCAAATCCGGTATACTTCGTCCAGGTGATCAGGTTAGTGGCTGTCACAAAGGCATCCAGCTTACGCATTCCGATCCTTTTTATCCAATCCGATTTGAAGGAATACCTCAGGTTAACATTTTTCAGTTTGATGTATGAACCATCCTCTACCCAGCGGCTCTGTACTCTGCTGTCCGATTGTTTGGGATCATCACGAATCAGGCGCGGAAAGTCTGTGACATCTCCCTGTTGGCGCCATCTGTTCAGGGCATCTGTAGATAAGTTGTTGTACCGTACAATAGAATTACGCTGATGATTCAGTTCACTGTAAATCTCATTGCCTACAGAATATTGGAAAAACACATTCAGGTGGAAATTTTTGTAACTGAAATCATTGGAAATACCTCCAAAATATTTAGGCTCGGCATAACCTATAATTTCTCTGTCATCCTGATTGATGATATTATCATTGTTTACGTCTTTCCAGATCGGATCTCCTCCAACGAATACCAGACCATTAGCTCCATTGGTAACTCCGTTGACGTTATCTTCGTCACGGGAATAAACGCCCTGAAAACGCCATCCATAAAATACACCTATCGGCAATCCTTCCTGCAGAATATGGAAATTACCATTCTGTATATAACCGTTGGTTAGCAGGTTTTTAGGTAAGGATGTTATTTTATTACGGTTAAGACTGACGTTAATATTGGTATTCCAGGTGAAAGCACCTTCCAGATTGCGTGTCTGTAAACTGAATTCAAGACCGCGGTTTTCGATAGAACCAATATTCTGTGTTATATATTCAAAACCTGTAGTGCTTGGAATAGGCACATTGTATAACAAGTCTTTCGTTTTCTTCAGATAAGCATCTGTAGAGAACATAATCCTGTTATTGACAAAGCCTAACTCTAAACCTAAGTTATATTGCTTAGTGGTCTCCCAGGTAAGACTTGCATTAGGCATTACGGTTGGTGACGCACCAGAGAATTCCAGATAATTGGTACCTAAAGTAAATTCGCCTCGTGAAGTGTAATCACCTATGGCCTCATTTCCGGTACTACCCAGACTGAAGCGAAGCTTACCATCACTTAACCATCCCAGATCTTTCACAGCCTGTTCTTCCACAAAACGCCATCCTGCCGACGCGGAAGGGAAGTAACCGAATCGCTTGTCACGTCCAAAACGGGATGAACCGTCCGCACGTAAGTTAAATTCTAACAGATATTTACCTTTGTAATCGTAAGTCGCTCTACCAAAATAGGAAAGCATAGCATGCTCTGAAGCTACGTTAACACCCTGATTCGAAATCACGGAAGCAGCATTCAACGTACGGATATCATCACTTGGGAAATACATTCCGTCTAATCCGGTACGGTCATAACGCCATTTCTGAAAACTCATACCCAGTACAGCTCCAAAATTGTGTTTGTTGTCAATATTCTTGGTATAGGTAAAATAACTTTCATTACCCCATGTAAGATTGCCGGAAGAACGCACACCACCTGTATTGTACCCCTCGCGGTAATCCAGGATAGAAGGCATAAATTCATCTTCCTTCATAGCAATGTAATCTAAATTCACATTACTTCTGAACTTAAGGTCTTTATAGATATCGATTTCCAGATATTGACTACCGATAATACGGTTACTCTTGTTGAGGTTGGTGGCATAGAGTGCCATCCCTACCGGATTACGCTGACCGATCATGTAGCCGTTCAGAGATCCGTCCGGCAGATACATAGACATATTAGGCGGGCGCACCAGCAAGCTCCGGATAATACTCAGATTGCCCGATCCTGCTGCATTAGTACGGTTATTTACCGCATTCGTATACGATACACTCTGTCCGATACGGATACGATCAGAAATATTGAAATCTACATTTAGACGGGAAGTGAATCTTTTGTAATTGGAATTGAGTATGACTCCGTCCTGATCCAGATACGAGGAACTCCAGGCATATTTGGTTCCCTGGTTACCACCCCGTACAGAAAGATCTATTTTATATTGCTTGGCACTTCGCATCAGCTCATCCTGCCAGTCTACATCTCCGTTGTTCATCGGATTTAGGGAATCAATAAGTGTATAATAAGGATCTTCCGGAACTGTCATTGCGTTGTACGAATCCAGAACAGCTTCGCGGTATTGTCTTGCATTCAATACGCTTAGCTTACGCGTCAGCGAACTCACCCCGGTGGTTGCATTCAGCAATACCTCTGGTTTACCCTCCGCTCCACGTTTAGTGGTAATCATAACCACACCATTCGCAGCTCTTGAACCATAGATCGCTGTTGATGCTGCATCTTTCAGAATTTCCATAGAGGCGATATCACTTGGATTGATATCTGCAAGTGGATTCAAACCAGAATTTTCGGTACCGTTCAGAGAAGAGATAGAATTTGACTCTATCGGAATACCATCCACGACAAAAAGCGGATTATTTCCGGAGTTCAGTGAGGAGTTACCACGTACACGAATAGTCATCTCTCCTCCCGGTGCTCCTGAATTGGAGGATACCTGTACACCCGCTGCCCGTCCCTGCAGAATAGATAAAGGATCCTGTAATGTGGTTTTCTCAATTTCGCTTGCCCCTACAGACACTACAGAACCGGTCAGATTCCGTCTTTTCTGCCGGCCGTATCCTACGACAACCGTCTCTTCCATAAGTGTGGAAAGACTGTTCAAAGAGATGTTGTACACATTACGGGAATCGACCTTTATGGTCTGACTGGTATACCCTAAAAATGAAAAAACCAGAGACTGCCCTTCACGGACATCTTTTAAGGTGAAATTACCGGAATTGTCGGTACTGATACCGGAGTTTTGCCCCATGAGCAAGACGCTCACTCCCGGAAGAGGCTCTTGGGTAGCTGCATCAATAACTTTTCCTGAAACCTGTTTTTGCTGTGCAAGTGTTACGCCCGGAACGGACAACACCAAACCCAAAAACCAAATCATCAGAAAAAAGGCACGATTGCTCCCTTTTGTTTTTTGATGGTTAGTAATAAATATCATAATTCAGACTTTAGTTTATAGCATCTGTTATTTAGTTTAAGCAAGGTAGATAAAAAACAAATTCAATGCAAATGTTTGCATAAAAAAACTTGCAATATTTTAATAAATACATTTAAAACTAAATAAACACATAATTATCAATGCAAATGTTTGCATAAAATTACACACATCACACAGTTTGAAATACGCAAAATTTGAACTAACTTCGGCAAAGCAAGTATAAAGGAAGTCAATATGAAGAAATCAGACGCGTCGCGCATTACTATAAAAGATATCGCAAAGGAGTTGAATCTCTCCACCGCTACCATTTCCCGCGTCTTGTCCAATCACCATGCTATCAGCGAAAGCACAAAAAAACTGGTCAATGACAAGGTGAAAGAAATGGGCTTTGCACTGGATCCTATCGCTTCCAGCTTCAGAAGTAAGAAAACAAAATCTATTGGAGTGATTTGTCCGCGAATTGACATTGACTTCCATTCCAAGGTGATCAGCGGAATCGAGGACTACGCCTACAATCAGGGATACCAGATCACTATTTTCCAGTCGCAGGACTCTTATAAAAAGGAAAAGGAAATAGTAAAGATGCTGGAAACCTCCCTTGCTGCCGGTATTATTATTTGTCCTGCTTTAGAAACGAACAGGTACGATCACCTCAAAAAAATCGACAAATCCAATATACCACTGGTATTATACGACCGGAATACAGATAGTCTCAAAGCAAGTAAAGTAGTGATTAACGACTTTGAAGCTTCCTATACTGCAACTCAACACCTTATACAGCAAGGCTGCAAAACAATAGCTCATATTTCGGGTAATCAGAATGTGGACATCTTTAAATCCAGAATGGAAGGTTTTAAACAGGCACTGACAGATCATCAGCTACCTGTACACCAGGAATTGATCAAAGAGACCCGAAATCTCAGCTATGATGAAGGAAAAATTCAGGCTGAAGCTTTACTGGATGAAAAGATAATGCCGGATGGCATTGTCTGTGCCAATGACTATACCGCTGTCGCAACAATGAAGGCATTCCGCAATAAAGGTTACAAAATACCGGAAGAGGTTGCTATCGTAGGGTTTAGTAATTACCCTATTTCCGCCATTATGGAGCCGCAGATATCGACCATAGATGACAGTGCATACGATATGGGGCGTGTTGCAGCCAAAATACTGATTCAACAAATAGAGGACAAAGATATGCAGGCACTGGACTATCAGGAAGTCGTGATAAAAACAAAGCTTATTATCCGGGATTCCTCTGACAAGGGGATAAAATAAGCTTTGTTTTAGTAAATAGTTCGCTTTAACGTTTCCAGCTTTTCAAACGAAATCCGTAAAAACTATAGAATATTAAATAAGCATAACACGGCAACAATACAACATAAGCTTCCTTGAGACCTATTTTATCTGCAAAAAAACCGTAAAACATAGGCATAATGGCATTGCCACAAAGTGCCATTACCAGCAGAGAAGCTCCTATCTTAAGGAATCGACCTAATCCTGATAAAGCCAGTGGCCAGATTCCCGCCCATATCATAGAATTGGCGAATCCGAGCAATACCAGAAACCACACGGAAATATCTGTCTGATATCCCAAAAAAGAAATCTCTCCGGAAAACAGCATAATCGCTATGGATAACAGCAGACCCAGTGTCGTACATATACGTAAGGCTGTGAGCTGACTCAGTACTTTGGGCACCATTATAATACCCAGAATATAACCAACTATTGTGGCCGTAAGCGTGTAAGACGGGAATGTCTTGGCTTGCGCAAAGGACAATCCCGAATGCTGTCCGTACGCAATAATACTATCCACAGCAATCACCTGAGAGCCTACATGAAAGAAAATAGCAATACTTCCTAGCAGCAGGTGCGGGAACTGCAATATGCTTGTTTTCCGGGACTTGGCCAGCCCTTCCCCCTCCTTTTCTTCTTCATCCGTATGAATTTCGGGTAAGGGAGAGAATTTAACCAACAAACCCAGTAACACCAGAATAACAGACACGACAGCATAAGGCACCACTACTCTGGCCAGCAAAGTTTCAATAGCTACGGTCTTTTGGTCGGGAGACAATGTAGACAAACTGTCTAACATACTCTGATCTTCCGGACGCAACACAATAGCGGCAAACAACAAAGGCGCTATTATACCGGCCAGTTTATTACTGATCCCCATAATACTAAACCGCTGTGCAGCGCGCTCTTTATCCCCCAGGATGGTAACATAAGGGTTGGCTGCCGTCTGCAAAACAGAAAGTCCGATACCCAGCGTAAAGAGGCCTGTCAAAAACAACGGATACAGCTGCATTTTCCCTGCCGGAACAAAAAAAGCTGCTCCTATAGCCATGACAAAAAATCCAATCATCATTCCCCGTTTAAATCCTACATAGCGCAGAAGATATCCCGAAGGAACAGACATCAGCAGATAAGCAATATAAAAAGCAAACGCGACCAGATACGACTCAAAGTGATTCAGTGTAAATGCGCCTTTAAAATAAGGGATCAGTATCGCATTGATCCAGGTTACGAATCCAAAAACAAAAAACAACAATACAATGATACCAATGGAAACGGCCTGATCCCGTTTAGAGAGCGTAGCGACAGCTACGGATTCATGTTTATTTTTCATGACTCCCCCCTGCTAAATCCGGAGATACAGGCAATCCGCCACGCCCCTGTTCATCAAAAGCTCTGAATACCATTCCTTTTACATAAGGTACAGGCTTGCTGTATATTGGATCTATGTTTTCAGGAACTGCTCCGTTTTCAGTATAACGGACTACAAATCCCGGAAGTTCCATATTGACATGTATTTTATTTTCCAGCTGTCTCACTCCGGGTGTAGGAATACGGTATTCTACGCCCAGATGCTGCAATCGTTTTAATTCCTGCTGGCCGACGATAGAAAAAAAATGCTTTACTTGTTTTTCATACTGAGCTTTTGAGGCTGCACTTTCACCATCTTGCTCCCACACGCCAGGCTTTGCCCAGGCTCTCTCACTAAATGCAAGCAATCTGGGGAACAACATACGTTCCATTTCCTTTTCGGATTTGATGGTTTCGGACCACAGCAGCGCCTGCAATCCTACGATATTGCGTTCTCCTTCCGGTGTCAGTTTTTCTGCGCCCGCCAACACGCGCTCAGGTAAGGGTCTCCCCAGCCAGTCCTGTTTCTGATTACTCAAATAGTGAAACGGCACAAAGCTGTATGGTTTTTCCAGATCGATAAAACCTCCCCAATAAAAACCTTGCTCATCAAACTGTTTATGGTAAGCCATATCGAAATAAAAATTGCTCACAAAGGATAGCTTCACCTTGTATCCTGCATTTGCCAGACGATAGGCCAAGTCTTCATTTCCACCGAGATTGTTCCATACATTGAGATGGATCCCTTTATCCTTAAATCCTTTATAAGGAATCCATTTTTTCTTTCCATCCTGAGTGATCTTTTGCATTCCGACCTCTTCCCAGCCCGAAAGAAGCAGCCCTTTCTTCTTCAGCATAGTGTACAGCTTATCAAAATGACGAAGCCACAGATCTTCTGTACTTTTTATTGCAGGATCTGTCTGTTTTAATTTAGCAAAAGCAGGTGATCCCTCCCAGACGCCATTCGGCACCTCATCTCCTCCAAAATGAATAGTTTCCAGTTCCGCACCAGCCTTTTTATACATAGCGATAACATCGTCCGTCACCTGCTCGAGGAAAGTGTACACCGACGGCATAGAAACGTCCATGACATTATCATTCCACTTCTGTACCGAGCGGAATACGGATGAATCTCCTGATGACTGCAACAGGAAAGCTTCCGCAGTGGCTTTGTCTCCGCTTTTCAACAATTTACGATAGCGGCTGTTCATTGCCTGAATAGCAGCACGTGCGTGTCCCGGAGTTTCAATTTCAGGGATCACTTTAATATGCCTGCGTTTGGCATATTGTAAGATCTCCATAAAATCTGCCTGACTGTAATATCCGCTTCCACGTCCCTTGTCAGCAAATGGACCGGATCCATACGAAGGCGGCAGATTATTGTATTCCTTTCCTTCTTCCCAATGTGCCCTGTGTGCACCCGTTTCAGTCAGTTCGGGAATAGACGGGATTTCCAGTCGCCAGCCTTCATCGTCATTCAGGTGAAAATGAAAGGTATTCAGTTTATAGAGCGCCATTATATCCAGCATCTTAAGAATCTGCTCTTTAGGCTGAAAATTGCGGGCAACATCCAGCATCAAACTCCGGCTGCCAAACCGCGGCTCATCCGTAATGGTAACTAAAGGCAATACGATTTTGGAACTTACCCCTTTGTTGTAATTCGCCGGATCAATTAACAGCTTTAAAGACTGTATACCGTAAAAGAGTCCTGCTTTTGCAGAAGCTTTTACGGTGATTCCCCTGGACGTGACCTCCAGTTTATAAGCCTCATATCCCAATCCGTCTTCTTTCAGCAACCGGATATCTTTTACCCCGGAAGATGTACGGACAGCGGTTTGCGCAGTAATACCGAAGTAGCTTTTCAACGTCCCGGACAGTAGATCGGCTTCTTCCTGAAAACCTTTGTCATAAGAAATATGAAGTTTCCTCTTAAGTGTATAGGTTCCGGAATGCCGCTCCATAGATACAGGCGATGGTAAGATCTGTCCGCGCTGTAATACTTCATTCTGCTGATAACGCAGATTTTTTTCATACAACATATCTGCATTCATTTCCTTATCACCTGCAACCCTGAAAAACGCTTTCTCATCTGTTGGCGGCATATAATTCACCGGGCCCAGCGGTTCCAGTTTAGCATTGTCCCATCGAAGATAAAATCCCTGCGGAGCATCATTATAATTTACAACCCATGATTTGGAAACCATTGTATAGGTGACCTTCTCCCCCGGCTGCAATTCTTTTCCTCTGGCATTAGGAAGGAAATAAAAGTAGTCACCGTTTATATGAACAGCATCTAAGGGTTGTGAAGAATCGACGGGTTCCAGCAACCGGATAAAATTAAAATACAAACGCCAGCCCTTCCACGGAAAGGGTTTGTTACCTGTATTTTGAATGGTTAATGTCGATAGTGCCTGCTCCTTGCCATCATAATTGTTCATGAGTGGCTGCCAGCTCACAGACAACGGATAGTTATTTTCCGTTTGTCCTTTGACAGTATGCACCGTCAGCATCAGGAAACAGGCTATAAAGAATAATTTCGTTTTCATAATTCTTGTTTTAATTCTTACCCAATCTGTTTAATCGTGCTTCCAGCAATCTGATTTTACTGTTACGCAGTTCATTTTCCTGCTGTATCTCTGTTGTGTACATAAAATCAGCATTTAGTTTTTTAAATGATTTATCAAGCTTTTCGTCCCGAAGCAATTTTAATTCAGCTTTCAGATGCGCTATAGTGTTGGGGTCAAAATTTGGATTATTCAGCGCCATTTCAATATCCATGTACCGCAGGTAACGTTGTCTGATCTGTGCCATCAGGATATAATGTGCAAATTCATTCTTGTTCTTTTTAGGCGAAAGCGATTGCAACTCCTTTAAGACCCAATCCGCACTGTCCTTCATTTGTGTGATGGAAACTGCCTGCGAACTGATAACGCCCTGATTTATTTCATAAGGGTTTGCACGAAGCGCATTCCAGAATCTATCGGTTTCATGCTCTCCGAATCCATACTGATTAGTTCCGTATTGCTGTATAAACGCTTTGATATCGAGCGGTTGCTGTGTGCGTAAAGCTGAGAAATAAGCTTCAATCAGCATATTAAATCCGAATAAAGGATACACGCGGCGTATAGGATACAAGTCAACCAGATCTTTGGGACTCTCCCATGTACTGCCGTAAAGTCCTGAAGTAGACCAGGAAGTCATGATCATGCCTTTGTAACCAAACTGCCTTGCCAATGGAATGAAATCATGTATATTTTTAAAATGCTTTTCCCACTGTGTCAGAAAATAATTGTCCGGATGACTGCGCAATGAAGGTGCTCCCCAGATTTCGTAACCCGAATGCAACAGATTACTATGCTTGCCAAACATATCTACATCCCAGCCATAGTTCCAATCTATGAAAACAGTTTCCTTAGGAATGCCTTGCAGTGCATCCGGATATTTCATGGCTATATCCGCCCATACTACAGGTTTCTTCCCCAGCTCTACGACCAGCTGACAGAGGAGCTTAATATAATCTCCGTACAACCGTCCCTTTCCAACCGCAGCAACCTTAGCCTGCGATTCTTTAGAATGTCCCAGCAGATACGTTTCATCTCCTCCGATATGGATATATTCGGATTTATGTGTGCTGATCAGATCTTTGTACAGATCCGTAAAAAGGGCTTTTGCTTCCTTTTCTTTCAGTGGATTGATCTGCGAATAGTCTTTCTGATCTTCACGCAAATCTTTGTAGCGGTAATGGCGCAGGATATACTCTACATGTCCGAAACTTTGCTGTAAAGGAATCACATCTATTCCCATATTCTCGCAATAATCTACAAATTCACGTACTTCTTCCCGGGTATAGGCAAACTGATTGGGAATCAACGGGTGATTTTCAAAGGGATAGGTAGCTTCCCATTCCATGATCAGGGTATTGACACCTCCGTCGTGTAGCTGTCTGGCAATTTTTTTCAGTGCCGGCATTTTCATAACCTGTACCCGCAGGTCCAGGTGAAAACCACGAACGGCAAAATCGGGATCAATCTTATCTGCAAAAGAGAACAGCTGACTCATGATTAAGAGGGTGAAAATTAATAAGTACTTTTTCATAGTAATACGTTTATTCGTTTATAGCATTGGTGCTGGCTGATTTTAATTTTCGTAATAGCGGTAATTTTCTTTACTGATGACGTCAATAGGCATATAGTTTATTTTTTGCGGTTCCTGCTGGGCTTCCAGTAATTGAAACAGAGACATCACTGATTTATAACCCTGCGCTATAGGTTTGTGACACAGCAAAAAGTCTATAATACCTTTTTCCAGATAAGCGATATTGTCCGGCAGATAATCAAAGCCGATCAGACATATTCCTGCTATCTGCTGCTCTTCAATAAAACGAGCTACGGATGCCACTCTTGAGTTGGTCACAAAGAGTACTTTTACGGTCGTGTCTTTTAATTGCTGTGTCAGTGCCTGCTCTATTGCGCTGTATGCGGTATCCCGGATAACCAGCTTATGCAATTTCTGCTTCATGCCGTTATTCTGCATATACTGCAACAGCCCTTCTTCCTTACGTAAAAGGTGATGCTGCATTTCCATTTCCTTGGAAATATGAACCAGCAATATTTCATCCGCAGGATTGCTGATATAATTTATGAGCTGAGCGGTCATACATCCACTCTGAAAAAGATCCGGGCCAAAGTAAGCAGCACTATCAGACCCCGGAATATCGGAGTTGATGAATACGTACGGGATCTTGTTTTCATCACAATGTTGCAGCAGTGGCTGCGCTTCCTGATGGAACATGGGCGCCAATACGAGGGCGTCAAAGTCTTCCTCCAGCAGTTGTGCAGCCAGGGGAATAAAGCTGTGTCTGTCATTCTGATCAAACAGCAATACATCCAGTGTAAAACTGTACCGCAAAATCTCGCTGCCTGCCGTGCGGACTCCCTCAAGCGGAGCTTTCCAATAAGCAGATTCGGGAGAGGCAGAGGGAATAAGGACAACGATACGACGGGCTTTGCGGCTGGCAAGGGCACGTGCGATCATATTGGGCTGATAGTCATGCTCCTGCAAAACGGCCAGCACCCGCTCTTTGGTTTTAGCGGCAACTCCCGGACGGTCATGCAGTACCCGGTCAATGGTACCGATAGAAACATTAGCCAGTTTCGCCAGTTCCTTAATACCTACCAGACTATTATCTTTTTTCATTTGTTTATAATTTGTTTTTATCATCAGTCTTTCAGAGACAGTTGATTATTCAACGTACGCAGACAGTTGTGTATTTAGCAATCCACAAGTCTTTACCCTGTAAGCCATTTATACCTGAAAAATCATCAGTGTTTATGGCTGTCAATATATTTCGTACTAACCCGTTGTCAAACGATCATATCTGATCTCACCTTCCACTACGGTCATGTAGACTTCTATATTCTGATCAAACACAACGATATCCGCATCTTTACCTGTTTCCAAACTTCCTTTCCGATCCTGTACTCCCAGAATACGGGCAGGTACCGCTGTCAGCATAGATACCACTACTTCGAGCGGGATTCCGGCCAGATCCCGGTAGTTTCTGATCAGCTGATTACAGGTCGCTACACTTCCTGCAAATGCGGATCTGTCCGGCAGTTTGGCTACGCCTCCTTCCACCAGCACGGACAATCCATCCTGCACACGCCCAAGAACACTAGGCCCTTCGGGCATAGCGGCAGCACGCATCGCATCTGTTACCAATGCAATACGAGTGGGACCTTTGATCTTGTAAATTAATTTTAACAGCGGAGCGGGAACATGAATACCATCTGCAATAATCTCTACATCCATGCCGTCTAAATAGTATCCGGCCTCTATCACGCCTGCATAACGCTTTGCATTTTTGCGCACAATGGTAGACATGGCTGAATAAAAATGAGTCGCCAGGCGATAACCGTGATCATAGCCTTCCACGACTTCCTCAAACAGGGCATCTGTATGTGCCAGCGAGGCAATAATGCCTCTGGACTGCAGATAATCTCCAAAAGCCAAAGCCCCTGGAAGTTCAGGAGCAGCACTCCAGCGTGTAATATGCGGGCTGTAATCCAGTATAGCACTGTATTCCTTTACATCCGGATTCCGGATATATTTCGGATCCTGCGCTCCCCGCTGGTTCATGGCCAGATAAGGACCTTCCAGATGTAAACCTAACCAGGCTGCACCCTTCTTATTCTGAGGAAGAGCCGCTGCATAGGTATCTAATACAGCATACAGGTTTTCACTGTCAGCGGTTAGAGTTGTCGGACACATGGCTGTGGTTCCATAGCGGACATGTGTTTCGGAAACCCCTAGAAATGCTTCTACTGTTGCATCCATAAAGTCATATCCTCCACCGCCATGAACATGCATATCGATAAAACCGGCGGAGACATACCGTCCCTTCAAATCGATAATTTTCAACTCATCATCCTGTATTTCGGGCATCCCCTGACCAACTCCCGCAATACGTTTATCTACCACATACACATAGCCGTTTTCAAGGAGTGATGCAGGTAAAACAAGAATACAATTATGTAAAAGCAGTTTGGTCATGGTTACTATAATTTAGCTTTATTGCAATTGTTAACGTACACAATAATAACAAAAATGTTTTTACGATCAAATTTTTAATACTGATTTTTTACTTACTATACTTCTGGAGCATAGTAACAGACCTGTATCCGAAAACTGATTTTTCTTTGATAAGCGACCTGTACAGGCACTTTTTTGCGATTGAAAATCAATCCCGATTTACTTCCGCATAAGCACAAAAAAAAGCACAGTAAAAGATGATCTTTTACTGTGCTTCTGTTATTTTCAAGTCCCTGCCTGAAAAGCTTGTGAACTTATTTTTTAATTTTCAGTTCTTTGCCGGCTATATCTTCCCATCTGTAGAAATGAAATGTTTTATCATCACTCATCGCTACAAACAGTCCGTTTTTGAAGGTATCATTCAGCGGTACATTTACCACATCAGAACCATCGCTCTGACGAGCCGCTACAGGTACTGTTTTGAGTAACTGATGGGCATATGGGTTTTCTTTTGTCCCTTCACGGCTAAAGATCTGAAAACGATTTGCTCCCTGGTCAGATACCAGAATATAGCCGGTACTGTCCGTCAGCTTATAAATCGATATCCCTTCATGATCTTCTGCAAATCCGCTTGTAGCAAATAGAGCAAGCTGCTTATTTCCTTTTTCAGGATCAGCGTAATACTGACGCACTCCTGTCTGCTCATCCGAGTAGTAGATATAGCCCAGTTCATTATCTACAGCTATAGCTTCGATTTCTTTTTTACCCGAATATTCGCCAAACTTACGTACCAGCGTTGCTTTCACCTGTCCCTGACCATTGTCCTCCAGCAAATATTGCCACAGATATCCGTCCTTCGGACCGTTTTTACGGCCTACGATAGCATACATTTTACCTGTGGGTGCCGTGTATATAGCAATTCCCATCAGATCGCGGTAATCCGTACCTGTCTCTCCTTCAAATACCGGAATACCGCCGTTGTCCACTGCTTTCATATCCGGCAATGAGAAGATCCGCAGTTTATGCGTAAAACGCTCTGTCGTGATCGCAATATCCGTTGGTTTACCGTTCAGCATCAATCCGTAGGCCAGGTCTACATTATTCGGACGCTTTAAGTTGCGAACCACCTTATCTTTCACAATCTTTCCCTGCAGATCAAATACATAGAGCGCACCGTTTTCATCCTTGTCTGTACCCAGCACTAGACTTTTTGAAGGATCCGCCTTATTGATCCAGATTGCAGGATCATCCGAATCAAATTGTACAGCTTCGGAGATCACCGCAGGTTGTACTTCTGTACTATCTGTGCTGCCTGTATTGTGTTTACCGGGTTGCTGACAGGCGTATTGACTCATAAGTGTCAGTGCCAGTACAGCTAAATTTATCTTTTGTAGTTTGTTCATGATGTTGTTTATATCTCTGTTATAATTTTACGCCGTACGCCCCTACATATAATGCAGGCTCCGGAGAACTGTATCTTGTTCCGTTTTCCAGAACGATTCCGTCTTTATAATGACGCTTAAAGTTAGTAGTACCTTTTGTCAATGCAGGTGAATTGCCCTGCAAGTGAAAATCCCATGCTTTGTTGTAATCCGGCAGCGTCATTGCTGTATTGAGCGGATAGTTAACAAATTTAGGATCATTCTCCCCTGCCTTCGTTCCTTTTACATCGTTCACTCCGCCGATAACGTCATTCTTACCCGGTTGAAACTGATCTACTGTTGTCTGGTCAAATCCATAGTACCAGTTGTTACTGTATACAGAGCGGGTATCTTCCGGTTTCTTCGGGTCCCGTTTGATGCCAAAGCGAGTATTTGCGAACAGGTTATTGTACAGATCGGCACGTACTGTCGCTTCTACCCATACAGATCCGCCTTTGGCAGTAGGACGTCTCCAGCCGGTATTGACCATTGTATTGTTGTACGCGATGATGTAAGCCTGTGGTGTTCGGTCCCCTGTGTTGGACAACTTCAGCGCATTGGAATTCATGCTGTATACGATATTGTAAGCAACATCCGCCAGCGATCCTGACTTAAAGTTCATGGCATCACCACCGGTTATTCCGTTGGTATAGAATTCATTATTAGAAAAGATAATTTTACCGCCATCGATATACGTACAGTCTTCCTGAAAATGACGGATAATGCTGTGCTGTACAATCAGTTTGCCATTTACATTTGAAAACCAGATAGCCGGCAGATTTTCTCCGGGCTTGTTTTTATACAATCCCATTTTTACAGAAGTGGATGCGTCCGAAGTGGTACTGCCTCCGTATTCTAGAATGGTATAATCCAGTACCAGTTCCTTACAGGTTGGTGCAGCCAGAATTCCGCCCCATAATTTTCCGAATTTATTAGCTTCGGTTCTGTAAGGTTCAGAGATTGTAAACTTTACCGGATTTTCCGCTGTACCCAGGGAATACAGATTGCCTTTGACAATAATTTCAGGTTTGGCGATCGTATCCATCACAATGGTAACTCCCTCTTCAATAGTCAGCGATTGTCCTTCCGGAATGATAATATCACCTTTGATGACCTGTGTGCTTCCTTTAGCCCAGATACCCGATACTTCTCCTGTAGCTGATCCGTCTACGGGACGTGTATCGACATCAATATTTGCTTTCTCACAGCTTATGAACCCTGTCATAATCAGAAAAAGAGCTGTTAATTTGATATACTTTTTCATATGTATGTAATTTGATTTGCAATGGTTATATGGAATATCCAAACTATATTCATGGATGTTTGTGCAGTCTGTACTACATGGATATTTCATATATATTGTATTTATAAGGATTAGTTTAATTTATAACGAACACCAACCAGATAACTCTGACCGTAATAATCACTGCGGATTAAGGTCTGTCCACCGGAAACCAGATTTTCAGCAATTTTATCGTTCTCCGGATTCGTGCCTTTTATAAATAATTTCATCGGTGTATCTAATATATTATTGGCTTTTGCAAAGACCGTTAAACCATGTTTAAATCTTTTTTCTGCCGAAAAATCCATCTGAATAAATCCTTTTTGCCACAGATCATTATTCAGAAACTGAGATACTGTATTGATACGCGGACCTGTGTAAGCAGCGGCTACCTGTGCGTCCCATCCTGTTTTAGTATCCTTAAACAATAGCGCCAGATTGGCAATATGTTCGGACTGTCCGTATAAAGGTCGCGTCTGCTCTACTGAAATCGCTTCGATATCACCTGATGTTGGATTGATGCGTCGCTGTGTTTTGGGGGTGGTAATACGGGAATGCGTGTAGGTATAGTTTGCTTTCACCCCAAATTTATTGACGTACTTGATATAATCTACCTCAGCTCCATAATTATTGGCATTCCCAAAATTTCCCGGACTGTAGTAAATATCCTGTCCCCGTGTGGCATCTGCCTGAAAAGTATACTCAATCGGGTTTTTGATTTTCTTATAAAAAACTCCCGCTAAAAGCTGTTCCGAAGCTCCCGGAAATAATTCATAACGTAAATCAAAGTTATCCGCCAGAGCACGCATCAAATTAGGATTTCCACGTTCCTGATACTCTTCATTGACAACCTTACTTGGCACCAGTTCATAGAACCCCGGTCTGTTGAGAGACTTGGCGTAAGAAGCATGCAATTGGGATTTGCTGTCAAAAAGATATTTTACGGTCAGGCTCGGCAGGATATCCGTATACACCTGACGACCTGCAGGTGAGTTTTCACCGGCTGGAAACAACAGGTTATAACCCTGATTATTATGTTCCATACGTGCCCCACCGATGGCCTGAAGGCGTTCGGCCTGATAATTAAACATGGCATAGACAGCTGTTGTCTTTTCCGTAGCATCGTAGGTCAACGGATTACTTACCGCTCCTGTAGGATTGGTGACCCGAAGATTTAATTCGGTATAATTCTGATAATCCACGCCATACAACTTACCAATATCGGATTCAGAAGGTGCCAGGGTGTAGTTATTATAGAAACTGCTTCTCTGTTTGTCCCGGTAAAGACCACCGGCAGACAGTTCCAGATTAGCATCTTTCAGCTCCAGTTTATATTTCAGGTCCCAATAGGCCGCCATATCATCGTCAGTATTGCGTTCCCAGCGATAATTTACCGGAGCAGTATTGACTAGAGTAGTTCTGCGACGTTCGAAATTCTGTTCCAGACCATTCAGCGTGATTTGTGTATTCTGCGGAACATCATTTAAAGCCGATGAATATACCGCTGCCCAACGAATGCTGAATTTATCATCCAGCAGATTGTGTGTTCCCTGCAATGTTCCGTTGTATATCTTCTGATCAGTCTTACGGCTACGGGTCTGATAGACCAGTTCCGCATTGCCCAGATCAGGCTTATACTCTCCGTTGTAGTTCGTAGTCACCGCTTCCCTCACCTGCTCATTCAGCAGGTTGACATACATATTATAAAAGCTGAACTTGTTGTTCTGATCCAGTACATAGTCTACCTTTGAGTGAAGTCCCAAACGCTTTTGCTGTTCGGAATACTGACGTTCTACTTTATTGGTGATAACGGCATACTCGTCTGTACCTGTCACGGCATTATTGTAAAGGGTACTGGTACTTCCGCGATAGGTATTCTGGTAACTTCCGGCTACAATAACCCCCAGTTTATTATTAAAGAAACGTTGTCCAACGGACAGACTGCTCAGAATATTCGGTGCCGGTTGTTTGCTGCTGTAGTCCAGGGTGCCTTTGCTGAAATCTGCCTGTGAAGCTTTATAATCCCGGCCATTCAGTTCATAAGGGGATTTTGACTGTATACTGCCACTGTTGTAGGAAGTAAATTTATTATCAAAAAACAGCTGGCTGTATCCGGTAGATACATTGGCATTGATCTGTAATCTTTCCGGTGCATTTTTCATAATCATATTCACCGCACCTCCTATTGCATCGGCCTCCATATTTGGCGTCAGACTTTTATAGACTTCCAGTCTTTCCAGCAGATCGGAAGGAAAGATATCCAGTGGAATGTAGCGGTATTTATTGTCCGGAGAAGGTAATTTGACACCATTCACTAAAGTATAATTGTAGCGCTTATCCATACCTCTGAGGATAGCATACTGACCATCCCCGTTGCTGTTGCGCTCCAGCGATACCCCGGAGACACGTTGCATCACATTTGCGACTGTCAGGTCCGGAGAAAGCTCAATAGCTTTGCCGGAGATAATGTTCATGACCTGTGAAGCATTCTGTTCTATGCGTCGGGCTTCTCCATCTCCCGAACCGGCTCCTTTGCTCTTGATGGATACTTCCATCAATTGGGTGGATTTGGATAACAGGTAGAATGCAAATGGCGGCGTATCTTCTTTCAAAACTGTGATCTCCTCCACTACGCTTTCATAATTCAGATAGGAAATCTGTATGTTTTCCTTTCCGGCAGACAACCCTTTGATCTCAAACGATCCGTCAAGACCTGTACTTGCGGATTTACCGCTTTTTTCTAAAACTACAGTAGCACCGACAAGGGCTTCACCACTGAGTTTATCATAAACTTTACCTTTTATTTTTGTAGCATGGACCAGTCCCGCACAAAATAATAATGGAATCAAAATTGCAAATAATTTCTTCATTGCTTTTCAAATAATAGTCTGATTAAACGACAGGACAAAAGTGAAAAAACATTTGAAACAGCAAGAATTCTGAGCGTTACAAGAAGGCAACAGCGTTACAAACAGCGTAAACAAAACAACAACATAAAAACATAAATAATTGAAAATTAACAACTTAAAACAAAGTCAATTCTCCATTATCGTTACATCATCATTACATTAAGAAATTATTAAGCAGAACAGATTGGGAATTCAGAAAAATCTTTTGGATACAAAAATGACCTAAAGGGACTGGATAAAAAAACTAAGGTTATCCCCTTGTGCTATATGGAGTTTTTTCCTTAACCGGTACCTGGCCACACGCAGACTATCAGTAGATATCCCCAACATCACGGCTATCTCGGGTGAACTTAGATTCATTTTCATCAACGCAATAAGACGAAGATCTGAAGCTGTCAATTCTGTGCTGTAATTTTTCAGCTTTTCAAAAAACTGCTGATGGACCTGTTCAAAAGCCTGAGCAAATTCTTTCCAGTATTGTTCTTCACCGAAGGAATTATCGATCTCCTGTATAAGCTGCTGAAGCTGTCTTTTCTGATCACGACGTTCATCTTTTACCATGGCAGAGAGGTCTGCCCGCAATTGTTCCAGAAACTGTTTATTCTTGATCAGATTTAAGGTATGAATGGAGAGTTCATTTCCTTTGAGTACGAGTTGTTCGCGCAGCAAATCCTCTTCCAGCAGTTTATTTTCCAGCTGCAACTGCACAAAAGCATGTTCTGCCTCCCGCTTTTCGACCGTATTTTTCTGATCCCTGTTTTTCAGACGCTGCTGGCTGATGATCACCAATATCAGAACAACAGACAGTAAGGCACCAATAGAGAATGCAATCACCATAATACGGTTTACCTTACGGATACCATTCAGCCGGGCAATCTCATCAGCCTGTTTATTCATATCATAGAGTACCTGTAAAAAAGAGGTTTGCTTGAGTACCTCTTCCGAATAGACTTCCAGACTATAGGTACGGCTGAGTTCGGCATAATGATAAGCGCTGTCCAGTTGCCCCATTAGACCATAGGTCTTGCCCAGATCTTTGGTTGCTGAAGCCTTTTGATAGGTGTTTTTTGTTTTTTCGGACAGACGCAGGGCTTCTTTGGTTTTCGCGATACTTGCAGCATACTTTCCGGTTTTGCGTAAGATATCCCCCAGGTTATTGATGACTTCTATTGTGCCGGTCTCATTGTTTTGTGCTCTGTAAAGCAACAGAGACTGATTAAAATGTTCCTGCGCTTCATCATACCGCTCCAGGTCTTCATAGATGCTACCCAGATTTTCATATATTTTGGCTGCTCCTTCCGGATTATTACTGTGCTGAAACTTTTCGAGGGCCATTTTTTGGTAATAAAAGGCGCTGTCATATAACTGTCTCTTTTCATACACCTGCCCCATACTTCCCAGAATATTGGCTTGCCCTTCCTGATTTTTGGTCTTTTGATATAAGGTCAGCGCCTTCTTAAACAAATGCTGTGCCTTATCGTGTTGCTTATTGTAGAAATAGAGCATTCCGGTCTTCCCGAAATTCTGCGCCAACAGATCGGAATTTCCGACCTTTTCAAATGCGCTTTCGGCATCAATATAAAATTCAAGTGCCTGCTGATAATGTCCCTGATGGAAGCAGATCTCTCCCATTGCCTGCAGATATTCCCCTTCCAACTGCGGATTGTCAGCCTGTCTGGATTTCGCATAAAGCTCCTGTAAGGATCGCAAGGCGGTATCCGGGTGTTGTGTAGCCACAGCCTGTACCTTCCGTGGTACCTCCGACTGACCATACAGCAGATTTGCAATGGACAACAAATAACAGAAACAGAATAAGCGCAGCATAAGGTTGTTTGTCTTAATTGCCACAAAGTAACTGATACAGTATTAAGTTAATGTTAAATTAACAAGTAAGGTTGGGGATTGGGGGATATAAGGATGGAAGCTACAGGCGATTGTATAAATAGCAAAAGCACGAAATTATGCAGATTCTTTATTCCTCATTACTTACTGCACAATTTTTCATTTCAATACTAAACTCCAGATCTGGCATTTGGTTTAGAAAATCGATATTCCTTTTATCCAACAGCTTACCACTGCTTTCTATGGTGAGCTCCTGTAAATGGATTAAGTTTTGTAAAGGCAATAAGGTATTAAAATCGCTCGTATTCGCCAGAAAAATTGTCTTTAAGGATTTTACCTGAGAGAGAATTTCGATTACATTTTCCATGTTTTTGCAAGAAGTGAAATCTATATCTTCAAGTTGTGAAATCCCCGTAATCCATGTGATATCCACAATCGAAGGAATACTAACCAGATACAAAGCTTTTAAATTTTTGAAATTGGGTAAAGAAGCCCAGTTACAATCCTTACTCTTATCAATGGAAAGTGTTTCCAGTTGGGAATTAACCGGGAATTCAAATCCTTCTTCCTCAAATTTTTCGATGTACAGTGTTTTGAGCACCGGATGAGTAAACAGATTTTGAAAACGTTTGGAATAGCTTGTAAACAGTTCTTCCAGATGTTTCAACTGCGACCAGTCAAGATCTTCTTTGCCGTTGAACTTACAGTTTTTGATTTCTAATCGCTTTACGTTTTTAAATTGAAACAGCTCTTCACTTTTCCCGAATCCGATATCGCTCAGATGGACAATTTCCATTTCACTAAAGACTTCAGAAAACGCAGTATTGCTTAGCACATCTGACCCGGCTTCTTTTCCTGAGACAATCAGATTGCGAATATTTTCTGCTTTCATCATAGCAGAAATATCTGCTGCTGAATCTCCCTTTTCCAGTACAATAAACTGATCTGTTCTACCTTGTGTGGTTGTTCCCAGATACATGTTGCGATCTTTTATGTTTTTTTAGTTTCAATTTCCGGATAATAAACTTATCATACATTATGTGTAGTGGGGATTTTGGTTTTGGTTACATCGCAACAAAAATTATAAAACAAACGTAAATTTAGAACGTATTAAAAAAAACATGTGGTTTAATAAAAATAAATCTATAATTTAACTTAAATAGATACAATCAAATATTAAAATAACAATTAGTACATTTGTATTAATAATTCTAACCTGCTATAACAAAGATCAATATTAACTTTATTCTAATTCATTTTACGTACACATAATCTTTGAATATAGCAATAAATAACTTATGACAGAAAAATCTATATTTACAGGAGAAAAGGCATACTTAGAAAAAAGCTTTTTAGAAGAACTTTCATTAAAGGTGTGGACAACAAAAGGAGCAAGATTTCAGGCTGATCAAAGACTGCGTGCTAAAGCAAGGATGTCAAACATAAGTATGTCCATTTTTTCAGCCTACTTAATTATTGCAAGTTTGATATCAGTCTATGTGGATAATCATACGAATAACAATTTCCAACTGATTAATTACTTCGTAACAGCCTTATCTATTATATTATTAGTTCTTTCACAGTATGAAAACGCACAAGATTATAAATTGCGTGCTGAAAAACTGCACCAATGTGGATTAGATATAAGTGAGATTTATAATGAAGTAAGAATATTTAAAACTCTTACAGGTAGCACTGATGAGGAAATCAGAGTATTCTGCAAAAATATATCTTACAGATATCAGGCAATCTTAAGTAAATATGAAAATCATATGTCGATTGACTATTCTATGTTTAAAACGACTCAATCCCACTACTTTGACAATCTTAAGCCAAAGGACAGCAAAAAAATAAAGCGAAAGCTATGGTGGATAGTAAACGGTTGGTATACAATGTTAATAATAGGAACTCCTTTGGTATTTATAGCATTGAGTTTAATGAGATTTTAAAAGAATTTCACAACGCAATTAAATTTTCTCCATTAATTCGTCAGTTGCTAATTGCTTTAATTAATACGCTACATATAAATTCTATTAACTACTTTAATTATACACCATACAACAAGATTGGCATTCTATTATGCTCACAGATTAATAATATCAAAAGAACTACAAGAAATTAAATAAAGAGAAGCTAATTATTAACTTCACAAATGCATAGGTTTCATGAGTATCTCTAAAAATGACAAATTCTTAATTATTATTGTGCTTTTAGTAGGTTTTGTAATCTTAACTAGATTATTAAAACCAAAAATAAAAGGATACTTTGGTGAATTGCTAATCCGGTTTATTCTTTTATTTCTCAACAAAAAAGAATATAAAGTAATAAACGATGTAAGGCTTTATTACAATAGTTTAATGTCACAGATAGATCATATTGTAGTATCTCAATATGGAATATTTGTTATAGAAACTAAAAATTATAAAGGGTGGATCTTTGGAAGTGAAAACTCCTATGAGTGGACTCAAGTTATATTCAATAATAGATATAAACTATATAATCCATTACGTCAAAACTTAGGACACATTAAAGCTCTCAAAGCTAATTTAGAGAAGTACCCATATCTGGATTATTTTCCAATCGTTGTATTTACAGGTAAGGCACATTTGAAAGTGAATAGCTCATTTCCTGTAATAAAGTTTTATCGACTACTTAAAACAATAAAAAACTCAAGAGAGATCAATATTAGTGAATCAACAAGAGATGACATTTACAATTTATTGCTCCAATTAAATGGAAATAAGCCTAATATAATTCCTAAAAAATATGATAGTGAGAATTTAGAGAATAAAAATAATTTATGCCCAATGTGTAATAGTTCATTAATTTACAAGGAAGGAAAGTATGGGAGGTTTTTGGGATGTGCAGATTTTCCCAGATGCAGATATACTAAGAGAGTTTAATAACTTTTTCTAATCTTTCATAAACAGCTTCATTTATATCTAAATAAATGAAGCTGTTTATGATTTACCTTCAAAGAATATTATCATTTCCATATTTGCTATTTCATACAAAAAAACAACCTTAGTATAAAGTTGAAAATTTACTGACTACGTGTCTTTCTGATTATAAAATAGTAATAATTAACAATAAAAAATAACTTAGATTGATTTATGAGAGTTTTACTAATTTCATTTCTACCGGATACAAACAGTGATTTGTAGTCAGTAAAAATGAAATTACTACCAATTTAACTTATAATTTGTACTTCTACCTCCAGAATCTGTCTTAGATAAAATACCTTTACTCACGAGATCAGTAATATCACGGAGTGCGGTATCGGCAGAAACTTTTGTCATCTTTGCCCACTTTGATGAAGTCAAATTTCCTTCAAAATTATCCATTAATTTATTCAACATCATTCGTTGCCTGTCATTACTGATATTAACATTGTTTTGCATCCAAAAGTGATGTTTTCTGACGACTTTATCTATTATTGTATTTGAAGCAATAATAGCTTCTTTCAGGCAGTATAAAAACCAAACTACCCAACCGGTAATATCCGAATCTCCTTTTTGCGTTTTTTCTAGAATCATATAATACTCCTTACGTTCCTGTTTAATTTGCGCAGACATACTATAAAAGCGTTGATTGACACCATCTGCTTTCGACAATTGCATATCTGTTAATGCACGAGCAATCCGTCCATTTCCATCATCAAATGGATGTATAGTCACAAACCATAAATGTACAATAGAAGCTTTTAAAACTGGATCTATAAGGGAATCCGTATTAAACCAACCTATAAATTTCTCCATTTCTTCTTCGAGCCGTTCAGCTCCAGGTGCTTCAAAGTGTACAACTTCTTTTCCCATTCCTCCTGAAACGACTTGCATATCACCGCTTCTCCATTGCGCCACATCAATTTTGTACAATCCACTTCTTCCGATTGGAAATAATGCACCATGCCATCCAAATAATCTTTCTTTACTTACGGTCTTATCAGTATTCTGTGTAGCGTCTAGCATCATTTCTACTACACCATCGATATGACGATCAGAATTTACAAGACCCGAAGTGTCCAATCCTAATCGAGTAGCTATTGATGAGCGCACTTGTTCTGGATTTAATATCTCCCCTTCTATTTCTGATGATTTAACAACATCTTGGATAAGTGTTTCCAAGTTTGCTTCGTCTTTTAACTCAAATCCTAGCAATTCTACTTTTCCAATAAGCTTTCCTTGAAGATGCCGAACTTCGCTTAATAGATGAAGTATCTTCTCATCTTCCCATTGAAAATCTGTCCAATTATGTCGTTCGTGTATATAGACTGCCATAACCTCAAAATTATATGCGGTAAATATAAGCATTATTTACCGCAAAAAAAGCGGAGAATAAACTATTTATTCTCCGCTTTTAAAAACATTAATCGACATCGTTTTTCCCGTACAACAAAACATTAGATATTAGATAACGCAATTGAAATTTTAGGTCAAAATCCATATCAATCAACTCAGCGAGCCCGTATAATTTCAAAAGTTTAGCTAAATTATCGACATGCCCAGCATTCTCACGCTTGAACAAATTACTTAATTCTTTAATTCCTTTAAAAGGACTTCTTGTACTAAAAATTTTCTCTGCTATTTTCGCTCTTAATTGGTCAGGGTCTACAGCATCAGATAAAAAATAAAAGTCATTTTCAAAATTATCAACTTCAGCAAAAAACTCATTAATTTGGTTAAAGCTTTCAACAAAAGTTTTAGAAGTGACAGTGTGCTGATAAGTTCTGTTAGTTTCAAAGATAATTCCGACATTCCAAACTCCTGATGTAAATCACTGATTATTTGAATCTTCATCTTTTTAAAACTTTACAACATAAGAGTTCAATCAAAGTATCTCATTCAAAGAAAAGTCAAAAAGAACTAAATAACTGGTTAACAAACGAAGAAACACAAAATAAAAACAGCTTTACTTCCCGATACAAAAAGTGTTACACTCTGATTTTTAGCGTATTAAATTTTAAAAAATACAGATTACGTACAAGCGATTTTACATTCAAATCTAGGTATGTAGTAATTTTCCGATTTTGTAGACTTCAGCGTCCTTTCATCAAATTCTGTATTTTTTTGTTTAAAGCCAATTTATGAAGGACTATTATATTGTTTTCAATCCCAATTCTTTCAAAAATTCATTGTGTTTATTGGTACTGCTATTGATTTTTCGTTCAATTATTTCCAATTTCCTATGCACCTCTTTTAAATCGATAATCACTTCATCTTCTGCTGTACTTACATAACGGGAAATATTCAAATTATAACCGTTCTTTTCGATTTCATCCATCGAAACTTTGCGTGAATACCGCTCTCTTTCACTTCGAAATTGGTAAGTTTCTACAATATTTTTAATATGGTTCTCACTAAGTGAATTTTGTCGTTTTTCTTTTTCGTAATGTTCTGCTGCATTGATAAATAATACATCCTCTTGCTTCTTACACTTTTTTAACACCAAAATGCAAACTGGAATACCTGTAGAATAGAACAAATTAGGAGGCAGACCAATAACCGTATCAATATGGTTGTCTTTCAACAATTTCGTTCTTATGCGCTCTTCTGCACCACCACGAAACAGTACTCCGTGTGGCAAAATAATCGCCATCGTACCTTCTTTGCCAAGAAAGTGAAAGCCGTGCAATAAAAACGCAAAGTCGGCTGCCGATTTGGGAGCTAAGCCATAGCTTTTGAAACGAAAATCTTCACCCATTGTTTCGTTGGGTTCCCAACGCAAACTAAATGGTGGATTGGCAACGATGGCATCAAACTCTGTTTTTTTGCTTGGGTTCATTTCATTGAGTAAATCCCATTGATTGAGCAAAGTATCGCCGTGGAATATCTCAAACTCGGTATCTTTCATTCCGTGCAATAACATATTCATTCGGGCAAGGTTGTAGGTAGTAATATTCTTTTCCTGACCGTAAATTTTGCCAATACTTCCCTTAGCGTTTTTTAATTGATTACGAACATTCAAAAGTAAGGATCCCGAGCCGCAAGCCATATCCAGCACTTTATCCAACTTCGGTTTCAAACCTGTTGTAGGGTCTTGGCTGTCTAAAGTAACGATTTCGGAAAGAATGGTTGAAACTTCTTGCGGTGTGTAAAATTCTCCTGCTTTTTTTCCTGAACCTGCTGCAAATTTACCAATTAAATATTCATAAGCATCTCCAAGTGTATCGGTATCCGTTGAGAAATCAGCAATGCCCTCGGCAATCTTTCCAATAACCTTACAAAGTTTATCATTCCTTTCTTTTGGTGTTTTTCCTAACTTCTCCGAGTTGAGATTAATTTCAGAAAAAAGTCCTTTAAAGGTAGTACCAAACGATTCATTTTCGATATAGCGAAATCCATTTTCGAGTGTTTCTAATAAATCAGCATTTTGCGTACGAGCCAATTCGGTAATGTTACTCCACAGATATTTAGGTTCTATAACATAATGCACTTTTCTACGCATCTGTTCTTCAAACTCTTCTACGTCTTCCTCATTATTTTTGTACCATTCTTCTAACGGTGGCGGAATTACAAAATCGGGTCTTAAATCTTTTGACTTAATTTCAGGATAATCCTTTCCCAATTCTTTTTTAGCAGCTTCTTCGTAATTAAACGATAGATACCGAAGAAAGAGAAACGAAAGCATATAGTCACGAAAATCATCCGCATTCATTGCTCCCCGTAAATCATTCGCAATGTTCCAAAGTGTATCGCCTAATTTTTTATGTTGTTGTTTTTGTGTCATTCTTTTCTATTATTTCTTTAATTAAAAATATCTGGGAGTTTAAATTGATATTTATCAATAAATCCTTTAAGAATTTTTTTGAATAAATCCTTATTGTCATCATTCATAGGTGAAGGAGTAAATATGGAGTGCCTTCCGTGACTAAGTAACTGTACTGCTCTGTGATAAAGCACTTCATCTTCTAATCCATGGATAACTTCATCAATTTTATTATATCCAAAAAAACTCACAGCTTTTTCCATAACTGTTCTTAAACCATTAAAGTGATACGTATGAATAATTCCCGATTTTGCTACTTTTTGCAATTCACTCAGTAAAGCGATGTGATGAAAAAATGGGGTATCATCCGTATTTTGAAGACTATAATTTTGAGGGCTAATTGAATGAAGAAAATAGGTTTTCCCTTTCATTTTTAACTCATTGTGCATCACGTTAAAAAAAAGACTGTGATGTGTGGATATTACCACTTTTACTTTTCGATCTTTTTCTTCTTTTCTTTTCTCTCCAGCATCTTCAATTTCATTATATATCCCACCTTCTATCATAGTTGCTAAACCACAGGCTAGAGCAATAGCATTGTTTTCGTCCAAAGAGGAAATAGGGTCGTCTATATAAACATATTTTACCCAATCGTAACCTTCAGCACTATCGATTGCCAATTGATAAATTGCAAGAAAAAAACACCAAATAAAAAGATTCTCTTCACCTCGAGATACTTTTATTTTTTCGACATTTTGTGTAACTCCATTTACTAATTCTTCTCTAATAAATCTTACTGCCCAATGAATTTCTGGATTAGGCATATTCTCTTCACTAGGTTTAATATAATTAAAATCAATTCTAAAATTGAAATTACTATAATTATGGAGTATAGGTCTAATTTTATTCTCGATATCTAAATCCTCAATACCACCAAAAAACTTAGAATGTTTGTTTAAAAGAAGAACTCTGTGTTCATCATTATCCAAATCATTATCCCAAGTAAATAAATCTTCAGTGAATGCATTAAAGTATAGTGTGTCAATTTCTGGGCTTTTCTTTCTTCTTTTACTAATATTTTTAAACTCAACAGAAAGACGAGTTTTACCTGTCCCATTATGAGCATATAATAATACAAAGTTATGGTCGTTTAAATCGTCCCTTAATCTTACTGCAACATTTCTCAATGTCTTGTACTTATATATTTTTTTTTGATCACTCATCTTCTAATCATTCATTTTAGGAAACAAGCCCTGCATCAATCCTTTTTTATGCTGTTTCAATTGTTCTATTTGCTCGGTTTGTGATGTGATGAGTTCATCTAATGCATAAAGACAAGATGCGATTTTTTGTTGTTCTATCATTTTCGAAGGCAAAAAAACTTCTATATCTTCAATTTGTTGGAAAGACAAATTCGGAGGTTCATTCCCTGCAATATTTTTATTAATATTCTCAATCATTTTTGTTGTTTGAAGAAGATAATAAACAAAACTACTGTCATTGGAAGTTACTATTTTTCCGACACGTTGATTTAATAATGAGTTATTAAAAGCTTCATCAATTCGAGCGATTTTCAGCTTCATATTTAAAATGGGACGAGTTAAAGCTAATACATAATCACCTTTCTTTACTAAGAACTTCTTATATTTTTCTTTAAACTCCATAGGTAAAAAAGACTGCGTGTCATTTTTCATTTCTTGAATACCAACATCAGCAATTTTTATCCATCTTGTTCCGCTAGTGACATTATCATTACTTGCAAATGCATATCCTTGAAATATTGAAAACACTTGCTTTACAGGTTTTTTCTTCCACTCCCCATCATTCTCAAACTCCTTAAACCTATATCTAGGTACTTTCTCCCCCTCTTGCGGAAAAAGATTTTGCATCAATCCTTTTTTGTGGGATTTAAGTAAATCTAACTTTTGGCTGTGAGCTGTAATCATTTCTTCTAAAGATGAAATGCAAGACGCTATCTTTTGTTGTTCTTTTTTATCGACTGGTAGAATTAGAGATTTAGAAAGAAATGTATCATTATGAATGTTTATGGTATTTTTAGCTCCCTTTTGGATGATAGAAGATAAATAATTAATTGTTCTTTCTGGATATTCAAAATATGCATCCAGTATAATACCAATGTCGTTATTTTCAGGTCTAAAGACACCATATAACGGTGAAACAATAACTGGTGTTGAAACTTTACTTTGCTTTATAATTCCAAATGGAAAATCTCCAGTGGGACTTTTAGTATATATAATATCACCTGGCAATACTTTTTTGTAATTACTCGTATTACTTGCGGCAAAGACACGCCCCAAATGTTCAATTTGATTAACTACACCTTTATGTACTGACACTGAATAAACCTCTTCTTTTCCAGTACTTTTTTCTTTGTGTTCAAAGAGTACATCTGAAAGTTTTCTCTCAGCCCAAGTTTCATTCTTCTCAAACTCAGGGAAACGCAATTCGGGTATCAATTTTTTACTCTTGCTCATTTTCTCCTTCTGTTGCGTTTATTTCATTTAATACTAAGGCTTGCAATTCATCTTTTGGTAATAGCAATTGGTATTCGGCTACACCAATGGGCTTATTAATGTCCTGCAAAGCAATTTCTACATCCAAATGATCTTTATCGGCACAGAGAATAATGCCAATAGATGGATTCTCGTTTTCGCCTTTCTCCAATTTATCCAATAGGGAAAGATAAAAGTTCATTTTGCCTACGTATTCGGCTTTAAAACTGCCAATCTTTAATTCAATAGCCACCAAAGACTGTAATCCTCTGTGGAAGAAAAGCATATCTACAAAGTATTCTTTGTTGTTGTATTCCAATCGGTATTGGTTACCTATAAATGAAAAACCTTTGCCTAATTCCAATACAAAAGCCCTGATTTTGGTTATTAACCTGTTTTCTAATTCCAGCTCTTTTACAGGTTCTGTAATACCCAAAAATCCGAGATTGTACGAGCTTTTAAATACTTCGTTGGCATATTCGGCACTTATTTCGGGTAATGTATTCCTAAAATTATTGGTTTTTAGTTGGTTGTCAGCACTGCTATAGCTGTCCATTTTGATGGCGTTGAGTAATAAATCTCTTGACCAGCCTTTTGTAGCTACTTCATTAGAATAAAACGCAACAGCAGAAAGCGATTGGACTTTGTCTAAAAGCAACAAATTATGCCCCCACGGTAAAACTGCTACACCCTGTAGCAGTTTTGTATCTGCTTGATAATAACGTTCATAAAAGCGTTTCATATTCCACAAGTTGCGTGGGGATAAACCCATATCGGGAAATTCATTTTTGAGGTCAATAGATAATTGTTTTACAACACCACTACCGTAACCTTCTTCTAACTGTTTTTCAAAGAGTAGTTTTCCCAAATTCCAATACACGGAATTTGCAGTACTGTTTACCTGCTTTGCAATTAGCGTTCGGGCGGTATTAATTTGGCTTATCGCTTGATGTAAAATCTCCCGATACTCCGAAATATTTATATTTATTGGAGGTTGATTACTCATTTTTTTATTTATTATCATAAGCAGCCAAACCGCTTATTTCTCTACCTTGAGCTAGTTTTTTTAATTGAGGTACAAGGTCTTCCATTAATGACAATTCTTTTGCTCTACGTTCTTTCCAGCTTAAATCTAAAGGCTCCAGCAAATCCGTTAATTTTTCTCCGTCAAAAATCATACGGCTCATAATCGTATCTACAAAGGTTTTTAACACTGTGGTTTGTAAGCCGTACTTGTTGGCAAGGGTTGCAATTTCCTTATTATATTTTTCGTCTTTAAATGTATCGTAACCTTTTCGAAGCTCTTCTTCACTTAATCCTTTATTCCAATCTAAACTATCAATATACTGCGATAAGTCTTCTTCCTCGTCCATTAAATTGGAGTTGGACTTCAATAAACTTTTTACTTGTTCTTTGGTCATCTTCTGCTTACCTGGTTTCATTCCAAGATTTTCAGCAGTTAATCTCATTATGTAGTCATAATCAATTACAGCAGAAGCAAACAACACAAATTCGAAATCCAATTGCTGAATATCATCGGAAGCATTATCACCTTCTTTTTGTTGTATTTCCCGCAATTGTTTTGCCGTCTCTATATATGAACTGCGGAACTCCTGTAAAGTTTCTTTAGATAATATGGATTCAATTTTTTCCTTTTGTCTGTCGTCTAAATCTGTGTATTGGTCAAGCTGTGTTTTAAGTCGCTGTACTTCTTTGAAATTTTTAACAAAAGCAATCCGAGCTGCGTCACCTTTTAAGTTGTATACTTCTTCTGGTTCTCTGAGTAAATTGTTTTCCTGCATAAATACACCTAATTTTTCAACAGCTTCTTTATACTTGTCAATCATCACAGGTGCAGGTTCAACCAACCAAATTTCTCTTGATTTTTCTTTGTTATCTTCTCCCGAGAATAAAGCAATAGCTTGGTTTACGGCTTCTTGTTGTGAACGAAAATCGAGAATATTTCCATACGGTTTAGTGTCGTTCAACACACGGTTGGTTCTGGAAAATGCCTGAATCAATCCGTGATATTTCAGATTTTTGTCCACATACAAAGTATTCAAGAATTTACTATCAAACCCCGTGAGTAACATATCTACCACAATAGTTATATCTATTTTTTCTTTGTGAGGTACGTCTTTGTTGCTGTATTTTTGGTCTTTGATACGTCTTTGTACATCTTGATAATACAAATCAAATTCGTTGATATTATGATTGGTTTTATATTGTGTATTGTAATCGGCAATAATTTGCATTAATGCCTTTTTCTTTTCTTCGGGATTTTGCTGATTATCCTCTCTTTCTTGTGTTAAATCTTCTTGAAGTTGCTTAATGTCAGCAGCATTGTTTTGACTTCTTTGATCTCCATCTTTTGTCATTAATTGAGCAGGTGGAGAAAATACGCAAACGATATTTAGCGGAACAAAGTTTGGATTATTATTTTGCTTTATCTTTTGTAATTCCTTAAAAATTTGATAATATTCAATAGCGTTATTGATAGAAGATGTTGCCAATACCGCATTAAATTTACGCTCGTTAGTTGCTGCATCGTGTTTTTCCAGAATAGCGTCTACTACGGCTTGTTGGGCAATCGCTTCGCCTGGTTTGGCATTCTGCGAGCCTTCGCCTTTGAAATAATCAATATGGAACTTCAATACATTTCTATCGTCTATGGCGTGTGTTATAGTGTAAGCGTGTAATTCTTTTTCAAAAATATCTTGTGTGGTTTTAAAAGTCTCGTATTCTCCTTCACGTATTTTATAAGTAGCATTGTCGGGAAAAATAGGTGTTCCCGTAAAACCAAATAATTGTGCATTAGGAAAAAATTCTTTGATAGCTTTATGATTTTCACCAAACTGTGAACGGTGACACTCGTCAAAAATAAAAACAATACGTTGTTTGCTCAACGGCTCTAAACGTTCTTTGTAGTTTTTCTTTTGGGTACCATCTAAAGCCAAACCTAATTTTTGAATGGTGGTAACAATTACTTTATCCGCATAATCAGTAGAGAGTAAACGCCTTACCAACGTTTCAGTATTGGTATTTTCCTCCACACTGCCTTCCTGAAATTTATTAAATTCCTCACGAGTTTGTCTGTCCAAATCTTTCCGATCTACTACAAACAAGCATTTTTCAATTTCGGGATTATCCTTTAAAAGTGTAGATGCTTTAAAAGAAGTCAGTGTTTTACCGCTTCCCGTAGTGTGCCAGATATAGCCATTTCCACGATTTTGATTGACACATTCTTCAATAGCTTTTACAGCATAAATTTGATATGGTCGCATCACGAGCATTTTCTGCTCACTTTGCACCAATACCATATATTTGCTAATCATCTCGCCCAATGTGCATTTCTTAAGGAATTTATCCGTAAAGTCTTCAAGATGTTTAATTTTCCTATTTTTTTCATCTGCCAAATGATAAGCAGGTAAAAATTGCTCATCGGCATTAAATTGGAAATGTTGTTTTATATTGTTCGCAAAATAAAAGGTGTTTGTTCTGTTACTTACAATAAACAACTGCATAAAGCAAAGCAGTGAATTTCCGAAACCATTGCCTGCTTCATTTTTATAATCCACAATTTGCTGCATTGCTTTTCGTGGCGAAATGTCCAATTTTTTCAATTCAATTTGCACCATAGGCAAACCGTTGATAAGCAAAATCACATCGAATCGTTGATGGCTGTTTTCCGTATTAATACGTAATTGGCTAACTACTTCATACTCATTTTTGCACCAGTCTTTGATATTGACCAATGTATAATGTAAAGGTGTTCCATCTTCACGTTGAAAATACTGTCTTTCACGCAAAACTTTAGAAGCAGCAAATACATCAGGATTAATGATTTGTTCCCGAAGTCTTAAAAATTCACTGTCAGAAAGCCGAACACGGTTCAATTCTTCAAATTTAGTCTTGAAGTTTTGCTCCAGTGTTTTTCTGTCAAAAATATCTGGACGATGAATATATTTCAGCCCTTTTAGTTGCTCAATTAGTTGTTCTTCTATTTGGTTTTCTTTACTCATTCTTCTATCAATAAATCTTTTGCATTAACGCCTAAAACTTTAGCAATTCGATACAAATCCTCGATGCTTGGTTGCCTTACGTTTCGAGCGTACTCGTTAACGGTGTTGTAACTTTTGTCCAACTTCTTAGCAAGCCAAGCTTGTGAGATTCCTTTCTCTTTTAAAACGTCTTTAATTCGGTTCATTGAAGCCTAATTAATTTTCAACTGTTCAAAGATAGTCAAATTACACTGTCCAATAGTGTAAAATATCACAATATTCTAGTGAAAGGTAAAGTTGTTTTTTAGCATTGATAAACTCGCTAAGCTATAATAGATTTATTAAATATTTGTCACAGTTGGGGCTGTACTTATGGTTAAAGCAATGGAGTGAAATTTGAATAGCTATAATACTTACTTATCTTTGCATGAGTAATTTTCACCATAATTTAAAGCTTACATAACAAACCATGTCTCGATCAGTAAGAAAAACTAAAATATTCGGAATCACTACTGCTGAAACAGAAAAACAGGACAAAAGGCGATGGAATAGAATTTTTAGAAGAGTTTGTAAAAAACTAACTAGTCTAGAAAAAGATGCTCCAGTTAGATTGCGTAGTGTTACTAACGTGTGGGATGGTGCAAAAGATGGGAGGAGATATTATCGTAACGCCACAAATAAAGATATGAGAAAGTAGTTTTTGTGTGTCTTTGAGCAAGGATTACTTCAGTCTATATATCAATAATCAATTCTCTCTCGTATCCATTATAAGGTTCATCAATATAACCATGAGAGTTGCAGATAATTTCTGTTTTACCAATATGATAACGTGTCGGGGTATGGATATGGCCATGGATCCAAAAATCAGGCTGGTGCTTTAAAATAAAATCATCCATATTTGAAGCGTAAGCAGAAGTGACTGGATCCTTTCTATACTTTTCAGGAACAGATTGTAAACTTGGACCATGATGTGTGATAACAATATTCTTAGATCTCTCTGATTCTGATAGGTTCCGTTCTAACACCATTCTTGATACTTGATGGATTTTATAAGTATCTATAGAACGTATTTTCGAATAAGATGGATCTCGCCTTATCATCTTGTAGTCATTCATAGCATATTGACAAATAATTCCATATTCAACTGGATCGCCAAAAATTGAAAAGTCTGTCCATAAAGTACAGCCATGAAATCGAACATCTTCTATATCAATAAATGAATCTTCCAATACATGGACATTGGTGTTTTTTGACAATGTTTTTAGTTTATTTAGGATTTTAGGATAAGAGTTTTTGTAATATTCATGATTGCCAAGTACATAAATCACAGGTTTCGCTTTAATCTTTGATTGTATCCAATGTAACCCCTTTATTCCCAAGTTAATGTCGCCAGCAATAGCTATAACATCAGTATTATCAAAAGACAATTCCGACACCCCAAATTCTTGATGTAAATCACTGATAACTTGAATTTTCATCGTTGCAAATCTAAAATTATTGGTTTATTCTTTATCTCATACCTGTCATCCAGCACTCTTGTATCTGAAATTGCTACAATCGGCATATTCAAATTTATAGATTATACGCTCTAAAACAATAAAAAGTGGTATAAATATCCGTAAATCCGTATATTTATACCATTAATTTATTGAACGAAACAGCGTAAGCTATCGTTATGGTTTATCAGAAATTGCGACCTTCAGATTACAACCGTTATAGCGATAGACTTACGCCCGTGCCTCATAATGGGCGTGGGCTAAGTCTATCTGGTTGTAAGGGCCGTCGCAAGCCTCTGATAAGGATATGATTTTAGTTCCACGCTTTTTTGTTTCCCAAACAATTTAGAGTATGGCGCAACCTCGATTTTATTTCAAAAACAGCAAATCAGTACTTCAGATTTTGTCAGACTCCAAAATTGAGTCGGTAATCCATCTCTATAAGCGCAAGATGTCTGTTGAAAAAATTAAACTGCAGCTTAATATTAAAACGGAACTTAAACAAGTAAGTCTTTATAAACAGTTACCATACGAAAGGTCATCTGACAAATGCCAGTGCGGAAATACTATCTATTATAAGATTCCAGCTAACACAATTCAACATAGACAGCTCTTTACATGTCTTTCTTGTGGACATTCCGAAGCTCCAGGGTGCTCTTGTGTTGAATGTGTAAAAATGAGAAACATAAGGCGAGAAGAAGGTATGAAGGAATTTATGACCTGCATGATGGAACATTTGTTCCCTGAAGGAAAGGAGGAGTATCAAGACCCTTTCGAATCTGCCCAAACAATAATATGTACACCATCTAAATAAAACCCTATTAATACATCTTAATATTCAAATTAAAAAATACTCATATGATCAATAAAAATTTAATTTCCTCTACATTACTTACATTAACAGTAACACTAGTATTTGTGACAAGCTGCAAGCCTTCATTGACAAAGGAGTCAAACGCAATACAGACAACAATCTCTATACTAGATACAATTTCAAATGATAATATTGTGATAATCCAAAATCAGATAAAGGAGGCTCATCCAAGTATGGAGGCATATCAAAATAAGGTTGAGGAAATATTGGGATCTGATGATTTCGATTTCAAACTAAATGACATCTTTTCAAAGCAAAAAGAATTAACAGCATTGTACAGCAATAATGTCGAAAGATATGACAAAAACCTTACTGGAACACAACGTAAAGTTTTTAGAAAATCGATGCTCGGGGGAGTAAAAAGATCTTTTGAATTTGTACTTAAGCTCGATACCATTACAACTCCAGAATTTTCAAACCTGTCTAATGAGGAAAAAATAAAAACTGTAGCGGATATTGAAACTCAGATCGCTAAAGAATTTGAGGGAATGTCTGCGACGAATGAATACTTCAAGAAAAAAATTCACAATACTACGGAGGCGATATTGGGGACGAATGAATATCTTGAATAAGATACATGTGCAACTCTATCATTTTATAAAATAGGCTTATATTAAGAGAAAATATTAAAAATACTTATAATTATCATCATGCAACAGGCAATTTACCGAGGAAACCATCGAGAATTCATCCGTGAACTGTTTTCAACGGAGTTTTTAGAAGCTTCAAAAAAAACCATCCAATTATTTGTTGGTCAGTTACTTGAAAAAGTTGCTGTTGAAAAGAAAGACACATGTTATGTGTACCCGACAAACCTGTTCGAAAGGTTAAACTATGCTTGCGGAGATCACAACCCCGAATTAGATTATGAGTTGTATAAACTGTTAGATGGACTAAACATGTCATCGCAGAAGATTCTTTCTATATTAGTAGCAGATATTATTAGCTCGGACGAACAATCACTGGGCTATTACTTAGAAGCTTTCAGTCAACAAAGTGAGGAAGTTCAAGGCGCTATGATCGAAGATTATTTCGCCGAACAGCACGATTCACTTCCTTATTATTTACGAAAAAAACTCAGTGACATGATCTATAATTTCGCAAGCGAATTTGATCTGTCAGATAGCCGGTCCGATATTGAAACTTATCATGAGAAACTTGAATACTATAAAGATTTAGCCGGTTAAAACTTGCGAAAATCTTTTCCTCGAACGAATTATAAGACCTTTCAACGCCTATTGAGAAAAGCTCGAACAACCATCTTTATCAATAAATAGCCACCATAACCCAAAGCGATCAGCAGGCCTACCCCATAAAGGGTAGATAACGTTTGAAAACTTGTCAATGCCATCAAACCAATAGAAAATCCTGCTACTCCTACAATGTACAGACTATTTTTCCAACCAAACCAGTAGCTTAAATAACAGTATGCCCCGATAGTTCCAATTATTGGCATTACGTACAGCGCCGGAGAATTTTTTAGCTCTTCCGGAAAGTTGGGAATGTATAATAATTTATACAATATGATTAGTATAGCAATGTTAAACGCTATTTTGAATAAAAATCCATAAAATTTTACGGATGATCTATAATCTTCCTCATCCTCGTAATAACTCATCCTAATTTATTAAAATCTACCATAAGGATTTACTCGCTCCATAATGTCAAGATAGCAGTCCCCATATCAGATGGGACAAATTTAAGTTTTGAAAGCTTACCCGTACTCAAATTTTTACCGTACCATTCATCACTTGCACAATCCATTGTTTGAAAAATCATCGGAACATCAGCCAAACGGTATTTTTCCAATATGTGTTCGTGAATCTGATACAAAAGCATTTTTTTCTCTTGATTCATATTCTAAAGATACAAATATTAAAAATGCTAATATTATAAAGATGGCTTATTTTTAGATTTTCTATCATTACGCCTGGTGTTCAGTCCATCTTTAGAATAACCAGGATTAAACAAAGTACTGATACCACTAATGTAATCAGCAACCCCTTCTCCAATCGTTTCTGCTTGCTTATAATGTATATTATTTGAGTTTGCTGCACCTGTAGCTGATTTGATATCTGGGAGATTAACTGTTCGGATTTTGAGTTCTCCGTTTTGATTCGATTGAAGATTACGACCTGATTGTTTTTCAGTGTCTCGAATCTCCCCAACACTTGCTGTTGGAATTTGATCTCCATATCGCGCTCTTGTTGTAGCGTTTGATTTGCTAATTGTCTCGCTGTCTCTAACTTGCTCATAACCCAGCTTTTTAAATATTTTATTAGAACTGAAATTCCTGTCTATGTCGCTTGATTTATAAGCTTTACCATTATGGATTAAGCTCATTCCAGTCACACGTCCAGTTTTGGCGACATTGAATCGGCAATTGATATCATTCTGCTCTAAACTTCTTAGAAATGCCCCGATTGATTTATTCTCCGCTAATGCTTGATGTATAACTGCCTTTATAAATACAGAAGATCTCTCCCTAATGGGATTTACATATAAGCCCTTGAATCCCTGCGACACCAACGCCTTATTTGTACGTTCATTGACGTAATTCGCAAACTCAGGTAATTTATGATGATCTGTAAGTTTAAAATATTCTAAAACCCTTGGCAATACAAAATCTCTTTTGAGTTTCGAAGCGGGTATCACTTTCCCTTGATAGAGGAAAAGTAGCCCAACCGGATGGCTATCTTCATCCTGTCGGAAGAATATCTTGATTCCCTTTTCCTCTAATCTGTTGAAGAAATCATTAATATCAACGGCTTTAGCTTTCGCAACGGACACCAATGGTTCAAGCTCAGCTTTTAACGTCGGTTTCTTAGTTCGCAGCATGTACTCAATTTCATTTTTTGTTATATTCTTATTTGTAGAATCGTAAATACTGTCAACTTTTATCAAGCCGTATTTATCTTCCAAGTTCCGAAGAATCTCATTGCTTTTATGATAACTGTTACTATCAGAAACTGTCTTTCCATCGAGTTTAGTTCGGTGACAAAGAATATGGCAATGTGGATGATCGGTATCATTATGCCGGACAATAGCATACATATTGTCTCCAAATCCCATTCTATGCATATATTCTTTCGATATAGATAGCATTAATTCATTAGATAACACTTCACCTTTACCAAAATTTAAACTGGTGTGGAATGTGGTGCGTTCTAGATTTGGATTTAACTGTTCCAAAAACAGGAGTTCTTTTTTAACGGAATTTGTCTCCAACGAAGAAAAATTTGATTCAAGCAGTTCAGCTCGCTCGTCGATATCAGGATGATTTAATTTGTTGGTATTGTATTCTAATGCTCCTATAAAATTTTTCCCTATTTTAATTTTGGCTATCATGATTGATCAAATATTTAGTAAGCCCCTCAAAATTCATTCTGATAGATTGAATATTTGTTAAAATCAAATTCCCATCGATGGTTCCCGCATTAATGCTTCGAGCTATCTGATTGATATTATTTCCAATCCTTTTAAGCTCAACAAATGAAGCTTGGTCTACTAAGGGTATATCGGCGGGCTTAATCTTTGCTGTGAGCACTGCCATTCGCACCAAGTCTGAAGTACTCATTCCGGCAAATTTACAGAGTCGTTCTATTTCCCAAAGCTCAGCTTCAGAAACTCTAAACGTAATCTTTATAGGTCTATTTTGTTTACTCATAATAATGCGAACACAGTGAGAATTTGAGAATGAGCAAGCGTGGTTTGTCCGACAACCACATAGCTTGCTCCCTTAAAAAAACATTCTGCTTTACAATTAAATCTCCTTTGAAATCCTTAAAAATCAGTTGCCACATTTAACTAAAATTTGCCTTTCCGAAATTCGTTGTAAGTCCTCAATTGATTCGGAGGATCAAAAAGATCCTATTATTTGAACTGACTATTTAGAGATAGGGGGACAACAAAATGCTATTTATTAAAGAAACCCAACTTCCCAAATAGAATTTTGAAATTCTCAATTTCAAGATTGATTTCGGAAACAACATTACTCCTTTCCCTATTGCTTTCTTCAAGATTCATCGTAAAAAACACCTAAATCCACTATAAAACTCATTGATAAAATATTGTTTAATCATATTGATATATTGTAGCGCAACTAAAACACATCTGAAACACCTTAATATTTAGACAATTACATGTGTATTTATGAGTGTGGTTATTAAAGAATCCCAACTATTCTATTAAAGAATCCCAACTTAATATTAAGAAATCCCAACTTTCTCCGTTAAGAAAACCCAACTTTAGTGATTGCATATTAAGAAAACCCAACTTTTAAGCCTGAAACCGATTAATCAACGATTTTTTGACATAGCTCACCTTATGTTGTACCTTACCAATTCCATTAGATAGGTGTAATAACTTGTCAATGAATTGATCTTTTGGAGCTGAACGAATAATCGCCTCCATTTCTTTAATATCTGCTGAATGAAAACCGAAATGTAGTCTCAAAATATTCTCAATCTGTTCCGCTTTCATCCGCTCGGCTTCCGATTTTTCTCTTGTGGTTAATTTTAATCTCAAATGATAGGATCCCTCCTTACTTTTATGAATACTAGATCTATCAAAGTCAAACCACACGTCATTGAATTTTTTAAGCACTTCACGTGCTGGTTCTAAAATATGTTTCTTGAAGTTTGACGGTATTCGATAAGCCTTTGGTAGTCCCATAGAGAGACACAAATCATCTAGTTTTACGTTAATCTGGGACTTACTTCTCCAAAGGGAAAGATAGAGGTACAACTTAATCGTATTTTTTGTTCTGGTAAACAGTCGAATATTAGTATCTAATTTTGAATAGTATGCGGGTAATCTATTTTGGTTCCTTCTGAAATTTATGAATAGTTTCGCCACAACAACGTCCATGCGGATTTTCACAAAAGATGAATAATTAGGAACAACCGGAATACTCACACTAAATAAACTTCCACTCCAGATCTTACGTTCATTTGATTCATCATACTTTATTTCACAATGGATTTTAGACATATTTAAAAATGCCTTTTTGACATCTCTGTACTCCGATGCATTGGAAATTTCCGAAAGTGCGATTTGCATAACTATAACCTCTTCACCAAACAAACTTCTCTGTCCCGACAAATGATTATCGAACTCTTTTTGAGCAAAACCTTTAAGATTCTCCAAAATCAACAGAAAGATGTGCAATTGATAAGTGGAATCTACAAACGATAAAAGATCCATCACATGGTTTGGAGTGACTACCAAAGACTTTCTTCTATTTTCAGTTACCTTTGCTATCATTATGCTTTTACGATCTCTATTTAACCATCTTTCGTAATTGCATTAGCTCAACCAGGCGTGGTGTCAAGCGTTTTCCATTACCAAGCCATTCAATAACTTCATCCCGCTTATAAATTATAGGCGTTTCAGAGGAATAAATAGGAATAGTTCCGCGTGTATTATAGGCGTAAATCGTTGTAAGCTTTACTTTGGCCAGCTCAGCAACTTCTATCGCGTCCAAAAATTCCGGTTCGCGCTTAGTTTTCAATTCAGAAAGACCAAGCTTTCGAAATGAGTTATCTAAGTTTACTATTAAGTCTTCGATTTTCTCTAAACGCTGACTTAAAGTGATGAATGGATTTTCCATAGCTTATACTTCTTTGTTTGAAGCAAAACTATTATCCTTTTAAATCTAATTATAAGCATATGCACAATATGTACAATGCGTCTAAAATTCCCTTTAATTTATTTGAACACAGTCATATGTAGTCTTATTTTGATAAGATCAACGATCTCAAATACTCTTTAGTTTTTTTTGAAAAATCAGGCTTGTTGTCATCATCTCGTAAACTCGTCTCGTCTAAATCTTGATAATTAACCACAGCCTTTTTCAATCTATCAAAAAATAATTTTTTATTCCAACAACTCTGTGGGTATTTGAATCGGATTTCATCTAATAGTTCATATATGCAATAAAAATATGTTCGGTAATATCCTGCTTTTCCCCTAGGTATAACAAAGGGATCTATATCAACATCATAAATCATGTTATGCAGAATGTGAACATATTCTGATTGAGTTATTTTGAGTTTGTCTCCTAGAGCACCATTTTTCAACGGATCTAAGAGTTTGTGTATAATTTCAACAGGAAATCCAAAAAAAAGTAGATTCTTTCCATCAATATCCTCCTCTTTCTTAATAAGATGTTGTTTTTGATCTATATTTGACGTATCGAAATTCGTCAACGGAACTCTCATCTGGTCAACCTTATTATAAATATTAGATCTTCTCCTCTGACTATCTACGAACATTATGGAAGCATTATCTATACTACAGAGCTCGTCTTTTGAGAATAGGAAAGCACACAATAGAATTCCAGTTATTACAGAAAGGAGAAAAACTACTCGTCCCAAAAAATTGATATTCTCTCGTAGAAAACAAAAGCCCACGAAAATGGCCGTCAATAATATAAATATGCGAAATACCGATGCAAAATATTTCTTGATTATGAGCACTGTCTTATAAATTTGGATATTTTGGTCATTGAATATTTTCGATGCAATATTGAACCCCACCATCCTCATTTCTTTTGAGCCATCGAAATAGAAAATCATTTCATGGAACAAAAACCTAATTTTTGAAAACAGATGGTTCTCACGAAAATTCTCTTCATTTATATAAATCAAATTGGTCATAGCATTTAAAATTTTATACGATTTGCAGCCTCCACTTTTTTCGAATTTAACACTTTTGCATATATTTCCGTCGTTCTCAACTCTTTATGTCCAAGCATTTTTGAAACAGTATAAATGTCTTCGCCAGCACTAATCAATAAAGTAGCATTAGTATGGCGAAAGCAATGGAAGGTAATATGTTTGTTAATTCCTGCGTTCATTGCCCATTTTGCGAGTAAGAAATTATTATGCGAGCTATAAGTCAATCCCTTGAATACGTATTCGTGTAAATCAATAACCGGCTTTCCGAGTTCGTTAACCGCTTCCTCTGTGATAGGCAAAGTTTCATAAGACTTTGTCTTGTTCTGATTAAAACGTACAAAATAACCTTGATCCTCTGAATACTGTATGTCGATCCATTTTAGCTTCAGACAATCTCCCCAGCGCATACCCGTACGTATCGACCAGAATGCAGCTTTTTCCAGGACGGGATTGTCACAGCGAACAGCTTTCAATTTTTTAACTTCATCCAGTGTCAAAAATTCACGGAAGCTTTCTCCTTGCGGAAACGCTTTAATTCTCAAAATCGGATTATGGTGAAGGTGCTTATCTTCCATTGCCTGCTTGATAGCTGCACGAAACTTATTGAAATAGCTATACTTTGAATTCGCTGACAATTTATAGGCCGAAGACTTCTTCGTATAGCAGCTGTCTAAATAATCCTTAAAACCCTCACAAAAACCTTCATCTACTTGTGACATCACACATTGCCCCTTAGTATAGTCCTCTAAATAGTTATACGTTGACAACCAATTATCGTAATTACCTTTGGAGGTGTACCGTTTCTTGACGATACTTTTAAAGTATGCTAGAAAGTCTAAATCTTTACTGGAGATAAATGGCATATCAAGCGTTTGACCGAGAAGATCCATCTGCCATTCGCTTTCTAATTGTTTGGCCTTAACTATCGTAAACTTATTATGTTCACGTTCTATTTTGTTTGCGGGCTTTTCAAACAGATAAAGGTCAAGAAACTTACGGCGGGTTTCTTTCTTTTTCTTTTCGTCGTAGATAGGCGGGTAAATGTCCAAGTAAAGACTGGTTCTACCGGACTTGTTTTTTTGCTCACGTAGCGTAACTCTGTAAGATTTCATAAGATAATAGTTTTTAAAATTTGTACGTCATGTACGTGGCGAAATCAAAAAATACAAACCACGTACAAAATCATTCAAGATGCATCGTTTCAAAACTAATGCATTACAAACAATAAAGCATTGAAAATAATTCATATTCAATGCTTTATATTTATTGACTAATATCTATTTATATCCAGTAATATGCAACTACTTGCCGATACAAAACTTACTAAAGATATTATCCAGCAGATCATCTGTCGAGACACTACCTGTGATTTCTCCCAGATGATACAGCGCCTGGCGGATATCCATAGCCAGAAAGTCAGAAGTAACCGGATTATCAATACCAAACAGTACCCTGCTCAGCGAATCTTCCGTATGTTGCAGCGCCTCGACATGGCGAATATTAGTCACCATTACATCATCCGTATTCAGATTAGCCAGGTTCACCTGACGCAGCAGTTCATCCTTCAGTTCCTCAACGCCGATCTGCTCCTTAGCAGAAATAAATACCGGAGAAAGAGACTGGTATTCAGCACGCTGTTCTTCCGACAGCAGATCCGACTTATTGATAATCGTAACAAAAGGAATATTCAGACTTCGTACCTCTTTCAGTTGCGTTTCCACATCCGCAATCGTATCCTGTACCGGATCAAAGAGATAGATAATCAGGCGTGCCTGCTTCATCTTTTCTCGGGTACGCTCTACACCTTTTGCCTCAATCACATCAACCGTTTCACGTATACCAGCCGTATCAATAAAACGGAAGGTCACTCCATGAATATTAATCTCATCTTCGATTGTATCCCGTGTAGTACCGGCGATATCCGATACAATAGCACGTTCTTCATTCAGCAAAGCATTCAGCAAAGTAGATTTACCCACATTCGGTTTGCCGGCAATAACCACCGGAACACCATTTTTGAGCACATTCCCCTGTTCAAAAGACTGAATCAGTTTTCGTACTACCGAATTGATCTGTAAAATCAGCAGCTTCAGCTGATCCCGGTTTGCAAACTCCACATCCTCCTCCGAAAAGTCAAGTTCCAGTTCGATAAGCGAAGCAAAATGAATCAGATCATCCCGCAGCTTCCGTAGCTGATTAGAAAACCCGCCCCGCATCTGCTGCATAGCGATCTGATGAGAAGCTGCCGAATTAGACGCAATCAGATCCGCCACCGCCTCTGCCTGCGAAAGATCCATACCACCGTTCAGGAAAGCACGCAGTGTAAATTCTCCCGGTTTGGCAGCCCGTGCCCCCTTGCGGATCAGCAAGCTGATAATACGTTCGATAATATATTTAGAGTTGTGTGTAGATATTTCCACCACATGCTCCTTCGTATAAGAATTAGGACCTACAAATAAAGTGACCAGTACCTCATCCAGAATTTCCTCTCCATCCCGGATGGTACCGAAATGAACCGTATGAGAAGGTTGGGCAGAAAGATCCTTGCCACGAAAAACCTGATTGGCAATTTCAATAGCATCCTTGCCCGAAAGACGGATCACAGCGATAGCACCATTACCGTTGGCCGTAGCCAATGCAACTATAGTCTCTTGTTGTTGAATAGAAGATGTAGACATGCTGCAAAGATACGTATTTCAACAGCAAAGAACAGGCGCAGAAAGACACAATCTTGCCTGTTTTAAATTCCGGTTTTCCCTCAGCCGAAAGATCGTTGGCAACAGGAAGATGACAGCCGTATCTGAAACAAAACAGTCCTGAGCGAAAATTTCATTTTTTTGACAACGATTTCAAAAATCACTTGTTAATACTATACAAGAGAGATAATTTATGGACACATCTAAAGCAAAATCACTTCAGAAACTTGATGTTAATGGCACAACCTATCATTACAGTTCGTTGAAAAACCTTCCCGGAGGTTCGGTAGATCATCTTCCGTTCAGTATCCGGATTTTATTGGAAAATGTACTCCGCAATTTTGACGGGTTCAGCATTACCGATGAACATGTCAATACATTGCTTCACTGGTCACCGGCACCGGTAGACAAAGATATACCCTTCAAGCCGGCGCGTATCCTGATGCAGGATTTCACCGGTGTACCCGCTGTCGTGGATATGGCCTCCCTGCGGGCAGAATATGTACGCCACGGTAAAGACGGACAAAAGATAAATCCGGCTATCCCTGTGGATCTGGTCATTGACCATTCCGTGCAGGTAGATTACTTCGGCACAGATTATTCCTATGATAAAAATGTACAGCTCGAATACGACCGCAATACCGAACGCTATGAGCTCCTGAAATGGGCGCAAAAAGGACTCCGTAATTTTACGGTTGTCCCTCCCGGAATGGGAATCTGCCATCAGGTCAATCTGGAATATCTCGCCAAGGGGGTCATCAGCAGAGAAGGCTGGTTATTTCCGGATTCTTTAGTCGGTACCGATTCACATACCCCGATGGTAAATGGTATTGGTGTGATTGGCTGGGGTGTAGGTGGTATCGAAGCAGAAGCCGCAATGCTGGGACAGCCCATCTTTTTTACCTGTCCTGAAGTCATCGGTCTGAAACTTACCGGAAATATCCCGGATGCCTGTACCGCTACGGATATGGTACTTTCCATTACCAAAATATTAAGAGATAAAGGCGTAGTAGGCAAATTTGTGGAAGTCTTCGGCGAAGGGCTTGACAACCTGACGGTGACGGATCGTGCTACAATCTCCAATATGTCTCCGGAATTTGGCTGTACAGTGACCTACTTCCCTATTGACAACCGCACACTGGAATATATGCACGCCACCAATCGTTCTAAAGAGCAGATACAGATTGTAGAAACCTATTGTAAGGAAAATCTGTTGTGGCGTACCGGTCATGAAAATATTCAGTATTCATCTTTAGTCGAATTTGACCTGTCCACATTAGAACCTACCGTGTCCGGACCAAAACGTCCGCAGGACAAGATCATCGTCAAAGAACTGGGAAGCAAATTTGCTACTTTGCTCGATAAAGAGCATAACAGAGAATACCAGCCTTTTCAGGATCGGCGGGAAGCTGCCTGGCTGGCAGATGGGGGATCAGGAACTGAATTCACCTTTGGAAAAGTTCCACTCACGGCACCCAATAATTTTCAGGTGGATAAAGAAGCCATACAATCTGTACGCATCAAGCATAAGAATAAAGAATTTATCCTGAGTGATGGCAGTATTGTGATTGCAGCCATCACCAGTTGTACCAATACCTCCAATCCTGCCGTCATGATCGGCGCCGGACTACTGGCCCGCAATGCGGTAGAAAAAGGATTACGGACCAAATCCTGGGTCAAAACATCTCTGGCTCCGGGATCTAAAGTCGTCACTCAATATCTGGAACGTGCCGGACTGAATGTAGATCTGGATGCTTTACGTTTTCATACCGTTGGATACGGCTGTACTTCCTGTATCGGTAACTCAGGCCCCCTTCCTCCGCATATTGCCGAAGCCGTAGATAAAGGCGAGCTGGTAGTGGCATCCGTTCTGTCCGGTAACCGGAATTTTGAAGCCCGTGTACATCCGCAGGTAAAAATGAACTTCCTCATGTCACCTATGCTCGTTGTTGCCTATGCGCTGGTAGGTCGTGTGGATATCAACCTGCTGGAAGATCCGTTGGATTATGATCCGAATGGCAATCCGGTATATCTGAAAGATATCTGGCCAAGCCGGGAAGAGATTATCCAAACGATCAATGACTGTGTGAAACAGGAAGATTTTCAGGAAGTATATGATGTCATCTTTGACGGGTCTACAGACTGGCAAAATCTGCAGGTCAATCTGGAACAAAACTACGAATGGAAATCCGATTCTACCTATATCAAAGAGTCACCATTCTTTGAGGGCCTGAAAGAGACTTTAAATCCGGTAACCGATATCAAAGATGCACGGGTGTTATTATATCTCGGAGATTCGGTCACGACAGATCACATCTCCCCTGCGGGTTCATTCAGAGATAACACTTCAGCAGGCCAGTACTTACTGGCTCACGATGTTGCGCAAGCTGACTTCAACTCCTACGGATCCAGAAGAGGAAATCACGAAGTCATGATGCGGGGTACTTTTGCCAATGTACGTATCAAGAATAAGATCGTCGATAAAGAAGGCGGATACAGTATCTATTTTCCAGATAACGAAGTCAATACCGTATATGAGACCGCTATGGCTTATCAGAAAGACCATACACCGCTTATTGTATTGGCAGGTAAAGAATACGGATCAGGGTCTTCCAGAGACTGGGCTGCAAAAGGAACATTCCTGTTAGGCATAAAAGCAGTAATAGCGGAAAGCTTTGAACGTATACACCGTAGTAATCTGGTCGGTATGGGTGTAGCACCTTTGGTGTTTCTAGAAGGCCAGAATGCCGAATCTCTGGGACTGGACGGAACAGAAACGTTTAATATTACAGGGCTGGCTGAAAACCTGAGTCCGCACAAATTGCTGGATGTAAAAGCTGTTCATCCATCCGGAAAAGTAACCGACTTCAAAGTCAAAGCACGGTTAGATTCCGCTATAGAGATAGAATATTACAAGAATGACGGTATCCTGCAATATGTATTGAGAGAATACCTGAAGAATAATTAACAAGCTGACTGAATATAGCAGCATCTACCCCTGAACTTCTCAGGGGTATTTTTATTTCCTGTAGTCAGGAAAAAGTGAAATCCATTATCTCTGAAATTTCTCCCCTTTCCTTCTTATTTTTTCCGGATTTATCTTTCTGAACGCAACAATTCAAGCGAGAATACCGCGAACCTTTCCTGCAATCTTCATAATTATTTAACACTAATAAAATACAGTATAAATAAACATTGTTTAGTATTACAAAACATTTTATATATTTATACTACCATTATGATAAAACAAGGGAATTTTCTGGTTTTTGAACGTTCAAACACGCCTCTCACTTCGCTCAGTATGCCCGTGAGGTCGCTCTCAGAGGGAGAAATATTAGTAAAAATCTGCTATACTACGCTTTGCGGAAGTGATCTTCATACTTATTGTGGTATGCGTCAGGAACCCTGTCCGACCATTCTGGGACACGAAATTGCAGGAATTATAGAAGATATCGCTCCTGATTATAAAGGAACCGATGCTATTGGTATTCCCCTGCAAAAAGGCGATCTGATTACCTGGACTGTATTTGCCAGCGATCCGGAGACGGACAGCTACAATCCGGAAATTCCGCAGAAAAACACAGCACTTTATAAATACGGGCATCGTCAGCTTACAGAAACAGACTGTTTCCATGGGGGACTGGCTACGCATATTATTCTGCGCCCCCATACCTGTATCCGTCAATTATCTCCATCATTACCTCTGCCAGTAGCGGCGACGATCAATTGCGCTGTGGCTACGGCTGCCGGAGCCCTGCGTCTGGCCGGATCTGTAAAAGGGAAACGTATCCTGATCTCCGGAATGGGGTTGCTAGGCCTGGTTTGTGCTGCAATGTGCAAAGAAGCCGAAGCAGCCTATATTATTGCTTCGGATATGGATCAAAAAAGACTGGAACTTGCCCGAAAGTTCGGTGCAGACCAGACATTCAATCCGGCAGATCAATCCGAAGAACTGTCGGGCTCTCTTCTGGTGGATTGCTTTTTTGATATGAGTGGTTCACCTGAGGCCATGGAATCGGGCATTGATCACTTAGCTGTTGGCGGATATGCGATATTGATTGGCGCTGTCTTTAAACAACGCAGGCTTCAAATTGATGCAGAGCAAATCATAAGACGTATACTAACCATACGCGGACTGCACAATTACAATTATTCGGATTTCAATACAGCTGTTGATTTTATTACGGATCATCTGGACAACTATCCTTTTGCCGGACTGATCGAAAAAGAATTTTCGCTGGAAGAAGTCAACGAAGCATTTGCCTATGCAAAAGATAAAAAACCGGTACGTGTCGGCATCCTTATCCATCAAAACTAATACAGGATGGATATTCAAAAAAAATTCAGAAAAGAACAATGGAAAATGTTGCTTATCACCATGTTTTGCTACCTGTTCTTCTATACCGGACGCCACAATTTCGGATGGGCAGCCAAAGGTATGGCCGCCGAACTGCACATTAGTTTTCAGCAGATCGGATGGATCAGTTTTTCGATGCTAATGGGGTATGCCCTGGGACAGCTTATCAACGGCAATCTGGCTGACCGCTTCAGTCCGAAGATCATGATATTGACAGGTGGATTTCTGTCCATTATCTGCAACCTCAGCATCAGTTATGCAACAACCTATACAGCTATTCTGATTCTCTGGACATTAAACGGCTACTTTCAGTCTATGGCCTGGGGCTCGGGCAGCAAGCTCATATCCAACTGGTGGGACAGTAATGAAAGAGGTAAAGCATTCGGATTCTACACTATGGCAGCGGGAAGTTCTTCTGTACTGACATTCTTTATGGCTTTATTACTGGTGCAGCAGGGACAAAGCTGGCGCACACTTTTCAGATACCCCATTTTATTTCTACTGTTTGCCTTGGTTCTGTTTCTGATTATTGCACGCAGTCATCCTTCCCTAAAAGGCTACAAAACAGCAGAAAGCTCCTCTGCCGGAACTATCGAGAAAAAGTCTGTATGGAAATCCTCCTATAAAACGGTATTTCAGAACCGCAATTTTATGATTGCTTCCGTGGCTATAGGATTTCAAAGTATGGCCAGATATGGTCTTATCTTCTGGGTGCCTATTCATTTTCTAGGAAATAATTACAAAGAATCTTCTGAAAACCTTTGGCTTACCTTGTTTATTCCGGTCGGAATGGCTATCGGCGCAGTTTCTTTTGGTTATATCTCAGATGTTCTCTTTAATAAAAACAGAAGCAAATCTATCCGGATCGGGATGCTGTGCAGCTGCGCTGTAGCATTACTTATTTACGTTATACCAGCTCCACATCATACGCTGGCAGCAATTCTTATGTTTGCTGCAGGCTTTTTTGTATACGGGCCACAAGCTAATTTCTGGACGCTGAGTCCTGATCTTCTCGGGTCAAAACTCGTCGGTACAGGAATTGGTATTATGAATATGTTTGCTTATGTATTTGCAGCTGTAGGCGAACCTCTGTTTGGTAAAATAATCGATTATACCGGAAACACCTCCAATATTTTTTTAATAGTCGCTGTCATATGCGCAATATGTGCATGCATTATATCATTTATAAAACCTCAACAGATCAATAATCATGAGTAAAATTAAATTAGCCTTGTTTGATATGGCCGGAACTACCGTACAGGACAATCGTGAAGTCGAAAAATGTTTTTTCGAAGCCATTCAGGCAACACAACTGGAAGTATCTTCCGAAAAAATAAACGGCATGATGGGCTGGTCTAAACACCGGGTATTCGAAACCATCTGGAAAGATGAAATCGGAGAAAATCATCCCTCATTTAAAGAGAAAGTAGACGAATCCTATGCTTTTTTCTGCAATACACTCGAACATTATTATGAAACATATGGAGCAAAACCTTACGACGGGGTATTGGAAGTATTCGAATTTTGCCGTGAAAACAATATCCGGATCGCACTGACTACCGGATTCTACCGAAAGGTAACTTCCATTATTCTGCGTAAACTGGGTTGGGATAAAGATCTGGACAGTCATTATGTAAGACTCCATAATACCGCAGACAACATTATTAATTGCTCGGTATCCAGCAGTGATGTAGAAAATGGCAGACCTGAACCGGATATGATTTATCTTGCAATGGAAAAATGTCAGATCCGGGATGCGGGTACGGTGATCAATATAGGCGATACCCCTTCGGATCTGCAATCTGCACATCGTGCCAATGTAGCTTATTCGGTAGGATCACTCTATGGAACGCATGCAGAACATGAACTGAATTATTATCCGTCGGATAAACTTATACATCAGCCATTGGAAATTATAGAACTTATAAAAGCCTTATAACACAGGAATTACGGCTAACAATAAAACCAGTTATGATAGACAGAAAATCATTTTTAAAAATCGGAGGACTCGGGATCACCGGTCTGCTGATAAATCCGGCTTTTGCCTCTGCCAAAGCAGGTACAGATAAAGCCAGTCAAAGCATAAAGTTCGGTGTAATCACGGACCTGCATTATGACCTGATGCATGACAGTGAGAAACGGGCGGCTGCATTTATTGCAGCGATGAAACAGGAGAAACCGGATTTCATTATCCAATTGGGGGATTTCTGTATGCCTAAACCGCAGAATAAACCTTTGATGGATATATGGAACAGCTTTAAGGGAGATAAATACCATGTGTTGGGTAATCATGATACCGACGGAGGATATACCAAAGAACAGACCTTAGCGTTCTGGTCTTTGGATCGTCCATACTATTCGTTTGATAAGAATGGTTTTCATTTTGTGGTCCTTGACGGTAACGAGAAAAGTGAAACAACCGAGATACCGGGTTATCCGCGTACAATAGCAAAGAAGCAACTGGAATGGCTTAAAGAAGATTTGAAAAAGACTTCCTTAAGGACCATAATATTCTGTCACCAGGGTCTGGAGAATACCTTAGGAGGACTTGATAACGGAATGGAGGTTCGTTATCTGTTAGAGCAGATAAACGAAAAGGCCGGGTTCAAAAAGGTCATCCTCGTATTGACAGGACATCATCATATGAATTATCATAATGAAATAAACGGAATACATTATGTACAGATCAACAGTGCATCTTACTACTGGGCCGGAGAAGAATTCAAAAGCCGCGCATTTTCAGAAGACTTTTATAAAAAACACCGGATCCTGCAGTACACACTGGTCTATGAGGAGCCGATCTGGGCCATGATCGATATTAATAACAAGAATAAAATCTCGATCAAAGGCAAAAAAACCAGCATGGCCGGCATACCGCTGGAACAGACAGGGATTGATATTTACAAAGATGTCTATCCCATCAGTTCGAAAATCGATTCCAGAGTACTTAAATACTAAATGACAACGCCCCTGAAATCTGTTCAGGGGCGTTTTCGTTTTTAGGAAATCAGCTTTTCAGTACGATCAGTACTTTGAAAACCGTCTAAAGTTTATAGCTGCTATTTCATCTTAAAACAATGTACATTACCTGAAAAATCCGCTACATACATATAATGATCTGCAAGAGTTGCCTCGGCAAATACAGGCGCTCCCAATGTAATAGCCTGTACGAGTTTACCCGTCTGATCAAGCACATAAAACTGTCCGTCTGAAGCTCCGAAGTACAGATTGTTTCCTACAGCAATGACACTGCTTTCTACTGTACGAACAGGTTTATGCTGATCCGGACTGGTATAGGCTGAAGTATATACCAGTGCTTCTCCGGTATTAAACTGCCATTTTTCTTCCAACGTCTTGAGGTCGTAACTTTTCACACCACTTACAGATGTAGGCATGATCAGTTCACCGTTTAAAAGCAGAGGCGATGCCATTACCTTAAATTCATCCTCAAAAATTTTCTTTCTAATGGTCTCTCCGCTTTTCAGATCCAGTACAAACAAACCGTTAAGTCCCGTGGTGTATACATATTCACCATCAAAACTCACACCGCCGCTTCTGAAACGAAGTCCGTCATCATTTCTCTTCCACAACAATTTACCGGATGCAAGATTATGTGCAAATAAGCTATTCCAGTTGCTGCCTGTAAGCAGTACATCTTTTGCAATCAGCATAGATCCGGGCATCCCTTCACCGCTATTCCAATCCTTATTCTGCCAGATTACATCTCCTGTTTTGACATTTAAGGCCGACAGGTATTTACCATAACCGGTATAGTAAATACCTTTATCTATTACCCCTCCTGTTACATACACCGGCAGCGTTCCGCCGCTAAGATCCTTTGTCCATTTGGGTTTTCCAGTTTTGACATCCAGCGCATATACATTGCCGGCACCATCCGCAGCTAACACCAGCCCTTCAGCCACGTTCAACTTATTCTTAACAGAGCTTTTTGTACGATAAGACCAGATCTCTTTTCCAGTTTTTTTATCCAGAGCAACGATCTTGCTTTTGTCGGTCATTCCGTCATCAATAGTCGCAGCAAGTACCAGATCATCCACAACAAGCGGACTTGCTTTCCATACACTCGCTCCGATGTTGGCACTCCATATCAGCTGCAGAGGCTGATCAGCAACATTCCTGGCTAAGGTGAAAGGTTGTTTCTTTAATTCGCGCTCGCCGTTAGTATATACCACTTCAGTAAGCATTTCATAATTTACGCCATAAGCTACTTTGCCTAATGCCCCCTGCCCTCTCCAGTTCCAATCACTCCGTTGTTCCAGTGATTCTTTAGCGATCTGTTTTCCATACGGGTCATAGATATACGTATGGACTCCGGTTACAGCTCTTTCACTATCATAGATATTGACATTTAACTCCAGTTTATTACCATTCACGGTATTCATACCAGCCGCAGCAGGACTTACTACAGCCACATGCCCTCTCAGATTAGCATATACAGGCTGCACATGAGTAACTCCGTTTCTATCGATGTCAATAGCCATAAACTGACCAGCTGAATTATCGATGCCTCCTTTATTCGGAGCTCCGGTAGAGATCACATACACATTGCCTTCGCCTACGCGTTGTACAAAATTATTATGCCAGTGCCCAAACAGCCAGGCTTTCAGATTATACTGTTTGAGGTCAATCTGCTCTGTCTTACCTTTCATCACAAAATCCTTCCCTACTGCAAAGTCATGATTGATAAAGATCAAAGGCTTATTCTTATCCTTTGCAGCCAGATCCTTTTTCAGCCAGGCGATCACCTGATCCTGTGTATAGCTTGGTGCATAGTCGCCACCGGCCATAGGTGTTACCACAAAATGAGCAGGACCGGCATCAAATGAATAATAGGTAGGACCAAACAGATCCTCAAATAGTTTTTCACCGTATTCCCCTTTTACGAGATCATGATTACCAACAGCGTAATAGGTAGGTCTGCGCATCAGTTCTGAATTGACCTGACGGGCATGAAACTGCATACCCGGTTCGTAACAGATATCGCCGGTATGCATAATTAATGAAGCCCCCTGCTCACGTGCGTAATTACGGACATTATCTATCCATTGCCCGTAGAGGGGTGTTTCAGTATCGGTAATCTGAATAAAACGTAATTTATCAGCCGATTGATTTTCATCCTTTACCAAGCTGAAGTCATATGTTTCATCCGCTTTGGAAAGTTTAATATAATGTGTTTTCCCGGCCTTATAACCCGATGGAACAGTAATGAAAAGAAAACGGGCTTTTTCATGAGGTTTAATATCAAATTTGCCATTCGCATCCGTTTTGACAATATCATATCCGTCTGATACGAGGATATCTCCTACTCCTTTTTCATTCAGATCCGGTTTCTTATTATCATTAAGATCGATGTAAACCTGTCCGCGATACTGTGCATGTACCAGTTGAGCAGTTAAAAATGCACTGATAAGTAATATTTTTCTCATGATGACATAGGGGCAAACTTTGCATGTGCAGCAGTTTGCTGAAAATTATTATTTTAGAATTGATTATTCGTTTTTAATGATGCAACATACTACAAACTACACCAGTTGTTTATAAATATTAAAAAATACAAAAACGAAAGGCATATATTCCGGCAAAAATAAGCGCTGTAGTTTAGCATTACTTAAACTCAATGTTAAATAAAAAATTTTATCCCTGCAAAATAATTTTATTTTTAGTCTTTTGGATCCTCCTCTTTCTCAGATGCGGAAGTAATATGAAGATCCTGTTGAGGAAATGGAATAACGATACCTTCTTGCTGAAAGAGCTGATGTATGGCCTGCATAAGGTCACTACGGATCTGCGAAGCATCTCTCAGGCTTCGTACCCAGAAATATATATCCATATCTATAGCGCTATCAGCAAACTGATTGTACTGTACGACAGGCAAAGGAGACGTCAGAATACTTGCCTGTTTGCCAATCACAAGTAACAGTAAGTCCCGGATATGTTGAAGATCGCTGTCATAAGCGACCCGCAATACGATGTGCATGCGCTTTTTATAGCCACCCAATGTCCAGTTGATGACATGAGAATTGAGCAAATCCCCGTTGGGTAAAACAAGATCAGCCCCGTCAACAGTTGAAATAACACTGCTTCTGAAACCAATAGACTTGACTGTCCCGCCTTGTCCGCCGACCTCGATTACATCTCCCACATTGACCGGTTTTTCAAAAGCAATGATCAATCCGCTCACCAGATTATTAACCAGCGTCTGCAAACCAAATCCAACTCCTACGCCTAATGCTCCCAGGATCAGCGTAATCTTATCCATCGCGATACCTGCTGCAGCAAAGGCAAGAAAAAGTCCAAGTACAATAATCGTAATCCGGATTAGCAACAGCCAGCTACCTACTTTCAATTTTTGCTTACGTTGCCCTTCCTTGCTGTTCCATTGCTGATCAGATGCGAAATATGAAACAACTTTTGAAACGACTGTAGTGACGATCATAATAACAATAAAAGTCAACAGATTATTGATCGAAAAAGTATAGCTTCCTAAGGTATGTTCCTGTTCGAAAAAGTTCTTTAGCGGCTCGGATATCTGCCTGAACTCGTAGAAGTTACGACCAAACAACACAAACCAGCCAATCACAAGGAAGATGTAAAAAAATGCTGGTGCCTGTGTCCCTACCCGGTTATAGTTCAGATAAAACAATCGTTGCTCCTGATGTGTATAAACCAGAGAGGCATACTGCAGGCCTTCATTAATTAACCGCACGACCCACAAAAACAGAATTGTGATGATCACACTTAACAGTCCCGATACCATCAGCACTTTAGCCAGATTGTACTGGCCAAAAACAACACTGAAACATGCTGTCAGTGTAAATGCTGTCATAAGCCCTATGGGATACAATATCCATCGTTCCCGCAACTCTTCGTGTTGCTTTCTATTGATCAAGGCATACAGTCCGACACCGAAACTCCATGCAGAAATAATCAGGATAAACCATCGTTCCGGTCTGGAGGCTTGCAGAATCATATTATCCGTACACGCCAGCACAAAGAATACGAAGAGAGCCAGCCATATCTTCATCCAGTAAGCACTTATATATGTACGAAAGATAACGGAAAGTAATATACCGGAGAGTATCCACAGCAGCGCACTGAAAATAAAGGGCGGAGCCGGAAATATAAACTGAAAAATACTGCAAACAATAATAATCGCTGAACAAACCGGATGACGGATTACTAGTCCTTCTGCTTTCTTCTCTGCTTTTTCCTGTTGACTTAAGAATACCTTTTTCAAAGAAGTAAGGTAATAAGCGGAGCATAATATCAGGAAAATAAGAAAAAGCAATTTACCCCAATGTGCTTTGAAATAAAACACCATTACTAAGTAAGCCTTATGCACAGAATAATAGAGAAGCTCAGAAAATGGACGGTCAAAAGTGTTAGGCTCCCATATATTTACAAACTCCTTATTAAAAATCCGCTCAGAGATCTCTTTCTGATAAAAGTTAATCTCTTCCATATGTGCATTCAGCCGAAACAGTTCCAGATTAATCTTCGTTTGTAAATGCTGAATATTATAAATTGCTGTCTTTAAGGATTGGGTGACAGGAGATATCTCTACTGCCACAGCACGCAACTGTTGGATATAATTAACAAGTTCTGCCGAATCTGTCGGAAACTGAAATAAGGAAGGATCATTTGACAAGGAATCCAGTGCAAAACGAAATTGTATAAGTTGAGTCTGGTACCGGTCTATTCTGTTTTTCTGAACAGCTACATCTTTTGAAAGTCCGACAAGTACATTGTAGGATGTCGTCAGGTTACGGGAAGTCTGTGCCGTTCCCAAATGATTAAAAACTCCATCACCGGCTATTTCGTGCCATTTTATAATATTATCCAGATCCGAATTTATCTGTAAGGAGTCTACTCCGTTTTTAAGAAAAGCACGCGCTCGCTGATTAGTTCGCTTGATCTGCTCGAGAATCTCATTTTGGCGTACCATAGCACGATCAGCATCATAATCCTTCCGGCTTCTGGCGGCCGATTGTTTTGCAAAGTCCTGCATCTGACTTACAAAATCCTTCTTCACAGCACTATCCTTCGCTAACGTATCGGTCTGCAAAGCATCTGCATACGCCCGGCAGAAAAGACTACAAAATAGGATAACGATTATAAGCTGTTTCATATTCGGTTGGTAGATATTGCATAAAAATAAAGCATTTCATGCATATTATCTACATCGAGAACAAGAACTTAATCTATATTTTGATTGGATAAAGACTTAATAATCTCTGCGGCTTTCGACCGTATAGGTAAAACTTTCTGCTCTGTAATAGCCCAGATTATATTCAATAGGACGTCCGGACTGATCATACACAAAACGCTTTCGGGATAAAATGGGATCTCCCTGATTGATTTCCAGTTTGTCTGCTATAAACTTATTCGCAGCTTTAGCATCAATTTCTTCCTGAGAAAGATCGGCTATAATATGGTGATCCTGTTCCAGAATCTCATACAAAGGACGTTTGAAATCCTCCTCACCGGTTAATCCGACACGAGGATGAAAATAGGAAACAAAGTAGACAAAAGGATCGTCCTTCTTTCCTCTTAGGCGCTCCAGTTTCAGGATCTTCTGATCTTCCTTTATATCAAAGAAATGCATAATACTTTTCTCAGGGACTACCCAGCTTACATGCAATTCAAAGTTTTTGACTTCTATTCCTCTGTTTTTCATCTCCTGAGAAAAGCTCAGCCAGTTTTTAGACTTTGAGCTGAATTTGGATGTGACGACTTTGGTACCTACTCCCTTCTTACGCACCAATAGTTCTTCATAAACCAGCTTATTGATCGCAAGGCGCAGTGTCGTACGTGAAATAGCAAGACGACGCGCCAGTTCTACTTCATTAGGTAATAACTTGCCGTCAATATACTCCGGATCCTTGATAAGTTCGCGAAGTAACATTTCGGCCTGTATGTGTAAAGGAACGGGACTCTTGTGGTCTATCTGAAGATTCATAATACGCGGATAAAATTTTCTGCTTTGCTGTTTCAATAGCTAAAGTAACATTATTTGGAGAATTAAAAAAATACACATATGTTTGTATGTATGTACATATTAAAATAACCAATGTAAATTTATGAACACACTCTTTAAACTTATTATTGCAACGGTCTCTTTGGGCGGGCTGCTTTTTGGATTTGACATGGCTGTTATTTCGGGTGCAGTACCGCTGATTAAAGCTCATTTCAATCTGACACCCGGACAGGAAGGTATGTTTGTCTCTTCCGCATTAGTAGGTTGTATTATAGGTGTGCTATTTGCCGGACGCTGGAGTGACCGCTTAGGCCGAAAATCCACGCTCGTCATTGCGGGTACATTGTTCCTGGTTTCTGCAATAGGCTGTACTTTCAGTCCGGATTTCATCTCTCTGCTGACCAGCAGATGGGTTGGTGGTCTCGGTGTGGGTATTGCCTCCATAGTTGTCCCCCTTTACATTGCTGAAATATCACCGAGTCAGTACCGTGGCCGTACAGTGACGATCTATCAGTTAGCGATTACGATAGGTATACTGGCGGCATATGTCAGTAATGCACTGGTACTAAAATATGACATCAGTATCGCTTCCGAACATTGGCGCATGATGTTTCTGCTTGGTGCAATTCCGGCCTTATTGTTATGTCTGGGACTATTTATAGTACCCGAAAGTCCAAGATGGCTCATCCTGAAGGGAAAAGAAAATATGGGATACCAGATACTTGCCCGATTAAATATAACCGACCCCATCACTCCTGTAGCTCAGGAAGAACGACAAAAAGTATCTCTTTTCTCGCCGATCTACAGAAGAGCTTTTATACTGGGACTTTTACTTCCTTTATTTTCACAATTGAGCGGTATAAATGCTATCGTCTACTTTGGTCCGAGTATCCTGCTTCAATCCGGCCTTTCACTGGACAGTTCTGTGCAGGCACAGGTGTTTTTCGGACTGGCGAATGTGATCTTTACCTGTGTGGCCATCTGGAAAGTAGACACCTGGGGCAGAAGACCGCTGTATCTCACCGGTACATTAGGAGCTACGATCAGCTTACTGTTAACAGGCTGGTTTCTGAGTCAGGATATCCATACCTATGGTAATCTGCTCATCGTGTCCATCCTTTGTTTTCTACTGTTTTTTGCCTTTTCTATAGGTCCCTTAAAGTTTGTGGTTGCATCGGAGATATTCCCGGCGGCTATCCGTGCGCGGGCTATGGCAGTCAGCATCCTGGTCATGTGGGTTGCGGATGCCATCATCGGCCAGCTTACTCCTATCCTGCTCGATCAGTGGGGAACAGCATGGACATTCCGGGTATTTGCCATCTGCTGCGCAATTGCCTTTATTACAGTATACTACCTGTTGCCTGAAACCAAAGGAAAACGTCTCGAAGAAATAGAGGCATATTGGAAATCAAAAATCAAAAAGTAATATTAAAAAAGATAACATATCATTAGTCATATCATAACATGGAAATCGAAGTAAAAGATAACAGCGTAAACTATACTATATTACCTACACATAAAGCCAAAGGTCATATCTACAGCGGATATGATTCACTGGCCACAGCTTTGTCTGCCGAATCGCTTTATATACTTGACGGATATATCGGAGTGAACTGGCAGGAAATTGTTGATGGGCTTGAAACTGCTTTTCGCAAAAGTGCGGTAAATGTCCGTTTTATACCTTTCGAAACAGCCCTGAAAGAAACATATGAAATCGAGGATATGGTACAACCCTTTTTAGGGGGTGACGACCCTTTGTTCGGTTACAGAACTTATCTTTCCATCAGCGATTTTTACGATCTGGCAAAAATAAAAATGCTCGTACCTGCACATGCTGAAGGATTGACTATACTTTACGGTACTGGAGCAGCATGTTACGATACAAAAGCTCCTCTCGCCTACTTTGATTTGCCTAAAAATGTACTTTCTCATCGAATGCGTCAGGGTCTGGTCAGCAATCTCGGAGCAGATATTCAGGAAGACAAGAAACAGATCTACAAACGATTTTATTTTGTGGACTGGGTCGTATTGAATAAACATAAGAAAAACATACTTCCGCGGACAACTATTATGGCTGATCAGCAGCTTACAAACCACATCACCTGGATGTATGGCAAAGACCTGCTGGATACATTGAAAGATATGTCAGCCTCCTTCTTCAGAGTAAGACCCTGGTTTGAGCCGGGTGTTTGGGGCGGACAATGGATGAAAAAGCATATGAAACAACTGGATCAGAACGTCGAAAATTATGCCTGGTCGTTTGAGATGATCGTTCCGGAAAACGGACTGGTACTAGCTGACGGAGATCATCTTCTGGAAGTTTCCTTTGATCAGTTGATGTATACTGCCGGCGAACAGGTACTGGGTAAAGCATATAGCCGGTTTGGAGATGAATTTCCGATACGCTTTGATTTTCTTGACACATTTGACGGAGGCAACCTTTCTATACAGTGTCATCCGGGAACACAATATGCCAAAGATAAGTTTGGAGAGAATTTCACACAGGATGAGACCTATTATATTGTGGATTGTGAAGAAAATGCAGAGGTATATCTGGGCTTTCAACACGATATACAGCCCGATGATTTCCGAAATGCATTGGAAGAAAGTTTTAAAAACAGTACGGCTATTGAAATTGAAAAGTATGTTCAGAAATTCACGGCTCAGAAACATGATCTCTACCTGATCCCCAACGGTACGGTACACGCATCCGGAAAAAACAATCTGGTGCTGGAAATCAGCGCCACACCTTATATTTTCACATTTAAGATGTACGATTGGGTACGTCCGGATCTGGACGGGAAGCCCAGACCACTTAATATAGCACGTGCATTTGAAAATCTGGATTTTTCACGCAAAGGAAGTGTAGTACAGGATACATTAATATCCAAACCAAAGGAGACGGTATTGGATGCCCATACAAATTATATTGATCTGCCCACTCACGAACAGCATTTCTACACGATATGCAGATACGACTTTACGGATCAGGTATCTGTAGAGACAAAAGGCCAATGCCATATTCTTATGCTCGTAGAAGGATCAGCAATCGAGCTGACTACTGCAGACGGAAAACAAGAGGTCTTCCATTTTGTAGAAACTTTTGCGGTACCTGCTGCTGCCGGTTCATACAAGCTGCGTAATCTGGGTGAAAAACAGGCAAAAGTAATTGTCTCATTCGTCAAAGATGAAGCCTGTTAAATCATGTAAAACAATCACTTATAAACTATAAAAAATAATGAATAGAATAGCCTTATTAGCCTTAGCAGGTCTACTCACAGCATGTGGTTCGTCTAACGGAAAGAAAGACGCAGCTTCACTGTCCACACGTATGGAAGCGGATTCGTCTCTTCAGATCGTCAAAGACAAAGCACTGGAAATCGTTAAGTCCGGATTCAATGCCGGAGACGGATACAGTGAAGTATGGATCAGAGATTACAACACATTTATCACTGTTGCTGCAAAAGTACATCCGCACGAATTAATCAAAGAGCAATTGCTTACATTCTTCCGCTTACAGGGGGAAGATGGCAATATTGCGGATGGTTTTGTCACAAAAGCAAGCCTGAAAGGCAAGCCCTCAGATTATTATACCATTACCAATGTGTTGGCTCCACAGTTTGCAGCTCATAAGAATACCGTCGAAACAGATCAGGAAACATCACTGATACAAGCTGTCCACAGGTACATCAAAGCGACAAACGACACCAGCTTTCTGGAAACCAAAGTGGGTACCGCAACAGTGAAGGAACGTATGGAACAGGCTATGGATTTTTTGATGAAGCACCGTTACAATGAAAAGTACGGCCTCCTCTGGGGAGCAACAACCGCAGACTGGGGAGATGTACAACCGGAACATGACTGGGGTGTACATCTGGATGAAAATTCTCATCTCGCTATTGACATCTATGACAATGCCATGTTCCTGATCGCATTGGACAATTATATGGATATGGTGCCTGCAGCCGCTACGAAATGGAATTCAATACGGGAGGAGATAGCAGGTAATACAATGAAACATTTATGGGATGACAAGAATCAGAAGTTTATACCCCATATTTACCTGACCAGCTCTCCGTTTGACAAAAGTTTTGATGAAAATCAGATTTACTATCACGGAGGAACAGCTGTTGCCATAGAAGCTAATTTACTATCAAAAGAACAGATCAAAACGTCTCTTGATAAAATGATTGCTAATGTCAAAGCATCAGGAGCGGCGACCATAGGACTGACCCTCTACCCAACCTATCCGGAGGGGTCATTTAAAAATAAAGGGATGTACCCTTACGGTTATCAGAATGGAGGTGACTGGACCTGGTTTGGCGGAAGAATGATTCAGCAACTTATCAAAAACGGCTTTGAAAAGGAAGCCTACGAACAGTTGAAACCGATGCTTGATCGGGTCATTGTCAATAAAGGCTTTTTTGAGTGGTACACCAAAGACAATAAGCCTAAAGGGTCAGGAACATTTCGCGGAGAAGCGGGTGTATTATATGATGCCATTGTATTACTGGAAGAGACACAGAAGTAACAAAAAAAACAGCATCCGGTAAAACTGGATGCTATGTAACATTAAAAGATAAATACATTTAAATATTTCAAGTGTCCGGGGATTAAGTCCCGGGCACTTTTTTTTCAGGTATCTACTGGGCTACAGGAATACCTCCTGTTCCCCAGTTTTCGTTGGGTATTGGTCCCATTTCAAGTATGAGTGAACCACCTTTCAAAACTTGTGAGGCAGGAAACCAGCAGTTATCAAGTTTCACCCCATTTAATGTAGCTTTCTGAATATACTTATTCTTTTTGCTTGTATTTCTGGCTTCGATCACAAACTCTTTCCCTCTTCCGTACCGGTTACCCAGGTCGACAGTTACTTTCTCAAATAGCGGACTTCCTATCTCATAGATCGGATCTACTCTGGACCCTCCGTCCATCTGAAACAATCCGAGTGCATTCATCACAAACCAGGCGCTCATCTGTCCCTGATCCTCATCTCCCAGGTACGCATTAGACAAGCCATGTCCGTAATAGCGGTCCATAATCGCCCGACTCCATTTTTGAGTAAGCCAGGGCCGGCCGCCCCAGTTAAACAGAAATGCAAAATGCATAGATTGCTGATTCCCCTGTACAACCGGATAATCCCAGTATTGATCATTCGGACCATTGAAGCGCCATTTGTAACTCTCCTCAAATCCCCACTCCAACCGTTTCAGAAATGTATCCTTGCCGATACGCCTTGCTAATCCGGGGATATCCTGTGGCACAAAAAAAGTTAGCTGCCAGGCATTTCCTTCTACATAATGCTCGTTGGCACCTGATTTGAACGGATCAAACTCCTTATACCAATCTCCTTTTGCATCCCGCATACGTGCGTAACCAGTCACGGTATCAATGGCATTTTTCCACCAGGATCCACGCGCTCTGAATTGATGGAATTCCCTCTCCTTATTTAAGGCTTTCGCCATCTGCGAAACAGTCCAGTCGTCAAAGCTATATTCAAGTGAATTGGAAAACCGTCCCTGATCATATGGTACGTACTGATGTTGCAGATAGGTCATCAGATCCCTGTTGCCCGCATAACCGCCTTCTACAGGAGCAGATGCTGTCGTCTGCATTTTGACCATTGCTTCAAACGATTTCTGCACATCATAATCCCGGATTCCCATCTGGTAGGCACTTACCATAAGTGGAATTTCATGCTCTGCAACCATGACTGGGATATATTCCATACCGGCAGGACCTTTAGCCAGCCAGCCATTGGCATCATACATCGCCAGCTGAGAACGCACCCATTTGCTGGACCATTCCGGTGTCACCAGATTCCAAAACTGGTTCAGGTTCCAGAACGTATTCCAAAAAGCATCACATCCGAGTGCTACATCTGTAGATCCCGGAAGTTTACGGATCTTCTCATCAGCTGATACCCAGCTTCCGTCTACATCGCTGAATGTATTTCTGCTCGCAAGAGAACGATACATATTGGTATAAAAACGCTCTTTCTGTAAGTGGTCATTTGAGTTTATAGAAATTCGTCCCAATTGTTCATTCCAAATCTGCCTGTGGTGGGTATATACCTTATCGAATGACCAACCAAATGGCTTACTGATCTCCTGTTGCAGATTCAAATCTGCATTTGCAATACTGACATAAGAGATTCCGGTTCGCAATTGTACTGTTTTATTTGTTTTGGTATCAAACTCGACATACATCCCGGCATCGGTCACTTCCGATTCATCCAATGTTTGCTGCATCAGCACCTCCCCGTTTTTCCAATATCCGAAATTCCGGATCGGACGATCAAATTCCATTACAAAATGTACATTATACTCCTGGTCAATACCTCCTGACCATACATGCTGGGACAGTTGCCTGCTCACTCCCTCAATCCGGTAATCGCTTATTTTGGTCAGCTTTACGGCTTTGATTTTGTAATCATACTCCGTAGACAATTGCAGATCAATCATGATCCGCCCCGTATCCGCACGATGATACGTATACTTCTGGAAGCTCGTTCGTGTTCCCGCTGTCAGTTCAGCCGTAATATCATAATCCGTCAGATCCACACGATAATACCCTAAAGGAGCCTTTTCGGTTGTCTTATCGATGCGTGATCTGTATCCTCTATCCGGATTATCCTGATCACCCATATGAATATTAAGCTTTCCTGATACCGGAAAAGTACCCAGACCTGTCATCGTCCATTCATGGATATGGCTGAATGTTCCGATAGATTCTATAGTAGGATCATATCCGGCCTGCCATCCGCTACGCTGATTATCCGGGCTTAGCTTGACCATCCCGAATGGCATCCAGGGTCCCGGTGCAATCATCCATCTGGAATGCGCCACTCCCATCATCGTGTTGACATAGTCTGCCGGACTAACGAGCTTTTGTGCCGACCGTTTCACCGTCCCTGCTCCTATTTTCAATCCGTCTGCACAGATTTCGTAACGACTTGTTTTGGAATTTTTCACTGCCGGCATAGGGGCTTCCAGCACATACCTTCCGATATCCAGATGCTGCTTCAGAATGCTGCTTCCATCGAGCATAACCTCTAGTTGCGCATGTTCTTTCAGGGATGATACATCCACTAAAAGAGCCTGAAATTTTTTATTTCCTTTTTCTGTCTCATAATCCGCTGCTGACACGGTTTTCAACCAGGCTGTACCAGGCTTTAAGAGATTAACATGTGCCGGACCATAGAGTGATAAATTATCAAATATCAGCCATCCGCCCTGCAGGGTAGTCAATGTGATATGGTTTGAGCCGTCTTTCAATAGTCCCTCAGGGATTTCAATCCGAATGCTTTGGTTTTCGGCCCGGTCAAACGGACCTACCGGATTTTCGTGGCCATTTCCCTTCTTTAGCAGAAAGTAGTACGGTTTACCATTGACAGAGATCTTAAATGAAGGGGCTTCTTTAGGATCAGTCTGTAAAATATTGACTTCAAAACCGAACTTATCCTGTGCAGACAGATGCCCGAGTCCAAAATCAATATTCAGAAAATGGGAACGTATACCTGCAGTTGGTCCCGTTCCTCCCCAGCTGTTGACCGGTCCGGGTAAGACATAAGGCCATTCGGTCTGACTATCTGAATGACCGATCATAAATGACCGGTCTTCAAATCCAAAATCTTTCTCAATAAAGTGTTTATAACCTTCCGGAGCCAGCGCCATTCCTGCCGGACTACGATCTTGTTTTCCAATCTGCCAGATCACTTTACCACCAGGCTGTGCCTTTGCCTGAAAGACAGCACCCAACAGGAAAAAAAACAGGTAACTTATTTTAATTATTTTCACTTTAGACTGTATACACATATTTTTTCTTCTTTAATATCCCGGATTTTGCTCCAGAAGCGGATTTCGCTGTAACTCATCTGTAGGAATAGGTAACAACAGATTTTTCTCCAGAATAGTGGCTCCTTTATCATTTGCATGGCCGATCACCGCTTCAAAATTAATATTTCCGTCAGTTGTACCTGCAGGAACCGGAAACATTCTTGTACGCTGTATATCAAACCATTGTCTTCCTTCAAATACAAGTTCGCGATACCGCTCTTTCCAGACTTCCTTGACAAACTGATCTGCCGGAAGACTTCCCAATTGCTGGCGGATAATCGCCGGATCCGTCTTCCAGTACGCCCTTGCTCTTACCTGACTGAGGTAATCCACCGCTTCTGCTGTGACACCTTCTGAAAGTGCTATCGCCTCTGCCGCCATCAACAAGACATCAGGATAGGTATATATCGGTAAATCTTTGCCTGAGGTCGCTGTCTCAAATGATGCCTGATCATCCTGCCACATGTAAGGCGCAGTCGGAAAATTAAGGATCGTTCCGTTTGCCCGTTCCAGTGAAGAATGAAAAAACTGTTTTTCCTGTATACGAAGATCATCTGCAGCGCCATAGCCCTTCAGAAATTTAGACGAAGGACCATAAGCATTATTGGTAATCGCAAATACAGTAGCAGAAGTAGCTGTCGTTGGAAAAGCCCAATGTGCATGTGTGGAAGTCGCAATTCCTACAGTAAACTCATAGGAATAAATATATTCATTGCTTACATTATCGACCAGACGCAATTTATTATAAGCTGTGCTTTTCAGGTTGACAGAGCCATCCGGATTGCGGTCATGTGCCGTAAGCTGATAAATCCCGCTCGTGATAATGGAACGTGCTACTGCCGCACTTTTAGCATATTCATTCTGCTGTAACGGGTATCCGCTCATAGTCAGATAGACATCGGCCAACAGTGTTGCAGCCGTACCTTTACTTACTCTTCCTGCATTTGCGGACATGGTCTTATCCGCAAGATTTCCCTCATTGACAGCAAAAGTCAGATCCTGTACAATCAAAGCATAAACATCTTTTACCGGAGAACGTTTCACATTGATATTTTCCAGATTCTCATAAGGTTCGGTTATCAAAGGTACATCACCAAACATTCTCACCAATTGAAAATAGCCCTGTGCTCTGAAAAAATAAGCTTCTGCCAGCAATTGACTTCGCTGAATATCAGATAAACCCGGTGTTGTCGGGATGTATTTGATTGCATTATTTGATCTCGATATACCCCTGTATATGGTACTCCAGATGTCGTGAAAATAAGTGGATAAATTGGTGGCATTAAAGGTCATGTTCTGTGCATGCTGTACATGTACTTCCTGCCCCTTGAAATCATTGTCTATATATCCGGTAAGATAAGGTCCGAAGAACATCTTGGAGCCGGAATAATGAGCACCCGAACCATCATACAGCTGTGGAGCTCCATTTCGGTACAAACCGTTTACAGCGTTAGTAGCATGCTCAGGTTGCGTGAAATACTGGTTGCCGGCGAGTTCATCCTTTGGGTTTTCTTCCAGAAATTTTTTACAGGAAGTCATCATGGCAAGTGTGATGATTATTAATATTATAGTCGGTTTCATGAGTTGTTATATTAAGATTAACATAAATTTTGGATACTAAAACTGAAAGCTTGTACCTATCGTAAATGTGCGGGGTTTTGGATACTGGTGAAAAAAGATGTTTTGTCCCCATTGATTATCACCCCATGAAGTAGCTTCCGGATCATATCCTTTAAAGCTGTCCGAAGTAATCAGAAATGCATTTTGCACACTTGCATATACTCTCCAGTTCTTAAGACCCCATTTTTGCAACTGATCGTTGTGAAATGTATACCCCAGACTAATGGCATTTACACGTAAGAAAGAACCGTTTGCCACCCAATGATCATCTACTTCACTGTTTTGTCCCGAATATGGACCGTTGCGTATCTGCTGGATCACTGTATTTTGATTTTGCTCGGTCCAGCTATCGTACAATGTTCTGCGAAATCCGTTGGAATAGCCTGTACGGTCTTCTGTAGAATGAAAAAACTGCTGCAGGATATCCACTCCATATACAAACTGCATATCTACCCCAAGATCCAGTTGTTTGTATCTGAAATTGTTAATAAAGCTTCCGGTCCAGTCCGGCAACCCTTTACCGATAATGGTCCGTTCTGCACTGCGTTTGGCTTCACCGGGAATAGCACCGACTTTAGCCGCTTCTGCCGCCTCCGCTGTACCCCAGGTACCTAACCTTCTGTATCCCCAGAATGAGCTCAGACTTTCACCGACACGTAAAATAGTCTGACTGCCGGATACCCAGCTGGGACCGGGAAAAATATCTTCATTATTCGCTCCGAGTGCCTCTATCTGATTTTTATTGTATGTAAAATTCAAGGTAGATTCCCAGTTGAAGTCGGAAGTTTTGACTGGTACAGCACTTACCAATACCTCTACCCCTCTGTTCGATACAGAACCGATATTATCCCGTACAGCCATAAATCCGGTAGACGAAGGCACAGGTCTGTCCAGCAACAAATCTGTAGTCAGCTTGTGGTAGTAATCCAGCCCCAGTTTCAGACGTCTGTCAAACAAAGCCAGATCCATCCCGATATCAAATTGCTTTGATTTCTCCCATTCCAGATTAGGATTCGGAAGTCTGTTGATATAACTCTGAGATACACGTGTACCATTGATCAGAGTCGTTTCAGAAGATATGGTACCTAATGACTGATAGGTCGGAATTTCCGTATTTCCGGTGACCCCATAACTTGAGCGCAGCTTCAACTCATTGATGGCAGATACATCTTTCAGAAACGGTTCTTCTGAAATTACCCAACCGATACCTGCAGAAGGGAATACACCGTATTTGTTGTTTTCACCAAACCGTGATGATCCGTCAATACGTCCTGTAAAAGTGAGAAGATATTTACTTTTATAGCTGTAACTTCCCCTCAGAAAGTAAGAATTCATTGCCCATCTGTCATATAATGACCCTGGAGCACCTGGTTGACTTGCAGCCTGAATGCTATTGTAACGGAAGAAGTTATCGGAAAATCCCTTTGCTGAAATCCAGTTATTCTCCGCTCTTCTTTCCTGCCAGCTGAGACCAATCACTCCGTTGATACGATGATCCCCAAAATCCTTGTTATAATTCAGATACGTCTCTTCCTGCCAGTAAAAAGAATGTTGATTTTCTATATATGCATAACCCAGCGGAGCAGAAATATTAATCAGGTCTGTAGGATCATAATTCTGGATCAGATTATCATTTTTATCAAATCCGAATTGGGTGCGCAGATCCAGCCCTGGAAGAATATGAAAAGTCAGATAGGTATTTCCGAAAATTTGCGTGCGTTTGCGTAACCGGTCCTGCGTAGTCAATACATGTACCGGATTCGGAATAGATTCCAATGAATATGCATCTGTGATCATACCACTGTGTGCCCAGGTTCCGTCCGGAAATCTGACCGGAAATATCGGAGGCATTTCCAGCATAGAACGTCGGGGCATCTGATGACCTCCCTCTTCTTCAAACTCATTCCCACGGGTATAGTTTACGAGTACATTTGTACCCATAGAAAGCCATTTTTTAGGTTTGGCATCATAAGCCAGTTTACCATTGATCCGTTCCAGCCAGTTGTTAAGCATAATTCCTTCGGTCTTGGCATAATTCATAAAAGCTCCGAACGAGGATTTTTCACCCTTGCCCAATACAGATAGCTGATGATTGTGGGACAATGCAGTACGGGTAGCTTCATCCTGCCAGTCTGTGTCATACAAGGGATTGCCCTGTGCGTCAAACAGTCTGGGATCTGAAGTTGTAAATACCGGGGCCGTGCCGGTAGGATTATATTTGCTGTAATTGTCAAAACCCCTTTTTATCACTTCCAGAAATTCCTTTGCATTCAGCAATTCCAGCTTTTTAGGTAATACCCCTATGCTCACAAAACCATCATATCCGACCACTACTCCATCTGTAGACGCGCCACGTCTGGTGCTGATCAGAATAACACCATTGGCTCCTCTGGCTCCATAAATAGCAGTAGAAGAGGCATCCTTCAAGACTTCCATACGTTCGATATCATTGGGATTTAGAAACTGCATATTCTCCATGACCACTCCGTCAATGACATATAGCGGACTTGAAGACGAATTAATCGTACCCAGACCCCGAATCAGTACACGGGGACTTCCGGTAGGAGATCCGGAATTGAGAAATACATTTACTCCAGCGACTTTGCCCTTTAAAGCTTGCAAAGCATTATTAACCGGAACATTCAGCAGTTCTTTGGAAGATACTACCGCAACCGAACCTGTCAGGTCAGATTTACGCTGCGTTCCATACCCCGTGACAACGACTTCTTCCAGTTCTTCTCCAGATGCGGATAAAAGGATACGCAGATTTCTTTGCGATCCGATGGTGATCTCCTGAGATTTCATACCGATAAAACTGAAGATAAGTACCGCTCTTTCATCCTTCACTTCAATCTGAAACTGTCCTTTATCATCTGTAGTCGTCGCATTGGCGCTCCCTTTCTCCAGGATGCTGACACCTGTTAAAGTAGAAGACGAATTTCCGTTTTCAGAGACCATCCCTCGTATCACGAGCCCACTCTGAGCGGATGCAAGATAAGGACAGGCGAGCAAAAAGAGCAGCACTGCCCGGAAACAGGACATAAAATGTCCATACATTTTGTTTTGATTCATGGTTAGTTAGTTTAAATTGGAAAAGTATAAGTTTATGGTTATTTGATTCGTTCTGGAGATAAAAAAATGGTCTCAACACTGCACTCAAGCACATTTTAAAGAGCATAAGAGAGCAGTATCTGATACTATCAGAAATAATCGATGATGAGATTTATTTTACAGAAAACTGTAGTATTTCCCCGATTGATGTAAACAGGAATCCTCATAACATTGGTTTTTATAATGTCGCACATTAAATGTACATACATACAAACATATTAATATATTAAAAAGATTCCAACTTTTTTTTTCATTTATCAGCAAAAGCAGGTATGTCGTTGTTTCCGGATCTTCTGGTGAAAAAAAATCAGATGTTATGTAACTTTTTATTTATTTCAAAAAACAGACATTTTTATTTGATAATTAGCAATAAAACTCTATTTTTGATCCGTTATTAATACAAACATGATTTATACTCACGTACATCATTTTCATTTCCATCATCGCCCCTGCGGCGATATGTAATTGATATGTTTCTACGTGAAGCATTTTTCCCCTTGTGTTTGAATCCTATTTATTAATAATTTACTGCTAACATTATAAAGCGTTGAAAAATCTCAAAATAGCTATCCAGAAATCGGGTAGATTAAATGAAAAATCAGTCCAATTACTCAAAAACTGCGGTTTAGATTTCGAAAACTACAAAAGTTCACTGATTACCTCTGTTGCCAACTTTCCTCTTGAAATACTGTTCTTAAGAGATGATGATATCCCCGGATATGTGGAGCAGGGTATTGCAGATCTGGGCATTGTAGGAGAAAATGTGATTGATGAATCCGAAGCACAGGTTTCTTATGTCAAACGTTTAGGTTTCGGAAAGTGTACACTCAAATTAGCGGTGCCAAAAGACAGCAAGATCGAAGATCTGAAAGACCTGAATGGCAAGGCTATTGCGACCTCCTACCCTGTTATCCTGAAAAATTTTCTGGATGAATACCAGATCACGGCAGATATCCGTTTAATATCAGGATCTGTAGAGATTTCTCCCGGTCTGGGATTGAGTGACGCGATCTGTGATATCGTATCGACAGGCGGTACATTGAAAAGCAACGGTCTGAAGCCATTTGCAGATGTACGTCGCTCAGAAGCAATCCTTATCGGAAGAAAAGGTCTGGAAGATAATCTGATCCTGACAGAATTGGTGCAGCGTATAGAATCTGTACTGCTGGCCAAAGAGACCAAATATGTGGTTCTCAATGTCGAGAAAAAGAATTTACCGGCGATTACCTCTCTGCTGCATGGTGTAAAGAGTCCTACAGTCGTTCCGTTGGCCGAAGAAGGGTGGGTAGCCGTGCATACGGTTATTTCGGAAGATGATTTCTGGGAGAAGATCAATACACTGAAATCTGCAGGGGCACAGGGAATAGTAGTGATGCCGATCGAAAAGATTATCTTGTAGGTGTAATCAATAAGAGAAAACAACATGTTGAAAAAGTATAACTACAGTCAGCTATCTGCACAGGAAATTGCTGATCTGGTAGACCGTAATACAGACCCCTCATCTGCGATACAGGATACTGTCCTGCATATCATTGACGAGGTGCGCCGGCACGGAGACCGTGCATTATTGGATTATGCGCATCAGTTTGACAAAGTCAAGCTTGAAAAACTGTATCTGGATGCGGATGATATTGACGAACTGGCTTTCACAATCAACAGAGAACAGCAACGGGCATTGGAAATTGCTTTCCAGAATATACACAAATTTCACAGTTATCAGCTAAAGCGTGAGCGTGTAGTCGAAACTATGCCCGGTGTAAAATGCTGGCGTGAGCCCCGCCCTATCGAAAAAGTAGGCCTTTATATCCCGGGCGGATCTGCTGTATTACCCAGCACACTGCTTATGCTTGGCGTACCGGCGCGTATTGCCGGATGTAAAGAGATAGTGGTCTGTTCTCCTCCCCAAGCCAGTGGCAAGATCAATGGCTTTGTGGCCTATTGCCTTAAACTGTTAAATATAAAACGTATATATCTGGTCGGTGGTGCTCAAGCTGTGGCAGCAATGGCCTTCGGAACAGAGAGTATTCCAAAAGTGGATAAAATCTTTGGTCCCGGAAATCAGTTTGTGACCAAGGCAAAAAGTATGCTGCAGGGTATGACAAATGTTAGCATTGATATGCCTGCAGGACCGTCTGAGGTATTGGTGCTTGCTGACGAAACGGCTAATCCGGCATATATAGCCGCAGATTTGCTGGCACAGGCCGAGCATGGAGTGGATAGTCAGGCCGTACTGGTAGCTACTTCCGACACCCTGATAGATGCCGTTAATAAACATCTGGACGAACAACTGGCGGTATTACCACGTAAAGAGATGGCACAAAAAGCATTGGAAAACTCTTACGCCATCCTGGTCAGTGACCTTACAGAAGGTATGAAATTTTCGAATGCCTACGCTCCCGAACATCTGATCATAGAATCTGATCAATGGAAATCTATTTCCAACCAGATTCTTAATGCCGGGTCTGTATTTTTAGGCCACCTGACACCGGAAAGTGCAGGAGACTATGCTTCGGGAACAAACCATACTTTGCCTACTTCAGGTTATGCCCGCTCTTATTCTGGAGTATCAGTAGACTCTTTTGTCAAAAAGATCACGTTTCAGCATATCTCGGAAGAAGGTCTATTACAGATCGGCTCTACTGTAGAAATACTGGCCGAACTGGAAGGTCTTCACGCTCATAAGAATGCGGTCAGTATCCGCAAAGGCTGATCCGGAACTTTTTCTCTTAGTTCTCTATCGAGACATATTAAAAACTTGTGCGTCTGTTCATACGATTCCGTCTGCAGACGCACATTTCTTTTCCTCTCTCTATCTCTCTCCTGTCTATTCCCAACATTTTCTATCATTATTTTGCCATTATTGTAACTTTGGGATTCTAAAATTATTGGCTCTGCTATTATAATCTTAAATTTACATCATGAGTATTTTAACGAACTATTTTGACACAGTACATAATACTGCGCCATTTTCCCAGATAAAGAATGATGATTATATTCCAGCTTTTGACATTGCGATAGAAGCAACCCGAAAAGAGGTAGATGCTATAGCACAAAATCCGGAAGCCCCCACATTTGAAAATACAGTAGCCGCCATGGCTTATTCAGGAATGACACTGGATCGCATATCCAGTATCTTCTTTAATCTGCATTCGGCCGAAACAAGTGATCAACTGGAGCAGATCGCACAGGAAATTGCACCTAAACTTTCTGAACTAAGTAACGATATCACGTTGAATTTTGATCTTTTCAAGCGTATAAAAGCGGTATATGAACAAAAAGATCAGCTGGACCTTACCACAGAGCAACAGACATTGCTGGAAAAAAGTTATAAGGACTTTGTCCGAAATGGTGCGCTGCTTAATGATGAGCAGAAAGAACGCTTACGTAAAATAGATACAGAACTGTCGGTATTGAAGCTCAAATTTGGTGAGAATGTACTGGCAGAGACAAATGCTTACCAGCTTCATATCACAGATGAAAACGATCTTGCAGGACTGCCGGAAGGAAGTATTGAAGCGGCAAGAGCATTAGCACAGTCTGAAGATAAAGAGGGATGGATATTTACTTTGGATTTCCCTAGTTACCTGCCTTTTGTCACCTATGCTGATAACCGTGAGCTACGCAAAGAGATCGCTGTGGCAGCAGGAAGAAAAGCTTTTCAGCAAAACGAATATAATAATGAAGAGATTGTTCTTAAAATCGTCAACTTACGTTTCCAGCGGGCGCAACTTTTAGGTTACAAGACACATGCAGATTTTGTACTGGAAGAACGTATGGCACAGCGTCCTGAAAAAGTAGACGCTTTTCTGAAAGAATTACTAAGTAAGGCTAAGCCGGCCGCTCAGAAAGAATTTGATGAACTGGCTGCATTCGCAAAAGAAAAAGACGGTATTACTCAACTGGAAAAATGGGATGGTTCGTATTATGCTGAAAAATTAAAACAGGAAAGATTCAGCCTGGATGACGAAAAATTAAAACCTTACTTTAAACTGGAGAATGTACTGAACGGGGCTTTCGAAGTTGCAGAAAAATTGTTTGATATCCGCTTCAAAGAAGTTCACAATATAGACAAGTACCATGAAGAAGTACAGACATTCGAAGTCTCGGATAAGGAGGACAAGTTAGTTGCTGTCTTTTACGCTGACTTTTTCCCGCGTAAAGGAAAACGTAACGGAGCATGGATGACATCTTTCAAACCTCAGTATGTAAAAGATGACACCCAGCATCGTCCACACGTATCTATTGTCTGCAACTTCACCAGACCTACCGCTACAAAACCTTCTCTGTTAACTTTTAATGAAGTCACCACCTTATTCCATGAATTCGGACACGCTTTGCATGGAATGCTGGCAGACACCATATACCCTACACTGTCAGGAACTTCTGTTTTCTGGGACTTTGTAGAACTGCCCAGTCAGATCATGGAAAACTGGTGCTATGAAAAAGAAGCGCTTGCCCTGTTCGCCAGACATTACGAGACCGGTGAAGATATCCCGATGGATCTGGTAGAAAAAATCAAGGAAAGTGCTTCTTTTCTGGAAGGAATGGCCACGATACGCCAGCTTAGCTTTGGTATGCTGGATATGGGATGGCATGGCCATGATCCGGCAAAGATCAAAGATCTGAAAGCATTCGAAACCGAGCAATTCTCAGATACACAACTTTATCCGGATGTAAAGGAAAATGCGATGACTCCGGCATTCTCACATATCTTTAATGGCGGATATTCATCCGGGTACTACAGTTACAAATGGGCAGAAGTACTGGATGCTGATGCATTTGATTACTTCAGTCAGAATGGTATTTTCAATAAAGAAATTGCAAAAAAATTCAAGGATAATATTTTATCTAAAGGAGGTACAGAACATCCTATGGTTCTCTACAAACGATTCAGAGGACAGGAGGCTACACCTGACGCACTGTTAAAACGGGCAGGTTTACTATAGAATAAGAAAGGGCGGAAATAAATTTCTGCCCTTTCTTATTTTTATGGATGGTTAAGCATCCTTTTTATCTGCATCTGTAGTAGCTGTACTTGAAGCTGCAGGCGCTGTTGCTGGTTTAGCCGCAGAAGAGGCTGCCGTAGTCTTTGCCGGAGTTGCTTTTGCTGCTGCTGGTTTAGCTGCAGAAGACGCCGCCGTAGTCTTTGCCGGAGTTGCTTTCGCTGCTGCCGGTTTAGCTGCAGATGATGCCGCCGTGGTTTTTGCAGGAGCTGCTTTTGCTGCTGCCGGTTTAGCTGCAG